>NZ_FNEY01000066.1 GCF_900100305.1 Paracidovorax citrulli | reverse complement strand
GACCTTCGACCACAACTACACAGCCTCCTACTACCTTCATGAACTCCGAACACCGGAGTCCTATCGAGGCGACAACTATTCTGACGCGGGGGGGACGAACAAAGGCGGCAGTAAGGCAGTAGCTGAACTGGCTTGCTGCTCGCCTTGGCATGTACGGCAGGTCTGCGGCCGTGCGAGGCTGAGATAGGTGGCCGGGGCCTTCCCGCCGGGGTAAGCTTGCCTGCTCTCCTGCCGGGATCGCCGCCGCGTTCCGGTCCTGCCGTTCCCGATCGATGCCCCGACATCCCCGCCCATGGATGCCCTCCACGCGCTGATCCGCGATTTCAGCCAATCCCATACCTGGATCGAAGCGGCCGTGCTGGCCGCCTGCCTGGCGCTCGCCTATTTCGCCAGCCGCGTCCTCGGCCGCCAGCAGCCGCCCGATTCGGTGTGGTTCGGGCGCCGCACGGTCGATGGGCTGATGTTCCCGCTGCTGGCACTGGCCCTGGTCTATGCCGCCCGCGTGGGCGTGGAGACGGTGCTGGCGCAGCCCGTATTCCTGCTGCGCGTGGCGGTGCCGGTGCTCAGCTCGCTGGTGCTGGTCCGGTTCTTCGCGCGCATCCTCGCCAACGCGTTCCCGAAATCCGCGGCCATGCGGCTGGTGGAGCGCATCGTCTCGTGGCTGGCCTGGGGCGTGGCGGTGCTCTGGATCGTCGGTCTGTTGCCGGCGGTGCGCGCCGAGCTGGCCGGCGTCGCCATCCATTTCGGCAAGTCGCGGGTCACGGCGCTCACGCTGATCGAAGGATCGCTCTCGGCCACCGTGGTGATGCTGCTGGCGCTGTGGCTCTCGTCCACCGTGGAGCGGCGCCTGCTGGACCGGACGATCGTCGATCTTTCCATGCGCAAGGTGGCCGCCAACGCCACGCGGGCGGGGCTGCTGCTGGTGGGCCTGCTGTTCGCACTCTCGGCCGTGGGGGTGGACCTGACGGCGCTGTCGGTGCTGGGCGGTGCCGTCGGCGTGGGCCTGGGCTTCGGTTTGCAGAAGCTCGCCTCCAACTACGTGAGCGGCTTCGTGATTTTGCTGGAGCGCTCCCTGCGCATCGGCGACAACGTGCGCGTGGACGGCTTCGAGGGCCGCATCACCGACATCAAGACCCGCTACACCCTGATCCGCGCGGGCAACGGGCGCGAATCCATCGTGCCCAACGAGACGCTCATCACGCAGCGCGTGGAGAACCTCTCGGACGCGGACCGCAAGTTCAACATCACCACGAACATCACCGTGGGCTACGACAGCGACGTGTCGCGCGTGCAGGCCATCCTCTGCGCAGCCGCGGCCGCCCAGCCGCGCGTGCTGGCCGACCCGGCGCCGGTGGCCTACCTGGTGAACTTCGCTCCCGACGGGCTGGAATTCAGCCTCAACTTCTGGGTGAGCGACCCTTCGGCCGGAACGGTCAATCTGCGCTCGGCGATCAACATCGCCATCCTCGAAGGCCTGCGTGCCGATGGGATCGACATCCCCTATCCGCAGCGCGTGGTGCGCCTGCAGGCCGATGGCCCGCCGCCCGCCGGGCCCCTGCAGGTCGCTCATGTCGCACAAGCGTCCTCGCCGCCGCCCACGGCGTGACCGGACACCGCTATACTTCTGTAAAAAGCACGATCGTTCTTTTTTTGTGCGGGGCAGCCGGCCAGCGTGTTCTCCCGGCGGTTGCCCGCCGTTCCGGCCAGGGCCGGCGCATAGAATGGACCGGTTTACGTTACGTCAATCAATCAACCCGTTTAGGAGCCGCAGCAATGAAGGTCTTGGTCCCCGTCAAGCGCGTGGTGGACTACAACGTGAAGGTCCGCGTGAAGTCGGACAACACGGGTGTGGACATCGCGAACGTGAAGATGAGCATG
>NZ_FNEY01000040.1 GCF_900100305.1 Paracidovorax citrulli | reverse complement strand
TGAGCGCGACGGCATCTCCAATGCCGCGGCGACCGCATCGAATACGCAGCCTCGGGCTGCTTGATCGACGCGACAACTACCTTGACATGCTCCGCATGAAAGGATCGGCCCATGCCGATCGGCGCAATCAACAGCATTTACGCACCTTGCTACGCATGCACAACCGGATGCTGGGTTTCGTCCACGCGCCCGACGAGCCGGCGGATCTCGTTCGTGACCTGTCGATCCTGCTCGGAGGTCCGGCACTGGTTGCGCTGATGCGCGACTGCGCCGCCGCTCCGTCGAGGTCTGCCGTCGATCTCGCCGCCAGCGTATGCGCCGAGGTGCTGCGCATTGAGGCCGCGTCGCCGAAGAACGAAATCGATCCCGCTCGCTCCATGGCGCGGCTGCAGGATGCCTTGGGCCAGAGGGCTCCCGGGCTGCGCGCGCTCGCGAATGCCATGCAAGGCAATACCAAGCTACCGCTCGACGTGGTCCTCGACATAGTCGATGGCGGGCTGGCGCAGCCATGGGACATGCTCACCGTCGCGTCCGAAGTGATCCGGCACGACAGGCCCGGTGTCAGGCCCCTGATCGATGCACGCGCGGTCGGCGAGGTCACCTCGCGGTGGGCCGAGCACGGCGCGGTCCTGAAAAACGCACTCGATGAATCAATCCATGCCTTCTAAAGATGAGGAACGCGGGCAGGTCTACAGCCTGCTCAACGGCAACGTGCACCTGTCCAGTGACTTCATTCTGGACAATGCCTATCTGCGTGATGGAGATGCGGCCTTCGTCGGCGGCTCGTTGATCGAGGGCATCGGAAATTCCATGTCCGACGTGGATGTCCATGTGGTGACCGACGAGCTTCGGCGGGAGCGGGACATCGCACTGGACAGGCACTACAGGACGCTCAGCACGGACCGTTCGATCCTGACGGGGGCGGCGCCGACGGCGGAGGTGTTCCTCATACACACCGTCGTGCCGTCCACGCACATCAAGGTGGACATCGAATACCGCTCGAAGGCCGACATGGACGCCCTGGTGTCCCAGGTCCGCAGTACCTTCGATTACGCCACCCGGTCGCTGGTGCTGCTCACGAAGTACATGGGCGCCCGCGACATGGCTTTCGTGCATCGGCTCTTCCATTCGCACGGACTGGCGGGAAAGGCCTATCTCGACGACCTGCGCGACCGCATAGGTCTCAAGGTATTCCGGTACCTGATGTACCGGTGGAAGGCTTCCGATTTCTCGGTGCTGCTCGACATCCTCGGCGCGTGGCATGAGGGCGAATGGGCCCGCTGCGCCGACCTTGCGCGCGAGAACATGGTGACCCAGTTCCACGCATACACGCATCTGTGTGGAAACACCAATTACCACAGGAAGTGGATCGTCCGGTATGGCGCGATGGCGGGCGTGGATGCGCGGCTCTACGAGCGCTATCTGCATTTGCTGCTGGCCGGCTGCGGACGCGATGCCGGGGAGACGAAGGCGTACATACTCGCCACCATCGATTTCATCGATGAACTTTTCGAGGCCAGCCGCCTGCTGCTCCAGGCCGAACCGCTCTTTCCCTCCGGTGCCCTGGCGAAGGAGCGTATCGCCGCTTTCTTCCAGCATGAGACGGAAGAATATTCAGACATGGAAATGCAATACCGCCTCAGGGTGTATGAACCCACCGGCAACGCCACGCGGGCATGGTTCGCATGAGCGAAGTGCGGCCTCTCGTCGGCGTTTCGTGCTGTCTGCGCGGCATCGCGTTCGGTGATTACCCTCCGACGCCTCATCACACCGTATTCCACAAGTACGTGGACTACGTTCTCAATGAACTGCAGGCCGTACCGGTCCTGATTGCCGCTACACCGTCGCTTGGCGGGCCGGCCGGCGGACTTTCACTGCTCGCCGAACGTCTGGATGGGGTGTTGCTCACGGGTTCGCCGAGCAACGTGGGGCTCCGGCGCCGGGGCGATGAACTGTTCGAGATCGAACCTGTCGGCCAGCCGGACAGGGCGCGCGACGAGACAACGCATTGGTTGATCCGGCATTGCCTGTCGCAGGGAGTCCCCATGCTGGGGATTTGCCGTGGAATGCAGGAGATGAATGTGGCCTGTGGCGGCGGATTGCATGAGCAGGTCCACGAGCTTGGATGTTTCGAGGACCATCGATCGGATAAGTCGCTTCCCTACCAGGAAAGATATGAGGCGCGCCATCCGATTCGCATCCACAGGGGAAGCTACTTGAGCGAATTGATCGAACGGTCGGGCCGCGCGGGCCTGGAGCAGAAGGTCAACTCCCTTCATTCGCAGGCAGTGTCGGACCTGGGGGAGGGGGTTGCCGTTCAGGCTACCAGCGAGGACGGCTTGACCGAAGCGATCGTCCTGACCCGTGCGCGTGAATTCGCGATGGGCGTTCAGTGGCACATTGAATGGGGAGCGAGCGCGGGCGATCTGGACAAGGTCATTTCCAGCGCCTTTCGCGCAGCGTGTGTCGGCCGGGCCCGGCGCACGGATCGCAAGGCGGTGCCATGAGCAGCGGGTCCATTCCTGGTGCTGCAGGCCAGGGCCTGACCGGCAAGGTCGCGATCGTTACAGGTGCTTCCAGCGGCATCGGCATGGCGCTGGCGGGCAAGCTGGCAGACAGGGGAATGCAGCTCGTCCTGCATGGTCGCCGCGAAAGCCGTTTGAAATCGCTGGCATCCCGATACGCCGGCATCGAATGGATCGCCGGCGATCTGACCGAGGGCGACGCATGCTCGCGATTGCTCGAGCGAGCGGTGAGCTGTTTCGGCCGGGTCGATTTCGCCGTCAACAATGCGGGTGTCAACCATACCGGGACCATCGAGCAGATCGATATCGATCAAGTCTGCGCCATGTCCCGCATCAATGTCGAGGCAGCCTATCGATTCACATACACCCTGCTGAAGCATTTCCGTGGGCAGGAATATGGTCATCTGATTCACACCACCAGCATCATGGGCCACAAGGTGCGGGAGACCGCCGGGGCCTATGCGGGTACGAAACATGCCATCGAGGCGCTGTGCGAAGCCCTGCGCATGGAGCTCGCCCGCAGCCGGATCAAGGTGTCGTGCGTCGCCCCGGGCCTCGTGGAGACGGAGCTGCACCGCGGTGCGGCGGTGCGGCCGGCCGTCGCCCGGAACATTGCCCGGCCGCTCCAGCCGGATGACGTTGCCGAGAGGATTCTCTGGCTCATGCTGCAGCCTCCCCACATCAACGTACCTCAACTCGTCGTGCTTCCCCAGGATCATCCGATCTGACGGAATTTCTCCAATCCCTGCCCGAAGAACTTCATCTTGGACACCGTATCACTAGGCCTCGTCATGCTCTCCGCGGTGATGCATGCGGCATGGAATCTCTTCGTCAAGAAGGATGAGGACAAGTTTCTTTCGCTGACCGTGATGGCGGCTACCTCCGGTGGCATCTGCCTGGCGATGCTGCCATTTTTCCCCGGCATGGACCCGGCGGCCTGGAAGTGGCTGGCGGTCTCCGCACCGTTGCATGCCGGTTACCGGATCTGTCTCGGCGCGGGCTACAGGCACGGAGACATGAGCCAGGTGTATCCCATTGCCCGCGGTGCCACGCCGCTGATGGTGACGGCGATCTCGGTCCTGTTGCTGGGCACCGTGCTGGCGCCCTGGAAATACGTGGGAATCGCCGTCATCGGGGTAGGCATCATGGGCCTGTCGTTCTCCCGGGGGCTTCCGAAAGGCAATGAAGGCCGGGCCATCTCGTTCGCACTGGGCACCTCGGCGTTCATCGCGGTGTTCACCCTGCTGGACAGCGAGGGGGCGCGCGTGAGCGGGCAGGCGCTCACCTATGTGCTGTGGTTGTTCGTCCTCGAGGGGATGCTGATGCTGCTGGTCGCGGCAGCGGCGGGTTTCAGGAAGCTGCAATCCTACGTCGCGAGGAATGGCCGAAGTTGCCTGGTCAACGGCTTCGTGATGTCGGCGGCCCATGGACTCGTGATTCTCGCGCTGTCGCGGAGCCAGCCCGCGCTGGTTTCGGCGCTGCGCGAGACAAGCGTTGTATTCGGGGCCCTCTTCGGTGCCGTCTTCCTGAAGGAGAAAGTGGTCGGGATGCGGCTGGCCTGCACATTGTTCGTGACGATCGGCCTCGTGCTGAGTGTGCTGGGCTGAGCCCGCTATGCGTCGAAGGCCGATGACCAGGCGTTGGCTACGTCCGCCGCCAGATCGCCCCCGTCTTCCAGGCCGAGCCAAAACCGCGCGATGCAACCCGCCCCGGGATGGCTTCTTTCGAAATGCCGCGTGAATGCGCTCTCCCTGCCGTACAACATGACCAGGCTTGTCGGACCTCCCCACGAGAAGCCAAAGTGAAAGAGGGTCAGGGCTTCGAGAAACGCCTCTATCTTTTCGGATTCGACCGATGCGTCGAAGGCAATGCTGAACAGGCTGGTGGCACCCGTGAAATACCGTTTCCAATGGTCGTGGCCCTGGCTGCCGCGGAAAGCCGGATGCATGACGGCCGCGATCTCCTTCTTCTCCGAAAACCACTCCGCGAGGCGCAAGGACGCTTCCGTGTTGGCCGCGTACCGAAGGCTCAGCGTGGGCAGGCCCCGGAGCACCAGATAAATATCATCCGGCGAGACATGCATTCCGAGAAAATGGCGTGTTTCGCAAAGACTGCGGGAGATGTCCTCGCGCACGCTGCCCACGCTCCCCATCACCAGATCGGCACCACCGGACTGGAGTTTGGTCAGTGCCTGGATGGACACATGGAAGCCGAGTTCAAACGCACGCAGATGCAGTCCTGCGCTGTACGTGTTGTCGATCGCGGCGATGCACCCCCGTTCACCTGCCAGCCCGGCGAGGCGCCGAAGATCCGGAACCTCCATGGTGACCGAGCCCGGTGCCTCCACGCACAACAGGCGGGTGGAAGGGGGAACGGCCTCGGCCCAGGTGTCGGGCGCCATGGGGTCGTACAGCACAATTCCGATGCCGAAACGGTGAAATACGTTCCGCAGCATTTGCTGCGCGGTGCCATAGCCGTTCGTCGGCATCGCAACGACGTCGCCGGGAGACAGCAGCGCCATGCAGATCAGCGCGTATGCCGCGAGCCCGGAAGACACCACGAGCGCTTGCCGGGCGCCTTCGATATGTGCAAGCCTGGTTTCCAGTTCGCATGCGGCGCGGGAACCATCTCTGCCGTAGGGTGGTCGGCTGCGATTGCGCCAGTCGGCGCTTTTCAGATGCGACAGGGTCGGCAGGAAAATGGTGGACGCGCGGTGGACCGGGGGAAGTGTCGAGGCAGGATCATCGGTTTCCGTGCCAGCGATGGGCTGGGACAGGAAGGTCCGGGGTGTATCGTGATGCATCCAGGTTGAAGATGGTATCTACGTGGAAGGGTAACGAGGCTTGAGGCGATTCACGATAACTAAAAATTACCCGGTGCTTTCAGGCAAGTGGGCGGATTCCCTCAAATTCTCCATAGGGGGCCTGGCCTCGTTTCTTGGCGGCCGGCGCTGGGGGCCGGCGCACGACGAGTGGCTGAGGCCATGGCTTCCCCTGCTTCGCCAGCATGCAGGTGGCGGGGTGATCGCGGAACTCGGCTGCGGCAATGGAGCAGATCTCGCGATGCTGGCCGCCGAAGGGTTTTCCGTGGTCGGCGTCGATCGATCACCGGCGGCCATCGCCGAGGCGGGGAAAAGGATTTCGCCGCAGCTCCTGTATCGCCAGGATCTCCGCGAGCAGTTTCCTGTGGCCGCCCACAACGCGAGCGCCGTGATCGCAAGCCTGTCGCTGCACTATTTTTCCGTTGAACAGACAGAGGAGGTGATGCATCGCATACGGGATTGCCTCGCTCCTGGTGGCATCTTTCTTTGCCGCGTGAACTCGACGCAAGACGTTCATTTCGGCGCGGCCGGTCATCGCCCGGTGGGAGAGGGCCAGTACCTCGTGCATGGCCAATTGAAACGCTTTTTCGATGAAGCGTCGGCCCGTTCGTTGTGCGGCGAAGGCTGGGACGTCATCAGCATTCAGGAAAAGACGATACAGCGCTATGCGCTGCCCAAGGTTGTCTGGGAAATCGTCGCGCGCCGCTCTGGTTGAGCCTGTGGGCCGGATGGTGGACGGCCCCGCACGAAAAAAAACCGGCTCAATGAAGCCGGTTCTTCCGCGAAAAAGCGGGAGGGCTCAGTAACGGCCGCCGCCGTAGCCGTCATTGCCATAGCCCACGTCGGAGCGCTTGTTCACCGCGTAGCCTACCGGGCTGTAGCCACCCGGGCCGCCGTTTGCCTCACGCGGGCGGGCCAGGTTGACGACGATGGAGCGTCCATCGACGGACAGGCCGTTCAGGCCGGTGATCGCCGACTGCGCGTCTTCGGCCGAGGACATTTCCACGAAACCGAAACCCTTGGAGCGACCGGTTTCGCGGTCCGTCATGATCTTGGACGAAGTGACGCCGCCGAATTCCGCGAAATTGCTGCGCAGGCTTTCATCGGTCACGGAATAGGGCAGGTTGCCCACATAGATTTTGCAGCTCATGAGGAGCCTTTCTGAAAGAGGGCGGACGAGGAGCCCGCAGGTGGAATGTCGAGCCTGGCGAGCCGGGCGATGATCCCTCGACCGTCACGGCGAGAGGGCGTCTGCGACAGCAGAGGTCAACAGACCGGAGGGTGCGACATGCACGTTTGCAGCCAGCCCTGGGTGACGGCAAAGAGTCGGGCGGCTTCGCGCGAGGCGAATGTCTTGTCGAAACGGAACACCCGGCAGTAGCTGCCGCTGCTTTGGGCGCGATGGACCGCGAAGGAGGCGCGGAAGCGACCGCAGCTGGTCGGATGTGTCGCGGGCGAGACGACGTACTTGCCCATGGAAATGGCGGTATTTGGGATCTGGAGCATTCAATGACGCAGGTCGAAACCGGCCCGCGTGAGCTTCTGGACAGTCGGGGGATCTGCAGCTCAGCAGGTCCGCCGTGCGACGGAAGTCGCCATATCTCTGCGAGGTGGTGTTCCTCCGGGCAGAGCTTTCTGGTGGCGGTACCGTGGAGTGGCCGCCAGACCAGAACAACGTCCATCATACCACTCAGGAATTTTGTTGGTGGTCAATATTCCTGTTGGTTTTGAAAACCCGGAAGCTCTATTCACGCTCTAGGCAACGGCGGCACGCGCAGATGTGTCGACGCGTCCCTTTTCCATCAGGTGATCCAGCAAACGATCGAGGGCCAGTCGATATTGCTCCTGCAGCGTCTGGGTCTGCCCATGTCTGGCCGAGGCAAGGGCCAGGCCGCTGCCATGCGCATGGTCAACCAGAATGTCACGCCACAGGATGGGCTCGGCCGTGACCGCTGCAAGCAAGGTTGTCAGGCGGTCGGTGATTTGGCGGGTCACCCCCGCAAAGGCCTCTGGTGTCGTGAAGATCGCCAGCGTGAGCTGCGGATGGCGGCCCACGGCAAGGTAATAGCGAAAGAGCAGCGCCTGGATTTCTGCCCGACGGTCCGGCGACTCCCCCACTGCTTCCATGACTTCCGCGTACACCCGGTCCGACAGCGCGCGCAGCAACCCGGCATGATCGCCAACGTGGTGGTAGAGGCTCATCGGCGTGACGCCCAGCCGTGCGGCCAGGGTACGAAGCGTCAAGCCGTGCCCTCCGCTTTCATCCAGCAGCGTCAGCGCAGTGGCGAGAATATCGTCCCGCGTCACTCCCTTCCCGCGCGTCGGGCGCCCACGTGGGCGGGTCATGGCGCCAGCTGATAGGTGGATTGCACCAAACCCGAAGGGAAGCTGCGGCTGGACACCAGCTTCAGATCGATGTCGCGGGATAGCGCACCAAACAGTGGCCTGCCCGAGCCGATCAACACGGGGACGGTGGTGATCACCATGTCGGCAATCAACCCGTCGCGCAGAAACGACTGGACCACCTGGCCTCCATCAACATACACCCGCTGCACGCCCTGATGAGCCAGCTCCTGCATCGCCTCCTCGGGAGGCCAACTGGAGAACCGGACCTTGTCCTTCAACGCCTCGGGAACAGGGGCATCGACCAGTTGCCTGGACAGCACCACCACAGGCAGGTCGTAAGGCCATCTGTCAAAGGTCAGTGCTTTCTCATAACTGCCGCGACCCATCACGATCGCGCCTTTGTCCGCAATAAACGCCGCGTAGCCATGGTCCTCTGTCGGATCATCGCGCTGCAACAGCCAGGCGATGTCTCCATCGTGGCGGGCGATGTAGCCGTCAAGGCTGATGGCTATGAAAACGTGTGCGGTGATCGTTGGCATCCTTTAAATATATACGATGTATATATTGGTGGGATCTGAAGGCATCCTGGGCTGCGGCAAGGAAGCCGGGAACGCCTCCATTTGGCCGGGGTGCTCTCGGCGTTGGCGTCGCCAATGAGGCGGGCAATGCCCTCAAGCCACCTTCTCCACATGCCCCTGCCGCGTGTACAGAAAATCGATCACCGCCTTCCGGCATTGCAGGTACACGGCATCCTCCGCCAGTTGCACGCGACTGCGCGGCCGCGGAATCTCCACCGCCAGCACCTCGCCGATCGTCGCCGCCGGCCCGTTGGTCAGCATCACGATCTTGTCGGACAGCAGCACGGCCTCGTCCACGTCGTGGGTCACCATCACCACGGTGCTCTGCGTGCGCGCCACGATCTCCAGCAGCTCGTCCTGCAGCTTGGCGCGGGTGAGGGCGTCCAGGGCGCCGAAGGGTTCGTCCATCAGCAGCACCTGGGGCTCCATCGACAACGCCCGGGCGATGCCCACGCGCTGCTTCATGCCGCCGGAGATTTCGCCGGGGCGCTTGTGCGCCGCGTGGGCGAGGCCCACCAGCGCCAGGGCGGCGGCCGTGCGCTCCTTCAGGCGCGCCCTGGATTCGGTGGCGCCGAAGACGCGCTCCACGGCCAGGTACACGTTGCCTTCGCAGGTCAGCCAGGGCAGCAGCGAGTGGTTCTGGAAGACGACGGCGCGGTCCGGGCCCGGCCCCTTGATTTCCTTGTTGGCGCAAATGAGCGCGCCGGCCGTGGGCGTGGTCAGGCCCGCGATCAGGTTCAGCAGGGTGGATTTGCCGCAGCCCGAGTGCCCGATGAGCGAGACGAATTCGCCCTTGGCGATGGCCAGGTCGATGCCGCGCAGCGCGGGGAACAGGCCCTTGGTGGTCCTGAAGGTCTGCTCCACGCCCTGGATTTCGATGAACTTGGTGTTGAAGGATGCATGCATGGGGAACTCCGGTGTGGGATGGGTCGGACGGGGCCGGGTCAGGCCTTGACCTCTTCGAACGAGAAGGCCGTGGCGAGCTTGACCAGGGCGTATTCGAGCAGCAGACCGACGATGCCGATCACGAAGATCGCGATCAGGATGTTCTTCACGTTCAGGTTGTTCCACTCGTCCCACACCCAGAAACCGATGCCCACGCCGCCGGTCAGCATCTCGGCGGCGACGATCACCAGCCACGCGGTGCCGACGGCCAGGCGCACGCCGGTGAGCATGTAGGGCAGCACCGAAGGAAAGAGGATGGTGGTGGCGATCTTCCATTCGGAGAGGTTCAGCACGCGGGCCACGTTCATGTAGTCCTGCGGCACGCGCTGCACGCCCACCGCGGTGTTGATGATCATCGGCCAGATGGAGCAGATGAAGATGGTCCAGATGGCCGCGGGGTTCGCACCCTTGAAGACCAGCAGGCCGATCGGCAGCCAGGCCAGGGGCGAGACCGGGCGCAGCAGGCTGATGAGCGGATTGAACATGCGCGAGAGGAAGGTGAAGCGCCCGATCACGAAGCCCGCCGGGATGCCCACCACCGCGGCGAGGCCGAAGCCGACGGCCACGCGCTCCAGCGAGGCCAGCACGTTCCAGCCCACGCCCTGGTCGTTGGGGCCGTTGCGGTAGAACGGGTCGCTGAAGATCTCCACGGCCTGCTTCCAGGTGTCGGCCGGGTTGGGAATGCTCCCGCCCGTGGTGGTGGAGACGATGGCCCACACCACCAGCAGCAGGCCGATGCCGCAGGCGGGGGGCAGCACCGCGAGCCAGAAGCGGCGCAGGGCGGCGGCGTTGTCGCGCGGTGCCGGGACGGCAGCGGCGGGCGCTGCGGGGGCGGGCGGGGATGCGGTCTTCATCGTGTGTGCGGTGGAGGAGGGGGCCGGGGCGGAATGCGCGGCGGCGGCTGCGGTGGCGGGCTCCGGGGGTGCATGGAAGACGGCGCTGACCATGGTGGACTCCTTCGCGGGTGATCGGGGTGGAGGGGCCGGCGCTCAGGCCTTGATCTTGAAACCGTCGGCGTACTTGGCCGGGTCCTTGCCGTCCCAGACGATGCCGTCCACCAGCTGGCTGGTGCGCATCTCGCTCTTGGGCAGGGGGGCCTTGGCGGCGGTGGCGGCCTGCCTGTAGAGGTCGACGCGGTTGATGGACTTCGCCACGCCGAGGTAGTCGGGGTGGTCCTTGATCAGGCCCCAGCGCTTGTGCTGGGTGAGGAACCACATGCCGTCCGACAGGTACGGGAAGTTCACCGCGCCGTCGTTGTAGAACTTCATGTAGTCCGGGTCGTCCCAGGTCTTGCCCAGGCCGTCCTGGTAGCGGCCCAGGATGCGCTGGTTGATGGCGTCCACGCCGGTGTTCACGTAGGCCTTGCCGGCGATGGTCTCGGCCATCCTGTTCTTGTTCGCGAGGCTCTCGTCGATCCAGCGGCCGGCCTCCAGGATGGCGGCCGTCACGGCGCGGGCCGTGTTGGGGTATTTCTGCACGAACTCCGACGTGGTGCCCAGCACCTTCTCGGGGTGGTCCTTCCAGATGGCCTGCGTGGTGGTGGCGGTGATGCCGATGCCGTCCATGATGGCGCGGTGGTTCCAGGGCTCGCCCACGCAGAAGCCGTCCATGTTGCCCACGCGCATGTTGGCCACCATCTGCGGTGGCGGCACGGTGATGACCTTGGCGCCCTTCATCGGGTCGATGCCGTTGGCGGCCAGCCAGTAGTAGAGCCACATCGCGTGCGTGCCGGTGGGGAAGGTCTGCGCGAAGGTGTATTCGCGTTTTTCGGTGGCCATCAGCTTGGCGAGCGAGGCGCCGTTCACCGCGCCCTTGTCGGCGAGCTTTTTGGAGAGCGTGATCGCCTGGCCGTTGTTGTTGAGGGTCATGAGCACGGCCATGTCCTTCTTGGGGCCGCCCACGCCCAGGTGCACGCCATAGACGAGGCCGTAGAGCACGTGGGCGAAGTCCAGTTCGCCGTTCACCAGCTTGTCGCGCACGCCCGCCCAGCTGGCTTCCTTGCTGGGGATGATCTTCACGCCGTACTTCTGGTCGATGCCCAGCACCGAGGCCATCACCACGCTGGCGCAGTCCGTGAGCGGGATGAAGCCGATCTTCACTTCCTTCTTCTCGGGCGCATCGGAGCCCGCGGCATGCACCAGGGAGCGCAGCGCCGGGCTCACGCCCGCGGCGCCCACCGCGGCGGCCTGCAGCACGGTGCGGCGGTGGAGGCTGGTTTTCGAGAGATCGGTCATCGGGGCTTCCTTGAAGAGTGAAATAAAAAAGGCGTCCACACCTCCGCGCGGCGCTGGCCGCGTGGGGTGGGGACGCCTTTGTCCGGTGGTCGGGACGCCATCCGCCGTTGGATGGAAAGCCCGAAGACCCAGCGATGGGTGCTGGCGGGGGTTATGCAAGGCCTATGCCAGAGGATTCACCAGCGGTTTGCTCCTGACGCGATGCCGCGGGTGATGCGGAAAGCCGTGCGGCCGGGGCCTGAATGGTGCAGTGCCGCAAGCCCGGTGCACCCTCTTCGTGCGCAGGGCGCCACGGGTTCGTGCATGCCGGCCGTGGAGTTCGTGTTGAAGGCATTCGTTTCGGATGCGCGCTGCCGCCGGGCTTCGCATCCAAGAACAATCGCGGCAGTGTTGCCCGGTGGCATCGTCCAGCGGCGCAGCGAAATTTCACCTCGATTTTCAGGAATACCCATGTTCAACAGAATTACAGGAGGCGGATGGAATCCGTACCCGACCTTCAATGTGTCCCCGAACAGTTCGCCCGAGCGTGCCCAGCAGGAATCCCACGACAAGGTCGCCAGTTGGGACTTTTCCGCCAGTCCGCCGCGCGCTGCGAACCGCCCACCCAGGGCCGCGGCGGAATCGTCTTCTTCCATGGCGCCCAGGGGGCTGACCTTTTCCGCGAGTACCAAGTACGAGGGCCGCGGTCCCCTGGATGAGCGGCACGTCTCGGGCGACGGTGGTGATCCCAAGATGAAAAAGCAGCTCTGGCGCAACACGAAAGCGGGTGGCTTGCTGCAAAGCTACCCGGATGGATTGCCCGACGATGTCAAGAAAGCCATCAAGAACGGCAGCGCACTGAATGCCCACCCGAGCGAGGGCAAGGCCGTCTATGAGCTCTACAAGAAGATGATGAAAGAGAAGGCCAAGGGACTGATGTAGTCTCTCTCGGCCGTCTCCCCATGTCAGCCCAGCAGCTCGAAGGCATCGAGCATGCGCTGGGCGACTTCCGCCAGCTTCAGGCCCTTGTCCATCGCGAGCTTGCGCAGCTTGTCGTAGGCGGCCTGCTCCGTGAGGCCGTGGCGCTGCATGAGCAGGCCCTTGGCGCGGTCGATGGTCTTGCGGTCCTGCAGCGCGCCGCGGGCGTCGGCCAGTTCGGCCTTCAGGGCCTGTTCGTGCTGAAAGCGTGCCATCGCCACGTCCAGGATCGGGCGGATGCGCTGCGGCGCGAGCCCGGCCACGATGTAGGCGGTCACGCCCGCGGCCACGGCATCGCGCACGTGGGAGGTGTCCTCGTCGTTGGTGAACAGCACGATGGGGCGGGGCGCCTCGCGCGTGGCCATCACCACGTGCTCCAGTGCGTCGCGCGCGGCGCTTTCCGCATCCACGATCACCATGTCGGGCTGCAGCTGGGCGATGCGCTCGCTCAGGAAGACGTCCGCCGGCAGCGTCGCCACCAGGTTGAAGCCGTTTTCCAGCAGGCCGATGCGCAGCGCGCGCGAACGCTCGGCCTGCTCCTGGGCATGCTCGTCTTCCTCCCCGGACGTGGACAGGTCCGGGGCCACCACCACGATGCGCAGCGACTCGTTCATATCCCCAGCCTACAGCAAGAAACACGCCAAATTGGTGCAACGCGGCCGCGCCGTGCCGGGATTGGAACTTGCTATCAGGCAGGAGTTACCCGATAGCGTACGGGGCGGGGCTCTTATATACCTTGCGTCCCAGGAATCAACTGAACTCAATGGATGGAGCGACCGTGATCAAGACGACGAGGCAGGGGATGGACGGGGTGGTGGGGCGGGGCGGCCGGCGCGAGGCACTGGCGGGACTGGCGATGGCGTGCGCAGCGCTGTCGCTGGCGGGCTGCAGCCGCGTGCCGGACACGGTGAAGATCGGCGTGGCCCAGCCGCTGTCGGGCCCGCTCGCGGCGCTGGGGCAGGACATGCTCAATGGCGTGAAGCTGGCGGTGGACGAACTGAACCAGTCCGGCTTCATGGTGGATGGCAAGCGGGTCACCCTGGAGGTGGTGGCCCAGGACGATCGCGCGGACGCCGCCACCGGCAAGACCGTGGCGCAGCAACTGGTCGAATCGGGCGTGGTGGCCGTGGTGGGCCACCTGAACTCCGGCGTCAGCATCGAGGCCGCACCCATCTACGCCGCCCAGGGCATCCCGCAGCTGGCCATCTCCACCCATCCGCGCTTCACGGAGCTGGGGTTCCCCGGCACCTTCCGGCTCGTCGCGAACGATGCCCTGCAGGCGCGCGCCATGGGCTCGTTCGCCGCCACGCAGCTGTCCGCATCCAGCTACGCCGTGCTCGACGACGGCACGCCGTACGGCAAGGGGCTGGCCGACGGTGCCGCGGCGCAGATCGCGCAGGACAAGCGCAAGGTCTCCGTGCGCGAATCCTTCGACGACAAGACCACCGACTTCAAGGCACTGGCCGGCAAGCTCCAGCAGGAGCGCGTGGACGTGATCGTCACCACCCTCAACGACTTCCAGGTGCTCGCCCTCATCGATGCGCTGGTGCAGGCGAACTACACCCGCGTCAGCATCCTGGGCGGCGACACCATCAAGACCACCGACATGCTCAAGGGCGACCGCAAGCTGGCCGGCATCTACGCCACCTCGCCCGTGCTGGAGGCGCGCGAGTTCATCGCGGGCCGGCAGTTCCTGGACCGCTATGACCGCGCCTTCAAGCGGGCGCCGGCCTATGGCGGCCACTACAGCTACGACGCCACCTACGTGCTCTCGGCGGCCATCCAGCAGGCCAAGTCGGCCGATCCGCGCGAGATCACGAAGGCGCTCCACGCCATCAACGGCTACGCCCCTGTCACCGGCACCATGAAGTGGGATGACAAGGGCGAGCAGCGCTACGGCGCCGTCGGCGTGTACGGCATGCGCGCGGGCCAGTGGGAACTGCGCATGCGGTCCGACCGGTGGTGAGCGGTGGCGCCGCAGGCCGGCAATGACCGGGCTGCGGCGGCGGCCGGCCAGGGCGCCTACACTTGCGCGCCTATGGTCAAGAGTCAGCTCATCCTCGGAATCGAATCCTCCTGCGACGAAACCGGCGTGGCCCTGGTGCGCGTGCCGGCGGACGGCAGCGTGCCCACGCTGCTCGCCCATGCCCTGCACAGCCAGATCGAAATGCACCAGGCCTACGGAGGCGTGGTGCCCGAGCTGGCGAGCCGCGACCACATCCGGCGCGTGCTGCCACTGACCGAGACCGCGCTGGCCGAGGCGGGCTGCCGCCTCGCGGAGGTGGACGTGGTGGCCTACACGCGCGGGCCGGGCCTGGCCGGTGCGCTGCTCGTGGGGGCAGGCGTGGCCTGCGCCCTGGGTGCGTCGCTGGACCGGCCGGTGCTGGGTGTGCACCACCTGGAGGGCCATTTGCTGTCGCCCTTCCTGAGTGCCGACCCGCCGGAATTCCCCTTCGTCGCGCTGCTGGTCTCGGGCGGCCACACGCAGTTGATGCGCGTGGACGGCGTGGGCCGCTACGAGCTGCTGGGCGAGACCATCGACGACGCGGCCGGCGAGGCGTTCGACAAATCCGCCAAGCTGCTGGGCCTGGGATACCCGGGCGGGCCCGCGCTGTCCCGGCTGGCGGAGCAGGGCGACGACGCGGCCTTCAAGCTGCCGCGGCCGCTGCTGCACAGCGGCAACCTCGATTTCTCGTTCGCCGGCCTCAAGACGGCGGTGCTCACGCAGGCGAAGAAGCTCGGCGACGACCTGCCTGCGCGCAAGGCCGACCTGGCCGCCAGCACGCAAGCGGCCATCGTCGATGTGCTCGTGAAGAAGACACTGGCTGCGCTGCAGCAGTCCGGCCTGCGCCGCGTGGTGGTGGCTGGTGGCGTGGGCGCGAACCGGCTGTTGCGCACGCAATTGGACGCCGCCTGCTCCCGCATGGGCGTGCGCGTGCACTATCCCGAATTGCACCTGTGCACCGACAACGGCGCCATGATCGCCATGGCCGCCGCCATGCGCCTGCAGGCGGGGCGCGAGGCCCCCAACCGCGAGTACGCTTTCGATGTCAGGCCGCGCTGGCCGCTGGACGCGCTGGCGTAGCGGGCCCTGTGCAGGTACGCAGGCACGCGGGCACAAAAAAGCGCCCGGGCCAGCGAAGGCACGGGCGCAAGGGCGACAACCGAGGGCGGAGCCGGAAGCGCCGATCAGCCGATGGCGAGCTGCGTGGCGCGGCTTTGCGGCACCACCTTGGCGAGCACCAGCGTGAGCACGCCGTTCTCGAGCCTGGCGGAACTGGCGGATGCGTCGATCTCGTCGGCCAGTTCCCAGGCGCGCTGCACCTGGCGGGGCGCACCTTCGACACTCGCGAGCCGCACCTGCTGGCCCTCGATGGTCACGTTGAGCTGTTCGCGGGCCAGGCCCGGAACGTCGATCTGCAGGGTCACGGTCTTGTCGTCCTGCGACACCGTGGTGCCCTGGCTGGCGAGGGTGCTCTGCATGAAGCGCTGCAGGGCGAAATCCGCGGGAGCGGCGGGACGGGTGCCATAGGCGGTGCGGCGGATGACGGGGGCGAAGAACATGTCGGAACTCCTGGAAAAAGGGGCGGCGCACGGGGCGCCTGGAACGCTGTGGGACGCGGCGCCCGGGTTCGCCGCTTGGGATGCAGATGCGCATCCCGCAGCGCTTTTCAAGGGCGCTTTTCACGCGGGGAACCCGCGTGCCGCGACAGAATCGCACCGCCTGTGTTGCGAGAGGTTACAACCCCTGCGCAATCGCGCGAAATCGCAACCAGCACAATGCAGGGTCAGGAATCCTGCCGCCAAGCCCATGCCTTTTTGCCTTCAAGACATCCTGCGTCCGCATTCCCGTCCTGGTGCCCGCCCGCTGCTTGCCGCCGCCGCGGCGGCCATCGCCGTGCTCACCGGCTGCACAGGGGTGCCCAACTCCATGCCGGGCCTGGACCGGGCGTCCCGCTTCGATCCGGACGACTTCAACACCAGCGCCAGCATCTACACGCGCCACATCGACGCGCCACCCGCCAAGGTGTGCGAAGGCGCCCGCCGCGCGCTGCTGAGCCAGGGCTACCTCGTGGGCACCGCCAGCGCCGAGGTGGTGGCCGGCCGCAAGTACTTCCAGCCGTCCACCGACATCCACTACCAGGTGGAGATGCGCGTCGTCTGCGCCTCCGAGGGGCCGGAGAAGCAGCGCACGGCGGTTTTCGCCAGCGCCCTGCAGGACCGCTACGTCATCAAGAAGATCAACAATTCGGCCTCCCTCGGCGTGGGGGCGCTGGGCTCGCTTTCGCTGCCCGTGACGGCCAGCGACGACACCCTCGTGAAGGTGGGCAGCGAAACCGTCACCGACGCCCGCTTCTACGACCGCTTCTTTCAGGTCTTCGACCGCTTCATCCCGCCGCGCGAGGCGCCGACCGAGGTGGGCCAGGCATCGCCGAAGGTGCCCAGGACGCCCGATACCGAGGCCATGGTGCGCGAGGCGCGCGAGTCCGGCGAGGTCAAGGATCCAGCCGAAGGCCCCGCCACGACCGCGCCGGTCGCACCGCAGCGCGCGCCGGCGTCCGACCCGCTGCCCGAGGTGCTGCCGTATCCCGTGTTTCCCTCTCCGCCGGCCGCCGCCGCTTCCACGGCCTCGGCGCCGTCGGTCCCCTCCGGGCCGCCCTCCATCCATCCCTGACGGACCAGGACGGGGCGGCATCGCCCGTCCCGCTCCCGCGCCGCTCCCGCGGCCCGGCACAGCGGTTCCGGCGGGATCCCCCGGCCGCACCGGCGCCCTTCGCGCCCTTCGCGCCCTTCGCGCCGTTCCATCACCTTCCATGAACGCTTCCCTTTCCCGCTTTCCGCTCCCGGCACCTGCCGTGCTCCGCCACGCCGCCGCCGCGCTCGCGGCCGCCGCCCTCGCGATGCTGGGCGTAGCGCAGCCGGCCGATGCGGCCACCGCTTCCACGCCTTTCGCTTCCGCCCCGCCGCCCGCCGCCGCGCCCATCCGGGTCGCGCTGATCGAGAGCCTGTCCGGCCCGTTCGCCAACACGGGAGAGGCCGTGTACCGCAATGTGCTCTGGGCGACCGAGCGGGTGAATGCCCGCGGCGGCGTGAAGCTGCCCGCTGCGGCGGGCGGGGTGCGCCCGCTGGTGCTGGAGCGCTACGACAGCAAGGGCCAGAACGAGGAGGCGCTGTCCGCGCTGCGCGCGGCCATCGATGCCGGCGCGCGCGTGGTGCTGCAGGGCAACTCGTCGGCCACGGCCGCGGTGCTGATCGAGGCCATCAACAAGCACAACGAGCGCGATCCGGCGCGGCGCGTGCTGTTCCTGAACTATTCCGCCGTCGATCCCATCCTGACCAACGAGAAGTGCAGCTTCTGGCACTTCCGCTTCGATGCCCATGCCGACATGCGCATGGCGGCCCTGATGCAGGCCATCCGCGCCGACCAGGGCCTGCAGGGCGTGTACCTGATCGGCCAGGACTACAGCTTCGGCCAGGCCGTGCTGCGCGAGGCGCGGCGCCAGCTGGCCGCGCAGCGGCCGGACGTGAAGATCCTCGGCGAGGAACTGCATCCCGTAGGCCGCGTGAAGGATTTCGCCCCCTATGCGGTGAAGATCCAGGCCAGCGGCGCACAGGCCGTCGTCACCGGCAACTGGGGCAACGACCTCACGCTGCTGGTCAAGGCCGCGCGCGAGGTGGGCTATGCCGGCACCTTCTACACCTTCTACGGCAATGCCCTGGGCGCGCCGGCGGCGCTGGGCGATGCCGGCGTGGGCAAGGTCGTGGCCGTGGCCGACTGGCTGCCCAATGTACCCACGAAGGAGAGCGAGACCTTCTACCGGTCGTTCCGCCAGCGGTTTCCCAACCCGGCCGACGACTACGTGCACATGCGCATGCAGCTCATGGTCGAATCGCTCGCCGAATCGATGGAGCGCGCCGGCACGACCGACACCACCGCCGTCGCGCGCGCGATGGAAAGCTCGCGTGTGCAGCTGGCCGGGCAGGCGGGCGCGATGCGCGCGGCCGACCACCAGTTCCAGCAGCCCCTGGTGGTCGGCGTGATGGAGCGTGCCGGCACGCCGGGCGTGCCGTTCGACGTGGAGGGTTCGGGCTACGGGTTCCGCGTGGTGCGGCGGATCGCGGCGGAGCAGGCCGAAATGCCCTCGCGGTGCGAGATGCGGCGGCCGTGAGACGCCGTTCGCACGGCTGAAGAGGCATTCGCGCTGCGCTGCCGGGGCCGCCCGGCAGGGCGCGAAGATCGGGAAAGTAGCATTCTGCTTTCACTGTGATGGACTTTTTTCAGACCTCTCCCGCTTTTTATGATCCCGCGGCCTATGCCGCTTTCCGGCACCAGACCGCCGCGCGCGGCAACTCCGCCGCATCGCCTCCGGCGTCGCCCCGTGGCTCTTCTTCGTTTTCCACCCATGCGCTGCGCGAGGCGTTGCCGTCCCTTTCGCACCGCGCTGCCTCTCCCGAGCCCCATTGGCCGAGAGAACCGTTGTCTGCTTCCGGCCACGGAGGCCCGATAGCCTGGCAGGACGACCATGGCGGCACCGATGCCTGGCACGGGGCCGTGACAGGTGGTTTCCACGGCGCACCGGCCGGAACTGCCTGGGACATTCCGGCGTGGAGTGGCATCGCCGACCTGCACGCAGTGGCGGGCTCGCAGCCGTTTCCATCGCCCGCCGTGCTCCAGCAGCGGGCACAGGAATGGCAGGCGCTTTGCTCCACCACCTTGAGGCATGACGGGGACGACGAGCGGCTCACCCAGGCGATGCGGGATCTTTTCATGGTGTTCGTGGATTCCCCGACCTTCCGGCGGACCATGGCAACCGTCCGGAATGACGGTCCCGTGGACATCCGGATCGATCCCGAGGTGGCCACGGCGTACTTCGACGGGGGCCGACGTGCCGTGGTGGTGGGAGAGGTCAATGCGCGCAGCCGCGCCCACGCCATGGCCATGGTGGCTTTCGAGCTGACCAACGCTTCCCTGGCGAGCGCATTCTCTGCGCACGTACATCAGGCTGCCGTGACGGGCATGCATCCCCGCGCTTATGCTGAGGGTGTGGAACGGATCGAATACAACTCGGTGAGCAATTGCCAGGCCTACTACCGCGAGGCGCGGCAGTCGCTGCAGCGGGCGGGGCTCGACAATCCGGGGCCGTGGTACAGCCGGATCACCGCCGATGGAGATATCCAACCGGTCATCGCATCGGAAGAAGAATCCTTGCGCAACGCCCAGGCCACGGGCCATTTCGGCCGTTACGAGCAGGATTACGCGGGCATGCATTGACCGCCCCGCCGCGATACGGCTGCTGGACCAGGGCCGGGCAGGCGCCCGGCCCTGGCCGCGTTCAGCGCACTTCCACGGCCCCGATGTCGCAGCGGCTGGTATCGCGCGCCACACCGCGCTGGTCGGAGGTTTCGCAGCCGGCGCCGGTTTTCAGCAGGGCGCTGCCGGAGCCGGGCAGCATGGTCGGCGTGGGGCCGCCGTTGTCGGCCGGCACGGTCAGCACCGGGTTCGCCGCAGTCACGTTCTGGATGCAGCGGTCGCCTCCGCCGTTGGCCGCAGCCGTCTGCCACTGCACGACGTGGTCGCCCGTGCCGGTGGTGTTGCACGACATCGCCTGCTTCCACGGGTTGCCGGCGGTGTTGTCCACGAACACGGTATTGCGCAGCGTGAAGTTCTTGCCGAAGAGCGCGCCGCCGTGCCCGCCCGCGCTGTTGCCGGCGAAGGTGACGTTGCTGTCCTGGTGGCCGTCGCCGAAGATGGCCCCGCCGTAGGACTTGGCGGAGTTGCCCTGGAAGGTGCTGTTGCGGATGGCGCAGCTGGGAGCGCAGTCCAGGTAGAGCGCGCCGCCGTTGCCGTCGCTGGCGTTGGCCAGGAAGCTCGAATTGCGGATGGTGATCGCGCCGTTGCTCACGCGCATGCCTCCGCCGGTGCCGGGGTTGTTGCGGCCGTTGGGTTCCGCATGGTTGTTGGCCACGGTGGTGCGGTCGATGGTGATGCGGTCGGGCGGATACACCCAGAGGTAGGCGCCGCCGCCGTTGCCGCGTCCGGTGTTGCCGGTGATCTGCGTGCCGCAGATGCGCACCTCGCCGCCCTGTGCATCGTTCGGGCTGGCGGAGGCCCCGTCGGTACCGATGGCGCCGCCGTCGCCGAGCTTGCCGCTGGTGTTGGCGCTGTTGCCCTGGAAGACCGAATTGACCACCGTGAGCGGCGACAGCAGGCTGTACACCGCGCCGCCATACCATGCGCCATTGTTCTTGAACGTGCTGCCGGCGATCACCAGCGAGCCGGCGGTGCCGACCCCCACCGCACCGCCGCCACGGCCCGCGGTGTTGTTCTCGAAGGTGCTGTGGATCACCTCGATGCGGTTCAGGTAGGGGCCGGAGACGGCGCCGCCGATGCCTTCGCCCTCCATGGTCGGTGCGGCCGCGCCGTTGACGAAGCGCAGGTTGCGCACCGACAGCGACCGGTTGTTACCGGAAACGAGGATGCGGTTCTTGCCGCCACCGTCCAGGGTGACTAGGTTGCCACCGTCGATCACCGTGTTCTGCGGTGCGCGCAGTTCGCGGGTGACGGCGATGGTGACGGGCGCGCTGCCGCAGGCGAAGGTGACATGGCCGCCGGCCTCCACGGCCTGGGCGAGGGCCTGCAGCGTGCAGCTCTGGGGCGTGCCATTGCCGACCACGGTGCCGGTGGCCGGCACGGCCATCGGGGCGGGGGCGTCGCAGGCCGCCGCCGTGGCCCGGGTGTCGGCGGTGACCGTGGCGTTCGCGTCGGCGGATGCCGTCTGCGCCGCGGCGCTGGCCGGTTCGCTGCGCGCGTTTTCGGCAGGGGCGCCGCCGCCTCCGCCGCAGGCCGCCAGCGCGGCGAGCGCCAGGGTACTGGCGAGGCCGCGCAGGCCCCGGTCGTGGATGGGTGTGTGCATGTGTTTCTCTCCCCGAGGGTGTTGGATATGGATCTGGCCCGCCGGCGGAGAGGCAAAGCGCTGTACACGATTCCGCTCCGCGGAAGGCGGGAGGATGATAGGCACCGTATCCGGGAGGCCTTGTAAGTGCGTGTTCGGCCGCCTTGCCGGGCTGCATGGCGCCGTTTCCGCACGCTGCCGGGGACACCGCGGCCGGCTGGATGCCATCGCGGGGCGTTCCCGCCGCGTGCCGCGCACAGCTGCTTACAGAAGAGCTGGGAACCCTCAGGGGCCGGTGACCTGGCCGAGCAGGGCGTCGATATCGTCCAGCAGGGCCAACCAGCGCGCGCTGTCGTCGATGCCGCCGATCCTCAGCAGGAACAGTCCTTCCACGGCCAGGAAGGCGACGCGGGCCGCGCGCGCCTGGAGCGTGGGGCCGCCCAGGCGCGCCAGGACTTCTTCGTACCACGTGCGCATGTCGCGCAGGTTGTCGGGGTCCTGGAGATAGGCGATGAGCAGGCCCGCCATTTTCGCGTCCGTGGCGGCATCGGAGGACCGCATGGCGCCGATGTAGCCGCGGACGAAGCCGAGGGCGGAGGTGCCGGTGTCCTGCGCAGCCATCGCTTCGTCGAACGCCTGCGTCCAGCGCGCGACCAGGCCGCGGACGAGGTCCTCTTTGGAGGCGAAGGAGTATTGAACGCCTCCCTTGGAAATGCCGGCGGCCCTGGCCAGCGCGTCGATGGTGAGGCCCCTGGCGCCCTCGGCGCGGACGATCTGCTGCGCGAGGTCGAGCAGTCTGTCGCGGGTGATGGTCGGTTTTCTGCCCATGGCTGGCGTTTCGGACGGCATTGTGCCCTGGAATCCGGGGGGCTTGGGTTGAAATAAATACGTATGTATTTATATTCCACGGCATTGCGTTTCATCCGGGTGGTGCATGTCCGCGTTGTCTTCTCCTTCCACGTCCTCCGCGCAGCGGTGGCTGGTCCTGGCCGCCGTGATGCTGGCCTTCCTGCCGGTGGTGATCGACATGACGATCCTGCACATCGCCGTGCCGTCGCTGACGCTGGCACTGAGCGCATCGGGCACGCAGGTGCTCTGGATCATCGACATCTATCCGCTGCTCATGGCGGGCCTGCTGGTGCCCATGGGGACGCTGGCGGACCGTACCGGCCACCGGCGGCTGCTGCTCGCGGGCCTGGCGGTCTTCGGCCTCGCATCCCTGCTGGCGGCATTCGCGCCCAGTCCGGCGCTGCTGATCGCGGCGCGCGTGCTGCTCGCGCTGGGCGGCTCGATGATCATGCCCTGCGTGCTGGGCATCATCCGCCGCACGTTCGAGGATGAACGGGAGCGCGCGATGGCGCTGGGCCTCTGGGGCACCGTGGGCGCGGCCGGGGCTGCCGTGGGGCCGCTGGTCGGCGGGGCGCTGCTGGAGCATTTCTGGTGGGGCGCTGCGTTCCTCATCAACGTGCCGGTGATGCTGGTCGTGTTCCCGGCCGTGTTCCTGCTGCTGCCGCGGCCGGAGCGCACGGCGGCCGGCCGGTGGCCTGCCGGGCAGGCGCTGCTGTTGATCGCGGGCATGATCGCCGCGGTGTACGGCCTCAAGTCGGGCTTCGGGGGCGGGCAGCCGCCGGCCGTGGCGATATCGGCGCTGGCGGCGGGGGCGGCCCTGCTGGCGGTGTTCGCGCGCCTGCAGCTGCGCTCGGCGGCGCCGATGCTGGATCTGTCGCTGTTCTCGCGCCCCGCGATCCTCGCCGGCATCGCCATGGCGGTCGTCGCGAGCGGCGCCCTGGCCGGCGTGGAACTGACGCTGGCGCAGGAACTGCAATACGTGCTGGGCAAGAGCCCGCTGCAGGCCGGCCTCTTCATGGTGCCGATCATGGCCGCGGCGGCCGTGGGCGGCCCTCTGGCGGGCACCCTGTCGAACCGCTTCGGCCTGCGCCGGGTCGCCAGCCTGTCGCTGGCGGTGTCCGGCGCGGCCCTGGCCTACCTGGCCCGGGCGGATTTCCACGAGGGCGGCGTGCCCGTGGCCGCGGCGCTGGCGTTGCTCGGGCTGGCGCTGAGCGTGGGGCTGACGGCGTCGTCCATCGCGATCATGGGGTCGGTCGAGGCGGACCGGGCCGGCGCGGCCGGGGCGCTGGAGGCCACCGGCTACGAGCTGGGCAGCGGCCTGGGCATCACCCTGTTCGGGGTGTTCATGTCTGTCGTGTTCAGCCATGCGATCGCGCTGCCGCCGGATCTCGCGCCGCCGCTCGCCGTCCAGGCGGCCCGGTCGATCGGCGATGCCTACGTGGTCGCGCAGCAACTGGCGGAGGGGCCGGCGGCCGCGCTGATCGGGGCCGGGCAGGCAGCCTTCTCGGTCGCCCATCGGGTGCTGCTGAACACCTCCGCGGCGCTGATCGGCCTGCTGGCCGTGGCCGTGTTCATCCTGCTGGCCGGCTATCGTGGCGGGCCGGGAGCTGCGGCGGGCGGGCACTGAGGCGCCGCACCCGTCGGAGCACGTGGCCGCTGCGGAAAGGGTGGGCGCGGCGCTCCCGCGCTCAACCCGGCCGGCCGTCCAGGCGCGGGCGGGAGAGGGCGGGCCAGTAGCGCACCGCATACAGCCCGAACCCGGCCGACCACGGCACGGCCGAGGCCAGCACCGCGTGCAGCAGGTGGGCCGGCGCGGCCAGTGGCCAGGCGACGCGCACGAGCGCTGCGATCAGCACCAGCGCGTAGCAGGCCGTCTCCCACCGGTCTGCGCGCAGCGGCCGGCCCGTGTGGCCGCGCGCCGTGCGCGTGACCATGCCGACGACGAGGCCGCCCACGGCGCCGACGGTGAGCGCGTGGGTGGCCAGCGTGGGCGCCACCGCACCGGCGGCGGCCAGGGCGCGCAGCAGCAGGTGCACGGGCACCCAGGCATAGCCCGCGTGGAGTATCCAGACCAGGGGTGCGCGGCGCGTGCTCCATGGCTGCCAGAGCCACCAGCGCCAGGCGTGCAGGACGGCGGCGACGGCCGCCAGCGCCGCGAGCGGCAGGCCCGCCACGCCCGCGGCATCGGCCGCCATGAGCGCGAGCACGGCGCTCAGCGCGGCCTGCTCCAGCCGCGCATGGCGGCGCGGCAGGGTGCCGGGCACGCCGTTCTGCGTGAACATCGGTATCACCCGCCCTCCCATGACGCAGAGGATGAACAGCACCGCGTCCAGCGCCAGCTGCACGCCGCGCCAGGGCAAAGTGCCCGTGCCGGCCGGCGCGAAGTGGATGCACGCCGCCGCCGCGGCCATCATCGCCAGCAGGCCCGCGAAGAAGTAGTTGCGACGGTTGCGCGCACGTGCGAGCGGCACGGCCAGCGCGACGGCCGCCGCCAGGGGGAAAGCGACGTTCGCCCAGGCCGCGGCCGCCGCGAAAGGCGTGAGCACCAGCACGCGCGCCGCCAGCCAGAGCGCCACCAGCGCCGCCAGGCCCGCGCCGGCGGGCGTGGGCTGGCCCGTCCAGTTGCGGCCTGCGGTGAACAGGAAGCCCACGATCACCGCGAGCGCGAAGCCGAACAGCATTTCGTGCGCATGCCAGAGCGGCCCCGCGAGGTAGGGGTGGCCCAGCCAGCCGGAGAACTGCAGCGCCCACAGCGGCACGGAGATGGCCGCGAAGGCCGTCGCCAGCAGGTAGAAGGGGCGGAAGCCGAGCGCGAACAGCGCGGACAGCGAGGGGCCGCGGTGGGGCGTGCGCGGGGGGTCTTCGATGGTGAGCAGCGTGGCCATGGCAGGCAGTCCTTCTGGATGCGAAAGAAATGCCGTGCAGCGGGGCCGCCCCGTGGGAGCAGGGAGCCGAAGTGGCGGACACGGCCAACGCGTCCGGCGCGAGTGCCTCGACCGCCCGAAAGGCTGCGCAGCTTTAAAGATTCATCAAACGTGAATCTATTTTGGATGACGCAGGCCCGAGGGGGGGCGCGAAATCCATGGGCCTTGATGCAGGTCAGAGACCCGATGCCGTCCCGCGCATGCGCAGCGCGCTACCGCGCCGCCGACACTTCCTGCCCGAGATCGATCACCGCCATCGCGTAATAGCTCGACCAGTTGTAGCGCGTGACCACGTAGAAATTGCGCGTGCCGGCCACGTATGCGGCCGGGGCGTTGCCGTTCTGCAACTCGATCAGCGCCAGGGGGCCGGCGGCGTCGGGCTGCGTGGCGGCGCCGTCCGCCGGCAGGGGGCGGGCGCCGCGCTCCTGCATCCCGGCGGCGGTGAACGTGGGCAGGATGTCGGGCGCGAGCAGTTCGGGCAGGCGCAGGCCGTTGTCGTCGAAGGCCACGGCGTAATGCGTGGGCAGCCCGCTCACCCAGCCGTGGGCCTGGAAGTAGTTGGCGACCGAGCCGATCGCGTCGGCAGTGCTGTTGAACAGGTCGATGCGGCCGTCGCCGTCGAAATCCACCGCCCAGCGTGCCCAACTGGTAGGCATGAACTGGCCCATGCCCATGGCGCCCGCGTAGCTGCCGCGCAGGACGAAGGGATCGGTGCCCGTGCGGTCGGCCAGGCTCAGGAACTGCTCCAATTCGCCCCGGAAGAAGGCCTGCCGCTCCGTGGCGCGCGGGTGCGCGGCCGGAAAATCGAAGGCCAGCGTGGCGAGCGCGTCCATCACGCGGAAGCTGCCCATGTGCTGCCCGTAGAGCGTCTCCACGCCCAGGATGCCGACGATGATCGAGGCCGGCACGCCGTATTCGCGCTCGGCGCGCGCCAGCGTGTCGGCATGCTCGTTCCAGAAGCGCACGCCCGCGCGGATGCGCACCGGCTCCACGAACCGGGCGCGGTAGGCGGCCCAGTTCTTGGCGGTGCCCCTGGGCGCCGGCAGCATGAGGCGCGGCACCTGCGGCAGGAACCGCGCCTGCCCGATGGCCTGCCGCACCCACTCGCGGTCCAGGCCGCGGCGCTCGGCCAGGTCGTCGGCGAAGCGCAAGGCCTCGGGACGCTGCGCGTAGAGCACCTCCGGGACGGCCTGCTTCTCCTTCTTCCTGGCGGGTTTCTGGGCCATGGCGGCCGGCGGCAGGACCATCGTGGCGGCGCAGGCGAGGACGAGAAGGGCGGTGGAACGGGCGAAAGGCATCGCGGAAGGCAGGGTCGAGTACAGGAAAACGGCGGCGGGCCTGGCCCGGGATCAGTGCTGCGCAGAAGGGGGGCCGGACGAGGGCCAGCGCAGGCCGCGCAGCTCCCGTCGCAGGGCCGCCAGCGTGGCATCGGAGTGGCGAGCGTAACGCGCCTGGTCCATGCGCAGCAGCCAGCTGGCGGCCGGTTCGGCGGACTCCCCGAATCGGTCGCGTGCCTGCTGGGCCATGGCGCGCGGTGGCAGGTGGCCGGGCAGGGGCAGGCCGGCGCGCGCGAGCCGCCGGCGTGCCCGCTCCAGCAGGCGCAGCCAGGGGTCCTGCCGGCGGCGTTCCCACAGGTTCCAGCCGACGCCGGCCAGCGCCGCGGCGGCGGCCAGGGCACCGAGCACGCGGGCCAGGTCCTGCGCGTCGGGCGACGCGATGCCCAGGGCCTTGAGCAGATCCAGCTGCTGGCTCTGCGTGTAGTTGAGCACCCACTGGTTCCAGCGGTTGTTGACGGCCTCCCACACGGCGCGCGCGCGGGCGGCGATGCCGCGGCCGATGACGGTATCCACCGCATTGCCGAACACCCCGCGCGGCGCCTGCAGGCGCTGGAAGTTGCCGATGCGGGCCGGCGAGACGGCCCCGGTCGGGTCCACGCGTACCCAGCCTTGTCCTGCCAGCCAGACTTCGGTCCAGGCATGGGCATCGGCCTGGCGCACGGTCCAGTAGCCGTCCACTCCGTTCATCTCGCCGCCCTGGTAGCCCGTCACGATGCGCGCCGGGACGCCGGCCGCGCGCAGCAGCACCGCGAAGGCCGACGCGATGTGCTCGCAGAAGCCCGCTTTCTGGTCGAACCAGAACGTATCGGCGGTGTGCTCGGCATAGACGCCCGGCTCCAGCGTATAGCTGTAGCCGCCCGTGCGCAGCCGCTCCAGCGCGGCCTGCACGAAAGCCGGAGCGCCGCCTGCGGCGACGGCCGGCTCCGCCAGCATCCGGCGGGCGAGGTCGCGCGTGCGCGGATCGAAACCCTCGGGCAGTTCCAGGTACGGGCGCAGCCTCGGAGAGTTCTCCATCGGGCCGTGCGTGAAGCGCGGGTAGCTGGCGGCGCGGTAGCGCAGCACCTCGTTGATGGGGCGGCTCGCGACCCAGGAGAGTTCGGGCGCCATCGACGCGCGCAGGCCCGGCGGCAGCACGGGCGACTCGGGCGCGGCATCGAGCGTGAGCAGCCAGGGCACGCGCAGTGCCTCCAGCGTGACTTCGTAGCGCAGCGGCTCGCCCTCCACCTGCAGCGCCGCGGGAGCGGGTGGCCGCCAGGAAGCCGCCGGAGCGCCCGGCTGCCCGAAGGCGAACCATTCGCGCCCATCGAAGGCCGAGAACACCGGCCCCCTGAAATACAGCGCACTCTGCGGCGGCGGCTCGCCGCCTGGTGTCTCGAAGCGCACGCGCAGCGCGATGCCGTCGTCGAGCGCGAGCGAGGCCACGTTGCCGATCTCCATGCGGCCCGACAGCCCGCTGCGGCCCGTCGGGTTCTCGCTGGGCATGCCCCAGAGCGGCGCCATGCGCGGGAACAGCAGGAACAGCGCGAGCATGACGGGCGCGCCCAGCAGCGCCATGCGCCCCGCCAGCCGCAGCGGCACGGACAGCGGCGGCCGGCCCACCGGCATGTGGGCATTGACCAGGGCGGTCAGCAGGCCCAGCAGCGCGACCAGCATCGCGGCGGCCGTGGCGAGCGATTGCGAGAAGAAGAAATTGCTGAGCATCGTGAAGAAGCCCAGGAAGAAGAGCACCATGGCGTCGCGCCGGGCATGCACTTCCATCGTCTTGAGCGCGAGCAGCATCACGATGAGCGTGACGCCCGCGTCGCGGCCGACGATGGTGCCGTGCGACACCACCGTGAGCGCGACCGATGCGGCCAGCAGCACGCCCAGTTGCCAGCGGCCCGGCTGCGGGCGGCCGCGCAGCGCCAGCACGCCGCGCCAGACCAGCACGGCGGCGGCGAGCCCCGTGGTCCACGCGGGCAGGTAGGGCGCCAGCGGCAGCACGACCCAGCCCACCGTGGCGAGCAGGAAGAGCGTGTCGCGCGTCTCGCGCGGCAGGTTCGAGAACGTCTTGCGCAGCGCGGTCATGGGATGGCGCCCTCCGGGGTGCGGTCCGGCGCGGGAAGATGGGCCGGGTTCAGCACAGTGCGAGCGCCTCCAGGCAGCGCCGCTCGTGCGCCGGTCCGCTGCCCTGGACGATTTCACCGGAAGGCAGGCGCAGGCCGTAATCCAGGCCCAGCCGCTCGGCCTGCAGCACCCAGGACGCGAGGCGGGAGATGCGGGCCTCGGGATCGCTGAGGCTGGTGAGCGCCATGTCGAGCCACAGTTCCTGCCGCCGCGTCTGCTGCGCGTCGCGGCTCACGAGGTCGTCCGTGCCGGTGGCGATCGACCGCGCGGCCTTCTTCCAGACCACGAGCTTGAGCGGATCCCCACGCCGGTAGGCGCGCACGCCGTCGAACTCGCCGATGCCCTGGGCCGGCGCGCTGCCGGCGCCGCCTGCGCTCGGCTCGCCAGCCGGAAGGGGCGGCGGCGGCAGCTCGGGACGCGGATAGACCAGCACCTGCGCGGCCGGTCGCCAAAGCGTCCACACCCGGAACGTGCCCAGCGGGAAACGCGTCTCGGCCGTGAGCAGCGGCACGTCGTGCAGGCCCCTGCGCTGCGGCTGGAAGGCCACCTGCACGGTAGCCGTGCCCTGCGCTGGCACGTCCGCCCAGGCCCAGTGCGGCGCACCGCCGCCATGCACCGCCAGCGCGATGCCGTGGCGCGGCGACTTGCGCGTGCTCGACAGCTGGATCTCGAACACCGCGCTCTGCCCCAGGAAGCACGGCTCCGGCGGCAGCAGGTGCAGCGTCAGCCCGCGCAGCGTGGCATGGCACACGTGCATGCCCGCCACCGCGCTGCCGGCCAGCAGGAAGGTGAGCAGGTAGCCCAGGTTGAGCTGGAAATTGATCGACGCCACCAGCAGCACCAGCAGCGTGAGCGCCAGCATCCACCCAGCGCCCGTCGGCAGGATGTACACATTGCGCTGCGTGAGCAGCGTGGTGTCCGTGCGCGGCAGCCGCGCCTGCCACCAGCGCTGCAGCCGCCCGCGGAGCGCGGTGACAGGGTTCCGCGGCGATACCGTACGCGGTAGGGCATCGCCCGCAGCGGATGTCATGCCTGTACCTCCGGAGATGCGCTATGCCCATGACACGCTTGGCACGCTACGTGCCCGCCGCTTGAAAGCCGCGCGGCCTTCACCCGTCGAGTGGCCGCGGAGCAGGCCAAGCCAGCAGACGCCGTGGAACCGGCTTTGCCGGGCCACCGGCGCCGTCCTCCTGCCCGCCGTGCGCAGCACGGAGAGAGCGGGGGGAAGCGGCGCAGCCGCTCAGGGGGGTGTCCCTTCATTTCAACGGGATGGCTTCCACCATCGCCACCACCTGCTCCGCCGCGCCCCGGCCGGCGTCGCCCACGGGCACGAGCCGGTGGGCGATGGTCTGCGGCAGCACGGCCTGCACGTCGTCGGGCGCCACGTAGTCGCGGCCGGCGATCAGTGCCTGCGCCTTGGCCGCGCGGATGAGCGCGATGCCCGCGCGTGGCGACAAACCCTGCAGGAACCAGCGCCCCGAGCGCGTCGCGGCGATCAGGTCCTGCACATAGTCGAGCAGCGGCTCGGCCGCATGCACCGCCAGCACCTGCTGCTGCAGCGATTCGAGTTCCCCGGGCGAGAGCAGCGGCAGCATGCCTTCCACCATGTCGCGGCGGTCGCCGCCGGCCAGCAGCTGCCGCTCGGCCGCGCGGTCGGGGTAGCCGATGGAAATGCGCATGAGGAAACGGTCGAGCTGGCTCTCCGGCAGGGCGAAGGTGCCGAGCTGGTCGTGCGGGTTCTGCGTGGCGATCACGAAGAACGGATGGGGCAGGGCGCGCGTCTCGCCCTCCACCGTGACCTGCTTCTCTTCCATGGCCTCCAGCAGCGCGCTCTGCGTCTTGGGGCTGGCGCGGTTGATCTCGTCGGCCAGCAGCACCTGCGCGAACACCGGGCCGGGATGGAACACGAACGACTCGCGGCCGCGCTCGTACACGGAGACACCCGTCAGGTCGCTGGGCATCAGGTCGGCCGTGAACTGCACCCGCGAGAACTGCAGCCCGAAGGTGCGCGCCAGCGCATGGGCCAGGGTGGTCTTGCCGACGCCCGGCACGTCCTCGATCAGCAGGTGTCCGCCGGCCAGCAGGCAGGCCACGCAGTCCTGGACCTGCGGCTTCTTGCCCACGATCACCGTGTTAAGCTGATCCAGAAGCGACCGGATCTTGTGCTGTGTATTCATGAGACCCGAAGTTATCCGAAAAAAACCAGAGACAAGGGATTCATGGTGGGCGGCACAGGCTATTTCACGCACCGCGAATGCTGGAAGCACGAGATGGGACCGGGACACCCGGAATGCCCGGGGCGGCTGGACGCCATCGAGGACCGGCTGCTGGCCACCGGCGTGGCCGACGCGCTCGAGCGCTTCGAGGCGCCCGAGGCCTCGCTGGCCGACGTCGAACTGGCACACGACCGCATGCACGTGGCCGCGCTGCGCGGCCTGTCCGACCGGCTCGCGGAAGAGATCCTGGCCGGCGGCCCCGCCCATGCGCAGGTCGATCCGGACACCTCCATCAACCCCCACACCTGGCCGGCCGCGCTGCGGGCCGCGGGCGCGGCCCTGGCCGCCACCGATGCCGTCATCGCGGGCGAGCTGGAAAACGCCTTCTGCTGCGTGCGACCGCCCGGGCACCACGCCACGCGCAGCAAGGCCATGGGCTTCTGCTTCTTCAACAATGTCGCGATCGCGGCCCGGTATGCGCTCCAGCGCCACAAGCTGCAGCGTGTCGCGGTGGTGGATTTCGACGTGCACCACGGCAACGGCACCGAGGACATCCTCGCGAACGACCCGCGCGCGCTGATGGTCGGCATCTTCCAGCATCCGTTCTACCCGTTCAGCGGCGACAAGGACCCGGCGCCCAACATGCTCAACGTGCCCGTGGCCGCCTACACGCGCGGCATGGACATCCGCGAGCTGATCGAGATGCTCTGGATCCCGCGGCTGGAGGCCTTCAAGCCCGAGATGATCTTCGTCTCGGCCGGCTTCGACGGCCACCGCGACGACGACATGGGCCAGCTCGGCCTCACCGAGCAGGACTACGCCTGGATCACGCAGCGCATCAAGGACATCGCCCGCCGTTATTCCAAGGGCCGCATCGTCTCCTGCCTGGAGGGCGGCTACGTGATGGATGCCCTCGCGCGCAGCGTGGAAGCCCACGTGCGCGTCCTGGCCGACCTCTGACACGGGCCGGCCCGCAACCTCCCCACCGCCCGCCATGACCGAATCTTCCGCTTCCGCTGCCTTGCTCCACACCGCGCGCGATGCCCGCGGCGTCGTCACCCTCACGCTGGCCGATCCGGCGCGGCTGAATGCGCTCGGCGACGCCATGCTCGCCGCGCTGCAGCAGGCGCTCGATGCGGTCGCGCAGGACCCGCAGGCCCGCGTGGTGGTGCTGGCCGCGCAGGGCAAGGCCTTCTGCGCCGGCCACGACCTCAAGGACATGGCCGCGCACCCCGACGCCGCCTGGTACAGGCGCCTCTTCGCGCAGTGCAGCCGCACGATGGTGTCGATCCAGCGCCTGCCCGTGCCGGTGATCGCGCGCGTGCAGGGCATCGCCACCGCGGCGGGCTGCCAGCTGGTCGCGCAGTGCGACCTGGCCGTGGCGGCCGAAGGAGCGCGCTTCGCCACCAGCGGCATCCACTACGGCCTTTTCTGCTCCACGCCCAGCGTGCCGCTGGTGCGCAACGTGCCGGCGAAACGCGCCATGGAGATGCTGCTCACCGGCGACTTCATCGACGCGCGCACCGCACTGGCCGAAGGCCTGGTGAACCGCGTCGTGCCGGCCGAGGCACTGGACGACGCGGTGGACTCGCTCGTGTGCTCGATTCTCGGCAAGCCCCGCGCCGCGGTGGCGATGGGCAAGGCGCTCTTCTACCAGCAGCGCGAACTCGGCGTGGAAGCGGCCTACCAGCTCGCCGGGCAGGCCATGGCGACGAACATGATGGACGAGGCCGCGCAGGAAGGTGCGCGCGCGTTCGCCGAGAAACGGGAGCCGGCCTGGAAAGCCACGAGCGAGGCGTCGCACAGGCCTGAGTGAGGTTGCGCTTCACTATCGATAAGCGGCTCCAGCATTCCTCCTGCTGCTGCGGGATGCATTCATGACGTGTCGGATGCGGCCAGTGTGTCCCATGCGTAGAGTGGTAATACTCTCCCCAGTTTGTTTGCGGGAGCAAATCGTCGCCCTGTTGCATCCAGGTCGAAGCTAATGATTTCGTGCTCTCTTTAACTGATTCGGATTCAGGGTTGCCATCCTGGGTTGGGTAGGAATAATTGTTTTGATTATTCTATCGACTCTTGTGTTGGACTTCTGCTGGGCCGATCGGTGCGCACGGCCGAAGAGATAACACTGCATCCGGACGAGGATCCACGTCTGCAGGATCGTCGAGTTCCGCCCACGGAAACTCCGGAGCACTCTCCGGCCTGTCGTCAAGAACTGCTGGAAATGGAGAATTCGGGTTTCTGCCAGAGCGTCCCCGTCAGAAGGCAATAGCTTTGCGCGAAGCACTGAACCGTGCGGAAAACACTCCTTCGGACCTGCGGGCATATGCCTAGGCCGCATTGACAGCAGCAAAAATCGGCAGTACGTCAGACATGACGGATCTGGATGTGCAAAACAAGCAATACCTGGCCGATGCATACAACACCCGCTTCCCCGATCTCAAGCTGATTTGTCATGATTCCGCTCAGGCGTTTTTCTCGGATTTCATGACTTCCGAAAAGCCGGTGTGGCGATCCCTCGTGCAGTTGAGCCCCCATAGCTTGCATCATGTGGCCATCGATGTTCGTTTGCAGGATGGGAAGCGCACGGCGGTGGTGTTGGAGCCGGCAATTGGCTATGGAATGAGGTCAGACGGGAAGATAACGATGCTGGCCGGATACGAACCGCTGGGCAGGAATATTCAGAAATATCTCGGAGAAAACGGCGATATGGCGGTCGTGCAGTTGGGGGCCCAGAAGTCGCATTACGACTGCATTATTTTTTCTTTGAATCTCGCCCTGTGTGCCTATCAGCGGGATGATGTGATCGATGGTCTGCATGAAAGGCTTCGTGGGCATTACAGATGTTTTGCATCCGATGAAAATAAATCTCAATTGCATCAGAATATTGAATTTATAGACGGCACGACATTTTTGCCTCCGGTTTTTTTCAAACATTCGCACGCCAGGTCAACTATTTCTGAGGTTTTGGGGAATCAGCCTGACATATCGGATCGAAATGTCAGCACCGGGAATGATAATCCCCGGGAAACGCTTTCCGAGCGGGTGGAAAATTTCCGTGTGGATCGAGGAGAAATGGCATACAGCATGTCGATCGAAGCGTCACGTTTGAGAAAAATCAGAAAAGCTATCGAATGATTGTCTGATGGGCATGGCGGGAACGAGTGCGCCGCAGCGTTAAAGGACGCGGAGCATGTCAAGGTAGTTGTCGCGTCGATCAAGCAGCCCGAGGCTGCGTATTCGATGCGGTCGCCGCGGCATTGGAGATGCCGTCG
>NZ_FNEY01000003.1 GCF_900100305.1 Paracidovorax citrulli | reverse complement strand
GTACAGCAGGCCACGGGCCACTCGGTGAAGCTGGGCTGGGCGGACCAGGGCTATACGGGCGAGGTGGCAGCAGAGGCTGCAAGGGACAACGGCATCGATCTGCAGATCGTGAAGCTGCCCGAAGCGAAAAAGGGCTTCGTGCTGCTGCCCCGGCGCTGGGTGGTAGAGCGCAGCTTCGGGTGGCTGGCGAGATTCCGCAGACTCACGCGGGACTACGAGCGCCTACCCGAAGTGCTCGGCGGGCTGCATTTCCTGGTCTTTGCCGTGCTCATGTTGCCTGCAGCCGCACGGGTGCTGGCTGCGGCGGGAAGTTCATAACACGCTCTAGGGTGGCCGGGGGGCGTCACCTTCGGGCTTGCGCTGCAGCACGCCCATGAGTGACTGCTCGAGTGGAGCATCAATATCGCACAACTCGATTTTGCGACCGGTCTCCTGAGCCAGCTTGATGTACGCGTCGATTTCGTGCGCTCCAGCCAGTCGCTTATCGACCAGCATGCTGATCGCCGCGCCGCTCGCGGTCTTCTGCAATCGGAGTTCGTCTTCAAGCCGGTCAGCGAGGATGCACGACTCGGCGTGTACCTGCGCCGAGGTAAGTTTTGCTCCCTCTGGAGTTTCTGCGAGCGAACGTTTGAAGATGTCGGGATTAATACAGCCGGCGCCGCCACTCTCCTTGAGGGCATTGGCGAGTACGGGGATGGTTTGTGTCGCCATGCGTGTCTTTCCCGCAGCCGTATTGCCTCGCAACGCGAACAATGTCGGTGGGTGGCCACCGCGCTCGATCACCTCGGCGAAATCCTGGGCTGCAGTTTTCGCATCGCCGATCAGCCGGTCATGCAATTGACGCCGCTCGGGGCGCCAGTTTTGAGGATGGGCCAAATAGTCCCATCGGGACTGGCCAGGAGGAGGGAGTTCCCCCAGGCCGAAGATCTCGTCCGACCCCCTGGGTGCGGCCGGCAAACGGATCGCAGGCCTGTTGCCCGATGTCTCCGGCACTTTTGCCGGCAGTGAGGCCCTGACCCGTGAAGGCGATGAACTGCGCGATCTCTGCGATGGTGCCGGGAAGCCGGCTGGCAGCGCATGCACCGGACGGGAGGTCGGGCGCGGTGGCGTTTCATGCCGGCTGATCGAAGCGGCGTTGCTGGTCACGGGCCGGGGCGTTGAATTCGCTGAATTTCGCCGGCTGAGTCTGTCTGTCATTGGTGGGCGCTATTCCGATTGTTCAGCTCGCGACGTTGTCAGGTGAACCGCAAGCCAGCCGGACTCGACGGATCGCTCGCCTGTCGAAGCTCTGCGGAGTCACAGCTAAAGTCACGCGGCAATTTATGCGCTTTGCAGTCCTCGCCCCGGTTGCGCTCCGAATGCAGTGACTGGGCTGCGAATTCGGGCTTGCGTTCTTCATCTTTTCGAGCAAGACCCCCTGGCCGGGTCTTGTTGCCTCGATACTCCGTGGATGCCCATGGATTGGTTTCATACCGTGCCTTGCTGGCACCCCCGCTTCAGCGCGGTGCCGCGCCCTGCGCCCCTGTTCTCCACGTCCATCTCCACCGCCCCGATCCTGGTCGAGGAGGCGGGCGCATTCCTGCTGCGCTTTGCGGAGTCGGCCATCCTCGCGCAACTGGTGGACGGTGCGCTGACCCCTGCGGACTGGTGCGCGGCCGGCGGAAACCCGCGGCACCTGCCCGGTCTGCTGTCTGCGATGGAGGCGCTGGCGCGCCGCGGCGATCTCGTCGCGCGCGGCGCGGTTCCCGGTGGCTGGGCCGTTCCCCACGTGGATGCCGCGCCGGTGCGGGAAGAGGGCGATGCCGGCAGCGTGACCTGGCTGGTGGAGCCCGGCGGGTTGCCGGCCTGGCGTGCCACGGTGGATGCCGCCGGTGGAGGGGCCGTGGCGGGGGTGGACCTCGTGCTGTGCGAGGACCATTTCGATCCCCGGCTGGCGGGGGAGTGGGAGCGCGCGCTCCGGGCGGGCCGGTCGCGCTGGTGGATGCCGGTACGCCTGGGCGGCACGCGGTCCATCGCCGGCCCCCTGCTGCGGCCGGGCGGGCCGGGGCCGTGCTGGCACTGCTTCCTGCACCGCCTGCGGCGCAACAGCCCGGAGCGCGGCTGGCTGGAGCGGGAGGTTCCGGGCTCGCACGGGCTGGTGCCCCTGTTCAGTGACCCGGCGGGCCGGGCGCCGCGCTGGCGCCAGGTGCAGGAAGCCGTGCGCCGGCTGCTGGCCGATGCCGTGCCTGGGCGGTTCGCGGTGTTCGGTAGCCCCCGGGGGCCGGGTGGCGGGGAGGACGATACGGGACCGTGGCAGTCGGTGCCGCGGCGGCCCCAATGCCCGCGGTGCGGGGACGCCGGATGGATGGCGCGGCAGGCCCGGCAGCCCGTGCAGCTGCGCGATGTGCATGCCTTGCCGGGCGCACGGGGCGGTTCCCGCACGGTGCTCCCGGACACCACGGTCCAGGCCGTGCAGCCCTCCGTCGGCGCGTGGGCCGGCGTGGTGACGGAGTGCTCGCCGCTGCCCCTGCCGGAAGCCGGCGCCATCACGGTCTATCGCAGTGCCTTCCATCCGGCCGGCCTGCAGGAAGGCGGCCCGGTGGCTGCGCGGTGGTGCCTCGGCAAGGGCATGACCGCCGCCCAGGCGCAGGCGAGCGCGCTGTGCGAGGCGGTGGAGCGCTACGCTGCCGGCTTCCAGGGCGACGAAGCCTGGACCGAGGCGCGCGAGGATGGGCTGCCCGCTCCGGCCTTCGGGCCGCGATCGCTGGTGTTCATCAGCGACCGGCAGCGTGCGCGGGCCGGCGCGGGGGACGACCGGGTCCGGCGGACGCTGCCCCATCCTCCAGGAGTGCCTCTGGCCTGGACCCCCGCGTGGTCGCTCACGCGGGAAGCGCCGTGCTTGCTGCCGCTCGCCCATTGCTACGCGGGCGTGCCCGGGCGCTGGTCGCGCTACGGCGAATGGAATTCGAACGGCTGCGCCGCCGGCAACGGCGTCGAGGAGGCCGTCCTGCAGGGGCTGCTGGAGGTGGTCGAGCGCGACGCCACGGCGATCTGGTGGTACAACGAACTGGCGATGCCCGCGTTCGATCTCGGCCGGGCCGACCCGGAGCATCTGCGCCGCGTGCGCTCCACCCTCGGCAGTGGCTGGAGCTTCTGGGCGCTGGACCTGACCCACGATCTCTGCATCCCGGTGGTGGCCGCCGTGGGCCGCCGCGCCGACGGCGACTGGGCGTTGGGTTTCGGATGCAGCCTGGATGCCGACATGGCCTGCGAGCGGGCCCTGACGGAGCTGGTGCAACTGGTGGCGGTGGGCAAGACCCTGCCCGGGCACTGGAACGGCCTGCGCAGGGCATCCCCGGAGTTCCTCCTGCCGGAAGGAGGGGATAATCGTGGCATCGCGTCCTCCGTCCGCGCCCGCGCGGCAGCGGATGGACGCGGCGGTATCCGTGCGGACATCGCGGCCTGCGTGGAGGCGGCCCGGAGGTGCGGCCTGGAAGTGGTGGTGCACGATTACTCGCGCCCGGACCTTCCGCTGCGCACCGTCAAGACCACGCTTCCCGGCGCCTGCCATATCTGGCCGGAGCTCGCGAATCCCCGCCTGTCGCGCGTACCCGTGGCGATGGGATGGCGCGATGCCGCGCGGGACGAGGGCGACCTCAATCCCTGGCCCCTCTACGTCTGACCTGTAAGCGTTCCTGCGGAGCACGATGGCGATTTTGCGCAACCTTTCGAGCGGCCGGAGCATCGTGCTCCGTCCCCTGCATACCTTCGGCCGGCACCCGGATTCGTGCAGGACGGTACTGCAGGAGGCCGATGTGTCCAAGCTCCATGCCATCGTGCGCTGGTCCGGCATGCGCTGGGAAGTCGCCGACCAGAGCCGCAACGGCACCCTGCTGGACAACGCCCGGATGCGGCCCGCGCACTGGCACGGCCTGGCGGAGGGCTCCGAAATCCGTTTCGGCGCGTCCGTCGCGGCCGTGTGGACCCTGGTCGATGCATCGCCGCCCAGGACCGGCCTCTGGCCGCTCGGGGGCGAACCCGTGCTGCGCGTGCTGGACACCCAGGAAAACCTGCTGCCCCATGCCTCCGAGGCCGAATCCAACGTGTTCCAGTCCGAAGGTCGGTGGTGGTGGGACCGCATGGACCAGGTGCAGCCGCTGCTGGACGGCCACATCGTCCAGGCGGGCGGCCAGCGCTGGGAGTTCGTGCTCTGCGAGGACCTGGGCGCCACCCAGGACGTGCCGCGCATGCCGCATGCCTCGGCGCTGCCGGCCCCGCTGTTCGACTTCGACGTGAGCCAGGACGAGGAGCACGTCTGCCTGGACATCCACCTGGGCGGCCAGTCGCTGTCTCTGGGCGAGCGCATCCACCACTACACCCTGCTCACGCTCGTGCGCCAGCGCCTGCAGGATGCCCGGCAGGACGTGCCCATGGCCAGCCAGGGCTGGCTGGCCATCGATGCGCTGGCCCGGATGCTGGGGGTCGATGTCCCGTACCTGAACATCCAGCTCTTCCGGGCGCGGCGGCAGATCCAGAATGCCCTGGGCGCGGCCGGCGAGACGGTGGCCGTGGTGGAACGCCGCCGCGGGGAAGTGCGGTTCGGCGACCATGCCTTCCGCATCCGCAAGAGCGGCCGGCTGGAGGGCGAGCGGCCGGCGGCAGCGGGGTGACCGGCCGCGGTTTGTAATCGCATGTAATGGGTTGTTTCGCGGGTTTTCTCTAGATTACGGTCATCGCGCTGCGATAGCAGACGCTATAAGCACTACACCGTATCAGAGAGGGGAGACGGGGCCGGGCACCGGCCCGGTTCGCAAACCTTCTTTGAGAAAACAGCCATGCAGCAACCGCAAACCCTTCGGCAGACCGGCGGATTCCCGCACAGCGATTTCGTCCACGGCGCAGGCACCGGCGAACGCCTGCGGGCCGGCGGGACCCGCGGGCAGGCCCACCGGGCAGGCGCCTGAACCAGGGCGGGACAGTGCCACATGCGATGCATCACCCTGTCTTCCGGAGCGCAAGCCCGCTCCAGGCGCGCGGCCGCGGGGGCACTCTGGCAGCCGCAGACCCTGTGGGAGTCGTATTACCAGCACGTGATGGGCACCGCGCCCGAGCAAGGCTACCTGTCCGCCTTCTGGCGACACTACCACGGCACCTGCGCCGAAATGCACGTGGATGGGGCCGATCTGCTGCGCTGGAGCAGCGAATGCGACTGCGTGCTGCACCGGCTGCCCTACACACCGTTGAGCGATTTCCTGCGCGAGCTCAAGACACTCTGCGCGCATGCCCACCGCGTGGGCGCTGCCTTGCAGGTGATCGCGGATTGAAACTGCGAGAACATGGCCGCCACGGCCAGGGAGGAGAAGCGAAACCGTCGCGATAACAAGAAGAAAGAAGCCGCGCCACTTCTGGGAGGGAGAGGGCGCGGGACGAAAGCCCCTGGCATGCTGCCAGGGGCTTTCGTCTTTCAGGGGGTGCCAGCTCCGGCGACGCCCAGTCGTTCCTTGAGCCGGGTGCTGGTGGTCGTGTACTGCAGGGCGACCGGCGAGCCGGCCAGATGCTCGGCCGCGGCGAAGGCGGCCAGCGTGGCCTCGTGGAAGCCGCAGAGGATGAGCTTGCGCTTGCCGGGGTAGGTGTTGATGTCGCCGACCGCGTAGAGCCCCGGAACCCCGGCCGAAAAGGTGGCCGTGTCCACTTTCACCTGCTTGCGCTCCAGCGCCAGTCCCCAGTCGGCGACGGGACCCAGGCGCGGCGAAACGCCCAGGCACAGCAGCAACGTGTCCAGGGGCAGCCCCTGCTCCGTACCATCGGAAGCGAGGAGCCGCACGCCAGTGAGCCGGCCCGGTTCCGGCGTTCCCGCCTGCGCCGCGGCCTCGATGCCCGTGACCTGGGCGGCCAGCACCCGGATGCGGCCGCTGTCGCGCAGTGCCTGCAGCCGCGCCAGGTCCTGCGGAGCGGCCTGGAAGGCGTCGCGGCGGTGCACCAGGGTGACGCTCGCGGCGGCCTCGGGGCCAGGCTCCGCGCAGGCGATGGCGCGTGCCACGGCCGTGTCTTCGCCCCCCAGGACGACCACCTGCCGGCCGCGGGTGGGCGCGGGCTCTTCGTGGTGGAACACCTGCGTGCCGTGGAAGCGTTCGATGCCATCGATCTTGAGCGTGCGCGGAACGAAGGCCCCCACGCCGGCCGCGATGAACACGGTGCGTGCATGCAGTGCGGCGCCGGCATCGGTGGCGAGCAGGAAGCCGCCATCGGGGGCGGGCTGCAGCGTCTCGACGCGCTGGGAAAGGTGCAGTTGCGGGGAGAACGGCGCGATCTGCCGGTTCAGCAATGCCACCAGCTCGCGGCCGGTGCACACGGGCACGCCCGGGATGTCGTAGATGGGCTTGTCGGCGTAGAGCTCGGCGCACTGGCCGCCGACGTGGGGCAGGGCGTCCACCACATGCGCGGCGATGCCCTGCAGGCCGAGCTGGAAGACCTGGAAGAGCCCCACGGGCCCCGCGCCGATGACGACCGCATCGGCTTCGATGAGGCGAGCGTTTTCCATCACATTTTCAAGTGGGGACCGCAGCGCTTGAATCTGCCACGGCCCAGGCGGGCAGGCGCCGCGCAAGGGCCGCCCCGCCGCGCGGGCGTCGCCCCCCTTCCGGCCAGCGAAGCGCCGCCAGAGAAGGAGGGAGCGGCGCAGCCGCCCGGGGGGATGTATCCATGTCTAGCGGATGAGGTCGGCGATCTTGCCGGGCTTGCCGTTCCACTCGTCGGCGTCGGGCAGCGAGGCCTTGCGCTTGGTGATGCTCTTCCATTGCGGGGCGAGCTCGGCGTTGAGCTTGATGAAGGCCTGCTGGTCGGCGGGCAGGTCTTCCTCGGCGTAGATCGCGTTGGCCGGGCACTCGGGAATGCACACGGCGCAGTCGATGCACTCGTCGGGGTCGATCACGAGGAAGTTCGGGCCTTCGCGGAAGCAGTCCACGGGGCACACGTCCACGCAATCGGTGTACTTGCACTTGATGCAGTTTTCGGAGACGACGTGAGTCATGAGAGGCAGTCTTTGGGTCGGGGGTAACCCGCAATTTTAGGGCGGTTCGGGCCGGAGTGTCCCTGCGCCCCTTGCGCTGTCGCAGGAAGGGGCGGCGGGGGAAGCGGGCCGGTTCAGTTCACCAGCACGGCCGCGGCGGTGCGGTGGCTCGCGGTGTCCACGAGGATCAGGGAACCCAGTACCCGGGCCTGGCCGAACGGCGCGGCGGGCAGGGCCTCCTGCAGCAGCAGTTCCACGTGGCCGATGGCGTTGGGCTCCAGCTGCGCGGCGTCTTCCTCGGCCAGCGTGTGGATATTCAGGCGGTGCACCACGCGCTGCGCCTTGGCCTTGACCCAGCGGTGGCCGTGCAGCGCCCAGTACACGCGGCCGGCCACCAGGGGCTCGTCGTCCATCCAGGCCACGGTGGCGCGGATCTCGCGGCGCGCCGGCCAGGCGGGCACCGGCGCCGGGGTGTCGAAATCGTCCGCGGCGGCCGCTGCCGCGGGGGTGGGCGCGGCCAGGATCCAGTCGCCGCGCGAGACGTCCACCTCGCGGTCGAGGATGATGCCCGCGCTGGTGCCGGCCTGCACGGTGTGCGGTCGGCGGGCGTGGTCGAGCACCTGCGCCACGCGGGCGAGCTGGCCGCTCGGGAACACCTGCACTTCCGTGCCGGGCGCGACCTGGCCCGCGGCGACGCGGCCCCAGAACACGCGGCGGCCCTGCGTGGTGTCCGCCGAAGACGAGAATTTCTCCACCCACTGCACCGGGAAGGCCAGCGCCAGTCCGGTGTCTGCGGGCGTGTGGGGCAGCTGCTCCAGGATCTGCAGCAGGCCCGGGCCTTCGTAGCCGCACCAGCCGGGCTGCGCATCGACCACGTTCCAGCCCTTGAGCGCGGACACGGGCACGGTGGCGCGCACGGCGATGCCGGCCGTCCGGGCGAAGGCTTCCAGCGCGGCCCGGATGTGGCGCCAGGCGAGGGCGGGGTCGTCCACCGCGTCGAGCTTGTTCACGGCGAACACCAGCGAATGCACGCGCAGCAGGTGCACCAGCAGGGAGTGGCGGCGGGTCTGCGGCAGCAGCGCGAGCTGCGGGTCGCGCCAGTCGAGCTTGGTGGCATCGACCAGCACCACGGCCGCGTCGGCGCTGGAGGCGGCCGTGACCATGTTGCGGGTGTACTGCTCGTGGCCCGGTGCGTCGCCGATGATGAACTTGCGCGTCTCGGTCGCGAAATAGCGGTAGGCCACGTCGATGGTGATGCCCTGCTCGCGCTCGGCCGAGAGGCCGTCGGTGAGCAGCGCCAGGTCGGTCTCGCCGCCGCGCGTCACCCCGGCCAGGTGGTCCTGCAGCACGGCGCGGCTGTCCACCAGCAGGCGCCCGATCAGCGTGCTCTTGCCGTCGTCCACGCTGCCGCAGGTGATGAAGCGCAACGCCGCTTCGTGGTCGTCCCGGCCTGCCGAAGTGGTAGTGGCTGCCTTGGCAGCCATCGAATCAGTCGTGTTAGTCATCCAACTCTTTCAGTCGCCCACGCGGGGCGTTAAAAATGGACGCGGCCCAGGCGAGAACCGCCGTGCAAGGGCCGCCCCGCCGCACTGGCGGTGTCCCCCTTCCGGCCGGGCGCAGCCCGGCGAGAGAAGGGGCAAGGCGCGCAGCGCCTCAGGGGGATGCCTTCAAAAATATCCGTCTTTCTTGCGCTTTTCCATCGAGGCATCGCTGGTCTTGTCGTCCATGCGGGTGGCGCCGCGCTCGCTCACGTCGGCGGCCAGCGTCTCGATCACGATGTCCGCCGCCGTCGCGGCGTCGCTGGCCACGGGGCAGGTGCAGGTGATGTCGCCCACGGTGCGGAAGCGCACCTCGCGCGTCACCACTTGCTCGCCCTCGCGGGGCGGCGTGAGTTCGGTCACCGGCACGAGCAGGCCCTTGCGCTCGACCACCGCACGCTGGTGTGCGTAGTAGAGCGAGGGCAGGGCAATCTGCTCGCGGTCGATGTACTGCCACACGTCCAGCTCGGTCCAGTTGCTGATGGGGAACACGCGGAAGTGCTCGCCCGGGGCCAGTCGCGTGTTGAACAGCGTCCACAGCTCGGGCCGCTGGGCCTTCGGAGCCCACTGGCCGAAGCTGTCGCGGTGCGAGAAGATGCGTTCCTTGGCGCGGGCCTTTTCCTCGTCGCGCCGCGCGCCGCCGATCAGCGCGTCGAAGCGGAATTCCTCGATGGCCTCCAGCAGCGTCACCGACTGGTGCACGTTGCGGCTCTCGCCCGGATGGGCCAGGCGCACCGTGCCGCGCGCCATCGAATCCTCCACGCTGCGCACGATCAGCTCGGCGCCCAGTTCCTTCGCGCGGAAGTCCCGGAAATCCGTGACCTCGGGGAAGTTGTGGCCGGTGTCGATCATCAGCAGCGGGTAGGGGATGCGGCCCCGGCTGCCGGAGGGCCCCTTCGTGTCCAGGAAGGCCTTCTCTGCGCACTTGAGCATCACCAGCGAATCCTTGCCGCCCGAGAAAAGCAGGGCGGGGCGTTCGAAGGCGGCGGCCACCTCGCGCAGGATGAAGATGGTTTCTTCTTCCAGCGCGTCGAGATGGCGGTTGCTGAGCTGGTTCAGCACATGGGGTTCGGTGCGGGCGTTCATGCGTCGGCTCGTGGAAGCTCGTGGAAAAAAAGGGGGCGGCGGCCGCGTCAGGCGGCGTCCCGGAAGTGGGGCAGGGGGTGCGCGGCATCGCCCTGGTAGAAGGCGTGGAAGCGGTCGAACTGGCGCTGCGCATCGGCCAGGTCCACGCCTTCGCGCAGCACGGCCACGTCGAAGCCGCAGCGTGCCATCTGCACGAGCTGGTCGATCAGCACGTCGCCCGTGGCGCGGATCTCGCCGCGGAACCCGCGCCGCTGGCGCAGCAGGCGGGCCTGGCTGAAGGCGCGGCCATCGGTGAACTTGGGGAAATGCAGGTCGATGCGTTCGATGCCCGCCAGGTCCTGCACGAGCGGATCGGCGTCGTTGGGCATGGCCAGCACGTGGTGCCCCGGCTCGGTGGCTGCCGGATCGTGGGCGGCGATGATTTTCATGGTGTCTCTCGTGGGAATGCGGTGCTCGGGCTCAGGCGGCCACGCTCTCGGCGGGATGTCGCGCGGCGTTGGCGGCGGCCTTGAAGGGCTCGATGCCGACGCGGCGCACGGTGTCGATGAAGTGCTCGTGCTTCTGGCCGCGGGCGCTGCCGGCGGCCTCGGGCGACAGCGGCTGGCGCTGGTCGCGGTAGGTGGCCAGCAGCGCCTCGATCACGCCGGGCACCTCGGCCGCGCTGAAGGACGGCCCGATGATCTTGCCGGGCACGGCCGGGCCCGACAGGTCGGTGCCGTCGGCGCCGCCGAGCGTGATCTGGTACCACTCCTTGCCGTCCTTGTCCACGCCCAGGATGCCGATGTGGCCGCTGTGGTGGTGGCCGCAGGAGTTGATGCAGCCGCTGATGTGCAGGTCGATCTCGCCCAGGTCCCACAGCTCGTCCAGGTCCTGGTAGCGCTCGGTGATGGCTTCGGCGATGGGCAGCGAGCGCGCGTTGGCGAGCGAGCAGAAGTCGCCGCCGGGGCAGGCGATCATGTCGGTCAGCAGGCCGATGTTGGGCTGGGCCAGGCCCAGCGCGCGCGCTTCCTGGTAGAGCGCGGGCAGCTGGTCGGCGCGCACCCAGGGCAGCAGCAGGTTCTGCTCGTGCGTCACGCGGGCCTCGCCGCAGGAGTAGCGGTCGGCCAGGTCGGCGGCCGCGTCCATCTGGTCGGCCGTGGCGTCGCCGGGCGCATGGCCGACGCGCTTGAACGACAGCACCACGGCGCGCAGCAGCGGATGGCGGTGCGGCAGCACGTTGCGCGTGAGCCAGCGGCCGAAGCCCTGGTCGCCTTCGGCGGCCGCGCGCAGCAGCGAGAGCGTCTGGCTCTCGGCGTCCGCGCCGCCCAGGTCGGGCACGGGGTCGTGGAAGCAGGCGGCCACGCGGTCGTACTCGGCCTGCGTGATGGTGTGGGGGCCGCCTTCCACCTCGACGATCTGGCGGAATTCCTCTTCCACCTGGTCCACGTAGGTCTGGCCCTCGGACTTCACGAGGATCTTGATGCGCGCCTTCCAGAGGTTGTCGCGGCGACCGTAGCGGTTGTAGACGCGGATCACCGCCTCCAGGTAGTTCATGAGCTGGTTCCAGGGCAGGAACTCGCGCACCACCGGGCTGATGACCGGCGTGCGGCCCATGCCGCCGCCCACGCGCACCTGGAAGCCCAGCTCGCCGGCCCCGTTCTTCACGAGCTGCAGGCCCACGTCGTACCAGCCGAGCGCGGCGCGGTCTTCGCGGGCGCCGTTGAGCGACACCTTGAACTTGCGCGGCAGGAAGGCGAACTCGGGGTGCAGCGTGCTCCACTGGCGCAGGATCTCGGCGAAAGGCCGCGGATCGGCGATCTCGTCGGCGGCGATGCCGGCCAGCGCGTCGCTGGTGATGTTGCGGATGCAGTTGCCGCTGGTCTGGATGCCGTGCATGTGCACGGAGGCCAGCAGGTCCATCACGTCGGCGCTCTTGTCCAGCGGGATCCAGTTGTATTGCACGTTCGTGCGCGTGGTGAAGTGGCCGTAGCCATACTTCAGGCGCGTGCCGATGCGGCGGCCGTCGGCGAGCGGGATGTCGCCGAGCTTTTCCTGCGTGGCCTGGGCCTCGGCCAGCAGCGCCGGCTCGGGGATGTCGTATTCGCGGGCGATGCGGGCCAGCACGCGCAGCTGGCCGCTCGAGAGTTCGCCGTAGGGCACGGCCACGCGCAGCATGGGCGCATAGCGCTGCACGTACCAGCCGTTCTGCAGGCGCAGCGGCTTGAACTCGTCGCCGGAGAGCTTGCCCGCCTGGAAGCGCTCCAGCTGGTCGCGGTACTGGTCCGCGCGCAGGCGGATGAACTGTTGGTCGAATTCTGTGTATTGGTACATGGTGGGGTTGCGCGCCTCGCGGGCGCACTCAGATCAGAACCAGTTTGGCGCCCGCCCAGGCGAGCAGCACGGAAAGGGCCGAGCGGATGAACCGCTCCGGCGCGCGGGAGACGAGCCGCGAGCCCAGCCAGATGCCCGGCAGGGAGCCGGCCAGCAATTGTGCGAGAAGCGGCCAATCCACGGAGCCGAGGCTGGCATGGCCCAGGCCCGCCACCAGCGTCAGCGGCACGGCATAGGCGATGTCCGCGGCGATCACCCGCGGCAGCGGCAGCAGGGGGAACACCATCAGCAGCACGGTGACGCCGATCGCGCCGGCACCCACGGACGTGAAGGTGACCAGGGTGCCGATCAGCGCGCCCAGCAGCACGGGCAGGCTCCAGTGGCGGGGGCGGTCGGCCTGTTCGCCCCCGCTCTGGCGGGCGGCGCGTTCGGCGGCCTGGCGGGCCGGGGAGAAGACGAAGGCCTTGTACAGCGTGGCGGCGGCCGTGAGCAGCAGGGCGCCGCCCAGGGTGGTGGTCATCAGGTGCTGCGCGGTGCCGCTGGCCGGGCCGATGGTGCGCAGCGCCCAGAGGGCCAGCAGGGCCGAGGGGATGCTGCCCGCGCACAGCAGGGCCACCACGCGCCAGGGCACGAGGCGCTGGCGGGCCAGGCTCACGGTGCCGCCCATCTTGGTGAACGCGGCGAACAGCAGGTCCGTGCCGATGGCCAGGTGGGGCTTGACGCCGAAAAAGAAGATCAGAACGGGCGTCATCAGGGAGCCGCCACCGACCCCGGTGAGGCCGACGATCAGGCCCACCGCGAATCCCGCGAAAACGAACGCCAGGTCATGCATGGGCGTGACTGTAGGGTCTCGTCTTATGGTTTCAAACTATTGTTTGCTCCTGCAGGTATATCGATATATGTATATCGGTTTTCGGGCGCAATTTGAAGCGGCATTCCTCTATCGCGAGGCTCAGGTTTTCGCAGTGCCTGTCGCCGCTTCGCGTACTTTGGTTCTCCGGGGGCTTGGAGCAGGTACAAGCTGGACCGTTCACCCGTTGGTCGTCAACGGTAGCCACAGTCGCGGTTCGACTGGGCAACGTGTCAAGTCAGCTTTTGATCGAGGAAGAAAATGGGATGCGCAGGATCCAAATCGGTGGCCGCACGGTCGTCGCTCAGTGCTTCAGGGCTTGGGGCGGCATATGGATCGAACCAGGGGCAAGAAGCAGGCAACTCGCGATCCGGGGGGATGATCCGGCATGACGCTCTATCACCTCGGGGCGGTCACGCCTCTGGCGCCTCCAGATCGGCGCTTCGCGCAGCGCTTCCTTCGCCGCCCAGGAACCACCCCTCTGGCATCGGGCTGCAGGATGGGTCGTATGTGCTGAAAAACGGGCGAGTCTTTCCGTCGGTCAACACCCTTCCTCCGGCAGAACGCGCGGCGTTTCTAAAAAAGCACGACCCGTGCAGTCAGTTGAAGCTGAATGATGATTCGGTGTTCTTCCGGGTTACGGAAAGACAGTGGGTCCAGGATGGAACCCTGAGCGGGCATCCCCAGTCGGGCGCCAGGATCAGGAACCATTTCGCTATTGCCGAGAACCCGTACATGCCAGGATCATTCAAGCCTGCTGAAATGGATGCGATGCATTTGCCTGACCTGTCCTGAATGTGATGTTCGGGTCAGGCGCCTACGCAGGCTTGAGGAGCTACGCGACCAGTGACTCGCACGTACTCACCATGATGACACTTGGTGCATTGCGCGCGGCCGGCGGTGGAGAGGTGTTCCTCGACATAGGCGCCCGATACGGCCAGGACAACGATGCCCGGGCACTGATCGTCACCCTGCCTGAAGGCGCCAAAGTTCCCGTCACCATTGTGGATTGAGCAGACAGTAGCAAAGCGCGCGGCCTTCGCGGCTCGTTCATCCACGCGGCAACTCAGCAGGCTCTCAGGTCAGGGATTGGAGCTCAAGGGCGGTTTGAGTTGACCGCTTGCGCGTATCCGCCAGTGTGGAGGTCCATTCCACGATCTGGCCGGTGCGGCGCGCAGACTTGGCGTATCGTTGGCGCCGGGCGTTCGCCGCCCCCTGCCGCCTGCCGCAGCGCCTCGCCCATGAACGACACCACGCCCCCCGCTTGTCCCCCAGCCGCCAGCACCGGCGCCGATGCTTTCTCCTGGCGCCGGATCGCGCTGCCGGCCTTCGGGCCGTCGCTGCTGTTCGGGATGGGCGAGGGGGCCATCCTGCCGATCGTGCCGCTGCTGGCCCGGGAGCTGGGCGCATCGGTCTCGATGGCGGCCTTCGTGGTCACGCTGATCGGGCTGGGCTCGCTGCTGAACAACATTCCCGCGTCGTACATCACGATACGCTGGGGCGAGCGCTGGGCGATCGTCGCGGCGGGCCTGTGGAGCGCCATCGGGATGGCACTGGCCGTGCTGCTGCCGGGCGTCGTGCCGCTGGCGATCGGCTGCTGCATGGTGGGCATGTCCCAGGCCATCTACAACCTGGCACGCCAGAGCTACCTGACGGAGGCCGTGCCGGCCGCCTACCGCGCCCGTGCCCTGTCCACGCTGGGCGGGGTGATGCGCATCGGCATGTTCATCGGGCCGTTTCTTTCCGCGGCAGCCGTGCATGCCTTCGGGCTGAAGGCGGCCTTCGCCGTCGGCATCGCGGGCGTGCTCGCGGCGGCGGCCGTCGGGGCCCGCCTGCCGGACCTCGTGGCCCCGCCGCATCCCGCGGGCACGCCGGCCCCGGCGCCCGTCGGCCTGGGTTCCATCCTGGCGGACCACCGCCGGGTGTTCCTGACCCTGGGGCTCGGGGTGGCGCTGGTGAGCGCGGTGCGCGCTTCGCGGCAGGCAGTGATCCCGTTGTGGGCGGACCACCTGCTGCTGGCGCCGGCGGTCACCTCGGTGATCTACGGCATCGCCGGCGGCATCGAGATGCTCCTGTTCTACCCGGCCGGGCGGGTGATGGACCTCAAGGGCCGCCGCTGGGTGGCCGTGCCGTCCATGGCGATCATCGGGCTGGCGCTGCTCGCGATGCCGTTCACCGGCGGTTTCGCGACGCTGCTGATCGCCGCGACGGCGATCGGTTTCGGCAACGGCATCGGCTCGGGCCTGATCATGACGCTGGGCGCGGACTTCGCGCCGCGCCATGGCCGGCAATACTTCCTGGCCGTGTGGCGCTTCCTGTCGGACCTGGGCGGCTCCTGCGGGCCGGCGCTGCTGTCGGCGCTGGTGGCCACCGTTTCGCTGGCGAGGGGCATCGCCGTCACCGGGCTGCTCTCGCTCGCGGCGGCGGCCATGCTCGGCGTGTGGATTCCGGCACGGAAGGCGAAGGCACCGCCGGGCTGAGCGCTCCGCCCGGGCCGGGCCATGAGGTCTCAGTCCGCAGGAAGCCGCTCGGTGGACAGCGCCCGCGCCAGACGCACCTCCACAGGCAGCGGCTCGCCCATCATGCGGGCGGCCAGCAGTTCCCCGCACAGCTGCGACAGCGTGAGCCCGCGCGCGCCCATCGCGGCGCAGACCCAGAGCCCGGCCTGCCGTGCGGCATCCACCGGCCCCACGAAAGGCAGCCGGTCGGGCGCGGTGCAGCGCACGGCCGCCCAGTGGCCGGGGGCGGCGCCCGGGCCGGCGATGGCGGGTGCGAGCCCCTGCGCCAGCGCCGGCAGCAGTTGTTCCAGCTTCGCGGCATTGGCCGCATGGGCCTGCGCCTGTTCCTGGGGCGCGGGGGGCAGTTCCGTCTGGCCGCGCTCGAAGGTCGAGCCCATCACCCAGATGCCTCCCCCCGCCGTGCCCGCATGCGGCACGAGGTTGCCATGGCCGTTGACGGGGAAGGGCGGCCAGGCGGCGGCCGGGCTGTCCGCCCGCGTGCCCCAGCTCACCTGGCCGCGCAGCGGATGGATCGGGTAGCGGGCGGGTAGCCAGGGGCGGCTGCCGTAGCCAGCGGCCACCACCACGTGGGGCGCTTCGGCGAGCACCGTGCCGTCGCTGCCATATGCCTGCCAGTGCGTGGCGCCACCGGGAGCGGCCACGGGCTCCAGCCGTGCCACGGCACTGCGGCCCTGCCAGTGGATGCCAGGGTGCGCCAGCAGCGCGCGCACCAGCCGGGCCGGCCGCAGCCATCCGCCACGCGCATGCCAATAGGCGACGGTGGCTCCGGGCAGGCCAGCGGCCTCCAGCGCCGCGGCATCGGCGGGGCGGCTCCATTCGGCGCCCACCGCGGCATCCCCGGCCCAGGCAGGCGGCAGGCGGTGCTTGCCATCCACCTCGTGCTCCAGCACGCCGCAGGCGCTCCAGTCCTCGCCTTCCGACAGGCCGGATGCCTCCAGGGCCTGCAGCGTGGCCCGCACGCCGCAGCGCGACAGGCGCGAGAGCAGGCTGTCGTCGGGCGACACATGCGGCGCGAACACGCCGGCCGGCAGGCCCGAGGCGCCGGCCGCGGGTTCCGCGCCCTGGTCCAGCACCCGCACCTGCCAGCCGCGCCGCGCGAGGCTCGCCGCCACGGCGGCGCCCGACAGCCCTCCGCCGATGACCAGCACGCTCGACGGTCCGCCCGCCACGCGCACGTCGGGCAGCTCCGGCTGCACGGGGCGCGGCTCCCAGGCCGGATCGAACTCCGCCTGCAGGTTGCTGCGCTTCGGGGGCAGGCCGGGCACCTTCTGCACCCGGAAACCGCACTGCGCGAGCCCTTCGCGCACCGCGCCGGCCACGCTCCAGGTGGCCAGGCGCGTGCCGCGGCGGCAGCAGCGCGCCACGGCCTTGAGCGTGTGCACGTCCCACAGCTCCGGGTTCACCTGCGGGCTGAAGCCGTCCAGGTACACCGCATCGGCCACCGGCTGCTGCTGGCGCAGCATCGCCTGCGCGTCGCCGATGTAGAGCGTGAGCAGCACCTGCCCGCCCTCGAAGGCGAGCCGGTGCACGCCGGGCAGCAGGCCCCAGTACTGCGCATGCAGCGCGCGGGCCAGGGGTTCCAGCTCGCCATGCCCCTGCATGGAGCGCAGCAGGTCGTCCGCTGAGACGGGAAACGCTTCGCAGGACACGAAATGCAGCAGCCGGGGCCGCGCCGGGTCGGCCCGCCAGGCGGCCCAGGTGGCGAGGAAATTCAGCCCGCAGCCGAAGCCGGTCTCCAGCACCCGCCACATCGCCTGGCCGGCCCACGCCCCGGGCAGGCCGCAGCCGCGCAGGAAGACTTCGCGTGCCTGCGCGAGCCCGGTGTGGCTGTGGTAGCGGTCGCCGAAGCGCGGATTGAACGGGGTGCCGTCGGGGAGCCAGTCGATGGGTTCGGACATGCGGCGATTGTCGGGGCGCCGCGGGGTGCGCAAGGTTGCGCCGTGTCAGTCGCAGAGCGCGGACGGGGGCGGAAAAAAAGAAAGCCCGGCGGGGCCGGGCTTGCAGTGCGGAGGGGGGAAGCGCGGCCCGGCAGGGGAGCCGGCTCCGCCCGCGCGTCAGGCGCTGGGCGGCACGTAGCCCGCAGCGGCATCCGCGCCGCCGCCGAAGAAGTGCTGCTCCATCTGGCGCGCGAGGTACTGGCGCGCGCGCGCATCGGCGAGGTTCAGGCGGTTCTCGTTCACGAGCATGGTCTGGTGCTTGAGCCAGCCGGCCCAGGCCTCCTTGCTCACGTTCTCGAAAATGCGCTTGCCCAGTTCGCCCGGGTAGGGAGGGAAGTCGAGGCCTTCGGCTTCCTTGCCGAGCTTGATGCACTGGACGGTACGTGCCATGGGAATTTCCTTGTTCTGACGGAAAGAGAAATGCGAGTTTCCAGGGATTGCCGGGAGACGCGAGGGAAGCGGTTCGGCTCCAAAGATGATTTGGAAATTTAAAACTGAAATTTCAGTAGTTTCAGTTTTGAGGGGCGGCTTCCAGAATGCGCTGCATCGGTGCCGTGCTCTACAGCACCGCCCAGGATTCCCATTGGAAAGCTCCCCATGAACCTTCGCCGCCACTTTATCAAGTTTCCCGCCGCCGCCGCCCTCGCAGGTTCCGCCGGCGTCCTGGCCACGCCGGCCATCGCCCAGCAGCCGGTGCAGCTGCTCAACGTGTCGTACGACCCCACGCGGGAGCTGTATGTGGACTACAACCAGGCGTTCGCGAAGTACTGGAAGGGCAAGACCGGGCAGGATGTGCAGGTCAGGCAGTCCCACGGCGGCTCGGGCAAGCAGGCCCGCTCGATCATCGACGGCATCGATGCCGACGTGGCCACGCTGGCCCTGGGCGGCGACATCGATGCGCTGGTGAAGAACGGCGGCCTGGTCAGGCCCGACTGGCAGAAGCGCCTGCCGCACAACTCCGCCCCGTACACCTCCACGATCGTGTTCCTCGTCAAGAAGGGCAATCCCAAGGGCATCAAGGACTGGGACGACCTGGTGAAGCCCGGCGTGCAGGTGATCACCCCCAATCCCAAGACCTCCGGCGGCGCGCGCTGGAACTACCTGGCCGCCTGGGAATACGCCAAGCGCAAGTACGGCGGCGATGCGCAGGCCAGGGAATTCGTCGGCAAGCTCTACAAGAACGTGCCGGTGCTCGATACCGGCGCCCGCGGCTCCACGATCACCTTCGTGCAGCGCGGCGTGGGCGACGTGCTCCTGGCCTGGGAGAACGAAGCCTTCCTGGCCCTGAAGGAGTTCGGCGCGGAGAAGTTCCAGATCGTCGCCCCCTCGCTTTCCATCCTGGCCGAGCCGAGCGTCGCCGTGGTGGACAAGGTGGTGGACAAGAAGGGCACGCGCGCCGTGGCCGAGGAATACCTCAAGTACCTGTATTCGGACGAAGCCCAGGACATCGCCGGCAGGCATTTCTACCGGCCGACCGGCGAGAAGGCGAAGGCCAAGTACGACGCGCAGTTCCCCAAGCTCACGCTCGCCACCATCGACCAGGCATTCGGCGGCTGGGGCAAGGCCGACAAGGACCACTTCGCCGACGGCGCGAGCTTCGATCAGATCTACACGAAGAAGTGATCGCACGGCCGCCGCGCCCGCCCATCGACCACCCCCACCGCAAGGCCCGTCCATGTCCGTTCTCCTGATCGCCGCAAGCCCTTCGGAGCGCCCGCGGTCCGCCGGCTGGCCCGATGCCACGCCCCTGCGGCTGCCGGTGCGCTTCACGCCGGTCCCCTTCGAGCAGGTGCGATGTAGCGTCTGACCGGTCCGCGCCGCCGCCGCCGACGCGGGGCGGCCCGCGCACCGGTCTTTCCCGCCCCGTTTGCCTTCCGCCGGCCATGCCGGCCCCCGGGGCGAGGCCGCTGTGCCCGCCCCCGGGCGGAGCGCTGCCTGCCCGCCACCCCGACATACCGCAGAGATTGGAGTTCCCTCATGGTCCCGCTGTTCGAATCCCCCGCGCGCACCGCACCATCCACCTCCCGCCGCCGCTGGCTGGCTGCCGGCGCGGGCGCTGCCGCCCTGGCCGCGCTGCCGGCCTGGTCGCAGTCTGCCGGTGCCGCGCGCACGCTGCGGGTGGGCCACCAGAAGGGGTGGCTCTCCCTGCTGAAGGCGCGCGGCACGCTGGAGAAGCGCCTCGCGGCCGTCGGCGTGAAGGTGACCTGGACGGAATTCAATGCCGGCCCGGTGCAACTGGAGGCGCTGAACGTCGGCTCCATCGATTTCGGCGACGTGGGCGAGGCCCCGCCGATCTTCGCCCAGGCCGCGCGCGCGCCGCTCGTGTATGCCGGCGCCACGGTGCCGCGCCCGGCGCTGGAGGCCGTGGTGGTGCCCAAGGACTCGGCCATCCGCAGCGTGGCCGACCTGAAGGGCAAGCGCGTGGCCTACAACAAGGGCTCCAACGTGCACTATTTCCTGGCGAAACTGCTGGAGAAGAACGGCCTGCAGTACCGCGACGTGCAGTCCGTGTTCCTGGCGCCGCCGGACGCGCGCGCCGCGTTCGAGCGCGGCGCCGTGGATGCCTGGGTGATCTGGGACCCGTTCCTCGCGGCGGCGCAGAAGGCGCTGGACGCCCGCATCCTGGCCGACGCCACGGGCGTGGTGAACAACCGGGCCTTCTACTTCACCTCGCGCGACTTCGCCAGCCGCAACGCGGACGTGCTGCGCATCGCGATCGAGGAAGTGGACGGCATCGACCAATGGGTTTCGGGCCACAAGGCCGAAGCCGCCGCGGAACTGTCCCAGGTGCTGGGCCTGGACCTTGCGGTGACCGAACTCTTCGTCGGCCGCGTGGGCTACGGCACGCGGGCCGTGACCCGCGAGATCCTGGCCGAGCAGCAGGCCATCGCGGACACCTTCTTCGCCCTCAAGCTGATACCGAAAAAGCTCGACGTGCTCCAGGCCGCGCCGGTGGAGCTGCTGTAGCCGGCGCCCGGCCCGTCCGCCCGAAGGAGCACCCCATGTCCATCCTGCCATCGTCCACGGCCCCCGGGCCGGCCGCGCGGCGCCTGCTGGCGGTGACCGCACGCGCCTGGGGACTCCGCCCCACGGTGCGTGCGCCCGGCGCGGCGGTCCCGCATCCGCACCTGGCGCAGCGCACCGCGCGGCATGTGCTGCCCGCGGTGCCCCTGCCCGCATCCGGGCCGTGCTTTGCCATTTCCTATTGACTCTGCCCACCTCCGTTCCCCACTGATCGAGAAAGCCTCCCATGCACGTGTTCTGGTTCATTCCCACCCACGGCGACAGCCGCTACCTCGGGACGTCCGAGGGTGCCCGCGCCGTCCACTACGACTACCTGCGCCAGGTGGCCACGGCCGCCGATACCCTGGGCTACGAAGGGGTGCTGATCCCCACGGGCCGCTCCTGCGAGGACCCCTGGGTGGTCGCCTCGGCACTCGCGCCCGTGACACGGCGCCTGAAGTTCCTCGTGGCGGTGCGCCCGGGCCTGCACCAGCCGGCCCTGGCCGCTCGCATGGCCGCGACCTTCGACCGCCTGTCGGGCGGGCGCCTGCTCATCAACCTCGTGACGGGCGGCGACCGCACGGAACTGGAGGGCGACGGTGTCTTCCTGGACCATGCCCAGCGCTATGCACAGTCGGAGGAATTCATCCGTATCTGGCGCGAGATCCTGTCGCGCAGCCACGAGGGCGGCACCTTCGACTACGAGGGAGAGCACCTGTCGGTGAAGGGCGCCAAGCTGCTCTACCCGCCGGTGCAGAAGCCCTATCCGCCGGTGTACTTCGGCGGCTCGTCCGAGGCCGCGCACGACCTCGCGGCGGAGCAGGTCGATACCTACCTCACCTGGGGCGAGCCGCCGGCCGCGGTGGCGCAGAAGGTGGCCGACGTGCGCGCCCGCGCCGCGCAACGGGGCCGGACGGTGCGCTTCGGCATACGGCTGCACGTGATCGTGCGCGAGACCGATGCGGCCGCATGGGCCGCGGCGGAAGAGCTCATCAGCCGCGTGCAGGACGAGACCGTGGCCCAGGCGCAGGCCGTGTTCTCGCGCATGGATTCCGAAGGGCAGCGCCGCATGGCCGCGCTGCACGCCGGGGGCACCCGCCGCTCCCGCGCGGACCTGGAGATCAGCCCCAACCTCTGGGCCGGCGTGGGCCTGGTGCGCGGCGGCGCGGGCACGGCGCTGGTGGGCGATCCGCAGACCGTGGCCGCGCGCATGCAGGAGTACGCGGACCTGGGCATCGACACCTTCGTGCTCTCCGGCTATCCGCACCTGGAAGAGGCCTACCGCTTCGCGGAACTGGTGTTCCCGCTGCTGCCCGCCGAGGTGCGCGAGCGCATCGGCGGCGGCCGCGCGGCGGGGCCCCTGACCGGGCCTTTCGGCGAAATCGTGGGCAACCAGTACGTGCCGCGCGCGGCGCAGAGCTGAGCGGTCCGCGCAACAGGAGATTCCCATGGCCATCCATTCCATCAACCACGTGCAACTGCCGTTTCCCGCGGGCGAGGAGGGCGCCATGCGCGCCTTCTACGCCGGCCTGCTCGGCCTGGCCGAGGTGCGGTATCCGGCCGAGAACGCCCTGCATTTCGCGGCGGGCCGCCAGCGCATCGCCCTGGTGCCCACCACGCGCTGGCAGCCGGCGCCCGCGGCGGCGCACCTGGCGTTCGAAGTGGACAACCTGCCCGAACTCCGCGGCCGCCTGCTGCGGGCCGAACTTCCCCTGGTGGAAAACCGGGCGCTTCCGGGCTACCTGCGCTTCTACGTGAAGGACCCGGCAGGCAACCAGCTCGAGTTCCTGGAGCCCGACGCGGAAGCAGGAGCGCTGGCATGACGGGTCCCGCCATCTCCCCCGCGGTGCGCGAACTGCAGGTGTCCGCCGCCACCGAAACACCCGATGCGCCCGCAGCGGGCCTGCCTGCGCCCATGCGGCAGTGGGCCGCGGCCGTGGGGCAGCGCCTGCTGCCCTGGCTGGTGCCGGTGGCGCTGATCGCGGCCTGGCAGGTGGCCTCGGCCCAGGGATGGCTGTCCAGCCGCGTGCTGCCGGCACCGTCCGATGTGCTCAAGGCCGCCTGGCAGCTCGGCGAATCCGGCGAGCTGTGGACCCACGTGAAGGTGAGCGCGGGCCGCGCGCTGGCGGGCCTGGCGATCGGCGGCGGCCTGGGCCTGCTGCTCGGGCTGCTCACCGGCTCGCTGCGCTGGGCGGAAACGCTGCTGGATTCCACCGTGCAGATGGTGCGCAACATCCCCGCGCTGGCGCTCATCCCGCTGGTGATCCTCTGGTTCGGCATCGACGAATCGGCCAAGGTGTTCCTGATCGCGGTCTCGGTGTTCTTCCCGATCTACCTCAACACCTTCCACGGCATCCGCAACGTCGATCCGGGCCTGATCGAGATGGGCCGCACCTACGGGCTCTCGCGCTGGCAGCTCTACCGCGAGGTGATCCTGCCCGGAGCGATGTCCTCCATCCTCGTGGGCCTGCGCTTTTCGCTGGGGCTCATGTGGGTGATCCTGATCGTGGCGGAAACCATCTCCGCGCAGGCCGGCATCGGCTACCTCACGATGAACGCGCGCGAGTTCCTGCAGACCGACGTGGTGCTCGTGGGCATCCTGCTCTACGCGCTGCTGGGCAAGCTGGCGGACGTGTTCGCGCGCGGCCTGGAGCACTGGTGGCTGCGGTGGCATCCCGGCTACCAGGCCAAGGCATGAACGAAGGAGAGACGGCACCATGTCCGCCCCACGCACCGCTTCCTCCCCCGCGCCCGGCCTGCGCCTGCAGGCGCGCCGGCTGACCAAGCGCTACGGCGCGCGCGACGTGCTGCGCGAGGCGCAGCTCACGATCGAGCCCGGCGAGTTCGTCGCCATCGTCGGCCGCAGCGGCTGCGGCAAGAGCACGCTGCTGCGGCTGGTCGCCGGCCTGGAGGCCGCGAGTGCCGGGACGCTGGAGATCGACGGCAGGCCCGTCGATGGACTGCACGGCGGCACCCGCATCATGTTCCAGGAAGCGCGCCTGCTGCCATGGCGGCGCGTGCTGGACAACGTCACCCTCGGCCTGCCCGCGGGCTCGCAGGAGCGCGGCCGCGAGGTGCTCGCCCAGGTAGGCCTGGCGGACCGCGCCGGCGAGTGGCCGGCGCGCCTGTCCGGCGGCCAGCGCCAGCGCGTGGCCCTGGCCCGGGCGCTGGTCCACCAGCCGCGCCTGCTGCTGCTGGACGAGCCCCTGGGCGCGCTGGACGCGCTCACGCGCATCGAGATGCAGCGCCTCATCGAAGGGCTGTGGCTGCGGCACCGTTTCACCGCGCTGCTGGTCACGCACGACGTGCAGGAAGCCGTGGCCCTGGCCGACCGCGTGGTGCTCATCGAGGACGGCCGCATAGCCCTGGACGAGCGCGTCCCGCTCCCGCGGCCCCGCTCGCACGGCGACGCGGCGTTCGCGGCGCTCGAGAAGCGCATCCTCGACCGGGTGCTTCGGAAGCCGGCGGCCGAGCCGCCCGGGGACGACGGCGCATGGCCGGGCGTTCCGGCGCACGGCCTGCGCTGGGCGATCTGAGCCGCACGGTTTCCATCCTTCTTTCTTTCTTTCTTTCTTCCTCTTTTCCACCACCACAGGAGTCATCCCATGTCCATCCAGGCCATCAACGTGCGCAACCAGTTCAAGGGCAAGGTCCGCGAGATCATCCGCGGCGACGTCGTCTCGGAGGTCGATGTCGAAACACCCTGGGGCATCGTCACTTCCGTCATCACCACCCGCTCGGTGGACGACCTCGGGCTGCAGGTCGGCTCCGACGTGGTCGCGCTGGTGAAATCGACCGAAGTCTCCATCGCCAAGCTCTGACGTGCAGGGGCGGGGGCAGCGCACCGCTGCCGGCCCTGGCGCCCGCGCGTTGATCCCCCACGCGTTGACCCCCGTACGGTTATCGGCCGCATAACAACAGGAAAGCCCGGCGAACCCATGAATTTCCAGCAACTGCGTTCCGTGCGCGAGGCCGTGCGCACGGGTTTCAACCTCACCGACGTGGCCCGCATCCTCCACACGTCCCAGCCCGGCGTGAGCCGGCAGATCCGCGAGCTGGAGGAGGAACTGGGCCTGGAGATCTTCGTGCGCGCGGGCAAGCGGCTCACGGGGCTCACCCCGCCGGGATCCACGCTGCTGCCCATCGTCGAGCGACTGCTGCTGGAGGCGGAGAACCTGCGGCGCGCCGGGCACGACTTCCGCGCCAGCGGGGAAGGGCGCCTGTCCATCGCGGCCACGCACTCGCAGGCACGCTATGCCCTGCCGCAGGTGGTGCGCGATTTCCGGGCGCTGTTCCCGCAGGTCACCCTGCACCTGCACCAGGGCTCGCCCCGGCAGGTGGCCGAGATGCTGCTCTCGGGCGAGGCCGACATCGGCGTCGCCACGGAGGCGCTGGCGGGCTATGGCGAACTGGTCACGCTGCCCTGCTACCGCTGGTCCCACAGCATCGTGGTGCCGCCGGGCCACCCGCTGCTCGACCTGCCCGAGCCGCCCACCCTGCTGCAATTGGCGCGCTTTCCCATCATCACCTACGAGCTGGGCTACACCGGACGCGCCCACATCGACGAGGCCTTCGCCCGCGAAGGACTGCAGCCGGACGTGGTGCTCACCGCCATGGACGCGGACGTGATCAAGACCTATGTGGAACTGGACATGGGGGTGGGCATCGTCGCCTCCATCGCGCTGGACCCGGAGCGCGACCGCCACCTGCGCATGATCGATGCGCGCCATCTGTTCGAAGTCAACCTCACCCGCCTGGGGTTGCGGCGCGGCAGCTGGCTGCGCGGCTACGCCTACCGCTTCATCGAGGCCTTCGTTCCCACCCTCACGCGCGAGGCTGTGGACGAGGCGCTGCGCGCCGCGCGCTGACCGGGGATCGCCGCGGCTGCAGCACCTAGCCTTTGCGCCGGGCGAGGATCCACCGGGCCAGGGTCCGCGCTTCTTCCTCCCCGATGCGCGGGTGCCGCGGCATGAGCGCGCGGCCCCATTCGCCCGCGCCGCCGTTGCGGATCTTGCCGGCAAGGTAGGTTTCTGCATTCCTGTCGGCGCGGTAGCGTTCGGCGATCTCCGCGAACCCGGGGCCCACGTAGGTGCGCACCATGGCGTGGCAGCGCATGCAGCCGTGCTCGCGCACGAGGTCGCCGGCGTCCGCCCGGGCGGGTGCCGGCAGGGCCGCCGCCAGGCAGAGGGCGGCCGCGGCCAAGGCCCGTGCGGCGTGGGGGAGGGCGGTGGATGGCAGCGGCATCGGATCGGTGGAAGCCCGGGACGGGCTAAGGCGATGCGCCGAGTATGCCGCCATCGCCGGCCCGCATCGCGCGGGCTTTTTTTGGGCTGCGGCTGTGCTGCATGCGCCGCTTACACTTCCGCCAGGGGCCGTGCCGTCCCCGCGTCCGACGGAGTCCATCGATGAGAACTGGAGCATGGCGACGTTTCGCCGCGGCATGCCTGGCCGTGTGGACGGCACACGCTGCCGCGCAGCCTTCCGATTGCACCCTGGCGGCCGGCCCCGCCTGCTACCAGCGCTTCGAGCCACCCGGCGCCGGGGGCATGCTGAACTACTACGCGTCGCTGGTGCCCGGCGAGGGCGCGGCGCCGACGCAGGCGCTCATTGCCCTGCACGGCCACCCGCGCGATGCCGGCAAGACCTTCGGCGCCGCGCTGCGGGCCGCGCGCGATGCCGGTGCGCTGCGTGACACCCTGGTGGTGGCGCCCGTGTTCCAGGTCGCGGCGGACCAGGCTGCACGGTGCCGTTCCCCGGGCGTCCCCGCCGCGCAGGCCGGTGACCTGCTGTGGACCTGCCGTTCCTGGATCGAAGGCGGCCCGTCGGCCAATGGCGAGCGCATCTCCTCGTTCGCGGCGATGGACGCGCTGGTGGCCGAGCTCGTGCGGCGCTGGCCCGGCCTGCGCACCGTCACCGTCGCAGGCTTTTCCGCCGGCGGGCAGATGGTGCAGCACTACATCGGCTTCGCGAACCCGGCGCCGGCCGGCGCGTCCGCTTCCGCCTCCACCGTCGCCCTGCGCTACGTGGTGGCCGACCCCGGCACCTGGCTGTACTTCGACGCCTGGCGCCCCCATCCGCCCACGGACGGCTCCTGCCCGGGCGTGAACCGCTGGAAGTACGGCACCGACGGCCTGCCCGGCAGCCTGGGGCGCAGCGCCGCCCGGGCGCGCGCGCACTACGCCACCGCCGATGTCCACTACCTCGAAGGGGCGCTGGACAGCAGCGACGCCAGGGGCACGTACTACGGCATCCTCGACAAGTCGTGCGCGGCCATGGCCCAGGGGCCGTACCGCCTGCAGCGCGGACTGGCCTACGCGGAGTACGACCGGACGCTGCTGGCGCCCGGCCGGCGGCGCGGGGTGGTCGTGGTGCCCGGCTGCGCCCACGACGTGGCGTGCGTGTTCCCGTCGGAAGCGGCGCGCGCCGTACTGCTGGGCCGCTGACCGCCGCCTGCCTTCCCCTGCCACCTCCTGGGGCGTGGTTTGGCGGCGTTGGCTGACGCGGCCGCGCCGTCCGGCGGGGCACCATCGGGCCAGGGCCTGCGACGCGGGCCCATCCCTCCCTACGAACACGACCATGGCATCCAAAGAGAAGGAAGAAGCGCCGGTGTCCGCCGCCGCGGCCGAGCGCGAGGAAAAAGCCCGGCTCGCCCTGTGCGCGGCGGGTCCGCACGGCGACATGGAGCTGGCGTCCGTCACCATCGACGACTACAGCCTCGAACTGCGCGACGGTGACGGCTTCGCGGGCGACAACGCCAGCCGCACCGCGTTCCGGCACATGCTGGATGCCTGGCGCACCCTCTATGCCGACATGGCCGGCAAGGACCCGCTGGGCGACAAGCCCACGTGCGAAATCAGCAAGCAGCGCCTGGACGAAATGCTGGCCAGGGACGGCGTGGCGGCCCGGGCGATCGAGGCGGCCTCGGAAGACTATGCACAGCAGTTCGCCCACGTGGTCCTGCGCTTCCTGCAGCACAAGACCTGGAAGGGCGTGGAGCGCGTGATCGTGGGCGGAGGCTTCCACCAGAGCGAGGTGGGCGAGCGCGCCATCGCCCGCGCGGCCGACCTCGTCGCGGAGGAGCTCCAGCGCAAGAAGAAGGACCCGGTGGAACTGCGCCTGCTGCACCACCATGCCGACGAGGGCGGCCTGATCGGCTGGGTGCACCTGGCGCCGCCCGCGCTGCTGCAGAGCTACGACGCGATCCTGGCGGTGGACATCGGCGGCACCAACGTGCGCTGCGGCATCGTGCAGACCCACCTGCATTCCGCGCCCGACATGTCCAGGGCCGAGGTGCTGCGCCGCGAGAAATGGGGCCATGCGGACGATGCCCCGCACCGCGACGAGCTCGTGGACGGCATCGCCGGCATCCTGGAGGGTCTGGTCGAGCATGCCCGGAAGAAGGAGCTGAGCCTCGCGCCTTTCGTGGGCGTCGCCTGCCCGGGCCTGGTCTGCGAAGACGGCTCGCTCGCCGGCGGCACGCAGAACCTGCCGGGCAACTGGGAGAGCATCCGCTTCCACCTGCCGCGCGACCTGTGCGAGCGCCTGCCGGCCATCAACGGCGGCCGCACCCAGGTCTGCCTGCACAACGACGCCGTGGTGCAGGGGCTCTCGGAACTGCCCTTCACCCAGGACGTGGAGCGCTGGGCCGTGCTCACCGTGGGCACGGGCCTGGGCAACGCGAGCTACACCAACCGCACCCCGCACCAGCGCGCCCGGCGGTGAGCGGCCCCGCGCGGGGCAGGGCCGGCCCCGCGGCGCGGCGAACGGCAGGCCCGGCTCGATAGAATCGGGGGTTACGCTTCACAACAATCCCCGCGGCTGCGCCCGTCGCAGCGCGCTCCACGCACTCGAGGCTCGCCGCCCTTTCGCCCATGACGAAACCGACCCCGCCGTCGTCCGTTGCCGACATCCGCAAGAGTTTTCTGGACTTCTTCGCCTCCAAGGGCCACACCGTGGTGCCGTCCAGCCCGCTGGTGCCGGGCAACGACCCCACGCTGATGTTCACCAACTCCGGCATGGTGCAGTTCAAGGACGTGTTCCTGGGCACCGACAAGCGCCCCTACGTGCGGGCCACGTCCGTGCAGGCCTGCCTGCGCGCCGGCGGCAAGCACAACGACCTGGAGAACGTGGGCTACACCGCGCGCCACCACACCTTCTTCGAGATGCTCGGCAACTGGTCCTTCGGCGACTATTTCAAGCGCGACTCGCTGAAGTGGGCCTGGGAGCTGCTCACCGAAGTCTATGGCCTGCCGAAGGAGCGCCTGCTGGCCACCGTGTATGCCGAGGACGACGAGGCCTACGACATCTGGACGAAGGAGATCGGACTGCCGCCCGAGCGCGTGATCCGCATCGGCGACAACAAGGGCGGCCGCTACAAGTCCGACAACTTCTGGATGATGGCCGACACCGGCCCCTGCGGCCCGTGCTCCGAGATCTTCTACGACCACGGCCCCCACATCCCCGGCGGTCCCCCGGGCAGCCCCGATGAGGACGGCGACCGCTTCATCGAGATCTGGAACAACGTGTTCATGCAGTTCGACATGGCGGAAGACGGCTCCGTCACGCCGCTGCCCGCGCCCTGCGTCGATACCGGCATGGGCCTGGAGCGCCTCGCGGCCATCCTGCAGCACGTGCACAGCAACTACGAGATCGACCTGTTCGCCGCGCTCATCCAGGCCGCTGCGCGCGAGACCGGCACCGCCGGCCTCGCCAACCCGTCGCTCAAGGTCATCGCCGACCACATCCGTGCCACCGCGTTCCTCGTGAGCGACGGCGTGATCCCCAGCAACGAAGGCCGCGGCTACGTGCAGCGCCGCATCGTGCGCCGCGCCATCCGCCACGGCTACAAGCTCGGCCGCAAGACGCCGTTCTTCCACAGCCTCGTGAAGGATCTCGTGGCCCAGATGGGCGACGCCTATCCGAAGCTGCGCGAGCAGGAGCAGCGCATCACCGAGGTGCTCAAGGCCGAGGAAGAGCGCTTCTTCGAGACGCTCGCCAACGGCATGGACATCCTCGACGCGGCCCTGGGCGGCGGCGCGAAGGTGCTGCCCGGCGACGTGGCCTTCAAGCTGCACGACACCTACGGCTTCCCGCTCGACCTGACCAACGACGTTTGCCGCGAGCGCGGCGTGACGGTGGACGAGGACGGCTTCAAGGCCGCCATGGACCGCCAGAAGGCCCAGGCGCGTGCCGCCGGCAAGTTCAAGATGGACAAGGCGCTCGAGTACGGCGGCGAGGCCAACCGCTTCAGCGGCTACGACGGCCTGACCGAAAGCGCGAAGATCGTGGCGATCTACGTGGACGGCACGAGCGCGCAGGCGCTGGAGGCCGGGCAGAACGGCGTGGTGGTGCTCGACAACACCCCGTTCTATGCCGAAAGCGGCGGCCAGGTGGGCGACCAGGGCGTGATCCACGCGGGTGGCGCGCGCTTCGCCGTGGACGACACCCTCAAGATCCGCGCCGACGTCTATGGCCACCACGGCCGCCTGGAGTCCGGCACGCTGCGCGTGGGCGATGCCGTGCAGGCAGAGGTCGATGCCGCGCTGCGCGCCGCGACCATGCGCAACCATTCGGTCACGCACATCATGCACAAGGCCCTGCGCGAAGTGCTGGGCAGCCACGTGCAGCAGAAGGGCTCGCTGGTGAATGCCGAGCGCACGCGCTTCGACTTCGCGCACAACGCACCGGTCACCGACGCGCAGATCCGCGAGATCGAGCGCCGCGTGAACGAGGAGATCCTCGCCAACACGCCGACCGGTGCCCGCGTGATGGACATCGAATCCGCCCAGAAGACCGGCGCCATGATGCTGTTCGGCGAGAAGTACGGCGAAACCGTGCGCGTGCTCGACATCGGCACCAGCCGCGAGCTGTGCGGCGGCACGCACGTCGCCCGCACGGGCGACATCGGCCTCTTCAAGGTGGTGGGCGAGAGCGGCGTGGCCGCGGGCGTGCGCCGCATCGAGGCGGTGACGGGCGCCGGCGCGCTGGCCTACCTGCAGCAACTGGAAGACACCGTCGCCAAGGCGGCGGGCGCGCTGCGGGCCCCGGCCGCGGAGATCACGGGCCGCATCGGCCAGGCGCTCGACCAGGTCAAGGCGCTCGAGCGCGAAGTCGCGGCCCTCAAGGGCAAGCTGGCTTCCAGCCAGGGCGACGAACTGGCCGGCCAGGCGGTGGACGTGAAGGGCCTGAAGGTGCTGGCCGCCACGCTGCCGGGCGCGGATGCCAAGACCCTGCGCGACACCATGGACAAGCTCAAGGACAAGCTCAAGAGCGCGGCCATCGTGCTGGCGGCGGTGGACGGCGCCAAGGTGCAGATCGCGGCGGGCGTCACGCCGGATGCGATGGCGAAGGTGAAGGCCGGCGAACTGGTGAACTTCGTCGCCAGCCAAGTGGGCGGCAAGGGCGGCGGCAAGCCCGACATGGCGATGGCCGGCGGCACGGATGCCGCGGCGTTGCCCGCGGCGCTGGCCTCCGTGGCCGCGTGGGTGGGCGAGCGCGCCTGACCGGAGCGCCGGGCCCAGAGCAGAAGGCCCGCCTGCGCGGGCCTTTTTGCATTCAAGAGACAGCTGGAGTGCAGCGGGGCGTGGGCCGGAACACTGCCCCGGCCGGCCCGGTCAGAACAGTTCGACGTTGTCGTTCGCGACCTTGGCGTGCAGATGGCCCTCGCGCACCAGGTCGTCGTAGTAGCACACGCGGTTGCGGCCGTGTTCCTTGGCGTAGTAGAGCGCCTGGTCCGCCTGGCCCAGGATCTCCACCGGGGCGCCGCGCTCCGTGCTCGCGAAGCCCAGGCTCACCGTGACGCGGCCCACCTGCGGGAAGTCGTATTCCTGCACGGCGATGCGGAACCGGTTGAAGGCCTTGTGGGCGGTGGCGAGCGTCGTCGAGCGCAGCAGAACCACGAACTCCTCCCCGCCGAAGCGGAAGATGCGGTCGTGCCCGCGGAAGGAGTTGCGCAGGATGTTGGCGACGAGGATCAGCACCTCGTCGCCGTACAGGTGACCGAAGCGGTCGTTGACCTGCTTGAAGTGGTCGATGTCCACCACGGCCAGCCAGTGCTGCGGCGCCTCGCCGCGCGGCTCGGACGCATCGGCCGGCTCGGTGGGCGCCTGTCTCGCCGCGTTGCTGGACACGCCGCCGCGCCGGGCGAACTGCTCGTCGAAGGTCTTGCGGTTGAAGAGGCCGGTCAGCGCGTCGCGCTCGCTGTAGTCCAGCAGGCTCTGGTAGTTCTGATAGACGAAGAAGACGCTCTGGATCACGTCGAGCTTGTGGGCCGAGAAGGGCCGCGACTGCGTGACTTCGATGCAGGCATGCACCGAATCGTGCAGCCACACCGGCAGCCACAGCATGTGCTCGCCGCGCCGCACGGACTGCAGCACGTGCGGCCGGCGCTGCGCGATGCATTCATGCAGCGCCGGGAATGCCGACAGCGGTTCGCGCCGCGGATCGACCGGGGCTTCCCAGTCGCTGGTGACCATCTGCCCGTCCTGGTGCCAGGTGCGTGGCCGCACGCAGGCTTCACCCCCCGACTCGAAGATCTCCAGCGCGCGCACCGCCTTGATGGAAGGAAGCTTGTGCAGCGTGGACAGGACCGACACTTCCAGCCGCAGGTGATCGCGATGGCCGGTCATTTCGACCAGGTTGTCGAGGATGGGCTTCATGGAAGGGGGCCGGGCGTTGCGACGGATGCGCGGCGCTGCCTGTCAGGCCACGCGCCGGAAGAGGATATCCCACACGCCGTGGCCCAGGCGCAGGCCCCGGTTCTCGAACTTGGTGAGCGGGCGGTAGTCGGGCTGCGGCGCGTAGCCGTCGGCAGAGTTGGCCAGCAGCGGCTCCGCCGAGAGCACCTCCAGCATCTGCTCCGCATAGGGTTGCCAGTCGGTCGCGCAGTGCAGGTAGCCCCCGGGCTTCAGCCGCCGCGCGAGCTTGGCCACGAGCGGTGGCTGGACCAGCCGCCGCTTGTTGTGGCGCTTCTTGTGCCAGGGGTCCGGAAAGAAGATGTGCACGCCGTCGAGGCTGCCTTCCGGGAGCATGTGGTCGATCACCTCCACGGCGTCGTGCTGCAGGATGCGGATGTTGGTCAGGCCCCGTTCGCCGATGCGCTTGAGCAGGGCGCCGACGCCCGGCTCGTGCACTTCGCAGCACAGGAAGTCGTCCTGCGGCCGCACGCCGGCGATGTGGGCCGTGGCTTCTCCCATGCCGAAGCCGATCTCCAGGATGAGTGGCGCGGCGCGGCCGAAAGCGGCTTGCGCGTCGAGCGGCCCGGGGGTGTAGTCGAGCACGAACTGCGAGCCGAAGGTCTCCAGGGCCTTGGCCTGTCCGGTGGTGGTGCGGCCGGCGCGGCGGACGTAGCTCTTGATCGCCTTGGGAAAGGCAACATCGGCGGGCGGCGAGCCGTTGCCGGCAGGCGCGCGCGAAGGGGTGTGGCCGGTATCGGCCGGGATGGAATGCATGACTGTCACGATGGCCGATTGTAGATTCGCGGCCATGCCTGCGCCCACCACGCCAGCGCCTCGCCGACGGTGGTGTCGTGCGGATGCTGCAGAGGCGGCAGCCCCAGCGCGCCGGCCGCTGCGCGGAGCGCCGCCAGAGGGTTCGAGGTGTCCACCGCCGGCGCGCCGTGCTGTTTGGAGAGTTTCTCTCCATCCGGTGCGCGCACCAGGGACGTGTGCAGGTAGGAGGGGGCCCCGGCCCCGAGGGCGTGCTGCAGAAGAATCTGCCTGGGCGTGTTGTCCAGCAGGTCTTCCCCGCGGACCACGTGCGTCACTCCCTGGTCGGCATCGTCCACCACCACGGCGAGCTGGTAAGCCCAGAGGCCGTCCGCGCGGCGCAGCACGAAGTCGCCCACCACCTCCGCCACGTCCTGCGTGCGCGGTCCCAGGCGCCGGTCGGTCCAGGCCACGCCGCCCGCATGGATGGCGGGGCGGTCCTGCGCCTGCGCGGCGGCCTGCGGGGCAAATTTCTTCTGGTATTCCGACGTGCGAAACCGCCAGGACCGGGGCGGGCGCCCGCCCAGGCCATTGCGGCAGGTGCCCGGATAGGGCAGCTCCGAATGGCGGTCGCGCGCGCCGTGGTGCAGCCGATGCGCGCGCTCGATGTCCGCGCGGGTGCAGGCGCACGGGTAGGCCAGCCCTGCGTGCGCCAGATGCTCCAGCTGCTCGGCATACCGCGCGTGGCGTGCCGACTGCCACCACACCGCGCCGTCCGGCACGAGGCCGCAGTCCGCGAGCTGCCGCAGAATCGTCTCCGCCGCGCCGGGCTGGCAGCGTGGCGTGTCCACGTCTTCGATGCGCACCAGCCAGATGCCGCCGCGGCCATCGTCCGCGGAGCGCGCGTCCAGCCAACTGGCCAGCGCGGCCACCAGCGAGCCCGCATGCAGCGGGCCGGTGGGCGAGGGCGCGAAGCGGCCTACATAGCGTCGGCCCGCGGCCGGGGCTTGCGTGGATGCGGCCGGGGAGACGCTCATGCCACCGCGAGCGCGAGTTCGAGCCCCGCAACGAACGCGTCCTCGACCCGGTGGCCCAGGCACCAGTCGCCCGCCAGCCCGATGCCGGCCGCGGCGTCCCACAGGTGGCTGCGCCCCAGTGGCCGCGTCGTCTGCGCGTCGGGCCAGTACAGCACTTCCGCATGGACGGGCGCGGCGCGCAGGCCGGTCACCTCCGCGAAGGCCTTGAGCAGCTTGGCCTGCACGCGGGCGGGTGCATCGTTGCGGTGTTCCGACGACCATGCGGGGCTGGCCTGCGCCGTCCAGCGCTCCACGGGGGCGCGGCCCGGCTTCGACGACTCGCGCGCGACCCAGGCGATGCGGTGGTGCGTGCTGCGCGCGGCGTTCCATTGCGGCCCGAGCGTCGTGAGGCCGGGCTGCACGGCATGGGGGTAGGCCACCATCAGCGTCCAGCACGGCGCTGCCTCCACCGCATGCAATCCGGCCGCGAGCCCGGGCGCGACGTCCGAGGCCTGCAGCAGGGCACTGGCCTGGGCGGCCGGAATGAGCAGCAGCACCGCATCGAAGCCCGCGTGCACCTGCCGGCCCCCGTCCTGCGACAGGGTATGCAGCTGCCAGCGGCCCGGCTGCACGGGGTCGGCGCCGATGCGGGTCACCCGCGCATCCGGCAACAGGCGGCCCGCCTGCTCCAGGGGCTGTGCCCACGCGGCCAGCAAGGACTGCATGCCGGGCGTGGCCACCCAGTGCGGTTCGCGTGGCGGCGGCGCGGCGGCGGCCGTGCGTCCCGCGGCATCCAGCACCTTGACGGTGCTCGCGCTCCAGGGGCGGCACAGCCCGGGCACGGTTTCCAGCGCGCGCGCGAAGCGCGCATCGCGCACGGTGAAGTACTGGGCGCCGGCATCGAAACCTCCGAACGCCGATTCCACCGTCGCCATCCGGCCGCCGGGGCGGCGGGCCTGCTCGAAGACGACCGGCGCGTGCCCGGCCTGCGCCAGGGTGCGGGCGCAGGCGATGCCGGCCATTCCCGCGCCGACCACGGCGATGCGCCGGGCGGACGGGGGTGGCCCGCCGGTGCCGGCGGAAGCGCCTGGGGATGGCGTGCGGGAACGGGAGCGGGAAGAAGTCATGGTCCGGCCTTTCATGGATACATGGGTGCGAGACGCCGCGGCGCGCCTCAGAACGGATGGTGGTTTTCCAGCAGCGCCGCGCGGGTGGCGGGGCTCTCGAGCTGCTGCAGCCACCACGCCAGGGCGCGGCCCGGCGGGGCATGCCCGGGGCCGCCCCAGGCATAGTGCAGGCGCACGCGGCGCGCGGGCCGCGCGACCTCGCGGACGACCAGCCGCCCGGCCTCGACATAGGGCCGCACCATGGGCTCCGGAAGAAACCCGGCGCCCAGCCCGCGCAACTGGGCCTGCAGCTTGGTCTGCATGCTGTCCACCGTGAACACGTCCTGCCCGCCCAGCAGGCCCATGGTCACGCCGCCGTGCTGCGCCGAGTCGGCCACGGCGATGGCCCGGTGCTGGCGCAGCACCGTGTCGGTGAGCGGGCCGGGCGCGGTGGCGAGCGGATGGTGCGGCGCCACGGTGAAGAGGAACAGCAGGTCGCCGATCACCTTGCCCTGCACGCCGGAGGCGTTGGTGGCGTTCACCGCCACGCCCAGCGCCAGGTCCGCCCTGCCGGAGGTCAGGGCCTCGAGCGTGCCAGTGAGGATGTCGTCGCGCAGCTTGAGCCGGGTCGGGGGCGACTGCGCATAGAAGGCCTCCACGAGTTCCAGCAGGGTGGTGGGGGAGATCACCCCGTCCACCGCGATGGTGAGCTGGGGCTCCCACCCGGTCGCCACCCGGCGCACGCGGTGCGCGACGGCCTCCACCTCCTCGAGCAGGCGGGCGCCTTCGCGCAGCAGTTCGCTGCCCGCCTCGGTGGGCCGGGCCTGGCGGGCGCTGCGGTCGAACAGCAGCACGTCCAGCGCCTCTTCGATCTGCCGCACCCGGTAGGTGAGCGCGCTGGGCACCACGCCGAGCTGCCGCGCCGCCGCGGCGAAGCTGCCGGTTTCCGCGATCACCTGCAGCATGGCCAGGCTGTCGGGCGTGAGGGCGTCGCGGGCGGGGGGAGGAACCGGCATCGGGGAAAAAGCTTCAAAGGTTTTGAATGATGCCTTCAATCGCACTGCGTCCGCAAGTTGCACGCGGCTTCTAAAGTGCCAGCACTGCCTGACACCCGCCCATGTTGACCGTCCGCAAATCGTGCGACCGGGGCCATGCCGACCACGGCTGGCTGCGATCGCTCCACAGCTTCTCCTTCGCCGGCTATCGCGACCCCCGGTACATGGGCTTCGGCAACCTGCGCGCCCTGAATGAGGAATGGATCGCTCCCGGCGCCGGCCTGGGTCTGCACGGCGACCGCGACATGGAAATCCTCAGCTACGTGCTGTCCGGCCGGCTGGGCAGCCGCGATTGCAGAGGCCGGGTGCAATGCGTCGCCGCGGGCCACGTGCAGCGCATGGCGGGCGGCGATGGCGCCACCCGCGCTGAATTCAACCCGCAGCCCGACCAGCCCGCGCACTACCTGCAGATCTGGATCGCGCCGCGGGCCCCGGGCATGGCGCGGGAGTACGCGCAGGTTCCGGGCCCCGCGGGCCGCGGGAGCGGAAGGCTGCATCTGCTGGCCGCCCCGGCAGCCGCGCCGGACGTGCTGGGGCTGCAGGCCGATGCCTGCTTCTATGCAGGACTTTTCGACGGCATGGATGTCGCCGAGCTGCCCCTGGACCCCGCCCGCAAATGCTACGTGCACCTGTTGCGTGGCACGCTGCAGGCCAACGGCAGGACGCTGGCCGCGGGCGACGCCGCCTTCGTGGAAAGCGAGGGCCGACTGGCCCTGGGCCGGGGCAGCGATGCCGAGGTGCTGGTGTTCGACCTCGCCGCATGAAACCCGCCATGCGGCCCGGACGACGCACCGCCGACACGGCATATTCCAACCCATCATTTCCCCACTAGGAGTCATTTCCATGGCAAAGATCGCAGTCGTCTTCCATTCCGGCTACGGCCATACCCAGCGCCTGGCACAGGCCGTCGCCGAGGGCGCCAACGCCCAGCTCATCGCCATCGACGCGGACGGCAACCTGCCCGAGGGCGGCTGGGAGGCCCTGGCCGAAGCCGACGGCATCATCTTCGGCACCCCGACGTACATGGGCAGCCCGAGCTGGCAGTTCAAGAAGTTCGCGGACGCGTCCTCCAAGGCCTGGTTCGGCCGCGCGTGGCAGGACAAGGTGTTCGGCGGCTTCACGAACAGCGCCAGCCTGAACGGCGACAAGCAGGTGACCCTGATCGCCCTGCAGACGCTGGCCTCGCAGCACGGCGGCATCTGGGTGAGCCTGGGCATGCTGCCCGCCAACAGCAAGGCGGCCACGCGCAACGACCCCAACAACCTCGGCGGCTCCGTCGGCCTGCTGGCGCAGTCGCCGTCGGACGCGAGCGTGCAGGAAATGCTGCCCGGCGACCTGGAAACCGGCCGGGCCTACGGGGCGCGCGTCGCCCGCATCGCGCAGCAGCTGCGCGGCTGACGCGGCGCGCGCCGGCGGCCCCTTGGCATGGCCGGCGCATGGCTTTTTCCATGCCGGCGGGTTACGCTGGCACCGCCCCTGTTCCCGAAAGGACCGCCCGTGGATACCAATGCGCCTCGTCCCCCGTCTGCCGGCGATGCCGCGCCGCCGTTCCTGCTGCTCGGCGGCCATGCCAAAGACCTGGGCGGCGGCTTCGTGGTGCGCAGGCTGCTGCCCGCGCTGCAGCGCCGCTCCATCGGGCCTTTCGTATTCTTCGACCATTTCGGGCCGGTCACCGTCGAGCCCGCGTCCGAATACGACGTGCGGCCGCATCCGCACATCGGGCTGGCCACGGTCACGTACCTGTTCGAGGGGGCGATCACGCACCGCGACAGCCTGGGGTCCGTCTGCGAGATCGCTCCCGGCGCCATCAACTGGATGACGGCAGGCCGCGGCATCGTGCACTCGGAGCGGCGCCCCGAGCGGCTGCGCAGCGCGGCCTATGTGAACCACGGGCTGCAGCTGTGGGCGGCGCTGCCGGAAGCGCATGCCGAGGTGGAGCCCTCGTTCGTCCACACGGCCGCGGAGGCCATTCCCGAGATCCACGACGGCCGGGGCGTGCGCGTGCGCGTGCTGGTCGGCAGCGCCTTCGAGGCCACCTCACCCGTCGCCACCCTCGCGCCGACCCTCTATCTCGACATCCTGCTGCCCGCGGGTGCCGGACTGCTGCTGCCTCCGCTGGCGGAGGAAATGGCCGTGTATGCCGTGGAGGGCGCGTGCCGGCTGGAGGATGGCGCCGGGCGCCCGGCCGACCTGCCTGCCGGCATGCTCGCCATTCCGCAGGCCCCGGGTCCGGTTCGGCTGCAGGAGGCCACCGGCAGCGGGCCCGCGCGTTGCGTGGTCGTCGGCGGCGCGCCGCTCGATGGTCCGCGGCACATCTGGTGGAATTTCGTGTCCTCGCGCAAGGAGCGCATCGAGCAGGCCGCCGACGACTGGGACGCCATGCGCATGGGCGTGGTGCCGGGAGACCCCGAGCGCATCCCGCTGCCGGAGCGGCACTTCAAACGCTGACCTTCAGGCGCTGACCCTGCCGCAGGCCGGTCCGCGCCCCGTGGCTGTCGCGGCCTATGCGGAGGCCGGCCCGTCCGCGGGGCCCGATCCGGATGCGGACAGGTCGGGCGCCAGCACTTCGCGCTCATCGAAGACGAAGCACCCGCCCCGGTAGTGGGCTCCGTCGGTCTGCTCGAAGTATTTCAGGATGCCGCCCTCGAGCTGGTACACGTGCCCGATGCCTTCCTCGCGCATGAGGATGGCCGCCTTCTCGCAGCGGATGCCCCCGGTGCAGAAGCTCACGACCGTCTTGCCTTCCAGCTCCGCCTTGTGGGCGCGCAGGGCGGGAGGGAATTCGGTGAACTTCGCGATCCGCCAGTCGATGGCGCCCTCGAAGGTGCCGTGGTCCACCTCGAAAGCGTTGCGCGTGTCCAGCGTCACCACGGGGCGGCCCGTGTCGTCGTGGCCCTGGGCGAGCCAGCGGCGCAGCGTGGGCGCGTCCACGGAGGGCGCGCGTCCGTCGGCGGGCCGGATGGCGGGGTGGTCCATGCGGATGATCTCGCGCTTGACCTTCACCAGCATCTTGCGGAAGGGCTGGGACGCCGACCAGCTCTCCTTGGGCTGCAGAGCGGCGAAGCGCGCATCCGTGTCCCGCAGCCACTGCACGAAACCCCGCACGGCGCGCGCCGGCCCGGCCAGGAACATGTTGATGCCTTCTTCCGCCAGCAGGATGGTGCCCTTGAGGCCGTCTTCCACGCACCGTGCATGCAGGCGGTCGCGGAGCTGCCCGGCGTCGGGCAGCGGAACGAACAGGTAGCAGGAGATGTTGAGAACGTCGTCGTGGTGCATCGCGATGGAGGGGGCCGGGCAGACGGGCAGGCCGCCTGCCAGGCGCCTTCAGGCCGCCGGCGTGAGCAGCGTGGAGTCGATCTTGTTGGCCAGCTGCGCGATGGCCAGGGCGGCAGGGCAGCCGGGCATCTGCATCAGCAGCAGCTGGCGCCGCATGACCGCATCGCGCACCGCCGTGTCGGCTGGGATGTCTCCCAGGTGCAGCAGCCGCATAGGGCGACCCGAATCCGTGCTGACGAAGCGGTCGAGCACCTGCTGGAGCTGGCCCGTGATCGCCCGGCCGTCACCCGGCCGCGCGGCCTGGTTCACGATCAGGCGCACGTACTGGCGCTTCTGCTGCGTCGCCAGCACCTTGATCGCCGCGTATGCGTCCGTGAGGGAGGTGGGTTCGGGCGTGGCCACGATGAGCACTTCCGAGGCGAGCGAGACGGAGAACAGCACCACGTCGGAGATGCCGGCGCCGGTGTCGAGCAGGAGCACGTCGTAGCGCGGCGCCAGCGTCTGGATGACGTTGAGGAACTCGCTGCGCACCTCGGGGGTGAGCCGCGAATACTCGACCATGCCCGATCCGGCGAGCACGACGGAGAACCCGCCCGGGGCCTCGATCACGGCATCGTCCAGTTCCGCCTTGCCGACGAAGACGTCGTGCAGCGTCACCTTGGGATGCAGGTTCAGGACCACGTCCAGGTTCGCGAGGCCGAGGTCGGCGTCGAGCACGAGCACGCGGTAGCCGCGCCGCGTGAGGGCCGCGGCAAGATTGGCGGAAACGAAGGTCTTGCCCACACCTCCCTTGCCGCTGGTGATGGCAATGATGCGGGCACCGGCTGGCGCCTGGGGCGCAGCGGACGTGGTGCGGGGTGACAGCGCGTCGGTCATCTCTTTGCTTTCAATAGGCGCTGCCTGTGGAATCCAAGGGAGGGGGAACGTCGCCCCAACCCGAGGGAGTGTACAGCGGGCCGAAAAGCAAACTCTTCTCTTCGGCGCTCACCGTGCTGTCCGGCTGTTCTTCGATGCTGACCCGGTTGCGTCCAGCCAGCTTGGCCTTGTAGAGCTGGCTGTCCGCGCGCTCCGTCCACAGCAGCGTGGTGCTGCGGATCCACTGGAGCGCGAACGCGCCGCCGATGCTGACGGTGACGTTGAGTTCGACCGTCGGCGAGATGCGGACGGGGGTGCGCTCCACCGCGCGGCGGATGCGCTCTGCCACCACCTTGCCGAAACCGGCCTGGCAGGCGGGCAGGACCACGGCGAATTCCTCGCCGCCGTAGCGCGACAGGGTGTCCATGGGCCGGACGCAGCGGCTCAGGGTGCGCGCGATCGACTGCAGGACGATGTCGCCGGCCATGTGGCCGTGGGTGTCGTTGACCCGCTTGAAGTTGTCGATGTCGAGCATCAGCAGCAGCGCAGCCTCGCCCGCGCGCGTGACGCGGTCGATCTCGCGCTCGAGCACGGTCCGGAAATGCCGCCGGTTCGCCAGGCCCGTGAGCGGGTCCTTCAACGAAAGCTCGCAGAGGCCGTCGATCAGGCCCTGCAGGTAATGCCGGGGCGATTCCCTGGGGATGGCGGCTTCGGAGCCCAGCGCCTGCGCGACCAGGGCGTGCGCCGTCGTCAGGCGCAGGTCGCGCAGGTCCACAAGTGGGGGGGTCGCGGAGTCAGACACAAAATGCAACAAACAATGTCCGTGAAGTGTATCAGCGGCTGCCCCGCCATAGGTAACTACAAAGGTAAACGTTGCAATGCCAGCAGGGCTTCGGCGTCGGTGCGGTAGAGCACCAGGCCCGGGCCCTCCAGCAAACCCGCGCGGCGCAGCACCTGCTCGACAGGAAGTTTCATGCCGCTCACGTGCAGTGCGCCACCGTGGGAGCGGGCCAGGGCCCGCAGCCGGCCGAAGCACTCAACGCCGGTCACGTCGATGCGGTTGATCGGCAGCGCGAACAGGCAGATATGCCGCACCTCGGAATGTGCCGCAAGTTCTTCCGAAATGCGTTGTTCCAGCGCAGCAGCGGACGCGAAATCCAGTTCCGCGTCCATCCGCACACCCAGAAGACCGGGCGCGAGCGGCGGCAATTGCCACAGGTGGCGGTCGCGCAGGCTGCCGTCCGGGTGCAGCCCGACTTCGATGATGCGCGGATGCAGCCGCTGGTAGAGGAAATGGCTCAGGTTCAGCACCAGTCCCGCCAGCACTCCCCAGTACATGCGCGGCGCGGTCGCGAGCGTGAGGAAGAACGTCATCCCGCCGATGAGGGCCTCCACCCGGGAAATGCGCCAGAGCCGCAGCAGCACCGCCGGCCTGATGAGGCTGGTGACCGCCGCCACCACGACCGCCGCCAGCACCGACTGCGGCACGTGGTAGAGCGCCGGCATGAGCCACAGCAGCACCGCCAGGACCAGCGCCAGCGCGAACAGGGTGGCCCAGCCGCTTTTCGCGCCCGCGTACAGGTTGATCGCGGAGCGCGAGAACGATGCGCTGGTCGCGAAACTGCCGCAGAAACCCGACCCCATCTTCGCCAGACCGTGCGCGATGAGGTCCTGGTTCTCGTTCCAGCGCGTGCCGCCCTGCTGGTGCTCGACCTTGGCGGAGGAGGCGGTCTCCAGGAAGCTCACGAGGGTGACCACCAGCACGGGCATCAGCAACTGGCCGAACTGGTCCCACTCCAGCCAGCCCGGCCAGTAGAAGTGCGGCAGCCCGGAAGGCAGGTGGCCCACCACCGCGCCGTCCTGGTCGGCGTAGCCCAGGGCCCGGCTGACCAGGGCCGCGATGCCGACGATGACGATGGCCGAGGGAAAGGTGGGCCGCCAGCGGCGCGCCAGGGTCAGCAGGGCCAGGCTGCCGAGCCCGAAGGCCGCCGCCGTGCCGTCGAAGTGGTGTATGGACGGCGCGGTGGCCACCGCGTGCCAGGTGGTGCGCAGCCCCAGCAGCGCGGGCAATTGCGACGCCAGGATGAGCAGCGCGGCGGCCTGGGTGAAACCGTTGAGCACGGGCGACGTGACGAGGTTGAGCAGCCAGCCGAAGCGCACCGCGCCCAGCAGCAGTTGCACCAGTCCCGACAGGATGGCCATCCAGGCCGCCAGGGCCACCCATTCGGCGCTGCCCGGTTCCGCCATGCCGGTGAGGGAGGCCCCGATCAGCAGGGCGGTGAGGGCCGTGGGACCCACGCCCAGGCGGGTGGATGAACTCCACAGCACCGCGATCAACGCGGGCACGAGCGACGCGTAGATCCCCGTCACCAGCGGCATGCCGGCCAGGGCCGCGTAGGCCACGCCCTGGGGCACCAGCATCAGCCCCACGGTCATGCCGGCCCAGAACTCTCCCCGCAGCAACTGGGCGTCCGGCCGGGGCCACGCGAGAAAAGGGAACCAGCGCTGGAGCAGGCGCAGGCGGCCGGAGGTGCCGGCTTCCGGCGGCGCGGAGGAGGGCGCGGAGGAGGGGGCGGAGGACATGGGGGGATTCTCGCCTCAAGCGTCCTACGCCAGCTTCGGCATTGTCCGACCGCGGCGCGCTACGGTCGAGTCTAGAGTTCGTCATATTCCCGACGCTCCAAGGAAATCGCCATGACGCACGCCCACACCTCTTCCTCCAGCCCTTCCCGCAGCCCGCGTGTCATCGCCATCCTGTCGGCCACGGCGCTCGCTTTCGGGCTGGCGGCCTGCGACCGGAACGACGGGCAGACCGTCGGCCAGAAGATCGATTCCACCATCGAGCGTACGGGCGAAGCCGCCTCGGACGCACAGCGCCGCATGGAGGCCGCCGCCGCCGAGGCCAGCCAGGCGTCCCGCCAGGCGGCCGCGCGCGCAGCCGAGGTGATGGACGATGCCGGCATCAGCGCCAAGGTCAAGGCGGGCCTGGCCGAGGATGCCGAACTCAGCGCCATCCGCATCGACGTGGACACCCGCAACGGCATCGTCACCCTGAACGGCCCGGTCAAGAACGACGTGGCGCGCGAGCGCGCGACCCGCATCGCCCAGGGCGTGAAGGGCGTGAACTCGGTGGTGAACCAGCTGACGGTCACCCCGGGCACGACGGGCTGAAACGGGGCCGGTCCCCGGCCGAGGCGGGCGGCGATACCATCGCCGCATGACTTCCTCCGCATCCGACGCCACGCCGGGCTCCGGGCCCGACACCCGCCTGATCCACCATGCCTATGCGCCACCCGAGGGTTTTTGCGCCCCTCAGCCGGCGGTGCACAAGGCGTCCACCGTCATCTTCCCGGATGTCGCCGCGATGCGGGCGCGCGAGTGGAAGGACAAGACCGGCTACACCTACGGCCTGCACGGCACGCCCACGACCTACATCCTCGAGGAACGCCTCTGCGAACTGGAAGGCGGCCTGCAGTGCGTGCTGATGCCCAGCGGACTCGCGGCCATCGCCAACGTGGCGCTGGCTTTGCTGCGCAGCGGCGACGAGGTGCTGATCCCGGACAACGCCTACGGACCCAACAAGGCGCTGGCCGAGGTGGAACTGGCGCACTACGGCATCCGCCATGCGTACTACGATCCGCTGGATCCCGCCGACCTGGCGGCCCGCATCACGCCCGACACCCGGCTGGTGTGGCTGGAAGCCCCGGGCTCCGTCACGCTGGAGTTCCCGGACTTGGCCGAACAGGTGCGCATCTGCCGCGAGCGCGGCGTGACCAGCGCGCTCGACAATACCTGGGGCGCGGGTATCGCCTTCCGGCCCTTCGACCTGCTCGGCGACGGCCGGCTGGGCGTGGACATCTCGGTCCATGCCCTGACCAAGTACCCCAGCGGCGGTGGCGACGTGCTCATGGGCAGCGCGATCACCCGCGACCCGGCCCTGCACCTGCGCATCAAGCTCACCCACATGCGCCTGGGCCTGGGCGTGGGCGCCAACGATGCCGAGGCGGTCCTGCGTTCGCTGCCCAGCGTCGGATTGCGGTACCGCGCGCATGACGCGGCTGCGCGCGAATTGGCCGCCTGGATGGGCGGGCAGCCCGCCGTCGCCCAGGTGCTGCACCCCGCGCTGCCGGGTTCGCCGGGGCACGCGCACTGGGCCGCTCTCTGCGCGCGCGGCGCGGGGCAGGGCGCCGCGGCCGGCCTGTTCAGCGTGGTCATCGACGAGCGCCATGGCCAGGACCGGGTCGATGCCTTCTGCGACGGCCTGCGGCTCTTCAAGCTCGGCTACAGCTGGGGCGGGCCCATGAGCCTGGTGGTGCCTTACGAGCTGCGGACGATGCGCGCGCGGCCCACGGCGCACGTGCGGCCCGGCACCGTGGTGCGCTTTTCCGTGGGGCTGGAGAACGTGGAAGACCTGCGCAGCGACCTCGCGCAGTCGCTCGCCGCCGCGTTTCCGGCCTGACGGGCGGGACGCTCCCGCCGGGCCGCGGGCTGTCCGGCGCGCCATGGCGGCGTGCCATGCCAGGGCGGGGCAAGGGGTCTTGCCGGGCGTGCTGCTACATTGGACCTCCGAACTGCATCCACAAAAGGGGGCTCCACCTTGGCAACACCCAACTACGGCTACGAAAAGCGGCAGCGAGAGCTCGCCAAGAAGAAAAAGAAGGAAGAAAAGGCACTGGCCAAAAACCAGCGCAAGACCGGGGAGCATGCTCCGGAATCCGGGGAGCCCGGCGAGGCTGTCTCCGGTGGCGAGCAGGGCGGGACCACCGCTCCGGAAGGCAGCGGCCCGGCCGCTTGACGGGCACGGCGGTGGCGCCGGAAGGCGCCCGCCCGGCCTCAGCGCAACAGCTTGCGCAACGCGGGCCAGACGTTCGCGAGCATGGCCGGGTGCGCCTCGGCCAGCGGATGGATCCGGTCCGCCTGGAACAGTGCCGCGGCATCGGGCCGGTCGGCCACGCCCTTGAGCAGGAAGGGCACCAGCGCGGAATCCGTGGCCCTGGCCACGGAGGGGAACACGTTCTCGAACCGGCGGGTGTAGTCCGACCCATAGTTGGGCGGCACCTGCATGCCCACGATCAGCACCTTGGCGCCGGCCTTGCGGGAGGCCTCCGCCATGGCCTTGAGGTTCGCCTCGGTGCCCTGCAGCGGCAGGCCGCGCAGCGCGTCGTTGCCCCCCAGCTCGATCACCACGACGGCGGGCTTGTGCTGGGCGAGCAGGCCGGGCAGGCGGGAGCGGCCGCCTGCCGTGGTGTCGCCGCTCACGCTGGCATTCACGACGGTGGCGGGGATCTTCTCCGCGGCCAGCTTCTTTTCCAGCAGCGCGACCCAGCCCGTGCCGCGGGCGATGCCGTATTCGGCGCTCAGCGAATCCCCCACCACCAGCACGACAGGCGCTGCTCCGGAAGGCGCAGGCGCGGCCAGCGCCGCCGGGGCGCAAGACCCCAGGAACGCGGCCCTCGCGGCCGCCACGATAAAGTCACGCCGGAACGCATCGCATCGCATCACTGCCACAAAGCACCTTTCATGTCGGAAACACCGCCGGACACCCCGGCCACCACCATCGCCGCCCCGGTCATCGCCGTGGAGCACGTCCACAAGTCGGTGACGGATTCGACCGGCACGCTCGACATTCTGCGGGATATCGATTTCCGGATCGCTCCCAGGGACACCGTGGCCATCGTGGGCGCCTCGGGCTCGGGCAAGAGCACGCTGCTGTCGATCATCGCGGGGCTCGACACACCCACGCGCGGCACCGTGCGGCTGGCCGGCGAAGACCTGTTCGCGCTGGGCGAGGATGACCGCGCCGCGCTGCGCGCGCGGCGCATGGGGTTCGTGTTCCAGAGCTTCCAGCTGCTGGGCAACCTGACCGCGCTGGAGAACGTGATGCTGCCGCTGGAGCTGGCCCAGCGCCGCGACGCCCGGCCGCTGGCCACCGAGATGCTGGGCCGCGTCGGCCTGGGCCAGCGCCTGGGCCACTACCCGAAGGTACTGTCGGGCGGCGAGCAGCAGCGCGTGGCGCTGGCACGGGCCTTCGTGGTGCAGCCGGACGTGCTGCTGGCCGACGAGCCCACGGGCAGCCTGGACTTCGCGACGGGCGAGACGATCATGCGCCTGATGTTCGACCTGAACCGCGAGCAGGGGACCACGCTGCTGCTCGTCACGCACGACCGCGGCATCGCGGCCCAGTGCGACCGGCGCATCACCATCGACGCAGGCCGGATGGTGGCCGGCGCCTGAGGCGGCCCGGCCTTCTCCGGCTGCCGGAGGGGAAGGGGGCGCCGGCGGGCGGATAATCGCGCGCATGTCCTCCAGCCCCAAAGTGCTATTCGGCTTCCACGCCGTGGGCGTGCGCCTGAAGACCGCGCCGCAATCCATCATCGAGATCTACTACGAGGCCACGCGGCGCGACGCGCGCATGCGCCAGTTCCTCGAGCGCGCGAAGGAGGCGGGAGCGCGCCTCATCGAAGCCGATGCGCTGCGCATCGCCAAGCTCGCCGGCAGCCACGGGCACCAGGGCGTGGCCGCCCGCGTGGAAGCCGTCGCGCAGGTCCATTCGCTCGACGAGCTGCTCGAACAGCTGGAGGCCGACGGCGTCGAGAAGCCGCTGCTGCTGGTGCTCGACGGCGTGACCGATCCGCACAACCTGGGCGCCTGCCTGCGCGTGGCCGACGGTGCCGGCGCGCACGCGGTGATCGCGCCCAAGGACCATGCCGTGGGCATCAATGCCACCGTGGCCAAGGTGGCCAGCGGCGCGGCCGAGACCATGCCGTACTTCATGGTCACCAACCTCGCGCGCACCCTGGGCGAGCTCAAGGAGCGCAACATCTGGTGCATCGGCACCAGCGACGACGCCCCGCGCACCCTCTACGAAGTGGACCTGAAGGGCCCGGTGGCGCTGGTGCTGGGCGCCGAGGGGGCCGGCATGCGGCAGCTCACGCGCAAGACCTGCGACGAGCTGGTTTCCATCCCGATGCGGGGAGCGGTGGAAAGCTTGAACGTGTCGGTGGCCAGCGGCGTGTGCCTCTACGAGGCGCTGCGCCAGCGCGGGGGCTGATCCGTGACGCAGGAGGCCATGGAACGCCTGCGGTCCTGGGTGGCCGGGGCGCAGCGCATCCTGGTGCTGACCGGCGCCGGGATGAGCGCGGAATCCGGGGTGCCCACCTTCCGCGATGCCCATACGGGCCACTGGGCGAAGTTCCGCCCGGAGGAGATGGCCAGCGAGGAAGGCTTCCGCGCCCGTCCCGGCACGGTGTGGACGTGGTACGAACACCGCCGGGCCCAGCTGGCTGCGGTGCAGCCCAACGCCGGCCACCGTGCGCTGGCGGATTTCGCGCGTCGCCACCCTGAGCGGCTGACGGTCGCGACGCAGAACGTGGACGGCCTGCACCAGATGGCCGGCAGCGAGGGGGTGCTCTGCCTGCACGGCGACCTGCGCGCCAACCGCTGGCTGGATGCGCCGCTGCCCTGCTGCGATGCCGATGCTGCCGTGCCGGGCTGCCCGCCCACCTGCGCCACCTGCGGCAATCTCCTGCGGCCGGCCGTGGTCTGGTTCGGCGAGGAACTTCCGGCACGGTTGCTGGAGCAGGCGCAGGACGCTGCCCACGAGTGCGACCTGATGCTGTCCGTGGGGACCGCCGGCGTCGTCTATCCCGCCGCCGGCCTGGCGCATACCGCGCACCGGGCCGGCGCGCGCGTGGCCATCGTCAATCCGGAACCCAGCGCGCTCGACGGCGTGGCGGACCTGCTGGTGCCCGGCACGGCGGCGCGGGTGCTGCCCTTCGTCCTGGCCGGTTAAAGGGGCCGAGCCTCGTCGGGGGATTCCTCGCTGGCCTGGCTCAGCGCTTCCAGTGCGTCGGCGTCGAGCTGCAGGTGCGCGGCGCGCACCAGGTCCTGCAGCTGCTCCAGCGAGGTCGCGCTGGCGATCGGCGCGGTGATGGCGGGCTGGGCCATCTGCCATGCGATGGCGACCTGGCCGGGCGTGGCCTCGTAACGCTCGGCCACCTCGTCGAGCTCGGCCAGGATGCGCAGGCCGCGCGGATTGAGGTATTTCTCCACCGTCTTGGCGCCGCGCGCGCTTTTGGACGCGTCGGCTTCGCTGCGGTACTTGCCTGTGAGGAAGCCGGCGGCCAGGGCGTAGAAATTGATGACGCCCACCTGCTGCTCCAGGCACAGCGGCTGCAATTCATCTTCGAACACCGCGCGGTCGTACAGGTTGTAGAGCGGCTGCAGCGATTCATAGCGCGGCAGGCCCAGCCGCGCGCTGGTGGCGAGCGCTTCCGACAGGCGGGCGGCCGTGTGGTTGGATGCGCCGATGGCGCGCACCTTGCCTTCGCGGATCAGGTCGGCATAGGTGCCCAGCGTGTCCTCGAGCGGCGTGGAGGGATCGTCGTCGTGCGACTGGTAGAGGTCGATGTAGTCCGTGTGCAGGCGGCGCAGCGAATCCTCGACCGCGCGGCGGATGTAGTCCGGCTTCAGGCCGACCCTGCCGTCGCCCATGTCCTTGCCCACCTTGGTGGCGAGCACGATCCTGTCCCGCTTGCCGGTGCGCTTGAGCCACTGGCCGATCAGGGCTTCGGATTCGCCCCCCATGTGACCCGGGTTCCAGCGCGAATAGACATCGGCCGTGTCGATGAAGTTGAAGCCCGCGTCCAGCCACGCGTCGATCAGCGAGAACGTGGTCGGCTCGTCCACCGTCCAGCCGAACACATTGCCGCCGAAGCACAGCGGGGAAACCTGCAGGCCGGAGCGGCCGAGGGGGCGTGATTGCATGGGTGGAGTCTCCTGGATTGGTTGGGAAAGGCGGGCTTCCGGACCATTGTTGCGGCGCCGCACGGCTCCCGGGCCGCGCAGTTGTAAGAACCTGTCAGATCCAGCCCAGCGCCCCGAGCACGGCGCCCGCGCCCAGCAGCCACAGCAGGTGGATGCGCGTGCGCCAGACCAGCAGCATGCACGCCGCCGAGACGATCCACAGCCGCCAGCTCTGCGCGATACCGCCGTGCGCGCTGCAGAGCACGAAGGCGGTGGCCAGCAGCAGGCCCAGCACGACCGGCGTCATGCCCTGCTTGAAGGCGCGCACGGCCCGCATGCCGCGGTGGCGGTGTGCCCAGCGCGCGGCGGCCCAGGTGAGCAGGCTGCTGGGCAGCATGACGCCCACGAGGCAGAGCACCATCCCGAGCAGGCCCAGGGCCCAGCCGCCCGCGTTGAGTCCCACGTTCCAGCCCAGCAGCCCGATGAACAGCACGTTCGGGCCGGGCGCTGCCTGGGCGATGGCGATGGAGGCGTTGAACTGCGGATCGGTCAGCCAGGCGTGCCGGTCCACGAGGAAGCGATGCATGTCCGGGGCGGTGGCGATGGCACCGCCCACGGTCAGCAGGGACAGCGAGAGGTAGTACGAGAACAGGTGCAGCCAGTCGGCCGGCTGCAGCGCCAGGGTGGCGCCGGGCGTCATGCGGGCAGCTTCCGCCAGGTCGCCGCGCAGGCCGTGCCGCCGATCGCCAGCAGCACCGCGGCCAGCGGCCACTGCAGCACCGCCATGGCCACGAACGTCAGCGCGGCGAGCACGGTGCTTCCCGCGGCGCCGAGCGGGTGCGTGCGCAGCGCCACCGCCATGCGCAGGGCCACGCCGGCCACCAGGCCGGCGGCCACGGCGCCCATGCCGCGCAGGGCGCCCGCCACGGCCGGGTGGGCGGAAAACCGCGCATACGCCACCGCCAGGCACAGCAGCACCAGCAGGGGCAGCAGCAGCATGCCCGCCAGGGCCGACAGCGCGCCGCGCCAGCCGAAGTAGCGGTCGCCCACCATCACGGCGAGGTTCACCACGTTGGGCCCCGGGAGGATCTGTGCCACGGCCCAGTCCTCGATGAACTCCTCGTTCGTCAGCCAGCCCTTGCGGTCCACCAGTTCGCGCTGCACCACGGCGAGGACACCGCCGAATCCCTGCAGGGCCAGCCAGGTGAAGGACCAAAACAGCTCCTTGCAGTCGCGCGGGGCGGGGCGCCCGGGATGGTGGGCGGGGGCGTCGGTTTCGGTGTGTCTTGGCATGGCGGAGCGGGAATGCAGGCGCTGGCTTGCGCCGGGGCGGAGCGCATCCTACGCTGGCGCGCGGGTTTTCGCCCGCTGGGGTGCAGCCGGCAGGCGGTGGAGGCGGAGCGGGCATGTGCCTCGGGATGGTGCTCCGGAGCAGGTCGCGGGGCGCAAGGCGGGCGCTGCCAGCCGTGCACCGCGGGTATCCATCACGGCACCGGCTGCCTGCGCTGCGTGCCTCCAGGATCGTGGCCGTCCCGCGCCAGCGGCAGTCTCACCACGGCATCGAGTCCGGCCACGCGGCTGCCTTCCATGCGATTGGCCAGTTCGATCTGCCCGCCCAGCGCCCGCACGATTTCCTGGCAGATGGCCAGCCCCAGCCCGGAGCCGGTCCGCACGTCGCCCGCGGAAAAAGGCTGGAACAGGCGCTGCGCGAGTTCGGCGTCGATGCCCGGGCCGCTGTCGGAAAACGTCAGCGCCGCGTGCCACCCGTCCGTCACCAGCTCCACGGACAGCACCCCCGAAACCGGCGTGTGCCGGATCGCGTTGTGCAGGAGGTTGCGGGCCAGCTCGCGCAGCATCCACTCGTGGGCCTGCACGGGCGCGGGATCGGTATGGATGCCGAAATCCAGGTCGCGCTGCGCGATCAGGGGCGAGAGCTCGAGCGCGATGGCGCGCAACTCGTCGTCCAGGCGGGTCACGGGGGGCGCGCTCTGCTGGCGCAACTGCTCCACTTTCGCGAGCGCCAGCATCTGGTTGGCGAGCTGCGTGGCCCGGTCCACGGTGTCGAGGATCTCGTGCAGGGCCTGCTGGGGCGGCACGTCGCCGCGCAGCGCCGACTGCACCTGCACCTTCAGCACGGCCAGGGGCGTGCGCAACTGGTGGGAGGCGTCGCGCACGAAGCGCTTCTGGTGCGTCAGCAGGTGCGCGAGGCGGCCCATGACGTGGTTCATGGCGTCCACCAGCGGCTGCAGCTCGCGCGGCGTGCCCGGGGCCGCGATGGGGCGCAGGTCTTCCTCCGGACGGGTCTGCAATTGCTCGCTGAGCCGGCGCACGGGCCGCACCGCCGACTGCACCACGAAACCCACGATGAGCGCGATGACCAGCGCGAGCAGCGCCTGCCGCGCCAGCGTGGTTTGCAGGATCTGCAGCGCGAGGGTGCGGCGCAGCTCCAGCGTCTCCGCGACCTGGATGACCGCCATGCCCCGGCCGGTGTGGCTGGCGACCGGCTGCAGCAGCACGGCGACGCGCACCGGCTGGCCGCGGAACTCGTCGTCGTAGAAGTCCACCAGCGCGGCATAGGGCGGCCGGGCGGGAATGCGCCCATGCCAGAAGGGCAGCTCGGCGAAGCCCGACACCAGCCCGCCCTGCAGGTCGGAGACCCGGTAGAACATGCGGCTCTGGTTGTCCGCCTCGAAGGCTTCCAGCGCGGAGTAGGGCACCGTGGCGCGCAGCCGGGCGCTGCCGTCGTAGCCCGCCACGTCGATCTGCTCGCTGATCGATTTGGCGGACGCCAGCAGCGTCCGGTCGTAGGCGGTGTGCAGGGCCGACAGCGTCTGGCGGTACAGGCTGGCCGTGTTGTAGGCGATGAACAGCGCCACCGGCACCAGGATGCCCAGCAGCAGGCGCCGCCGCAGCGACTGCGCTCGGCCCGCTGCGCCGCTCACGGCGCCGCCCTCCGGGCGGCGCTCATGCATCCGCCTTGAGCAGGTAGCCCAGCCCGCGCAGCGTCATGAGCGTGAGCCCGGTGCCGGCCAGCTTCTTGCGCAGCCGGTACACCACCACCTCGATGGCCTCGTACTGCACGTCCAGCTGCCCCGGGAACACCAGCTCGTACAGCCGCTCCTTGGCCACGGCGTGGCCCGGCTGGGCGAGCAGGGCGTGCATGAGGGCCAACTCGCGCGGCGTCAGCTCCATCACCTCGCCGTCGCGGTAGATGGCGCCGCTGTCCTTCTCGTAGCGGATCGCTCCGATGGACACGGTGGAGGGCGCCGGCGGCCGCGCTTCCGACAGGTCGCCCAGCCGGCGCACCAGCGCACGCAGGCGCGCCTCCAGTTCGTCCAGGTCGAACGGCTTGGGCAGGTAGTCGTCGGCGCCGGCATTGAGCCCCAGCACCCGGTCGCCCACGGTGCCCCGGGCGGTGAGCAGCAGCACCGGCGTGCGCAGGCCCCGGGCGCGCGCCTGCTGCAGCACCTGCAGGCCGTCCAGCCCGGGCAGCGTCAGGTCCAGCACCACGGCATCGGGCGGGCGCGACGCCCACTGCGCCAGCGCGGCCCGGCCGTCACCGAGGGCGGTCACCTCCATGCCGCGGCGCGCGAGCGAACGCTGCAGCGTGGCCTGCATGGCGGGGTCGTCTTCCACGAGAAGCAATTGCATGCGCGGCACCATAGCACCGGGCACGCCCGTGGCCCCCATGGGTGTTTTCCCTGAGTCGGCGGACAGCCGTTTGACAGGAAGCGGGCGCATCATCGGCCCCGTTCGCCATACCACAAGGAGACAAGAACCATGCGTCGCGATACCTTCCTCAAGTCCCTGGCAGCCCTCGCGGCCGCCGGTGCGCTGCCGCTCTCGGCCCGGGCCGCGGCCGCGATCAAGATGCTGCTGCCCGCCAACCCCGGCGGCGGCTGGGACACCACCGGCCGGGCGCTCGGCAAGGCGATGCAGGACGCGGGCGTGGCCTCGTCCGTCACCTACGACAACAAGGGCGGCGCGGCCGGTGCCATCGGCCTCGCGCAATTCGTCAATTCCGCCAAGGGCGACCCGAACGCCCTGATGGTGATGGGCTCGGTCATGGTGGGCGGCATCATCACCGGCAAGCCGCCGGTCAACCTCTCGCAGGCCACCCCGATCGCGCGCCTGACGAGCGAGTACAACGTGTTCGTGCTGCCCGCCAATTCGCCGTTCAAGTCGATGGCCGAGGTGATCGACCAGCTCAAGAAGGACCCGGGCAGCGTGAAGTGGGGCGGCGGCTCGCGCGGCTCCACCGAGCACATCGCGGCGGCCATGATCGCGCGCGAAGTGGGCGTGGACCCGGCCAAGATCAACTACGTGGCGTTTCGTGGAGGCGGTGAATCCGTCGCGGCCATCCTGGGCGGCAACGTCACCATCGGCGGCGGCGGCTTCAGCGAGATGGCCGAGTACATCAACACCAAGAAGATGGTGCCGGTGGCCGTCACGTCGGGCCAGCGCCTGAAGGGCTCGAGCGTGCCGACGCTCAGGGAGCAGGGCATCAACGTGGAGATCGGCAACTGGCGCGGCGTCTATGCGCCTCCGGGCATCTCCGCGCCGCAGCGCAAGGCACTCATCGACATGGTGGCCCAGGCGACGAAGAGCAAGAGCTGGGCCGAATCCATGGAGAAGAACGACTGGACCGCCGCCTGGCTCGCGGGCGACGAATTCGGCGCCTTCGTGGATGCCGAGTTCGCCAGCATGCGCGCCACCATGGTCAAGGCCGGCATGGTCTGACCCCGCGGCGGGCGCCATGCCCGCCGTGCTTCCCGAGTTTCCCTTTTTTTTCCGTACCGCGTGGCACGGCCGGTTGGCGCGTGCCCGCGCGCCATGGCCGATATCCCGAGGACACCCATCATGTCAGAGCCTCTTGCACCTTCCGCGGCGGATGCCGACAGCGACGAGGGCGCCGTCCCTTCCCGGCGCGCGCAGACCATCGTGGGCGGCGGCGTGCTGCTCGTCGCGGCAGCGCTCGCCGCGGGCGCCCTGCAGATCCCCGGCGACGCCGGTTACGGCGGCGTGGGTCCGAACTTCCTGCCCTGGCTGGTCGCGGCGGTGCTCGCCGTCTGCGGCGGTTTCCTGCTGTGGGAGGCGGCTTCCGGCGGCTTCCGCTCCCTGGGCGCGCCCGGCGGCGCGGCACGGGCCGACAGGCAGGCCTTCGTCTGGGTGTCGGCCGGGCTGCTGCTCAATGCCGCGCTCATCGGCACGGTGGGCTTCATCGTGAGCTGCACGATCTGCTACGTGCTGGCCGTGCAGGGCCTGCGCCGCGCGGGCCGCCAGCCGGCCGCCGGCGCCGCGCGCACCTGGGCCGTGGACGTGTTCACCGGCCTGGCCATTTCCGCGCCGGTGTTCTGGGCTTTCACGCAATTCCTGGCGATCAACCTGCCGGGGCTCACGCAAACGGGGTGGCTGTGATGATGGAAATTTTCAACGCCCTGCTGCAGGGCTTCGCGACGGCGGCCACGCCCGCCAACCTGCTGTGGGCGCTGGTGGGCTGCGCGCTCGGCACGGCCGTGGGCGTGCTGCCCGGCATCGGGCCCGCCGTGGCGGTGGCCATGCTGCTGCCCATCACCGCCAAGGTGGAGGTGACGGCCTCCATGATCTTCTTCGCCGGCATCTACTACGGCGCCATGTACGGTGGATCGACCACCTCCATCCTGCTGAACACGCCCGGTGAAACGGCCAGCATGGTCACGGCGATGGAGGGCAACAAGATGGCCAAGAGCGGGCGCGCGGGCGCGGCCCTGGCCACGTCGGCCATCGGCTCGTTCGTCGCCGGCACCATCGCCACCGTGGTGGTCACGCTCTTCGCGCCGTCCGTGGCCGAATTCGCCGTCAAGCTCGGGCCGCCCGAATACTTCATGCTGATGGTGCTGGCCTTCACCACGGTGAGCGCGGTGCTCGGCCAGAGCACGGTGCGGGGGCTCACCGCGCTGTTCCTGGGCCTCGCGCTGGGCTGCGTGGGCATGGACCAGATTTCCGGCGCGGCGCGCTATACGCTGGGCCAGCCCGAATTGCTGGACGGCGTCGACATCGTGCTGGTGGCCGTAGGCCTGTTCGCGGTGGCCGAGGTACTGTATGCCGCCATGTACGAGGGCCGCCAGGTGGATACCCGCAACCCCATGGGCCGGGTCCACATGACGGCGCGCGACTGGAAGCGCTCCGTGCCCGCATGGCTGCGCGGTACGCTGCTGGGCACGCCGTTCGGCTGCATTCCCGCGGGCGGCACCGAGATTCCGACCTTCCTCAGCTATGCGACCGAGAAGAAACTCGCCAAGGGCGCGGACCGCGAGGAATTCGGCACGAAGGGCGCCATCGAGGGCGTGGCCGGCCCCGAGGCCGCGAACAACGCCACCGTCACGGCCGCGCTGATCCCGCTGCTCACGCTGGGCATTCCCACCTCCAACACCACCGCGGTGCTGCTGGGCGCGTTCCAGAACTACGGCATCAACCCCGGCCCGCAGCTGTTCTCCAGTTCGGCCGCGCTGGTGTGGGCGCTGATCGCCTCGCTCTACATCGGCAACGTGATGCTGCTGGTGCTCAACCTGCCCATGGTGGGCCTGTGGGTGAAGCTGCTCAAGATCCCGAAGCCGCAGCTCTATGCTGGCATCCTGATCTTCGCCACGGTGGGGGCCTACGGCATGCGCCAGAGCGCGTTCGACCTGTTCCTGCTCTACGGCATCGGCCTGCTGGGCGTGATGATGCGCCGCTTCGACTTCCCCACCGCGCCCGTGGTGGTCGGCATGATCCTCGGGCCGCTGGCCGAGGCGCAGATGCGCAACGCGATCTCGATCGGCGAGGGCAACTGGTCGGTGTTCGTGACGCGGCCGATGTCCCTCGCGCTGATCGTGATCGTGGTCGCCGTGCTGGTGCTGCCCCGCCTGCTGCGCGGCTGGGCCGCCCGGCGGCTGCAGGTGGCAACCCCCTGAGGCGCTTCGCGCCTTCCCCCTCTCTCACGCTGCGCGTGGGAAGGGGGACGCCGCCAGCGCGGCGGCCGCTGGCATGGCCTGCTCCGCGGCCTTCCGGGTGGTCGTGCCCGAGGTGGCTTTTGCGCTGCGGGCACGGCACGCGGTCTCGTGAGTTATCCGTTCCCCGCGGTGCGCACTGCGGACGGCTCCAGCGGGGCGCCTTCGGGCGCCCCGTCGCGCTGGCGGCGCGAAGACGCCTCCCTGTCCTTCTGCGTGGCGCCCGAACCCTTTTTCAGCCAGAGGTAGAGCCCGCTGCCCAGCACGATGATGGTGGCGATGTCCAGCAGGGCCCAGAGGATCTGCATCGGCATGCCGGCATAGTCGCCGAAATGCAGCGGCTGCGAGATGAGCAGGGCGGTGAGGTACCACGGCAGTGCCGGCGCGGCCGTGACCTGCGCGGTGCGCGCGTCCACCAGCACGGGCTGGTAGAGGCGCGACGTGAGCGGTTCGCTGCCGCGCAGGAAGAAGGTATTGTGGTGCGGGCTGGAAAACGCCGTGCCCGGAAAGGCGATGAATGACAGGCGCGTGCCCGGCGCGCGCTCCAGCGCCGCGTCCAGCGACTTCTGCAGCGAACCGCGTTCGGCCTGCGGGGTGACGGGCTGGCCCGCATAGGGTGCCAGCAGCGCCGAGAGCTGGTCGTGCTGCCAGTACTTGATGACCAGGTCGGCCCAGGTATTGATCATGCCGGTGCCTCCCACCACGAACGCCCACACCAGGGTGACGATGCCCAGCAGGTTGTGCAGGTCCAGCCATTTCACGCGGGTGGAGCGCTGTTCGCGCACCGTGCCGAAGTCCAGCTTGCGCATGAAGGGCGCGTAGAGCACCACGCCCGAGACGATGGCCACGAGCAGCAGCAGCCCCATGAAACCCAGGAAAAGCTTGCCCGGCAACCCCGCGAACAGGTCCACGTGCAGCTTGTACATGACGTACATGAAGCCCTGGTCGAACCGCGGCTGCGCGAGGATGGCGCCGGTGCGGCCGTCCACGGCCACCGAGCGGAAGTCGGTGGTCGGATCGGGCGTGTGCGTGAGCGTGACGAACCACACGTTGGGGTCGTCCTCGTCCTGCGACGCGAACTGCACGATGCGGTCGGGATGCTGCGCGCGCGCCACCTCCAGCACCCGGTCCAGGCTGACCCGGCGCGTTTCCCCGGGCATCGGCGGCGCCTCGACCTCCGTGCCCAGCAGGTGGCCGATCTCGTGGTGGAAGATCAGCGGCAGCCCCGTCAGGCACAGCAGGAGCATGAACACGGTACACACCAGGCTGCTCCACTTGTGCAGCCAGGACCAGGTCTTGAGGGCTTTGGGGGTCATGTCGTCGTCCTGCTCCAGCGAAAGTCCGCGCTCAGAAATCCACGCTGGCGCTCAGCGTGAAGGTACGCGGCGCGCCCACCACGAGGTAGCCAGAACCGGGGTACCCGCCGGACGAGGCCCAGTAGTTGCGATCGGCCACGTTGTCCACGCGGGCGCGCAGCGTCACGAGCCGGCCGCTCCATTCCGTGGCGTAGCGCACGCCCAGATCCAGGCGCGTCCAGCCAGGCACGCGCAGGGCGTTGGCGCCGTCGGCATAGCTCGCGCCGGTATAGACGGCGCGCGTGTCGAGCGCCAGGCCGGGCATGCCGGGGACGTCCCACTCCACGCCGGCATTGGCCTGCAGGCGCGGCACGCCGATCACGCGCCTGCCGTCGGTGGCTGCGCTGCCCGTCCTCTGCTGCTTCGCGTCCAGCCAGGTCACGCCGCCCAGCAGGCGAAGGCCGCGCATGGCTTCGCCCTGCACGTCCAGTTCCACGCCCTGGTGGCGGTCCCTGCCGGAGGCGCCGAACACGTTCGAGGCATCGACATAGGCGCGGGGCTTGGTGGTGCTGAACAGTGCCAGCGACCCGCGCAGGCGGCCGCCGTCGTACTTCACGCCCACTTCCTTCTGCTTGGCGACATACGGTGCAAGCTGCTGGCCGCTGTTGGCCACGGGCGCGCCGTTGGCCGTGGCCGGCGCGGTCTGGCCCTGGCTCAGGCTCTCGATGTAGTTGCCGTAGAGCGACCACCGCGGCGCCATCTTGAACACGAGTCCCGCCATGGGGCTGTTGCGGCTCTGCTCGTAGCGCGCGAGCAGCGCGGAGGTGCCGTAGGCGAAATCGGACGTGTCCAGCCGCTGGTGGCGCAGGCCCAGGGTGAGCAGCACCGTGTCGTCCACGAAGGAGAGCGTGTCGCCCAGGGCGTAGCTCAGCAGCCGCGTGCGGCCCGTGAGGTTGGGGCTCGACAGCGTGCCGCCATACAGCGTGGCGGCGCTGAAGGCAGGCTGCGCGGTGGGCCGGTACTGGTAGAGGTTGGAGGCGATGGTGTTGCGCCAGTCCATCGCGTACGCGTTGTCTTTCTCGGCCTCGAAATACGACACGGCCGCCACCCATTCATGGCCCACCGCGCCGGTGCGCAGCTTGCCGCGCAGGCCGAGTTCGCCGGTGTCCACGCGGTCCTTGCGGGTGTTGTCGAAGCGGTAGGCCGTGCCCGCGCCCGTGGCGGCGTCGGCCACCGTCAGGTTGGCGAGCGAATTGGCTTCCTTGCCGCGGCGCATGCCCCATGCCCCCCAGGCCGTCATGCCGGGCGACAGGTCCACCTCGCCGCGGAACGTGCCGAACACGTCGCGCTCGTTGGAATACGCCCAGGGCTGCGAGAAATTGGCGGCAGCATCCGGCGCGGCGGGCACGGCGGTGGCGCCGGACAGCGAGACGTTCGGCCGCGTGCCCTTCAGGCGGTGGTCCTGCCAGCCGATGTCGCCCGACAGGCGCACGTCGCGGCTGCGCCAGTCCAGGCCCAGGGCCATGAGGCCGAGCCGGCTTTTTTCATGGTCCACGGCGGTGTCGCCGTCCTGGTAGGCGGCGTTGAAGCGGATGCCGGTGCTGCCATCCGGCCCGAAGCGCCGGCCGATGTCCACCGCCGTCTCGATGCGGCCGCCCGATCCCGTGCCCACCGTCACGCGCGACAGCGGCTCGTTGGGCGCTCGCTTGGGCAGCAGGTTGACCGCGCCGCCGATGCCGCCGCCCGACGGCGTGGCGCCCGACAGGAAGGTGGAGGCGCCGCGCAGCACTTCGACGCGCTCGAACAGTTCGGTGGCGATGTACTGGCGCGGCAGCAGGCTGTAGAGGCCGTTGTAGGCCGTGTCGTCGGAGCCGAGCACGAAGCCGCGGATGAAGTACGCCTCCTGGAAGTTGCCGAAACCGCGGGCCAGGCGCACGCCGGAGTCGTTCTGCAGCACCTCGCCGACGCTTTTTGCCTGCTTGTCCTGGATCAGCTCATTGGTGTAGCTGGTGATGCTGAAGGGGGTGTCCATCGCATCCTTCGTGCCCAGGATGCCGGCGCGTCCGCCGCGCGCCACCTGCCCGCCCGGGTAGGCCGGGGAGAGCCCCTGGGCGGAGGCATCGGCGCTGGCGCCGACGGTCACCGTCGGCAGCGAGGGGGCATCGGTGCCGGCGGGCGCGGCGCCGGCCTGGGTGCCGAGCAGGGCGAGGGATGCGGCGAGGGCGAGGGGATGGGGGCGGAACATGGCGGAGGGCCTGGATGGGGTGGAGCGTGGAACCCGGAAGGGGCGGAGAGGAAAAGCGCAGGAGGGCCGCGATCGGTGCGATGCACGGCGGGGAAGGGGGCCGTACGGCGGCGTCAGCCGCGCCGCCGCAGCCAGCCGAACCACGCCATCACGGCCACGGGCACGCCCAGCGCGACCCACGACCAGGTGTCGCCCCAGCCGTCCGAGACCAGGGCGCTGACCAGTCCGCTGGCGGTGAGTACGCCCAGGGCGATGGGCCATCCCCACAAACGGCCTGGACGGGCCCCGTCCGCGTGCGGCGCGGCGAACGCCTGGGAATCGGAGGAGCCTGGGATGGCCGCGGGGGATCGCGGCCCGGTGAGGGAGGCGGGCGTCGAGGGCATGGTCTGCTGGGGCTGGAGGGCGTGCCGGCCGGGGGAGCCAGGAGGCGCCGGCGGGTCGGCACAGCAGGCCCCGGGGACTGGGCCGTCCGCCGGGGCACCCCACCAGGGCACTGTTCGCAAACCGCCATTCTAAAAGATATTGAGAATGGTTCGTATTGGAATTTATGGAATGTATGAAAGGCAGACCCACTGCCTGCCGGGCAGCGCTGCGGCGCACCGGTGGCGGATGCCCCCGGCGGGCGCGGATAGCCTCATACTCCGGCCACCCCAGAGAGGAGATCCCGCACATGACTGTCTTTAAAACCGCCCCCCTGCTCATCGCCGCCCTGGCCGCTTCCTCGTGCGGGGGCGGAGGCAGCGGCGCAGCGGTCGACTACGACTTCAACGTCCGCCCGTCGTACCTGAACGATCTGCGGCAGGCGAGCTACGACGGCGCGGGCAACGACCTGCTGACCGGCGGCCTCGGCCGCTCCGGCCTGCAGGACGATTCGCCGCCGGGCTACGCGGGCAGCCAGCCCACGGCGGAGGAGTTGCGGCGAAATGCCATCTATGTGAACTATCGGGCGCTGGTGGACACGACTTCCGAAGGGGGCTACGGCAGGCTGTACGGCCCGAACGTGGACGCGCAGGGCCGTGCGACATCGGGCGAAGGCATGGTGGCCGGCACGGAAGCCATCGCCTATTCGGACGACGGCTCGGGGCGCCGCAATGTCACTCTGATGGTGCAGGTGCCGGATGCCTTCGACCGCACGCGCCCCTGCATCATCACCGCCACCTCGTCCGGCTCGCGCGGCATCTACGGCGGCATTCCCACGGGCGAATGGGGCCTCAAGCGCGGCTGCGCCGTGGCCTATACGGACAAGGGCACGGGCGCCGCGCCCCATGACCTGCAGGCCGATACCGTCGCGCTGATCGACGGCACGCGCACCAGCGCCACGCTCGCGGGCACGCGCGCCGCCTTCGACGCAGGCCTGTCGGCGGCGGACCTCGCGGCCTTCAACGGGGCCACGCCGCAGCGCCTGGCGTTCAAGCACGCGCATTCCGGGCAGAACCCGGAAAAGGACTGGGGCCTCTCCACCCTGCAGGCGGTCGAGTTCGCGTTCTACGTGCTCAACGAGCGCTTCGGCGACCGCTCGCCGGGCGGGCAGGCGCTGCGCACCTTCACGCCGGCCAACACGACGGTGATCGCCTCCAGCCTCTCGAACGGCGGCGGCGCGGCGATCGCGGCGGCCGAGCAGGACACCCGAGGCCTCATCGACGGGGTGGCCGTGTCGGAGCCCTCGGTGCAGATGCCGGCCAACGCGGGCGTCACCGTGCAGCGCGGCGGGCGCACCGTCGCCGTGAACGGCCTCCCGCTGATCGACTACACCACCCAGGCCCACCTCTACCAGGCCTGCGCCGCCCTCGCGCCCTCGCTGGCCTCCACGCCCTTCGCGGCGGCCTTCGCCGTCCGCTTCGCGGACCCGGCCTTCCCCGTGGCCGCCAACCGCTGTGCCGGCCTGAAGGCCCGGGGCCTGCTCTCGGCCGCCACCACGGCCGCCCAGGCCGAGGAGGCGCTGGCGCGCCTGACCGCCTATGGCTGGGAGCCCGAGTCGGGTGCGCTGCACGCCTCGCTCGCGGCGTTCGAAGTGGCTCCGTCGATCGCCGTCACCTATGCCAACGCGCTCTCGCGCGCGAGCGTCCAGGACCGGCTGTGCGGCTACAGCTTCGCCACCACGTCGGCCATCGGCGCGGTGCAGCCCACGCCCGCCGCGGTGACGAACACCCTGTTCGCCACCGGCAACGGCATCCCGCCCACCGCCGGCGTGCAGCTCGTCAACGACCGCAGCCGAGGCGTGCCGGTGCGCGACCTGTTCTCGTCCAATGCCGCGGGCGTGCCCACCTGGAACCTGGAAGGCGCGCTCTGCCTGCGCAGCCTCGTGACGGGCACCGACGCGGCCGCCCGGCGCCTGCAGTCCGGCCTCGACGAAACCCGCCGCACCGGCAACCTGCAGGGCAAGCCCGCCATCATCGTGCACGGCCGCGACGACGCGCTCATCCCGGTCAACCACACCTCGCGTCCCTACGCCGCCCTGAACCGGCGCGTGGAGGGCGCCGCCAGCCGCCTGAGCTACATCGAGGTCACGAACGCCCAGCATTTCGATGCCTTCATCGGCCTGCCGGCCACGCTGCCGGGCTACGACAGCCGCTACATCCCCCTGCACCTGTACCTCAACCGCGCGCTCGATGCCATGTACGCGCACCTGGTGAACGGCGAGCCGCTGCCGGCCAGCCAAGTGGTGCGCACCGTGCCGCGCGGCGGCACGCCGGGCAGCGCCCCCGCGATCACCGCGGCGAACGTGCCACCCATCGCGGCCATGCCCGTCGCTGCCGATGCCGTCGCCATCACCAGCGGCGCCATCGCCGTGCCGGACTGACCTGCCGCAAACCCCCGCGGCGCGCGCGGTTGCTCGGAGCCTGCGCCGCGGACGACCGGTAGAGTGGGGGGGCCGCCACTTCGAGGAATGCCCATGTCCGGTACTTCGTCCCGCCGCACCCGTTCCCTGGCACGCCAGGGGGCCGAACTCGCCATGGCCGTGCCGCCCGTCGTCGCGCACCGCGTGGCGCGCATGGCCCTCGCCGGCGCCACCCCCTCGCAGCGCGACCGGCGCGAATTCGGCCGAATGGTCGCCGAGAAGCAGTGGGCCTTCATGCAGTCCTGGGCCGCCATGGGCATGCAGGCCCTGCTGGCCCAGCAGGCCATGGCGGCCAGCATGGTGCGGCTGTGGTGGACGCCCTGGACCATGGCCACCGGCCCGCAACTGGTGCGCCAGTGGCAGGACGCGGCGGCCGGCGTGCTCGGCAAGGGGCTCGTTCCGGTCCACCGTGTCGCGGTGGCGAACGCCCGACGCCTGGCGCGCACGTCCCTGGTCTGAAATCCGCCGTGCGGCGGGGAATCGGAACAGGCCGCGCCCGTTACCTGGCGGCGACGGCCTCGGGCATGGCCGAGGAGTGGTGGTGGGCGATCTTCCAGTCGCCGCCGACGAACTCGTACACATAGGTGTAGCGCGCGTGCACCTCCTTGCCGTCCTGGAAGGTGAACGTGTAGGTGCCGACGTCCTGCGCCACGTTGCAGCCGATGCGCACCGTCCGGCTGTCGATCCGGCCCTGCGGGTGGCCTTTCAGGAATTTCACGAAATAATCGTGGATCTGCGCGGTGGTCGTGCGCGGCTGGTTGGACACCGTCGCCAGCAGCACCCCGTCGGGCGCATAGTTGGCGACCACCTTGTCGGCATCGAGCGTGCGCAGCGATGCGTTCCAGCGGTCGAAGAGCGCCGCCACCTGCTGCTCGGTGACGGGCTGGCAGCCGGGCGCCGGGGCCTGCGCCTGGGCGAACACGGGGGTCGAGAGCGCGAGCACGGCGGCTGCGATGGAAGTTGCGCGGATCAGGGTCATGGAGTTGTCCTCGGGAAGTCGAACAGGTCGCCGCTTGCGTGCGGCACCGCCCGTCAGGCGGGCAGGACTTCATTGTTCGGCGCGTCCATGAACGCGACCGTTGCCGCGCGATGAAGCCCGGCTGACGCGCACATGAACGCTGCATGAACGTGCCGGCCGAGCACGCCGGCTCCGGCAGATGAGGCGTGCCTCGCGCGCCTACGTCTCGCCGTCGTCCAGGCGGTAGCCCAACCCGCGCACGGTCTTGAGCAGCGCGAGCGGGTGCCCTTCATCGATCTTGCTGCGCAGGCGGCGCACATAGACATCCACCACATTGGTCAGTGGGTCCTCGTGCATGCCCCACACGTTGGAGAGGATGCGCTCGCGGCTGCAGAGCCGGCCCGGGGCGCTCATGAGCAGCTCCAGGAAGGCCAGCTCCTTGGCGGTGAGCGCGATCGGGCGCCCCGCGCGGCTGGCCTGCATGCGTTCCAGGTCGAGTACCAGGTCCGCCACCTGCAGCGTGGTCGCCCGGGGGCGCTGCTCGCGCCCGCGCCGCAGCAGCGCCTCGATGCGCGCCAGCAGTTCCTCGAAGGCGAACGGCTTGGTGAGGTAGTCGTCCGCGCCGAGCTTCAATCCGGCGACCTTGTCCTCGATGCTGCTCAGGGCCGTGAGCATCAGCACCGGCACCTGGCCGCCTTCGGCCCGCAGCGACTGGCACAGGTCCAGCCCGGTCATGCCGGGCAGCATCACGTCGAGGATCACCAGCGCCGCCTCCCCGGCGCGGGCGAGCGCGAGCCCTTCGGGACCGGTGCGCGCCATCTGCACGCCGTAGCCTTCCGCGCGCAGGCCACGCTGCAGGAAATCGGCAACGCGGGGATCGTCCTCCACGACCAGGATCTGCGCGGTGCTCATCGGCCGTCCTCCGCCCGTGCGGCGCTCGCAGGCGCCGGGGACGCGTGCACGCCGGCCACGCATGCGGCCGGCAGGTGGATGCCGACGAGGGTGCCGCGGGGCTGCACGGGCCCGATGGACATGGATCCGCCGTGTGCTTCCACGATGGCGCGGGCGATGGACAGGCCGATGCCCGTGCCGTCGGCGCGGTGCGCCCGGGCCCGGCTGCCGCGCATGAACCGGTCGAACACCTGCGGCAATTCCTCCGCGTCGATGCCGATGCCTTCGTCGCGCACCTCGATGGCGACGCCGCCTGCGTTCTCCGCGTGCCATCCGAGGTGGACGGTGCCGCCGGCATGGGAATAGCGCGCGGCGTTGTCCAGAACGATCATCAGGGCCTGGCGCAGGCGGTCGGCATCCGCGTGCAGCGTGGGGCCCGCCTGCCCGCCGGGCCATGCGGCCGGCTCCTGCAGCCGCAGATGCACCCCGTACAGGGCGCACAGCGCCTCGGCCTGTTCGGCCGCATCGCGCAGCAATCCGTGCAGCGCGACCGGGCCGGGCCGCATGGCGAGCGGATCGGCTTCCGTGCGTGCCACGAGCATCAGGTCGTCCACGGTCCCGGTGAGCTGCTCCACGGCGCCGACGATGCGCTCCAGGGTCTGCCGGTATTCCTCCGCCGGTCGCACGCCGCCGCGCAGCGCGATCTCCGCCTCGCCGCGGATGGCCGTGGCGGGGGTGCGCAACTCATGGCTCAGGTCGGCGAAGAGTTGCCGGCGCCGCTCGTCGTTGCGCTGCAGCGCCTCGTGGGCGGTGCGCAGTTCGGCCGTGCGTGCCTCGACGGCATCCTCCAGGCGGCGGCGGGCCGCATCCGCCGCGCGGCGGTGTTCCTGGAGTTCGGCGGCCATGGCGTTGAAATGCTCGGCGACCCGGTCGAATTCGTCCCGCGAACCGGTTTCCACGCGGTGGTCCAGCGCACCGGCCTGCAGCGCGCGCGTGCCCGCCAGCAGGCGGTCCAGGGGGCGCTGCAGGCGGCGCGTCAGCTGCTGCGCCAGCACGATGGCGGTGGCCAGCGTCAGGAGGGCCATGCCCACGGCCTGCGTGCGCAGCTCCCGCAGGCCGCGCTCCGTATCGGCGCGGGCGATCGGCACGGCGCGGCGCTGGCGCGCGATGGCGCCGCTCAGCAGCTCGCGCAGGTCGCGGCCGTCGGCCATGTCGAACACCTGGTTCAGCTCCTGCCAGACGGACGAGAACTCCGACCCCGGCTGCAGCGGCTGCAGGCGCACCAGCCGGGCCTGCACGGCCGCGATGTTGTCGTCGAAAAGCCGCGCTGCGGCGCCGAGCTCGCGCACCTCGGGCGGTATCGCGATCCCCTCGTTCTCGGCCATCTCGGCCCACAGGGCGCCGTCGCGCTCCGTCAACTGCCGCAGCTGCGCGGCGTTCCTGCGCATGCTGGACAGCAGGGTGTCGCGCACCTCCACCGAGGCATCCACGTTCATGAGCCGCTGCGAAGCCCAGACCCGCAGCCGCTGCTTGTTGGCCGCCAGTTCGTTCAGCTCGGTGAGGATGTCGCTCGCCAGGCGGCTGTGCTGGGCGAAATTATAGACGCGGTTCGCGCCCCAATAGACGAAGGCCGCCTGCGCGCACACCAGCGCGACCAGGGTGGCGAAAGCCAGGGACAGGCGCAATCGGAACATGGCGCGGGCCTCGCGGTGCGGCTCGCTCAGCGGGCCAGGCCGGGCGCTGCCGCTCCGCCCGGTGCCCCCGTATCCCAGCCCGACAGGTGCTCCTGCGCGATCCGGCTCAGCGCGGTGATCCAGGCGTTGTCCGCGTTCAGGCAGGGGATGTAGCGGAATTCCTTGCCGCCCGCGTGCAGGAAGGCCTCGCGCGCCTCCTGGTTGATTTCCTCCAGCGTTTCCAGGCAGTCGCTGGTGAACCCCGGGCACATCACGTCCACGCTGCGCGTGCCGCCACGGGCCATCTCGATGAGCGTCGGTTCGGTATAGGGCTCCAGCCACTTGGCCTTGCCGAAGCGGGACTGGAAGGTCACCCGGTAGCGGTCCGCCGCCAGGCCCAGCGCCTGCGCCAGCAGCGCGGCGGTCGCCAGGCACTCCTGCTGGTAGGGGTCGCCCAGGCGCACGGCGCGCTCCGGAATGCCGTGGAAGCTCATCACCAGCTGTTCTGCCGGCCCGCCCTCGCGCTGCCAGTGGGCGCGCACGCTGCGTGCCAGCGCGTCGATGTAGGCGGGGTGGTCGTGGTAGCTGTTCACGAAACGCAGCTCCGGCAGGCGGCGCGTGCGCAGCGCATAGGCGCACACGTCGTCCGACACGCTCGCGGTGGTCGTGCCCGAGTACTGCGGATAGAGCGGCAGCACCAGCACGCGGTCCACGCCTTCGGCCTGCAGGGCCTTCAACTGGCCGGCGATGGACGGCTGCCCGTAGCGCATCGCATGCCGCACCTGCACCCGCAGCCCCGCCTCGCCCAGCCATCCGCGCAGCAGCGTGGCCTGGCGCTCCGTCCACACGGCCAGGGGCGAACCCTCGGGCATCCAGATGCTGGCGTACTTGGCCGCGGACTTCGCCGGCCGGATGCGCAGGATGATGCCGTGCAGGATGGGCAGCCACGCGGCACGGGGAATCTCCACGATGCGCGGGTCGGACAGGAACTGCGCGAGATAGCGGCGCAGCGCGGGCGCGGTGGGCGCATCGGGCGTGCCCAGGTTGCACAGCAGCACGGCGGTGCGGGGCATCGGGGCGGTCGGGGAGCGGTCTGCGGCGGATGCGTTCATGGACAGCGGAAGGAAAGGGAAATGCAATGGTTGCGCTATTCTCGGCCACCATGCTCGATACCGCCCGCATCCGCGCGATGACCCTCGATCTCGACGATACCCTCTGGCCGGTCTGGCCGGCCATCCGGAGGGCCGAGCAGGTGCTGCGGGACTGGCTGGGAACGCGCGCGCCGGCCACGGCCGCGCTGCTGGCCGATGCAGAAACGGCCGCCGTGATCCGCGCCGAGGTCGTGCAGGCGCATGCCCATCTCTCCCACGACCTGAGCGCCCTGCGGCGGGAAAGCATCCGTGCGGCGCTGCGGCGGGCCGGAGAGGACGAATCCCTCACCGACGCGGCCTATGAACTGTTCTTCGCGGAGCGCCAGCGGGTCGATCTGTACGACGACGCCATCGCCGCCCTCGAATTCCTCGCGCCGCGCTATCCGCTCATGGCGCTCACCAACGGCAATGCGGACCTGCAGCGCATCGGACTGGGCGGGTATTTCCAGGGAAGCGTGACGGCCCGCACCTTTGGCGTCGCCAAGCCCGATCCACGCATCTTCCGCGAGGCCGCGCAGCGCCTCGGCGTGCCGCCGGAGGCCGTGCTCCACGTGGGCGACGACGCCACGCTCGACGCCCACGGTGCCCTGCAGGCCGGCATGCAGGCCGTCTGGATCAACCGGGCCGGCATCGCCTGGCCGCACGAGGGGCCGGCGCCCGCCGTGGTCGAAGATCTCACCGGCCTGTGCCGGCTGCTCGCACCGCAGCTGGCGGCGCCTCGCCAGCAGGACGGTGCGCAGACCGCAGGCTCCGGCTGCCGCCCGTAGCGCGCAGGCGTGCGCTCCATGCAACGGCTCCTTTTCCCCTGGAAAGACCCCTTCGCGAGGGCCGGCGGGAGGATAGGGCGACGGGCCCCGCACCCTCAGGCGCCCAGGAAGGTGCGCAGCGCGCGCAGCGTCTCCTCCGGTGCCTCCGTCATCTGGAAATGGCCCACGGGCAGCATCTCCACCCGCACCTCCCGCCCCGCCGCGCGCGCCGCCGCGATCAGGCCCTGGGCCGCGCGGGGCTGCGTCATCTGGTCCTGCGCGCCCAGTGCGAACAGCACCGGGCAGGCGAGGGCGGCGATGGCAGCTTCTGCCCCCGCATAGCGGTCGCAGGCCACGAATCCGCGGTGGAACACGTTCACGTGCGGATTGCTGCGCAGCACGCGGCGGCCGAGCGCCATGCCCGCGCCGAAGGTCCAGAAGCCCGCGCCCGAGGGCGACGCGAGGCTGCCGCGGGAGAACACGTTCACCATCCGCAGCGCCTTCTCGGGTTCGTTCAGCGAGGTTTCGATGAGCGCGGGCGACACCTTCATCGGGTAGGCCGTGCCCACCAGCGCCAGGTGCGTCGCGGCGGTGCCGAGCCGCGCGGCCGCCTCCAGCGCGATCAGCGACCCCCAGCTGTGGCCCACGAGCGCCGCCCGCTCCACGCCCAGCGCGCGCAGCAGGCCCACGATGAAATCCGCTGCCTCTTCCACGCTCTGCGGCGCCTCCCCACCGCTGCGGCCGTGGCCCGGAAGGTCCACCGCCAGCACATTCCAGCCGTGGTGCGCGAGATGCCGGCTCTGGAAGCCCCACACGCTGTGGTCGTTGAGCACGCCATGCACCATCACCACCGTGGGCAGTGCCGGGTCGAAGGGCTTGCTGCCCGTATAGCAATAGGCCGCGTGGCCGTTGACGGTCACCTGCATCACGCACCCGCCTTTCCGCCGGCTCGGTCGCCAGTCCGGGCGCCTGCTTTCTCCGCGGACTTGAGCGCGCGTTTCAGGTCGTCGATCAGGTCGTCCGCATCCTCCAGTCCGATCGACAGGCGGATCGTGCCCTGTGCGATGCCGGACTGCGCCAGCGCCGCATCGTCCATCCGGAAGTGCGTCGTGCTGGCGGGGTGGATCACCAGGCTGCGGCAATCGCCCACGTTGGCGAGGTGGCTGAAGACCTTCAGCGACTCGATGAAGGCCCGGCCCTGGGCCCGGTCGCCGCGCAGATCGAAGCTGAACACCGAGCCTGCGCCGCGCGGCAGCAGGCGCTTCGCGAGTGCATGGCTGGGGTGCGACTCCAGCATCGGGTGGCCGACGCGGGACACGAAGGGGTGGCTCGCCAGGAACTCCACCACCCGCTCCGTGTTGCGCATGTGCCGTTCCATGCGCAGCGGCAGGGTTTCGATGCCCTGCAGGATCAGCCAGGCCGTGTGCGGGCTCAGGCACGCGCCGAAATCGCGCAGCCCCTCGCGCCGCGCGCGCAGCAGGAGGGCACCCACGGTGGACTCCTCCGAGAACACCATGCCGTGGAAGCCCGCGTACGGCGCGCAGAGTTCCGGGAAGCGCCCCGAGGCCTCCCAGTCGAAGCTGCCCCCATCGACCAGTACGCCGCCGATCACCGTGCCATGGCCCGAGAGGAACTTGGTGGCGGAGTGACAGACCAGGTCGGCCCCGTGCTCCAGCGGGCGCATGAGCCAGGGGGTGGTGAGAGTGGAGTCCACCAGCAGCGGAACGCCCGCCGCGTGGGCGATCTCCGCCACGGCCGGGATGTCCAGCACCTGCAGGCCCGGATTGCCCACCGTCTCTCCGAACAGCAGCCGCGTCTCCGGCCGGATGGCGGCGCGCCAGCCGTCCAGGTCGTCCGGCTGCACGAAGGTGGTCTCGATGCCGAAGCGCCGCAGCGTGTAGTGCAGCAGGTTCTGCGAGCCACCGTAGAGCGCCGTGCTCGCGACGATGTGCCCGCCCGCGCCCATCAGCGTGCTGATGGCCAGGTGCAGCGCGGCCTGGCCGCTCGCCGCCGCGATGGCCCCGGCGGCGCCTTCGAGCGCCGCCACGCGCTGCTCCAGCACCGCGTTGGTGGGATTGCTGACCCGGCTGTACACATGGCCGGGCCGTTCGAGGTTGAACAGCGACGCCGCATGGTCGCTCGATTCGAAGACGAACGAGGTCGTCAGGTGGATGGGCACGGCGCTTGCGCCGGTGGCCGGATCGGGCACGGCGCCCGCATGCAGCGCCAGCGTATCGAAGCCGGGGTCGGAATGGCCGGGCATTCGTTATCTCCTATGGGTGATCGCAGCGCAACATTGTGGGCTATATTGCGCAGGAAACATCGATCGGCCCGCCGCAGCGGCGCGGCGCCCCCTGGAGACCTCCCATGAAAGTCAGCGACATCCTCCGCGTCAAAGGCAACACGCTCTTCACCGTCACCGCCGACGAACCCCTGGCGAAAGCCGTGGAGGTCATGGCGGACAAGGACATCGGCTCGCTGGTGGTGATGGACCACGGCGACCTGGTCGGCATGCTCACCTTCCGCGAGGTCATCCAGGCCGTCGTGAAGAACGGCGGCACCGTGGGCACCATGCTCGTGCGCACGGCCATGGACGACGCGCCCCTCACCTGCACGCTCGAAACCGAAATGGACGAGGTGCGCCGCATGATGCTCAACCGCCACGCGCGCTACATGCCGGTCATGGACAAGAAGATGCTCATGGGCGTGGTCAGCTTCTACGACGTGGCCAAGGCCGTGGTGGACAGCCAGAACTTCGAGAACCAGATGCTGAAAGCCTATATCCGGGACTGGCCAGAGGAAAAAGAGGCTACTCCCTGAGCCGCTGCGCGGCTTCCCCCTTCTCTCGCTGCGCTGCGCGCATCGGGAAGGGGGACGACGCCAGTGGCCCGGCAAAGCCGGTTCCACGGCGTCTGCTGGCTTGGCCTGCTCCGCGGCCTTTTGACGGGTGAGGGCGGGGCTGTTCAAGGGCTGCGCCTGATGGCTGTTGCCTCGGCTGCGGCCCCCCTTTCTGCTTTGCGAATGCAGCCCGATGACCCGGCTCGGCGGGTGGCTCTGGGATAATCCCGCGCCATGAGCGGCAACACACTCGGCACCATCTTCGCAGTCACCAATTTCGGTGAATCCCACGGCCCGGCCATCGGTTGCGTGATCGACGGCTGCCCGCCGGGCATGGAACTGGCGGAGGCCGATATCCAGGCGGAGCTGGACCGCCGCCGCCCGGGCACGAGCCGCCATGTCACGCAGCGCAACGAGCCCGATGCCGTCGAGATCCTGTCCGGCGTGTACGAGGGCCGCACCACCGGCACGCCGATCGCGCTGCTGATCCGCAATACCGACCAGCGCAGCAAGGACTACAGCAACATCGCCCAGAGCTTCCGGCCGGGCCATGCCGATTACACGTACTGGCACAAGTACGGCGTGCGCGATCCGCGCGGTGGCGGGCGTTCGTCCGCGCGGCTGACGGCGCCGACGGTGGCGGCGGGGGCGGTGGCGCGCAAGTGGCTGCAGGCGAAGTACGGCGTCGAGCTGCGCGCCTGCATGACCCAGCTCGGCGAACTGGAGATTCCGTTCGAGAGCTGGGACCACGTTCCCCACAACCCCTTCTTCGCGCCCGTGGCCGATGTCGCCCGCTACGAAGAGTACATGGACGCGCTGCGCAAGGCCGGTGATTCCTGCGGCGCGCGCCTGCGCGTGCAGGCCCGCAACGTGCCCGTGGGCCTGGGCGAGCCGCTCTACGACAAGCTCGACGCCGACATCGCCCACGCCATGATGGGCCTCAACGCCGTCAAGGGCGTGGAGATCGGCGCCGGCTTCGCGAGCGTGGCGCAGCGCGGCACCACCCATGGCGACTCGCTCACGCCCAAGGGCTTCGCCAGCAACAATGCCGGCGGTGTGCTGGGCGGCATCAGCACCGGGCAGGACATCGAGGTGTCGCTCGCCATCAAGCCGACCAGCTCCATCATCAGCCCGCGCGAGTCCATCGACGTGCATGGGCAGAGCACCGAGGTGGTCACCAAGGGCCGCCACGACCCCTGCGTGGGCATCCGCGCCGCGCCCATCGCCGAGGCCCTGCTGGCCATCGTGCTGATGGACCATGCCCTGCGGCACCGTGCCCAGTGCGGCGACGTGGTGCAGGCGGTGGCACCGATCCAGGCGTCCTTCCTGTAATCGACGGGCGGGCCGAGTCCCGGGCCGGGGAACTCAGGGCGCCGATGCGGCCGCGGCCGGGCCGCTGGCGGCGGGCGCGGGCGGCACCGCCTGCGAAGTCGCCGCCGCACCGGCCGGCGCCGCGGGCCGGTGGTGGAACCAGCCCATGCGCCAGGCCATCACGCCCGCCACCACCAGAACCACCGCCACGCAGGCTGCCGTCCACGCCGGCTTGCGCGACTCGGGGAACGGATCGTTCAGCATGCGGCGCGCGCCCGGCGGCACATGGGCCGTCTGCGACAGCGATCCGCCCAGGCGGGTGTTGATGCGCATCCGGCCGTTGATGGCCCAGCCGCTGGCGTCCAGGATCGGGCCCAGGCTGCGCTGGCGCAGCTTGAGCCAGGCGATCAGCATGCTCGGCCCCGAGATGGCCAACACGATGCCGAGCAGCGCGATCGGTATCCAGGCGCCCAGGTCCACGAACTTCGCGAAGATGCCCACGGCGACGGCGCTCAGGCTGCCCAGGGCCACGCCCAGCGCGGCCACCGTGCCCACGTCCATTCGGCGCTGCGTGTCGGGTGCGCCCGCAGGCGCTGCCGGTGCCGCGGCGCTCGCGAGGGTCTTGCCGGGGGCGGTGGCCAGGCTGCCGGCCGTGGTGCCCAGCGATTTCTCCACCCGGGAATCGCTCGCGGCCGCCCGCTTGGCCACCTGCTCCTCGATCATGCGCAGGAACTTCTTGTACGGCGAGAAGAAGGCCTGGGCAATGCTCGTGGGGTTTTCGATGATCTTGGTGATGGTCGCATCCCAGTCGAGGCCGTCGCGGTCGTAGAACACGCCATTGCGGCCCACGAACAGGAAATCGACATCGCCGGCCGTGAAGGCCGCGACGATGCCCATCTTCCGGCCCTTGCGCGTGCAGTCGCAGTAGGCGAGGTAGGTCTTGGCCAGCCCCGCCAGCTTGGCGTGGCGCCCAGCGTCGGCCACCTGTACGGTCAGGTCGCAGCTGCGGGCATCCAGGAAGAGGGTCCCCGCCTGGAAGATCGCCCCCTCGCGCTGGTAGAAGGCCGAGAACGAGACGAAGTTGTTCAGCAGCCGCAGCAGGTCGCGCTTGAAGCGCAGCAGCTTTTCCAGGGCCAGCGTGTGGCCGTTGTGCGCCTTCTCGGCCTCGTCCTGCGTGATCAGCGCCATCACCCGTTCGCGCACGCCGCTGCCGTGCAGCTGGCGCACGGTGTCCGCATCGAGTGCGTCCAGGTGGGTCGCGGGGCGGGCCGACAGCTGCTTCAGGCAGGGCTGCAGCGCATCCAGCGTGCGCTTCCAGTCCGCTTCCGACAACGACCCGCGCGCTGGCTCGCCCAGCAGCGGCACCAGGGCCTTGTCGCGCAGCGCCTGCACGGCGCCGGCCCAGGCGGGATTGATGCCGCGCTCCAGGGGCAGGGTGCCATCGGGTGTGAAGGGGGCGAGCGGCAGGGCCGCCACGGCGTCGGAGCCGGGCGAGAGCTCCAGCCGCGCCAGCGCGGCATAGTCGTCGTCCGACGGGTGCATCGCCGTACGCACGCGCGGATCGTAGGCGGCCAGCCGTGCCCGCGTGAAGAAGTCGTCCACCTTGTGGCGCACCGCCTGCACGGCCTGGGCCGCCTGCAGCGTGCGGTCTCCCAGCGGCATTCCCTCCGGATGCGCCTGCACCCCGTCCGCCCATTGCTGCAGCGCGTCCACTTCGGCGAAGAACGCCTCGGCCGTCTTGCGGTCCACGCCGGCCGGCTGGTCGGCCACCGCCGGCACGCTGCCGTGGGTGGCCATGATGCGCTCCAATGCGTCGCGGGCCTCCGCGTCGTCCTCGGCCGTGGCGGGAGACACGACCCCGTCGCCGTTGAAGCGCTGGGCGTTCAGCTTCTCGCTGCGCGCCAGCACTTCGTCCAGGGTGATGGATTGCGCATCCTCGCGCCCCGCCAGTGCCAGGATGCGCCGGGCCTGCTCGGCGAGGGCCGCCCCGTCCTCGGTGGAGTCGTCCAGTGCCGAGAGGGCCATCGCGGAACCCGGCCGGGCCAGTTCATCCGGATCGCGCAGCCGCTCGCAGGCCCAGGCGCAGGCTGCCAGGAGTTCGGGCGGGCGGATGCGCCCGTCGCCGTCGGTATCGATGAGGTCGAGCGTGCGCGGATCGAACTCCACGCCCCGCGTGGGGCAGGCCAGCGCCACCCAGAGTTTCTGGTCCAGCTCCGCAAGGTGCGCGATGTCCGCGCCCGTGCGGATGATGACCTGGTCCACGCCGCCGGCGCGGAAGAACTGCCATGGATGTGCGGAAGACGGGGAGGTCGTTGCGTCGGACTGCATGGATCGGTGCGGGAAATCGGGGAAGAGGGTACCGGGCGGCGCCGGATGGGCTGCCGGGCCGGTCGATTGTGCAGGGCATGCGGCGCCCCGCGCGTAGGACCACGGCCGACGCGCCCCGGCCGGTCCGCACCGCCGGGCCAGACGGCCTATTTGCGCACTTCGTCCACGAGCGCCCGGAATTCGTCGATGTCCTCGAAGCTCCGGTACACGCTCGCGAATCGGATGTAGGCGACCTTGTCGAGCTTCTTGAGCTCGCGCATCACCAGTTCGCCGATGCGGCTGGACAGCACTTCGCGCTGCCCGAGGTTGAGCAGCTTTTCCTCGATGCGCTCGATGGCGCTGTCGATCTGCGTGGTGCTCACCGGCCGCTTGCGCAGCGCGATGCTGAACGAGCCGATGAGCTTGCTGCGGTCGTATTCGATGCGCCGGCCGTCCTTCTTCACCACGTTGGGGAAGCTGACTTCCGGGCGCTCATAGGTCGTGAAGCGCTTGTCGCAGGCCCCGCACTGCCGGCGCCGCCGCACGAAGTCTCCGTCCTCGGCCACGCGCGTTTCGACGACCTGCGTCTCGGGGTGGCTGCAGAACGGGCACTTCATTGCAGGGGCGGCGGGCTCGGGGCTGCGCCGCGGTCAGCGATAGACCGGGAAGCGGCTCGTGAGCGCGTGCACCTTCTCGCGCACCGCGGCCAGGTTGGCTTCGTCGTTCGGGTTCTCCAGCACGTCGGCCAGCAGGTTCGCGGTGATGCGCGTCTCTTCTTCCTTGAAGCCCCGCGTCGTGATCGCGGGCGTGCCCACGCGGATGCCGCTGGTCACCATCGGCTTTTCCGGATCGTTCGGAATGGAGTTCTTGTTGATGGTGATATGGGCCTGGCCCAGGGCCGCTTCGGCCGCCTTGCCGGTGATGCCCTTGGCGCGCAGGTCCACGAGCATGACGTGGCTCTCCGTGCGGCCGCTGATGATGCGCAGGCCGCGTTCGATCAGCGTTTCGGCGAACACCTTGGCGTTCTTCGCGACCTGCTGCTGGTAGGCCTTGAATTCCGGCGTCAGCGCTTCCTTGAAGGCCACGGCCTTGGCGGCGATGACGTGCTCCAGCGGGCCGCCCTGCAGGCCCGGGAAGATGGCGGAGTTGATCGCCTTCTCGTGTTCGGCCTTCATGAGGATGATGCCGCCGCGCGGGCCGCGCAGGCTCTTGTGCGTCGTGGAGGTGACCACGTCGGCGAAGGGCACGGGGTTGGGATATTCACCCGCGACCACCAGGCCGGCATAGTGGGCGATGTCCACCCAGAAGATCGCGCCGACTTCCTTGGCGATCTTCGCGAAGCGCTCGAAATCGATGCGCAGGCTGTAGGCGGAGGCACCGGCGATGATCAGCTTGGGCTTGTGCTCGCGGGCCTTGGCTTCCAGCGCGTCGTAGTCGATCTCTTCCTTCTCGTTCAGGCCGTACGACACGATGTTGAACCACTTGCCGCTCATGTTCAGCGGCATGCCGTGGGTCAGGTGGCCGCCTTCGGCGAGGCTCATGCCCAGGATGGTGTCGCCGGGCTTGAGGAAGGCAAGCAGCACGGCCTGGTTGGCCTGCGAGCCGGAATTGGGCTGCACGTTGGCGGCATCGGCGCCGAAGAGCTTCTTCACGCGGTCGATGGCCAGCTGCTCGACCACGTCCACGTTCTCGCAGCCGCCGTAGTAGCGCTTGCCGGGATAGCCTTCGGCGTACTTGTTGGTGAGCTGCGAGCCCTGTGCCGCCATGACGGCGGGCGAGGCGTAGTTCTCGCTGGCGATCAGTTCGATGTGCTGCTCCTGGCGCAGGTTCTCGGCCTGGATGGCGGCCCACACTTCGGGATCGGCTTGTTCGACAAGAATATTGCGTTGGTACATGGCGTGGCAGTCCTGTGAATGGTGTCCCTTGGAAAAACAAGGGCTGCCCAGGCGAACGGCGGAACACAACGGGCCTTGCAGCCCGTGCGGCACGCTTCCCAGTGGTTCGCAGGTGAAAGTGCCTGCCGGTTTCCACGTCAGCGGCGGCGTCCGCCTTCGCGGATGCACCGCGCCTATCGCCAGTCGCGTACCCCTCGAGTGTAGCGGACGGCAGGGCGGGATGGCGTCGCCAGGAACGTCAGAGCCCGGAGGAGAGCAGGGCGACCTTGTCGTCGCCCGTGGAGGTGGCGGGCGACGCATCGGCGGTGCCCGCGCCCTTGGCCGGCAGCGTGGTCTGCGCCGGGGCCTGGGTGGACAGCATCGGGGGCGCGGCGGGAGCGGCCGGTGCCGGAGGCGTGAAGATGGGCACGTTGCGACCGTTGGCCACCTGGCGCAGGCGCATGTGCTCGGCCATGACCTTGATCGCGTAGCCGCCGTCGTCGGCCAGGTTGGCCGCGCCCACGTAGTAGCGCAGCCCGCCTTCGAGGGAGCCTGCGCGGGCGATGCATTCCTGCAGCACACGGACGCCGACGCGCAGGTTGCTCACCGGGTCGAAGGCGGCGAAATGGCCGCCGAAGTTCTCGTACTTGTCGGTATGCACCCGCGTCATGACCTGCATCAGGCCCTGTGCGCCCACGGGGCTTTGCGCGAAGGGGTTGAAGCTCGATTCGACGGCCATGATGGCCAGGATGAGCGTGGGATCGAGCTTGGTGCGGCCGCCGATTTCGTAGGCCTCGGAGACCAGCGCGGCGAGGGGTTCGGGCGCCACGCGGTACTTCTTGCTGAGCCAGAACGCGACGGCGGCCTGCTCCTTGGGCAGGTCTTTCGGGTTCGTGGCCGTGGCGCGCTCGCTGGCCTCGGGCTCCATCGGCACGCCGACCATCGCCACCTGGCGCGCCTGCAGCCAGCCCATGAGCTTTTCCTCTCCGGCCTGCCGCAGGTCCGGGCGGGCGGTGAGGGTGATCACGCCGAACGCGACCGTCAGCCCGACCAGGGCGAAACTGCTGTGGGTGATTTCGAGGAAACCGTCGATCACATCGGATGCGAAGGTCTGCACTCCGCCGATCACCCGTCCTGACGCTGTCATAGCTCTTCCTTTCTGAGTCGAGGCCTGTTGCGGGCGACCCCCGTAGTGGGGGTCTCCCGTGCCAGGCATCTCGCCTGGATTGGTACGCCATCCAGTTCCCGTGGAAAACAGCCTGCGCAGCGGTGCAGGGGGAACGACTTCGCCGGATCCGGCAGCGATGGAGATAGTGGTCAGCCTCGGTTTTCGAAGCTGGCGGATTCTAGGAGGGGTCCAAATGCCGGGTCAATACTAAGGTTGCTATCTATTAGATCAATTTATTCTAAAAAGCATGGATGCAAACACAGTTTTCGCATCTCCGGCAGTACTTTCGTGCACTCGACCGTGAAACCGTTGTGACACTCCGCGCAGGGCGCGAAGTTTCGAGCAATCGGAATGTCATGATCGATTGCAAATATCGGTTGGACGGTCCCCGGGGATTGGGTAAATTGGAGGCGTCTGGCAGTGACCAGGCATCGCCCGACGAAGCGGAAACCACCATCCAAGCGGCATGCAGTGCCCTGGCTGGGCAGGCGGAATCTTCCACGGCAAACCCTCGGAGGCAATACCTTGCCTCCTGCCCCATGGACGTTCACCCTCCATGGTGCAAACGATGGCAAAAGACCGTTGTGTCAGCCGTCAAGCCCGGCAGTGGCCAGCAGGCCTTGCCGGGCTTTCTGTTTTTCACCTTGTTACGGTTTGCCGACCTGCCGATCTGCTGCAATCCCGGCCATGGGTGCAATCGAATCAAGCGGGGAACGGGCGCAGGATCCCGTGGTCGGAGGCCGGCATGGACATCAGGCCGCCGCGGTCATCGCCACGCGCTGGGCGGCCGCCGGCATCGCCTTGCTGCTGCTGGTGTGGGGCCTGGCCTGGCTGGCCGTACCACCCCTGGTGCGCTGGGGACTGGAGCGTTGGGGCAGCAGTTTCGCGGGGCGCGCCGTCACGGTGGGAAAGGTGGATTTCCGCCCCTGGACGCTGGAACTCACCGTGCACGACATCGCCCTGGCGGCGGCGGCTCCCGGCGCGCCTGCCCAGGCGGAAATCCGGCGTCTCTATATAGACATGGAAGTGCAGTCCCTGGTGCGCTGGGCGCCCGTGCTCGACGCGCTGGAAATCGATGCGCCGCGGCTGCGCGTGGTCCGCGGACAGGACGGCCGCTATGACATCCACGACCTGCTGCAGCGTGGCGCTGCCCGTCCCGGAAACGGAGAGGGCGGCGGCGCCCGGTTCGCGCTCTACAACCTGGCGCTGCGCGATGGCGCGGTCGAGTTCGCCGACCGGACGACGGGCCAGACGCACCGGCTGACGGGGCTGGAGCTGGGCATTCCCTTTCTCAGCAACCTGCCCGCCGACCGGCAGGTCACGGTGACGCCACGGCTCGCTTTCAGCCTGGACGGCAGCACCTTCGATACCGGAGCGCGCAGCACACCGTTCTCGGAAGACCGCAACACGCAGGCCCGGCTGCGGATCCGGGGACTGGATCTGTCTCCGCTGCGTGCCTACTGGCCCGCGGGAACGCCCCTCCGGCCGCAGGCCGGAACGCTGGAGGCGGAACTGGACATCGGTTTCCTCCAGGGGCCGCAGCCGCGCCTGACGGTGGGCGGGCATGCGCGCCTGTCCGGCGTACGCCTGGACGGGCCGCCGGGCTCGGGGCCCGTCGCATTCCAGGCGCTGGACATCCATGCGGCATCGGTGGAGCCGCTGCGCAAGTCGGCTCACCTGGCTTCGGTCGAGTGGTCCGGGCCGGACATCGCGGTGCGGCGCGATGCCCGGGGGCGATGGGACTGGGCTGCCGCGGCTGGCGGTGGCGGCAGCGCGCGGGGTGCTCCTGCTGCCACGCCGCCGGCCGGCGGCGCAGGCCCGTCTTCCGGGGCCTGGCAGGTGGCGATAGACCGGTTCGCGGTCCGGGAAGGGCACGTGGCATGGCACGACGAGAGCGCGGCCCGCACGGTCGCCATGGCATGGGACGGTGTCCATGCACAGGCGCAGTCGCTGTCCTGGCCGTGGAAGGGCGGGATTCCGTTCCGGTTGCAGGCCCGCATGCGGCCCGCCGCCGATGGGGCGACGGACAGAGGGCCCGGCGCCGCCGGAGCCGCGCAGGCGCCCGCCACGCTGCGGGTGGCGGGAACCGCGTGGCCCGGCCGGGGGCAGGTGGCCGCATCGCTGCGCGGCCTGCCGCTTTCGGCCGTCGAGGCCTATGCGGCAGGGGCGTTCGCACCGCAGGTCGGGGCGCTGATCGAAGCCGACGCCGGTGTCGCCTGGAACCACGCCAACGGTGCGCTGGTGGTGAAAGTGGCGCGGTTCGCGGCGGATGGCGTCACGCTGGCCTGCCCGGCCGGCGGACCGTGCGCCGCGCCTTCTGCCGACGCGGGCCGGTCGCCGGAAGGTACGGGAACGCCGCCGGGCGCCTGGGGGCAGGCAGAGCGGCTGGAAATAGAGAACGCGTGGATCGACGTGCCAGCCCGCACCGTGTCCGTGGAGCGGGCCGTGGCCCGGGCGCCGCGGCTGCGGGCGGAGCGCGATGCGCAAGGGCGCTGGATGTTCGATGCCTGGCCGCGGGGCACCGCCGAGCGGGTCCCTTCGCAGGAGGTGCGGGCCGCGGGCGGTGAGGTGCCCTGGTCCGTCCGGCTCGCCGAGGTGTCGGTGGAGCGCGGCGCGGTGGCCCTGCGCGACGCGGTGCCATCGTCCCCGGTGGATCTGCGCTGGTCCGCCATCGCGCTGCAGGCCCGCGGGCTGCGCTGGCCACAGGCGGCCGCCGGCCCGGCCGCGCCGGTGCAGTTGTCCCTGTCGGGGCAGTGGGAGGCCGGCCGGCGCGAACCCGGCCGGCTGGCCTATGAGGGCCGGCTGACGATGGCCCCCCTGGCCGTGCAGGGTCGCCTGCAGGCCCAGCGGCTGCCGCTGCATCTGCTGGAGCCGTATGCCGCCCCGTGGCTGAACGTGCGTATCGTTCGGGTCGAGGCGGGTTTCGAGGGCGACGTGGACTATGCCGCCACGGCTGCCGGAGCGAAGGCCACGGTGCGCGGCAATGCCGCACTGGACGAGGTGCGCGTGCGTGCGCCGGCACCGGCCCCTGCCCCGGAAACGGGTGCGGGAACTCCGTCCGCACAGCCCCGTGGCGAGGAACTGCTGCGCTGGCGCAACCTGGCGCTCCAGGGCGTGCAGTGGGAGACGGCACCCGGAGCGCCCGCGCGCCTGGATGTGCGGGAAACGGCATTGCGGGATTTCTTCGCGCGCATCGTGCTGCAGAAGAACGGGCGGCTGAACCTGCAGGATCTGGTTCGCAGTCCGGATGCCTCCTCCCGGCGGGAACCGGTGCCCGCTCCGGCCCAGGCCGCGGCCAGCGATGCCGCCGCTGTCCGCCCTGCGGCAGCCCCGACAGCAGCGGCTGCCCATGCCGGCCCGCTGCTGCGTTTCGGGCCGGTCGTGCTGTCCGCGGGGGCCGTGCGTTTCACCGACTACTTCATCGAACCCAACTACTCCGCCGATCTCGGCGATCTGGCCGGACGCATCGGCGCGTTCTCCTCCGAACCTGCGCCCGGAGGCGGGGAGCCCGCGATGGCGGAGCTGGAGCTCAGCGGGAAGGCGCAGGGCTCGGCGCCGCTGGAGATCTCGGGACGCATCAACCCCCTGGCGAAGCCGCTGGCGCTGGACATCCAGGGCCGGGTGCGGGATCTGGAACTGCCGCCGCTGTCGCCCTATGCGGTCAAGTACGCAGGCCACGGTATCGAACGCGGCAAGCTGAGCATGGATGTGCGCTACAAGGTCCAGCCCGACGGGCAGCTCACCGCCGGCAACCGGCTGGTGCTGCACCAGCTCACCTTCAGCGACCCCGTGGAGGGCGCCCCCGCCAGCCTGCCGGTGCGGCTGGCCGCGGCGCTGCTGGCGGACAGCAACGGAGTGATCGATCTGGATCTGCCCATCAGCGGCTCGCTCAACGATCCCCAGTTCAGCCTGGGACCGGTGATCCTGCGGGCCGTGGGCAGCCTGGTCCTGAAGGCCGTGACCTCGCCGTTTTCATTGCTGGCCAAGGCCTTCGCGGGTGGGACCGCGGAGCAGGGGGCCGTGGCTTTCGCACCCGGCAGCGCGGTGCTGGACGCCGCGGCCCTGCAAGGTCTCGACAAGGTGGCGCAATCGCTGCGCGACCGGCCGGCTCTGCAATTGACCGTGACCGGCCACGCCGTGGCGGAAGCCGAGGAAGACGGCTGGAAGCGCGAGCGCCTGCGCTCGCAGGTGCAGGCGTTGCAGCAGCGGCGCCAGCCGGCCGTGCGTGCGGATGCGGGCATGCAGGGTGTGGAGGGTATGCAGGGCACACCGGTGGCGCCGGGTGCCTCGGACGCCGCCCGGGCGCAGGCTTATGCCGATGCGCTGCGTGAGCTCTACCGCCGTGCGGACATTCCCAAGCCCCGCAACCTGCTGGGCATGGCGCGGGACATTCCCGTCCCGGAAATGGAGGCCCTGCTGCTGGCGCAGACGAAGGTGCCCGATGGCGCCCTGCGCGAACTGGCCCAGGCGCGCGCGGTGGCGGTGCGCGACGAGCTGGCGCGGCGCGGCGTTCCGCTGGAGCGGCTGTTCGTGGCGGCTCCGCGCGTGGATGCGCGCGGGGAGGGCGCCGCGCCGCAGGCGCAGCTGGCCCTTTCCGCGCGCTGACGCGGTGTGCGGAGGGTGGTTGTACCCGGGCGGCGCGGCCCCATATGGCACTCTCGGACGGCATTCCGGGCCGCCGTTTCCCGGCCGCGCAGGCGTGTCTGCGGACCGGCGGACAAAACCGGGCCAAAATAGCGTCTTCGATGTTCGCCGGGCCGTGACCCGGCGTACGGGCGCTGGTGCCTCCGGCACCTGGCCCCTCCTGACCAGAACCATGTTTCCTTTTTCTTCTCGCAACAAAATGTCTGACGCCCCTGAAGTGACCCCGGCCCCGGCCAAAGCTTCCGAGCCGCACCCGCTGGACGCGTTGACGGGCGGGGCCTTTTCCGCCGCCACGTCGGGCGAGCGCGCCTCGCGCATCCGCGACTGGCTGGCCACCCAGCCCACGCCCGAGCAGTTGCAGGAAGTGTTCAAGGAACTGAGCGGACGCGACAAGGGCGCGGCCCGCGCCGTGCGCGAACGCCTCGACGAGATCCGCCGCGCCAAGGGCCAGGAAGCCATCGCGGCCGAGTGGGCCGAGAAGGCCACCGCGCTGCTCGACGCCTCGCGCTTCCACATCGCCGACGCACTCGCCTGGCAGCGCGATGCGGCCAAAGCCGGTGCGCCGCTGTCCCGCGAGCCCCTGGCATCGCTCAAGGCGCGCCTGGCCGAACGCATGAAGGTGATCGAGGATCTGCAGCACCGCGTGCAGGTGCAGCGCGAGGCGGCCGTGCTGCTGGCCCAGCGCATCGACGTGCTCTCCACCAAGCCCTGGCGCGACGCGCAGGCGGCACTGGAGGCGCTGCGCGCCGACGTCGAGCGCTGGCAGCAGCAGGCCGACGAGCTGTCGGGCGATCCCGCATGGCCCAGCGTCGAGGCCCGCTTCCCGCCCCAGCTGGAGGCCTCGCGCACGCAATTGCTCGTGGTGTGGAACGCTTTCCAGCCGGCCATCGCGCAGGCGGCCGCCGCCGCCGAGAACCCCGAGGCGCCGCTGCCCCCCGTGCCGGTGTGGGCGGAGGAACTGCGCATCGCGCGCGGCGGCGAGCCGCTGGCCGAGGCGGCGGCTTCCGGCGCAGCAGCGCCGGCCGCTCCCGCCCGTGCCGCGGCCAAGGCCGATCCGGCGGTGCGCGAGAAAGCCGAGCAGGCCGTGCGCGCCGCGCTGGTCAGGCTGCAGGAAGAAACCGCCCAGGGCCACGGCAAGGCGTCCGCAGGTGCGGCCACGGCCCTGCGCACCGTGCTGAAGCAGCATGGCCGCCATATCGACGCGGCTCTGGAACACGACGTGCATACCGCGCTCGTCGCCGCGGGCGAACTGCAGGGCTGGCAGCGCTGGAGCGCCGACCAGGTGCGCGAGGACCTCGTGGCCAAGGCGGAAGGACTGCTCAAGCGTCCCGAAGGCCAGGCACTGGGCGGCCGCAAGATCCAGGAAAGCCTGCGCCAGCTGCGCGAGCAGTGGAAGCAGACCGACCAGGGTGGCCCGGCGAACCATGCCCTCTGGAAGAAATTCGACGAGGCCTGCAATGCCGCCCACAAGGTGGTGGAGGCCTGGCTGGAGAAGGTGCGTTCCGACGCGGCCGAGCACAAAGCGCAACGCCTGGCGCTGATCCAGGAACTGCAGGCCTGGACGGCCGCACAGGCAGCCGGCGACGCGCAGCCCGACTGGAAGCAGGTGAGCCGTGCGCTGCACCAGTTCTCCGATCGCTGGCGCGAGGGTGGCCACGTCAATGAAAAGGTCTATGCCGAACTGCAGCCGCAGTGGAAGCAGGTCCTCTCCGAAGCGGCCGCGCCGCTGGAGGCGGCCCAGAAGCAGAGCCTGGCGCGCCGCCAGGCCATGATCGACGAGGCTGTGGCGCTGGGCGCCGCACCGGTGCTGCGCATCGATGCCGTGAAGGCGCTGCAGCAGCGCTGGCAGGCCGAGGCCCAGTCCGTGCCGCTGGACCGCAAGCAGGAACAGAAGCTCTGGGATGCGTTCCGCAAGCCCATCGACGAGGCATTCAACCGCAAGACGGCCGATCGCCAGAAGGCCGCGGGCGAAATGAGCGCCCACGACCGGGCGGTTCTGGATGCGTCCAGGGCGGTGGAGGAGGCCAACGCGTCCGGCGATGCCCAGCAGATCCGCACGGCGCTGGCCGCGCTGGAGGCGGCCGTCCGGGGCCAGCAGCAGGCGGCGGCCGAGTCCGCAGCCTCCACGCAGGCTCCCGCTCCCGAGGCGGCCCCGGCCGAAGGCGCGGAGGCGGCCGGCGGCGACGCCGGCGCCGCGCCCGCTGCGGCGCCCAAGCCCGCGCGCCCCGTGGTGGCGGTGCGCGGCGATGACCGCCCGGGGGCCAGGCGCGACGTTCCCGCGCCGGCGGGCCGCCCGGGTCGCCCCGGCGAGCGGGACCGCAGGGACGGCCGTCCTGGACGTGACGGCCGCGACGGTGGAGACCGCGGCGGCCGCTTCGGCGACCGCGACCGCGCCGCGCAGGCCCGCGGCCCGCGCCTGGGTGACGCCGCATTCCGCGCCCAGCGCGAGGCGCAGGAGCATGCCCAGGCGGCGCTGCGCAGGCTGGCCGCGCAGGCGCACGGCGAAGCGCTGACCCAACTGCTCGCGGCATGGGAAAAGCGCGATGCATCGCAACTGCCGTCCGCGCAGGAGCTGGGTTCGCAGGTACCTGCCGGCGTGCGCAGCACCTGGGCGCAGGCGGTGTCGTCGGGGCCTTCGGGCGATGCGTCCGAGGCATTGCTGCGGCTGGAGATGGCGGCCGAGGTGCCTACGCCCGCGGAGCAATTGCCCGCGCGCCGCGCGCTGCAGCTGCAACTGCTGACGCGCCGCAATGACCCGCAACCGGCGCAGACCTGGGCGCAGGACGCCGCACGCGTGCTCGCCAGCGCGAGCGAGCCGGGCAATGCGCGGCGTTTCCAGCAGGCGCTGAAAGCGTTGCTCAAGGGCTGATGGCCCCTCTGGCTGCCGGGGGCGGGTCCGTCGGTGCCCCCGGCGTGCGTTGCGCGCAGTGCATGGCCGCCGTGGCCATGTGACGCGACGCGGCCCGGCGCATTCACCGCGTGCCGGTGGGGTGGCGTTCTGCAGGAAGTGCTGCCGTGCTGCCGCGGCCTGCGTTCAGCGCTCTCGGCGCATTCTGTGCGTCCTCATGCCTCCAGCCCCTCGCCGTGGGAGGCTTGGCTGCGCGCGCGTGCAGCGAGGCCGGAACGCCTGCTGCCGCAGGCGGAAAAAGAAAAAGCCGCTGGGTCAGCAGCGGCTTTTGAATTTTGGTGCCCAGGAGAGGACTCGAACCTCCACGATGTTACTCGCTAGTACCTGAAACTAGTGCGTCTACCAATTCCGCCACCTGGGCATCTCAGGAATCCTTGAATTCTAGCGTCTTTTTTTGCCGTTCCGGGCAAGTTGACGATTTTTTTGAAAAAACTTCGAAGCCGCCGTTTCCCGGGGCCGCTGCGATCCGAGCGGCAGCCCCGCGTTGCCTCCACATGCAAAAAAGCCGCTTCACAAGGAAGCGGCCCGATTGCCGAAAAACCGGTCTGGTTCTCGTTAAACTTGGTGCCCAGGAGAGGACTCGAACCTCCACGATGTTACTCGCTAGTACCTGAAACTAGTGCGTCTACCAATTCCGCCACCTGGGCATTTCAGGAAAGACTCAGATTGTATATCAAAAAAACCAAAGCCGTTGCAAACGTCGCGCACTCCGATGACGAAATCGAAGGCAGCGTGCAGGGCCACCGCGACGGCCACGGATTCGTGCAGCGCGACGACGGCGATGCCGACATCTATATCCCCGCCAACGAGATGCGGGCGGTGCTCCACAAGGACCGCGTGCGCGTGCGCATCGCGCGGCACGACCGGCGCGGCCGGCCCGAGGGCCGCATCGTCGAGATCATCGAACGCCCCCAGCACCCGATCATCGGGCGCCTGCTGCAGGAAAGCGGTGTGTGGCTGGTGGCGCCGGAAGACAAGCGCTACGGCCAGGACGTGCTGATCCCCAAGGGCGCGACCGGCTCGGCCAAGACCGGGCAGGTCGTGGTGGTGGAGCTGACGGAGCCGCCCGCGCTGTTCGGGCAGCCCGTGGGCCGCGTCACGGAAGTGCTGGGCGAGGTGGACGATCCCGGCATGGAGATCGAGATCGCCGTGCGCAAGTACGGCGTTCCGCACGAGTTCTCGCAGGAGGCGCTGGCGCAGGCCAAGGCCCTGCCCGACAAGGTGCGCGCGCAGGACAAGCGCCACCGCATCGACCTGACCGACGTGCCCCTGGTGACCATCGACGGCGAAGATGCCCGCGACTTCGACGACGCCGTGTATTGCGAGCCGGCGCGCGTCGGCCGCACCAAGGGCTGGCGCCTGCTGGTCGCGATCGCCGACGTGAGCCACTATGTGGAGACGGGCAGCCCCATCGACGTGGACGCCTATGACCGGGCCACCAGCGTCTATTTCCCGCGCCGCGTCATCCCGATGCTGCCCGAGAAGCTGTCCAACGGGCTGTGCTCGCTCAATCCGGAGGTGGAGCGCCTGTGCATGGTGTGCGACATGCTGGTCACCGCCAAGGGCGAAGTGCACGCCTACCAGTTCTATCCGGCCGTCATGTTCAGCCACGCGCGCTTCACCTATACGGAGGTGGCCGCGATCCTCGCGAACACGCGGGGGCCCGAGGCGACGAAGCGCCGCGCGCGCGTGCAGGACCTGCTGAACCTGCACGACGTGTACCGTGCGCTGCTGTCGTCGCGGCACGCGCGGGGGGCGGTGGATTTCGAGACCACCGAGACGCAGATCGTCTGCGACGACAACGGACGCATCGAGAAGATCGTGCCGCGCACGCGCAACGATGCCCACCGGCTGATCGAGGAAGCCATGCTCGCGGCCAACGTGTGCAGCGCGGACTTCATCGCCCAGGGCGGGCAGCCCGGGCTGTACCGCGTGCACGAGGGCCCCACGCCGGAGAAGCAGGAAATCCTGCGCAATTACCTGAAGGCCATGGCGGTGGGCATGACGATCGGTGACGATCCGAAGCCCGGCGACTTCCAGGCCATCGCGGAGGCCACGAAGGACCGCCCGGACGCGCAGCAGATCCACACGATGCTGCTGCGCTCCATGCAGCAGGCCATCTACACCCCTGTGAACAGCGGCCATTTCGGGCTGGCCTACGAGGCCTACACGCATTTCACCAGCCCGATCCGGCGCTACCCCGACCTGCTGGTGCACCGCGTCATCAAGGCCATCCTGGGCCAGACCAAATACCGGCTGCCGGCACTGCCCGTGCCGGGCGAGGCGCACGCCAAGCTCGCCAAGCGCCTCGCCGCGCGGGTGCCGGCGCCGACGCAGCAGCCGCGCAAGCCGCTGTCCGCCGCCGCGGTCCGCGAGGTGCAGGCCTGGGAGGCCGCCGGCCTGCACTGCAGCGCCAACGAGCGCCGGGCCGACGAGGCCAGTCGCGATGTCGAGGCGTGGTTGAAGTGCAAGTACATGCGCGAGCACCTGGGCGAGGAGTTCAGCGGCCTGGTCACGGCCGCGACCAGTTTCGGCATCTTCGTGACGCTGGACGCGATGTATGTCGAGGGGCTGGTGCACATCACGGAGCTGGGCGGAGAGTACTTCAAGTTCGACGAGGCGCGCCAGGAGTTGCGTGGCGAGCGCACGGGCATCCGCTATGCCATCGGCACGCGGGTGCGCGTGCAGGTCAGCCGCGTGGACCTGGATGGGCGACGCATCGACTTCCGGCTGGTGCGCGAGGGCGAGGAGTCGCTGCCGCCCGCGCGCGCTTCCCGCGGCCGCGGAGGGCGCGAGCCGGCGGAGCCCATGCTCCCGGCATCCGCCGACGGAGCGGGGGCGGAGCGCAGCCGCAACAAGGCCCGCAAGGGCGCTTCGAGGGCTGCCCGGCCGCAGGACGCCCCCGCGGCGCCGCGCAAGGCGGCGGCCAAGGGCTCCGGACGCCGCTCCGGAGCGGCCAAGCGGGGCAAGTCGCGCCGCTGAGCCCTGGCGGGGCGCCGGATGCCGCGAGCGTCCGGCCCCGCCCCGGGGTTGTGCATTCAGCAAAGGGACAGGATTGATGAAGGTTTCGAACGGAACGCCGCGTATCGCGGTGGTGACGGGTGCCGGCTCGGGCATCGGCAAGGCGGCGGCGCTGGCCCTGCTGGGCGCCGGCTGGTCGGTGGTGCTGGCCGGGCGCCGCGAAGCGCTGCTGCAGGCCGTGGTGGAGGAGGGGGGCTCGGCCGATCGCGCGCTGGCCGTGCCCACGGACGTCGCGGATCCGCAGGCGGTGGAGCGGTTGTTCGCGCAGGCCGTCCAGCGGTTCGGCCGCGTGGACCTGCTGTTCAACAACGCCGGGGTGGGCGCGCCTGCGGTGCCGCTGGAAGAGCTGCCGATCGACGAATGGAAGCGCGTGGTGGACATCAACCTGAACGGGATGTTCTATTGCCTGCGCGAGGCGTTCCGGGTGATGAAGTCGCAGAGCCCGCAGGGGGGCCGGATCATCAACAACGGCTCGATTTCGGCCCATGCCCCGCGGCCGAACTCCATCGCCTACACGGCGACCAAGCATGCCGTGATGGGGCTGACCAAGGCCGCCTCGCTGGATGGGCGCAAGTTCGACATCGCGGTCGGGCAGATCGATGTGGGCAATGCGGGCACGGAACTGGCGCAGCGCATGACGCAGGGCGTGCCCCAGGCCAATGGCCAGATCGCGGCCGAGCCGCTGATGGACGTGGACATCGTCGCGCGGTCGGTGCTCTACATGGCGGAACTGCCGCTGGAGGCCAATGTGCTGTTCCACACGGTGATGGCCACCAGGATGCCTTTCGTCGGCAGGGGATGAGGCCGCTCCCCCGGGGAGCGGTGTGCACGCACGGAGCCTGCCCGTAAAAGGCGGACGGGAGGCTCTCTGGATCGGTGCTTTCAGCCCGCGCAGGCGGAGGCTTGCGACGGACTACCCTGCGATGCAGGGCTGCCCAGTAAGGCGGCATGGGCGGGGCGGATGCGGGGCCCTGCATCAACGTAAGCTGCCGCAAGGGCGGACGAGGTGTCGGCAGGCGCAGCATGTGCCGGCGCCACGGTGTCGCCAGCGTCGCTACGCTCCTGGTACGACGACAGGAAGGGCCAGGTTTTGCGGATCATGTCGGGCTCCTAGAGAACGCGGGGAGCGCCGGTGGTCTGCCGGCGTGGCCTCAGTATTCCGCCGCGGGCCGGGGCTCCCTGTAGGACAAGGCTGAGGCCGTTTGCGGGCGGGTTTCCGCACGGTTACGTGCGGCGCCATAGGCCTGGACGTATGCCCGGGCCGAGGCCGTCCAACCGAAATCGCGTTGCATGCCGTTGCGCTGCAGGCGGCGCCAGGCGTCGGGTGCGGTTTTCCAGAGGTGCAGGGCGCGTCCGACGGCCTGGTCGAATGCGGCCTGGCTGGACCCGCGCAGCACGAAACCCGTGCCGTTGCCCGCCGGGTCGTCGGCATCCGTCACCGAATCGGCGAGGCCGCCGGTGGGAGTGACCACGGGCGGCGTGCCGTAGGCCTGGCTGTACATCTGGTTCAGGCCGCAAGGTTCGAAGCGGGAGGGCATGAGGAAGCTGTCGCTGCCGGCCTCGATGCCGTGGGCGAGGCTTTCGTCGAAGCCCACGGTGACGTGCATGTGACGGGGATGGCGCTTGGCCAGTGCGCTCAGGGCGCTTTCCAGTGCCGGGTCGCCGCTGCCCAGGATGGCGAGCTGCCCGCCCTGGCGCAGCAGGCGTTCGGCGCCGCCGATCACCCAGTCGATGCCTTTTTGCTCGGTCATCCGGCCGACGAGGCCGAACAGCATGCGGTCGCCGTCCTGCGCGAGTCCCAGCGTGCGGCGCAGGGCGGCCTTGCAGGCGGCTTTGCCCTCGAGGCGGTCGGCGGAGAAGGGCACCGGGATGAGCGTGTCCTGCGACGGGTTCCAGAGCGCCGTGTCGATGCCGTTGAGGATGCCCTGCAGCCGGCCTGCCCGGGCGCGGAGCACGCCGTCCAGGCCGAAGCCGAGTTCCGGCGTCTGGATCTCGCGTGCGTAGGTGGGGCTGACCGTGGTGATGGCATCCGCGTACTGCAGGCCGGCCTTGAGCATGGAGAGCTGGCCCCAGAATTCGGCGCCCTCGATGCCCAGGTGCCTGTCCTCGATGCCGAGGCGCTGCGCCCAATCCATGGGGAAGACACCCTGGAAGGCCAGGTTGTGCACTGTGACCATGCTGCGCGCGACGGCATCCCCCCGGGGGCCGGCCGCGTCGCGGAACTGCCGCAGGTAGAGCGGCGCCAGCGCGGTGGGCCAGTCGTTGGCGTGGACGATGTCCGCGGTCCAGCCGCAGGGCGATTGCGGGGTGCCGATGCGCGCGGCGACGTGGGCGAGCAGGCCGAAGCGCAGGGCGTTGTCCGGATGGTCTCCCTGCGCGCTGGCGTAGGGCGATCCCCCGCGTGCGTAGAGTTGCGGGCAGGAGAGCAGCAGCAGGGGCACTTCGTGCCCGCCGCGGTCCACACGCAGCAGTTGCGCGGCCGGCCACGGGCCTTCGGCGGGCAGCGAATGCCAGCCCGTGATGTTCCCCTGCAGCGGCATGTCCGCATAGGCGGGCATGAGCAGCATCACTTCATGGCCCAGGGCCGCGATGGCGGGCGGCAGCGCTGCGCTGACGTCGCCCAGGCCGCCGGTCTTGACCAGCGGTGCGCATTCCGATGTGGCGAAGAGAATCTTCATGCGCCGGATTCTCCGCCCACGAGCACCGCGAACGGCAGGCCGGGACGGTCCGGAAGCACTTCCCCGAGGATGTCCTCCATGCTCCACCCTTCGCCGGTGTCCGGGCCGATGTGGCGGCCCGTCATCCATTCCTGCCAGCCGCCGGCCTTGGCCAGCACGGGGTGGGCGGAGGCGACCGAGATCCGGGTACCGCGCCACCCCGCCGCCGCCAGGCCGTAGAGCAGGCGCGCGCAGATGACCACGATGGCCCGGCCGTCGCGGATGCGGGCGAAGGCGAATGCATGTTCGGCACTGTGGCCTTCCAGCGTCAGCGGCAGGTAGGTGGACTGGCGGAACAGGTCGGGCATGGCCTGCCGCAACTGCAGCAGGCGCCAGGTGACCAGTTGCTTGGCGTCCGGCCCGGGCACCGGGCCCATGAGGCGCTCCCAGTCCGCCTGCGACGGATGCCCGCCCTCGTCGTAGAGCGCCTGCACCTGCTCCAGGGCCTGTGCCATGGCGCGGAAATCCACGGGGCGGCGATTGTCCGGATCCACGAGGCTGAAGTTCCAGTGTTCGCAGCCCTGGTAGATGTCCGGCACGCCGGGCACCGTGAGCTTGAGTGCGAGCTGGCAGAGGCTGTTGCGGAAGCCGTAGGGCGCGATGGACTGCACGAACCTTTCCAGCTCGCGCACGAAGCGTTCGGTCGACAGCGCGCCGTCGATGTAGCGCGCCACCGCGCCTTCGTAGGCCTCGTCCGGGAACAGCCAGTTGGTCTGCTGCTTGGCCTCCCGCATGGCCTTGACCATGTACTGCTGGATGCGTTCGCGCAGTTCCTGGCGCTCGCCCGGCTCGGTGGAGTGGGTGGGCCAGATGCCGACCAGGGCCTGGTACAGGGCCCAGAGGTCGTGCGGCAGCGGGGTTTGGACGCCGTCCGCCTCGGTGGTGAAGCGCTCGCCCAGCTCGCGCAGCTGCAGGGCGGTGTCTTCCCACAGGGCGGGGATTTCCGAGAGCACGTTGAGGCGGGCCCGGAGGTCTTCGGACCGCTTGCTGTCGTGCGTGGAGGTGGCGAGCAGGTTGTGCGGACGGTGGCGGGCCCGCTGCAGGTTGGCCTGGTGGAAGGCCGCGCAGGTGAGGCCGAAGCGGCGCGGCTCCGAGCCGACGTCGTTCAGCGAGACGAGGCGCACGTAGCGGTAGAAGACGGTGTCTTCCACGGACTTGGCCATGACCGGGGCCGTGAACTGCTGCCAGCGGCGGATGAAGCGCGCGCGCAGGGGCGTAGCCTCGCCCTCGTCGCCGAGCAGGACGCCCTGGAGATAGGCCAGCACGCCGCCTTCGCTGGTGCCCATGCGGCGGCGCGCGGCCGCGATGGCCCAGGCGATGTGGCTCCGGTCGGTGTCGCTGGGCGGCGTGCCGTCGGGCACGAGGTAGGTACGATAGACGGGGAAGACCGCCGCCACTTCCGTCAGGGCGATGCGCAACTGGTTGCGCGTGAAATCGAAGGTGCGCCGGTCCGCCTGCGCGATGCGGTAGAGCGTGTCGGCCAGCCACCCCAGGTCGCTGTAGAGCGAGGTTTCGATGATGTGCTTCTTGCACTCGTACACCGCTTCCTCGAAATCCTTCGTGTCGCCGGTGAAGCTGGTGTAGGCGTCGTCGAAGGCGGTCTGCGACGCGGTGTCCACGAAGAGGCCGTTGACCAGGCTGCTGAACCGGTAGCCTGTGGCGCCGTGCACGGGCCAGTCGGCCGGCAGGGGCTCGTGGTCCGCCAGGATCTTCTCCACCACGAGGTAGAGCGCCGTGGGCTCGCGGCCGGCGGCGCGGGCGAGCGCGACGTAGCGACGCTGCAGGCGGTCGAAATACTGCGCCGGGTGCGCGAGGCCGTCCGGGTGGTCGATGCGCAGGCCGGTGATGCGGCCTTCGGCCAGCCAGCGGAAGATGCAGGCATGCGCGGCCTCGAACACGGAGGTTTCCTCCATGCGCAGCGCGGCGAGGGAATTGACGTCGAAGAAGCGGCGGTAATTGATGTCGTCGCCAGCCACGCGCCAGTCCGCCAGGCGGTAGGGCTGGTCGCGCAGCAGGCCGTCCAGGGCGTCGAAGCTGCCGGGCTCTCCCTGCCGGCCGTTCCATTGGGACAGGCAGGCGGCGATCCAGTGGCGCAGCCAGGCGTGGGTGCCGGCCAGTTCCGCGAGGCGCCGCTGGTGGAGGGGCGCATCGCGCAGCCGCATGGCGCGCTCGCCTTCGTCGCCGGTGTCCCGGTCGGGCAGGCGGCCGAAGGCATCGATGAGGGATTGCACCTGCAGGGCGCTGTCGCCATCGGCCTCCCCGGGGGCCGGGGCGGGCACGGCCGAGAAGATGCGGGCGTAGTGCCGGGGATCGACGGGTAGCCGGTGGTCCCAGTAGCACACCAGGAAGCGACCGGTTTCCGCATCGAAATCCAGGCGCAGCTCGCCGGCTTCCAGCACGTGGCCGTACTGGCCGCCGAGCATGGGCAGCAGCACGCGGCCCTGCAGGCTCGCGGTGGCGGGCTCCCATTCGATGTCGAAAAAGTCGGCGTGGGCGGCGGACCGCCCGTGTTCCATGACGTCGTCCCACCAGGGATTGGGGGCGTCGATCACACCCATGTGGTTGGGCACGATGTCGAGCAACTGGCCGAGGCCATGGGCCCGCAGGGCATCGCACAGCGCGGCATGGCTGGCCTCGTCGCCGATCTCCGGGTTCAGTTGCGTGGGATCGACCACGTTGTAGCCGTGCGTGCTGCCGGGGGCGGCCTTGAGGTAGGGCGAGCTGTAGAGATGGCTGATGCCCAGCGCGTGCAGGTAGGGGACGGCGGCGGTCATGGCCGCGAAGGTGTTGTCCTTGTGGAATTGCACGCGGTAGGTCGCGAGCGGCACGTCCGCGGTGTCGAGCGCGGGCAGTTCTTCCACGGGGGCCTGCATGGCCGGGCGCCCCCGGTGCTCGCGCATGGCCGAGGCGACGGCGGTGAAGCAGGGGTGCGTGGCCAGCCTGTCCAGCGGCACGGCGAGGCGCCGGCGCCAGTTGGGCTGCATGTCCTCGGTGGAGCCGGGCACATTGACCTGTTCGAGCTGTGCGATAGCATCCTCGATCTGCACCGCCGCGAGCCAGCAGGGGGTGCGCGCGAGGTAGGCATGCACCGCGGCCGTGAACTCCGCCGTGGCTTCGGGCACGGACTGGGCATCCACCGTGGCGCCGGGAGGCAGCAGGCCTTCCTCCTGCAGCGCCATCAGCAGTCGCACACGGTCCTGCGCGCGCTCGATCAGGCTGCGCGCGTGGGCTTCCGAATCCGGCAGCCAGCCCAGGCGCTTCTGTACCTCGATGTCCTCGCCGGACCAGTATCCGCGCAGCGTGGGCAGGTCGTGCGTGCTCACCACGGCCAGGGCCTGCGCCGGCCATTGCGCGGGCGGGCGGAAGGCGCCGCCATCCATGCGTTCGAAGATGAGCGGGCGGTAGGAGAGGACGGTGCGCTGCGCCATGGCTTCGCGCATCTGCGGCGCCACGTTGCCCAGGTCTTCGCCGATGACCAGGCACTGGTGGCGGTGGCTTTCCACGGCGACGACCGCGAGCAGCGCCTGCAGCGGATAGGCGACATAGGTGCCTGCGCCGCCATGGGTCCAGAAAAGGCGCATGAGCGCCATCACGTGGTCCATGCGCAGCGCCCCGGCGTGATGCATCACGGCATGCAGCAGGCGGCGCACCGGCATGAAGCGGGCCGCGGCCAGCGCGACGGGGTTGAGCGGCGGCAGGCCCCAGTCCTGGCCCTGGGTGTTCAGCGGATCGGGCGGCGCCCCGACGTTCATGCCGCGCGCGTACAGGTTCTGCAGCGTCCAGGTTTCCGAGCCACCGTCGCTCGCGCCGACGGCCAGGTCGCAGTACAGGCCGAGCGGCATGAGGGCGCGTGCGCGCTCGCCCGCCTGCCCGAGCTGCAGGTGGGCGGTCCATTGCAGCCACATGTGGTAGGCCACGGCTTCCGCATGGTCCCTGGCGAAGGCCTGGGCGGCCGGGCCCTGGGGGTCCCGCAGTTCCTCGGGCCAGGCGGGCCAGCCCCAGATGTCGGGCGACGTGCGGGACAGGTGGCGCTGTATGGCCTCGAACAGCGCATGCGGTGCCAGCGTGGCGGCATGCTCCTTCACGAAAGCCTGGAAGGCGAGGCCGCGCGGGCTCAGGGATTCCCAGTCGCCCTGGCGGAACTCGTCCCACAGCAGGGCGAGCATCTCCTCCTTGGCGGCGGCGACCTCGGCATACTGCACCGTTTCCGCAGCGCGCAGGGCCTGCAGCCGCTGCTGGAACACGCCGTCGGCATAGAGCGACTGCGCGGCGTTGCTGCGCAGGAACTCCGGCATCGCGGTCACGTCGATGAACAGCGGGTTGAGCGCCAGGCGGCTGGACGGGCTGTAGGGGCTGGCGAGGTCCGGGCGGTCCATGCGCAGGGCGTGCAGCGGGCTGAGGCCGACGAAGGCGGCACCCTGGGCGGCGGCGGTCGCCACCAGTTCGCTGAGATCGGAGAAGTCGCCGATGCCCCAGTTGCGGTCCGAGCGCAGCGAGTACAACTGGGCGCTCAGGCCCCACCAGCGCTCCCCGCGGCGCAGCGGCTCGGGTGACCAGCAGCGCGCGGGCGCCACGATGACGAAGCGCTCTTGCTGTGTGCCGGAGCCCACGAGGCGGTAGTAGCCCGCGCGCAGCGTGGCCGGCAGCCGCGCGACCGGCCCCTGGCCTTCGCAGACGGTTTTCTCGGCCTCGACCTCGCTGGTGACCAGCCGCCAGGAGGCGGCGCCATGCCATTCGATCTCGGCTGCCTGGCCTTCTTCCACGACGATGGGGGCGGGCAGCGCACCGGCGTCGGCATGCGATCCCATGGCCGACAGGACGCGCTCGAGCACCTCCGGCGGCACGTCGCGGTGCTCGCCCCAGAAGCTGGCGTACTGGAGCGCGATGCCTGCCCGGCGGGCACGTTCGTGCAGGCCGTCGTGGTCCTCGTGGGGGTGGGCGTTCATGCCGGTACCCCCTGCAGCGTCCACCGCGCGGACCAAGGGGCCCAGGCGCCAACGCCTTCCCAGCGGTGCTGGAAGACCCGCAGGCCAGGCTCGGCGGCCGCCTCAGGGGTCTGCGGCGTGACGGAGTCTTTGCCCAGGTTCATTTGCATCACGAGGCGTGTTCCATCGTCGTAGTCCCATTCCACCTGCAGCCCGGTCGCTCCCACGCGGCGCGCCGTGTGCGTGCCGGAGCGCAGCCGGGACAGGCGCGGGGCGATCCATTGCCGGCGTGCGGACAGGGCGTTGCGGACCAGCGCGAGCCGCACCTGTCCGGCGGGGCCTTCCGCCTGGCGCCAGTCGAGGCGGCTGCGTTCGAGGGTGGCGGCGTCGCAGGGGTCGGGCAATTCGCGGCCCGAGCCGGCTTCGAGCCGGAATTCGCGCTGGCGTCCCTGGCGAACCGCCTCGCGGAGCTCGCCCGTCCAGTCGGCGAAATACAGGAAAGGTGTTTCCGCGCCGAATTCGTCGCCCATGAACACCAGCGGCGTGGCGGGCGTGAGCAGCGCGGACAGCAGTGCGAGTTCGGCCGCGGGCTGCGGCACCAGGTGCGAGAGCCGCTCGCCGAAAGCGCGGTTGCCGATCTGGTCGTGGTTGCCGCAGAAGTTCACCATCGTGGCCAGGGGCTGGGGCGCGGCGGGTGCCCGTTCCAGGCGCCGGCCATCGCCGTCGCGGTGCGAGGGCGCGAACACATAGCCGCCCGCGAAGCTATGCGCGAGCCCGTCCAGCGGCGCATGCGCGTAGTCGGCGTAGTAGCCCTGGCGCTCTCCCGTGAGGGCGACATGCAGGGCATGGTGGAAGTCGTCGTTCCACTGCGCGTCGTAGCGCGTGGGCTCGGGCCGGGGGGCCAGGCGCTGGCTCTCGTTCTTCTCGTTTTCCAGGACGAGGTGGACGTGCCGGCCCTCGGTGGCCTGCCGCACGCGCTGCGCGAGGTCTTCGAGCACGTGGGGCGATCCGTCGTCCACGATGGCATGGACGGCATCCAGGCGCAGGCCGTCGATGCGGAATTCTCGCACCCAGTAGAGCGCGTTCTGGATGAAGAACTCGCGCACCGGCCCGCTGTCCTTGCCGTCGAAATTGATGGCCGCGCCCCAGGGGCTGTGGTGGGTTTCCGAGAAGAAGGCCGGGGCGTAGCTGCCCAGGTAGTTGCCGTCCGGGCCGAAGTGGTTGTACACGACGTCCAGGAACACCATCAGGCCGAGCGCATGGGCCCGGTCGATGAAGCGCTTCATGTCGTCCGGCGTGCCGTAGGCCGGGTGCGGCGCGAACGGCAGCACGCCGTCGTAGCCCCAGCCGTGGCGCCCGCCGAAGGTGGCCACGGGCATGAGCTCGATGGCGGTGAAGCCCTGTTCGGCCAGCCAGGGCAGGCGCTGCATGGCCGCGGCGAACGTACCCTCGGGCGTGAAGGTACCCACGTGCAGTTCATAGAGCACGGTGTCGCTCCACGGCCGGCCTGTCCAGCCCTCGACCGTCCAGTCGAAGGCGGCCGGATCGGTCACGCGGCTCGGGCCGTGCGGACCGTCGGGATTGCTGCGCGATGCCGGATCGGGCACCAGGGGACCATTGTCCGCCTGCCATTGATAGAGCGTGTCCGGGCCGGCCTCCGGCACGGTGGCCTGCCAGAAACCGTCCGCATCCCGGCGGCCCGGAACCTGCGCGGGCTCCGCGCCCGGTGCGCGGCGGTGGTGGAGGGTGAGCCGCGAGGCGGCGGGGGCCCAGAGGGTGAAGTGGACGCCGCCTTCAGGAAGGAGGCGGGCGCCGATCGGCATGTCGTGCTGGTGCTTCATGGAGCGGGGTCGCCGGAAGCGCCCAATGCGGTGAGGATCGCCATGGAATGCCCCGGCAGCACGTATTGGCCTCCGGAAGCTACAGGCTCGGTATCTGCGGGTGGCACGTCGGCGGTGCGCGTGTCCACGCGCACGGTCCAGGAACGGGCCTGCTCCTCCTGCGGGAGGGTGAAGGTCGCGTCTTCGGCGGTGGCGTTGAAGAGGACGAGCGCCGCGCAGCCGCCGGCATCCGCCTCCATCAGGGCGGCGACGCAGCGCGATTGCGGGTCGTCCCATTCTTCCGCCGTCATCGGCAGGCCCCAGACGCTGTGCCAGTGCACGCCCACGCAGTCGGCCCGGGCGCTGTCGGCTACCGCGGTGCGCAGCGCCGGCAGTTCGGAGCGCAGGGCGATCAGGGCCGCGGTGAAGCGGCGCTGGGCGTCGTTGCGGCCGGCGTGCTCCCAGTCGTACCACGACAGGGGGCTGTCCTGGCAGTAGCCGTTGTTGTTGCCCTGCTGGGTGCGGGCATGCTCGTCGCCGCCCAGCAGCAGCGGCGTACCGTGCGACACGAAGAGCGTGGCGAGAAAGTTGCGCATCTGGCGCTCGCGCAGGTCCAGGATGGCGGGGTCCTCGGTCGGGCCTTCGGCGCCGCAGTTCCAGCTGCGGTTGTGGTTTTCGCCGTCCCGGCTGTCTTCCTGGTTGGCCTCGTTGTGCTTTTCGTTGTAGCTGACGAGGTCGGCCAGGGTGAAGCCGTCGTGCACGGTGACGATGTTGATGCTGTCGGTCGCCGGGCGGCGGCGTGCTTCCAGGATGTCGGCACTGCCGCAGAGGCAGGCGGCGAATGCGGGCAGGCTGCCGTCGGTGCCGCGCCAGTAGTCGCGCACCACGTCGCGGTAGCGACCGTTCCATTCCATCCAGCCGTCGGGGAAGCCGCCCACCTGGTAGCCGTCGGGGCCCAGGTCCCAGGGTTCGGCGATGAGCTTGACGCGCGAGAGCACGGGGTCCTGCGCCACCGCGGCGAAGAAGGCCGCGCGGTGGGTGAAGGCGCCCGAAACGTCGCGCCCCAGCGAGCAGGCCAGGTCGAAGCGGAAGCCGTCCACGTGCATCTCCGTGACCCAGTAGCGCAGGCTGTCCATGACCAGGCGCAGGGCGGCGGGGCTGCTCGTGTCCACGGTGTTCCCCGTGCCGGTGTAGTCCACGTAGAAGCGCGGATCTTCCGGGGAGAGGCGGTAATAGGCGGCGTTGTCGATGCCCTTGAGGCTGAGCGTGGGGCCCAGGTGGTTGCCTTCGGCGGTGTGGTTGTACACCACGTCCAGGATCACCTCGATGCCGGCGGCGTGCAGGGCCCTGACCATGGCCTTGAACTCGTCCGTGCCGCCGTCGCCGCGGCTGGCGGCGTAGCGGGGCTCGGGCGCGAAGAAGGCGATGGTGTTGTAACCCCAGTAGTTGGCCAGGCCCGCGTCCACGAGCCGCTTGTCGTCCACGAAGGCCTGCACGGGCAGCAGTTCCACGCTGGTCACGCCCAGGTCCTTCAGGTAGGCGATGGCGGCTTCCGATGCCAGCCCGGCATAGGTGCCGCGCTCGCCTTCCGGAACGCCGGACAGCGTCTGCGTGAAGCCCTTGACGTGCATTTCATAGAAGACGGTCCTGGAGGGCGGAACGCGGGGCGGGACGTCGTCGTCCCAGTCGAAGCGCGAGCGGACCACGATGGCCTTGGGCGCCGTGGCACCGTTGTCCACGCTGCTGACGGCATGGTCCTCGTCCTCGTGGCCGAGTTCGTAGCCGAACTGGTCGTCGGCGCCGAGCACGGGGCGGTCGAGCGCGCGGGCGTACGGATCGATGAGCAGCTTGGCGGGATTGAAGCGCTGCCCCTTCTCAGGGGCGTAGGGTCCATGGACGCGCAGGCCGTAGCGCTGGCCCGGCTTGATTCCCTTGACGTGCCCGTGCCACGTGCCGGCGGTGAATGCCGGCAGGGCGATGCGCTGCGTCTCGTTCTCGCCATCGGCGAAGAGGCAGACTTCGACGCGTTCCGCGCCCGGCGCGTGCACGGCGAAGTTCACGCCGTTGCGGTCGGCCGTGGCGCCCAGGGGCAGCGGCCGGCCGGCCTCGGCGGTGTGCCGGGTGGCGCGAGGGCGGCGGGAGGTCACGTGCGGTGCGGCGTCGCCTGCCTTCATGCGGCCACCTTCAGGCCGGAGCCCTCGGATGCCGACGCCACGGAGGGGCGTGCCCGTCCGATGCTGGGGGTGGTGGACTGCAGGCTCTGCGGCTTGAAGAACTGGCGGGGCACGACGACGATGCCGCTCGCGGTCACGTGGAAGCGCTTGCGGTCCGCCTCCAGGTCGAAGCCGATGCGCTCGTGCGCCGGGATGTCGTTGTCCTGGTCGATGATGGCGCGGCGCACCTGCGCGCCGCGGCCGATGCGCGAGCGCTCCATGACGATGCAGTGTTCCAGGCGGGCGTCGCGCTCGACCACGACGGAGCGGCGCAGCATGGCGTTGTCGAGCGAGGCGCCGTCCACGATGCTGCCCGAGCCCACCACGGAGCGGTGGATCACGCCGTTCTCGATCTGGGCCGACTCGGCCTGGTCGGGGCTGGCGTAGATGGGCCAGTGGCGGTTGGTCATGCGGAAGCGCGGCGTCGCGCCCAGCGTGTCGAAGTGCGCCTGGTAGTAGGCGTCGATGGTGCCCACGTCGCGCCAGTAGCCGTGCTCTTCGTAGGGTTCGGTGCCGGGAATGGTGTTGGTGTCGAAGTCATAGGCCATGAGGCGGTGGGACTTGAGCATCGCCGGCAGGATGTGCTTGCCGAAGTCGCTGTGGCCGGTTTCGTGGGCCTCGCGCAGGGCGTCCAGCAGGATGTCGGCGTTGAAGAGGTAGTTGCCCATGGAGGCGAGGGCGTGCGTCGAGCTGCCGGGCATCGGGCGCGGCGGCGTCTGCGGCTTTTCGACGAAATCGACGATGCGGTGGTTGTCGTCCGTCTCGACGATGCCGAACTGGTTGCAGTCGGCCAGTTTCACCGGCAGCGTGGCCACGCTGACGTGGGCGTCGTTCTTCACGTGGAAGTCGATCATCTGGCGCACGTCCATGCGGTAGATGTGGTCCGCGCCGAAGACGGCGACGATGTCCGGCTTGAACGACTCGATCAGATGGATGTTCTGGTAGACCGAGTCCGCCGTGCCCTGGAACCATTCCGGACCGTTGCGCATCTGGGGCGGCACCACCGTCACGAAATGCTGGGGAATGAAGCGCGTCATCGTCCAGGACTGGCGGATGTGCTCGATCAGCGACTGCGACTTGTATTGCACCAGCAGGTAGATCGAGTAGATCTCGGAGTTGACGAGGTTCGAGAGCACGAAATCGACGATGCGGTGCTTGCCGTTGAAGGGCACGGCCGGCTTGCAGCGCTCTGCCGTGAGCGGGTGCAGGCGCGAGCCTTCGCCGCCGGCCATGACGATGGCGAGAACGTTCTTGGTGCTGGACATGGTGGGACTCCCGGGAAGTCAGACGTGGAAGGACGCGGAAACGGTGGCTGCCCTCCCGCGCACGCTTGCCGGCACGCGCAGCCGAGTTCGCCGGGGAAGGCGGTGCGGGCGCAGTGAGGGGGAGGCGAAATGCGGCATGGCAGGGGATACCCCGCCATGTTCTGTTGCGGCGCAACAAAAGGTTGCAGGAAGTTCCTACGATGCGCTGTCAGTGGCCACCTACGCACCTGATGAGTGGACCCGGCCTTGGCGTGGGACCGGCTGTGCGGAGGGCTGCGGGCTTGCGGAGGTCAGGCCCCGCGGGGTTGGCGCAGGCTGGCGAGCGAGCGCTCGACGAGCGCGTCGAAGGTGCCGAAATTCAGCGGCTTGCCGAGCACGTGATCGAAGCCGCCCAGGGAGGCGCGCTCGGCGGCATTCAGCCCGGTGATCCCGATGGCGATGCACCCGGGAAGGCCGGCGGCGAGGGCGATGCCCTTGAGCTGCGGCACCAGTTCCGCGCCGAGCATGTCCGGCAGGCGCTGGTCCACCAGCAGCAGCAGCGCGGGCTGCGCCCGCATCAGCGCGATCGCCTGTGCACCGTCGAGCGCCACCCGCACGCTGTGGCCGTTGAGTTCCAGCAGATCACGCAGCAGCTCGGCCGCTTCGTGATTGTCGTCAACGATGAGAATGTCTGCGTGCATGAGGGGTCGCGGTTCCTCGGCCGGAGCGGCCGTTTTCAGGAACCGACGATTGTGCCCGAGGCAGCAGGAGGGATCCGTACCGAGAAAACCACATGACCGTCATCGTAGGTGTAGGCGATGTCTCCGCCGTGACCCCTGACGATCTCATGGGCGATGTAGAGCCCCAGGCCCATGCCGGAGCGGTTGCGGGCGTTGCCGGTCGAGGATGCCTTGAACGGGCTGAACAGGGTGCCCGCGACCGCGTCGGCGATGGGCGCGGCCACGTTCCGGACGGCGATGGCGGCGCCACCGCCCGGCAACGCATGGGCGCAGACATGGATCGGATGCCCCGGCCGGCCATGGTGGCGCGCGTTGCTCATGAGGTTCACGCACACCTGGGCGATCCGGTCGGCGTCCACGCTGGCTTCGAGCAGGGGCGGCAACTGGGTGCGCAGTTCGATGTCGGGGTGGGCCGTGCTGGCTTCGTCGACGAGATCGGCGAGCAGGGCGGAGAGATCGGTGCGGGCGAGCTGAAGGTCCAGGCCCAGGCCGCTCTGCAGTCGCGACATGTCCATGACCTGGCTCACCAGGCGCTGCATGCGGCTGCTGGACGACTGGATGCGCTGGCCCAGCCGGCCGGTCCGTCCGCTGGCGTCGCCGTCCTTTTCCAGCACGCGCGCGGCCATGCTGATGGAGTGCAGGGGGTCGCGCAGGTCATGGCCTAGCACCGCCATGAGCTGGGTGCGGGCCCGGTTGAGTTCGGCATGCCGGGCATGCTGTGCGCGCTGCAGTTCGTCCAGCACCTGCCCGGCGATGTCGAGTTCCACGCCTTCCCATGGCTCGGCCGTGGCGCGCACGGTTTCCTTCCACAGCTCGAAAGAGCCCCGGGGCGTGAGCCGCGGACCCAGCGGGCCGGGACGGACTTCCTTTTCGGGCCGGCCGCCCCAGTGGATGGTTTCGATCTGCTCGCGGCGCAGGAAGAGCGCCCAGCCTCCGCGTTCGCGGTCGAAGGGCAGGGCCAGCAGGCCGCACCACGGCGCCGCCCGTGTCGCGAGGGCTTCCATGCGGCGGGGCAGGGCATGGGTGTGGAACAGGCGGTCCGGGGAAACGTCGTCCGGGCCGGAGCCGAGCCATTCCAGGATGGCCTGGGCGGCCTCTTCCTGGATGCCGCCGACAAGCTGCAGTTTGGCGCCCGTGGCCACCACGGCGGCCTCGGCGCGGAGGGCAGTGCAGAGCTCGGCCGCGTGGCGGGCCAGCGCAGCGTACTCGTCGTCGGAGTGCAGGATGTCCGCGATGAGGCGCGAGCGCACGGTGGCGGCGGCCTCCGTGCGCTCCGTCTGGGCGCGCAGCAGGGAATTCTGGATGTTGGACGACAGCACCTGCGCGATGACGTCGCAGGCCATGCGCACGCTGTAGGGCACCTGGCGCGGCTGCATGTGGTGGCAGGCCAGCAGGCCCCAGAGCTGGCCGTTGATGACGATGGACACGCTCATCGAGGCGGCCACGCCCATGTTGGAGAGGTACTCGATGTGGATGGGCGAGACGCTGCGCAGGATGCTGGCGCTCAAGTCCAGCGGCCCGGCCTCCCGCTGCAGCAGCGGCACCACGGGCGCGCCCACGTCGGCGATGAGGCGCAGGGTGTTGACCACGTACAGGCGCCGGGCCTGGGCGGGGATGTCGCTGGCCGGATAGCGCCGCCCCCGGTAGGGGTCCAGCGTGGGAATGCAGGATTCGGCGACCACTTCGCCGCTGTCGTCGGGCCGGAAGCGGTAGGCCATCACGCGGTCGAAACCGGTCAGAGCGCGCAGCTCATCCGTGGCCAGCTGCAGCAGGTCGTCGATGGCGCGGGGCCTGCGCAGCTTTTCCATGGCCCGGTGCGCCTGCACCGCGAACACGGCCAGTTCCGCGCTGCTGTGCCGGCGCGACTCGAATTCGACCACGAGCAGCTTGTCGCTGATGTGCAGCACCACGTCGAATTGCCGGCTGCCCACCTGCAGTTCCGCGGGCATGGGGACTTCGGCTTCCCCCCGCAGCGCCATCAGGCCTTCGCGCACCTTGTCGGCCACGGCCGAGCACGGGGCCTGGGGCAGCAGCCCTTCGAGCACGCTGCCCGGCACCAGCGGGCAGCCCAGGAGGTCCTCCGCGTTGGCGCTCGCATAGCGGACGACGCCATCGCCATCGAAAGCGACGAGCGCGCCGTGGTCCTGGATGCTTCCAGGAATGTGGATCGGCTCGCGGTCGCAATTGTCGAGGGTCGCCGCCGGGGGGGCCGCGGTGTGGAGCGGGAGATTCATGGAAAGGGCTCCATCGAACCGTATCGTGTCGGGGCGCAAGGGCGTGGAGCAGTCATGCGGGCATTTCCAGCGGATCGTATTGCCGTTGCAAGGCATCGAAGGCCGCGCACGCACCGGCGCAGGCGGCTTCGATGTCGGACGGCGTCCGCACGTTGCGGGCCAGCCGGGCCGTGAAATCCTTCCAGCGCTCCGCCGTGCGGGCGCCGCTGCCCTGCAGGTACCGCAGGGGGTGGGGCGCGAGGGGCCGGGCCAGTCGCCGGTACAGCCATTGTCCACCGAGTTGAGACCCTTCCACCACGTAGGCCATTCCCCAGGCCACGGCAGCGTGCCGCCCGGGAAACGCCGCGAGCGCCGCATCGATGGCCGCTCCTGCTCCCGGGGCCGCGCACGGGGACGGGGCGGCCGCGGCATCCGTCAGATCGTCGCGCAGGGCGTTTCGCCGCGCCGGATCGTCCAGCGGCCAGGCGGACGCTCCGTCGTCGAGTACGCGGAGCAGCGGAGACAGGGCCTGGAGCCAGGCCGCCAGGGCACTCGCGTGCCGGATGTAGTCGTCCAGCGTCGCCCCCGGACGGGCGATGGGCAGTGCCGCGTCGAGACGCTCATGCCGCGTGCGCGTGGCGTCCCGCAGGGCGCCCAGGCAGTCGGCCGCGGGCCCGCCCTGCGCGTGGATGGCGTCGCCGGGCGGGCCAGGAGGACGGAGCACGGCAGGCCTCATGACGGTTGCGGGATGAGGGTGCGCACGCGGTGGGCCAGCGCATCGAGCGTGAAGGGCTTGGTCAGCACGTGCATGCCCCGCTCCAGATGGCCGTTGCCCACGGCCGCGTTCTCGGCATAGCCGGTGATGAAGAGGATCTGCAGGTCGGGCCGCGTGAGGCGCCCGCCATCGGCGAGCTGGCGCCCGTTCATGCCGCCGGGCAGGCCGACGTCGGTGATCAGCAGATCCAGGTGGGTGCGCGATTGCAGCACCTGCAGTGCGGAGGGGCCGTCGTGCGCCTCGATGGTCTGGTAGCCCATTTCGTGCAGCACCTCCACCACCAGGGCGCGCACGCTGGGCTCGTCGTCCACCACGAGCACCGTGCCCGATCCCTCGCCGGCCTCCGCGGGCTGCAGGGCCGGCAGGTCGGAATCCTCGGGCGGCGCTTCGTGGCGGGGCAGGTAGATGCACATCGTCGTGCCCATGCCGGGCTCGGAATAAGCGCGCACCTGCCCGCCGGATTGCCGGGCGAACCCGTACACCATCGAAAGGCCCAGGCCCGTGCCCATGCCGATCGGCTTGGTGGTGAAGAAGGGCTCGAAGATCCGGCGCATCACCTCGGGTGCCATGCCCGTGCCGGTATCGGTCACGCACAGCGACACGTACTGGCCCGGCGGAAGGTCGCGCTCGCGTCCGGCGCGCTCGTCCATCCAGGCATTGGCGGTCTCGATGGTGAGCCGGCCGCCGCCGGGCATGGCATCGCGGGAATTGATGCACAGGTTCAGGAGAGCGCTTTCGAGCTGGTGCGGGTCCACATGGGTGGTCCACAGGCCCACCGCGTTCACGACCTCCAGCTCGGTCTCGGGGCCGATGGTGCGCCGGATGAGCTCCTCCATGCCGCGCACCAGACGGTTCACATCGGTGGGCTTGGGGTCGAGCGTCTGCCGCCGCGAGAAGGCCAGCATGCGGTGGGTGAGGGAGGCGGCGCGCCGCGCGGCCCCCTGGCCGACCGCCACGTAGCGGGCGAGGTCGTCGAAGCGCCCCTGTGCCACGCGCCGGTTGAGCAACTCGAGGCTGCCGCTGATGGTGGCCAGCAGATTGTTGAAATCATGCGCGAGACCGCCGGTGAGCTGGCCTACGGCTTCCATCTTCTGCGACTGCCGCAGCGCCTCCTGGGCGGCCTCGCGCTCGCGGGATTCCGCGGTGAGGCGCGCCAGAGCGTCCTCCAGGTCGCGGGTGCGCTCGGCCACCCGGCTTTCCAGGTGGCTGTTGAGGGCGCGCAGTTCCTGTTCCGCGACGCGCTGGTCGGTCACGTCGTAGCCTTCGGCGAAGATGCCGTTCACCGCCCCCGTGCCGTCCAGCGTGGGCTGGTAGATGAAGTTCAGGTAGTGCTCGGTCAGCGGACCGCCGGGATCGCGCTGCAGCATGACCTTGAGGTTCTTGCCGATGTAGGGCCTGCCGGTGCGGTACACCTCGTCGAGCAGTTCGTGGATGCCCTGGCCCTGCAGTTCCGGCATGGCGTCGCGGATGGACTTGCCTTCGATGTCCCTGCGCCCGATGAGCTGCTGGTATGAATCGTTGACGAACTCGAAAACGTGGTCGGGCCCGCGCAGCACGCACATGAAGCCCGGCGCCTTGCTGAACAGTTCGCGCAGGCGGTCGCGCTCGGCCGTGCGGGATTCCAGCGCCTCGGCCTGCGCGACGGCCGGCGCCACCTGCCCGGCGAGCAGTTGCACGAACGACCGGGTCTCGGCGTCGTCCCCGGGGCGGTGCGGATTCGCACCGCACACGAGGAAGCCCGCGGACCGGGCGTCCCCTTGCGGGGGCAGCGCCACCACGAACGCGGTGTGTGGCGGAACCTGCCACGCGCCGGTGGGCGTGTCGGCCGCCGGCTCCAGTGGGACTGCGAATGCGGCCTCGCCGGCCGCGAGCCGGTCCAGGCGCCAGGGCCACGGCGCGCCGGGCGCGATTTCGCGCGGCGCCAGCCGGTGGCCCGAGGGCACGCCGGCATTGCAGGCCAGCCGCGCCGTGCCGTGGGCATCGTGGAGATAGATCAGCGAGAAGGGCAGGTCGTGCTGCGCGTTCGCCAGGGTGGCGCAGGCGCCGTCCACGACCTGCTGGCGGGTGCCGCCCAGCGACATCGCCGCGCTCAGTTCGTGCAGCACCGCCAGGCGCCGCTCGCTGATGACGCGGCGCGTCTCTTCGGACACCGCGCAGAACAGGCCGTTCACGCGCCCGTCGTCGTCCAGCAGCGGGCTGTACGAGAAGGTGTGGTAGGTCTCCTCGAGGGTGCCCGTTCCTGCACGGTCGATGAGCAGCATCAGGGAGGAATCCCAGGTGGATTCGCCACGCTGGTACACCGCGTGCATCCGGTCCTTCACGTCGTCCCAGATTTCTGCCCAGATCTGCGAAGTGGGCCGGCCCAGCGCTTGGGGATGCTTGGTGCCCAGCGTGGGGCGGTAGGCGTCGTTGTAGAAGAAAGCGATGTCCGGGCCCCAGCCCACCCACATTTCGAAGCGGGAGGTCAGCAGGATGCGCAGCGCGGCCTTGAGCCCCTGGGGCCAGCGTTCGGGCGGCCCGAGCGGCGTCGCTTCCCAGTCGTGCTGGCGCATGCGCCGTGCCATCTCGCTCTGGCCGATGAAGATGTCGGCATGGCGCTCGGCGGGCGGGGTCGGTGGGATCGTCATGGCGTCAGGGGACGTCGGTGTCTAGGCCGGGCGGGCGGCCATCAGGCGCGCGATCGTGGCCATCAGGGCATGGGGCTGCAGGGGCTTGCCCAGGTGTGCGTCGAAACCCGCTTCCAGGGCCTTGTTCGCGTCCTGCGGGCGCGAAAACGCGGTGAGCGCGATCGCGATGGGCGGCTTGAGCCCCTGCGGCACGGGCATGTCGCGCAGCGCCCGCGCGAGTTCGTAGCCGTCGCGCCCGGGCAGGCCGATGTCGCTCACGACCACGTCGGGCCAGCGTTCGCGCAGCGCTTGCATCGCGGAGTCGAAATCCACCGCCTGCCGGGGCCGGGCGCCTCCGTCCGAAAGGACGACGGCCAGCATTTCGCTCGCGTCCGGGTGGTCTTCGACGGTGAGGATGTCCAGGCCCCTGAGCGGACGCTCGGCCTCGGCCGGCTCCGGGGCCGGCTCGTCGGACGCCAGCGCCGCAGGCACGCTCGCGCTGGCGCCGCCTTCGTAGGCCGCGGTGAGCGTGACCGTGATCGTGGTGCCTTCCCCGGTGCCGGCGCTGTAGGCCTCGGCGCCGCCACCATGCAGTTCCGCCAGATGCTTGACGATGGACAGGCCGAGGCCCAAACCGCCGTGGCGGCGGTTGTCCGGTGAATCGCTCTGGGTGAACCGGTCGAAGAGGTGCTCGATGAATTCGGGCGAGATGCCGCGTCCGAAATCCTGCACGGTCAGCGTGAGCGCATCGTCATCGCGGGACAGCGACACGTCGATGCGCCCGCTGTCGTTCGAGAACTTGATGGCGTTGGTCAGCAGGTTCCAGAAGATCTGCTGGAACCGCGTCGGGTCGAGCCAGGCGGGACCGATGTCCTCGCCTGCGCGCAGCACGATCTCGAGGTGCTTCTCGGCGATGGAGGCCTGCAGCGCATCGATCGCGGAGCGCACCACCTCGATGGGCTGCGTCCACTCGCGCTCCAGGTGCAGCTTGCCGCTGTTGATGCGCGAGACGTCGAGGATGTCGGAGATGATGCGCGCCTGCGCCTTGACGTTGCGGTGGATGGAATCCAGGCCCTTGATGAGTTCCGGCGTGCCGCCGCGCCGCTTGAGGATGTGCACCCAGCCGGCGATCGCGTTCAGCGGCGTGCGCAACTCGTGCGACAGCACGGCGATGAAGTCGTCCTTGGTGCGGCTCAGGCGCTCGGCCGTGGCGCGGGCCGCCTGCTCGCGCTCCAGCACCTCCTGGCGGCGGCTGTCGAGTTCCACCCGCTCGGAGATGTCGGCGGCCAGGGCCATGCGCATCCCGGGTTCCACGTGCGCGGAAATGCTCCATTCCAGGTACACCCATTGGCCCGAGGGCCGCATGAGCGGGAACTCGCCCTGCCAGGTGGCCGACTGGCCGGTGTCCACCGTCTTGTCCTTGACGAAGTCCACCCAGCCGGGCGGGGCGAAGTCGCTGATCGCGCGGCCGAGGACTTCCTGGCGGGTGCGCCCGAGCACGCGCGCCATCGCCGGGTTGACGTCGGTGAAGCGCCCGTCGCGCTCCAGCAGCCCGATGCCGCTGAGGGCCTGGCTGTAGATGGCGCGGAAGCGCCGGTCGCTGCGCCGCAGGCTGTCCTCCGCAGTGCGCGCGCGGATGAGTGCCTGCAGGGTGCCCACCAGCACCGCGGGTTCCACGGGATGGGTGAGGTAGGCGTCGGCCCCGGCGTTCAGCCCGGTGACGCGGTCCTCGGCATGCACGTGGGCCGCCGAAAGGTGCATCACCGGCAACTGGGCCGTGTCTTCGCGGGTACGCAGCGCGCGGCAGACGGCGAAGCCGTCGATGTCCGGCAGGTGCACGTCCAGCACCACGGCCGAGATGCCTTCGCCCGCCATCTGCAGGGCCTGTGCGCCGCTCTCGGCTTCCATGGTCTGGAAGCCCGCCGCGCGCACGACGCGCGCGGTGGAATAGCGGGTGACCGGGTTGTCGTCCACCACCAGCACGGTGTGGGCCGAGCGTTCGATGGTCGCGTGGATGGCTCCGACGTCGAGCATATGCGTCACTCCGCGATCCCGGTGGCAGGCGCAGGCTCCGGCAGGCGCACGGGCAGCGTCACGGAGAACACCGATCCTTCGCCGGGCACGCTCTGCAGCTCCACGGCACCGCCGAGCAGTTCGGCGAGCTGGCGGCACAGCGCCAGGCCCAGGCCGGTGCCGCGCAGGCGCTTCTGCAGGGGCGAGCCGACCTGCGAGAAATCCTCGAACACGCTGGCGTGGAACTCGGGGGCGATGCCGATGCCCGTGTCGGCCACCGAGAAGCGCACGCGGTCTCCGTCGCAGGCCTGCGCGGACACGCGGACTTCGCCGCGCGGCGTGAACTTGAGCGCGTTGGAGATGAAGTTGCGCAGGATCTGCGACAGCTTGCGGTCGTCCGTGAAGAGCGGCGGAAGGTTGCGGGGCTCCTCGAACACCAGGTTGAGATCGGGGTTGGTGGCGACCGGCTTGAACATGCCGCGCAGGGCCTGGAACAGGTCCACCATCTCGAACCAGGCGGGCGAGATATCGACGCGGCCGGCCTCGATCTTCGCGAGGTCGAGCAGGTCGTCCACCATGTCGGAGAACTCCATGGCAGTGGCCTGGATGAAGGCCACCTGCCGCGACTGCTCGGCGTTCAGCGGGCCGTCCACGTGGTCGGCCAGCAGCCGGGCAATGCTGCGGATGGAACTGATCGGCGTGCGGAATTCGTGGCTCATGTACGCCAGGAACCGGCTCTTCATCTCGGTGGCCTTGCGCAGCTGCTCGGCCTGTGCGTCCAGTTCCGAATAGAGCGCCACCACGCCGCGGTTGGTTTCCTCCAGCTCCGCGCGCAGCAGTTCGATTTCCTGCTGGCTGGCCGCCAGCGCGGCGCGCAGCGCCTCGGCAGAGGTGGCTGCCGCCTGGTCTTGCTCGGATGTCATCGTGCGGTTCCTCGGGTACGCGGGCTCAACCCGTGCGCTGGACCACGACGACGGTGGCATCGTCGCGGGCCCGGTGGTGGTCGCGCAGCAGCACGGCGGCCGCGAGCGTCGGGTCGCGGCCGAGCAGGGGAAGGAGTGCGGAGGCGTTCCAGCGCGCCTCGATACCGTCGGTATGCACCACGGCCAACGCATGGGCCGGGGGCTCCGTGGCGGTCTCGCGCGCCTTGCGGATGTGCAGGCCCACGGTCCCGTGCTGGGCGGGGACCGACCGGTCGGCCACGCCGGAGAGCAGGCGCGCCGACACGTTGCCGATGCTGGCGCTGTGCACGGGAGCCTCAGGGCCGTCCCAGCGCAGGCTGCACACGGCCGCGCCGCGCGTGCCCTGCAGCGCCAGATGGGCGCGGTCGGCCATGCCGCCCAGTTCGTTGAACGGTGACTGCAGGAAGACAGACAGCGCCGCCTGCGAGGGACGGGCCGCTTCGGGGCCGTGCCCGAGCCCGTCGGCGACGCACAGCGCCACGCGCTCGCCGTCGATGGCGGCCGCCCAGGCGTCGCCGCAGACGGTTTCTCCCCTCAGCGGCAGGCAGATCGCGCCGACGCGGACCTCCGGCAGCGGCGCGGCGCGGCGCGGAACGGCGCCGGCGGCCGCGAAGCCATCCTCTTCCTCCTGGGGGCGCTCCTGCACCCGCGCGACACAGACCGTGCCCTGGGGCGTGGAATGGAGATCGAAACTGTCCGCGAGGCGCCGGACGGCGCCCAGCCCCGTGCCGGGCGATCCGCCGGTGGAATAGCCGTCGCGCATCACCAGCCGCAGGTCGGCGATGCCGGGGCCGTTGTCGATGGCGATGACCTCCACCGTGCGCCGCCCGGGTATGGCCGCGATGAGCAGCCGGCCGCCCCGGGCGTGCCGGTGCAGGTTGGTGGCCAGCTCGGTGACGACCAGCGACAGCCGGCCGGCATCGGTGGCGTTCCAGCCCAGGTCCCCGCTGGCGTGCGCGCCGAAGCGCCGCGCCTCGCCGACGCGGCTGGCGTCGTCGATCGGGAAGGCCACGTGGGTCCAGCCGTGCAGGACCTCGGCGGAGGCATGGGGCGTCGCGTCCATCACTTCCATTTCGTGATGGTCACGCAGGTGCCCTGGCCGGGGGCGGTACGGATGTCGAAGTCGTTCACCAGCCGACGGCTGCCCGGCAGGCCCAGGCCCATGCCGCCTCCGGAGGTCCAGCCGTCCGACAGGGCGAGCTGCAGGTCGGCAATGCCCGGGCCTTCGTCCTCGAAGTGCATGCGCAGCCCGGAGCGCCCGGCCTGGTCGAGCAGTTCCCAGCGCATGCGGCCTCCGCCGCCGTGGATCAGGGTATTGCGCGACAGCTCGCTGGCCGCGGTGATGACCTTGGTCTGGTCCACCAGCGAGAACCTGAGCCTGCCGCACAGCGTGCGGACGGCCTGGCGGCACAGCACGATGTGCTGCTCGGATTCGAGGGGCAGGGTGCCCGAGGTGTCATCGGCCAAGAGGGGCCTCCTCGCGGATGCGGCGCAGCAGTTCCATGCCGCGCTCCACGTTGAGCGCGGTGCGCACGCCGTCCAGCGACAGGCCGAGTTCCACGAGGGTGATGGCCACGGCCGGCTGCATGCCGACCACGACCGTATGTGCAGAAAGAATGCGCGCGATGCCGGAGATGCTGCTGAGCATCCGGCCCACGAACGAATCCACGATCTCCAGTCCGGAGATGTCGATCATCACGCCCGTGGCGCCGGTGTCGGCGATGCGCGTGGCGAGGTCTTCCTGCAGGGCGAGGGCGGTGCGGTCCTGCATGTCCACCTGGATGGTGACCAGCAGGGTGTTGCCCATGCGGAGGATCGGTATGCGTTCCATGCCTGTCCTTCCCCCTCAGGTGGGCGCGCGGTCGCGCTCGATGCGCCAGCCGCTCTTTTGCAGCGCGAGGGCGAGCGCGTCCGCGAGCGTGGCACGCGTGTGGATGCCCTGCAGGTCGATGCCCAGGTGCACGATGGTCTGCGCGATCTGCGGCCGGATGCCGCTCACGATGCAGTCGGCGCCCATGAGCCGGATGGCGGCCACCGTCTTGAGCAGGTGCTGGGCTACCAGCGTGTCCACGGTGGGCACGCCGGTGATGTCGATGATGGCGATGTCGGATCCGGTATCCACGATGCGCTGCAGCAGTGTTTCCATCACCACCTGGGTGCGGTTGCTGTCGAGCGTGCCGATCATCGGCACGGCGAGCACGCCATCCCAGAGCTTGACCACCGGGGTCGAGAGTTCCAGCAGTTCTTCCTGCTGGCGGCGGATGATGTCCTCGCGCGCCTGCTGGAAGGTGTTGACCGTGTGCTGCGCCATGCGGTCCACCAGGGCGGTGGTGTTCCACAGCGCGGACTGCAGGGCGGTGGTGTCCTGCGATGTCGCCTGCAGCTGGGTGAACAGGGCCTTCTTGAGCGCCAGCACGAACAGGCTGGTGTCGCCGGCGGTCTCGCCGCGGGCGGCCCGGGAGCGCGACAGGGACTCCAGCACGCCGTCGAGCGTGTGCCATGCGCTGCCCGCCTGCGGGTGGCCGGCGGGCGGCGGCGCGCTCTGCAGCGCAGTGCGCAGCGCCTGCAGGATGTCCCGCGCATCGGAGACGGCGCCAGCGGAATGCAGGGCGTCGCCCTGGGCCGCCTCGGCCAGCCATTCCTGGAGGATGGCCTCTTCCTTGCGATCCAGGATGGCCGCGAGGGCCTCGTACTGCAGAGTCATGGCCAAGGCCGCTTTCGCTCGATGTTGTAGATGTGTCAAATTCTAAGGGCGGGGGCATGTCCGTCCGGGGGGCAGGGGCGGCTTTTACGGAACTCTCCGACACGGCCAGCCCATGGCGCCGCACGCTTGTGGTGTGCAGGGAACAGCCGGCGCACCGGGCCGGGGATTTGCGGACCGCATCCGTGTCCGGGAAGCCGTTCCAGGCAGGGTTTCCCCGGAGGGAGCCCTGGTCTCCTTCTTGCATGGAGCCCGGCGGCTCGACCGCCCGGCCTTGCCGCCCGCCATGCAGCCGGATGCGTGCGCGTTAACCCTGTATAGACAGCATGGGCAGGGGGCAAGAATGGGCGGGCAGTCGATTTCCCAGGTGCATTCAATTCACGAGGAGCAGGACGATGGGCAGAACGGTATCGAGTGGTGTGTCGCGGCTCGCCGCCGCGGCAGGCATGGTCGGGCTGGCAATGGCCGCCCAGGCCCAGGAGACGAAGATCGCGCTGGGCATGTCCGGCTGGACCGGCTTCGCGCCGCTGACCCTGGCCGACAAGGCCGGCATCTTCAGGAAGAATGGCCTGGACGTGGAACTGAAGATGATTCCGCAGAAGGACCGCCACCTCGCCCTGGCATCCAAGGCCATCCAGTGCGCCGCCACCACGGTGGAGACGCACGTCGCCTGGAACACCAACGGCGTGCCCATCGTTCAGATCTTCCAGATGGACAAGTCCTACGGCGCCGACGGTATCGCGGTGCGCAACGACGTGAAGAGCTTCGCCGACCTCAAGGGCAAGACCGTCGCCGTGAGCGCGCCAGGCACCGCGCCGTACTTCGGCCTGGCCTGGATGCTGTCCAAGAACGGCATGACGCTGAAAGACGTGAAGACCGTGTCGCTGGAGCCGCAGCCGGCCGCGCAGGCCTTCGTGTCGGGCCAGAACGACGCCGCGATGACCTACGAGCCGTACCTGTCCACCATCCGCGCCAACCCGCAGGCGGGCAGGATCCTCGCCACCACCATCGGCTACCCCATGGTGATGGACACCGTGGGCTGCGCGCCCGAGTGGCTCAAGGCGAACCCCAAGGCCGCGCAGGCGCTCACGCAGTCGTATTTCGATGCGCTGGAGATGATCAAGGCCGACCCGGCCAGGTCCAACGAGATCATGGGCGCCGCCGTCAAGCAGACGGGCGAGGCCTTCGCCAAGTCTTCGGCCTACCTGCGCTGGCAGGACAAGGCCGCCAACCAGAAGTTCTTCGCAGGCGAGCTGCAGCAGTTCATGAAGGATGCCGGCGCGATCCTGCTGGAGGCGGGCGTCGTGCGCAAGCAGCCGGACAACTTCGCCGCCATGTTCGACGACAGCTTCATCAAGTGATGCGTTCGCCGCCACTGCCCACGTTCTTAGCCAGGAGAGCCCAGCGATGAGCCGAGTGACGGGCGCCATGCCCGCTGATCCCCAACCCGGCGCTCCTGCCGCACCGGCATCCGCGGCCGTGCATGCCGCGCCGCGCCGCCGCCTGCGCCCGCTGGAGCCGGTGGCCCCGCGCACGCGCTGGCTGCTGGGCGCGGCCTTCTTCGCGCTCTTCGTGGCCGTGTGGTCGGTGGCCACGCTGGGCGGCTACGTGTCGCCCACCTTCCTGGCCAGCCCGATCACCATGGTGCGGGAGGGCTGGCTGCTGTTCACGCAGTTCGGCTTCCTGCACGACATCGGCATGACGGTGTGGCGCGTGCTGGGCGGCTTCGTCCTGGCCGCGCTGGTGGCCGTGCCGCTGGGCATCGCCATGGGCGCGCACAAGGGGGTGGAGGCGTTCCTGGAGCCCTTCGTGTCCTTCTGCCGCTACCTGCCGGCATCGGCCTTCATTCCCCTGCTCATCCTCTGGGCCGGACTGGGCGAACTGCAGAAGCTGCTGGTGATCTTCATCGGTTCCGTATTCCAGATCATCCTGATGGTGGCCGTGATCGTGGGCAACGCCCGCAAGGACCTGGTCGAGGCCGCCTACACGCTGGGCGCCACGCCCACGGGCATCGTGCGCCGCGTGCTCATTCCGGGCGCCGCGCCGGACATCGCCGAGACGCTGCGGCTGGTGCTCGGCTGGGCCTGGACCTACGTGATCGTGGCCGAGCTGATCGGCTCGTCGTCCGGCATCGGCCACATGATCACCGACAGCCAGGCGCTGCTGAACACCGGGCAGATCATCTTCGGCATCATCGTGATCGGCCTGATCGGCCTGGTGTCCGATTTCCTCTTCAAGGCGCTCAACCGCCGCCTCTTCGCCTGGAGCGCCATCTGAAATGAAACGACACCCCCCTGAGGCCCTGCGGTCCTTCGCCCCGCTCTCGCCTTGCTGCGCAAGGCGGGCAGGGGGACGCAGCCCTCGCAGCGGGGCGGCCCTTGCTCGGCTGCCCGCGCGCGGGTCGCGCCAGTTGCGTGGACTGTGGGTGGCGCATTGTGTTACGGAGAACCGAGATGAGTGAGTTGCATATCCAGGGCGTGTCGCGCACCTTCACCTCGGCCAGGGTGCCGGCCACGCAGGCGCTGCTGCCGGTCGATTTCCATGTGGCCGACAACGACTTCGTCACCATCCTGGGCCCTTCGGGCTGCGGCAAATCGACCATGCTGCGCATCGTGGCGGGGCTGGACCAGCCCACCAGCGGCCGGGTGCTGCTGGACGGCCGGCCGGTCGAAGGCCCGGGCGCCGACCGGGGCATGGTGTTCCAGAGCTACACGCTGTTTCCCTGGCTCACCATCGAGCAGAACATCCGTTTCGGCCTGCGGGAGAGGGGCATGCCCGAGCCGCAGCAGAAGGAGCGGGCGGCCTATTTCATCGCCAAGGTGGGGCTGCGCGGCTTCGAACAGCACCATCCCAGGCAGCTCTCGGGCGGCATGCAGCAGCGCACCGCCATTGCCCGCGCGCTGGCCAACGATCCGAAGATACTGCTCATGGACGAACCCTTCGGCGCGCTCGACAACCAGACCCGCGTGCTGATGCAGGAGCTGCTGCTGGGCATCTGGGAGGCCGAGCGCAAGACCGTGATGTTCGTCACCCACGACATCGACGAGGCCATCTTCATGGCGAGCCGCGTGGCCGTGTTCAGCGCGCGGCCGGGGCGCATCAAGACGGAGGTCGCGGTGGATCTGCCGCATCCGCGGCACTACACGCTCAAGACCTCGCCGGAGTTCATGGAACTCAAGGCGCGGCTGACCGAGGAAATCCGGGCCGAATCCACGGCGGCCGAGGCGCATTGATGGGTGGCCGGCCATCGCGCGATGCGCTGCTAGAGTCCCGCGCATGAAGACGACCGCCCGCAAGCGCCCCTCCCGACCCGCCGGCCCGCCGGCCGCCGCCGAACCGGCGCTCGCCCTCTACCAGCAGATCAAGGACCACATCGTGCGCAGGATCCAGGACGGATCGTGGCGCGCGGGCGACCGGCTTCCGTCGGAGAGCGAACTGGTGCAGCAGTTCGGCATGTCGCGCATGACCGTGAACCGCGCGCTGCGCGAGCTGGCGGAGCAGGGCCGCATCGTGCGCGTGGCCGGCGTGGGCAGCTTCGTGGCGGAGGACAAGCCGCAGTCCACGCTGCTGCAGATCGCCAACCTCGCCAGCGAGATCCGGCAGCGCGGCCACGATTACCGCTGCGACGTGCTCGCGGTGGAGCGTGTCTCCGCGCCGCTGGACATCGCGGCCGCGCTGGACCTGCGCACGGGCGAGTCGGTCTTCCACGCGGTCTGCGTGCACCGCGAGGACGGCGTGCCGGTGCAACTGGAAGACCGCTACGTGAACCCGCGCGCGGTGCCGCAGTTCGGCGCGCAGGACTTCACGCGGCTGCAGCCGTCCGAGTACCTGGTGCGCAATGTGCCGTTCGACCAGATGGAGCACGTGGTGGATGCCGTGCTGCCCACGCCCGAGCAGGCGCGCCTGCTGGACATGGCGGGAGGCGACCCGTGCCTGCTGCTCACGCGCCGGACCTGGACGCGGGGCATGCCGGTCACGCTGGTGCGCTGCCTGCACCCGGGCTCGCGCTACCGGCTCGGCAGCCGCATCCGGGCCGACGGCCATCCGCTCGTCGGGTGAGACACGTGAAAACCAACCTGTATATACAAGCTGGTGATTCCGTGGTTCAATGCGCCCGCCGCCGGGAAAAACCGTCGGCCCAGTTGTAGATTGACTTGTATATACAGGAAAAGCCATGAGCGCCATGCCCACCCTCGTACTGCACCCCGGCCGGGTCACCCTGGCCGAACTGCGCGCCATCGCCGCCGGCGGCCAGCGGCTGGCACTGGATGCCTCCGCCCTGGCCGGCATGCGGGCTTCCCAGGCGACGGTGGACCGCATCGCCCTGGAAGAACAGGTGGTCTATGGCATCAACACCGGCTTCGGCAAGCTCGCCAGCACGAAGATCGCGCACGACCGGCTGGCCGAGCTGCAGCGCAACCTGGTGCTCTCGCACAGCGTGGGCACGGGCGATCCGCTGCCGGACGGCGTGGTGCGCATGGTGTTGGCCACCAAAGCCGTGAGCCTGGCGCGCGGCCATTCGGGCGTGCGCCCGGCCCTGGTCGATGCGCTGCTGGCGCTGGCCAATGCCGACGTGCTGCCGGTGATTCCCACCAAGGGCTCGGTGGGGGCTTCGGGCGATCTCGCGCCCCTGGCGCACCTGGCCTGCGTGCTGATCGGCGAGGGCGCGGCCCAGGTCGGTGGCCGGATCGTCACCGGCCGCGAGGCCATGGCCGCCGTGGGGCTGGAGCCGTTCGTGCTGGGTCCCAAGGAAGGCCTGGCCCTGCTCAATGGCACGCAGGTGTCCACCGCGCTGGCGCTGGCGGGACTGTTCGCGGCCGAGAACGTGTTCGCCGCCGGCCTGGTGTCGGGCTGCCTCACGCTGGAGGCCATCAAGGGCTCGGTCAAGCCCTTCGACGCGCGCATCCACGAAGCGCGCGGGCAGGCCGGCCAGATCGCCGTCGCCGCCGCCGTGCGCGCGCTGCTGGAAGGCAGCGCCATCGATCCCTCCCACCCGGACTGCGGCCGCGTGCAGGACCCGTATTCCATCCGCTGCGTGCCTCAGGTCATGGGCGCCTGCCTGGACAACCTTTCGCATGCCGCCCGCGTGCTGCAGATCGAGGCCAATGCCGCGTCGGACAACCCGCTGGTATTCACGGACACGGGCGAGGTGATCTCCGGCGGCAACTTCCATGCCGAACCGGTCGCCTTCGCGGCGGACATCATCGCTCTGGCGCTGTCGGAGATCGGCGCCATCTCGGAGCGCCGCCTCGCGCTGCTGCTCGACACGGGCCTGTCGGGCCTGCCGGCCTTCCTGATCCGGGACAGCGGCGTCAACTCCGGCTTCATGATCGCCCAGGTCACGGCCGCGGCCCTGGCCGCCGAGAACCAGTGCCTGGCCCACCCCAGCAGCGTGACCAGCCTGCCCACCTCGGCCAACCAGGAAGACCACGTCTCCATGGCCACCTACGCCGCGCGGCGCCTGCTGGACATGGCGCGCAACACGGCGGTGATCGTGGGCATCGAGGCCATGGCCGCCGCGCAGGGCATGGAGTTCGACCGCAGCCTGGAATCATCCCCGCTGATCGAGGCGCAGTTCGCCGCCATCCGCGGGCGCGTGGCCTTCCTGGAGCAGGACCGCTACCTCGCGCCCGACATCGAGGCCATGCGCCTGTGGGCCAGCACCTCGGCGTGGCCCGCGCCGCTCGCGGCCTGCCTGCCCAGCTTCCAGTAATCCCGGTCCGTACACGAACGCCCAAGGAGCGATGCCATGAACGCCAACGACGCCATCCTGTCCGCTGCCACCCACGCAGACCCCCGCCACGATCCCGCGCGCGTGGTCCGCGCCCCGCGGGGCAGCCAGCTGCACTGCAAGAACTGGCTCGCCGAGGCCGCCTACCGCATGCTCCAGAACAACCTGGATCCGGACGTGGCCGAGAACCCGCAATCGCTGGTGGTGTACGGCGGCATCGGCCGCGCGGCGCGCAACTGGGAGTGCTTCGACCAGATCCTGTCGTCGCTCCAGACCCTGGAGGCTGACGAATCCCTGCTGATCCAGTCCGGCAAGCCCGTGGGCGTGTTCAAGACGCACGAGAACGCACCGCGCGTGCTGCTCGCCAACTCCAACCTGGTGCCGAAGTGGGGCAACTGGGAACACTTCAACGAACTGGATCGCAAGGGCCTCTTCATGTACAGCCAGATGACGGCCGGCAGCTGGATCTACATCGGCGCACAGGGCATCGTGCAGGGCACGTTCGAGACCTTCGTCGAGGCCGGCCGCCAGCACTACGGCAACGACCTCTCGGGCAGGTGGATCCTGACGGCGGGCCTGGGCGGCATGGGCGGCGCGCAGCCGCTGGCGGGCGTATTGGCGGGGGCCTGCGTGCTGGCCGTCGAATGCAAGCAGTCCAGCATCGACTTTCGCCTGCGCACGCGCTACGTGGACAAGCAGGCGAGGGACATCGACGATGCGCTGGCGCTCATCGCGCACCACACGGCCCGGGGCGAGGCGGTGTCGATCGCGCTGCTGGGCAACGCCGCCGAGGTGCTGCCCGAACTGGCCAGGCGCGCAAAGGCGGGCGGCCCCCGGCCCGACATCGTGACCGACCAGACCTCGGCCCACGACCTCATCAACGGCTACCTGCCCGTGGGATGGACCGTGGAGCAATGGCAGGCCGCCGCCGCCGACCCGGCGCAGCATGCCCGCCTGAAGCAGGCCGCCGCCCAGGGCTGCGCCGTCCACGTGCAGGCCATGCTCGACTTCCAGGCCATGGGCATTCCCACGGTGGACTACGGCAACAACATCCGCCAGGTGGCCTTCGACCAGGGCGTGAAGAACGCCTTCGATTTCCCCGGCTTCGTGCCGGCCTACATCCGCCCGCTGTTCTGCGAAGGCAAAGGCCCGTTCCGCTGGGTGGCGCTCTCGGGCGATCCGGAAGACATCTACAAGACCGACGCCAAGATCAAGGAGCTGTTCCCCGAGAACAAGCACACCCACCGCTGGCTCGACATGGCCCGCGAGCGCATCGCCTTCCAGGGCCTGCCCGCGCGCATCTGCTGGCTGGGCCTGGGCGAGCGCCACAAGGCGGCGCTGGCCTTCAACGAGATGGTGAAAAGCGGCGAGCTGAAGGCGCCCATCGTCATCGGCCGCGACCACCTGGACACCGGCTCCGTCGCCAGCCCCAACCGCGAAACCGAGGCGATGAAGGACGGCACCGACGCGGTGAGCGACTGGCCGCTGCTCAACGCGCTGCTCAACACCGCGGGCGGCGCCACGTGGGTGAGCCTGCACCATGGCGGCGGCGTGGGCATGGGCTATTCGCAGCATGCGGGCGTGGTGATCGTGGCCGATGGAACGCCGGAAGCCGCGGCCCGCCTGGAGCGCGTGCTCTGGAACGATCCGGCCAGTGGCGTCATGCGGCATGCGGACGCTGGCTACGACATAGCCATCGCCACGGCGAAGAAGCACCAGCTGCACCTGCCGATGGTGAAGTGATGCTGCGCGCCGCCGCCACTGCCGCGATCGCCCGGCGCGTGTCCGAATGTGTGACCGACGAACTCGTGGCCGATTTCGCACGCCACGGTGCAGTGTGCCTGCGCGGCCTGCTCACGCCCGACGAGGTGGCGCTGCTGGAGGGCGGCATCGACGCCAACCTGGCCTCTCCCAGCCCGCGCGCCAAGATCGCCAGCCGCGCGGACGACCCGGGCCGCTTCTTCGAGGACTTCTGCAACTGGCAGGACATTCCCGCGTTCGGCCGCTTCATCGCCGAGACGCCCGTGGCCCTCGCCGCGCAGCGGCTCATGCGCTCGCGCGGCGTGCGCCTCTACCACGACCACGTGCTGGTCAAGGAGCCGGGCACGCGCCAGCGCACGCCGTGGCACCAGGACCAGCCCTACTACAACATCGACGGCATGCAGAACATCAGCTGCTGGATCCCGGTGGATCCGGTGCCGCGTGCCAGCACGCTGGAGTTCGTGGCCGGCTCGCACCGAGGGCCGTGGCTCATGCCGCGCAGCTTCATGGACCACCAGGCGAAGTGGTTCCCCGAGGGCAGCCTGCAGGACCTGCCCGACGTGGAGGCCCGACGTGCGGCCTTCGACATCCTGGGCTGGGACATCGAGCCCGGCGACGTGGTGTGCTTCCACATGCTCACCCTGCACGCGGCCGGCGGCTTCGAGGGGCCGGGCCGGCGGCGGGTGTTCTCCGTGCGGTTCCTGGGCGACGACGTGCGCCATGCGCCGCGCGCCTGGACCACCTCGCCGGAGTTCCCCGGCCTGGCCGGCGAACTCCCTGCCGGCGCGCCCATGGCCCATCCGCTCTTCCCGCTGCTGGCGGGCGAGGGCGCCTGACGCCATGGCATTGCAGCGCTTCGACCTGGCCGCCATCGCGCCGACCCCGTGGAGGAACGGCGGCGGCGCCACGCGCGAGATCGTCTGCTGGCCTCCAGGCGCCGGCATGGACGGCTTCGGCTGGCGCGTGAGCGCGGCCACCATCGACCGCGCGGGCCCGTTCTCGGCCTACCCGGGCATACAGCGGCAGATCATGCTGCTCGACGGCGAAGGCGTGCACCTGAGCGCGAGCGGCATCGACCACCGGCTCGACGAGCCCTGGCGCCCCTGGTCGTTCGACGGGGCTGCCGCACTCGACTGCACGCCCATCGGCGGAGCCTCCACGGATTTCAATCTCATGCTGCGCCGCGGGGCATGGCAGGGCACCATCGAAGTCGTGTCGGGCAGCGTGCGGCCGGGCTCCACGCCCGCCGGTGTCTGCCTGGTGCTCGCCGGCACGTGGAGCGACGGTGCCGGCGACTACAGGCCGGGCCATGGACTGTGGTGGGGCGAACAGGCAGGCCAGCCGCTGCAGCTCGCTCCCGAGGATGCCGGCAGGGCCGTGCTGGCCTGGATCGGCCTGGCGCCGGACGCCGGAGCGGCCCCCGCGCCGGCCCTGCAGCACTCTTGATGGAACGGAGCGCCGCGCGCTCCAGAGGGAATCCCATGCAGCCTACACCTTTTTCTTCCCTGTCCAGCGCCGACGGCTGCTGGACCGGCCTGCGGCTGGCGCAAGGCCTTTTCATCCCTGACGTGGCCGTGCCCGACGGTGCCCTGTCCTGCGTCGTGGTGCAGGGCGGCACCGTGCGCTGGGTCGGACCCGTGGCCGCCGTGCCGCCGGCCTTCGCCGCGCTGCCCCGCCATGCGGGTGGGGGCGCCCTGGCCACGCCCGGCCTTGTGGATTGCCACACCCACCTCGTCTATGGCGGCCACCGCGCCAACGAATTCGCCATGCGGCTGGCCGGAGCCAGCTACGAAGAGGTCGCCCGGGCCGGCGGAGGCATCGTCTCCTCCGTGAAAGCCACGCGCGCCGCTTCGGAAGACGAACTGTTCGCGCAGGCCCTGCCGCGGCTTCAGGCGCTGCTGGACGAGGGCGTGTGCGCCATCGAGATCAAATCCGGCTACGGCCTGGCGCTGGAGCCCGAGCGCAAGCAGCTGCGCGCCGCGCGGCGGCTGGGCGAGGCCTGCGGCGTCACCGTGCGCACCACCTTCCTGGGCGCGCATGCGCTGCCACCGGAATACGCCGGCCGCAGCCAGGACTACATCGATCTGGTCTGCCGCGAGATGCTTCCCGCGCTGGCCGAAGAAGGCCTGGTGGACGCGGTGGACGTGTTCTGCGAGCGCATCGCCTTCAGCCTGGCCGAGACCGAGCAGGTCTTCCAGGCCGCCCAGGCGCTGGGCCTGCCCGTCAAGCTGCATGCCGAGCAGCTCTCCGACATGGATGGCGCCCGGCTCGCTGCGCGCTATGGCGCGCTGTCGTGCGACCACATCGAGCACCTGTCCGCCGAAGGCATCGCCGCGATGAAGGCAGCCGGCACGGTGGCCGTGCTGCTGCCCGGCGCCTACTACACATTGCGCGACACCCACCTGCCGCCCATCCAGGCGCTGCGCGAGGCGGGCGTGCCCATGGCCGTCTCCACCGACCACAACCCCGGCACCTCGCCCGCCCTGAGCCTGCGGCTCATGGCCAACATGGCCTGCACGCTGTTCCGGCTGACGGTGCCCGAGGCCCTGGCCGGCATCACCACCCATGCCGCGCGCGCCCTGGGCCTGCAGGACACGCACGGCCTCATCGCCGCCGGCCGGCCGGCCGAATTCGTGCTCTGGCCCTTCGCCGAAGCGGCCGAGCTGGCCTACTGGTTCGGCCACCAGCCGCCGCAGGCAATCGTCCGGCAGGGCAGGGTGGTGCAGCGATGACCGGCCAGACTTTCCACTCCGGCGGCGGCGCGCTCTTCGCCGCACGGGCGCTGCTGCCCGGCGGCTGGGCAAGGGACGTGCTGCTGCGCTGGAACGAACACGGGCGCATCACCCACGTACAGCCGGACAGTGCCCCGCCGCCCGCCGTGGCGCGCGCACCCGGTCCGCTGCTGCCGGGCCTGCCCAACCTGCATTCCCACGCGTTCCAGCGCGCCTTCGCCGGCCTGACCGAATTCCGCGCGGCCAGCGACGACTCCTTCTGGAGCTGGCGCGACCTCATGTACCGCTTCGCCGCGCGCATGTCGCCCGAGGCGCTGGAGGCGATCGCCACCTGGCTCTATGTGGAGATGCTGGAGGCCGGCTACACGGCGGTGTGCGAGTTCCATTACCTGCACCATGCCGGGGACGGCCGCCCCTATGCCGACGACGCCGAGATGTCGCTCGCGCTGCTGCGCGCAGCACGGCGTGCCGGCATCGGCATCACCCTGCTGCCGGTGCTCTACCAGGCCAGCGGCTTCGGCGGCCAGCCGCCCCGCGAGGGCCAGCGGCGCTTCCTGCACCGTACCGACGGCATGCTCGCGCTGCTCGAACGCCTCGCGCCCGTGGTGCGCGCGCAGGGCGGCGTGCTGGGCCTCGCACCGCATTCCCTGCGCGCCGTGCCGCCCGACAGCCTGAACGCGGCACTGCAGGGCCTGGACGCCATCGTTCCCGCCGCGCCGGTGCACATCCACATCGCCGAGCAGACGCAGGAGGTGCATGACTGCATCGCCTGGAGCGGCCAGCGGCCCGTGGAGTGGCTGCTGGACCATGCGCCCGTCGATGCGCGCTGGTGCCTCGTCCACGCCACGCACCTGAGCGATGCGGAGGCCGCACGCGCGGCCCGGTCCGGTGCCGTGGCGGGGCTGTGCCCGACGACCGAGGCCAACCTGGGCGACGGCATCTTCGACCTGCCGCGCTGGCGGGCGGCCGGCGGGGCCTGGGGCCTGGGCTCCGACAGCCATGCCTGCGTGAACGCGGCCGAAGAGCTGATGCTGCTCGAATACGGCCAGCGGCTGGCCCTGCGCCGCCGCAACGTGCTGGGCACCGAAGCGCAACCGCAGGTCGCCACCGCCATGCTGCTGCAGGCCGTGCAGGGCGGCGCGCAGGCCGCCGGCCGTCTGCCGTCGCCCGGCGCGCGGGCGGGCCTCGCGCCGGGCGCTCCGGCCGATTTCGTCGCGCTGGATCCGGAGCACATCGCGTTGCGCGGCCTGCCGGCCGAGAGCCAGCTCGCCGCCCATGTCTTCGCCAGCCACCGCACATCGGCGCTCGATGCCGTCTGGACGGCCGGCGTGCAGCGCGTCGCCGGGGGCCGCCATGCCCTGCACGAAGAGAGCGCGGCCGCCTTCGCCGGGGTACGCTCCGGGCTGCTGCAATACTGAAACTGTCTTGTCACGAGAACGCCCATGAACGACGCACCGGCCACGCCGCTCTTCCATTTCCATGCAGGCACCGCGCCGTTGCTGGTATCCATGCCGCACGCCGGTACCCACGTGCCGCCGGAGATCGCCGGCCGCCTGACGGAAGAGGCCCGGCAGGTGCCGGACACCGACTGGCACCTGGAGCGCCTCTATGCCTTCGCACGCGGCCTGGGCGCCTCGCTGCTCATCGCCACGCATTCGCGCTACGTGGTGGACCTGAACCGCCCGCCCGACGGCAGCAGCCTGTACCCGGGCCAGAGCGTGACCGGGCTGTGCCCGGTGGACACCTTCGACGACACCCCGCTCTACGCCGATCCGGCCCAGGCTCCCGCCGCCGCGGAGATCGAGGCGCGCCGCCGCCGCTACTGGGATCCGTACCACGCGCAGCTGTGTGCAGAGATCGATCGCATCCGCGCGCAGCATGGGGTGGCGGTGCTCTGGGACGCGCACTCCATCCGCTCCGTGCTGCCGCGCTTCTTCGATGGCCGGCTGCCCGACCTCAACCTCGGCACGGCCGACGGCGCCAGTTGCGATCCGGCGCTCGCGCGCGAACTGCTCGCCATCGGCATGGCCGCGCCCGGCTACAGCGCCGTGCTCGACGGCCGCTTCAAGGGCGGCTACATCACGCGGCACTACGGCGACCCCGGCCGCAACGTGCATGCCGTGCAGCTCGAGATGACACAGGCCAGCTACATGCAGGAGGCCCTGCCGTTCGACTACCTGCCCGATACCGCCATGGGCGTGCAGCCCCACCTGCGCCGCATGCTGCAGGCCTGCCTGGACTTCGCCGCAGAGCGCGCGGCGGCCTGAGCGATGTCCACATCGCATGATTCACCGCTGATACCGGCCCTCGCCATCCTGGGATCCGTGACTTTCCTCGGGATCGGCACGTCCTGGGCCAAGCATTCCCTGTTCCCGCTGGTCGGTGCCCAGGGCACCACGGCCCTGCGCGTGGGCTTCTCGGCCCTGTTGCTGCTGCTCCTGTGGCGTCCCTGGCGGCGGCCGCTCGCACGGGCCGATGCGGCACGCATCGCCGCCTACGGCGCCTGGGCGCGATGAACCTCTGCTTCTACCTGTCGCTGCAGACCATTCCCTTCGGCGTGGCCGTGGCGATCGAGTTCTCCGGCCCGCTGGCGGTGGCGCTGCTGTCGTCCCGCCGTCCACTGGATTTCATCTGGGTGGTCCTGGCGGTCGCGGGGCTGGGCCTGCTGCTGCCCTGGCAGCAGAATGCCGGAATGCTCGACCTCCGGGGCGTGATCTTCGCGCTGGCGGCCGCCGTGTTCTGGGCGGGCTACATCCTGTTCGGCAAGCGCCTGGGACACCTGCACGCCGGGCATTCCGTGCCCCTCGGGCTGGCCGCGGCATCGCTGGTCGTGGTGCCCGTGGGCATCGGGCATGCCGGGGCCGGCCTGCTGGCACCGGGCGTGCTGCTCACCGGCATCGGCGTGGCCGCATTGTCCAGCGCCGTGCCGATCATGCTGGAAATGGTGGCGCTCAAGCGCCTGCCCCAGCAGGCCTTCGGCATCATGATCAGCATGGAGCCCGCCGTCGCCGCACTGCTGGCACTGGTACTGCTCGGCGAGTACCTGAGTCCGGCCCAGTGGCTGGCCATCGGCATGATCGTCGCAGCCTCCATGGGATGCGCCTTCACCGCACCGCGCCGGTCCCCGCAGCCGCCGCCCGTGCCGCCCGCGGATGCGGGCGCGGCCTCGCGCGGCTGACCGGTCCGCCCCTGACAACCCGGGGGGCCGGCGCCACGAAAAAGGGCGGCCCGCCGGCCGCCCTTCGCATGCACCGGCCGGGCCTTCAGGCTGCGGCGTCGATGCGCAACTGCACGGCGTTGTTCAGATACACCGGCGTCACGCGGTAGCCCGGCACGGACACTGCATCGAAGGCCCCGCTGAGGCCGCCATGGCGCAGCACGGTGATCGTCGAACCCACGGCGGGGCGCACGCCCTGGGCGAAGTTCACCTCGAGCGTGCCGGCCAGTGCCGCCGGGCCGTTCACGGTCAGCGTGCCCGCCGTGCCGCTGGCGGAAGCCATCTGCAGCGACAGCGTGCCGCCCGGACGCTGGGTGTAGGAGCCGTTCACCGCCACTTCGCCGGAAACCGTGGTGCGCAGCGTGCCGCCGCCCACATACACCGCGCCATTGCCCAGCGCCGAACCGCTGCCTGCCTGCAGGGTGCCTGCCGCCAGCTCGATGCCGCCCGTGAAGCTGTTGTTGCCGGCGAGCACCAGCGTGCCGCTGCCGAGCTTCGTCAGCTTGCCGGCCCCGGCGATGTCATTGCGCCACGTGTCGAGCGCGCTGAAGCCGCCCTGGGCAGCGTCCATGGTCACCGCCACATCGCCGTCGAAGCGGCCATAGCCGTCGGCGGCGGCGAACAGGTTCAGGCGGCCCCAGCCTTCCGCGTCGTCCATGACGGGGTAGCCCGACGGCACGGCCGTGGTCTTGAGCACCACCCGGCGCTGCATGGCGTCCAGGTAAGGCAGGCGGGTCTCCAGCAGCACTTCCGCCCCCTTCGGCACCACGGCCGGGCGCGAAGCGTCGCCGATCTGCGGGAAGCCGAAGGTCATGCGCCGCAGGTACTCGGAGCGGTTCGTCGCATAGTCCGCGAAACGGTCCGTGGCGGATGGCTGCGAATGCGCGAACTGCCACAGTTCGGCAGGCGTCCTGGCACCCGCGGCGGCCATCAGCGCGCTGCGCGCCTGCTGGAAGGCCGCCGCCTTGCGGGCCGCGTTCGCGCCGGTCGCGATGCTCGCGGTGGCCACGGCCTGGCCGTGCATGCGGCCGCTGATCACATCCAGGGGAGAGTGCATGCCGGCCAGGATGCGGCTCTCGCCCAGCTCCAGGCCGCGCGCGACCATCTCCTGGAAGCGCTCCGGCACCAGATAGGCCATGGCGATCGAACTGCGCACGGCCTCCGCGGTGTGGCCGCTGGTGAAGCCGCCGTCCGTGGTCGGCGTGGCGCTGCGCGCCGGGAGCAGGGCGGGCACCACCTGCACGGCGCTGCTCCAGCGCCAGGGCCGCGCGTACTTGTAGAAGCGCTTGGCGGGCTCCGTGGAGCCGTTCTCGCCGATGCCGCCGACGAAATCCACCGCCGTGCCGAAAGCGGCGTTGGCGCTGCCGCCCACGCCCGTGTTGTTGCCGCCGTCGTTGTACACCACGGTGGTCGCATCGGCCGGGATCGCGGTGATGGTCGTCGTCTGCTGCGCGGCGGCGCGCCACGCGGCCGTCAGCGGCCCCAAGCCGTCGCTCACGCTGTAGGCCTTGCCGCGGCGGTCATCCAGGTAGGCCAGGAGTTCCTGGGCGGGCGTGCGGCGGCCCGTGGCATCCACGACGTACTGGATGTTGCGCGCATGCACCTGGGCATTGAGCACCGTCCCGTCGGTCGCATCGCCGGGAATGCCGCTCCAGGTGGAGGGCGCGACGGCCGGGAAGGCACCGTTCGCGGCGGCGCTCACACCCGCGTCCACCCGCAGCGTGGAAGGCTTCCAGATCGAGAGGAAGCCCGACAGCACCCGCACGCCGGCATTGGTTTCGAGCGTGGCGTAGCGCGCATCGCCGCGCTGGTTGGTGGCCGCGTTGTCCACGAAAGGCGGCACGGCCGCTTCGTTGGGGACGGGGGCGGTGTCCGCCATGCCCAGGCCCTGCGGCGGGGCGGGAACGGCACTGGTGCCGGAGCCGCCGCCACCGCAGGCAGAGAGCGCGAACGCAGCGGCAAGCGCCAGGATCAGGGGACGGCGGGAGAGGGAGATCGTCATGGTATGGGTGGAAAACGGGCCAACGGAGCCTTGGCGGCCCCAGACAAAACGGGCTCCTCCGGGAGCCCGCAGCGGCGCACTGTAGAGTGCTGCCATGACCGTTGCATGACGGTGCCGCACCGCAATGTCCCGGCGGTGCCGTGGAAATTGTTTCAACTTGTGCGCATTTCGGCCGCGAGCGCGCTAGCATCCGCACCATGGATGTCGCGCCGACTGCTTCCCTGCCTTCCCTCGCACTCCCTGCGGAGCGGCCGCAGGGGTGGGCCGAGCTTTTCCATATGCCGGTCTTCCATCCCGGCACCAAGGTGCGGTTCGGCGAACGCTGGGAAACCGTCAGCCACATCACCATCCGCCGCCACGACCTGTGCGTCCATCTCGTGGGGCACGATGCCCCTGTGGCTCCCCAGAGGCTGGTACTCCAGCCCACCGTGTTCGCCACCTGCCGCATGCCCTGATCCGCAATAGTCCAGGGCGGTGGAGGGCGCTCCCGTCAGGCCGCAGGCAACAGGCCCATGGGCTCGCCCAGCCGCACGGCGCGCGCGGGCTCCCAGGTTTCGGTGAAGCGCAGCGCCCCGGGCTCGAAAAGCAGCACCACCGTCGAGCCCAGCATGAACCGGCCCATTTCCTGCCCCTTGCGCAGAAGCACTTCCGGCCCGTCTTCATAACTCCATTGGCGCAGGCCTGCCGTGCGCGGCGGATTGACCGTGCCGTGCCAGACGGTGGCCATGCTGCCCACGATGGTGGCTCCCACCAGCACCAGCGCCATCGAGCCCAGCGGCGTGTCGAACAGGCAGACCACCCGTTCGTTGCGTGCGAACAGTCCCGGCACGCCACGGGCGGTGAGCGGATTCACCGAAAACAGGGCCCCCGGCACATAGACCATGCGGCGCAGCCGGCCGTCGCAGGGCATGTGGATGCGGTGGTAGTCGCGCGGGCTCAGGTAAATGGTGGCGAAGCTGCCGTTGTCGAATTTCGATGCCTCCCGCGCGTCGCCGCCCAGCAGTGCCGTGGTCGAGTAGCGGTGGCCCTTGGCCTGGAATATCTGGTCTTTCTCGATGCGGCCGAACTGGCTCACCGCACCATCCACCGGGCAGACGGCGGGGGCATCGGCGATGGGGCGCGCGCCGGCACGCAGGGCGCGCGTGAAGAAATCGTTGAAGGTGGCGTAGCTGCCGATGTCCGGATTCTCGGCCTCGGACATGTCCACGCGGTAGCGGGCCACGAAGCGGCGGATCGCGGCCGTCGTGCGCGCGCCCGCGCGCGCAGAGGCGAAGCGGCCGGCCAGCGAGGTGAGAGCCCGCTTGGGCAGCAGGTATTGCGGAAGAACGGCGAGGCGGTCTGGCACGGAGGCTCCTGCGGCGAAAGGGCCGGCCATTCTAGGCCCTGTCCACCGGCCGGATGCCAGTATCCTTCCGCAAGGCGCTGCCGGCGCGGCATGCTCCATTCCTTGCGGGGGCGTTACTGCCGGGCAGGAGACCGCGGCGGCCCAGGCCTTTTATTTCCTGCCAGGCCCCCCACCTGTGGACAGTGGCCGGGATGGCGCGGTTCCGGCGAGGGCGGGGGAGCCGCCTTCCTGCTGCCGGAATGCCCGCCGCCGCGTTTGGGCAACGCCACGCGGGCCCTGCGCATCGCGCGGTACAATTGACAGGTTTTGCGCCGGGGGCCGCTCAGGCTACACGCGCCGAAAAACGATAATCGGCGGCGACGGCCGCTTCCCATGCTCCGCCGTGCGGCGTTCATTCTGGCACTCCTGCTCAGGCCTAGACGTAACGAAGCGCTTGCGTTTGCATCGCCACCCGGCAGCCCGCGCCTGGATTTCCCGTCTGTTATGCATGCCCGGAACCTGCTGTCGTACCGGTCCGGATTTTTAATTTCTAGTTGAACCATGGCTAAAGAAGAACTCATCGAAATGCAGGGCTCCGTGACGGAAGTGCTGCCGGATTCGCGGTTTCGTGTCACGCTGGACAACGGGCATCAACTGATCGCCTATACCGGCGGCAAAATGCGCAAGCACCACATCCGCATCCTGGCGGGCGACAAGGTGTCTCTGGAAATGTCGCCCTACGACCTGACCAAGGGCCGCATCACCTTCCGCCATCTGCCTGGCCGCGGCCCGGGCCCGTCGTCTTCCGGATCCCGTTGAGCTTTTCCGCGGGGCAGCGGTTTCCCCGCGTGCAAATAATCTTCTGGAATCGGCTTGCCAGCCAGGAATGGGCTTCCAGGCGGGTTAGAATGCCAGTTGTCGGAGCGTAGCGCAGCCTGGTAGCGCATCTGCTTTGGGAGCAGAGGGTCGCGAGTTCGAATCCCGCCGCTCCGACCATTGATATCAAGGGGTTAGGTCCAAAAGGCCTAGCCCCTTTTGTCTTACAGAATCGCACCTGTCTAACGGGCATGCCCAGTCAGCGTGTCGCCGAGGTCTTGATCGCGCTCTTGTGGCGCACGTAGTCGGCGGTCTGCGCCTGGGTCGAGTGAGCGCCCATCCGCTGCGCCTCCACAATTCCCCGTTGAGCGTCTACGTCCGTCAGCGCCTTGGCGCGCAGGTCCCGGAATTGGGTGTCCGGGATGCCGGCGCGTGCAAGGCCTCGCTTCCAGGCCGTGCTGGCGCCCGAGTAGGTGTACCGCGAGCCATCCTGCTTGCAGAAGACGTGCTGGCCGTTGATATGCCCGAACGCTCGCAGCCTGGCCACCAGCCGCTCGAGGCGTGGCGTCCAGCCGATCATGACCGCCACGCCTGTGCTGGCCAGCGTCTTGCCGGGCTGAAACAGGATGCCGGCCTTGCCGATCTCTGACCACTCCATCGACAGCAGATCGCTCGCGCGCTGGCCCGTCAGGTAGGCCATCTCGACCAGGCAACAGATCATCGGGCCCGAGGGTGTCCGCTTGCCGTCCTTGCCGTAGCAGATCCCGACCTTGATGCGCCTCAGCTCCGAGTCGGTGATGTACCGGCGCCGCGGCGGGGTCTTCATCACACGCAGGCTGTCCACAGGGTTGGTCCCCGGCTCGCGGAAGCCGCGCTCCTCCGCGTACCGCATCAGCTCCCGGATCATGCTTCGGTGAGCGTTGTGCGACCGGGGCTTGTCGCGGAACTCCTGCAAGAACTCGACAATATGCGGCGCCCTGATCTGGGGCGCCCGGAACTCGGCGAAGGCCCGAGCGATGTTCCGGGTCTGGTAGGCGTCGTTGGCCTGGGTCTTCTTCGTCCGCCGACTGCTCACGTCCCGGAGCCAGTCCTGGATGAGCCGCGGCATCGAGTCGTCCAGAACGTCGCGCGCTTCGACGTCCGCAAGCGCCCTGTACATGGCCGGCAGGCCGTCGCGCACGGCCGACAGCCGCGTCCAAATCCGCTTCGAGCCCTCGGCCTTGACGTGGTAGTAGGCGCCGTGCTTTTCCTGCACCCGCTTGGGCAGGTCTCGTCGCTTGCTCATACGGCCTGGAGCCTCCGCACGACGGGGCCGCGCGCGGCCGCAGTGGGCGCCCGGGCTGCCGCGCAGACGGCATCATAGTGGGCGCGCTCCAGGATCACGTCGCCGGTGGTTGGCGAGCGGCGGGCGCGGAAAAATCCCTGACGGCGCAGCTCGGCCAGTTGGTCCGCCGCGCGCTTGTACCCGGTGATGTTGGCCAGCTCGTCCTGGCTCAGCGTAATGGACATGTGACCTCCTGAAAATGAAAAGCCCGCCGAGGTGGCGGGCGGGTTGGCTGGGGAATTCCCTGTTGTACTGTTGAGCCGTCTTCTTTCCAATGGACCTGGGAGCTGTTTCCCGAGGAGAAGAAAAGATGGCAGATGACCTGAGAAACCGCGGTCCACAGGACCGGAGCCGTATCAATGTGAACGAACCGTGGGAAGTGACTTACTGGACCAAGGAGTTCGGGTGTTCCGAAGCACAGCTTCGAGCCGCTGTGAAAGCAGTAGGAGTCATGGTGGCTGACGTGCGGCGCCACCTCGGCAAATAGGCCGACACGCGTTTGATCCCGGGTGCCTCTCCGGAGCGGCGGATCAGGGGGCCTGGTTCGCTGCGCTGGCCCGGGCCGCCGCGCGCTGGTTGACCTGGCGCACGCAGTCCGCGCAAACGCTGTGGGCCCGGAAGGGGCGGGCGCCCTCGGCGGGCTTTTCCCTGTCGCAGACCATGCACCGGATCTGCGCGAGGTCAGCGAAGGTGAGGCGAGGGCGGCCCTTTGTGGGGCTCTTCACGCGCCGCCTTCCTGCCGCGCGCGGGCGGCGTCGATGTAGTCCAGGTGAGGATCGCGAAGACGCCATTGGTGTCCGCACTCGCAATGGCCGTGCGAACTGAGATCGCTGTGCATCGAGCACTCATATGGGCCCGCGGTTTGCCGGCCATCCACGAAAGTACGGGAGGTGTGCACCGCCACCTGGGTAGTGATCTCGAAGGTGCCGCCCTTGCATTTGGGGCAGCGGTTGGTTATGCGCAGCGTCATACCGGACCACCTTTTTCCGCGTCCTCTGCCTCCTGAGCGCGGGCGGCGTCGATCCCGGGCCGCATGTTCGTTTTCCCGAACACGGCGAGATGCCAATTCGCGAGGGCGGCGGCCGTGGTGATGATGTGGTGCTCTGCCTTCTCGGCATTACCCGCCGCGTGGGCGTGGAGCGCCTTCCCCGCCAGGTAGCCAACCAGCCAGAACCAGTCCGCGGGGGTCTTGCCTTCGTCGTGCTCGCTAGGCCAGCGCTGGCGTTGGTGCTCTGCCTCGGTGCTGACGGCGCGGAGAAAGTCATCTGCCTGCGGCGTGTTGATGATCGCGTTGAGGCGGTCAACCTCTGCGCGCAGTTCTGCCTCCTGAGCGGGGGCAGCGGCACCCCAGCCCTGCGCGATGAGCCATGCCAACAATTCCTCCAGGGCTCCAAAGCACATCTCTGCGTCGGAGCCATCCCCGTCCTGGAAGCCCCCGAACTGCGACGTTGCGATGTCCCGGGCTTTCATGGTGGGCGGCATTGGCATCTTGCCGAGGTTGACGTGCTCGCCGCTTGCACGAACGCCCACCACGTCCACGGTGTCCGCATCCGTTGGCGCTGCCCCTGCGGTGGGCGCCGGGACGGATCCATCTGCGCCCAGGCGGACCATCCAGGAACGGGCGAGCAGATCACCAGCGCCAGGTGCTGCCGCGGCGTTGGGTGCGGCGGGCGTCTGGGGCGCTGCGGCGAGCGCTGCTCTGGCTGCACGTCGGGCGTCGTCGAGCGCTTCGAGGGCCTCTTGCTGCCCTGAGTCGATCATCGACAGGTACTGCTCTTGGGTGCGCAGGGCGCAGAGGTCGTCATTGGCGCGCTCAAGCTGCTCCAACACTGCGCGCACTGCTCCCGCATCCTCCTGGGGGCGCGGAGCAGAGCAGCGGCGGCGGACCTCCATGGCGAGGCGCCGGAAGGCGTCGAAATCCACGCCGTAGGACATGGTGGTCTCGAACGCGCTACGGGCGAGGTCTTCTGCCTCGGATTCATCCAGGACGGGCTCGGCCTCCTGGGCGGCCGCCCGGGGATGCGTTACCGGTAGGTCGGCATTCACGAGGAAGTGAGTTCGGTGTCCGCATTCCGGGCACGCCATCGTCATCGAGCCCATCTGGCCACATCCAGGGCAGAGGTCTTCGGTGGGCGATGGACCATGCCAGTCGCAGTGCGTGCATGCCGATGTGTTGGTCGCGTCGTTGATGCCGATGTGGTCGCACACGCTGCACTGGCGCACTTCCGCGTACACGGTGCCTGCGGCCTCCTTGGCGGCCGGGGCTGCGGTGGCGAGGGCATGCTGGCGGCGCAGCTCTGCGGCGATCTGTCTGCGTTCGATGTTGGTGATGTACCCATCGCTATTCACGATCGCGGCCAGGCGCAGGGCCTCGGATTGTGCCGCCCCGCTGGCGGCCGTGGTGTTGGTGTCCATGCTCATTCTCCCCAGCAGCTCATGTCTTCGTCGGCGACGTCTTCCGGCTTCTCCCATTCGGCTGGGTCCGGGCCGTTGATGTCGGCCTCTTGCTCGGCGCAGGCTTCCGCGAAGTCCGTCGCCCCGGCGGCATCGAGGCCACCCCGGAAAATGAATCGGGCTGCGCATTGCTCCACCCAGGTGGTGCGGGCGGCGGTGTGGTCGGTGGTGATGGTGTTCTCGGTCATGGTGATCCTTCAGGTGTTGGCAATACGACGGCGGCAGCAGTTCCCCAGGGGGTCTCGAGCGATGCGCTCGGCGTCGGCATGGGAGGTCAATGCGGTGGTGTCCTCCACTACGGGGCGGCCGCAGCCTGGGCACGGCCATTCGAGCTGCAGGTCATTGCCTGCGCCGATCAGGCGCGCGCCACCTGCAAGGCCGATCTCCCCCTGCCGGTTGTCGCAGCCCTGGCATTTGTCGCAAGCGGATCCCATGTCGATCGGCCATCCCGAGCCGTCTATGGCGCGCGGGCTCAGGACGTTGACTTTGCAGTGATGCATGTGTTCGGCCATTGCGGCCTCCTGTGTTGTGTGCCCTGTGGGGGCGGGGTCATGCGGGGAAGAGCTGCATCTGCTCGGTCTCGTACAGCTCGCACGATTCAGAGCAGCCGCCATCGGTGACGGGCGGGCGGTAGCCCGGGCCGGCGGCTTCGAATTCGGCGACCAGCTCCGATGCGCTGCGATAGCCGCGGTACATCTTTCTGGGGCCAGGAACGTTGTTGGGGCCGACGTTTCGATAGAGCTGATCCAGATGCACGGGGAAGTCGAAGTTCCGCGGGTCCTCTCGATAGAGCCGCAGCAGCTTGGCGTCCGATTTTTTGTAGCAGGCCACGCAGTTGCCCTGGTGCTCGGCGATCTTCAGATCCCAGGGAAACGGCTCGAAGAAATCCAGCACGTCCTGCTTATCGACGGACTCGATGTCCACGAGCGGGTAGATGATCCGCTCTCGCTCAGCGACTTCACGCCGCACGCGTCGCGGCTCGTCCGCCCGTATGCCAATGGCTGTTTCATACGAACCTTTGTCCCAACCGATTGAGCGCAGATAGGACTTGATGGGGTTCTGCTTCAGCTCGCGTGTGCAATGCGAAAAAGTATGATTCGGCACGCCGTACTTCGCCGAGACCTCGCCGAAAACAGATCCGTCGCAAGCCGCTGTCTCGTAGCTTACGACGCGATGCGTGCAAGACTTCCGACCAGGGTGGGGGACCGCCTCCAACCAGATCAGACCGAGCCCGAGCCAACGGTCCACCGCGTGTGCGAAGTCCAGCGTCTCCTGACGCTCCCAAGACGTGTTGGCGAAGGTGTAGACGATGTCGTGCGTGTCGCCGAAGCGGCGCTGCAAGATCTCGCACATCTTCGCGCTGGAACGCCCACCGCTAAACGAAGCGTTGATGCGTGGTTTCATGTCGGCTCCAGAAATGAAAAGGCCCGCGGCTGTGGGCGGCGGGCCTTGGGGTTGAGGTGGGTCAGGCAGCTTTGCGCCCGGGCGGGTGGACAGGGCAGGGCCACCGCAGCGACCCGTCGCCGGTGGGGCAGGTGCACGCGGCCATGGCCCGGCCGGCCGCCGCCTGCTGATAGGCGCCCAGTGCTGCGCGCAGCTGGGCGTTCTCTTCGGTCAGGTCGGCGGCCAGCCGTTCGAGGTTCTCCCGGCTCCAGAGGGCGAAGTTCGCCATCAGCTGGCCCTCCGCGTCTTCATGGCTTCGAGCAGCAGGTCCTGCACTTCGCGTTTCGTCTCGATCCGCGCCATGACCAGCTCGTCCACCGTGTCGCGGGCCACGATGTTGTGGATGAACACCGGGCGATCGTGGCCGGCCTGCATCTGGCGAGTGGGCCCGATCCGCTCGATCATTTGCAGCCGATCCTCCAGGGTCCACCAGTGCCCGAAGAACGCGAGGATGTTGCAGTGCTGTTGCAGCCCGTCCACCCCGTGCCCCATGCTCGCCGGGTGGCCGAACCACACGCGGCCCTTGCCGGCCTGGGCCGCGCGCAGCCCTGCGTGCGATGACAGGTGGATGCCGTCCGGGTACGCGCGCTGCAGCCGTGCCAGGTCGCTTTTGAAGTGGTAGGCCACCAGCACGGGCGCGCCGCCGGCTTCCTCGATGATGCTGTCGAGCGCCTGCAGCTTGGCGTCGTGTAGCTCCTTCCAGTCCTCGCTGCCCTCGCCGACGTAGGCGGCGCCGTTCGCGATCTGCAGGCATTTGATCGTGCGCGCGGCCGCGTTGAACGCCTCCACCTGGTGGCTCTCGATCTCGGTGAACATGGCCTTCTCCATTTCCCGGTAGTGCTTGCGGGCCTGCATTGGCAGGTCCACGTGGATGGTGTTCACGATCGGCTCGCGCAGGTCGAACCAGTCCTTCGCGTCCACGGTGAGGCACACGTCGCGCATGAGGTCCTGGATCTCCTTCTGCGCGTGGGCGAGGGGCGTGCTGCCGTAGCCGTCGTGCGACGCCTGGAACCAGCGCTGCGAGAACGCGGTGTAGGTGCGGCCCAGGCGCTGGCCGCGGTCGATGAACCACGCCTGCCCCCACAGGTCCTGCAGGCCGTTCGGGCTGGGCGTGCCGGTGAGCTGCACCAGCCGGCGCACGTGAGTGTGCGCCACCTGGGCGAGCGCCTTCGCGCGCTGCGTGCCCTGCTTCAGCCGGAAGCCCTTCACCTTCGTGGCCTCGTCCAGCACCACCGTGCGGTAGGGCCACCGGTCGCCCCAGTGCTCCACCAACCAAGGCAGGTTCTCGTAGTTGATCGTGTAGACCTGGGCCGGCGTGCGCAGCGCCAGCAGCCGCTCGGCTTGGCCGCCCACGATGGGCACCACGTTGATGCCGCGCAGGTGCTCCCACTTCCTCACCTCGTCTGGCCAGGTGGTGCGTGCCACGCGCAGCGGCGCCACCACCAGCACCGGATCGTCCTCGGCGAGCAGCAGCGCATCGATGGCGTTGAGCGTGCCGGAGGTCTTGCCCATGCCCATACCGGCCCAGATCGCGCAGCGCTCGTGCGTGAGGATGTGGTTCGTGATCAACTGCTGGTAGGGGCGGGGCGTGAAGTGCTTGCGGGGGGTCATTCGTCGCAGTCCTCGCTGCTGCTGCTGCTGCTGCTGCTGCTCTGCGCGGCGCTTGTGCCGCAGCATTCAGGGTGGAACATGCCTGGGCATTCGCCGTGGTCGCACGGCGGATCCCACCACTTGTCGCTCGCCTGACAGGCGCGGCCGGGCTGGCGCCCTTGGCAAGAGGCGCTGTGGTTGGTGCAGTCGCAGAGCGGCATTTTGTAAACGGGAATCACGCTGCCACCTCGGTATCGGGTCGCGGGCAGTCCTCCGGGACCGGCGCAATGCACCACACGCGCTCGAACCGGCTCGGGCCGGAGCAGGGCGCCCAGCGGTCCACGCAGGCGTCGGCCATCGCCTCCAGGGCTCGGGCCACGGTCACGCGGTCGCGCCCGGTGATGTTCACCACCTCCGCAACGGTGGCGCCGTCGGGTTGCTGGCGCAGCCACTCGCGGATGTCTGCCTGCAGCGGGCGGTTGTCTCGGATCATGATCGTTTCTCCAGGAGCCGGTCGATGCCGGCGTCGTCGTCGATGACGTGCACCACGGCGCCGGCAGCGCGCAGGCGCTCGTGCTGGCGCAGTTGGTCGGGGCGCGGGCGCTGGCCCTTACGCTTGAGCTCTACGAATTCGGGCGCACGGCCGGGGAGCATCACCACGCGGTCGGGCACGCCGCGCCGGCCGGGGCTGGTGAATTTCCAGGCCAGGCCGCCAGCGGCCTCCACCCGCTTGACGAGGGCGGCTTCCACTTCGCTCTCACGCTTCGGTTTTTCGGTCGGTTGCGCCCCTGCGGCGAGGTCCAGAATCTCGCCGCCAGTGAGGCCGGGAAATCGCGCGCCCATCTCGTGGCTGAAGGCTTCCATCGCCTTGATTTGCGGTGCTGAAAATCTGGTAGTGCGTCGGGCCATCGATCAATCCTTTTTGTACCTGTCGGTTTCGAACCCCGCGGCCGCCAGCGGCATGTCCGGGGCCCACGGCGGGTTGGCGGCCAGCAGGCTGGCCAGGTGCTCGGCGCTGTAGTCGGACGTGTCGGGCGCCTCGGTGATCACTTCGTCGTGCACCGTGAGCACGATCGAGTAGCCCGCGGCCTCGATCAGCGGCATGTTGTGGGCCATAACATCGCGCGCCACGCTTTGGCACACGTTCTCGAAGAGCTTGCCGCCGTACGTGCTCAGGCGCGACCACTTCCGGCTGTACTGGTTGTTGCCCATGTAGCTCAGCTTGCCGCCCACCACCTGCGGTGACGGGTAGCACATCACGCTGCCCGAGGGCAGGCCGATGCGCAGCCAGTTGCCGTCGCGGCGCGCCTTCAACATGCCGACGCGCACGGTTTGCTCGGGCCATTCGATCGCCTGGATGGCGCCGTTCTGCAGCGTCGCCCAGAAGCCCGCAATGGCCTTGTGAGCGCTGCGCCACCCGAGCTTGAACGACTCGCACACCAGCCACGCCAGATCGCTCAGGCCCAGGTCGTGCGGCGGGTTGCGTCCTTGGTCGCGGTGCCACTGCAGCATGATGTGGGCCTGCCCCATCGTCTCCGCGGGGATGGCGCGCGATGCCTGCTTCGCCAGGGCCTCCAGGTCAATCCCGTAGGCCGCGGCGAAGGTCACGAACGCGCCCACGCCACCCTCGTAGCCCAGGGCCAGCTCCTGCACCTTCCCGATCTGCCGCTGGTCCTTGGTGACGTCCTCAGGCTTCACGCCGAAGGACTTGCCGTAGGCCAGCTTGTAGAGGTCGGGCCCGGTGCCTGCGTCGAAGTCGCGGAACGCCTTCAGCTTCCACTGCTCGCCCGCGAGCCACGCCTGATCGCGCCCCTCGATGTTCGAGAGGTCGGCCACCACCAGCTTGCGCCCGCGCGGCGCCACGATCGTGCCGCGGATCGCCGAGCTCGCCATCTCCATGACGTTGGTGTAGGTGAGGTCCGCGCATCGTGCCTTCATCGCCTCGATGCCCAGGTCAATGTCGTCCTGATCCAGCACCGGTCGCGGCAGGTTCTGCGGCTGGAAGAGCCGCCCCGCCCAGCGTCGGGTGCGGCTCGCACCCGAGAATTGCAGCGTGCCGCGCAGGCGGCCGTCGGCGCTGGTGCCCTTGGCGAGCGTCTTGTATTTGGCCGTGCTGGAGCTGCTGGCCTGCAGCCGGATTCCCAGCAGCGCGCGCAGGGTGGGCGGCAGGTCGGGGTCGGCCATGTGCCGCTCGAGCGTCGCCTGCTGCGTGTCCGGCAGGTCCACGCCGTGCTCCTGCAGCACGAACGCCAGCAGCTTGTCGCGCTTCGTGGTGCTCTCCACCTGGCCCTGGGTGATGGCCTGCGTGCGCGCCGCGAGCGTCTTCTGGGCGTCCTCGACCGAGGCGATGGCCGCCTGCACCAGCTCGGTGTCGATAGCCACGCCGCGGTCGTTGATCTGCTGGTCCAGGTGCCACAGCGCCAGCTCGGCGCCGCGGTAGTTCCAGACCGGCAGCCGGGCGTGCACGACGCGCATGGCCTCGATGTCGAGGGCTGCGTACTCGACGAACCGCGCCCACTCGGCCGGGTGCGTCTCGCGCGTCGCGCGGCGCAGCTTGCTGGTTTTCGGCCGCGGCTTGCAAAAGAGCTGGATCAGCTGCTTGCCGGCCTTGTCCTTGGCCTGGTCCACGGGCACCTGCAGCACCTCGCACAGCGCGCCCAGGGCGCCCGGCAGCCCGTGCACCAGCGCCTGCACCATGGTGTCGCGCCAGCGCTCGCGCGCCGGGCACAGCGGGGCCAGGGCATGGCCCAGCACCGTGCGGTCGAAGTGGCTGTTATGCGCCCAGACCTCGTCGGCCCGTTCGATCGCCGCTGTCAGGTCGCCCGGCGGCAGCGGGTCGGCGGTGCAATCCCACACGCGCACCGGGCCGTCGTCCACCGCCCAGGCGAAGAGCATCACCTCGGCGGCCGCGGCATAGACGTGCGTGCCGTGGGTGATCGGCACTTCGCAATAGGTTTCGAGGTCAAGCCAGAGTTTCATGCCAGTTCCTCTTCGCGTGCTGTGGATGTGGCGGTGGCGGGCCGCTGTTTGCGCTTCGGGGTCGCTGGCGGTTCCTCGCCGAGCAGTTCAGCAAGCAGGCGGTCCTGCAGGTGCTGCATGTTCAGCACCGACTGGCGCCAGTAGCTGGCCTTCAGTTCGAAACCGATCCCCCGCCGGCCCTTTTCGACGGCCACGTACACCTCCGAACCGATGCCCATGAAGGGCGTCAGCACCGTCTCGCCCGGATTGCTCCACAGATCCACGCAGCGTTCGATCACGTCGAGCTGCAGCGGACTGATGTGCTGCTCGTCCTTCTCGTCGCGCGCGCTGCGGTACTGCAGCGTGCGGCTTTGCCGGATGTCGGTCCAGACCGGCGACGCGTAGCGCTGCCAGGTCATGATCGAAACCCACTGCGGAAACGGCCACGGCTGCTTCCCCTCGGCGCGCAACACCTCCGCGTGCCTTTCGTAGGCGGCGCGCGACACGTCCACAGCGTCCCCGGCGTAGTGCTCGAGCAAGCCGGCCACGGCCACTTCGTTGTCGCCGAGCTTGCGGAAGGTCACCACGTAGTCGGCCAAACCCTGGCCGCTGATGGTGCTGTCCTTGGTCAGCTGCTTGTGGAGGAGGCGGATGCTCTTCGTGCGCTGCTGCGCGACGACGGGGTCCTTCCAGATGCACACCTCGCTATGCATCACCCACCCGGCGGCCTGGTACGCGCGCACCACGTCTCCACGGAAGTCCCGCATGCCGATGTATCCCTCGCGCGTCTTCGTGGCGGGCAGCTGCATGACGTGCACGCTGTGCAGCCGGCCCGGCCGGGTCACCCGGTGCAGCTCGCGGATCAGGAACTGGTAGTGCTCCCAGAACGACGGCCCGTCGTTGTTGGACACGTCGCGGTCGCTGTTCGTGAACTTGTAGAGCCCTTCGAAGGGCGGGGAATGGATGCCGAAATGCACGCTGTTGTCGGGCACGGCGCGGATCAGCTCGCACGCGTCGCCGTGGTAGATCGCGTACTCATGGCAGAGCACCTGGTCGATGGCCTTGATGGGGGTCATGCGGCTTCCTGTTTCAGCCAGTAGGGGAGGGCGACCGGCAGCGCCGGCGCATATTCGTCTTGCTCTCGGGTGGCGCCGTGCACCAGCTCGCTGGAGAGGTCTGCCATCTGGGCCACCATCGCGGCACCCATCCGCTCGGCGTCGGCTTCCTTGCGCTTCAGGTTTTCCAGGACCGCGCCCTCGGTGGATGCTGCGATGAAGGTCACGTCCACAGGCTGGGCCTGGCCGAAGCGCCAGAAGCGGCGCACGGCCTGGTAGACCTGCTCGAAGCTGTCGTTCAGGCCCACGAAACCCGTGGCCGCACAGTGCTGCCAATTCATGCCGAACCCGGCGATGCTGGGCTTCGTGACCAGCACCCGGATGCGACCTTCCGAGAAATCCTTGAGCTTGCGCTCCTTCTCGTCTTCCTTGTCCGATCCGCGCACCTCTACAGCTCCAGGGATTGCGGCCGCAAGGGCCTCGCTCTCGGCGTTCAGGTTGCACCACCAAACGAAGTGCCCCTCGGCAGGTGTCCTCGCGACGGCCAGCGCCACGCGTTGCGCGATGCTGTCGCGCCGTGCGGCGAGTCGCTCGCCCAGTGTTGCGGCCGCAACGCCTTCGACCGGCACGATGTGCTCGTGCTGGCGCAGTGGTGGCAGTGCATAACCGCCGTCGGCGTAGCCCAAATCGGAAGGCCGCCGCAGCAGCACCGACCACGAGCACATCCAGCTCCAGAAGGCGTCCTCCGCGTGGCCCTTCAGCCGCCACTTCGACGTGTCGCCGCCGTCATGGGTGAAGAACGTGGCCTGCATGCCGGTCACGCTCATGACCCCCAGGAACTCGGCGTGATTTCCCAGCTCGGTGAAGTCGTTGGGCGCGGGCGTCGCCGTGGCACATAGGCGGTAGGGAACGTCCTTGCACGCCTCGATCAGCGCGGTGCGGGTCTTGCCGTCGAACGCCTTCAGGATGCTGCTCTCGTCGAGGATCACCCCCGTGAATTGCGACATGTCGAAGTGGTGCAGCTTGGCGTAGTTGGTGACGGTGACGCCCGGCTCCACCTCGGCCTGCGTGGCGCACTGCTTGGCCGGCAGGCCGAACTTGCCGGCCTCGCGCACCATCTGCGCTGCGACGGCCAACGGCGTGAGCAGCAGCACATTGCCGCCGGTCGCGCGGTGCACGCCCTGGCCCCAGGCCAGCTGCATGAACGACTTGCCCAGGCCCGTCTGCGCGAAGATGGCAGCGCGCCCGCGGCGCAGGGCCCACCGCACGATGTCGCGCTGGAAGGGGAACAGTTGGGGCGGCAGCTCCAGGTCTTCCCGCAGCCCGGTTGCCGGATCGCGGCGGGCCTTGCGGCCGAGAAACTCGTGGTACGTGGACATTTTTGCTCCTGTGCTTTGACCGGCCCGCGCCCGGCGGGCCTGTCGAAACACCCTCGGGCCGCGGCCCGAGGTGCGATCGTCACGCTGCAGCTTTCGCGCCACCCTTCGGCCAACCCGCCTTCACGAAGTCGGCCACGATGTTGGCGACGACAGGAACGCTCCGGTTCGCCGCTGCTTCATCCGCAGGGAGATACTTCACGAACTCGGGCAGCATCTCGGCCAGCTGCTTACGCGTGGTGGCGCCATACGCCGCGGCCCTGAGGTCGGCGCGCAATGCACTGTGCCGTTCGTTCTGCTCCTCGTGCTTCTTGTACAGCTCTGCGCCCTTGCGAATCGCTTCTTCGGACGGTTTGTGGTCGCTGCGCCCAGGCACACGGGCGCTGAATCCGCGGCCGTAGCGCGAGCCAGCCCAGTCCGTGTGCACATAGTCGCGAAGGGCCTTGTCGTTCCACAGCTTCCGCACGGCCGGCGGTAACTGCGCCACCGCATCGGCGGTCATGACCTTGCGATACTCCTCTTCGAAGTCGATCTTCGGCACGTCGTTCATGGCTGCACGGACGAAGGCATCGCGGATGGTGTTGGTCAGCTTCACGGGTTCTCTCCTTGGCTTTTCGAAGGACCTCGGGCCGCGGCCCGAGGTGCGGATCACGCGAGGTCGTCGGCCGTGGCGCCGCTGCTCACGTCGTCGAACTCGTCCTCGCTCGCGGCACCGCCACCGGTGAAGCTGTCGCCGTCGCGGACGAACTGCACGCCGCTCAGCGTGGCGTTGATGCGCTTGCCGAAGTTGTTGTCCTGGGCCCAGAGGTCGAGCACCACGTTCACGTAGCAGCCGGCGTAGGGCTTGCCGTCGGCGGCCACCAGCGGCGTCTTGTCGGAGTCGAGCACCGTGGGCCGAACGGGGTTGCGCGCGCTCACGAACAGGTTGCCGGGGAAGCCTTCGTAGCTTGCCTTCATGTCGCCGTCGTGCAGGCACACCTTGTCGGCCGCGCGCAGCTGCTTGAGCATCACCTCCGCCTTGGCGCCCCACTTTTCCTTCGCGCACGCCTCGATGGCGGTGTTGATGGTCTTCACCTGCGGGTCGGCCGGGTCGATCAGCAGCGCCGCGCTGAACGCGGGCTTGCCCTCGCCGTTCACGGTCTTGGCCTCGAAGAGGGCGGGGAAGGCGAGTCGCACGTTGGTCAGCTTCAATTTCATGATGGTCTTTCAGTGGGTGGTGGGTCAAACGAGGTCGCTCACGGCCTCTTCCTGTGAGGGTGTGGTGGCGACGGGATCGAAGTCGTCGGCGACGGCGCTCAGCACCAGCGCCGGGCGCTTGTCGGACTCGGGCGCCACGCTGGGCTTGCCCTCGGCCTGGGTGATCAGGGCGGCCACCTTCGGCCACTGACGCGGCCCGATGAAGTTGCCCTTTGCCAGCTTCTCCGCCGTGGTGGGGCTGATCAGGCTGTAGTCGTACATCTGGTCGTGCTTCACGCGCATGGCCTTCAGCACGGCCTCGGCCTCCTCTTCGGAGGTCCAGCGGCGGTTGCCGCGCTTGCCCTGCACCAGCTTCCAGCCGGGCACCGGCACGCCGGCCAGCAGCCGCGTCTCCACCTCCGCGCGCACTGCCTTCAGCCACGCCTCGATGAGGTCAGCAGCCGCAAGGGCCCGCGCGAGGTCGTCGGCGGCGCTGGTCTTCACCGGCGCCACGACCTGGGCCTGGGAGCTGATGGCGATCACGTCGAAGTCCGCGCCCACCTCTTGCTGTACGCGCGCGGCGAGGGCGGGGCAGGTGGCCTTCGCCCGGCAGAACTTGCACTGCTTCTCGCCGGGCACGCGCGGCGCGTCAGCCGCGCGGGTGTCCGCCGCAGCGTTCCAGGCGGCCTGGCCGAACTGCTCCAGGTCCGCCACCGGCTGCGCCCACTCGCTGACCGAGCCCAGCCGGGGCTGGTGGATCACCAGGCGCACGGCCTGGAAGTCTCCCAACGCCGCGAACTCGTGGAGCGCGGCGAGCGCGTAGATCTGCAGCTGCGGGTTGTTGTCGGCATCCACCGGCACGCCGCGGCCGAACTTCAGATCCGCGACGATCAGCTCGCCGTCGGCGAGGATCACGGCGTCCGCCGTGCCGCGCGCGCCGGGCTCGCCGGTGATGTGCTCGATCGAGAGGCGCTGTTCCACCAGCAACTCGCCGCCCGTGCTCTGCACCAGGGCGCGCACATAGTCCACGTAGGCCTGCACGTGGGTGGCCATGTCCACGTCCACCGTGAACACACGCCCGTCGCGGCCCGCAGGGATCTTGAGCCCGATGCGGTCGGCGGCCGTGCCGCCTTCCACCAGGCAGAGGGCGGCCAGCTCGTGGGCCGCCGTCCCTTCATCGGCGAACTCGCTGCTCTTGTCCGGCAGGCCCTCGCACGCGGCGACGCTGCCGGGGCAGGCCATCCAGCGCGCGGCGCTGGATGGCGAGAGGAGGGCGTGCGCGCTCATGCCAGGGCGCCTTCCGCGAGCGCCGCCCGAGCACCCTCGACGAACTCGCCGAACTGCTCGGGCTTGAGGCCCGGCCCGGAGGCGGCGCCGAACTTGCCCAGCAGCGCCAGCGTGGCGTCGCGGCCGCGCTCCTTGCCCAGCTGGATGATCAGCGGCTTGATGTCCTTGTCGTAGGTGAGCGGTGCGTCAGTCGCAGCAGTCGAGGCTGGCGCAGGGGTTGCCGCAGATTCGGCAGCGGGGCTGGGTGCGCTGGCCGTCTTCTCGGGCGCAGCGGCCTCCGCCGCCGGCGCAGTACTCTGGCCACCCGCAGCCGCGGGGGCTGCTGCAGGCTTTGGGGCCTGCGCGGGCTCCTTGGCCGCGCTGCGGGTGGGCGCCGGGGCGGGCGTGGGCGCGGCTCCGCCGGCCAGGAATGCGGTCAGGGCGGTGAGGGCGGCCGCGTCGGGGACGGTGATGGATACGGTTGCGGGAAACATGCGTGCTCCTATGCAGTTACGGTTTCGGTGAGGGAAGAAAGACGGGAGAGCACGTCCCCCGCATCGATGGCGAGCGCGGCGAACTTCGCCGCCGTGGCGAGGCCGGTTTTCAGCGCTTCAGGGCTCTCGTAGCCGGCGTCGGCCAGCACGTGCAGCAGCGCGGCGGTGTTCTCCGCGCCGTCGATCAGCGCCGCGCCCAGCTGGGCGATGCTCTCTGCGTTGAGGTCGTGGTCCGCGGCGGCGTCGTAGATGGCGGCCGGCTCGTCGGTGTCATCGAGCAGCGCCTCCAGGCGCTTGAGCAATTCCACCTCCAGCGCCGTGCTGGTCAGGTCGTTGATCTCGGCCCGCGCGATGCGCAGCACCTCGTCGTTGGAAAGGCGGGCCAAGTGCATGGATCACCCCACGACGAGGACAGCCACCGAAGCAACGGCGAGCACTGCGGCGCTGACGTAGGCCATGGCGGATTCGAGGACGCCGGGCTGCGCGGCTTGCGTGAGGCGGTAGGCCGTGCACGGGCTGTTGCCGGCGCGCCGAAAGAGGCGGTAGAGACGGAACGCGACCATCTGGGCTCCTGATGTGAAAAGGCCCGCACGTGGCGGGCCGGGTGGGGTGTAGAAAGACCGCTGCCCGAGGGGCGTGCCGGGGATGACCGGCGCGGCGAAGAGGCGGCCCTGAGCAGGACGCCGGAAGAAAAAGCCGCGTGGTGCGCCCCAAGAAGAGAGGGAGGGAGGAGGAGACGGGGCGCGCGGCTGGAAAACAGAAACGCCCTCGGCAGAGGGCGCTTGTGTTTTGCCCCTCGTGAGAGGGGCTATCGGTCGTTGCTGCTCTTGGCCTCCCGGAATGCCTCACCTGTTGTTGGCGCCGTGTACCGCGCATGGGCGGACTGGTGACGGGCCGGACTGCCCGCGCGACTTGCCCTGGTGGCTGGCGGCTTCCCCCTGCCGCATCGCTCTTTCATCCATCGTTGCCGGGGAATGCGCGGGGCGGCGCAAGCATCGTCGGCGGTGATGGGTTGGCTGGATTTTTAACGAGCTGCCGGGCTGCTCTCAATGGATGGGCCCCAACCGCTGCACACCGCTGACCGCTCCCGCCTCTGCTTCCTTTCGGCTTTACCGGCTTCCGTATCGCTCGCCGGGGGCGCATCGCTTTGTGTGCTGCGTTGGGATGAAGTATCACGTTCGTGAGTGCGTTTGTCAACACGATTGTGAGATTTCGATAAAATTTCTTCTACGCCCACCGGGCGAAGGAGCAGGCATGGAACGATTGGGCGTAAAAAAAAAAGCCCGCACGGAGCGGGCCTTAGGTCTGCCAAATGGAACGCCTACGCGAGAGCGGCGATGAACTTCTGAGGGAGGTTCAGGGGGGCGCGCATGTCAGGGCGGCCTGATTCGACCACCACATCGTTGTAGGCGACATCGCGCAGGAGTTCGATCTCGGCCACGTCGGTCTCGCGGGCCTTGCTGAGGGCCAGCTTCAGCGCTGACAGGTCCATGGCCACAGCCTGGCTTTCCAACGCGGTGTACTTCTTCAAATCCTGCTCGTTCACGATCGCCTTTTCAAGAGGGCGGATTGCGAGTGCGGCAGCGCCAGCCACGGCGAGCAGCGCGCCACCTGCCACGACTAGCCCATCAGGCAGTTTGGAGGAAAGCGAGGCGACCATGCCGGAGCCTCCCAGGATCCCGACGAACGTCAGGAACGTGCCAACACGGCGGTAAAGGCGCGCAGTCCGCTGCGTGATCCGCTGGGCATAGCGTATCTCGTTGATCAAGATCTGGTGCTGTTCTTTCTCGTCCATGGCTACTTCCTAGGAGGGGGTGGTGGAGGGGCCGGCGGAGGCAACGGCCGGGGCGGCTTGTGTGATTTTACTGACCAGTCTTTCATCAGGTGGTTCCCCCTCTAGGATTGTTGGTGTAGGAATTCTGCGCGCAGGCATCTTGCTCTTCGTGGACGCCGTACTAGGTGCGGTGTTAGGCGAAAGCGTCACCCGCGCCATCTTCCGTGACGGCAAAAAGCTCAATAATCACCCATATTGCCGTGATAAATATTCCAATAACAAACCATCCTAGAATGGCGGTTATTAAAAGTTGCATTACACCATACGCAAACCGGCCAGCGTAGAAGTTGTGAATCCCAAGCAGTCCAAAGAATAGCCCTAATATTATATAAACGCCCCTGCTTTTTGCGGTCTTCACCAATTGATGAGTAGCTGTTTGCGGCGACGGTGGAGCAGATGGCTTGTTGGGCACTGGTCGCAGCATGCCGGCGAAAACCGTGTCGCAGTAAAAGCAAGACGCGGCATCCATGCGAATTGATTTCGTGCAGTTCGGGCAGAAACCGAATTCATTACCAGAGTCACTTTCTTTCATCCGGAGCGGAGTCACTACTACTGGCTTCTCGGGTAGCGGCCTCCATCCATCAGGCCCAAAAACCGCATGACAAGCACGGCAGCTTTCGGCGTACTTCCCGCATGGACTGCCGCAATTGGGGCAAAAGAAATCCTCCGGTTCGGCGGTGGCATTTGTTGGCGTGGCGGGTGGTGCCAACGCAGCTGCTGACACCTTTGCTCGAACGTATGCAGCTCGGGCGCGCGGCTCATCACCATCGACTTCGGCAAAGCATCTTGCCCAAAGCCCCTTATCTCTAATATCCGGGTTTTCGGCCTCAGCTAAGGCATCCGCCCATGCGTCATTACTCATCCCTCTCTCCTTTAAAAACTCCATCCAGCAAACTTTAGTTTGCCGATAATTCTGTCTCCCGGCTCAAGCTTTATGTACGGCTTTGGCCACGCTGGATTAATGGCGTGAAGAAACTGTTCGCCGTCAACGCGCACTAGCTTCTTGAATGTTGCCTTGTTATCTACTTCACGCTTTGCCACCACATAGTCCCCAGGTTGAGCCTCAACACCTGGGTGAATGTGCACATACATACCCTCTGGGAAGTTGTCTTTGCCACCTGCGGGGTTGGTCATTGAACTGCCCTCCAGCTTCAGCACGAAGCCGTTCGGCCCGAGATCCACAGGGCTGTCCTGCCAATCCTCCGCATCCCCCGGTGAGAACTGGTCCACGATCTCCTCCCATTCGCCCGCCTGTACTGAAGAAATGACCGGGTAGCGGCGCGGCTTCATCGACGCAGGGGCGGTCGAAACGTTGGCCTGATCGGAATCGCCGTGCATAGGTCCTTGTCCGGTCTCAAGCCACAACGGGGACACATGCAGCGCGGCAGCGATAGCAAGTAGGTCGCGGGGGCGCTTGCGCAGCCCCGACTCGATGTTTCCGATCGTCCCTTGGGAGACGTTCGCGCGCTGGGCCAGGGCCGGCTGGGTCAGGCCCGCTCGTTCTCTCGCTGCCCGTAGGCGTTCTGCAATGGTTTTCACGGGCGTGATGTTGTCAAAGGATTGCATCACATTGGTGGTTCATTTACTATCACGTTCGTGAAAGGAATCACGAACATGAACCCTCTTGAGACGGCTATCAGCACGGTCGGCGGTGTCGGAAAGTTGGCTGAAGCCATCGGCATCGGCCAGTCAGCGGTAAGCAATTGGCGCGCACGAGGGACGACCCCCGATGCGGCGTACTGCGTCGCCATCGAGCGCGCCACCTCTGGCGCTGTCTCCCGCCGCGACCTCCGACCCGACGACTGGCACTTGATTTGGCCCGAACTGGCCGCCTCCGTTCAGGAGGTGGGCCATGGCTGATTGGACGAGCGCCACCACGACCGTGTCGGAGCCGGAGTGGATGCGCAGCACCACGCGCGACCGGCTGGCAGCGTGCCGTGCCGTCCACGCGCCCCGCGCCGTTCCCGCCGCGCCGCCCATGCCGGATTTCCGGTATCCGACCCGTGCTACCGCGCGATACGTCGCGGAAGGGTTCACGGCGGCTGCCGAGCATGCCGCCGCCAAGCGTGCGCCCTGGTGGTGGCCTTTCGCCCGAAAGTCTGCGTGATCGCCGCGGGCTACCCCAGCCCCGCTCACCGCAACCCCCAGGCCGCGCAGCGGATGTGCAGCTCGCCCGCTACCCAGAGCATGACGATGGCCGTCTCGACCTCCTGCAGCGACCGCTGCCGGCCCGCCGTGGCGGCCACGAGGCTCGTGCGGCGGCTGGCGTGCTCGATGGTGACGCCAGGGGCGTGTGGGGTGGGTTGTTCGTTTTCCATGCCGCGCATCGTCTCGCGCAGCGCCTGTTCCCGCCACCTCCAATTTTCGGCCTGGCGGACATCCAACTCTGAGGAATCCCGGATATGAACTCCCTCGATGCTCTCCGCCTGATGGTGGATTCCTACCCCGGCGGCCGTGAGGCCGTGGCCCTGCGCCGGGGCAAGTCGCCCGACGTGCTGCGCAAGGAGCTGGCCGGCGCGCCCGGCTTCAAGCTGGGCGTCGTGGACGCCTGCGCGATCGCCGCCATGTGCGCGGAGGTTGGCAGCGACCACGCCGACGCCTACGCCCAGGCGGTCGCCGCGCACTGCGGCACGAAGGTGGTGGCCCTGCCGCAGCCAGCCGACACCGGTGCGAACCTGGTGCAGCGCGCGTCGGCCATGGTCAAGGAGTCGGCCGACGTCATGGGCGCGGTGGCCGCCGCCATGGCCGATGGCAGCGTGTCGGCCAACGATCTGCGGGAGGTGGAGCGCGAGGCGGCCGAGGCCTCTGCGGCGATCCTCTCGGTGCTGCGCGCGGTGCGCGCGGCCCATCAGCAGGCACAGCGGGTAGCGCCATGATGGCAGACGCACCCCAAGAGCTGCGGCCGGCCTTCAACGGCGCCGCCATCCCCGACGATCTGAAGGCCTTGCCTCGCTGGGCGCCGTGGCGGGCGACCTTCAACGCCAAGCGCGGCAAGTTCGACAAGATCCCCCACCGGGCCGACGTGCCCGAGTACCGCCTCTCTACGGCCAACCCGGACCGGTGGTTCACGTTCCGGGCCGCGGTGTCCACCTACGAGCGCGAGGCGCCTTCCTTCGCCGGTGTCGGGTACGTCATGACCCGACCCCATGGCATCGTCGGCGTGGACCTGGACGACTGCGTGCACGACGGCCACGTGGCGGACTGGGCCCAGGAAATCGTTGACGCGCTCGCGAGCTACACGGAGGTTAGCCCGAGCGGCAAGGGCTTGCGCATCTTCGCGCGCGGCGAGGCCAGCGACTGGACGAATCACACCGTGGGCGTGGAGGTGTACGGCGGCGCCGAGCCTCGATTCCTCACCCTCACGGGTCAGCACCTGCCGGGCGCGCCTGTGGCCCTCGCGGCGGCCCCGGCCGGCGTGCTGGAAGGCCTGCGCGCGCAGTACGGCCGCGACGCCGAGCGCACCGAGGCGCCGGCCGTGGAGATGCCCGAGCTGCTGGACGACTTCCTGCTGCCGGCCCTGGCCGACCTGGAGCTGCCCTACGCGGCCCGCGACTTCCTGTTGGAGGGCGACACCCGCGGCGACCGCTCGCGCGAGCTGCACGCGGCGGCCGTGGCGCTCTACCAGTGCGGGCTGTCCGACGACGAGGTGCTGAGCCTGCTGGCCGCCAGCCCGCACGCCATGGAGGTGGCCCTCGACCACCGCCGGCAGGACCCGGACCGCGCGCTGCTGTACCTCTGGCGCGAGCACTGCATCAAGGCCAAGCCCAAGGGCGAGCTGCGCAGGACCGCCACAGCCGACGACTTCGACGACGTGTCGGGCACCGACGTCGCGGCCGGCACGCCCGGCGCGGGCACGGCGCACGAGGCCATGGCCAAGCTGGGCAAGCCCCTGCGGTTCCAGTTCCAGACGCTGGACGAGTTCGAGCAAGGGAAGCCCCTCAGCTGGATCGTGAAGCGCATCCTCCCGCAGGCAGAGCTGGGGGCCATCTACGGCCCGTCGGGGTCAGGGAAGTCCTTCTTCGTGCTGGATCTGGTCTACGCCATCACGCGGGGTGTCGAGTGGCGCGGGCGCAAGGTCCGGCAGTGCGGTGTCGGCTACGTGTGCGCGGAGGGCGCGAGCGGCTTTCGTCTGCGGACGCGGGCGTACCGGGAGTACCACGGCGTGGACGTGGTGCCGGCCGGCCTCCGCATCTTGGACGGCGGGCCCAACTTCATGGAGCGGCAGGACATTCGCGACTTGGTGGCGGCGCTGCGCGCGCTGCCCGAGATGCCGGAACTGCTGGTGGTGGACACGCTGGCCCAGGTCACGCCCGGGGCCAACGAGAACAGCGCGGAGGACATGGGGCGCGCGCTGGCGCACTGCAAGGCCCTCCAGCGAGCCACTGGCGCCATGGTGCTGCTGGTGGCGCACACGGGCAAGGACGAGAGCAAGGGCATGCGGGGATCGTCCGTGATCCGTGGCGCGCTGGACGTCGAGATTTCGGTGGCCCGCGCTGGCGAATACCGGGCCGCAACGATCACGAAGATGAAGGACGGCCAGGGAGAGGGTGACGAACACCCCTTCCGGCTCGAGTCTGTGACCTTGGGCATCGATGAGGACGGGGATGCGATCACAACTGCTGTGGCGCTGCCTGCCGCAGCGGTGCCGGTCGAGAACCGACGGAACGAAGGCAAGGGCGAGCATCAGCAGCTGGTGCTGCGCGTTGCGAAGGCGCTCGCTGCGCTAGACGACGTGGTGACCGAATCCGAGATTGTGGAGGCCGCGGCCGAGCAACTGGTGGTGACGGGCAAGTCCGACAACCGACGGCGCGACGTGAAACGCGCCCTCAATTCCCTGATCGATGGCAACTGGCTGGCCAACGACAACGGCCGCATCCGGGTGCTGTGATGCCTTCCATTCTTCCAATCTTCATCCATTGGAATGGAAGGAAGGCCGGCAATCTCCCTTCCATTCAATCCATCTCCCCTTAGGGGATGGATGGAATGGAAGAAGCCCAGGACCGGCGGGGAAGTGAACGAGCAAAAAGTTTCAGCAAAAGTTTTCAGTAATTTTCAACACGTTCAGGACCAACAACATGACCAACCCCCGAACCCTCGAAGAGGCCTACGCATCGGCCGCCAACACCGCCGACCTGCGGGTGCAAGCCGACCAGGTGGGCGACGCCGACCTGCTGATCGCGGCCGGCTGGTGCCAGTCCCGGCTGGGCGGTGCGCTGCTCCGGCTGCACAGCGAGTGGGACGCGACTTCCCGGCCGCGCACGGCCACGGCGGCGGAGTTCCTGCGCCCGGGTGCGCAGGCCTCGTCGGCCGACCGCACCGCAGCGCGTGCCGAGGCAACGGCCCAGGCGCACGTCCACAACCTGCACGAGACGGCGCTGCAGCTGGCCAGGTGCAAGAGCCTGCCGGCAGTACGCGAGCAGCTGGTCCTGCTGCTGCGCGGATGGGGCGCCGAGGCCCCGGATCGGGCCGTGGCTGCGATTTTGCGGTGGTGGCTAGGGCCTACCTGCACCGCATGCTCCGGACGCCGCTACGAGGCTATTCCGGGAACCGACCGGCTGTCGGCCAAGGCATGCCGCCAGTGCAAGGGCACGGGCCATGCGCCCATTCCGCAGGGCGAGTTGGGCAGGCGCTTGGCCAACTACCTCGACGAGTGCGTGCACTCGGCGCGGGGATCGATGGGCCGGCGCTTGCATCGCGGGTCGAAGGCCGCGTAGAATTGCAGCCGACGATTGCAGAGGGTGCTGACCCTCTCGCCCGGCGACTCTCCGTTGAATGCCTGTCTCGCTTCGTGCTTTGCCAGGAACCTTCGATGGGGACGCTCGCCCAGAACTTCCCAAGCCCGCACGCCCTGCGGGCTTTTTCGTTTGCCACCACCGGGGCGCACCCACCACGCCTCTATCGCCGCCAGGGACGCCATGCCCCAGGTGGTGGCGCCTTCCACCTATCCGACTTCCAGCAGCCAGCGCTGGCCGCCCGACGAGGCGGGGGTTTCCACCGCAAGCTGTGGTGCTGGACAGCGACGGCAGGCGCCAGCGGGGCCAGACCAAGCCCCGTAGACCGATGGATGCCAAGACATGAGCCAGCGCCCCCGAATTCAAGCCGCCGCCCAGCGCATCCAGATGGCCCAGGCAACCAGGCTGCAGCAGGCGCCGCGCATTGGGGCGACCCATCGGGATCGGGGGCGGGCACGGCAGGAGGCGCGGCTGCGGATCTGGCTGCGAGACGGCCCGCACTGCAAGGGCTGCGGCAAGCTGATCGACATCACGCCCGGCACGCCGGACCCGTTCGAGCTGGACCACACGGTCCCGCTCTGGCGGGGCGGCAAGGACGCCGACCACAACCGGCAGTGCCTCTGCCCCGACTGCCACGCGGCCAAGACGGCGCGCGAGGCGCAGGAGCGGGCGAGAGGGGGCTCGGGCTGAAATCGCCCCGCCTGCGGGCCGCCAGGGGCATCGTTGGGCCACTCCCGAGTGCCCACGAAGCCGGAATGGAGGGGGTGCCCAAAAAGTCTGGAACCCTTCTACCTGGATACCGCCCGGTTCCGCACGCGCAGAAAAAATCCCCTGCGTATGAATTCCGGAGGGGCGGAAATCAAAGAATTCAAAGGAGGCCGCCATGCCAAGAGGTGGTGCGCGGCCTGGTGCGGGTCGCCCGAGAAAATCCGCACCCGCTGACGCGCCGAAGCCGGCGGCCCCGGCCAAGAAGCGGCCGACCACCAAGAAGGATGAGGCGCCGCCGCTGGACGCGGACGGGTACAAGACCGATCCGAGCTGGCCTTTCGGTCAGGAGAGGCCGCCGGCGCCTCCGCCGCCGAAGGACCTGAGCGACCTGACGCCGTTGGACTTCCTGCTGCAGGTGATGCGGGACGAGGAAGAGGACAGCCGCCTACGGATCCAGGCCGCCCAGATCGCTGCGCCCTACGTGCACGCCAAGAAGGGCGAGTCCGGGAAAAAGGCGGAGAAGCAGGAGGCGGCCCAGAAGGCTGCAGGCGGCCGGTTCGGCCTGAGGGCGGTGTGATGATGGAATGGACGACGGCTCTGCCGGACTGGGAAGAGCGGATCGTCGCGCGCAAGTCTCTTGTGCCGGTGTCGCCCCTCTTTCCCGACGAGGCGGAAGACGCAATGGGGGTGTTCAACGCCCTGCGCATGGTGGACGCGGATGGCAGCCCGACGATGGGCGACGCGTGCCTGCCGTGGGTGACCGACTTGGTGGCCGCGCTGTTCGGCGCGTACGACCGCAGCCGCAAGCGGCGGCTGATCACCAACTACTTCCTGATGGTCTCCAAGAAGAACGGGAAGTCGATGATCGCCGCGGCCGTGATGCTCACGGCGCTCATCCTGAACACGCGACAGGCCGGTGAGTTCATCATCCTCGCGCCGACGAAAGAGGCGGCCGACAACGCCTACAAGCCGATCCGGGAAATGATCCTGGCAGACGAAGATCTGATGGATCGGTTCCAGGAGCAGCAGCACATCAAGACGGTGACCTGCCGCCTCACGCGCGCCACGCTCAAGGTGGTGGCCGCCGACAGCGCGACGGTGACCGGGAAAAAGGCCATCGGCGTTTTCGTCGATGAGCTCTGGGAGTTCGGCAAGCACGCGAAGGCGGCGGCCATGCTCACCGAGGCAACTGGCGGCATCACGTCGCGGCCCGAGGGGTTCGTCTTCTACTGCACTACGCAGTCCGACGAGCCGCCGGCAGGCGTGTTCCTCGACAAGCTCTCCTATGCGCGCAAGGTGCGCGATGGCAAGGTGAACGATCCCCGGTTTCTGCCGGTGATCTACGAGTTTCCGGCCCACATGCTGGAGGCGAAGGCCTACGAGGATCTGGCCAACGCCTACATCACGAACCCGAACTGGGGTGTTTCGGTTGACGAGGACGTGATCGCCCAGAAGATCCAGGAAGCCGAGGAGTCCGGCGAGCACGCCGTGCGCGACATCCGCGCGAAGCACCTGAACGTGCAGATCGGCCTAGCGATGGGTGCATCCAGGTGGATGGGTGCCGACTTCTGGGAAGCCGCGGCCGTGCCGGTGTTCGGCTTGGTCGAACTGCTGCAGCGCTCGGAGGTGGTCACCGTCGGCATCGACGGCGGCGGTCTGGACGACATGCTGGGGCTGGCCGTGGTCGGGCGCGAGGTTGACACTGGCCGGTGGCTGGTGTGGGCCCGGGCGTGGCTGCACCCGATCGCGCTTGAGCGGCGGAAGTCCGAGGAAGCCAAATACCGCGACTTCGCCGCGGCGGGCGATCTGGTGCTGGTGAAGAGCGTGGGCGAGGACATCGCCGACGTGGTGAGCATCGTCACCCAGGTGGTGGACTCGGGCCTGCTGGACAAGGTGGGCGTGGACCGAGCCGGCCTGGGCGGCATCTACGACGCGCTGGTGGGCACGGAAGAAAAGGCCGGGCCTGTCACTGCCGAGCAAGTGGTGGGCATCCCGCAGGGCTGGCAGTTGCAGGGCGCGATCAAGACCGCGGAGCGGCACCTGGCAGCCCGCAAGTTGGTGCACAGCGGCACCGCGCTCATGGCGTGGTGCGTTGGCAATGCGAAGGTGGTGCCCGTCGGCAACGCGATCAGCATCACCAAGCAGGCCAGCGGGTTCGCGAAGATCGACCCGCTCATGGCCATGTTCGATGCCGTGTACCTCATGGCCCTGAACCCGGAGGCCAAGGGCGGCATGGATGACTGGTTGAGCAACCCCATACGGACGGGCCGCGCATGAAACTACGAACGAACACAGGCCTCGCCGGCCGGGTGCGCGCGGCGATCGACGGCTGGGTCCGGTCCTTCAGCCTGCGCGACAAGGATCTCTACGTCGATCGGGCCATGGAGAGCGAGACGGGCGTCGATGTGACGCCGAAGGCCGTGATGCAGGTCGATGCGGTGTGGAGCTGCGTGCGGCTCATCTCCGAGACCATCGCCACGCTGCCGCTGTCGATGTACGAGCGCACGTCTTCGGGCAAGCGGCTCGCGAGCCAGCACCCTCTGCACTTCGTGATCCACGACCAGCCGAACGCGGACAGCACGGCTTCGGTGTTCTGGGAGGCGATCGTGGCGTCAATGCTCCTGCGCGGCAACGGTCGGGCGGAAAAGCTCTACGTGGGCGACAAGCTGGTAGGGCTGGCGTTCCTGGACCCGAACAAACTGGTGATCACTCGCGACGCGAACGGCCGCAAGATCTTCCAGTACCCGCGCCCGGACGGCACGCCGCGGCTGATTTCTGCCGCTCGCATCTGGACGCTTCCGGGCTTCACCCTGGACGGCGAGACGGGCGTCTCGGTCATCTCCTACGGTGCCAAGGTATTCGGGGCAGCGATGGCGGCCGAGCGCGCCGCGGCGCGGACCTTCCGCAACGGGCTGCTGCAGACCGTCTACTACAAGGTGGCCGCCTTCCTGAAGCCCGAGCAGCGCCGCATGTTCAAGGCGGAAATTGCGGGGTCGGTGGAGCGCGGGGAGACGCCGGTGCTCGAGGGCGGCACGGACGTGGGCGCCATCGGCATCAAACCATCGGACGCGCAGCTGCTGGAATCCCGGGCGTTCAGCGTGGAGTCGATCTGCCGCTGGTTCCGCGTGCCGCCTTGGATGGTCGGCCACACGGAGAAATCGACCAGCTGGGGCACGGGCATCGAGCAGCAAATGATCGGCTTCCTCACCTTCACGCTGGGGCCGTGGCTGCGGCGGATCGAGCAGGCGATCAGCAAGGACTTGCTGACGCCCGCCGAGCGCGCGCGCTTCTACCCGAAGTTCGCGGTGGAGGGCCTGCTGCGCGCGGACAGCGCCGGACGCGCGGCCTTCTATGCCGCGATGGTGAACAACGGCATCCTGACCCGCGACGAGGTGCGCGAGCTGGAGGACCGGGAGCCCATGGGCGGCAATGCCGCCGTGCTCACCGTGCAATCCGCCATGACGACGCTGGACGGCCTGGGACAGGCCGGCGGCGCAGACCAAGCCAACCAGGCCCGGGCCGCGATCCGCGCGTTCCTGGGTTTCGACGAAGAGCCGAAGAAAGGCTGATCCATGAGCATCAAGAATTTGCCGGGCGCTCCGATGGGCCGCCCGAGCGCCAGCGTGCGCAGCGAGATCCTGCCGCGCGCCCTGGACCGCTGGAATCCGGAGGTTCGGGCCGCCGACAAGGACGAGGACCGCACGATCAGCATCTACGACGCCATCGGCTACGACCCATGGACGGGCGAGGGCGTGACGGCCAAACGAATCGCGGGCGCGCTGCGGAGCCTGGGCAAAGGCCCGGTCACGGTGAACCTGAACAGCCCTGGCGGCGACATGTTCGAGGGCCTCGCCATCTACAACCTGCTGCGCGAGCACGAGGGCGAGGTGAACGTGAAGGTGCTGGGGCTGGCGGCCTCGGCCGGCTCCGTGATCGCGATGGCCGGTGACACCGTGCAGATCGCGCGCTCCGGCTTCCTGATGATCCACAACGCCTGGGTGGTGGCCGCCGGCAACCGCAACGACCTGCGCGAAATCGCGGCATGGCTGGAGCCTTTCGACGCCGCGATGGCCGACATCTACAGCGCGAGGACCGGGCTGGAGTCGAAGGCCGTTGCCAAGCTTCTGGACTCGGAATCCTGGATCGGCGGCACTGCAGCGGTAGAGCAGGGGTTTGCCGACGAATTGCTGCCTTCCGACCAGGTCGGAAAGGGCCACGGCGGCGCCAGCGCCAGCGCAGTGCGCCGCATCGAAGCCGGCCTACGTGCCAGCGGCATGCCCAAGAGCGAGGCCATGCGCCTCATCAGCGAGTTCAAGGCCGGCGCGGGCGATCCCGCCGGCAGCGGTGAGGGAGATCCCACCGAGCGCGGCCACGCGGCCGACATCAGCAAGACCGCGGCCTTGGCCGCATCCCTCACCACCATCCTCTCCTGAAAGGGCAACCATGCCGCAAATCGAGAAAGACATCGAGCAGATCAACGCCAGCCTCCAGCAGGTCGGCGACCAGCTCAAAAAGCACGCCGAGGCCGCCGCCAAGAACGCCGACCTCAACGCCGAAACCCGAAAGACCGTGGACGGCCTGCTGCTGAAGCAGGGCGAACTGCAGGCGAATCTGCAGCAGGCGCAGCAGCTCCTGGCCAAGATCGAAGCGAACGGCGCGGGCGGCGATGTGCAGCACCAGTCGATCGGCCAGCAGTTCGTGAACAGCGAGGCCGTGAAGAACCTCATGGCCATGCAGACCCCGCGCGGCCGCGTGGACATGCCTGTGAAGGCGGCTATCACCAGCCTGACCACCGACGCCGACGGCTCGGCGGGCGACCTGGTGCAGACCACGCGCGTTCCCGGCATCCTGACGCTGCCGCAGCGCCGCATGACGGTGCGTGACCTGCTCACCCCGGGCAACATGGACGGAAACGCCCTGGAGTACGTGAAGGAAACGGGCTTCACGAACAACGCCGGCATGGTGGCCGAGGCCACCAAGAAGCCCGAGTCGAGCATCAAGTTCGACCTGGTGGCGACGACGGCCAAGGTGATCGCCCACTACATGAAGGCCTCGCGCCAGATCCTGAGCGATGCCTCCCAGCTCGCCAGCTTCATCGACGGCCGCCTGCGCTACGGACTGGCCTTCAAGGAAGAGCAGCAGCTGCTCAACGGCGACGGCACTGGCCAGAACCTGCTGGGCATCATCCCGCAGGCCACGGCCTTCGCCGCCCCGTTCGACCCCGCCGGCACCGAGACCAACATCGACAACATCCGCCTGGCCTTCCTGCAGTCGGAGCTGGCCGAGTACCCGGCCACGGGCGTCGTGATGAACCCTATCGACTGGGCACGCATCGAGCTGACCAAGGACACCACGGGCCGCTACATCATCGGCAACCCGCAGGGCGTCCTGGGCGCGACGCTGTGGAACCGCCCGGTGGTTACCACGCAGGCGATCACCGTGGACAAGTTCCTGGCCGGCGCATTCCGCCTGGGCGCTCAGATCTTCGACCGCTGGCAGGCCCGGGTCGAGGTGGCCACCGAGAACGAAGACGACTTCGTGAAGAACCTGGTCACGATCCTGGCGGAAGAGCGCCTGGCGCTGGCCGTGTACCGCCCCGAAGCCTTCATTTACGGCGACTTCGGCAACGTGACCTGATCGCCTGTGGCCCGCCACGCGCGGGCCCCGCCATCCACCAGGAGAATCCCATGCTCATCCAGTTCAAGGAGCCGGACCCGCGCGCCGGCATGACCGTCCGCATGGACAGCAGCCGCGGGCAGCAGCTGATTGACGCCGGCGCGGCCGACCGCGTGGCGGAGAACGGCGACGCTCCGCGCGACAACCTGCGCGCAGAACTCGACGCCGCGCTCGCGGGCCTGCCGGGCGAGAACAGCGATCCCGACTACGTGGTGCGCGCGATGCGCAGCCACTTCGGCGCTGTGTTCTCGGACGCCGACGAGGCCCGCGTGCGAGAGGTTGTCGTGGCTTCGGCCGCGCCGGAACCCAGCGACGCAGCGCCCGCGGCAGCACCGGAGCCGGCCAAGCCGACGCGGAGCCGGAAGTGAATCTGGTGCCCATCGAGACGGCCCGGGCGCACCTGCGCATCGATGCCGGAGACGAGGACGAGCTGGTGACGCTGTACTTGGCCGCGGCGCAGGCGTCGGCCGTCGAGCACCTGAACCGCAACGTGTACGCCACGCAGGCGGCGCTGGACGCGGCTGCCGAGCCGCCGGAGGCACTGCCGATGGTGGTCAACGCCGCGGTGCAGGCGGCCATCCTGCTGATCCTGGGCCACCTCTACGCCAACCGCGAGGAGGTGCTGCCCGGCACGGCAACCAAGGTGCCGTTCGGCGCGCACGCGTTGCTGCAGCCGTACCGCGTGGGCCTGGGGGTATGAGATGCGAGCAGGAGACCTGAACCGCCGCATCACCATCCAACGCCGCGGCGACGAGAAAGGCGGCTGGGGCTCTCCGAAGCCTGGCCCGGCGAACTGGTTGGACGTTGGCACGACCTGGGCGAGCATAAAGACGCTGTCCGGTCTCGCCGCCATCAAGGCCGACGCGCAGGCGTCGGTGGCGAAAGTGTCGATCCGCGTGCGCTGGCGCACTGACCTGGCAGCCGGCATGCGTGTGCTGCACGGCGGCGTGGTCTACGACGTCCAGGCCGTGCTGCCCGATGCGGCGGGCCGCGAATACGTCGACCTGGTGTGCGAGATCGGAGGCTGATATGGCGACCACGATCAACGTCGACGGGTTCGCCCAGGCGCTGCGCGCCACGCGGAGAAAGATCCGAGCGGCGGCGCGTCCTGCAGCCCAGGCCGCGACCGAGCACTGCTACTCCCTCGCGAAGCTGTTCGTGCCCGTATCTGAAGACGGGCACTACTTCTACGGCACCGCGGCGAAGGCGGCGCCGGCCGGCAGCAAGCAGGCCGCGGCCTACTACTTCGCGCCGGGCACTCTCCGCGACGCGATCTATCAGGCCTATTCGAAGGACAACAGCGCCGACGGACGGGCCACCTACCACCTCTCGTGGAACCACCGCAAAGCGCCGTACGGATTCATGGTGCACAACGGCACCAGCCGCGCGCCGGCCCACCCTTTCATCACCCGTGCGATGAACGCCGGAAAGGCTGACGCCCTAGTGATCATGAAGGCGGAGTTCGTCGCGAGGGTCAAGGAATGAGCATCGAAAGCGAACTGCTGGCCGTGCTCCAGGCCCGGTGCCCGAACGTCTACCCGACCATTGGCCCGCACGGCGCGCCGCTGCCGCGGATCGTGTTCAAGCACGTCGGCGGGCGCACGCTGCGCTACGTGGAGAACACGTCGAACCTGCGGAACGTCCTCATGCACGTCGCTGTGTGGGCGGACGACCCCGCAGTGGCTTTCGCGCTGATCCGGCAGGTCGAGGACGACCTGTGCGCGCACCCGGTGCTGCAGGTCGAGCCGCAGGGCGAGCCGACCGCAGGCATCGCGGATGGCGCTGAGGCGCAGAGCGTCTACGGCGCGACCCAGATCTTCTCGATCTACGGGTCGCGCGACTGATTCCGGCCCGAGGCCGAACCCGCCCGCAAGGGCAACCCACCAACGCCCGCACATGCGGGCTTTTTTCGTTCAAGAAAGGCCCACCATGGCACGCACTCCCACCGGCACCATCCACTCGGTTGCCACCGTCCTCGCCACCGCGAAGACCATTTCCAACATCACCAACGCCGCCGAAGCCGTGGTCAGCTCCGCTGGACACGGCTACTCCAACGGTGACATCGTGCTGGTGTTCTCCGGCTGGGGCCGCCTCAACTTCCGCGCGTTCCGCGTCAAGGGCGTGTCCACCGATTCCTTCGTGCTCGAAGGTGCCAATACCACGAACACCGAGCTGTTCACCCCTGGCAGCGGCGGCGGCAGCGTCCAGAAGGTGACCACCTGGGTGGATCTCGACAAGACCCTCAACCACAGCACGAGCGGCGGCGATGCAAAGACCGTGAACGTGAAGTTCATCGAGTCGGACGTCGAGGTGGCGCTGAACGACGGCTTCAACGCGGTCCAGCGCACGTTCGACATGGACGCCGACATGATCGGCACGCCTGCCTACGCCGCGCTCAAGCTCCTGTCCGAGACGAACGCGAACACCGTGGTGCGCCGCCGCACCAAGTCGGGCGCGATCTCGCTGATCCCGGCCACCGTGTCGTTCAACGAGGAAGAAACCCTCACCGAGGGCCAGATCGTGACCGTGAAGGGCACGTTCAACGCGCAGAACGTCAGCACGCGCTACGCCGCCTGATTCCCGGGCCCCGTGCCCACCCCAGCACCGACCGCAGCTCGCATCGCTCTTCGCAGGGCTGGCGGGCTGCGGCACGGGCATTTTTCTAACCCTGCGAAAGACCACCATCATGGCAAAAGAGAAGACCGTCCCCGTCACCATCCTGAAGAGCCTCGACGACGGCCAGGCCCCCACGTTCAAACTGCCGATCACGCTGCAGCGCCTGGACGGCAAGAAGGCCAAGCTCACCCTCACCTGCAACGCCATGCAGAAAACGGAATGGGCCGAGCTGCGTGACGAGCGGCAGCGCGCCGTGTTCGAGCGGCTGAAGGCGGCCCAGGCCGCGCAAGCGGCTCAGGCCGACACCCAGACGGACGCGGCCGAGGAGGGCTCGGTCGACGCGGAAGCGCCGTCCTATCTGGACACCGCGATAGCCAACATCGCGACGCACGGCATGGTCGCCAGCCACCGCGAAGGCGCCGCCCTCGATGCCGCCCTGATCATGCGGTTCGCCACCGGCTGGAGCGTGACCAACCCTCTCAATGTCGAGAGCCTCACCCTGCTGGAAGAGAAGTTCGGCGGATCGCTCTCTGCGATCCTGGCCGACTACGACCGCGCGATCCTCCAGGGCCGCCTGGGAAACTCCGACTGATCGGCCGGGCCCTGCACGAGCCGCCGATCACCGAATCGGAGGCCCGTGCAGAGGGCTTCGAGTTGGAGGACTACCAGACCGAAACGGTCGAGGTGTGGCCCGACAACGCCATGGCCACCGCCCTGTTCTCGCAGGTGGGAACACGCTGGATGGTCCCACCCATGGGCGGCGTGCCATACGGGCTCCGCTGGGAGGCCATCTACCCACTGATGGACCGGCTGGGCCTGGACGATGAGGGGTGGAACGACCTGCACTGCTGCCTCCAGATTCTGGAGGAAGAGGCCGTCGCCACCATGCACGAGTTCGCTCCCAAGCAAACGACCTGAGCCCGCTCCGGCGGGCCTTCCTTTTTCCAGCCCTTCGGCACATGCCGCGGGGCTTTTCTATTGCGGGTGTGCGCATGTCCGACATGAAGATCCAGGGCGAATTCGAGATGGATGTGACGAAGGGCGAGCAGGCCCTCGCGCGCGTCGAGACCGGCGCCCGTCGGATGGCGTCCACCGTGAAACAGGCCGGTGACGCTGCGGCCGATTCCATTGAGAGCCTGGGCGGCAAGGCTGACCAGAGCGCTAAGGCCATCGAGCGCGCCAATGCCAGCCTTGCGTCTGCTGCCCGGCGGGCGGTGGCTGACCAGCAGCGAGCCGTGGTGGAAGCCCAGGGCTACAGCCTGAAATCCGCCGAGGGGCTGGAGCAACTGGCGCGCATGCGCGGCGCCGACGTGAGCGCCATCTCCGGCCAGCTCGGTGCACTTCGCCAGCTGCGCGCCGAGCAGGACCGGCTGACGCAAGCGGTGCAGCAGCAGCGCGAAGTGGAGTCGCGTGCACGACAGCAGTCCGAGTTCGTCGCATCGCTGCAGAGCCAGGTCACGGCGATTGGAAGAACGCGCTCCGAGCTGCTGGCGATGCAGGCCGCGCAGCTGGGCGTCTCCGACAAGGCGGCGCCGATGATCGCCCGGCTGCGCGAGCAGGAGCAGGGGTTGGGCAAGGTGGGTGTGTCTGCGGCGCAGACAGCAGCAGCACTGCGCGGGCTGCCCGCGCAGATCAGCGACATCGTCGTGTCGCTGCAAGGAGGCCAAGCGCCTCTGACGGTTTTTCTGCAGCAAGGCTCGCAGATCAAGGATCAATTCGGCGGTGCCGGAGCTGCGATCAAGGGGCTTGGCGGCTACCTCATGGGGTTGCTGAACCCGCTCACCGCCGCGGCCGCGGCCGCTGGCGTACTGGCGCTTGCCTACTACCAGGGCACCAAGGAGGCGGAGGGCTATCGCAATGCGATCACCCTGACTGGCAACGCAGCCGGAACCACCGCCGGAGAGTTGAAAGCCTACGCCCAAGAGATCAGTGGCGTGGCGGGCACCCAGGGCAAGGCCGCCGAATCCCTGACCGCCCTCGCGGGCACCGGCAAGGTTGTCGGCGACGTGCTGCGCGACGCCGGCCTCGCCGCGGTGCAGTACGAGCGCGCCACCGGGCAGGCCGTGAGCAAGACCGCCGAGCAGTTCGCCGACCTGCGCAAAGAACCGTTGGCCGGCGTGCTCAAGCTCAACGATGGAATGAATTTCCTCACGGAGAGCACCTATCGCCAGATCAAGAGCCTGGAGGACCAGGGCCGCACGACGGACGCGGCGCGCGTCGCGCAGCAGGCCTACGCGGACGCGCTCATCAGCCGCGCGGGCGATATCGATCGCAACCTGGGCACCCTGGAGCGCGGCTGGCGCGCCGTGGCGGATGCTGCGAAGAAGGGCTGGGACAACATGCTAGGCCTGGGCCGGGCCCAGACCACCCAGGACAAGCTCAAGCAGGTGAAGGAGGAGATCGCGGCTGTTGAAAAGCAGTTGGACTCCGGACGTGGGTTCGGATCCACCGAGGGCGGCGCCGCGTTCGGGAACGGCCGGGGCGCGATCAACGCTGCAGCCCAGCAGCAGCTGAAGGACCGGCTTGCATCCCTGGGCGCTGAAGCCGCCGCGCTGGAGGGTGTCGCGTACGCTGAAAAGGCAGCGGCGGAGGAAGGACGAGAGCGCGCAGACCAGATGCAGGCCACGCAAGCGTGGGAAAAGGCGGGCGAGAAATACCTCTCCGACAAGGCAAAAATGGAGCGCGAGCTGACCCAGGCGCGCAACGAAGGCGCAGCTGCGGGCCGGTCGAAAGCTGAGATCGAAGAGCGTCTGGCCAACATCCGCGAGGAGTACGCGAAGAAGGGAGGCGCGGCCGTCAAGTCGGAGCAGACCGCGTACCAAAGTCTGGCGGCCTCCATCCAGGCGAAGATCGACAAAAACAGGCAGGAGATCGAGACCGGCGGCAAGCTCAATTCGGCGGAGGCCCAGCGGGCAGAGCTGCTTGCCCAAATCGCGCAGAATGAAGGCAGGCTGACGGCAACGAACAAGGCGAAAATCCTGGCCAAGCTCGATGAGCTGGATGTGTCGGAGCGCTTGCTGGCGGTAGAGCGAGATCGCCGCAAGTTCGAAGAGCAGCGCGACAAGGAGAACGTGCGGATCGCGGACGACATCTCCAAGATCAATGCCCGCGCGCAGGCGCTGGAAGATGAGGCCTCGGCGTACGGCAAGTCCTCCACCGAACTGCGGGCCCTGACCGTTGATCGCCTGAACGAGCAGAAGGCCATCCTGCAGGGGTTCCCGGGCTCACAGCAGCGCATCGACCAGATCAACGACGAGATCGCGGCGATCCGCCGGCTGGGCGCGGCAGAGGACCAGATCGCGGGGCTGAAGATTCAGTCGCACGCGGACGATCTGCTGCGTTCGGCGCAGGAGCAGGCGCGGATCTACGCAGACGAAGCCAAGCTGGCCGGCCTCAGCCGCCTGGAGCGGGAGAAGATCATCGCCCTCCGCCAGGTGGAGCTGAAGTTCGCGAAGGAGCTAGCAGCCGTCGACAAGATGCCCGATGCTGACGATGCGCAGCGCGAGGCAAAGCGGCGGGCGCGAGACACCATCGAGCAGGCCAAGCGCATCGAGGGTGAGGCGGCCGTGTCTAAGGTCATCCAGGACGACTGGAGCCGTACGACGGACGAGATCAACCGCAGCCTGACGGATGCGCTGCTGCGCGGCTTTGAAAGCGGGAAGGGTTTCGCCGAGAACCTGCGCGACACGTTGAAGAACATGTTCAACACGCTGGTGTTGCGACCGATCATCAGCGCCATCATTGCTCCGGTGGCGGGTGTCATCTCCGGCGCCACGAACGCACTCCTTGGCGGCGGGAACGGCGTCGGAGGGGCTGCCCAGGCGGGGCTGAGCGCCTACAACTTCGTCAGCAGCGGTTTCAATGTCGCGAGCAGCGTGGGCAGCAGAATCGTGAATTCCGACTTGCTCGCACGCTACGGCAGCGAGGCCATGCAGGAAATGCTGGGCCAGTTCGGCGCGGGCATGATGAACACATCGTCATGGGCTGCATTCAGAGGTGCGTTTGAGGCCGGCGGCGCGAACTTCGCGGGCGCCATCGCAGGATCCGTGCTCAACGGATTCAGCGGCTATGGCATCTCCAAGCTGGTGAGCGGCGGCTATCAGGTCAACAAGTACGTCAACACCATCGGTGCCATCGCATCGATGATCCCGGGTGTAGGCCCCATCGCTGGGCTCATCTCGGGCGCCGTGAATCGGCTCTTCGGGCGCAAGCTCAAGGACACCGGCATCGAGGGCACATTCGGCGGCGAGGCGGGCTTCGAGGGGCGCAGCTACCAGTACTACAAGGGTGGGCTTTTTCGGTCCAGCAAGACCAAGTACGGCGAGCTGGACGAGGAGGTGCGCAAGGGCCTGGCGGACCAGTTCGGCGCCATGAAGACGAGCATCAAGGAGATGGGCAAGGTGCTCGGCCTGGGTGGCGAGGCGCTCGACAAGTTCACCGCGCGGATCAAGGTCAGCCTGCAGGGCCTGAGCCCGGAGGACGCGCAGAAAAAGCTGCAGGAGGAGTTCGAGAAGCTCGGCATCAGCATGGCCGACCTGATCCTGGGGCTGCCCACAACCATTCAGGAAGCAGCGAGCGATCGGAAGAACCTGTCCTGGCCGAACTCCGATGCGGCCGCCGCGGCGCCGGTGGATCCGGTCGCCCAGGCAAATCTCGAGGCCTTCAAGAAGGTACAGAAGGCGGGCGAGAGCTCGCTCGACACGATCACGCGGCTGGCCACCAGCCTCGCCGCGACCAATGGCGTGTTCGAGACCCTCGGCCACAGCATGTACGCCGCGAGCCTGCAGGGCGGGGACATGGCGGACAAGCTGGTGGAGCTGTTCGGTGGGGTGGACAAATTCGCCGCGGCGAATGCGGACTACTTCCAGCGGTTCTACGCGCCAGAAGAGCAGCGAGCCGCCGCGCGAAAGCAGCTGGAAAAGCAGCTCGCAACGGTGGACATCAAGCTGCCGGACATCAACGCCGACGACGCCCGCGCGCAGTACCGAAAGCTGGTGGAAGCCCAGGACCTCAACACGGAGGCCGGCCGCAAGGCCTATGCCGTGCTGATCCAGCTGGCGGGGGCGTTTGACCAGGTGGCGATCTCGGCGGACACGCGCCGCGGGCTCGAGGAGCGGCTGCTGGCTGCCCAGGGCAATGACCGCGCGGTGATCGAGATGCGCCGCAAGCAGGAGCGCGACGCGCTCATGCAGCTGGACCCGGCGCTGGCCAGGTTGGTGCAGCAGATCTACGATCTGGAGGATGCGACCGCGGTTGCGGACAAGCGCGTCGATCTCTACCAGCGCCTGCTCACGGCGCAAGGCAAGGACCGCGAGGCCCTGGCCTTGCGGCGCAGCCAGGAGCTTGCTGCGCTCGCGAAGCTCAACCCTGCGCTCGTGCAGATGGCCGAGGAGATCTACCGGGCCGAGGACGCAGCGGCGGCGCAGGTCAAGGCGCAGCAGGGGCGGGAAGCCGCATACACCCGGCTGCAGAATGCCGCGACGCTGGAGAGCGAGCGCCTCAACGCGCTGCTGGAAGGTATCGACGCGCAGCGCACGGCATTGGGCCAGCAGCGCGCACTGGCGGACGAGTCGCTGTCTCTCATCACCGGCGTGTTCGACCTGGTGCGCAGCAATGCGCGCGAGTTGTACGGGCAGGTGGAGAGCACCGCGTCCATGCAGGCCGCGGCGGGCTGGGCGTTCGTGGAGCGCGCGCTGGAGACGGCGCGACGCACCGGCTACCTGCCTGACCAGGCGCCGCTGCAGGAGGCCATTGGGGCCGCCCGCGGCGGGCTGGACTCGCGGGCCTATGCAACGCAGTTCGAGCAGGACCGGGACCGCCTGGTCCTGGCCGGCATGCTGTCCGGCCTGGAGAGCATCAGCGGCAGGCAGAAGACCGCAGCGGAGCAGCAAATCAAGCTGCTGGAGGACCAGGGCAAGGCGCTGGACCTGCAGACCGAGACGATCAACCGGCAGCTGAAAGCCCAGCAGGAAATGCTGGACTACTGGCGCCGGCAGATCGACATCGCGAACGGCACCTTCGACGCGACCCTGTCCGTGGAGCAGGCGATCGACAAGCTGGCAACGGCGCTGGGCAAGCCGCCCGCGACGAAGCCGCCGCAGGGCGGTGGGTCGCAGGCCGTCTGGGGCGGGTCGAGTCCGGGCACGGTTACCGCTCCTGCGCAGCCCGAGGCCAAGTACCGGCGGGTCACCTCGCTGGGCACCTCGATCGGGTACACGCCCGTCATCGACCAGGCGTTGATCGCCAAGCTGGACGGGCTCTCGGGCCTGTACCACTCCTTCGACGGCACTGGGGACCTGATCGGGTTGCTCACGGCAATTCGGAGTGCTGGCGGGACGCTGGACGATCTGTCGATCCTGAGCGGGTATTTCTACAGCGACTGGGTGAAGGCTGCAGCCAGCGTGGGCGTGCCGGCGTTCGCGGTGGGCACGAACTACGTGCCATACGACACGCCGGCCATCGTCCACAAGGGCGAGCGGATCATCCCGGCCGCCGACAACCGCGCCCTGATGGCCGCGATCGACGCGGGCCAGCAGAGCGGTCGGTCGGAACGGTTGGAGGGCCTGGTGGCGCAGCTGGTGGCCGAGAACCGGCAGCAGGCAGGCGAGATCCTGCGGCTGAACGCGCGCATCGCGAAAGTGCTGGAGCGATGGGACGGAGACGGCACGCCGCCGCAACGAGAGGAGCAAACCGCATGAGCATCAAGTCCCTGACCGTGGTGCGGCCGATCGCCGTCACCCCGGCCATGCTCGTGAGCACCAACGTGCCCGAGTCCGACTATCCCGTTTGGACATCGGGCACTACCTATGCGGTGGGCGCCCGCGTCATGCACGTGGGCGCCCACAAGGTGTACCAGAGCGTGCAGGACGGCAACGTGGGCAAAGACCCGACGGCCACGGCGGGATGGTGGGTGGAGGTTGGCGCGACCAACCGCTGGAAGGTCTTCGACAGGTCGGTGAGCTCGCAGACCGCGCAGGCCTCCAGCATCCAGTATCGGCTGCGCCCAGGTCAGGCGATCACGTCGCTCGCGGTCCTGAACCTCTCCGGGACCACGAGCATGCGCGTGCGCGTGATCGATCCGGCCTACGGCACGGTGTACGACAAGACGGTGGACCTCTCTCGCCAGCCTGTGGCGGCCGGGTGGTGGCAGTGGTTCTTCGGCGAGCGGCGCATGCCCACGCAGTCCGTCCAGATGGATCTGCCGAGCTTCCCGGGCGCAGATGTGCTCGTGGACATCATGGGCGGCGCGACGCTCGCGGTGGGCGTGCTGCTGCTTGGCCAAGTGCGCACTTTCGGGCTGGGCGTTAAGGCCGGCGCGCGGGTGGGCATCCAGGACTACAGCCGCAAGGAACGCACTGAGTTCGGCGACGTGGTGGTGGTGGAGAGGGCTTTCGCAAAGCGCGCGAGCTTCTCTCTGCTGCTCACGGCCGCGGAGGTGGATTCCTTCAACGACTTCCTGGCTGAGGTTCGCGCCACGCCCTGCCTGTGGGTGGGCTCCGAGCGCTACGCATCAACCACGGTGTACGGCTTCTACAAGTCGTTCGACATCGTGATTTCCTACTACGACTACTCGGACTCCGAGCTGGAGCTGGAAGGGCTCACATGACCAACATCACATCCCCGCCAGCAATCGACGCGCTGCCCCCGGCGCCGCTGCCGACCGACACACCGGCGGACTTCAACAGCAAGGGCTTTGCCACCGTGGCGGCGCAGGTCAATATGGTGCCGCAGATCAATGCGGTGGCCGCCAACGTGTTCCAGAACGCTACGGCTGCACAGGAGCGAGCGACGGCGGCCGCGGGCTCCGCGACCACGGCCGGCACGCAGGCGACCAACGCTGCCGCCGCGCGCGCTGGCGCCGAGGCTGCGCGCGACACGGCCATCACCCAGGCAGGCAACGCGAGCGCATCGGCCACGGCGGCCAGCGCATCGGCGCTGCAGGTGGACAGACGATACCTTGGGGCCAAGGCCTCCGCGCCGACCACCGACAACCAGGGGGCAGCCCTGCAGGCCGGCGCGGTGTACTACAACACCAGCACCAGCAAGGTGATGACATGGAGCGGTAGCGCATGGGTGGAGGGCATCTCCGCGGTCGCCGGCGTGTCGTCGGTCAATGGCCGGTCGGGTGCGGTCACGCTGACACCCACTGACCTTCCGACCCTGGCGCCCAAAGTGTCGCCGTCCTTCGCAGGCATCGTCTCGTACACCGGCGCGCTGCGCGGCAACGCGCTGGAGATGGGCGACCTTGTGGTCGATTGCAACAACTCCAATTATTTTTTCCAGACCATCTTCGGCAACGCCGCGTTCAGCTTCGTCAACCCACCGGCGTCTGGTGTGCGCGGCTCATTCGCCCTGGAGGTGGACCACCGGGGAGGCGTTATCACCTGGCCCGCGTCGGTCAAGTGGCCGGCCAACGTCGCGCCGACGCTCACCACTGGACGCGTCCACCTCTTCATGTTCACCACGCGCAACGGCGGCACGACCTGGCGCGGCGCAGCACTGAGCAACTACCAGCCATGATCGACATCGAGCAACTCATGTTCGCGGGCAACGCAGCACCTGGCCAGGTGGAGTTTCTCGCCTCGGCCACCTGGATCGTTCCTCCGGGGGTGGAGTCGATCTCTATGGTCTGCGTGGAGACGGGCGGTTTCGGCAACGCCACCCAGGTTGTCGTCGGTGGCGTGATCGTCTGCCGCGCGCTCAACTTCGATCGGATCGGCGACGGAGGCGGGAATGGTGGCGCAGGAGGCGGGTGGGTGGATACTGGGACGCCCGGCGCGGACCCGTTGGCCGGGGGCGGGGGCGGTGCTGGTGGCTATACCGGCGATGGCGGCCCCGGGGCCAGCTGGCCAAATTCTGCCGGCACGGGGTCGGGCGAGGGCAACTCTGGCGGCACCACCGGGTATGGCGGCAAAGGCATCGGGCTCAAGGGCGTCGGCAGCGCTCCGGGGAGCGATTCGAGCGGGGTGTTCGGTGGGTCGTACGGGGGTGGCAACGGCGGCCCTACCAGCACCAGCAATGGGTCGAGAGGCGGCGCGCTCGCGTGGAAAAACAACGTGGCTGTGGTCCCCGGCCAGGCCGTCACGATCACGGTATTTGTCCCGTCCGGGTCAGTGCTGCGCCAGGGTGCTGGCGCCGTGCGAATCATGTGGGGCGGAGGCCGCTCCTATCCCAACAACGCAGGAGACATGTGATGTATTTGCACATCGAGACGGGGGCGTATCCGCTGACCGAGCAAGACGTGATCGCGCGACACCCGGAGTGCTCTTTCCCGGTGCCGTTCTCGGCGCCCGACGGGTATCTGCTCGTCGAGGCCACCGCCCAGCCCGCCCATGACGCGGCGGCGGAGCGCACGGTGGAGCTGCCACCGCTGGAGGTGGGTGGCGTGTGGCGGCAGACCTGGGCGGTGGTGCCGCTCACGGCCGAAGAAATCGATGCACGAGAGCGAGAAGCAGCCCGCGACGTGCAGCGCGCACGCGGCATGAAGATCGCGGCGATCAACTCCGAATACGAGCGGCGCACCGCGGCGATCTCGGCCAGCTATCCGAGCGCCGAGCGAGAGAGCTGGCCGGTGCAGACCCGAGAGGCCCGAGCCCTGCAGGCAGATGACGCGGCGGCAACCCCGTGGATCGATGCTGCTGCCGCGGCGCGCGGCCTGGACCGCGCCGAGCTGGCGCGAAGGATCGTGGCGCTGGACATGGCCTACCGATCCGTGCACGGCGCGCTGTCGGGCACGCGCCAACGGCTGGAGGAACTGGCCTGGAACGCCGCAGACATCGAGCAGATCGAGGCGATCGACGAGGCCGCCGGCTGGCCGACCTGACCTCGTTGCACCACCCCACCACAGCCCGCCGCGTGCGGGCTCTTTTGCGTTCAAAGGATCTTCATGACCACCACCCCTCGCGGGATCCGCAACAACAACCCGGGCAACATCGACCGCACCGCAGACCGCTGGCAAGGCATGGCAGAGGATCAGAGTGGCGACTCCCGTTTCGTCGTTTTCTCGGCGCCTGTGTGGGGCCTCCGGGCCCTGGCCAAGGTGCTGCTGTCGTACTACCGCAAGCGCGGGCTCAACACGGTGGAGTCGATCATCGGGCGCTGGGCGCCGAGCGTCGAAAACGACACCGGCGCGTATGCCCAGGCCGTGGCCCGCGCCATGGATGTGGCAGTCCGTGACGAGCTCAACATCGAGCACCCGGACGTGCTCGCGCTGCTGGTCGAGGCCATCGTGCAGCACGAAAACGGCCAGCAGCCGTACCCCGCCGACCTGATCGACCAGGCCGTGCGCCTGGCGCTGGAGTGATGCCGATGGAATCTCCGGACCTCAACAACTTCCCCGGCGGCCCTTTCGGCGCACTGGGCGCATTGTCGACTGCCGTGGTCAGCGGCTTCCTTTTCCTCCGCCAGTACCTGAGCCGCGGCGCGGCGGACCGTGCGGACGACGCCGGCCGCGTGTCGGCGATCAACGTCTACAAGGAGCTGCTGGAGGCCGAACGCGCCGCACGCGCCCAGGCCGACAAGCGGGCTGATGACTTCGCGCGCGAACGAAACGAGGCGATCACCGCGCTCGGCAAGCTGCAGGGGCAGCTCGAGGGCATGCAGCGCCAACTGCAGCACGCCACCGACGAAATCACCAGCCTGCAGGCGCAGGTGCGCGAACTGACGGAGCAAGTCCATGCAAAAACCTGATCTGCACCGGGCCCGCGCGGTGATCGCGGGCAGCGCCATGCTTCTCGGAATGGTCGGCGGCGGCGCCGGGCTCGGCTACTGGGCGGGCGTGGAGCGCATGCGCGGCATGCTGGCCGAGGACCGCCAGGACCACCTGGACGAGATCGCGCGTCTCCAGGAGGCCAACCGCATCGCCCTGGGCGCTCTCTCCGGCCGGGTGGCACACGCTGCCGATCTCACCGCCGCGGCGGCCGACACGGCGGCCACGGCCGCGGAGACGGCGCAAGCAGCCGCGGCCACGGCCGGCAAGGCGGCCAAGGCCGCGGGCGTGCCGGCCGCCGTGCCTGAGCACGAGCGCAAGGCCATCAACACCACCATCCAGCGCGCCAACGAGCGCATCCGCAAGGAGGCCCCCCGATGATCCGCACCCCAATCATCGCGGCCCTGCTGCTGCTGCTGGCCGGCTGCAGCACCGCGCCGCCTGAGCCGCAGGCCGCCCAGGCAGAGCCGGCCGTGCCCGCGGTCGCCCGCCGCGACTGCCCGCCGCTGCCCGAGCTGCGCGCCGGGGCGTCCGGCCTGGAGCGTCGAATGCACACGCAGACGATCGTCCGCATGTACGCCGCGTGCGCAGGGAGCCAGCCATGACGCCCGGGCAAATCGTCCTGCTGGTCAGCCTGGCGGTCAATGGGCTGCTCGGCTGGGCATACCTTGGCGAGCGCGACGATGCGACCGAGGCGCGCGCTGCGGTGTCCGCCAAGGGCCAGGAACTGGCGGGCGTGCGCGGTGCGGCCGAGGCCTGCAGCACCGCGGTAGGCGAGCTGCGCACGCTGGCCGACAAGCGCCTCTTGGAGGCGGAGTCGGCGCGGCGCGCAGCTGCCGGCCGCGCCGCCGACCACAACCGAAAGGCGGATCAGATCCTGTCCATGCCCGCCCCCGTGCCGGGCGATGCATGCGCCAGCGCCCAGGTGCGGGTGGACGCCTGGCTGCAGGGGAGGGCCCGGCCATGAGGACGGCCGTCCTGATGCTGGCGGCCCTGCTGGCCGGCTGCGCGGGCGCGCCGCGCGTGCAAACGGTGGAGGTGCGGGTGCCTGTGCCGGTGGAGTGCCGCGAGCCCGTGCCGGCGCGCCCCGCGATGCCAACCGATGCGCTTCGTCCGGGTGCGAGCCTGGACGATTTCGCCCGGGCGGCGTTGGCGGAGATCGAGCGCCGCGAGGGCTACGAGGGCCAACTGCTGACCGCGCTGGAGGCGTGCCGCGCTCCCATCAGGCCTTGACCGCGCCGGCCCGCGTGTAGCTGTCCAGGCTGGATACAGTGCCGTCGATGGCCACCATCTCGCCGGCGGACCCTGGCGCCACCTCGAGGCGCACCCCCAAGAATGGCTCCCCGTCGGCCAGTCGCTGGCCTGTGACGGCCCTGCGGATTGCCTCCCGAGCGTCGTTGAGGTCAGAGAGCTGGGCCGGGCTGAGGATGAACTTCTGCGGGTAGGCGTTGGCGTGGGCTTTCCAATGCGCCTGGACGGCTTGGACAAGGATCTCGTAGAGGTGGGGCATGCCGGCATTGTCGCCGGCCAGGTGCCGGCCGGGGCCAGAATTCCTCCCTGGAACTTCCCTGAGACAGCCAGCGAGCAGCGGTTTTCATTGGGAAAGCGATGGCCTGCCCGGAGGGACTCGAACCCTCCGGCTTCAAGCTGCACTCCCCCCGAAATTCCGTCTAACCGACTTCCCTGTTCCCTCTGAAATGCCGGCTTGACCAGACCCATCTCGGTTAGACAAGATCGCGCTAACCTTTTGATTTGTAACGCTTGGCTATCTGCTTTGGGAGCAGAGGGTCGCGAGTTCGAATCCCGCCGCTCCGACCATTGATATCAAGGGGTTAGGTCCAAAAGGCCTAGCCCCTTTTCTTTTGCCTGGCGGATTGCCTTTGTTCCATCACTTCGCATGAATGGACCGCCAAGGGGCCGGTACGGCGAGCTACGTCGTGATACAGGCTCCGGCAGCACCCGGGGCCATGATGCTGCCTTTGTGCTTTCCTCCGCCGTCATGGGCCATGACAACGGTACCGCCGGACCATCCGGCGGGCAGCCGCCCGGCGCGCTCCTTCACCCACCATGTCCATCGAAATTTTTGGCGACAGCCTCATGCGCGGCCCCGGCATCAGCATGGCCGTTCCCCGAACCATGATGTCCCTGCGGCCCGGCTGGGTCGTCGAAGACCGTTCCGCCATCGGCTTGCTGCTGCAGGATCTCATCCTCGGCTACCGAGAGCCCTATCCGGGGGCTCCGGCGGATGCCTATCCCCTCGGGCCGCAGCCGCCCTTCAACGCCGTCCGTCGCAGGGGGCAGATCATCGTGCTCGGCCTCGGGCTCAACGATGCTCTCGAAATGCGCAGCGTCGATCAGTTCGAGGCCGACCTGCGCGATGCACTGCGGATCATCCATTCGGAGTGGCGCACGCCCGTCCTGACCGGCATCGTGGACGTGCCGGTGGCCGATCTCTTCACGCCCGAGCGCGTGCGGCGCCGCCACGAGCTGAACCAGGTGACCCTCAGGGTGGCCGAGCAGATGGGGGTCTCGCACGCGCGCTGGGGGGAAGACTACCGCGGCGTGGGCGACGTGATCGACAACATCCACCGCACGCAGGTCGCCAGCGACCGGCTGGCAGCTCTGCTGGTCGAGGCCATCGAGCGGACCTTTTGAGACAGGGCTCGGCCACCCCAACGGATGGGTGGCTGGCAGGCCGGCGCCCGTCTTAACATCGCGGGGCCGCCGTCCCGGGATGGCGGCGTGTTGATCCACCCGCAGCTCCAGGCATGGCACGTCCTTCTCGCACCCGCATCCCACCACTGCCGCAGGCCTCCGAAAGCAGCGCACGCGCCGACTCCGTCGATGCGCTGCGTGGTGTCGCCATGGTCTGGATGACCATCTTCCATTTCTGTTTCGACCTCAGCCACTTCGGCTACTGGCCGCAGGATTTCCGTGGCGATCCGTTCTGGACCCTGCAGCGCACGGCCATCGTCAGCCTGTTTCTCTTCTGCGCGGGAATGGGGCAGGCGCTGGCGTGGCAGCAGGGCGTGGGGTGGGGCCGGTTCGGGCGGCGCTGGGTGCGGATCGCCGCCTGCGCGGTACTCGTGAGCGCGGGGTCTTATCTCATGTTCCCGCGCAGCTACATCCATTTCGGCGTGCTGCACGGCATGGCGGTGATGCTGGTGGTGGCCCGCTGCACGGCGGGATGGGGCGGCTGGCTGTGGCCGGCCGGCGCCCTGGCCCTGGCGGCCCCCTGGGCGGCCGGGCGGCTGCTGGCCGGGCCGGCGGCGGACTGGGCGCCATGGTTCAATAGCAATGCGCTGAACTGGCTGGGGCTGGTGTCCCGCAAGCCGTTCACCGAAGACTATGTGCCCGTGCTGCCGTGGCTCGGCGTGATGTGGTGGGGGCTGGCCGCAGGGCAGTGGGTACTGCGCCACCACCCGGGCTGGCTGGCGCTGCCGCTTCACCGGCGCGTTCGCCCCCTGGCGGTGCTGGGGCGCTGGAGCCTGAGCTACTACATGCTGCACCAGCCGGTGCTCATCGGCGCCTTGCTGGCCGCGGGGTGGATGCTGGGCCGCTGACGGGGCCGGAGGGCTGCGCATGAAAAAACGCGGCCTTGGCCGCGTTTTTCGATGGAACCGACGAGCACTGCAGCCCGTCGCCGATCACTCGACCTTGGCCTTGGCGCGCAGGTCTTCCTGGAACTTGGCCAGCTTCTGCTGCTGCAGCTGCTGGGCGATCTGCGCCTTGACTTCGTCCAGCTTGGGCAGCTTGGCTTCGCGCACGTCGTCCAGGCGGATGACGTGCCAGCCGAACTGCGTCTTGACCGGGGTCTGCGTCATCTTGCCCTTGTCGAGCTTCACGAGGGCCTCGGTGAACTCGGACACGTAGCTGCTCGGGGTGGCCCAGTCGAGATCACCGCCGCGTGCGCCGGATCCGGGATCCTTGGACTGCTTCTTGGCGATGTCCTCGAACTTCGCGCCCTTCTTGATGGACGCGATGATGGACTTGGCCTGGTCTTCGGTTTCCACCAGGATGTGGCTGGCCTTGTATTCCTTGCCGGTGTTCGCGGCGACGAACTTGTCGTACTCGGCCTGGATATCGGCGTCGGTGACGGGGTTGGCCTTCTGGTAGTCGGCGAACAGCTCGCGGATCAGGATGGTCTGGCGGGCCAGTTCCATCTGGTCCTTCACGTTCTGCGAGCCTTCCAGTCCGCGCTTCTGCGCTTCCTGCAGGAAGATTTCGCGGGCGATCACTTCTTCCTTGATCTGGCCTTCGATTTCGGGGGTGATCGGCCGGCCGGAGCGTTCGACCTGCTGCTTCAGGACTTCGACACGTTCCTTGGGCACGGCCTTGCCGTTCACGACGGCGATGTTCTGCGCGATGGCGGGCAGGGCGGACGTGCCCAGCACGGCAGCGGCCACGAGGCCGGACAAGAGCTTTTTCTTCATTGGGAAATCCACAAAAAGGAAAAGGGCCGGCTGCACGGTGTGCGCCACGGTGGCCCTGGACGTGGGAATCAGACGATCAGAGAACTTCAATCGCGATGGCGTGCGCACCCTGGTCTATGAACTCCTGCAGCGCATCATACACAAGGCGGTGGCGTGCAACGCGGCTGCGCGCCGTAAACAAAGGTGACGAGATGCGTACCCGGAAATGCGTTCCGGCGCCCGTGCCGTTGGCCCCGGCATGGCCCGCGTGGGCCGCGCTCTCGTCGAGCACCTCGAGCAGGCTGGGGGCGAGGGTTTCGCGCAGCTTGCGCTCCATGGCCTGCGCCGTGATGCCGGCGCTCATGGCTTCGCATCCTCCGGCGCCGTGCGCGCGTCGTCCTGCGGTTCCTTCATGTAGCGGCTCAGGTAGAGCGCCTGGCCGATCACGAAGACGGCCATCAGCCCGATGCCGCCGAAGAGCTTGAAGTTCACCCAGGTGTCGGTGCTGAACGCGTGCGCCACCCACAGGTTGATGGCGCCCATCGCCGCGAAGAATGCCGTCCAGCTCCAGTTCATGGCGCGCCAGGCGGCGTCGGGCAGTTCCATCTGGCCGCCCATGAGCGTGCGGATGAGGTTCTTGCGGAAGAACAGCTGGCCGACCAGCAGCGCGCCACCCATGAGCCAGTAGAGGACGGTGGGCTTCCACTTGATGAAGGTTTCGCTGTGGGAGAGCAGCGTGGCGCCGCCGAACACCACGATCACGCCGAGGCTGACCCACTGCATCGGTTCGATCCGGCCGTGCCGTATGCGCAGGTAGGCGATCTGGGCCACGGTGGCGGCGATCGCCACGGCCGTGGCCGTGTAGATGCCCCAGACCTTGAAGGCCACGAAGAACAGGATGATGGGGAAGAAGTCGATCAGCAGTTTCATAGATGGGGCAGGGCGGTTTCCGGTCTCGTCATGCGTGGGCCGCGCGCCGTCGCTGCGTCAGGCGCCGCCCGGCTCGAAGTCCAGCGAGGCGGAGTTCATGCAGTAGCGCAGCCCGGTGGGCGCGGGCCCGTCCTCGAACACATGGCCGAGATGGGCCCCGCATTGTGCACACACCGTCTCGGTGCGGACCATGCCGTGGCTGCGGTCCACGATTTCGCGGATGGCGCCGGGCACCGCCAGGGAGAAGCTGGGCCAGCCGCAGCCGGCGTCGAACTTGGTGTCCGAATCGAACAGCTTCGCGCCGCAGCAGACGCAATGGTAGCTGCCGTCGGCCCAGTGGGCTTCGTACTTTCCGGTGAAGGGCCGCTCGGTGGCGGCGTGCCGCGTCACCTGCCAGGCGGCGGGTTCGGCGCCCTTGTCCTGCAGCAGTGCCTGCCACTCGGCATCGGTCTTCTGGATGGGGTAGGTCATGATGAACAGCTGATTTCGATGGAAGAGGCCCAGTCGGGCGGGAAGCCCGCCCACTCGGCATGCGCGGGATGTTCGTCGAAAGGCCGGGCCAGCACGGCCTGCAGCGCGTGCAGGGGCGCGAAATCCCCCGACTTCGCCGCCCGGATGGTCTGCTCTCCCAGGTGGTTGCGCAGCACGAAGCGGGGATTGGTGCGCTCCATGAGACCCGCGGCCTGATCGCTCCCGCTCCCGAGGCGCTGCCGGTAGCGCGCGGACCAGGCTTCCCATCCGGCCCGGTCGATGAACAGGTCGCGCACCGGCGTGAAATCGCCGCTGGCCACCGCCTGCGAGAGCCGGTGCCAGAAGATGGTGTAGTCCACGCCGTCAGCCGCCAGCAGTCCGAGCAGGTCATCCACCAGCGCGGCGTCTCCTTCGGCGGCCGACACCAGTCCGAGCTTGGCGCGCATGCGGGCCATGTACTCCGCGGGAAAGGCCGTGCGGTAGGGTTCGAGCGCGGTCTGGGCGAGTTCCGTGTCGCCGATCAGCGGCATCAGTGCCTGGCCCAGGCAGAACAGGTTCCAGTAGGCGACCTGGGGCTGGCGGTTGAAGGCGTAGCGGCCCTGGCTGTCGCTGTGGTTGCAGATGTGCCCCGGCACGAAGGCATCGAGGAACTGGAAGGGGCCGTAGTCGATGGTGAGCCCGAGGATGCTCATGTTGTCGGTGTTCATCACCCCGTGGCAGAAACCCACGGCCTGCCACTGCGCCAGCAGGGCAGCGGTCCGGGCGCCCACGGCCTGCAGCAGCGCGGCGTAGGGGTTGGCGCCGGGAGCGCCGCCGGCATCGCGGCAGCCGGGGTAGTAGCGGTCGATCACGTAGTCCGCCAGGGCGCGCAGCTCGCGCACCTGGTCGCGCGCCGCGAAGTGCTCGAAGTGGCCGAACCGCACGAAGCTGGGCGCCACGCGCGTCACGACGGCAGCCGTCTCGATCTCCTCGCGCACCACGGGCGCGGGCGAGGCCGTCAGGGCCAGCGCGCGCGTGGTGGGGATGCCGAGCGCGTGCATGGCCTCGCTGCAGAGGAACTCGCGGATGGAGGAACGCAGCACGGCGCGGCCGTCGCCCATGCGCGAATAGGGGGTGCGGCCGCTGCCTTTGAGCTGGACTTCGTAGCCGGTGTCGGTCTCGCCGAGCAGGATGGCGCGGCCGTCGCCCAGTTGCCCGGCCCAGACGCCGAACTGGTGGCCGCTGTACACGCTGGCCAGCGGGCGCATGCCGCGCAGCAGTGCATTGCCTGACAGCACCTGCACGGCCGCATCGCTGCCCAGCCAGTCCGGCTCCAGCCCGATGAGCCGGGCGGTGGCCTCGCTGCCCGCCACCCACCGGGGACCAGGCAGCGGCGTAGGTACCAGTTCGGTGAAGAAATCGGGCCCGAGGGCGGCGAAACCATCCCGCCAGGTCAGGCCCGAGCGGGCCTCGGCCGTCGGGGCGGAGGGGGCGGAGGTCGTCATTCCCGCCATTGTCTCCCACCCTCTTTGCCTGGGCGGGCCACAGGGGCTTGCGTGCAACAACCGGCACCTTCCCGTCGCCTGTCAACCTGGCGACAAGGGCCGCCGGACGCGGGGTTGCCCTGGGGGCGCGGCACCGTACAGCAGGGTTAGGATCCGGTGATCACCACATCCACGGGATTGAAGGAGACAAACATGCTGGGCCTGATGCAGAGCCAACCCCTGTTGATTTCGACGCTCGTCGAGTTCGCGGAACGCCACCATGGTGATGCGCAGATCGTCTCGCGGCGCGTGGAGGGCGACATCCACCGCTACACATACCGGGACATGGCAGCCCGTGCGCGCCACCTCGCCAACACGCTGGATGCGGAGGGCCTCGCCGCCAGCGCCCGCGTCGCCAGCCTGGCATGGAACGGCTACCGCCACCTGGAGATGTATTACGGGGTGAGCGGTTCGGGCCGCGTGCTGCACACGATCAATCCGCGGCTGCATCCCGACCAGGTCGCCTGGATCGTGAACCATGCGGAAGACGAAGTGCTGTGCTTCGACCTCACGTTCCTGCCCATCGTGCAGGCGGTGCACGCGAAATGCCCCTCGGTCCGGCGCTGGGTGGCGCTTTGCGATGCCGACCGGTTGCCGGAGGGCACGGGTATTCCGCAGCTCACGAGCTACGAGAGCTGGATCGGCGCGGCCTCCAGCGACTACGCCTGGCCGGAGTTCGACGAGAACTCCGCGTCCAGCCTCTGCTACACCAGCGGCACCACGGGCCACCCCAAGGGCGTGCTCTACAGCCACCGCTCCTCGGTCCTGCATGCCTACGCCGCGGCACTGCCGGACGTGATGGGCCTTTCGGCCAGCGATTCGGTGCTCCCCGTGGTGCCCATGTTCCACGTCAACGCCTGGGGCATCCCGTATTCGGCGCCGCTCACCGGGTGCAAGCTGGTCTTCCCCGGCCCCGCGCTGGATGGGAAGTCCGTCTATGACCTCATGGACGCCGAAGGCGTGACCTTCGCGGCCGGCGTACCGACGGTCTGGCAGATGCTGCTGCAGCACGTCAGATCCATCGGCGCGCGTTTCGGCAAGCTCCGGCGCACGGTGATCGGCGGCTCCGCGTGCCCGCCCGCGATGATCGAGGCCTTCCAGAACGAGTACGGCGTGCGCGTGCTGCATGCCTGGGGCATGACCGAGATGAGCCCCCTGGGCACGCTCTGCTCGCTCAAGAACAAGCACCTGGACCTGCCGGAGCAGGAGCGCATGAAGATCCTGCTCAAGCAGGGCCGCGCCATCTACGGCGTCGACATGAAAATCGTCGATGGCGAAGGGCGCGAGCTGCCCTGGGACGGCAAGACCTACGGCGACCTGCTGGTCAAGGGGCCCTGGATCGTGGACCGCTACTACCGCTCCGACGAGAGCCCCCTGGTGCCCGACGCGCAGGGCCGCGGCTGGTTCCCGACGGGCGACGTGGCGACCATCGACCCCGACGGCTACATGCAGATCACGGACCGCAGCAAGGACGTGATCAAGTCCGGTGGCGAATGGATCAGCTCCATCGACATCGAGAACATCGCCATGGCGCATCCAGCCGTGGCCATGGCGGCCTGCGTGGGCATGCCGCATCCGAAGTGGGACGAGCGACCCATCGTGGCCGTCGTGCGGCGCCAGGGCGCGGAACTCACGCGCGAGGAACTGTTGGCCTTCTACGAGGGGAAGACCGCGAAATGGCAGATTCCGGACGATGTCGTGTTCCTCGATGCGATCCCCATCGGCGCGACCGGGAAGATGCTCAAGGCGAAGCTGCGCGACCAGTTGCAGGGCTACCGCCTGCCCGGGCTCTGAGCGCGGCAGGTGCGGCGCGCGGCGCGGGCGGCGCGCCGCCGCGAGTCGCATCCGGGATAGACGCTAGGGTGAATCCCTGAACACCGCCGCGGAGCTCGCCTGTACGCTGCGGCGTGTTCGGTGACCCCAATACGCAAGGAGACAGGCGATGAGATTTGCTATCAAACTGGTGGCTGTATCTGCAATGTTGGCGACCGCAGGCGGTGCCTTTGCCCAGAAGGGCGAAACCGTCAAGATCGCCTGGCTCGATCCACTTTCGGGCCTGATGGCCGCGGTGGGCACCAACCAACTCAAGAGCTTCCAGTTCCTCGCAGAGGAATTCAGCAAGAAGAACGCCTCGGGCGTGAAGTTCGAGGTCATCGGCATCGACAACAAGCTCAGCCCCCAGGAAACCACCAGCGCGCTGCGCTCCGCGATGGACCAGGGCGCGCGCTACGTGGTGCAGGGCAACGGCTCCGGACCCGCGCTCGCCATCATCGACGCGCTGGAAAAGCACAATGCGCGCAATCCCGGCAAGGAGGTGCTCTACCTCAACTACGCCGCGGTCGATCCGGACCTCACCAACAGCAAGTGCAGCTACTGGCACTTCCGCCTCGACGCCGACACGTCGATGAAGATGGAGGCCATGACCACCTTCATGAAGGACCAGCCCGCCATCAAGAAGGTCTATCTCATCAACCAGAACTACGCGCACGGCCAGCAGGTCTCCAAGTACGCCAAGGAGAACCTGGCCCGCAAGCGGCCCGACGTGCAGATCGTGGGCGACGACCTGCACCCCCTGGCCCAGGTGCGCGATTTCGCGCCCTACATCGCCAAGATCAAGCAGTCGGGCGCCGACACGGTGATCACCGGCAACTGGGGCTCCGACCTCGCGCTGCTGATCAAGGCGGCGAACGACGCGGGCCTGAACAATGTCAACTTCTACACCTACTACGGCGGCGTGACCGGCTCGCCCACCGCCATGGGCGCGGCCGCGGCAGGGCGCGTGTACATGGTCTCGTACAACCACCTGAACCTGCCCGGCGACATCGGCCGCGTGGTGGCCGACTACAAGAAGAAGTTCAACGACGACATGTACACGGGGGCCGTCTACCACGCCTTCGCGATGCTGGACGCGGGCTTCGTGAAGGCCAAGAGCACCGACCCCGTGAAGGTGGCCAGCGTGCTGGAGGGCATGAAGTTCAACAGCTTCAACGGCGAGGTGGAAATGCGCAAGTCCGACCACCAGCTTCAGCAGGGCCTCTTCGTCTCCAAGTGGGAGAAGGCGGGCGGCAAGTACCCCTACGATGCGGAAAATACGGGCTACACCTTCGTGCCCGTGAAGTACTACGAGCCCTACGTGGCGAGCACGCCCACTTCGTGCCAGATGAAGCGGCCTTCCTGACCGCCCTGGCGGGCCCCCACACCGGCCGGACCCGGGGCGCACGCCGCCCCGGGTGCTTCCCCACGGTCCTCCCGTCCAGCCCCTCCCGCAAGCGCCTCGCGGCCTGATCCCGATGAACCTCGAGTTTTTCGTCATCTCCCTGCTCAATGGATTGAGCTACGGGCTCCTGCTGTTCATGCTGAGTTCCGGGCTGACGCTGATCTTCAGCATGATGGGTGTGCTCAATTTCGCCCACACCAGCTTCTACATGCTCGGCGCCTATTTCGCCTACTCCATTTCGGGCGTGGTGGGCTTCTGGCCCGCGCTCGTCATCGCGCCGCTGGCCGTGGGGGCACTGGGCGCGGCGTTCGAGCGCTACGCGCTGCGGCGGGTTCACAAGTTCGGGCACGTGCCCGAATTGCTCGTCACCTTCGGCCTGTCGTACCTCATTCTGGAGGTCGTGCAGCTCGTCTGGGGACGCTCCACCGTGCCCTACGGCCTGCCGTCCCAGCTGCAGGGGCCGCTTTTCACGCTCTACGGCACGCAGTTTCCCAAGTCGCGCTCCTTCGTGATGCTGGTGGCGCTGCTGATGCTGCTGTCCGTCTGGCTGGTCCTGACCCGCACGCGCATCGGCCTCGTCATCCAGGCGGCGCTCAAGCAACCCGAGATGGTGGAAGCGCTCGGCCACAACGTGCCCCGGGTCTTCATGCTGGTGTTCGGCGGCGGCTGCGCCCTGGCCGGGCTGGCGGGCGTCATCGGCGGCAACACCTACGTCACCGAGCCAGCGATGGCCGCCTCGGTGGGCTCCATCATCTTCGTGGTCGTCGTGGTGGGGGGCATGGGCTCGCTCGCGGGGGCCTTCCTGGCTTCGCTCATCATCGGCCTGGTGCAGACCTTCGCCGTCGCCCTGGACTACTCCCTGGCGGACGCGCTGCGCACGGCGGGCATGGCCGTCACGGAGCAGACCTTCGGCTACCCCTTGCTCAAGCTCACCATCTCGCAGGTCGCGCCGATCCTGCCGTACCTTTTCCTCGTGCTGATCCTGATCTTCCGTCCCAAGGGACTGCTCGGAACGCGGGAGGACTGACACCATGGCCATGCATCCAACTTCCGGGGTCTATCGTTTCCGGCCGCTCGACATCGGCCGCGCCGTGGTCTGGGGCCTGTTCGCGCTGGCGCTGATCGTGGCGCCGATGCTGTTCACCAGCAGCCTGGCGCTCACCATGCTCTCGCAGATCGGCTACCTCATCATCATCTGCCTGTCCTACAACATCCTGCTGGGGCAGGGCGGCATGCTGAGTTTCGGGCATGCCGTCTATACCGGCCTGGGCTCCTTCATGGCCGTGCACGCCATGAACTGGGCCGGCAAGGGCGCGCTGCCCGTGCCGCTGGTCCTCATCCCGCTGGTAGGCGGCCTGGCCGGCATGTTCTTCGCGGTGCTGCTGGGCTTCGTCACCACGAAGAAGTCCGGTACCACGTTCGCGATGATCACGCTGGGCATCGGCGAGCTCGTGGCCTCCATGGCGCTGATGTTCCCCGAGGTGTTCGGGGGCGAGGGCGGCATCACGACCGACCGCGTCTACGGCAAGGGGTTCTTCGGCATCACCTTCGGCCCGGCCATCCAGGTGTACTACCTGATCGCCGCCTACTGCTTCGTCTGCACGGCGCTCATGTTCGCCTTCACCGGCACGCCGCTCGGCCGCATGCTGAACGCGGTGCGCGACAACCCGGAGCGCGTGGAGTTCATCGGCTACAACACCCAGCGCGTGCGCTATTACGCCTTCATCATCTCCGGCTTCTTCGCCGGCATCGGCGGCGCGCTGGCGGCGATCAATTTCGAGATCGTCACCGCGGCCGACAGCGTGAGCGTGATGCGCTCGGGCTCCTACCTGCTGTTCACCTTCCTCGGCGGCGCCACCTTCTTCTTCGGGCCCATCATCGGCGCGGTGCTGCTGGTCTTCGCCTCCGTGCTGCTGTCGGAACTCTCCAAGGCCTGGCTGCTGTACCTGGGCCTGGTGTTCCTGTTCATGGTCATGTACGCCCCCGGTGGCATCGCCAGCCTGATCATGATGAACCTGCGCGTTGCGCGCCATGGGCGGCTCAAGCCGTTGTTGCCGGGCTACCTCGCGCTCGCCTGCTCCGCGCTCATCGCGGTCGCGGGCGCCGCCGCGATGATCGAGATGACCTACCACCTGCAGCTCAACGCGGCGCTCGGGCCGCAGATCGGATTCCTGGGCATGACCCTCGATGCGCGCAGTACCGCGACCTGGATCGGCGCCGGCATCGTGTTCGCCGTGGGGCTGGGCCTGTTCGAGGTGTGCCGCAGGCGCTTCGCCCTGGCCTGGGGAGCCACCCAGGAGGGCATCGAACGAGACCTGCGGTCGGGCCTTTCCGGCCGGGGAGACCGCGCATGACGGCCGTGAACCACCATCCTGCAGCCCCTGCGCTGGAACTGCGCGACCTGCGCAAGCGCTTCGGCAAGACGGAGATCATCCGCGGCGCCAACCTGTCGGTGCGGGCCGGCGAGCGCGTGGCCATCATCGGCCCGAACGGTGCGGGCAAATCCACCTTGTTCAACCTGATCAGCGGGCGCTTCGGTCCCACCAGCGGCGAGGTGCTGCTCAACGGCCAGCGCATCGACGGCAGGGCGCCGTACGAGATCAACCGCATGGGCCTGTCGCGCAGCTTCCAGATCACCAACATCTTCCCGAAGCTGAGCGTGTTCGAGAACCTGCGCTGTGGCGTGCTCTGGAGCCTGGGCTACCGCTACAGCTTCTGGCGCTTCCTTTCCCGGCTCCACGACGCGAACGCCCGGGCGGAGGAACTGCTGGGGCAGATCCACCTGGAATCCAAGCGCGACACCCTGGCCATGAACCTGACCTATGCGGAGCAGCGCGCGCTGGAGATCGGCATCACCATCGCCGGCGGTGCCAGCGTCATCCTGCTGGACGAGCCCACGGCGGGCATGAGCAAGAGCGAGACCACGCGCTTCATCCAGCTGATCCGCGAAGTCACCCAGGGGCGCACGCTGCTGACGGTGGAGCACGACATGGGCGTGGTCTTCGGCCTGGCCGACCGCATCGCGGTGGTGGTGTACGGGGAGGTGATCGCCTTCGACACTCCGGAGGCCGTGCGCGCCAATCCGCGCGTGCAGGAGGCCTATCTGGGATCGGTGATCGCCGCAGAGCAGGCGGAGGGCCACTGACATGCTGCACATCGACAATCTGCACGCCTATTACGGCAAGAGCCACGTGCTGCACGGAGTGGGTTTCGACGTGGCCCCCGGCGAGATCGTGGCCCTGCTGGGGCGCAACGGCTCGGGCCGCTCCACCACGGCCAAGGCCATCATGGGCCTGGTGCACTGGGAGGGCACGCTCGAGTGGAAGGGGCAGGGGCTCACGGGCCGCAAGCCCTACGAGATCGCGCACCTGGGCCTGGGCTACGTGCCCGAGAGCCGCGACGTGTTTCCCAACCTGACCGTGCACCAGAACCTGCTGCTGGGCCAGAAGGGCCGGGGCAAAGGCAGCCGCTGGGGCTTCGACGACATGTACGCGATGTTCCCGCGCCTCAAGGAGCGGCAGCACACCGAGGCCGGGGTGATGTCCGGCGGCGAGCAGCAGATGCTCACGCTCTGCCGCACGCTCATGGGCGATCCGGACCTCATCATCATCGACGAGCCCACCGAGGGGCTGGCCCCGAAGATCGTCGAGCTGGTGGGCGAATACCTCACGAAGATCCGCGAGCGCGGCGTGTCGGTACTGCTCATCGAGCAAAAACTCACCATCGCGATGCGGATCTCCGACCGGGCACTCGTCATGGGCCACGGCAGCATCGTCTTCGACGGCACGCCCGAAGGCTTGCGCGCGGATACGGCAGTGCGGCGGGAGTGGCTGGAGGTGTGAGCCCCTGATCCGCCCGGTAGCGCCACGGGTCGGGAACGGGCGTGTCATGTCCGAAAGCCAATTGTCATCGGCCAGGCGATAGTTGTCATCAAACGGAAATGTTGTGTCATTAACATTTACTGACATCATTTCCGGCGCCGCAGGCATGTCCGAATCCCGTGCGTATCTGACCCAATTCCGCCCCCGTTTCCGCCCTCCCAGCGCCGCGGACCTGTGCACGCCCGTGCCGTGCATGACCGCCGGCCAGACGAACGAGGACGTCATGGAGGCGTTCAGCCGCCACCGGGATCTCGCCGCGCTGCCCGTGGTGGAAGACGGGCGGCCCATCGGCCTCATCAACCGCAACATCTTTCGCAGATGAGCAAGCAGTTCCGCATGGAACTGTACGGCCGCAAGAGCTGCATCGCCTTCATGGACAAGGAACCCCTCGTCGTGGACGTGGCGATGGACATCGACACGCTCACCCGCCGGGCGGTGGAGTATGGCGAGAAGGCGCTGTCCGACGGCTTCATCATCACCCGCGAGGGCGCGTTCGCCGGCGTGGGCAACGGGCTGCAGCTGATGCGCGTGGTGGCGGACATGCAGGCGTCCCGCAACCGGCAGATCATGCACAGCATCGAGTACGCCAGCGTGATACAGCAGTCCACGCTGCGCACTTCGCGGGAGACGCTGGCGCGCGCCTGTCCGCAGGCCGCCCTGGTGTGGGAGCCGCGCGACGTGGTCGGGGGCGATTTCTACCAGTTCAGCCTCGCGGACGACGGATGGTTCGGGGCCGTGGCGGACTGCACCGGCCATGGCGTGCCCGGCGCGTTCATGACGCTCATCGCGTCCACCAGCCTGGGCCAGGCGATCGAGCGGCACGGACCGCGCGATCCTGCGTGCCTGCTGGCCAGCGTGAACCAGAGCATCAAGCAGGTCCTGGGCCAGGTGGACGGCAAGGACGAGACGCCGGGTTCCGACGACGGCATGGACGCCGCCTTTTTCTGGTACGAGCCCGCCGCCGAGCGGCTGGTGTTCTCCGGCGCCCGGCTCTCGCTCCATGTGCTGCGGCCCGGCGCCGACGCGGTGGAAACCGCCGAAGGCCAGCGCAAGGGCGTGGGCTACGTGGACAGCGGGATGGATTACGCATGGCAGAACCAGACGCTGCACCTGCCGGCAGGCAGCCTCGTATTCGTCACCACGGACGGGCTGATCGATCAGGTGGGCGGCCCGCGCGCCATCGCACTGGGCAAGCGCCGGATTCGCGATCTGTTGCTGGGCCACCGGGACGGCCGGCCGGAGGACATCAACCGTGCCATGCGGGACGCCCTGAACCAATGGCAGGGAGAACACGAACGGCGCGACGACGTGACGTTCCTGTGCTTCCGAGCCTGAAGCCGCCCCCTTCATCCACGACGTCCCGCAGCAATGCCTTTCCCCATGATTTCCAGCAAGTACGGCCCCTTCTTCAGCGTCGCCCGGGAACACCAGGTGATCTTCTATTACGTCGGCTACTTCTCCCAGCACATCGTGGCGGCCATGGCGGACGCCGTGAAGCTGCAGCTGGAGGTGGCCGGCATCGCCGGGCCCACGCGGCGCAAGCTGTTCTCGTCCTTCATCGAGATGGCGCAGAACATCATTCACTACTCCTCCGACACCCTGACGCCGCCCAGCCAGACGGAAGGGGAGCTGCGCCACGGTTCGGTCTGCATCCGCCGGGAAACCGACGGCCGATTCCTGCTGCTGTGCGCGAATCCCATCGAGGCGGCCGCGGCCGACGAGCTGCGCGCCAAGCTCGAACACCTGTGCAGCATGACGCTCGACGAGATCAAGCAGGCCTACCGCCAGACCCTGCGCGAGGAAACGCCCTCGGGCAGCAAGGGCGCCGGCATGGGATTCCTGACGGTGGCCCGCGATGCCAGCGCGCCACTCGAATTCGACTTCGAAGCCGCGCAGGGCGCGGCAGGCACGCCGGTCTTCTACCTGAAGGCTGCGATCTGAGCCGCGGCGCCAGCCCCAAGCAGAGAACACCATGGACAATCTTTACATCGCACCGACCCCCAGTTCCCCCGAGGTGGACTTCCAGTTCGACAGGCACACCCTCCACCTGCGCGGCGAGTCCTATCCCGAGAACGCCGCGGCGTTCTATGGCGACGTCATCGCGCGCCTGCGTGAATACCTGTCGCAGCAGCGGGAACAGCGCATTGAAGTGCACATTGCGCTGGCCTACTTCAACAGCTCCAGCACGAAGATGCTGTTCAATCTCATCGACGCGCTGAACGACGCGGCGGAAGAGGGCAACACCGTCGCGCTCCACTGGTACTACGATGAGGAGGACGACACCATCCTCGAATTCGGCCAGGAATTGAGCGACGATTTTCCCGAGCTCGAATTCACCTGCCACCCGGTAATGCCGTCCTGACCGATGGACGCCATGGCCACGCCACCCGATCTCTTCGAATCCGAGAATCGCGCACTGCTGTCCGCCCGCGCCGCTTATGAGGCATGCCATACGCCCGGGCACGGCGAGGGATGCCGGCAGGCGCTGGGGGATCTGCTCGCCGCCTATGAGCGGCTCCTGCGCGAAACACGGCGCCTCGTGCGCCGCAGCGACCGGGCCGAACTGGAGATGAACCAGCTCAACCAGCAGCTGACGGAGCTGGCGGAGCAATTGCACTACCGCGCCACCCACGATCCGCTGACCGGCGTGCTCAACCGGGCGGCCATCATCGAGCAGGTCAACGGCCGGTTCGAGACCGGCAGCGTCGCGCTCATCGTGCTGGACATCGACCATTTCAAGAAGGTGAACGACAGCTTCGGCCATCCCGTCGGCGACAGCGTCATCCGCGGCGTGGTGGATCGGCTCAAGTCCGTGGTGCCCGGTTCGGCGCAGATCGGCCGGGTCGGCGGGGAGGAGTTCACGGTGCTGCTGCCCGAGGAGGACGCGATGGCCTGCGAACGCGTGGCCGAGGCCGCCCGCCGGGCCATCGAGCGCTTCGATTTCGGCCTGCCCGACGGCAGCCGCGTGACCGCCAGCTTCGGAGTGAGCTGGCTGCCGGGCGGCTGTGTGTTCGACGATGCCTACGGGCTGGCCGACGAGGCGCTCTACGGTGCCAAGCGCGCGGGTCGCAATCGCGTGTTGCGCGCGGCCCCGGCGGCGCACGCGCCGAATCCATGAGCATCCAGGTCGGGATGGACGGCCCCGTCGCCGAGCCCGAATGCCAGCCCGCCGCCGCGCCGTGCGCGGACCCGGCGTGGCAGGTACTGGTGGTGGACGGCGATCCTGGCGTGCACGGCGTGGTGCAGGACACGCTGGAAGGCGTGGAACTGCTGGGCCGCCCCCTGGGCTGCCTCCATGCGTACACCCGTTCGCAGGCGCGTGCCATGCTGCTGGGCGCATCCGGCATCGCGGTGGTGCTGCTCGGCGCTACTGAGGACGGAGACGCCGGCGATGCCGAAATGCTGGATTTCATCCGCCACACCGCCGGCCTGGGCAATACCCGCATCGTGCTGTGTACCGCGCAGGCGGGCCATGCGCCGGACGAGGACACGCTGCTGCGCTACGACATCAACGATTTCCGCGCGAAATCCGAATGGGCGCAGGGGCGGCTGTTGCCCGTGGTCCTCTCCGCCATCCGCTCCTACGAACAGCGCTGCTCCATCGACGCCAGCCGCCGCAGCCTCGAACTCATCGTGCGTTCCAGCGCGGCGCTGCTGGAAGAGCCCGATCTGCAGGCTTTCGCAACCGGCGTACTGACCCAGCTCGGCGCCTTGCTGGACGGCGGGGCGCGGGGCATGGCATGTATGCTGCACGGTGCCGCAGCCGACAGCTGCCGGGTGGTGGCGGCGACGGGCCGGTTCGCCGGATGCATCGGCCGGGATATCGATGCGCTGCCCGACGTCCGCTGCCGGCAATTGCTGGCCCGGGCGCTCAAGTTCAGCCACAACGTCCATGGGGAAGAGGGCGGCATCGCGCTGTACTTCGGCAACCGGAGCGAGCGCGGCATGGCCGTCTTCGTGGACACGCCGCATCCCCACAACGCACTGGATCGCCAACTGCTGGATGTCTTTTCCATCAACATGCGGACCCTGCTGCTCAACCGGGACCTGCTGGACCGGCTGCGCCGCTTCGCCTACTACGACCCGCTGGTCCGCCTGCCCAACCGCGCGCATTTCGTCGAGAAGGTGGACGACTGCGTGCGGCGCGGCGGCGCGCAGGACCATGTCCTGGCGCTGATCGACATCGACGACTTCAGCGCGGCGAACGACGTGATGGGCCATGCCTTCGGCTACCGGCTGCTGGAGGCCGTGGCCCGCCGCCTGGCCGACGCGCTGCCCTCCGGCGTGCTGCTGGCGCGCGTGGGCTCGGACACCTTCGGCGTGCTCGGCGAAGCCCGCCAGGTGGCGTTGCCGCAATTGCTGCAGTGCGTGCGGCCGCCGCCGGTCGTGGACGGCGTGCCGCAGAAAGTGTCGCTCACCTGCGGCTACGTCCACTTGCCCTCGGATGCCCAGAAGGGCGCGGACCTCGTCAAGGATGCGACCATCGCCCTCAAGCGGGCCAAACGGGACCACCGCGGCCAGCACCTGCAGTACCTCGAACACATGGGCCGGGAGGCCCGCGACCGCGCGATGCTGCTGTCCGACCTGCGCGCGGCGATCGACGATGCCCGGCTGTTCCTGGTCTATCAGCCGCAACTGCATCTGGGCACCGGCGCCCTCGTGGGCATGGAGGCCCTGCTGCGCTGGCGCCTGCCCGACGGGCGGTTCGTCTCTCCGGATGACTTCATTCCGATCGCGGAGCACTCGGGCCTCATCGCGCCGCTCGGACAATGGGTGCTCTCCACGGCCTGCCAGACCCTGTGTGCCCTGGCCCGCGAAGGCCTGACGCCGCCGCGCATTTCCGTGAACGTGTCGGTGGTCCAGTTGCAGGACCCCGCGTTCCCGGATGCGGTGCGGGCGGCGCTGGCGGCCAGCGGCCTGCGCGGCAGCCAGCTGGAGCTGGAAATCACGGAGTCCGTCGCTGTGGTGCCCACCCAGTTGCTGCAGTCCACGCTGGCCTCGCTGCGCGCCGACGGCGTCAGCATCGCCATCGACGACTTCGGCACCGGCTACTCGTCCCTGAGCTACCTGGAGCGCCTGCCCCTGGACCGCATCAAGATCGACCGCAGCTTCGTGCGCCGCCCCACCGGAGCGCAGGGCGCGCGCATCGCCGAGATGATCCTGAGGCTCGGGCACCAGTTGGGCCTGCGCGTGATGGCCGAGGGCATCGAGGACGCCGCCACGTGGGACGCGCTGCTGCGCATGGGATGCGACGAAGGGCAGGGCTACCATATCGCCGTACCCATGGACCTGCAGCAACTGCGGGCCTGGCTGGCGGCACGGCCCGCCGCGCAGCGTCAGTTCGGTCGCAGCGGCGGCAGGTAGGTCGCCAGGCGTTCCTTGAAGAAGGGCTGCACCGCCGCGATGTTGCCCTTGACCGCGATGGTGTCCGCGCCGGTGTCCCGGCTCATGCCCAGCGGGTCTCCGTCAGGCCAGCCGGGGCCGAAGCACCACTGCGTGCTGGGCACGTTGTTTCTTTGCAGGAGCTGCAGCATGCGCCGCGTCGCCACCTCGGCGCTCGCATTGTTTTCCGGATAGCCGTGCTCGCCCAGGAAGCCGCGCTTGCCGTTGTCCTGCAGCCATTGCAGGAAATTCGCCACCATCTTCTCGCCGGTGTCCGGCGCCACGGTCTCCTGCGGGTTCTTCCAGGCACCGCCGCCTTGCCCGTTGTTGTCCAGGTAGTTGTGGGCCTCGTACACGATGAGCCCGTACGGGTCGGGGATGGTCGCCAGGGCGTCCGAGTATTTCTTCCACTCGCTGGCGGTCGCGAATTCGTTGCCGCAGATGAAGACGAAGTGCTTGCGGTCGTGGTCGAAGATGCGCGCGGCCGTGCGCGTCGCGGTCCGCTGCCAGAGCGCCCGCATGTCCAGCGCGCTGCCATTGGCGTTCTTTTCCTTGCCGGTGTAGGGCTCGTTCATCAATCCCCAGCCGAAGATCGCCGGATGCTCGCGGAACCGCTGCACGAGGCGCAGCCACAGGTCCGGCAGGCCGTCCTCGGTGTAGAGCTTGCAGCCCTGCGTGCCGATCACGCGGTATTCGTAGAGCTTGAGCAACTGGTCGCGGCCGTCGAAATATCCCACGTAGTTGAAGGCCCCCTGCGTGTAGGTACCGCTCCACACCGCGGGGTCGGCCGGGTCGGCCACCGCGCGGCCATCCGGCCCCACGAGCTGGCCCGACTGGATGCGGAAACCCTGGCGCGCCGCCACCCGCGTGGGCAGGCGCATGTAGTCGTGCAGTTCCAGGATCGCGCGCTTGCCCTGCGCCGCCAGGCGATCCAGCACCGTGCCCACCTGCTTCGTGTACGTCTCGTCCAGGGGCATGCCCTGGCCTGTGCTGAAGCGCTGCGCCGTGGTCGGCAGGCGAAACAGCGGGCAGTCGCCTGCCGCGGCGATGTGCTTGTCGGAAATGTCGCGGTAGTGCGTGCCGATCTGCGCGTTCTCCACGAAACTGTTCGAGCCGAGGCCCGACAGGTTCATGCCCGCCAGGGGCAGCGATGCGGTGGCGGCGTGTCCCGCCGACCAGCCGGCCGTGGCGGCCCAGGCGGCGGCACCCAGTCCGCCCTGGAGCACGGAGCGGCGGGGGATGGCCGCCGCGGACGATGCGGTTGGAGCCTGCCGGGATGCCTGGTGTGGTGGAATGGGCATGGAAAAACCTTTCAATGGAGGATGATGGGGGAGGGAACAGCGGATCCAGGGCGTCTGTGCTGCGTTGGCAGGACGCGCCCGGCGCGCCCCTGGAACACGGCGCGGATCGGCGTCCGGCAGGGGGCCTTCCCGCGCGAACGCCACCTTAGCGGCGGACCCGTGACACGGCTGTAACCGGCTGTTGGCCGTGGCCTCTGCGCCACCCCTGCATGCGGCGCGCCGTCCCTCCCCGGCCATGCCTTCTGTCCCAGCCGGGACAACCCTGGCTGGCATCCTCGCCCGGACTCTCTAGAATCAAAAAGCACGACCGTTCTTTTCCATACCAACCAAGGGACAAGCAATGACCGCTGAATACCAAGTCCACGGCGATGTAGCCGTGATCACCCTGGCCAACCCGCCCGTGAACGGGCTGGGCCATGCCACGCGCAAGGGCATCACCGACGGGCTGGCCCGCGCGAATGCCGATGCGGCCGTGAAGGCCATCGTCGTCACGGGGGCCGGCGGCGCGTTCTCCGGCGGGGCGGACATCAAGGAATTCGGCACGGACAAGGCGATGCAGGAGCCCAACCTGCACTCGGTGATCCGCGCGGTGGAAGGTTCGGCCAAGCCGGTCGTGGCCGCCATCCACACCGTGTGCATGGGCGGCGGCCTGGAGCTGGCCCTGGGCTGCCACTACCGCGTCGCCGCCCCTGGCTGCAGCATGGCGCTGCCCGAAGTGAAGCTGGGCCTGCTGCCCGGCGCGGGCGGCACCCAGCGCCTGCCGCGCGTCGTCGGCGTGGAAGCCGCGCTCAACATGATCGTGAGCGGCGAGCCCGTGAAGAGCGAGCTGATCGGCGGCATGCCCGGCCAGAAGCTGTTCGACAGGATGGCCGCCTCGGCCGAATCGCTCGCCGAAGAGGCCCTGGCCTTCGCGCGCAGCGTGGCCGACACCCGCCCGTTGCCGCTGGTGCGCAACCTGCCGGCCAAGCACCCGCAGGGCGATGCCTACTTCCAGTTCGCCCGCAACATGGTCAAGGGCATGGCGAAGAACTTCCCCGCGCCGCTCAAGTGCGTGGACGCCGTGGAGGCCGCCACCAAGCGCAAGTTCGAGGACGGCCTGGCCTACGAGCGCGAGCTGTTCGTCAACCTCATGTGGACGCCCGAATCGCGCGCGCTGCGCCACCTGTTCCTGGCCGAGCGCGCCGCGAGCAAGATCCCCGACGTGCCCTCGGACACCCCGAAGCGGGAGATCAGCAAGGTGGGCGTGATCGGCGCCGGCACCATGGGCGGCGGCATCAGCATGAACTTCCTGAACGCCGGCATTCCCGTCACCATCCTGGAAACCAAGCAGGAAGCGCTGGACCGGGGCCTGGCCACCATCCGCAAGAACTACGAGGCCCAGGTCGCCAAGGGCAAGCTCAAGCAGGACAAGTACGAGCAACGCATGGCCCTGCTCACGCCCACGCTGAACTATGACGATCTGAAGGACGTGGACCTCGTCATCGAGGCCGTGTTCGAAGAGATGGGCGTCAAGGAAACCGTGTTCAGGAAGCTCGACGAGGTCGCCAAGCCCGGCGCCATCCTCGCGTCCAACACCTCCACGCTCGACGTGGACCGGATCGCCGCCTTCACGAAGCGCCCGCAGGACGTGGTCGGCATGCACTTCTTCAGTCCCGCCAACGTGATGAAGCTGCTGGAGGTGGTGCGCGGCAAGCAGACCGCCAAGGACGTGCTCGCCACCGTGATGGCGCTCGCCAAGAAGATCAAGAAGACGGCCGTGGTCTCCGGCGTGTGCGACGGCTTCATCGGCAACCGGATGATCGAGCGCTACAGCCAGCAGGCCGGCTTCCTGCTCGACGAAGGCGCCACGCCCCAGCAGGTGGACAAGGCCATCGAGAAGTTCGGCTTCGCCATGGGGCCGTTCCGCATGGGCGACCTCGCCGGCAACGACATCGGCTGGGCGATCCGCAAGCGCCGCGCCGTCGAGCGCCCGGACATGAAGTACAGCCGCACGGCCGACAAGCTCTGCGAACTGGGCCGCTACGGTCAGAAAACGGGCGCCGGCTGGTACGACTACAAGCCGGGCAAGCGCGATGCCATCCCGAGCGAGCTGGTGAACAAGATGATCGAGGACCACCGCAAGGAACTCGGCATTACGCCGCGCAAGATCAGCGACGAGGAGATCGTGCAGCGCCTGGTCTATGCCCTGGTCAATGAAGGCGCGAAGATCCTGGAAGAGGGCATCGCGAGCAAGTCCGGCGACATCGACATGGTGTACCTCACGGGCTATGGCTTTCCCATCCACCGCGGCGGCCCGATGCACTACGCGAGCGAAGTGGGCCTCTTCAACGTCGCGCAGTCGATGCAGCGCTTCGCGCAGAACCCGCTGGACGATGCCGCCGCATGGGAGCCCGCGCCGCTGCTCTCCCGCCTCGCAGCCGAGGGCAAGGCCTTCGCCTGACCCGCGCCGTCCGCATGTTTGCAAAGAACCAGGGAATCCGCACATGACCTCCGCAGTGATCGTTTCCACCGCCCGCACGCCGCTCGCCAAGAGCTGGAAGGGCTCCTTCAACATGACCCACGGCGCCACGCTCGGTGGCCATGCGGTGCAGCACGCCGTGCAGCGCGCCGGCATCGACGGCGCTGAAGTCGACGACGTCATCATGGGCTGCGCCAACCCCGAAGGCGCGACCGGCGCGAACATCGCGCGCCAGATCGCCCTGCGCGCCGGCCTGCCCGTCACCACCTCGGGCATGACCGTCAACCGCTTCTGCTCCTCGGGCCTGCAGACCATCGCGCTGGCTGCGCAGCGCATCATCGCGGGCGAGGCCGACGTGTTCGTCGCCGGCGGCGTCGAGAGCATCTCCTGCGTGCAGCAGGAGATGAACCTGCACATGCTGCGCGACCTCGAACTGGCCAAGGCCAAGCCCGAGATCTACTGGAGCATGCTGGAAACCGCCGAACAGGTCGCCAAGCGCTACCACATCAGCCGCGACGCCATGGACGAATACGGCGCCGCCAGCCAGCAGAAGGCCTGCGCCGCACAGGCCGCCGGCAAGTTCGACGACGAGATCGCGCCCATCACCGTCACGGCCGGCGTGGCCGACAAGACCCTCGGCCTGATCACCAAGCAGGTCACGGTGAGCAAGGATGAAGGCACGCGCGAAGGCACGACCAAGGAAGGCATCAGCGGCATCAAGCCCGCGCTGCCCGGCGGTGTGATTTCCGCCGGCAACGCGAGCCAATTCTCCGATGGCGCGGGTGCCTGCGTCATCACGAGCGAAGACTATGCGAGCCGCAAGGGCCTTAAGCCCCTGGGCCGCTTCCTCGGCTTCGCCGTCGCAGGCTGCGAGCCGGACGAGATGGGCATCGGCCCCGTCTTCGCCGTGCCCAAGGTGCTCAAGAAGCTGGGCCTGACGGTGCAGGACATCGACCTCTGGGAGTTGAACGAAGCCTTTGCCGTGCAGGTGCTGTACTGCCGCGACAAGCTCGGCATTCCGGCCGACCGCCTGAACGTGAACGGCGGCGCCATCGCCCTCGGCCATCCCTACGGCGTGAGCGGCCAGCGCCTCACGGGCCATGCGCTCATCGAAGGCCGCCGCCGCGGCGCCAAGCGCGTCTGCGTCACGATGTGCATCGGCGGCGGCATGGGTGCCGCCGGCGTGTTCGAAGTGTTCTGAGCGCGCCATGTCCCGCAGCCTGGAAGAGGGCGCGGCAACGCCCCGCAGCGAGTCCGAATGGCTGGCCTATGGCCGCGACGTGCTGGCCCGGCAGCCCTTCAGCCAGCTGCTGGGGGCCGAGCTGGCCGCCTTCTCTCCGTCGCGCTGCGAACTGCGCCTGCCCGTCACGCCGCAGCTGCTCCAGCAGCACGGCTTCGTGCATGGCGGCGTGGTGAGCTACCTGGCCGACAACGCGCTCACCTATGCGGGTGGCGCGGCGCTGCAGGTCCCGGTGGTCACCTCCGAGCTCAAGATCAACTACCTGCGGCCGGCCCGCGGCGAATGGCTGGTCGCACGGGCGGAGACGCTGCACTCCGGGCGCACCCAGGCCGTGTGCCGGTGCGAGGTCTATGCGGTCGCGGACGGCCTCGAGAAGCTCTGCGCCGCGGCCCAGGGCACCATCGCGGCGCTGCCCGCCGCGCCCGGCGGGCCGTCCGCCGGCTGACACGGTCCTGCCGGTCCCGGCTGGCGGGTGATGACATCTTTTTGTTCCAGGCTGCGCGCCCGGCGGGCGCGGGGGCGCAGCCATCCAACTGCGGAAATGCATCCATGCCACTGCGCTCCACCCTCGACTTCCTGCTCCACGACTGGCTCGATGCCACCGCGCTTACGCAGCGGGAGCGATTCGCCGACCATTCGCGCGAAACCTTCGATGCCGTGCTCGACACCTGCGAGCGCATTGCCCGGGAGAAATACGCCCCGTTCAACCGCCTCGTGGACACCGAAGAGCCGCGCATGGAAGACGGACGCGTCGTGCTGCCCCGCGCCACGCACGAAGCCCGCAGGGCCTATGCCGAGTCCGGCATGCTGAGCGCGGCCCAGGATTACGCCATCGGCGGCATGCAGCTGCCCTACACCCTCGAGGCCGCGGCCAACAGCTTCTTCGCGGAAGCGTCGATCAGCATCGGCTCCAACCTGCTCACCGTCGGCAACGCCAACCTGCTCATGGTGCACGGCACCGAGGCGCAGCGTGAAGTCTTCGCCCTCAACGAATTCAACGGGCGCTGGTCCGGCACCATGTGCCTCTCCGAGCCCCAGGCAGGCTCCTCGCTCTCCGACATCGCCACGCGCGCCGTGCCCGACGGGGACGATTTCGAGTCCGATCCGCTCGGCCCGCGCTACCGCCTGGCCGGCAACAAGATGTGGATTTCCTCCGGCGACCACGAGATGACCGAGAACATCGTCCACCTCGTGCTGGCCAAGATCCCCGGGCCGGACGGCCGCCCGGTGCCCGGCGTGAAGGGCATTTCGCTCTTCATCGTGCCCAAGCACCTGGTGGACCGCTCCGGGCAGCTCACCGGCGAGCGCAACGATGTGACCCTGGCGGGCCTCAACCACAAGCTCGGCTGGCGTGGCACCACCAACACGCTGCTCAATTTCGGAGAGGGCACGTACCCCGTGCGGGCCGGGCAGGGGCCGGGCGGGCTGGACGGCCGTGGCGCGGGCGCCATCGGCTTCCGGGTGGGCGGGCCGGGCGACGGCCTGAAGTGCATGTTCCACATGATGAACGAGGCCCGCATCGGCATCGGCATGGCCGCCACCATGCTCGGCCTGGCCGGCTACCGCGCGAGCCTGCAGTACGCCAGGGACCGCACCCAGGGCCGGCCGATCGTGCCGCGCTCGGCAGCGGGCGACGGCAAGGCCGGCAAGGACGCCTCCGCGCCGCCCGTGCGCCTCATCGAGCATGCCGACATCCGGCGCATGCTGCTGGCGCAGAAGAGCTACGGCGAAGGCGCCCTGGCCCTCAACCTCTACTGCGCGCGCCTCGTGGACGAGCAGCATACCGGCAGTCCCGAAGCCGCCGACGAGGCGCGGCTCCTGCTGGAAGTGCTCACGCCCATCGCCAAGAGCTGGCCCAGCGAATGGTGCCTGGAGGCCAACTCCCTGGCCATCCAGATCCACGGCGGCTATGGCTACACGCGCGACTTCCCGGTGGAGCAGTACTGGCGCGACAACCGCCTCAACATGATCCACGAAGGCACGCACGGCATCCAGGCGATGGACCTGCTGGGACGCAAGGTGGTCATGGAGGCAGGCCGCGGCCTGCAGCTGCTTGCCGGGCGCGTGAACGCCACCATCCAGCGCGCCATGGAGCGGCCCGAACTCGCGGCGCATGCCAATGAGCTGGCCCGCGCACTGGCCGAAGTCGGCGCGGCCACCAAGGCGGCCTGGGCCACCGGCGAGCCCGCCGAGGCGCTGGCCAACGCCGTGCCCTACATGCAGGCGGCCGGGCACATGGTGATGGCGTGGATATGGCTGGACATCGCGGTCGCCGTGCTCGCCCGCGATGCCGCGTCTGCGCCGTCCCTGGCGGCCGACGACACGGGCCGGCTGGGCGCCATGCGCTATTTCTTCCGCTATGAACTGCCGAAGATCGGCGCCTGGCTGAACGTCGTCCGCACCCGCGACATGACGTGCGCGGAGATGCCCGAAGATGGATTCTGATCGCTGCAGCCGGCCGCGCGCGATGATGGAGTTTGCGCCTCCCCATGGATCATGGGAAGGGCTTTGTCTGCTCCGTCAGTCGCTTCGGTAACCTGAATAATGGTAGCTCTTTCTTTTCGGCAAGCCGTGTTCTGCCCTGACTGAGTTTTCAGAAGGTTCACCGGTTGCCGAATATTTATACTTGCCGAGCCCGACCGCTCGCAACTCTTCTTTGCCGGCAGATGATTCAGGGTCGGCGGGACTGCCGGAATTTCCTTTCCAGGTGCCAGCCATCATGTGTTTGGCATGCACGAGTTCATGGGCCAGAAGGCTCACCTTGTCCGTATGACTGGCGCACGGGCCCGTGGGGTCTCCATCCGAGTCCAGTCCCATACTGGTCTGATGCGCTGTCCAGGATATCAGCACGCTCGAGCCTTCATTGGGGCCGTTGCGGGTCTTGATGGCATACCGCTCCTCAGCAATTTCATTGATCTCGCTGAAACTGGTTGCGTTGGGGTCCCTTTCCAACTGATGGCGGGACAGCACGCCTTGCGCGCGCGGCCCTGCTCTGGTGGGCTCCATTTCGTGGATGGTGAGCTTGTGGTTCTGCCTGTCGCCGATCTCCGCCAGTTCCCTGAGCAGTTGGCCGCCTGAAGGGCGGGACTGAATGGCATGCAGATGGACGTTCACTTCAGCGGTGAACCTTTGCAGTTCGCGTTCTTCGTTTCGGATGCTCTGGGCGTAAATATTCTGTAATTTCTAGGGGCATATGTCAGCCTGAAAGTCTGGTTAAACGAATTGTCGATATGCCCGGGGACGGACGGCTGAGCTGCGACGATGGATTGAATGGCAGGCGAAGCGATCTTCTTGATTGCGGTGCACGGTGCGATGGTTTCTGGATGCGGAGCGGATTTTCCACCGCGCCACCGGTCTTCGCGCCGCCATTGGGCACGGGCGCCGACAATCACTCTCGCGACAATCCCATCCATTCGGCCCTCCCATAATGGTCCGGGCACGTCACCCGCATCCCGTTCACTCCAGGAGACACACACCCATGACCCGCACGGTCCAGCAACTTTTCGATCTTTCCGGCAAGACCGCCCTCGTCACCGGCGGCTCGCGCGGCCTCGGGCTGCAACTTGCCCAGGCGCTGGGCGAAGCGGGCGCGAAGATCATGCTGACATCCCGCAAGGCGGCCGATCTGGAAGAGTCCGCCGCCACGCTGCAGGCCGCCGGCATCGACGCGCGCTGGATCGCCGCCGACTGCGGGCAGGAGGCCGACATCCAGCGCCTCGCGCAGGAAACGCTGCAGCGCATGGGCGATATCGATATCCTCGTGAACAACGCGGGCGCCAGCTGGGGCGCTCCTGCCGAAGAACATCCCACCGCGGCGTGGGACAAGGTCATGAACCTCAACGTGCGCGGCTACTTCCTGCTGTCGCAGGCCATTGCCAAGCACAGCATGATCCCGCGCAAGAGCGGCCGCATCATCAACGTGGCCTCCATCGCCGGGCTGGGCGGCAACCCCATCCAGATGAAAACCATTGCCTACAACACCTCCAAGGGCGCCGTGATCAACTTCACGCGTGCGCTGGCGGCGGAGTGGGGCGTCCACGGTATCAATGTCAACGCCATCTGCCCGGGCTTCTTCAAGACCAAGATGGCCTCCGTGCTCATCGAGACCCTGGGCGAGCAGAAAATGGCCGAGCACGCGCCGCTGCGCCGCCTGGGCGACGAGGAAGACCTCAAGGGGCTGTGCCTGCTCTACGCCTCGGACGCCGGCAAGCACATCACCGGCCAGTGGATGGCCGTCGATGGCGGCGTCAGCGTGGTGACCGGGGGCTGAAGGGCGCATCACGCACCGCACCGCCGCGCGCCTGCTTCGCTGCGGCGGCTGCGTTCGCTATGCTGGCAGCTTCCCAGATCCCCTGATGGAGTGTCCCCCCGTGTTGAGCTTCGGCGCCGAAATTCCCTTTGTCAGCCACCTCGGCTTCACCCTGCACCATATGCAGGGCGGAGAATCCGAGCTGCATTACACAGCGCAGCCGGACCACCTGAATTCCTTCGGCGTCACCCACGGCGGCGCCACCATGACCCTGATGGATGTCGCCATGGCCACGGCGGCCCGCAGCGACGTGCCGCCCGACATCGGCGTGGTCACCATCGAGATGAAGACCAGTTTCATGCAGGCCGCCCGCGGGCCGCTGGTGGCGCGGGGCCGGCTCCTGCACCGCACGACCGCGCTCGCCTTCACGGAAGCCAGCATCCACGACGCCGAAGGGCGCCTCTGCAGCCATGCCACCGGCACCTTCAAATACATGAAGCGGCCCGCACAGCCCGCGGCATCGGTTCCTACCGACTGACCCGTTTCCCTGCGTATTTCCCGTTTTACCGAAAAAGGAAAACTCCATGCCACGCAACCAGCAGATCCTCCTGGACAGCCGCCCGCAGGGCGAAGCCACCACCGGCAACTTCAAGCTCGTCGCCACCGACACGCCCGCGCTGCAGGACGGCCAGGTGCTCGTGCGCCACCATTACCTGAGCCTGGACCCGTACATGCGCGGCCGCATGAACGACAGCAAGAGCTACGCCGCGTCCCAGCCCCTGGGCGAGGTCATGATCGGCGGCACCGTCGGCGAAGTGGCGGAAAGCCGCCACCCCAAGTTCGCCGTGGGCGACAAGGTCGTCGGCATGGGCGGCTGGCAGGAGTGGAGCGTGGTGGACGGCAACGCGCCCGGCATGCTGCGCAAGGTGGACACCACCCACGTGCCGCTGTCGCACTACCTCGGAGCGGTGGGCATGCCCGGCGTGACCGCCTGGTACGGCCTCGTGAAGATCATCGAGCCCAAGGCCGGCGAAACCATGGTGGTCAGCGCGGCCTCCGGCGCCGTGGGCAGCGCGTTCGGTGCCCTCGCCAAGGCGCGCGGCTGCCGCGTGGTGGGCATCGCCGGCGGCCCCGACAAGTGCCGCTACGTGACCGAGGAACTGGGCTTCGACGCCTGCATCGACCATCGCGAGCACGGCGACCTCAAGAGCATGTCCCAGGCGCTGAAGCAGGCCTGCCCCCAGGGCATCGACGGCTACTTCGAGAATGTCGGCGGCTACATCCTCGACGCCGTGCTGCTGCGCGCCAACGCCTTCGCGCGGGTGGCCGTGTGCGGCATGATCGCCGGCTACGACGGCCAGCCCCTGCCGCTGCAGAACCCGGCCCTCATCCTCATCAACCGCATGAAGGTGCAGGGTTTCATCGTCAGCGAGCACATGGAGATCTGGCCCGAGGCCCTCAAGGAGCTGGGCGGGCTCGTCGGCTCCGGCAAGCTGCGTCCGCGCGAGACGATCGCGGAGGGCATCGCCGCCGCGCCGGAAGCCTTCCTCGGCCTGCTCAAGGGCAAGAACTTCGGCAAGCAGCTGGTCAAGCTGGTCTGATGGCCGCGCCGCTGCTCTGGCACTGGTCCCGCTTCGACGATCTCGGCGTGCATGCGTTGCACGACGCGCTCGCCCTGCGCTGCCGCGTGTTCATCCTGGAGCAGGGGCCCTACCAGGACCCCGACGAAGCCGACAAATGCGCCTGGCACCTGCTCGGGCGTGACGCTGCAGGGCGCCTGCAGGCCTACCTGCGCGTGGTCGATCCCGGGGTGAAGTACGCCGAGCCGGCCATCGGCCGCGTGGTCACGGCGCCCGAGGCCCGCGGCACAGGGGCCGGCCGCCTGATCGTGCACGAAGGCCTCGCGCGCTGCGCGGCCGCATGGCCGGGCTGGGCGGTGCGCATCAGCGCGCAGGCCCACCTGCAGCGCTTCTATGGCGAGGCCGGGTTCACCACGGTCTCGCCCGAATACCTGGAGGACGGCATCCCCCACGTCGAGATGCTGTGGACGCCGACCTCCGCTCCGGCGTAACCTGCGCCTGCCCGGAAACCCACCAGGAGAAGCCATGGCCTCGTCCCTGCCCGAACCCATCCTGCACCACTATCCCTCGTCGCCGTTCTCGGAAAAGATCCGGCTCGCCCTCGGCTTCAAGCAGCTGGCCTGGAAGTCGGTGATCGTCCCGAGCATCGCGCCCAAGCCCGACGTGGTGGCGCTCACGGGCGGATACCGCCGCACGCCGTTCCTGCAGATCGGCGCCGACATCTATTGCGACACGGCCCTGATCTGCGACGTGCTGGAACACCTGCAGCCCGAGCCGGTGCTGTATCCCCTGGCCCTCAAGGGCGTGTCCCGTGTTTTCGCCCAGTGGTCGGATACGACCCTGTTCTGGGCCGCCATGGCCTACAACCTCCAGCCGCGGGGCGCGGCCGAGCTGTTCGCCAACCTCCCGCCCACGGCCGCGCAGGCCTTCGGCGCCGACCGCAAGGCCATGAGCGCCGGCATGAACCGCCTGCGCCCCCAGGACGCCACGGCCGCCTACCGCTCCTACCTGCGGCGCATCGCCCACATGGTCGAGGAGCACGACTACCTCTTCGGCGCGGAGCCGTGCGTGGCCGACTTCGCCGCCTACCACCCGCTGTGGTTCACCCGGCAGTGCGTGCCGGTGATGGCCGACATCTTCAAGGCCACCCCCGCCGTGCTGGAGTGGATGGACCGCATCGCCGCCATCGGCCATGGACGCATGGAGAAATTCGGCGCCCAGGATGCCATCACGGTGGCCGCCGGGGCCGAGCCGCTGCCGCTCGTGGACGACGTCTTCCAGGACGAGCACGGCATACCGCTGGGCGCTCGCGTGTCGATCGCCGCGGAGAGCTTCGGCACCGAACCGACCGAAGGCCACCTCGTCGCCGCCACCCGCACGCGCTACACGCTCGCACGCACCGACCCGCGCGCGGGCACGCTCCACGTGCATTTCCCGCGCATCGGCTACACGCTCACTTCCACGGAGACAACCACACCATGATCGAAGACTTCCAGGGCAAGACCGCCGTGCTCACCGGCGCGGGATCGGGATTCGGACTCGAATGCGCCCGCATCGGCGCGCGGCGCGGCATGCGCCTCGTGCTGGTCGATGTGCAGCAGGACGCGCTGGACCAGGCCGAGGCCGAGGTCCGGGCCGCCGGTGCCGACGTGCTGGCCAGGCGCGTGGACGTGGCCGACGCCGGGCAGATGGAACGCCTCGCGTCCGACGTCCGGGACCGTTTCGGCGCACCGCATTTCGTCTTCAACAATGCCGGCGTGGGAGCCGGGGGCCTGGTCTGGGAGAACACCGTCGCCGACTGGAACTGGGTGCTCGGCGTGAACCTCATGGGCGTGGTGCATGGCGTGCGCCTCTTCACGCCCATGATGCTCGATGCCGCGCGGCAGGATCCCGCCTGGCGCGGCCACATCGTCAACACCGCCAGCATGGCCGGCCTGCTCACGCCCCCGAACATGGGCATCTACAACGTGAGCAAGCACGCCGTGGTGAGCCTCACCGAAACCCTGTACCAGGACCTGGTCACGGACCAGGTCGGCGCCAGCGTGCTCTGCCCGTATTTCGTCCCCACAGGCATCGGCCGCAGCGAGCGCAACCGGCCCGATGCGGTGGCCGCGCCCCCCACGCGCAGCCAGCTCATCGGCCAGGCCATGACCGACAAGGCCGTGGGCAGCGGCAAGGTCACGGCCGCCGAGGTGGCGCAGATGGTGTTCGACGGCATCTCCGCCAACCGCTTCTACCTCTTCAGCCACCCCCAGGCGCTGGGCAACGTGCAAAGCCGCATGGAAAGCATCGTGGGCGTCCGCAACCCGCCGGACCCGTTCCTCGAGCGCCCCGACATCGGCCGGCGCCTGCGCGAGCAGTTGCGCGCGCCGGCCTGACTCCCGCACCCGGTGTTGCCCTGGCGGTTGCCGGGGCATGGGGAACGGGCAACCACGGTCAGACGGCGCGCAGCGGGACCCCGCGCAGCCCCTTCAGCGCGGTGCGAGCCGGATGGCGCCGTCCAGCCGGATCACCTCGCCGTTGAGCATGTCGTTCTCGAAGATGTGGCGGGCCAGGCGGGCATAGTCTTCCGGCGTGCCGAGGCGGCTCGGGAAGGGCACCCCCGCCGCCAGCGCGTCCTGCACCTCCTGCGGCATGCCGAACAGCATCGGCGTGCCGAAGATGCCGGGCGCGATCGTCATGTTGCGGATGCCGTTGCGCGCCAGGTCGCGCGCGATGGGCAGCGTCATCCCCACGATGCCGCCCTTCGACGCGGAATAGGCCGCCTGGCCGATCTGGCCGTCATAGGCCGCCACGCTGGCCGTGGAAATCAGCACGCCGCGCTCGCCGGTGGGCTCGGGCTCGTTGCGGGCCATGGCCTCGGCCGCGAGGCGGATCATGTTGAAACTGCCGATCAGGTTCACCGTCACCGTCTTGGCGAACAGCGCCAGCCCATGGGCGCCGTTCTTGCCCACGGTCTTCTCGGCGGGGGCGATGCCGGCGCAGTTGACCAGGCCCATCAGCTTGCCTTGCGCGACGGCCTGCGCCACCACCGCCTGGCCGTCGGCCTCGCTCGTCACGTCGCAGCGCACGAAGGTGCCGCCGATATCGCGCGCCACGGCTTCGCCCTTGTCCGCCTGCATGTCCGCGATGACCACGCGCCCGCCCGCGGCGGCGAGCATGCGCGCCGTGCCTTCGCCCAGGCCCGATGCGCCGCCGGTGACGATGAAAACCTTGCCCTGAATGTCCATGGAACTGTCTCCTGATGATATGACGTTGACGTAAACGTCAATTATGGTCGAAGAAATGCAGCCTGCGGACGAACGAAAGCCCGGCGGACCGGGCTTTCCTTGCATGCCCGTTCAGGGCAATGGGGGAGGCGCCGCAGGCTTACTTGAAGCCCACGCGGTCCAGCATCTGCTGCACCTTGGGCATGTGCTCGCCCACCGCGCTGATCGGGATCGTCTCGCTCTTGAAGGGCTGGCCTCCCGTCATTTCGCGCAGCGCGGGGTTCTCGGACACCACGCCCCTGGCGGCCGGCCACTCGTTGTTGCCGTTCGCGAAGTAGTTCTGCGCGGTGGGGCTCGCGAGGTACTCGAGGAATTTGACCGCGTTGGCCTGGTTCTTCGAGTAACGCGCCACCGCGCCACCTGCGATGTTCATGTGCGTGCCCCAGGATTGCTGGTTCGGGAACACCACGGCCACCTTGCTGGCCACGTCCTTGTCCTCCGGCTTGTCGGACCGCATGATGCGGGCCAGGTAGTAGCTGTTGGTGACCGCGATCTCGCATTCGCCGGACGCCACGGCGCGGATCTGGTCGGTGTCGCCGCCCTTCGGAGGCCGCGCGAGGTTGGCCACCACGCCCTTGAGCCAGGCTTCGGCCTTCTGCTCGCCCAGGTGCTCGGTCACCGCGCCGAACAGGCTCAGGTTGTAGGGATGCGAGCCCGAGCGGATGCAGATCTTGCCCTTGTTCTTCGGGTCGCCGAGTTCCTCGTAGGTGTCGACGTCGTCCTTGTTCACCTTGGCCTTGTTGTAGACGATGACCCGGGCACGCGTGGAGAGGCCGAACCACGGAATGCCGCCGTCCGCCGCTGGGCGGGCGCGCAGGTTGGCAGGGATGGCGTCTTCGAGCACCTTCGACTTGATGGGCAGGAACAGGCCGTCCATTTCGCCGCGGTAGAGGCGCGCTGCATCCACCAGCAGGATCACGTCGGCGGGTGAGGCGGAGCCCTCGGCCTTGAGGCGCGCCATGATGCCGGCGTCGTCCGCGTCCACGCGGTTGATCTTGATGCCGGTGGCCTTCGTGAACCCCGTGTAGAGCGCCTCGTCGGTGGCGTAGTGGCGCGCAGAGTACAGGTTCACGACCTGGTCCTGTGCGGATGCAGGGCCTGCAGTGGCCAGCAGGCCGGCGGACACGAGGAGCAGGTTCAGGAAGCGGATGCGCATGCGGACAGTCTCTTTCTTTGACGGGTGGCGGGCCGGCGGTTCGCCAGGACGAGCCTGGATGATATGGCAGACGCGAATCATTCTCGTTAAAAGCCGGAGCCGGACCATGGCATTCGCGACCGCTTGACCTCCGCATCAGCGCGCCCAAAGAAAAAGCCGGCAATGCCGGCTTCTTCGAAGTTGCGCCATCCGGCACATGCAACGGGTGCATGCGGGGTGGCGCAGGGCGGCGGGCCCTCAGCAGGCCGCCGCGGGGCGCATCACTTGACGTGCTTGCCGATCAGGCCGGCCATCTCGAACATCGAGACCTGCGGCTTGCCGAACACTTCCTTCAGCTTCGCGTCGGCGTTGATCATGCGCTTGTTGGCGGCGTCCTGGAGGTTGTTGGCCTTGATGTAGGCCCACAGCTTGCTGATGATCTCCGTGCGGGGCAGCGGGTCCGAGCCGACCACGGCGGCCAGTGCCGGGCTGGGCGTCAGGGCCTTCATGAAGGCGGCGTTGGGCGTGCGCTTCTTGGCGGGCGCCGCGGCCTTGTCGGCAGCCGGAGCTTTCTTTGCAGTTGCCATGTTGGTTTTTCCTTGTTGGGAGTGAAATAGCGGTGACCCAGCGAAAACCTGCTGTTCACTGGTTTGGCGAATGCTAATGGCAAAAAAACGCCTTTCCAAGGGAAGCGCACGTTTTTTTGCCTCCAGTTGTAGCGACCCGACCGTCGGAGGCCGCGTACGTTTCGAGGTGCGGAAAATCAAGTCCTGCGATACGTCCTCCAGGGCCTGCGGCGGTGCCCCCCCTCCATCTGACGGTTCGGTGCGCGGCGCTGGCCCAGCAGGATCATGCCCACGGCCAGCAGGATCACGGCGCAGGCCCAGCCCTCGCGGGCGGAAATCGCTTCGCCCGCGACCACGCTGCCCAGGGCCAGCGCCACCGCAGGGTTCACGAAGGCATAGCTGGACGCCAGCGCCGGGCTGGCATGTGCGAGCAGGTACAGGTATGCGCTGAAGGCGACGAGGGAGCCGAACACCACCAGATAAACCCAGGCGGCGAGCGCGGCGGCGCCGGGCGGCCAGACGGGACGTTCCCCCAGGGCGAAGGAGATCGCCATGAGCACGGCCCCGCCGCACAGCATCTCGCTGGCAAAACCTATCGGCCCGGGCGCCAGCGGCAGGCGCGTGGTGGAAAGCACCGAACCCAGCGACCAGCAGGCCGTGGCCACCAATGCGCACACCACGCTGGCCGGGGCCGCGGAAAAACTCTCCCCACGCATCAGCAGCGCCACACCCAGTGCACCGATACACACCCCGGCCAGTTCCCATGCGCCCGGGCGGCGGCCCCAGAACAGTCCCCAGCCGGTGACCATCAGCGGCACGGAGGCGACGCACGTGGCGATCAGCCCCGAGCCTACGTGGAGGCTGGCCGTCGCGATGAGGCCCATCCCGGCCCCGAGCATCAGGCCGCCCACGATGAACGCATTGCGCCATTGACGCGCGGAAGGAAGCAGGGCGGTGAGTCCTGCCCCACGGCCCCGCCAGGCCATGAACAGCGCCAGCAGTGCGCCCGCCAGCAGGAACCGGGAACCCATCTGGAAGAACGGCGGGAAGCTCTCCAGAGCCACCCGGATCGCCAGGTAGGTGGAGCCCCACACCAAGTAGCAGCACAACAGGGCCAGCACGATGCCCGCGGGCAGGCGGGCCGTGGGGGAAAACGGAGGAGCGGCAGTGGTCGGCATGGCCCTTATCGTATGAAAGCTGTCGAGTGGCCGACAGGGCAATTCAACGGTTGATACGCTGCTTTGCCGGCGTTTTCATGGCTAAATGCGAGAGTGACCGAAAAGACCGAAATCGACGGCTACGATGCCCGCATCCTCGCGCTCCTTCAGCAGGACGGCCGCATCACCATGGCCGAACTGGGGCGACAGGTCCACCTCAGCCAGCCTGCCGTGACCGAGCGGGTGCGCAAGCTCGAGGCCGCCGGCATCATCCGCGGCTACGGCGCCAGGGTGGACCATGCCGCCCTGGGCTACGGCATCCGCGCCATCATCCGCGTGGGGCGCGCGGAGTACGCGCGCGTCGTGCGGCTCATCGAGCAGACGCCCGAGGTGGTCAACGCCTACAACGTGACCGGCGACGACAGCTGGATCCTGGAGATCGCGGTCATCGATGTCAGCCACCTCGACGCGGTCGTGACCGCGTTCTGCCTGCTGGCCGAAACCTCCACCTGCATCGTGCTCAATGCCCCGCGGGAAAACGCCCCGGTGCTGCCGGCCCGCCGCGACAGCATCCGGCCGCCCATCCGCAAGGTCACGGGCCGCTGAGGCCGCGCAGCGGCCCGCCGCTCAAGCCTGCGGGCCCTGTGCTCCGGGTGCCGGCGCCTTCCGGCGCCCGGGCAGCGTGGCCAGCACCACGCTCGCCACCGCGATCCCGAAAGCCACCAGTTGCAGCGGCGTGAACCGCTCGCCCAGCACCACCACGCCGACCAGCGCCGCGCTCACCGGCAGCATCACGGTGAAGACACCGCCCTGGGCGGCGGGCACGACCTTCAGTCCCGTCATCCACAGCCAGACGGTCCATACGCTGGCGGCCAGTGCGTAGAACACCAGCAGCAGCCACATGCCGGGCTCGAGCGACGAGAAATCGAACTGCAGCGCGGCGTACAGCCCCAACGGCGTGGCCAGCAGGAATCCCCACAGATTGATCAGCGCCGTGATGCGGCGCGGACCGAGCGTGCCCGTGAGCTTCTTGCCGATCACGGAATAGGCGGCCTCGCAGATCACCGCGCCGATCAACAGCAATTGCCCGAGCCAGACGAGGTGGCGGGGCTGGGCGACGCCCTGCGCGCCGGTACCGGCGTGCGCACCGCCTCCCGGCTGGGCTACGGAAAACAGCGCGATGCCCACTACCGCGAGGCCCACGGCGGCCCAGGTCCGGCGCGGCACCCGCTCCTTCAGGAAGAACCAGCTCATCACGGCGACCGCCGCCGGAATGCCTGCCATGGTGACGCCGGCAGTGACCGCGCTGGTCAGCCCGACGCCCGAGATCATGCACAGCGTGAACAGGAAATTGCCCAGGAACGATTCCAGGAACAGCAGCCGGCGCACCTGCGGGGACATGGGCGGCTCGTCGGCCGGCTTGCGCAGCCACGACAGCATGCCCAGCCCGCCGATCCCGAACCGCATCCATGCCAGCAGGAACACCGGCAGCGCCTGGGACAGGGGCTTGGAGAATGCGACGTAGCTGCCCACCAGGGTCATGCTGAGGGCAAGGCAGAGATAGGCGACGGGGCGGCTGGGCATGCGGCGATCGCGGCCCGGATCGATAGACTGAAGGGCCGACGCTGATTTCTAGGACCACGCATCATGCCTCAGCCGCCGCGCTCCGATTCCGCACGCCACGTATTCGTCTACGGCACCCTGCGCCGCGGAGGGAGCAACGACATCACCCGGCTCGATCCGCCGCCCGTGCCCGTGGGCACGGCCGCGGTCCCCGGCGTGCTCTACGACCTCGGTGCCTACCCGGGCATCGCGCTGACCGGTCCCGCGTCGGAAGGGGAAGGGCGGGTGCCCGTACTGGGGGAGGTCTATGCGATCACCTCTGCGCTGGAACGCTGCCTGGACCGGATCGAGGAGGTCTGGCCCGAACCGTCCGGCGAATACGTCAAGCGCGAGGTGATGGTCTGCCTCAAGGAGAGCGGGGCAGAGCTTTCGTGCCTGGTGTACGAGATCTCGCCGGCGTTCCTGCGGGGCGCGCCGCGGCTGCTGCACGGTGACTGGATGGCATCACGCTGAAATTTCGCCCGTGAAATGCTTATGCCGCATTGTGAAAAAACGAAATGCTGCGGCGCCGCATAATTTCTCAATACGAGAAATTGCGTTTCTTAATGCGAAACTAATGCGATAAGTCATTGATTTTGAAGGTTAAAATTTTATGTCTTATATAAGACATAAGAGCTTGCGCGGGTCTTCTACAAGACCTAAAGTTGTCTCCAAGGACGGCACACACCGCCTTCGTGTTTTCACCCACTTCCTGGAGATGACCATGCCCCAAACCTTCAATGAGCAACTGAGCCGTGAACAGCAAATCGCCGCCCTGGAAAAAGACTGGGCGCAGAACCCCCGCTGGAAGGGGATCAAGCGCGGCTACGGCGCCGCCGATGTCGTGCGGCTCCGCGGCTCCTTCCAGGTCGAACACACGCTGGCGCGCCGCGGCGCCGAAAAGCTGTGGAACCTCGTCCACAACGAACCCTACGTGAACTGCCTCGGCGCGCTGACCGGCGGCCAGGCCATGCAGCAGGTCAAGGCCGGCATCAAGGCGATCTACCTGTCCGGCTGGCAGGTGGCCGCCGACAACAACGAGTACGCCGCGATGTACCCCGACCAGTCGCTGTACCCCGTGGACTCGGTGCCGAAGGTCGTGGAGCGCATCAACAACAGCTTCACCCGTGCCGACGAGATCCAGTGGGCCAAGGGCGTGAACCCCGGCGACGCGGGCTTCATCGACTACCACGCCCCGATCGTGGCCGATGCCGAGGCCGGCTTCGGCGGCGTGCTCAACGCCTATGAACTCATGAAGGCCATGATCCGCGCCGGCGCCGCGGGCGTGCACTTCGAAGACCAGCTCGCCTCGGTCAAGAAGTGCGGCCACATGGGCGGCAAGGTGCTGGTACCCACGCAGGAAGCCGTGCAGAAGCTCATCGCCGCGCGCATGGCTGCCGACGTGTACGGCGTGCCCACCCTGGTCATCGCCCGCACCGACGCCGAGGCCGCGGACCTCATCACCAGCGATTACGACGAGAACGACAAGCCCTTCCTGACCGGCGAGCGCACCGCCGAAGGCTTCTACAAAACCCGCAAGGGCATCGACCAGGCCATCAGCCGTGCCGTGGCCTACGCCGACTACGCGGATCTCGTCTGGTGCGAAACCGGCACGCCGGACCTGGAGTTCGCCCGCAAGTTCGCCGAGGCCGTGCATGCCAAGCACCCGGGCAAGCTGCTCGCGTATAACTGCTCGCCGTCGTTCAACTGGAAGAAGAACCTCGACGACGCGACCATCGCCAAGTTCCAGCGCGAACTGGGCGCCATGGGCTACAAGTACCAGTTCATCACGCTGGCCGGCATCCACAGCATGTGGTTCAACATGTTCGACCTGGCGCAGGACTACGTGAAGCGCGGCATGTCCGCCTATGTGGAAAAGGTGCAGGAGCCCGAATTCGCGGCCCGCGAGCGCGGCTATACCTTCGTGTCGCACCAGCAGGAGGTGGGCACGGGCTACTTCGACGAGGTGACCACCGTGATCCAGGGCGGAAAGTCCAGCGTGACCGCGCTGACCGGCTCCACCGAGGAAGAGCAGTTCCACTGACGGGCCCGGTGACCGGCCGCCGCGGGCGGGCCCTTGCGGCCCGCCCGCGGGCACGGGTTAGAATGCCTGCATCAACCACTTGCAAGGGCGAGAAAGGCATGACGGTTATGACACCGCGAACTACGGAGACCTCCTCCAGCAGCCGCTAGGCTGCATGTTCGCGCCTGCACGTCACTCACTGTTGCCTGCACCCCCGAAAAAGCGCGGACATCGTTCCGCGTTTTTTTTCGCCTTCGCTTTTCTCGCGCATCCTCCCGTCGAACCAAGGCCCCATCACATGATCCGGATCACGCTTCCCGACAACTCCCAACGCGAATACGCCGGCCCCGTCTCCGTGGCCGACGTGGCCCAGTCCATCGGGCCGGGGCTCGCCAAGATGACCGTGGCCGGCAAGGTCGATGGCCGCCTGGTGGATGCCAGCGACGTGATCGACCACGACGCGCGCCTGCAGATCATCACTCCCCGGGACCAGGAGGGCGTGGAAATCATCCGCCACTCCTGCGCCCACCTGGTGGGCCATGCCGTCAAGCAGCTGTACCCGACGGCGAAGATGGTAATCGGCCCGGTGATCGAAGAGGGCTTCTATTACGACATCGCCTATGAGCGCCCGTTCACGCCCGAAGACCTCGCGGCGATCGAGCAGCGCATGAAGGAGCTCATCGCGCAGGACTACGACGTCGTCAAGAAGATGACGCCGCGCGACGAGGTGATCCAGGTCTTCCGCGAGCGCGGCGAGGAATACAAGCTGCGCCTCGTGGAAGACATGCCCGACGAGAAGGCCATGGGCCTGTACTACCACCAGGAATACGTGGACATGTGCCGCGGCCCGCACGTGCCGAACACCCGCTTCCTGAAGGTGTTCAAGCTCACGCGCGTCTCCGGCGCCTACTGGCGCGGCGATGCCAGGAACGAGCAGCTGCAGCGCATCTACGGCACCGCCTGGGCCGACAAGAAGGACCTGGAGGCGTACGTCAAGCGCATCGAGGAAGCCGAAAAGCGCGACCACCGTCGCCTCGGCCGCGAGCTCGACCTGTTCCACATCGACGAGCACTCCCCCGGCACGGTCTTCTGGCATCCGAAGGGCTGGACGATCTGGCAGGGCGTGGAGCAGTACATGCGCCAGGTGTACCGCGACAACGGCTACCAGGAGGTCAAGGGCCCGCAGATCCTCGACAAGCACCTCTGGGAGAAAACGGGCCACTGGGACAAGTACCGCGAGAACATGTTCACGACCGAGAGCGAGAAGCACGACTACGCCCTCAAGCCGATGAACTGCCCCGGCCACATCCTGATCTTCAACCAGGGCGTGAAGAGCTACCGCGACCTGCCGCTGCGCTACGGCGAGTTCGGCCAGTGCCACCGCAACGAGCCCACGGGCGGCCTGCACGGCATCATGCGCGTGCGCGCCTTCACGCAGGACGACGGACACATCTTCTGCACCGAAGACCAGATCCAGCAGGAGTGCATCAACTTCACGGCCCTGCTGCAGAAGGTGTACAAGGATTTCGGCTTCACCGACATCATCTACAAGGTGGCGACGCGCCCTGAAAAGCGCATCGGCTCGGAAGAAAGCTGGGACAAGGCCGAGAATGCCCTCATCGAGAGCCTGAAGGCCTCGGGCTGCGATTACCAGATCGCGGTGGGCGACGGCGCGTTCTACGGCCCGAAGCTCGAGTACACGCTGCGCGATGCGATCGGTCGCCACTGGCAGTGCGGCACGATCCAGGTGGACCCGTCCATGCCGGAGCGCCTGGGGGCGGAATATGTAGGAGAAGATGGCCAGCGCCACCGCCCCATCGTGCTGCACCGCGCCATCGTCGGAAGCCTGGAGCGTTTCATCGGCATCCTGATCGAGCAGCACGCCGGTGCACTGCCCGTCTGGCTGGCCCCGGTGCAGGTGGCGGTGCTCAACATTACCGGCGCGCAGGACGATTACTGTCGCGAAATTGCCGCAAAGCTCCAAAAAGCGCTGCCGAATCAAGGCCTTAGGGTGGAGCTGGATCTGCGCAACGAGAAGATTACGTATAAAATACGAGAGCATTCGTTGCAAAAGCTGCCCTATATCCTCGTCGTGGGCGACAAGGAAAAGGCGGCTGGAGCCGTTGCCGTGCGGGCGCGGGGTAACCGTGATCTGGGTGTGATGCCGCTGGAGGCCTTCATTTCCCTGATCGGGCAGGACATCGCCGACAAGGTCTGATGGATTGCCGGGTACGCCGCAGGATGCCCGCCATGCCGCGGCGTATCGCCACATTTTTCGTGGCTTGTTGATTGAAGGAATACAGCCATCGCTACTGAATTTCGTGACCGTCGCCAGCGCGAGGAGCGCAAGCACCGCCTGAACCGTGAAATCATGGCTCCCGAGGTTCGCCTCTCCGGGCCGGACAACGAGCCGCTCGGGGTGGTCAGCCTCATGGAAGCCCTCCGCATGGCGGGCGAGCTGGATGTGGACCTGGTGGAGATTGCCGCTACGGCCAACCCTCCCGTGTGCCGCCTTGTGGACTATGGAAAGTTCAAGTACCAAGAGCAGAAGCGCGCGGCCGAGGCCAAGGCCAAGCAGACGGTCATCGAAATCAAGGAAGTGAAGTTCCGTCCCGGTACGGACGACGGCGACTACAACATCAAGCTGCGCAACATCCGCCGTTTCCTCGCCGAAGGCGACAAGTGCAAGATCACGCTGCGCTTCCGCGGGCGTGAAATCACCCACCAGGAAATCGGCCTCGCGCTGCTCAACCGCATCCGCGACGACCTCGGTGACACCATCGTGGTCGAGCAGTTCCCGAAGCTCGAAGGGCGCCAGATGATCATGATGATCGCGCCCGGCAAGCGCAAGCCCGCCGCGAAGGCGGTGGCGGAAGGGGCGCCGGCCACCTGAGTGGCGGGCCAGGAGTGTCTCCGGATGCATGCGAGTGCATCCGGGCATGGCATGGGTCTCGTACCCTGCCGCGGCCGTCCATGGCGGCCGCAAAAGAAGTGGCTCGGGGCCTGCAAGTTTGCAGATGGGTCTGCAAACGCCTCGCGAGCACGACAAAAAGGAGCATTGAAATGCCCAAAATGAAGACCAAGAGCAGCGCGAAAAAGCGTTTCCGCGTTCGTCCCGGTGGCACCGTCAAGCGCGGTCAAGCCTTCAAGCGTCACATCCTGACCAAGAAGACCACCAAGAACAAGCGTCACCTGCGCGGTGCCGTGTCCGTGCATGAGACCAACATGGGTCACATGGCACAGATGCTGCCCTTTGCCGGCCTCTGATTCAGACGAACAAGGAGTACACACATGCCTCGCGTCAAACGTGGTGTAACGGCACGCGCCCGTCACAAGAAAGTTCTGGCCCTCTCCAAGGGTTTCCGCGGCCGCCGCGGCAACGTCTTCCGCATCGCCAAGCAGGCGGTGATGAAGGCAGGCCAATACGCCTACCGTGACCGCCGTACCAAGAAGCGCGTGTTCCGCCAACTGTGGATCGCCCGTATCAATGCCGCTTCCCGCGAACTGGGCCTGACCTACAGCCAGTTCACGAACGGCCTGAAGAAGGCTGCCATCGAGATCGACCGCAAGATGCTGGCCGACCTCGCGGTGCACGACAAGGCTGCCTTCGGCAGCATCGTGGAACAAGTCAAGGCCAAGCTGGCCGCCGCTTGATCTCACGATCGGCAGCTATCCTCCCCGGGTAGCCTGCCTGCGCAACAACAGCAAGGGCTAGGGCTTGAAAAGGCGCTAGCCCTTGTTTATTTCTCCAAGACGACAAAGAGTTGGTATGAACGAGCTGGATTCCCTGGTAGATGCCGCCCGCAGGATGTTCGCGGACGCGGCCACGCCCACCGACCTGGAAAACGCCAAGGCCCAGTTCCTGGGCAAGGCCGGGCGGGTGACCGAACTCCTCAAGGGCCTGGCCCAGCTGCCCGTCGAGGAGAAGAAGTCCCGGGGTGCCGCGGTGAACGTGGCCAAGCAGGCCATCGAGCAGGCCCTGAACGAACGCCGCCAGGCCCTGGCCGACGCCGAACTGCAGGCGCAACTGCAGGCCGAGGCGCTCGACGTCACGCTGCCCGGCCGCCAGCGGGGGCAGGGTGGCCTGCATCCTGTCTCGCTTACCCTGGAGCGCATCGAGGGCATCTTCGGATCCATGGGTTTCGACGTGGCGGACGGCCCGGAAATCGAATCCGACTGGTTCAACTTCACGGCATTGAACACGCCCGAGGACCATCCGGCGCGCTCGATGCACGACACCTTCTACGTGGAGGGCGGCACCGCGTCCGCACCGCTGCTGCTGCTGCGCACGCATACCAGCCCGATGCAGATCCGCCATGCCGTCCAGCACGTGAAGAAGCACCGCGCGTTGCTGGATGCCGGCCAGCCCATGCCCGAGATCCGCGTGATCGCGCCGGGCCGTACCTACCGGGTGGACAGCGACGCCACGCACTCGCCGATGTTCCACCAGTGCGAAGGGCTCTGGATCGGCGAGAACGTCAGCTTCAAGGACCTGAAGGTCGTGTTCACCGCCTTCTGCCGCACCTTCTTCGAAAGCGATGACCTGGTGCTGCGGTTCCGCCCGAGCTTCTTCCCGTTCACCGAGCCGAGCGCCGAGATCGACATCCAGTTCCAGGACGGCCCGCTGGCAGGCCGCTGGCTGGAAGTGGCGGGATCCGGGCAGGTTCATCCCAACGTGGTGCGCAACATGGGGCTCGATCCCGAGAAGTACATCGGCTTCGCGTTCGGCATGGGCCCCGACCGGCTGACGATGCTGCGCTACGGCGTCAACGACCTGCGCCTGTTCTTCGACGGGGACATCCGCTTCCTCTCGCAGTTCCAGTAATCGCCGAACCCCTTTTCGACTTCGCCGCGCGGGCCCGGCCCCCGCGGCGCCGGCCGTTCCTTTTGAACCGACTATGCAATTTCCTGAATCCTGGCTGCGCGAATTCTGCAACCCGCCCCTGTCCACGGCAGAGCTGGCCGAAACCCTCACCATGGCAGGCCTGGAGGTGGAGGACCTGTCCCCCGTCGCGCCCCCGTTCCATGGCGTGGTGGTGGGCGAGATCAAGGAGGCGGTGCAGCATCCCAATGCCGACCGGCTGCGGGTATGCCAGGTCGATGTCGGCCAGCCCGCGCTGCTGAACATCGTCTGCGGCGCGGCCAACGCGCGCGTGGGCATCAAGGTGCCCTGCGCCACGGTGGGCGCCGAATTGCCCCCGGGCGAGGATGGCAAACCCTTCGCCATCAAGGTGGGCAAGCTCCGCGGCGTGGAGAGCCAGGGCATGCTCTGCTCCGCGCGCGAACTCAAACTCTCGGAAGACCATGAAGGTCTGTTCGAGCTGCCGGCGGATGCGCCGGTGGGGCAGGACATCCGCCAGTACCTCGCGCTCGACGACACGCTGTTCACGCTCAAGCTCACGCCCAACCTGGCCCACGCCCTGAGCGTGTACGGCATCGCGCGCGAAGTCTCGGCGCTGACGGGCGCGCCGCTGCGCGAGCCCGCGTTCACTGCGGCTCCGGTGGGCAGCGCCGACGTGCTGCCCGTGAAGATCGGCGCACCGGACCTGTGCGGGCGTTTCTCCGGCCGCGTGGTGCGCCACATCAACGCGAAGGCGTCCACGCCGCGCTGGATGCTGGACCGGCTCGCGCGCTGCGGCCAGCGCGGCGTGTCGCCGCTGGTGGACATCTCCAACTATGTGATGTTCGAACTCGGCCGGCCTTCGCACATCTTCGATCTGGAGAAGATCCATGGCGGGCTGGACGTGCGCTGGGGCCGCGAAGGCGAGTCGCTGAAGCTGCTCAATGGTGCCACGGTCGATGTCGATGGCCAGGTCGGCGTGATCGCCGACGAACGGCAGGTGGAATCGCTGGCCGGCATCATGGGCGGGGACGCCACCGCGGTGTCGGACGACACGCGCCACATCTACATCGAGGCGGCCTTCTGGTGGCCCAAGGCGGTGGCAGGCCGGTCGCGCCGCTTCAACTTCTCCACCGATGCGGGCCACCGCTTCGAACGCGGCGTGGACCCTCGGTTGACGGTGGAGCACATCGAGCGCATCACGCAACTGGTGCTGGAGATCTGCGGTACGCCCGAGACGGTCTGCGGCCCGATCGATGACCAGGCGCCTAACCTGCCGCAGGCCCGGCCGGTGACGCTGCGGGTCGAGCGCGCCGCGAAGGTGATCGGCATGCCGCTCACGCTGGCGCAGTGCGCCGATGCGTTGCGCAAGCTCGGATTGCAGCCGGAAGAGGGCGACGGCCGCCTCACGGTCACGCCGCCGTCCTATCGTTTCGACATCGCGATCGAGGAAGACCTGATCGAGGAAGTGGTGCGCATCGTGGGTTACGGCCAGTTGCCCGAGACGCCGCCCCTCGCGCCGATCACGCCCAAGCTGCGGCGCGAGAACCGCCGCAGCGCATTCGCCGTGCGCCGGGAGCTGGCGGCCCTCGGCTACCAGGAAACCATCAATTTCAGCTTCGTGGAAGAGCAATGGGAGCGTGACCTCGCGGGCAATGCGGAGCCCATCCGGCTGCTGAATCCCATCGCCAGCCAGATGAGCGTCATGCGCTCGTCGCTGCTCGGATCGCTGCTGCAGGTGCTGAAGTTCAACCTCGACCGCAAGGCACCCCGGGTGCGCGTGTTCGAGCTGGGCCGGGTTTTCCTGCGCGATGCGGGCGTGGCCGGCTCCGACACCACGGTCGAAGGTTTCCACCAGCCTATGCGTGTCGCGGGCGCGGCCTACGGGGCAGGGGATGTGCTGCAGTGGAGCCGCAAGGACGATGCGGTGGACTTCTTCGACGTGAAGGGCGACGTGGAAGCGCTGCTCGCTCCGCGCAAGCCCGTGTTCGAGCCCGCCGAGCACCCGGCGATGCACCCCGGGCGTTGCGCGCGCGTGCTGCTGGAAGGGCGCGGCATCGGCTTCATCGGCGAACTCCATCCCAAGTGGCGCCAGCAGTGGGACTTCGCCCAGGCTCCGGTGCTGTTCGAACTCGAACTGGATGCGGTGCTGGCGCGCGATGTCCCGCGGTTCGCCGCGGTGGGCAAGCAGCAGGCCGTGGAGCGCGACATCGCCATCGTCGTGTCCGAGCAGACGACCCATGCGGACGTGATGCGCGTGATCGGCAGCGCGCTGCCCGCCACGCGCCTGCGCTCGGCGGTGCTCTTCGACGTCTTCCGGCCCAAGCGCGGCAAGGACGGCGAGCCCGTGGCCGGCTTTGCCGCCGGGGAGAAAAGCTTCGCGGTGCGGCTGGCGCTGGGCGACGGCGTGACGGCGCTCACCGATGCGGAGATCGACGAATCGCTCCAGGCAGTGTTGCGGCAGCTGGAGCAGCAATTGGGGGCGCGACTGCGGTGATGACCTTGACCCACACTTCCAAAGGCTCGGACATGATGGAGCTGGCCGTGGAGAGCCTGGAGACGCCTGCGCTGACCAAGGCGCAGCTCGCGGAACTGCTGTTCGACCAGATCGGCCTGAACAAGCGCGAGTCCAAGGACATGATCGATGCGTTCTTCGACCTGATCGCGCAGCGCCTGGTGGACGGGCAGGACGTCAAGATTTCCGGTTTCGGGAATTTCCAGATCCGCACCAAGGCACCACGCCCGGGGCGCAACCCTCGCACGGGGGAAGCCATTCCGATCCAGGCACGCCGGGTGGTCACCTTCCACGCCAGCACCAAGCTGAAGGAACAGATCCAGAGCGGCGGGTCGTCCGCTGCCTGACGAGGGCGGGGACGGGGCACGTGGCACCTTTCGGCCGGCACTTGCCCGAGCCGCTGGCGCGTTCCCCGGCCCTGCAGTACCCTTCCCGCCGTCCGCCTTTACCCTCTGCGCACTCCCATGGGCACGCCGCTTCCTTCCATTCCCGCGAAAAGGTACTTCACCATCGGCGAAGTCGCCGAGCTGTGCGGAGTCAAGCCCCACGTGCTGCGGTACTGGGAGCAGGAGTTCACACAACTGCGCCCCATGAAGCGCAGGGGCAACCGCAGGTATTACCAGCACCACGAGGTGCTGATGATCCGCCGCATCCGCGAACTCCTGTACGACCAGGGCTTCACGATCAGCGGGGCGCGCAACCGCCTGCAGGAAGTGGACAGCCACGGAGAAGGCGACGAGGGGGATGCGTTGTCGGCGACGGGGAGCGCGGGTGCCCTGGCGGAGCGCGGCGGCCTGTCCCTGGAGGGGGTGCGCAAAGAATTATTGGAAATTCGTGCATTTTTGTCCGACCACTGATTTTTTGCCTATATAATCTAAGTCTTGTCGGCGTGTAGCGCAGCCTGGTAGCGCACTTGCATGGGGTGCAAGGGGTCGCGAGTTCGAATCCCGCCACGCCGACCATTGATGTGAGAGGCCCAGCTTTGAAAGAAGCTGGGCCTTTTTTCTTTGGCGGCTCGCTGCATGTCGCGCTTCAGGGTGGCTGGCTCCATCTTCATGCATCGTGGCCGCGTCCTGCCTGCGGCCCAGGCCGACCCGGGCATAGGGCGCTCCTCCGTGGCGCGGCAGCCCCGGCCTCTGCAAAAAAAGGCCCGGTGCAACGCACCGGGCCTTTTTGATTGCGGCCTCCTGCAGGGGCCCGGAGTGCCTCGGGCTGTCAGATACGTCCCATCAGCAGCAGGATGAGCAGGATCACCACGACCAGGCCCACGCCGCCGCTGGGCCCGTAGCCCCAGGAGCGGCTGTGGCCCCAGGTCGGCAGCACACCGATCAGGATGAGGATCAGGATGATGAGCAGGATGAGGGAGATCGACATGGTGTTGCCCTTCCGTATGTGGTGGAGAGATGGTGTGAGGCATTGTTGAAGGGGGCAGGGGGGCGGGCGGCAGGTCGGAAGCGCTCACGGGCGTAGGAGGGAATCGACGCCACCACGGAAGACGGCGCCCTTTCGCATCCATGGGGCCGGCTTCGCTGCGCCCGCGCCCGCGATGCGCCGGGCCTCGCATACTGGCGCGCAATCCAGACTCATTGCCGCCATCCCATGAACGCACGCACCGGCGCTCTTTCCTCTCCCTTACCGGCCCTGCGCCAGCCGCTGTCTCAGGCGCCATCGCCGCAGCCACCGCCGCCCGAATCGCGCAAGGGCCCGGACACTCCAGTGGGGCTGTCGGCGCGCAAGCGCAGCGCATCCAGCGCCGGGCTCGAGGCACTGCCACCGCGCGGCGAATTGCGCGCAAGCCCTTCCAGCACGGGGGCCAGTTCGCCGGTCAAGCGACAGCGCACGTCGTATGACTCGGCAGATGCGCCGGCTGCGGCGACGCCCCCCCATGGGGACAAGGCTGCCGAAAGCGCAACGGCTTTGTCGCCTGAGCAGGTTCGTACCGCGGCGGCATCGACGCTGCATGCAACGCCGCCCTCGCATGGCGGGGCTGGCGAGGTGCCCGAAACCCACAAGCCGTCCAGCAGCGAATCCCATGGGCACACGGACATGGACACGGACATGCCACCCAAAGCGGACGGTGGCGTGCCGCATGCTGGCGGGCCGGCGTTCTCCATGCCTCACGTCCCGCCGACGCCGTCCCATCCGCATTTCGGCCATGGGGACGACGATGCGGAAGACGGCGAAGATGAACCGCCCCGTGCAGACGGATCCACACGCAAGGCCATCACGGCGCAGGAACAGCAGATGGCGAACCAGAATGCGCTCACCGAAGCATCCGTGCGCGCACAGATGCAGGCCTCGCTCAACGAATTCTCCATCAAGAGTGTCGAGGGCCTGGCCAAAGCGATCAAGTCGATGGCCAAGGCGGTGGCCGATCTGGTCACCTGACCCAGGCCGTCAGTTGGTAACGCGAGGCACTGGTGCCGCGGTCCGCGATCAGGCCTATTTCCGACAGGCGGGGCCCTCCAGGGCCGGCCACAATGCGCCATGGCGACCGAAAAACAGAAAATGCTGGCCGGCGAGCTCTACCATGCCGGAGATCCTGAACTGCAGGCCGACATGGCGGCCGCGCGCCGCTGGATGGCCCGGTACAACGACATGGCGGCCCACGCGGGCCTGGATGCTCGCGGGCGGCACATGCTCCTGGTGGAGGGCCTGGGTTCCGTCGGCGAAGGCACGGCGGTGCGGCCGCCGTTCCATTGCGACTACGGTTTCAACATCCACCTGGGATCGGGCGTATTCCTGAATTTCAATTGCGTGATCCTCGACGTGGTGGAAGTGCGCATCGGCGACGGAACACAGATCGGGCCCGGCGTGCAGATCTACGCGGCAGACCACCCCCGGGACGCAGCCACCCGCGCCACCGGGCTCGAGTCGGGCCGTCCGGTGCGCATCGGCCGAGACGTCTGGATCGGCGGAGGGGCGATCCTGCTGCCTGGCGTGACGGTGGGAGATGGTGCGGTGATCGGTGCAGGCAGCGTCGTCACGCGCGATGTGGCGGCCGGGGCCACCGTGGGTGGCAATCCCGCGCGGCCGCTGCGCTCCCGCTGAGAGGGGCGCCACGAAGCCGCGGGCCGGCGTATGCGCCTTGCGGCCGGCGGTCAGGTGCCGTCCGGCTCTCCCAGGAATCCGCCACTCTGGTGCGCCCACAGCCGGGCGTACACGCCGCCATGGGCCAGCAGCTCGGCATGCGTGCCCTGCTCGACGATGCGACCCGCGTCGAGCACGATGAGCCGGTCCAGCGCCGCGATGGTGGAGAGCCGGTGGGCAATGGCGATGACGGTCTTGCCGCGCATCAGGGTGTCCAGGCTTTGCTGGATGGCGGCTTCCACTTCCGAATCCAGCGCACTGGTGGCTTCGTCCAGCAGCAGGATGGGCGCGTCCTTCAGCATGACCCGGGCGATGGCCACGCGCTGGCGCTGGCCGCCCGACAGCTTCACGCCGCGCTCGCCCACCTGGGCGTCGTAGCCGCTGCGGCCCTGCAGGTCGGTGAGCTGCTCGATGAAGGCGGCGGCTTTCGCGCGTTCGGCAGCCTCGTGCATCTGCGCGTCCGTGGCATCGGGGCGGCCGTAGAGGATGTTGTCGCGCATCGAGCGGTGCAGCAGGGAGGTGTCCTGCGTGACCATGCCGATGGACTGGCGAAGACTGTCCTGGGTCACGTGGGCGATGTCCTGGCCATCGATCAGTACGCGGCCGGCCTGCACGTCGTGGAAGCGCAGCAGCAGGTTCACCAGCGTGGACTTGCCCGCGCCGGAGCGTCCGATCAGGCCGATGCGTTCGCCGGGCCGGATGGTCAGGTGCAGGTCGTCGATCACCGGACGGTCCGGCTGGTAGCCGAAGGTGACGCCCTCGAACGTCACCTCGCCGCGCGTCACCGCCAGGGGGCGGGCGTCCGGTGCGTCCACGACGGTGCGGGGGCGGGTGAGGGTGTTGATGCCGTCCTGGATGGTGCCGACGCTCTCGAACAGCGTGGTCACTTCCCACATGACCCAGTGCGCATGGCCCGATACCCGCAGCGCCATGGCCGTGACGGCCGCCACCGCGCCCGCGCCCACCTGGCCCATGGACCAGAGCCACAGCGCCGTGCCGCAGGCTCCCAGGATCATGGCCACGACCAGCACGTGGTTGACGATCTCGAAGGTGCTCACGAGACGCATCTGCGCATAGCCCGTGTGCTTGAACGCGTCCATGGCCGCGCGGGCGAATTCCGCTTCGCGCCGGGTGTGGGAGAACAGCTTGACCGTGGCGATGTTGGTGTAGGCGTCGGTGATGCGGCCGGTCATCACGGAACGGGCATCGGCCTGCGCCTTGCCCACCTTGCCCAGCCGGGGCACGAAGTACCAGCAGGCGGCGGCGTAGCACAGCACCCACAGCGCGAAAGGCACGAGCAGCCGGGCGTCGAAGCCGGCGGCCAGCGCAAGGATGGTGACCAGATAGACGCCCATACCGATCACCACATCGGTGGTCGTGAAGATCATGTCGCGCACGGCCAGCGCCGTCTGCATGATCTTGGTGGTGATGCGGCCGGCGAATTCGTCCGCATAGAAGGACATGCTCTGGCCGAGCATGAGGCGGTGGAAGTTCCAGCGCAGCCGCAGCGGGAAATTGATGGCGAGCACCTGGTGCTTCACGCTCGTCTGCAGGACCACGAGGCCGATGCTGGCCACCATGAGGCCCGCGATCAGCCACAGCGCCCCCCGGTGCCCCGTCCAGAGGCTGTCGGGCGCCGTGCCGGACAACCAGTCCACCAGGTGGCCGAGGACCGAGAACAGGAGCGCCTCATAGACGGCGATGGCCGCCGACAGCCCCGCCATCGCCATCACATGGCCTCGCAGGCCTTGCGTGCAGGCCCACACGAAAGCCATGAAGCCCTTGGGTGGCAGGGTGGGTTCGGTGGAGGGGTAGGGGGGGACGCGGTTTTCGAAGTACTGGAACACGGGCAGGCTCACTCCTGGTCAGGCCGCAATGGTAGGTGGGCTGCGCGCCACACATGCGGGAGGGGTCAATCGGCGCCGTGTAGGCCAAGGTCGCGTTCTGGGCTGCAGGGGCCATTCCCGGCGATGGCCACTGCCGCGTTCCCTAGAATCCGCGTCCGGCAGGCGGCACCGCCCCTGCGAGAGAGAACCATACAACAGCGCGCGCCGGGGCTGTCCTGGCCGCGCACAGAAAGGAACCGCTTTCCATGCTGACAATCGCCCATCCCGGGTGGACCTGGGGCGTGATCGCCGTCGCCACCGCCGCCGTCATCCTGCGGCCCGCGCGCATTCCCGAGGCCGTGTGGGCCGTGGGCGGTGCCCTCGTGCTCGCCGTGTCCGGCATGCTGCCCTGGGCGGAGGCATGGAAGGGTGTGCTGCGTGGGCACGACGTGTATCTGTTCCTGGCAGGCATGATGCTGCTGTCGGAAATGGCACGCCGCGAAGGGGTGTTCGACTGGCTGGCCGTCGAGGCGGCACGCCGGGCGCGAGGCTCCGGCGAGCGCCTCTTCGCATGGGTTTTCGGGGTCGGCACGCTCGTGACCGCGACGCTGTCCAACGATGCCACGGCCGTCGTCCTCACGCCGGCCGTGATCGCCGTGGCTCGGACCGTGGGGGCGGCCCCGTTGCCCTACCTGCTGATCTGCGCCTTCGTGGCCAACGCGGCCAGCTTTCTGCTGCCGATTTCCAATCCGGCCAACCTGGTTCTTTGGGGCGGTGGGCGGATGCCGTCGCTGCCCCATTGGCTGGCGCTGTTCGGCCTGCCGTCCGTCGCGGCGATCGGCTGCACCTACTGGGTACTGAAATGGCGTGTCCGGCAGGACATCGCCCGGCCCGTGGCCGCCGAGGTGCCCGCCCGCCCGCTCGGCGCCGGCGGTCGCCTGGCGGCTGCAGGACTCGCCGTGTCGGCGGTGGTGCTCGTGGGGTGCGCCTGGTGGCGGATTCCGCTGGGAGCTCCGACGCTGGGGGCGGCGCTGCTCACACTGGTACTGCTGCGCGCGGGCTGCGGGCACCAGGTGGGGCCGGTGCTGAAGTCGGTGTCCTGGGGTGTACTGCCGCTGGTGGCCGGGCTGTTCGTCTTCGTGCAAGCGCTGGAAGTCACCGGGGTGGTGGGGCACCTGGCCCGCATGCTGGCCGGGGCCGCGGCGGCCGCGCCCCTGGCTGCGGGTCCGGCGCTCGGGGCGCTGCTGGGTTTCGGCGCCAACCTGGTGAACAACCTGCCCGCCGGCCTGCTGGCCGGTGCCGCGCTGGAGGCTGCCCATGCCGCAGAGCCGCTGCGTGCCGCCGCGCTCATCGGTGTCGATCTCGGCCCCAATCTCTCCATCACCGGCTCGCTCGCGACCCTCCTGTGGCTGGCGGCGTTGCGGCGTGAAGGCATCGAGGTGAGCGCGGTGCAGTTCCTGAAGTTCGGCACCTGGGTGATGCCTCCCGCGCTCGCGGCGGCGCTCCTGGTGCTGATGGGCATGTCGGCTGCCGGCCTGTGACGTCTCCTGCCCCGCCGAGGAACCTCCTGCGCACGGCAGGTGCTGATGAAAGCTATGGAGGTAGGGCGCATGATTGTTACAAAAAAGCCTAAACGGCTCCAGCTCGCAAAAACGGCGTGCCGTTGAAGCTATCCTCAGACGTTTCATTCCACCCCGCTGTGCCGCATTCACGCGTTCCACGCGTGTTCCGTTCTCTGCCGCCCATGCCTTCGCCCTTCGCTTCGCGCCTGCCCGTACGGTTCCCGTGGCTGGGCATTTCCGCGGCGCTGCTGGCCCTGGGCGTGGGGGCCGGAATCTGGCAATGGCAGCGGATATCCGTGGACGCTGTTGCCCAGGAGCGTTTCGAGCGCGAAGCCGCTGCGGCCACCACCGCGCTGGAGAACCACGTGGGTCGCTACCTCGGGCTGCTCACGGGCGTGCGCGGGCTCTTCGTTGCGAACCCTCGCCTGACCCGTGCCGAGTTCGACAACGCGCTGCGCGAACTCCGGCTCTGGCCCCAGTACGCGGGCATCGTCAACCTGGCGTTCACGCGCTACGTGCTGCATGCCGACAAGGCCGCGTTCGAAGCGTCGGTGCGGGCCGACTCCTCTTTGGCCGCCGACGGCATGCCGCAGTTCGCCATCCGCCCGGAGGGCGATCGCCCGGACTACTACGTCGCGGACTACGTGTGGCCGCGGTCGGGCAACATGGGGGTGCTGGGACTGGACATGGGTGCCGTGCCGGCCACCATGGAATCCGTGCGCTACAGCCGCGACAGCGGCAGCGCCATCGCATCCGCACCCTACGACATGCGGCAGGCCGCCGAGCATCCGGCCGCGTTCAGCCTGCGCCTGCCGGTGTTCACCGATGCGGCGGGGGACGGTCAGCGCTATGTCGGTTCCGTGGCGGCCGCGATACGGTTCCATGACCTCGTCAGCGCGCTGGGCGGGGAAGGACGCCTCGCAGGGCTGGCATTGGCGGTGCAGGACGTCGGTTCGGTGCGCGGAACTCCGCCTCTCGGCGTCACCACGATGCTGGAGCTGCCCGCCACGGCGTCCGGTCCGCATCGCTACGAGCGCGAATTGCAGATCTACGACCGGCGGTGGAAGCTGACTTTCGTTTCTGAAGGCAGCTTCCTGTCGCCCGCCGAGCGTGCGGTGCCCTGGTTGGCCGCAGCGGGCGGCACGATGGCGGCATTGCTGCTGCTGCTCCTGGCGGCATCCTGGCGCTGGCGCGCCGCTGCCCGGAAGGATCCTTTCCAGACCCTGTTCGACCAGGCGGCCGTGGGAGTGGCCCAGGTGGATACCGCCACCCGGCGCTTCGTGCGAGCGAATGCGCGTTTCTGCGAGATCCTGGGCTACGCGCCGCAAGAGCTGCTGGCACTCACGGTGCGCGACGTCACCCATCAGGACGACCAGGCCGAGAGCGAGGCCGCGATCGACCGCATCGCCACGGGCGTGCAGCAGGAGTACCGCTACGAGAAGCGCTATCGCCGCAAGGACGGAGAGATGGTCTGGGCGGAACTGCGCATCGCGACGATGCGCCATGGACGCGGGCAACCGGCCCAGCATATCGCCGTGGTGCAGGACATCAGCGATCGCAAGCGGATGGAAGCGGCGCAGCACGACAGCGAAGCGCGGCTGCGGCAGATCCTGTACCGGTTGCCGGTCGGCGTGTGCCTTGTCGCTCGCGATGGAACACTGAGCTTCCGCAACGAACGCTTCGAACAGATCTGCCGCCATGCCGACGCGGCGCCCGCCACGGTGCGCGAGTGGTGGCATAGGGTCATCCCGGATGCCCCGCGCCGCGAGCAGGCCGTGGCCGATTGGGAAGCGGCCTGCGCCGCCGCGCTGGCTGGCGACGGCACGCTCGCGTCTCGGGAATACGCCATCACCTGCGGCGACGGCTCCGTGCGCACGGTGGACATGGCAGGGGTGCTGCTGGACGGCGCCTGCCTCATCACGATGGTGGACCTGAGCCAGCACAAGGCCGCGGAGGAGGAGATCCACTATCTGGCCTACTACGATCCCCTGACCCAGCTTCCCAATCGGCGGCTGCTGGTGGACCGGTTGCAGCAGGCGCTGGCCGCCAGCGTACGGCGCGGCCGGTGCGGCGCGGTGCTCATGCTGGATCTGGACAATTTCAAGACGCTCAACGAAACCCAGGGGCACGAGCGTGGCGACATGCTCCTGCGCCAGGTGGCGCAGCGCCTGCGCGGCTGCGTGCAGAACGAGGACACGGTCGCGCGCCACGGGGGCGACGAGTTCGTCGTGGTGCTCGAAGACCTGGGGCAGAGTCCGCAGGGCGCCGCCGCCCGGGCGGAGGATATGGGACAAAAGATCCTGGCCGCGATGCGCCATCCGTTCACGCTGGAGGGCGAACCCCACCATACGACGCTGAGCATGGGGGTGACCGTGTTCCAGGGAGCGCGTGAGACGGTGGACGAGCTGCTGCAGCGCACGGATCTGGCCATGTACCAGGCCAAGGCCAGCGGCCGCAATGCGCTGCGGTTCTACGATCCGCAAATGCAGGCTTCGGTGGCGGCGCGCGCTGCGCTGGAAACGGACCTGCGGGAAGGCCTGGGCCGTGGCGACTTCGAACTGTTCTACCAGCCCCAGGTGAACCACGGCCGCATCGTCGGCGCCGAGGCATTGCTGCGCTGGCGCCATCCGGCACGCGGCTTCGTTTCGCCCGGCGAGTTCATTCCCCTGGCGGAAGAAACAGGCCTCATCCTTCCCCTCGGGGAATGGGTGCTGCGCACGGCCTGCGAGCGGCTGGCCCAATGGTCGCGCCACCCGGTGCTGTCCCGCATCAGCCTGTCGGTGAATGTGAGCGCACGGCAGTTCCACCAGGGTGGTTTCGTCGGGCAGGTGCTCGCGGCGCTGGCAGGCACGAGCGCGGAGGGTCGCCGGCTGAAACTCGAAATGACCGAAAGCCTGCTGCAGCAGGACCTGGAGGACACCATCCAGAAAATGCAGCAGCTGCGGGCCTATGGCGTGGGCTTCTCGCTGGACGACTTCGGCACCGGCTATTCATCGCTGGCCTATCTCAAGCGCCTGCCGCTGGACGAACTCAAGATCGACCAGAGTTTCGTGCGCGATGTGCTCACGGACCCGAACGACGCGTCCATCGCCCGGACCATCGTGGCCCTGGGGACCAGCCTGGGACTGCGGGTCATCGCCGAGGGCGTGGAGACGGAAGCGCAGCGTGCCTTCCTGGAGCGCAACCATTGCCACGCCTGGCAAGGGTATCTGTTGAGCCGTCCCGTGGGGGCGGACGACTTCGAGCAACTGGTTCTTTCCTTCCCGCAGCAGGACGCGCCCGGCGCGTCCGCTGCGTCCCCGGTACCGGGCTGAGACGGCACGCGCATGGTGGAACTCAAGACCTTCCTCCTGTACGCCGTGACGGCCCTGGCGGAGATCGCCGGCTGCTACCTGCCGTGGCTGTGGCTGCGCCAGGACCGCAGCGCCTGGCTCCTGGTGCCGGGGGCCGCGTGCCTGGCCCTGTTCGCCTGGCTGCTGACCCTGCATCCGGCAGCAGCCGGACGCGTCTATGCCGCCTATGGCGGGGTGTATGTCGCCGTTGCGCTGGGGTGGCTCTGGGCGGTGGACGGCATCCGGCCCGACCGCTGGGATCTCGCCGGCGCGGCGGTGACCCTGGCGGGCATGGCCATCATCGCTTTCGCGCCCCGCGGCGCGGCCTGAGACCGGGCATTCCGGCCCGCCGGGCTGCGGCCGTCGCCGCGGGCTGCGCCTCAACGGAAGAGCGACCGCAATTCGCTGCGGGACATGCCGCCGCCGATGGCCTCCTGCCAGGGCGACAGGTCGTGATTCACAGCGGGATTCCAGCGGCTGGCGGGCCTGTCGGTGCAGGTGGCGATCATGCCGTGGGCGAGGTCCGTGCGCTGCACGCGGCTGCCCTGCGGGTGCGGCCACGCCGGATGGTGCATGTGCAGCGGCATGGACTGGATGGGGTCCTGTTCCCGCACGAACTGGCGCAGCGCGAACCGCATTCCGGGATTGCTGCCCAGGCGCAATTCCAGCGCCTCCTGGAATCTCTCCTCGATCCCGTCCGGTGCGATCCGGGGCGGATTGAACACACAGGTACTCACCTGGCCGTCGATTTCCTTGTGCCGCAGGAAATTGGCGATGTCCACTCCCGCGAGAATGGCGACCGCCGCACCCAGGCTGTGCCCCGTCACCGACACAGACAGCATCCGCCCCGTTTTTCGGGCCTCGGCTGCGCTGGTGGTCAGCAGCGAGCGCAGGGTACGACCCTGCGCCCGGGACGCCCGTGCCTCTTCATGCCAGCGGCCCTGCCAGCCCATGCCCACCGCCCCGAGCGCCGGCAGGTGATCGCCGAACGGATTGCGGTGCGGCCGCGTCCAATGGCTGCTGAAATCGCAGAGCAGATCCTTGCAGTCGTCCATGCGCGTGCCGGAAAAGGCCAGGACCAGCACTTCGGCCTTCTGCGTGGCGCCTTTCCAGCACCGCAGCGCAGGCGTCGACCACGCGGAGTCGAAGCCCAGCCCTCCCACGGACGGGATACGGCTGGCATCTTCGGTATAGGCATGGCCTGAAAAGACACGCATGCATTCGAGCACTTCGCGCCGCATGCGCTCCAGGGCCGCGGGGGAGATGTAAACACGGCCATTGGAGCCCTCGGCCGGCACCGTCGGCAGATCGACGCAGGCCAGTGCCTGGCCTAGATGTTGAGTCTCACGAGGTTGTTCACACCCGGAATGCGTGTGATGGGAGGCTGATGGCCGAGCGCGGAGTGTGGCCGGCACCAGTTGTAGCCGTCAATGAAGGGCTGCAGGGCAGCCGTGCGTTGGGCTGAGCTTTCGTAGGGTCTGGCATAGGCCCACTCCCGCAGGCTGGTCTGTACGAATCGCTCGGCCTTGCCGTTGGTCTTGGGCGTATAGGGCCGCGTGCGGATGTGGCGGATGCCCAATTCCTCGCAGGCCGCGCGGAAGGCGTTTTTGTAGCCAGAGCCGTTGTCGGTCATGACGCGCTCGA
>NZ_FNEY01000023.1 GCF_900100305.1 Paracidovorax citrulli | reverse complement strand
CTGGCACTCACGCCGATCTCACGCGCCAGCTCGTCGGGCGTGGCGCTGTGCGGTGGCAGCAACCTGCCCACCGCTCTGTCTTTGAATGCTTGTCCGTATCGTGCCAACTGGCTTCTCGCTCTTCGCCCCCGGGGTGAAACACACGGCAGCGGGCCGGCGCCTGAAGGCACCTGCAAGGCTGTGCATTTGTGGACGATGCGCTGCGCGCACCGGCCCGCTTGCCGTGGACAACGCTTCGCGTTGCCCACCACGCAGACCTTCGACCACAACTACACAGCCTCCTACTACCTTCATGAACTCCGAACACCGGAGTCCTATCGAGGCGACAACTATTCTGACGCGGGGGGATGGGGCGGGGGCCGGGCTTACATCCAGAAGTTCAAGGACGCCTGGGTCCGGCATAACAAGCAGTCGATCGTCACCGAGTCAAAGAAGTATCAATTGCCGCCGGAGTTGCTGGCGGGCGTTTGCTGGATCGAAGTGGGTGGCGATCCCAGCTTCATCGATCGGGTCGCTTTCGAGATCAGGTCGTTCGACTGGAGCGGTCCTCCTTGGACAGACAAGCAGGCGATTACCAACCATCCCAACAAGACGTCCTTTGGAGCCGTCAGCATTCAGATTCGCGCTGCGGCTGAAACGCTCGGGCTCAATCCCTCTGAACTGACTTCCAGCCAAGCCCGCGGATTGGCAGAATGCTTGCAGAAAGATGTGTTCAACATCGAAGTGGTCGCCAGGCATTTGAGCCAATTGGCTGCACACGATGGTTTCTCCGCACCCCTCGGTCAAGAAGAGGTTCGCATCATTGGTGCCAGATACAACCGGGGAGTGGGATTGACGCTGGAGCAGATCAGGAAGAACACCAGCTATGGCAATTTCCTCGTGAAATTCTGGAACCGTTTCAGTCAACTGATCCAGTAAGCCATGCACAAAACCCTCCGTCTCTGCATCCACCTGGCATGCATCGCCGGCCTGCTGGCGATGTTCCTGCTGTCCGGCGACAAGTACGACGTGCTGTACGCAATGGATCCTTCGATTCCACCGGGGAGCATCGAAGGTGGGGGTAGCGGAAGAGTGGTGACCGTTGCCATCTTCCTCGCCATCGTGTTGTTGCAGATCTTCGCCATGGCAAAGGCCACCCGCATGCGGGAGCGGTGGCTGCCCGCCGTTCTGATGTTGTCAGGAGCGCTGCTGCTGGTCTTCGCCTGACTGGAGCAAGAGTTTCTTACCCCCGCCGCGACGACACCACGATCCCCGCCACGATCAGCGCGAACGCCGCGCCGTGGTAGAGGTGGGGCGTCTCGCCCAGTACCAGGGCGGAGAGCACGGCGGCGAAGAGTGGCGTGAGGTTGATGAAGAAACTCGCCACGGCCGGGCCGGCGCGCTGCACGCCCACGCCCCAGCAGCGGTAGGCGAGCAGGGCGGGGCCGAGCGCGATGAAGGCGAGGGCGGCCACGAGCGGCCAGCCCCAGGTGGCGTGGGCGTGGCCGAGCGTCCATTCGCCGGCGGCGAACGCGCCGGACCAGGCCAGGCCGAACACCATCTGCGCCATGAGGAAGGCGGCCCAGTCGCCGCGCAGGCCCACGGGTTCGGTGGTGCGCGACAGCAGCCAGCTGTAGAAGGCCCAGGAGATGGTGGCCAGCACCATGTAGAGATCGCCCGGCACGAGCCGCAGCGCCAGCAGCTGCGCCCATTCGCCGCGGCTGAGCACCACCAGCACGCCGGCGATGGAGAGCAGCGCACCCGTCGCCTGCGCGCGCGTCACCCGGGCCCCGAAGCAGAGCGTGCCGATGGCCAGCATCCAGACCGGCAGGCCGGAGCCCACGAGCGTGACGTTGAGCGGCGTGGAGGTCTGCAGCGCCATGTACTGCAGCGCGTTGTAGCAGCCGATGCCCAGCAGCCCGAGCATCGCGTAGCGGCGCCAGTGCGGCCACAGCGGGCTGCCGCGGCGCAGCACGCCGTGGGCCAGGGGCAGCAGCACGAGGAAGGCCAGCGCCCAGCGGATGAAGTTGAGCGCGACCGGGGAGATGAGGGGATGCACGAGGCGGCCGACGACCGCGTTGCCGGCCCAGAGCAGCGGCGCGGCCACGAGCAGGGCCGCGGTGCCGGACGAGAGTCGTTGTGTCATGGCCTGGAAATGTACCGGCCTGCGGGCTTCGCCGATCCGTGGCAGGATGCACGCCGGCCCCCGCGTGGGGCCATTCCGCGGGCCGGATGCCCGTCCGCATTGCCCCGGTCCGCGTTCCCGATTTTTTCCTTTCTTTTTGATCGTGTCTTCCATCGCAGGAGTCGCCGCATGAGCCTTGCCGTCCAGATCCGCCAGCACGGCGGTCCCGAAGAACTGCACCTGACCGACGTGACCGTGGGCGAGCCCGGCCCCGGCGAGATCCGCATCCGCCACCATGCGGTGGGCCTGAATTTCATCGACGTGTACCACCGCACGGGGCTGTATCCGCTGCCGATGCCGGCCACGATCGGCATGGAGGGCGCGGGCATCGTCGAGGCCGTGGGCGCGGGCGTGACGCACCTGGCCGTGGGCGACCGCGCCGCGTATGCGAGCCAGCCGCCCGGCAGCTATGCCGAGGTGCGTGTGCTGCCCGCGAAGTGCGTGTGCCGGCTGCCCGACGCGATAGATTTCGAGACCGGCGCGGCGATGATGCTCAAGGGCCTGACGGCGCAGTACCTGCCGAAGAAAACGCTGCCGGCCGAAGGCCTGCAGCCGGGCGACCACGTGCTGTTCCATGCGGCCGCGGGCGGCGTGGGGCTGATCGCCTGCCAGTGGGCGAAGGCGCTGGGCCTGCAGCTCATCGGCACGGCGGGCAGCGACGAGAAGTGCCAGCTGGCGCTCGCCAACGGCGCGGCGCATGCCATCAACTACCGCACCGAGGATTTCGCGGCGCGCGTGAAGGAGATCACGGGCGGCAAGGGCGTGAAGGTGGTGTACGACTCGGTGGGCAAGGACACCTGGGAGAAGTCGCTGGAGTGCCTGCGGCCCTTCGGCCTGATGGCCACCTTCGGCAATGCCTCGGGCCCGGCGCCGGCGTTCGCGCCCGGCATGCTGGGCGCCAAGGGATCGCTCTACGTCACGCGGCAGACGCTGTTCACGCACATCGCCACGCGCGAATCCACCCAGGCCATGGCGGACGACCTGTTCGCGGTGGTGCAGAGCGGCGACGTGTCGATCCACATCGACCAGCGCTACCCGCTGCGCGACGTGCAGCAGGCGCACCGCGACCTGGAAGCGCGCAAGACCACGGGCTCCACCATCCTGACGCTGGAATGAGCGGGCATTGCGAGATGCCGGTGCCCGCGTGGGTGGCACCGGCCCGCGCGCTGGCGCACCGGCCGGCTATGGTGCCGCGTGTGCTGTTCGCCGTGGCCGGGCAGATCGTGGGCTCGGTGGCGCCGGGGGTGATGGAAGGAATCGCGCTGGACAGCGACGCTGACCGGGCCGACGGGGCCGACGGGGCCGACGGGGCCGTTGCCGCTGCGGCCTCGCTGGTGAAGGAACGCCACGCCGGGGCCGAGCGCTGGCACCTGGCCTGCGCCCCGGCCGATGCCACGCCTGCGCTGGCCGCGCTGGCGAATGCGCTGCGCCGCGCCGGGCGCTGCGGGGCGTGGCGCGAGGAGCAACTGGCGGTGTGCAACGCGGCGGGCGAGCGCATCGGCACGGTGGAGCGCGGCGCGGTGCGCGCGCTGGGCATCGCCACGCGGGCGGTGCACCTCGTGGCCTGCGCGCCGGACGGGCGGCAGTGGGTGCAGCAGCGCGCGTTCGACAAGCCCAGCCACCCGGGCCGGTGGGACACGCTCATGGGCGGCATGGTGAGCGCGCAGGACACGGTGGAATCCGCCCTGGCGCGCGAGACCTGGGAAGAAGCCGGGCTGCGCATCGAGGCGCTGCAGGCCGTGGCGCACGGTGGCCATGTCGATTTCTCGCGCCCGAGCGATGAAGGCGAGGGCGCGGGCTACATGGTGGAGCGCATCGACTGGTTCCGCGCCACCGTGCCCGAAGGCGTGGTGCCGGCCAACCAGGACGGCGAGGTGGAGCGCTTCGAGTTGCTGGAGGCGGCCGAAGTGCAGGCACGCCTCGCGCAGGGCGCGTTCACGCCCGAAGCGGCACTGGTGCTGGCCGGCTTCTACGGCTGGTGACCTGGCGCGGGGCAGGGCGGCGGGCGCACCGCCGTCCTCCTTTTCTTTCTTTCTTCCCTCGGTTTCCCCTTCACCGGCGGCCGGCACGCGATACCCGCACGCGCCGGATAGCGGCTGCGCGCGCCGGATAGGGCGCACGCGGGTCTTCGCCGCACCATGGAGCCCAAGCAGCAAACGGCTGCGAAACCACCGGAGAGGGTCTGGGAGCGGCTCACACGACCCTTCTGGCGTCGTTGCCGCATCTTGTCGTAGCGCTGGAACTGCCTGTGCGATGCGGTGCCCCGCCGGAACCGCGTCCCTGGGGCGTGTGAGTCGCTCGGGATAAGAAGCGGCTGGCACGGCTGGCACAGCGGCTCCGCCGTGCTACCGGGGCCGCGCCATGCGCAGCAGTCCCTCGGGCAGGATCTGGAAATAGTCCTGCGGACCGCCCGCGCGCAGGATGGGCTGCGCCGCAGCCGTGTCGTAGATGCCGCCGTGCAGCAGCGCGCGGTCGATCTGCACCGCCACCACCTGGCCGAACACCATCCAGGTGCCGAGCGGCTCGCCGTCCAGCCCGGCCAGGCGCTGGACCTGCGTCACCCGGCATTCCAGGGCCACCGGGCTCTCCGCCACGTGCGGGGCCGCCACTTCCAGGCAGGGCGCTGGCGTGAGGCCGGTGAGCGCGAACTCGTCGGCGCCAGGCAACTCGGTGCTGCTCAGGTTCACCTGTTCCGCCAGCGGGCGCGTGGCCAGGTTGCACACGAACTCGCCCGTCTCCTCTGCATTGCGCACCGTGTCCTTGTGCCCGACGCTGGAGAACGCCACGATGGGCGGGCGGTAGTTGAAGATGTTGAAAAAGCTGTAGGGCGCGAGGTTGGCCCGGCCGCCGGCCGAGCGCGTGGAGATCCACCCGATGGGCCGGGGCCCCAGGATCGCCGGAATCGGATCGTGCGCGAGCCCGTGGCCCTCGGAGAGGCGGTAGGTGTGCCTTTGCGTTTGCCTTTTCGTGTGCATGCGGTAAGTGGCGTCGTGGCGGAGGGGAGGTCCCGGCCATTCTGGCGCCGGACCGCCCGCGGGAGCGCGGCGCGGCGCAGAGATCCGCAGGCGGCGGATAGCGGCTGCGGGCAGCGGACGGGGTGGGCATGGCGGACATCGCACGGCCGGGACTGCACGCCGTGCCCGCCGGGTCAATAATGCGGGGTTATCCCGTACGCAGCGCACCGCCGCAACCGCCATGGCCCGTTCCCGCTTCCTGCCCGACAACTTCACCATTGCGCTGATCGCCGTCGTCGCGCTGGCCAGCGTGCTGCCCGCCGCCGGCCGGGCGGCGCGTGGCTTCGAATACGCCACCACGGCGGCCGTGGCGCTGCTGTTCTTCCTGCACGGCGCCAAGCTGTCGCGGCAGGCCATCGTCGCGGGCCTGTCGCACTGGCGGCTGCACCTGCTGGTGATCGCCTCCACCTTCGTGCTGTTCCCGCTGATCGGCTGGGCACTGCGGCCCGTGCTGGAGCCGCTGGTCACGCCGGAGCTCTACCAGGGCGTGATCTTCCTGTGCGTGCTGCCCGCCACGGTGCAGTCCGCCATCGCCTTCACCGCCATGGCGCGGGGCAACATGCCCGCGGCCATCTGCTCGGCCTCGGGCTCCACGCTGCTGGGCATCGTGATCACGCCGATGCTGGTCGGCCTGCTGCTGCCGGGCGTGCCCGGCGCCCAGGCGGGAGCAGCCACCGCGGGCTCGGCGGGCCACGACACCCTCGCGAGCATCGGCCGCATCACGCTGCAGCTGTTCGTGCCCTTCCTGGCCGGCCACCTGCTGCGGCCCTGGATCGGCGGTTTCGTGCAGCGCCGTGCGGCGGTGCTCAAGTTCGTGGACCAGGGCTCCATCCTGCTCGTGGTCTATACCGCGTTCAGCGCGGCGGTGATCGAGGGCCTGTGGCACGACATTCCCCTGCACGCGCTGGCGGGGCTGGTATTCGTGTGCGCCGTCATCCTCGCGATCGCGCTGGCCACCACCACCTGGATCAGCCGGCGCATCGGGTTCTCGAAAGAGGACGAGATCACCGTGGTGTTCTGCGGCTCCAAGAAGAGCCTCGCGAGCGGCGTGCCCATGGCCAAGGTGCTGTTCGCCTCGCACGCCGTGGGCGCGCTGGTGCTGCCGCTGATGGTGTTCCACCAGATGCAGCTCATGGTATGCGCGGTGATCGCGCAGCGCTACGCCCGCCGGCCGGCGGCGGACGGGGAAGCCGCCGCAGCCGAAGTTCCGCCCGCGGCACGCCGCTGAGTGCGCGCGCCGCGGGGCATGCCCGTGCGCGCGGGTCAGCCGCCCTGGATCCACTCTCCAGGCACTGCCTGCACCCCGGCCTGCTGGTGGCGCCATTCCTGCGTGCGCCCGCCGTAGCCGTAGGCCGCCGCGCGCGCGTCGATCAGGTGCACGTAGCTCACCGGATGCAGCCGGGGCAGCAGGGCCTCGAAGGCCGCATGCACCTCGCGCAGGTAGAGCGCCTTCTCGGCCTTGGTGTTGGTCTCGTCGGTGATGCTGATGTCGAGGTGGAAGGCGCTCTGCTCCAGCTCTGCCAGCGATGCGCCGCCCACGAACCATTGGGCGGCCGGGATGAACTGCACGGTGGTGGCGATGACCGGCAACTGCTTGCCCAGCACGCGCTGGGTGATGCGGGCCACGGCATCGGCGGCGTTGCGGGCGAGCGAGGCGTCGGGTTCGCCGCTGAGGTGGATCACGGTGTGGGGCATGCGAGGCTCCTGGGGCCGGGTTGGAATGGTTCCGATTCTTCGGCTTTCCACGCCATCGGAAAAGCAGGATGATCGGCAGTCATCCATCGAAAATTCCGTGGGATCGACATGCGCCCCTTCAACCTGGAACAACTCAGGACGTTCGTCGCGGTGGCCGATGCCGGCAGCCTGGCCGCCGGTGCGCCGCAGGTCTTCCTGTCGCAGTCGGCCGTGAGCGAGCAATTGCGCAAGCTCGAGCAGCATGCCGGCCAGGCGCTGCTGGTGCGCTCCAAGGCCGGCGTGGCGCCCACCGCCGCCGGGCTGCGGCTGCTGGCGCACGCCCGGCAGTTGCTGACGCTGAGCGAGTCGGCATGGCACGACCTGCGCGGCGCGCGGCTGGAGGGCGCGCTGCGGCTGGGCGTCACCGACTATTTCCGTCCCGCGGAGCTGGCGGGGCTGCTGGCGCGCATGCAGGCCCGGCACCCTGGCGTGCGGCTGCAGGTCACGGTGCAAAAGAGCGGCGACGTCGAGGCCGGCTACGCCCGGGGCGCGTTCGATGTCGGCATCGCCATGCGCCTGCCGGCCCCTGCCGCCGGCCGCTCCGCCGGTGCGCCGGCCCCGGCCCGCGGCGGGCAGGTGCTGCGGCGCGAGCCCCTGCACTGGATGGGCGCCGCGCAGATTGCCGCCGCGCCGCCCGGCCGGGAGGAACCCCTGCGCCTGCTGGCACTGCCGGACACCTGCGCCCTCCACCAGTTCACGGCGGCCTTGCTGCGCCGGCGGCGCATTCCGTTCACGGTCGCGCTCATGGCCTCCGGGGTCGCCGGCCTGCAATCCGCGCTGGCGGCCGGGCTCGGCATCGCCTGCCTGAACGCCGCCGCGCTGTGCGAGGGCGTGCAGGTCCTGCCCGCGGCCTGGGGGCTTCCGGCGCTGCCCCAGGCCCGGTTCATCGTGCTGCCGCCGCGCCCGGGCGAATCCGCCTTCGTCCGCAACGCCCGCGAGCAACTGGCAACCGACTTCGGGCAGGCCCCGGCGCGCGCGGCACGCTAGCGCCCCGGCTTCGGTGGCGCAGGGCTTTCGCTGCCGCCGGCGGGCTGCCGCAGGCGGTCGTTGCGGACCTCCTTCATCATCTCCTCGCCGACCGGATCGGTGCCATCCACCGGCACATCGGTTTCCTGGGTGACTTCCGGTTCGTCGCTGGGGGGCTTGCGGTGGGGCGTGGGCATGGCGTCTCCTCGGGGTGCGGGATGGCGGGGCCATCGGACCTGACAGGGTAGGGGCTCCGTGCCCCGATGGCAAACGCGGGGGCTTGCAGGGCATCGCGATGCGGACGGATGGCTTTCGCCCCGGTTCGCCCGGCAGGCACCCGTTTCGCGCCGCCGGGCGCCTTTCCGCAGGCCACGTGCATGCTCGGCGGCATTGCCCTCGAAGGCACTGCCTTGCCCCGCCATGCCCCGTTCCGTCACATCCTCTTCGCCGCCACGCCCGCCCGGCCCTGCCCACCCCGACCATCCGCCGCCATCCGCGGCCGAGCGGCCTGCCCGACGGCGCCGGCAGGCCGCTGGCACGCCGGGGCCGTCGGCGCCGGGAATGCCGTCGCCGCCGCGGCGCCCGGGGCTTTCCCTGCCGATCACCCGCGAGCGCGCCACGCTGCGCCGGATGGTGCAGGGCCCCGCCTTGCTGGACAACACCGCCGCGCTGTCTCGCATGGGCTTCGACCCCCGGGCGCAGTTGCTGTGCGCGCCTCCCGGGCGGCGCCCCGTGGAGGCTGCCGCACCGGGTGCGCTTTTCCTTCCCATGGCGCTGCCTGTGCCGCCGGCCCCGGTGGTCGCGCTGCCTTCCGGCGATCCCGTGGCCGCGCAGCGGCGGCAGGTGGTCGATGGGCTCTGCGAACTGCGTGCCCTGGCAGCCGAAGTGCATGCCGAAGGCGCGAGCCCGGACGACGAGCCCGCCGCCTTCCGCAAGCTCGACAAGCTGGCGATGCCGGCGATCGTGTCCGCCCTCAATGCGGAGGACCCGCGGCTGCGCCTCGTCTATGCCCACGCCAGCGTCCCGGACGACCGGGGCGTGGTTCCGGACCACCGCGGCTTCGGCTCCGTGGAGTGGCGCAGCTTCCTGGCGGATGCGGCGCCCGGCCGATGGCGGATCGTGCTCGACAACGCCGCCCACAATCTCGCGCTGGACCTGCATGTCGAGGGACTGCCCGGCGAGCCGGGGCGCCGTGGCTCCGTGGTGCACATGAACTCGTCCGTTGCCGAGGGCGCCGAGCCGATCATCACGGCTGCCGAGATGGCGGCCCACCTGCGCCTGCCCGAGGGCTGGCCGCTGTTGCTGCTGGATGTGCCCGCCCAGAAGAGCCTGCGCTCCTGCAGGATCTTCGCGCTGTCGATGGCCCTCAAGTGCGCCGCCGATGCATCCCTGGAGGAACTGCACGCCCGGCAACTGCGCGGCGAGCCGCCGTCCTTCGATACGGTCGAGGTGGATGCCGAGCTGCTGCTGCCGGCCGAGTATTCCGGCGAGGCCGACAGCCTGTCGGACGGCAGCACGGCCGCATCGGCGGACAGCCCGGCGACCGGCTCCGTCGCCCCGGCGACCCCGCAGCCGGTGGGCCTGCTCGCGCACTACGTCAAGACGGTGGCGGACGTGCTGGGGCCGGCCTACATGAAGCATGCCCAGTCCCGCACGGCCGTGCAGGGCTATCTCGACGGGTTGCCGCACGGGGCCCGCGATCAGCCCGTGAACCGCAAGGGACAGACGCTGCTGGAAAGGCACGACGCCCACCGGGTGGCCCGGTGGCCCGGCCCTGCGGCGCGCAGGCCCGGCCCGCTGCTGCAGAGCGCGTCGATCGAGCTCAAGCGCATCGCCTTCCTCGACAAGGCGATCCGCCATGCTGCCCGGTGCAGCGCGCAGGACATCCTGCCGCTGTGCGAGGCCATGGGCAACGTGGACAGCCGCTGGCGCGACTGGTATCGGCACTGACGGGGGTCAGGCCAGCGGATCGGCACCCGCATCGCCGGGCGCGCTGCGCAGCCGGCTCGGCGCCAGCGCCCCCGCGGAGTCGAGGATCGGGTAGGCCAGCGAGCAGATGTGCGAATTGATGCGCTTGAGGTCGCTGATGAGGTCGATGTGCAGCGAGCTGGTTTCCATGCTCTGCACGGTCTTGTCGGACAGGCGGCCGAGGTGGGTCGCCGCGTAGGCGCGTTCCAGGTCGCGGAAACGCGTCTTTTCCTCCAGCAGCCGCTGCGCGTCGCGCACATTGCCGTTGAGGAACACGCTCATCGCCAGGCGCAGGTTGCTCACCAGCCGGCCGTGCAGCTCGGTGATCTCGGCCATGCCCGCATCGGAGAAGCGTCGGCCCTTGCGGATCTTCTTGTCCTCGATGTCCGTGAGCACGCGCTCGATGATGTCGGCCACCTGCTCCATGTTGATGGTGAAGCTGATGATGTCCGTCCAGCGCCGGCTTTCCTCCTCGCCCAGCGCTCCCCGGGAGATCTGGGTGAGGTAATACTTGATGGACGAGTACAGCCCGTCCACCTCGTCGTCCATCTTGCGCAGTTGCTGCGCCAGCTGCACGTCGTCCCGGCGGATCACGTCGAGCACGCCCAGCAGCATGGTCTCCACCACGTCCGCCTGGTAGAGCGCCTCCCGCGCCGCGCAGGACATCGCCAGCGAGGGGGTGGAGAGCGCTGAAGGGTCCAGGTGCTGCGGCCGGCGGCTGGGCGGACCTTCGGGCGGGGGCAGCAGCCGCGTGACGGCGCGGGCCACCCACTGCGTGAACGCGATGAAGCCCAGGCTGACCACCACGTTGAAAGCCAGGTGGAAGAGCACCACGCTCTGGGCCGCGCCGGGCATGTGCGGCTGCACGTGCCGCAGCCACAGTCCCACCAACGGCGCGACCACCAGCACGCCCATGAGCTTGAACATCAGGTTGCCCACGGTCACCTGCCGCACTTCCACGGCCGACTTGGCGGTGGTGATGACCGCCAGCAGGCCGCTGCCGAGATTGGCGCCCAGCACCAGGCCCAGCGCCACGTCCAGCGGCACCACGCTGGAAGCCGCCATCGCCGAGATCAGCAGCACGATGGCGAGGCTCGAATAGGCGATCACCGCCAGCACCGCGCCCATCACCACCTCCAGCACCAGGTCGCTGTCGAGCGAGCCGAGCAGGGTGCGGATGATCGGCGAGGCCAGCATCGGCCCGCTGGCCTGCACCACCATCTCCAGCGCCAGCAGCATCAGGCCCAGCCCGATCAGCACGCGCCCCACGCGCCCGGCGGTGCTCGCCTGCCGGGTGATGAACAGCACCACGCCCACGAAGATGAACAGCGGCGACAGCCAGGACAGGTCGGTGGAGAACAGCACGGACATGAGGGCCGTGCCGATGTCCGCCCCGCGCATCACCGCCAGCGCGGCCGGCAGCGTGATGAGCCCCTGCCCGACGAAGGACGAGGTCATGAGCGAGGTGGCGGTGCTCGACTGCACCAGGGCCGTGACCCCGATGCCCGACAGCGCCGCCGAGAAGCGGTTGCCCATGCTGCGCGCCAGCAGCGTGCGCAGGTTGGCGCCGAACACGCGCAGCACCCCGGTACGCACGAGGTGCGTACCCCAGACCAGCAGGGCCACGGCGGCCAGCAGATTCAACAGGTGCTTCATGGATCGGGTGTTCGCAGGCCTCCCACGGCAGAGCCGCGGCAGATGTTGTTTTCCAGAGGCCACAGCATACTCCTGAATCCATAGCAATCGGCCGGCGGCCACGGCCGTGCCGGGGGCATGGGATGCGGTGAAGCGCGAGGGCGGGCGCCTTCGCCCCGGCCTGCCGGACTTCGCGGGCATGGCCCCGCGGCGCCGCGGGCGGCCCTAACCTCGCCGCATTCCTGATTCGAACGGATCACCACACCATGCATTTCAGCTTCAATCAGCTCTGCGGGGCAGGTACCTCGCAACGCCGGTCGCACTCCGCGCAACCGGCCGCCACCTCCGCGACCCGCCAGTCCCACCCTGGCCGCAGGCTCGACGCCGCAGGCGGACCGGCCCCCCGGGGGCGCACTTTCCAGACCGACCCGGCCGATTCCGGCCCGCCGCCCCGGCGCCCGGCGCCCGCGCTGCCGCAGGCGCACCGGATGCAGTCGCAACCCGCCGCTGCGCAGACCCTGGTGTTCGCGCCGCGCTTCCTGTCGAACGGGCCGGTGGAGGCCATCGTCCTCACCCCTGAACAGGACGCGCAACTCTCGCGTGCCGACAGCGCCGCCACCCGGCTGGAGCGGCTGGTATCGCTCTCTCTGGGGCCGGCGGCCAGTGGCCGGCCTTCCGCCGCGGATCCGGAGCAGGTCGGCGCGCTGCAGCGCAAGCTGGGCGAACTCCAGGAGATTCAGGCGCGGAAGGCGCAGCTGGCCGAGGACGCGACGCAACTCCGGGAAGCCTTCGATGCGGGGACATCTCTGGGCATCGACTGGAACCGCCACAAGTCCTGGGAGCGCATCCTGAAAGCCCGTCCGGAGGAACGGATCGTCCAGGTCGATGAGGGCGTCGCCAATCTGCAGCACCGCCTGGGCGAGGCCCGGCACGCCATCGGCGAGCGCCGCGAAGCGGCGCTGGGCAAGTACGTTTTCTGAGCGAATGCCGGCACGGGCGCGGTGCCCGCGCCGGCCGTCAGTCGATGAGCCGCCCGCCGTCGTGGAACGGGTAGGGGCCCGGATACTGCCCGCTGGCTGCCAGGTGGCTCACCAGCCGCCCACCTGCGGGCAGCGCATGCACGGCGAAGCCCGGGGGCTCCAGCGTCCAGGCCGACGCGGCATCGGGCGCGAGGTCCAGGCACACCTGGTGCGCCGGCGAGGGCACCGTGGCCGCGATCGTGCCGCCGAAGCGCACCTGGATGCTGCGGTGCAGGTGGCCGCAGATGACGCGCTCGACGTTGGGATGGCGGGCCACCAGGGCCTCCAGCGCCTGCGCGCCTTCGAGCAGCCCGATCTCGTCCATGTGGCCGATCAGCGTGCGGAAGGGCGGATGGTGCATGGCGATGACCACCGGCCGGCCCCTGCTGGCATCGAGCTGCGCGGCCAGCCATTCCAGGCGCTCGGCGCAGAGACTGCCCTCGCTCGCGCCGGGCACCACGGTGTCCAGCGCGATGAGCTGCAGGCCGCCCACGGACACGCTGAATTGCACGAAGCCGTCCGTGCCCAGGTAGCCGTGGCCCGGGAAGCTGGCGCGCAGCTGCGCGCGGTCGTCGTGGTTGCCGGGCAGCAGGTAGAGCGGTATCGCGCCCAGCGGCGCGAGCAGCTTGCGCAGGTGGCCGTACTCTTCGGGCCGCCCGAAATCCGTGAGGTCGCCCGTGGCGACGATGGCGTCGGGGCGCTGCGGCATGCGCAGCACCGTCTCCACTGCCTGGCGCAGGTAGGGAGCGGTGTCCAGCCGGCCGTAGGCCAGGCGGCCGGGCTCGCGGATGTGCAGGTCGGAGAGCTGCAGCAAAAGGGTGGTGGGTGCGGTGGATGCGGTCATGGAGCGGGTCATGGATGGGTCTGCGTTTCAGGCGGCAGTGTCTTCGGCCAGCGGCATGAGCCGCTGCGGCGCGATGCGCACGGCCACCGCATCGCCCGCGCGGGCGGCGTGGTCGCGGGCCACGTCGGCGCGCAGCGGGGCCTGGCCGGGCACGTTGAGCGTGAGCTGCACGCGGTCGCCCAGGAAGCTGCGGTGCGTCACGTCGGCATGCCCCCAGCCGGGTTGGCCCAGGACGGTAGGCTCCACTTCCACGTCTTCCGGCCGGACCAGCCAGGCGCTGCAGGCGGCGCCTGGCGGCACGGGCAGTTCCAGCCCGCCCAGATCGATACAGCCCGGCGCGGCGTGCCGTGCGCCCGCCTCGGGCAACACCAGGCGGTTCACCCGCCCCAGGAAGGATGCCACGAACGGGTGCGCCGGGGTGCGGTAGAGCGTCTCGCCGTCGCCCACCTGCACGATGCGCCCGGCCTGCATCACGGCCAGCCGGTCGGCGATGGCGAGCGCCTCCTGCTGGTCGTGCGTGACGTGGATGGCGGTGATGTGCAGGCGGCGCAGCAGCTCGGCCAGTTCGTCGCGCAGCGATTCCTTGAGCTTGGCGTCGAGTGCGGTGAGGGGCTCGTCCAGCAGCAGCACGCGCGGGCGCGCCGCCACGGCGCGGGCCAGGGCCACGCGCTGGCGCTGGCCGCCGGAAAGTTCCGCGGGGCGGCGCTTCTCCAGCCCGTTCAGGCGCACCAGGTCGATCAGCTCGCCCACCACGCGGCGGCGTTCCACCTCGGGCGTGCCGCGGATCTTCAGGCCATAGCCGATGTTGCCCTCCACCGTCATCTGCGGAAACAGCGCATAGTGCTGGAACACCATGCCCACGCCGCGCTGCTCGATGGGCAGCTGCGTCACGTCGGCGCCGCCGAAGGCGATGCGGCTGCCGGCGTCCGGCGCCTCCAGCCCGGCGATCAGGCGCAGCAGCGTGGTCTTGCCGCAGCCCGAGGGGCCCAGCAGCGCCAGCACCTCGCCCGGCTCCACGGCCAGGTCGGTGGGCTGCAGGCCGCGCGCGCCGCCGGCATAGGTCTTCGCGCAGCGGACGATGTCCACGCGCGTGCGTTCGAGTTCAAGTGCCATGGTGTTTCTCGATGAACGTGCCGGCGGCCTGCAGGCCCCACAGCACGGGCAGGATCACGATCAGGAAAACAAGGGTGTAGGCCGAACCGATCTCGATGCGCATCGAGGCATAGCTGTCGGCCAGCCCCACGGGCAGCGTGCGGGTGAGCGGGGTGTGCAGCATCCAGGTGAGGTTGAATTCGCCCACCGACAGCGTGAACACCATCAGGCTGCCGGCCACGATGGCTGGCAGCACGGCCGGCACCAGCACGCCGAGGAAGCGCTGAGAGAAGCTGGCGCCCAGCGAGCGCGCGGCCTCTTCCAGCGAGCGCAGTTCGTCCTTCCGGAAGGCCGCGCCCACGGTGCGCACCATGAAAGGCAGCGTGAACACCATGTGCCCGACCAGGATGAAGGCGAAGCTCTGGCGAAAGCCCTGCAGAGAGCCGTAGGCCAGGATCAGCGCCAGCGCGCTCGCCAGCCCCGGCACCGCCACGGGCAGGGTCAGCAACTCCTCGAAGAGCCGCGCCGCGCGCGAGCGGCTACGCGCCAGCGCATAGGCGCAGGGTACGCCGATCAGCAGGTTGCCCGCCACGCACAGCAGTGCGAGCCACAGCGACCAGGTCACGGTGCTCCCGTAGTGCTCCCACACCTCGCCCAGCCAGCGCAGCGTGAGACCGCTGCGCAGCCCCGTGCCGTAGTTGTGGACCAGCCCGGCCATCACCGACAGGGCGATGGGCGCGGCCATGAAGAGCGTCACCAGCGCGGTGAGGGCGATCAGCGCCCAGGGTGCCTGTCGTGCGTTGCGCATGGAGATTCCTTAGAACGCGGACGTGCCGGCCCAGCGGCGGGACACCCAGAGCACCAGCCAGGTGATCAGGCCCAGCGCGATCGACAGGCTGGCTGCCAGCGCGAAGTTGGCGTAGTTGGTGAATTCGTCGTAGATGGTGATGGGCAGCACCTCGAACTTCGCCGACAGCGTGAACGCCGTGCCGAAGGCGCCCATGGCCGTGGCGAACACGATCGCGCCGCAGGCCAGCGTGGTGGGCGCGAGCGCCGGCATCCACACGTCGCGCGCCACGCGCCAGCGCGAGGCGCCGAGCGAGCGCGCGGCTTCTTCGAGCTGCGCGTCCATGGCGCCGGCCGCCGCCGTGTAGGTGGCGATGGCGCGCGGCAGCGAAAAGTACAGGTAGGCCAGGAACAGGCCCACCAGCCCATAGGCGAAGGTGATCCGGCCCCAGCCCAGCGCCTGCGTCAGGCCCGCCAGCGTGCCCTGGCGACCGCCCAGCAAAATCATGAAGAATCCCACGATCACGCCGGGAAAGGACAGCGGCAGCGTCAGCAGCGACAGCAGCAGCTGCCGCCCGGGAAAGCGCTGGCGCGCCAGCGTGATGCCCACCAGGGCGCCGAGCATCAGCGTGGCGAGCGTCACGGCCAGCGACAGACCCAGCGTCTGCAGCAGGCTCTGCAGGTAGCGGCCGTTCGTCAGCACCGCGAAATACGTCGCCCAGCCCTGGCGCGCCGGCAGCGCCACCAGCAGGGCCGTGGGCAGCAGCCAGAAGGCCGCGAAGAACGCCACGGCCGGCGCGGCGCACGCGGCCAGCAGGGCGCGCGAAGGAGCGAAGCCGCCGTGGCGTGCCGTCATTTCACGTCCCGCAGGTAGCGGTCGGAGAACGCCTTCTGCACCGCGGCCATGCGGCCGTAGTCCACCGTCTTCGCGCGGGCATATTCGCTGGCGGGCAGGAAGCGGGCCTGCACGTCGGCGGGCATGGCGGCGGCGCGCACCGGCCGCAGGTAGGCCTTGGCCCAGATCGCCTGGCCCTCGTCGGAGAGCACGAAATCCAGCACCTTCTTCGCCTCGGCGGCATGGGGCGCCTTCGCCACCATGCCCATCACGTAGGGCACCACCACCGTGCCCTCGGCGGGGATGACGAACTGCACGTTGGCGCCGTCCTTGTACTTCGCGCGGTAGGCGTTGAAGTCGTAGTCCAGCAGGATCGCGATCTCGCCCGAGAGCACGCGCGCATAGGCGGTCTGCTTGGGCACGATCGGCTCGTTCTTCTGCAGCGCCTTGAAGTAGTCGATGCCGGGGCCGAAGTTCTCCAGCGTGCCGCCGCGCGCCTGGTTGGCGGCCACCGCGCCCACGTAGCCCACGAAGGCCGAAGCCGGGTCCAGATAGCCGATCAGGCCCTTGTACTCGGGCTTGAGCAGGTCGGCCCACGACTTCGGCACCGGCTTGCCGCCCAGCGCATCGACGTTGACCATGAAGCCCAGCGTGCCCGAATGGATCGTGAACCAGTGGCCGGCCGGGTCCTTCAGGCCGTCGGGAATGTCCTTCCAGCCGGCGGGCTGGTAGGTGCCCAGCAGGCCATCCTTCTGCGCCTGGATGGCGAAGGTCACGCCGAGGTAGGTCACGTCGGCCACGGGGCTGGCGCGTTCGGCGGACAGCTGTGCGAGCGACTGGCCGGAGTTCTTGTTGTCCGGCGGCACGGTCACGCCGGTCCGGGCCTTGATGGCCTTGAGCTGGGTGCCCCAGTCGGCCCATTCGGGCGGGCAGTTGTAGCAGATGGCGGTCTGCGCGAAGGCACCGCCGGTGGCGGCCAGGCCGAGGGCGAGCGCGGCGGCGCGGGCGAGTTTCTGGAGGGCGGATCGCATCGATGGCTCCTGTGCGAAGAAAGAAAAAGGGGGTGGATGGAACGTGGCGGAGAAAAAGCAGAAAGCGGGCGGAACGGACCGATCTGGGCGGGGCAGGGGGCGCGAGTGTCGGTGTCAGATGGCCGCGCACGACCCTCCCGCGCGGAAGTGATGGGGCAGCGTCAGGCTGTCTTCCCGGGTGGGCAGCCGGTGCGACGCCATGGCCTCGATCAGCAGTTCCACGCTGCAGCGGCCGATATCGACATTGGGCTGCGCCACCGTGCCGAGCACGGGCGTCAGGTCCCTGCCCAGCGCGATGCCGTCGAAGCCCACCACGCTGAGGTCGCGCGGCACCTCCAGGCCCGCCATGTGCGCCGCGCGCAGGCAGCGGATCGCGATCAGGTCGTTGGAGCAGACCAGGGCGGTGGGGGGCCGCGGGCCGCGCAGCAGCTCGGCCACCTCCTGCACGGCGGTCTCGACGAAGGGCACTTCCACGACCCGCGCCGGGGCCAGCCCCGCCTGCGCCATGCCGCGCATGAAGCCGCGGCAGCGCTGCTGCGCGCGGTCGGACGCCGCGAGCTGCCCGCTCACCATGGCGATGCGGCGGTGCCCCAGCGCGGCCAGTTGCGCGACCAGTTCCGCCACGGCGCCTTCGCCGTCCACGGAAACACAGGGATGGTCCGGATGCCGGTTGTAGGCCAGCGCATACGGCAGTCGCGCCGCGGCCAGCCGCTCCAGCGCCACCGAGGTCCGGGGCTGGGACACCACGAGGACCATGCCGTCCACATTGCCCGCCAGCAGCAGGTGCACCGCGCGCTCTTCCTGCGCCACCGCATAGTCGGTGGTGTACGGCAGGATGGCGTAGCCCCCCCGCGCCGCGGCCTGCGCGATGCCGTCCAGGCATTCCGCGAACACCGGGTTCAGCAGCGTGGGCAGCACCACGCCGATGACGTGGCTGCGCTGGGTGCGCAGCGTGCGCGCCGTGGCGTTGGGCACGTAGCCCAGCCGCTCGGCGGCGCCGAGCACCGCGGCGCGCGTGGCGGGCACCACCTTGTCGGGCGTATTGAACACCCGGGAAACGGTGGCGGCCGAAACCCCGGCTTCGCGGGCGACGTGCTGGATGGTCATGGGAGGACGGAACAGGGCGGGAAACAGGTCATGTAATCGATTTCATGGCATTGGAGCCCGGCCGCGTGACGGGGCGATGACAGCAGGGCAGTGCCCCGGGGGCGATGCCTTCGTTTCCCTGGTTGCCTGCTTCGCCCAGGGAGTCGCCGGATGGCATGGCAACTTTCATCATCTCGTCCATGGTTTCCCGCCTCACCCCGACCAGCGCTCCGCCAACGCACCAAGCCCATGGCGCGCCTGCCGCGCCCCCGCCGCATGCGCGAGGCGCATCCTCCGCAGTGGCGGCCGGTGCCGGCGCAGCCCTGCGTCCCCGAGGGGTGCCCCCAGGACCTTCCGCGCCGCGCCGCGGCGTGGCCGGCGACGCGCTGTTGCGGCCCTATGTCATGGCGCGGGCGATCGATGGACGGCACGTGGAAGGGGCGGATCTGGCCCGACTGCGGCAGGCCCACGGCACGGTCGAGGCAACGCGCAGCCTCCTGTCCATTGGGCGGGGCAATGTGGCTCAGGACATCGAGCGCACCGGCGGCGAGAGCCTGCGCGGGATGACCGCCGCCAAGGCCGTGGCGGAACACCTGGTGGGTGCGGGCTGGCCGCAGTTGGCCGCGAGGGCCGCCGGTGCGATCGCGGCCAGGGCCGGCAACTGCGACGAGCACGCGGCCCTCGCAGCCCTGTTGCACGTGCCCCGGCTGCGCCCGCAAGAGGCGCTCTGCCAGGTGATTTCCCACGAGATCCCGCACGTATGGACCGAAGTGCGCGGCGGTGGAGGGCCGGAGGACGACCTCGTCATGGATGCCTGGCTGGAAGGGCCCGCAGTGTTCGCTCCCGATGGGCAGTGGTCCGACACGCCGGCGACCAAGGAGGAATACTTTGTGCAGGGCGGTCCGGAAAAAGCCTGCCTCGACGTGTTGCTCGCATACTCCGGCGCCGCCTTGCATGCATGGGTCGAGTACGAACGGAGCCAGGTTCCGGAAGGCTCCCTGCCTCCCCCCGGCTATGCCTATCCAGCCATGCCGGCCGTCAGCAGGGCCTTCGAGCGCAGGGTCCAGCGGAAACTCTCCGGTGCCGGAGAGGCGGAGCGGGCCGCCAGTGCCGGGGTGCCCCGCGAGGCACTGACGGCGCTACCCGCGATGCAGGAGGCACGGCGCGCGGTGCGCTATGGTGTGCTGGCCGTAGGCGTGGCCCGGCAGATGACCGCCGGGCTGGACGTGCGCCAGGCCGTGGCAGAAGTGCCCGCCTTGCTGTACGGCGCCGCCTGCCGGCTCCGCCGGAGAACGTCCTGACGGCCCGACGCGCCCCGGGCCGGTGGCATCCGGCGTGCGTTCAGCTGCCCCGCCGCACCCGCATCAGCTCGTCGATGATCAGGCAGGCCGCGCCGATCGTGATCGCGGAGTCGGCCAGGTTGAAGGCCGGGAAGTGCCAGCCGCGTGCGTGGAAGTCCAGGAAGTCCACCACGTAGCCGTGCATCATGCGGTCCACCACGTTGCCGATGGCGCCGCCCAGGATGCTGGAGAGCGCGAAGCAGAACAGCTTCTGCCCGGGGTGGGCGCGCAGCTGCCAGACGATGAAGAACGCCGCCGCCACGCCGATGCCGGTGAACACCCAGCGCTGCCAGCCGCCCGCGTTGGCCAGGAACGAGAACGCCGCGCCGGTGTTGTGCGCCCGCACGATGTTGAAGAAGCTGGTGACGTAGGTGGCGTCGCCCAGGCGGTAGTAGCCCAGGATCAGCGTCTTGGTGAACTGGTCGGCCACCAGCAGCAGCACGGCCCAGGCCAGCCAGGGCCACAGCGAGCCCTTGCCGGATGCGGAGGAAGAAGCGTTGCCGCGGGCCATTTATGCGTGCTCCCGTGTCTCGCCGCTGCCGTACAGGTTGCTCACGCACCGGCCGCAGATGGTCGGGTGGGCAGCGTCCCGGCCCACGTCGGCGCGGTAGTGCCAGCAGCGCTCGCACTTGGCGTCCTGGCTGGCCGCAACACGGACGGCGAGCGCATCGCCCGCCACCAGCTCGACGGCGGAGGTGATGAACACGAACTTCAGGTCCTCGCCCAGGCTGGCCAGCAGCGCATGGTCTTCCGGCGGCGCCACCAGGGTGACGTCGGCCTGCAGCGACGAGCCCACCTGGCCGGCGGCGCGCACCGCCTCGATCTCCTTGTTCACCGCGTCGCGGATGGCACGGATGCGCATCCACTTCGCGGCCAGGCCTTCGTCGGCGCCGGCGATGGGCTGGTAGGTCTCCAGGAAGATGGACTCGGAGTGGCCGAACGTCTTCCACGCCTCCTCGGCGGTGAAGGACAGGAACGGCGCCATCCAGCGCAGCATGGCGTGGGTGATATGGTGCAGCGCGGTCTGTGCGCTGCGGCGCGCCAGGCTCTTCGGCGCGGTGGTGTAGAGACGGTCCTTCAGCACGTCGAGGTAGAAGCCGCCCAGGTCCTCCGAGCAGTAGAGCTGCAGCTTCGCCACCACCGGGTGGAACTCGTACACCCGGTAGTGCGCCAGCACCTCGGCCTGGAACTCCGCCGCGCGCGTGAGCGCATAGCGGTCGATCTCCAGCATCTCCGGGAACGGCACGGCGTCCGTGGCGGGATCGAAGTCGCTCACGTTGGCCAGCAGGAAGCGCAGCGTGTTGCGGATGCGGCGGTAGGCGTCCACGACGCGGGCGAGGATCTTGTCGTCGATGGCGAGGTCGCCCGAGTAGTCGGTGGACGCCACCCACAGGCGGATGATTTCGGCGCCCAGCTTGCCGCTGATCTGCTGGGGCGACACCGTGTTGCCCAGCGACTTGCTCATCTTCTTGCCCTGGCCGTCCACCGTGAAGCCGTGCGTGAGCAGGCCGCGGTAGGGCGCGCGGCCGAAGATCGCGCTGGCCAGCAGCAGCGAGGAGTGGAACCAGCCGCGGTGCTGGTCGTGGCCCTCCAGGTACAGGTCGGCCTCGGGACCGCTGTCGTGGTGCATGCCGGCGTGCGTGCCGCGCAGCACGTGCCAGAACGTGGAGCCGGAGTCGAACCACACTTCCAGGATGTCGGTGCTCTTGGTGTAGTTCGGCGCATCCTGGGCGCCCAGGATTTCCTCCGCCGTCACGCGGCTCCAGGCCTCGACGCCCCCCGCCTCGACGATGGCGGCGGCCTGGTCCAGGATCTCCATGGTGCGCGGGTGCAGCTCGCCCGAATCCTTGTGCAGGAAGAACGGGATCGGCACGCCCCAGCTGCGCTGGCGCGAGATGCACCAGTCGGGCCGGCCCGCGATCATGTCGCGCAGGCGGGTCTTGCCGTTCTCGGGGTAGAAGCGGGTTTCCTCGATGGCGGCCAGGGCGATCTGGCGCAGGGTCTGCGCGGGCTTCTGGGCCGGATCGGTGAACACGCCCTCGCCCTCGTCCATGCGGACGAACCACTGCGCGGCGGCGCGGTAGATCACCGGCGTCTTGTGGCGCCAGCAGTGCGGGTAGCTGTGGGTGATGTCCTTGGAGGCCATCAGGCGGCCGGCATTGCGCAGCGCCTCGATGATGACCGGCACGGCCTTCCAGATGTGCAGGCCGCCGAACAGAGGGAAGCCGGCCGCGTAGGTGCCGTTGCCCTGCACGGGGTTGAGGATGTCCGCCAGCGCCAGGCCATGGGACACGCAGGAGTTGAAGTCCTCCAGGCCATAGGCGGGGGACGAGTGCACGATACCCGTGCCGTCGTCGGCCGTGGCGTAGTCGGCGAGGTACACGGGCGAGAGGCGCCGGTAGCCGAAGCTGCCGTCCTCGCTCGCCACGTCGTAGAGCGGGTGTTCGAACTCCAGTCCGCCCAGCTGCTTGCCGGGGGTGGTGGCGATCACGCTGCCCGTGAGTCCGTAGCGTTCCAGGCAGGCGGCCACCAGCGGTTCGGCCACCAGCAGGAGGCGCTCGCCCGTGTCCACCAGCGCGTAGCGGATCTCGGGGTTCAGGTTCAGCGCCTGGTTGGCGGGGATGGTCCAGGCGGTGGTGGTCCAGATGACCACGAAGGTGTCCTTGGGCAGGGCGGGCAGGCCGAAGGCGGCGGCCAGGGCGGCCGGGTCGTGCGCCCTGAAGGCCACGTCCAGCGTGGTGCTCTTCTTGTCCTGGTACTCGATCTCGAACTCGGCGAGCGACGAGCCGCAGTCGAAGCACCAATAGACGGGCTTCAGGCCGCGATAGACGAAGCCGCGTTCCATGACCTTCTTCAGCGCGCGCAGCTCGCCCGCCTCGCTGGCGAAGTTCATGGTCTTGTACGGGTGGTCCCATTCGCCCAGCAGGCCCAGGCGCTGGAAGTCCGCCATCTGCTGGGCGATCTGCTCGGTGGCGAAGGCGCGGCCCTTGGCCTGCATCTCGTCGCGGGGCAGGTTGCGGCCATGCAGCTTCTCGATGGCGTTCTCGATCGGCAGGCCGTGGCAGTCCCATCCCGGGGTGTAGAGCGCGTCGAAACCTTCGAGCTGCCGCGCCTTGGTGATCATGTCCTTGAGGATCTTGTTCACCGCATGGCCGATGTGGATCTGCCCGTTGGCGTAGGGCGGGCCGTCGTGCAGGATGAACTTAGGGGCGCCGCGCCGCGCATCGCGCAGGCGCTTGTAGATGCCCTTGTCGTTCCATTCCTGGACCCAGCCCGGCTCGCGCCTGGGCAGGTCGCCGCGCATGGGGAAGGGCGTGTCGGGCAGGTTCAGCGTCGCGCGGTAATCGGTTCCGGGCGTGGATTCGGAGGCGGAGGGCGTGGTGTCGGACATGGCTGGGCAGGAGTGCCTGGCTGCCGGCAGGTGCCGGGGCCGCCAGGGCGGAAGCGTGAAAAAGGGGGAGGGAGGGCAGCCGCGCACCGGCGCGGCCCGGGGAGGAGCGGGCGCGGCCGCCGGGGCGGGCCGCGCGGGCGTCAAATTCGGTCGCGCGTGGTCTGGCGGCGGGTTTCCGTGTAGCTGGCGGCCGGGGTGGAGGCGAAATACGCCCGCGCGTCCTCGCAATCCCGGGCGATGCCGGCGGTGAGGGCGTCGAAGCTGTCGTACTTCAGCTCGTCGTGCAGTTTGTGCAGGAGTTCCACGCGCACGATTTTACCGTAGGCCCCCTCGGGCCCCAGGTGGGCGGGCCACTGCAGGCAATGCGTCTCCAGCAGCACGCGGCCGCCGTTGACGTCGTTCGGATCCAGCGAGGGGCGCACGCCCAGGTTGGCGACACCGGGCAGGGGCGCGTCGCAGAGGCCGTGCACCAGGACGGCGAAGATGCCGCCGGCCGCCGGCTTCCAGTGCGCGAAGCGCAGGTTCAGGGTGCGGAAGCCATCCCCGGCGCCCTCGGCGCTCGCGCCCAGCGCACGGCCGAGCTTGCGCCCGTGCACCACATGGCCGCTGATCGCGTAGGGACGGCCCAGCAGCGCCGCCGCGGCTCCCATGTTGCCGCGGGCCAGCGCATCGCGCACGGCCGAGCTCGACACGCGCAGCCCATGCACTTCATAACTGTTCATGCGCGCCACGTCGAAGCCGCGCTCGCGCCCGGCGGCGTCCAGCATCGCGTAGTCGCCCGCGCGCTGCGCGCCGAACCGGAAGTCATCGCCCACCAGCACGTAGCGTGCGCCCAGGCCGCGCACCAGCACGTCGTCGATGAAGGCCTGGGGGGGCTGGCGCGCCAGCCGTTCGTTGAAGGGCAGCACCACCGCCTGCTGCACGCCGCAGCGCGCCAGTTCCTCCAGCTTGTCGCGCAGCGTGCCGATGCGCGCGGGCGCCAGTTCGGGCCGCCGCAGGGCTCCGGCGAAATAGTCGCGGGGATGCGGCTCGAAGGTCAGCACGCAGCTCTCCACGCCGCGGTGCGCCGCTTCGCTGGCGAGCAGCGCCAGCATGGCCTGGTGCCCGCGGTGGACACCATCGAAATTGCCGATGGTGACCGCGCAGGCTGGGGCGATGCCGGGGTGGTGGAGGCCTCGGAAGATCTTCATCGGAATGCTAGTTTTTTGATACCGTGCCATGCAGGTGCGCCAAGCGCTGGCCGCCAATCCGTCGTGATTTGGGAGTATATTGTGCGGCACGGGCCCCCGCGGGTGGCCCGCGAGACATCAGCGTTCCGAATCTTGTCGTGTTGCAAGGAGGGTGTTGTGAAGGTCTTGAAGCTGTCGGCCCAGGGGCTGCCGCAATCGTGGATTTCGCTCGAACAGGCGGTCACGCACTATGCCGCTGGCGAGGTGCGCTGGGAGTCCGGCGGGCCCATCGCGGTGTTCCGCGGCGGGCACAACGCGCTCACGGGCGAGCAGTCTGTGATCGAGGTCAACAGCATCATCGGCACCAAGGGCGTGCCCGGCATCAACCCCTTCGGCCTCAAGCCCTCCCTCACCAACAGCAAGCTCTTCGCGCGCGACCGCAACATCTGCGCCTACTGCGGCGGCCACTTCCACGAGGAAGACCTCACGCGCGAGCACATCGTGCCCTTCGCTCGCAACGGCGCCGACCACTGGATGAACGTGGTCACCGCCTGCCGCGCCTGCAACCACCGCAAGGGACCGCGCACGCCCGAGCAGGCCCACATGCCGCTGCTGTACGCCCCGTACGTGCCGAGCCTGTGGGAAGACTTCATCCTGCGCAACCGGCGCATCCTCGCCGACCAGATGGAGTTCCTCATGGCGCATGTGCCCAGGTCCTCGCGGCTGCTGAGCTGACGGGCCCTTCGTTCCCGACCGCCGTGTTCCGGCATGCGGTATGCGGTGCGCGGAACCGGCGCAGTCAGGGCATTCCCGCTCGCCAGGATGGCGCAACGGTCACCATAATCGCCCGCCGTCCCCGGGCGGCATGCTTTTCCGCTGCCGGCCCTGCCAGGCTTTCCACGTTCACCGGACCCCGTACCCATGCGCCACGCTGCCGTTACCGCTCCCGCCGTTTCCTCGCCTTCCCTCCCGCTGCCCGCCCACCGCACCCTGCGCCGCCAGGGCCTGGCCGCGGCGCTGGCCGCCATCGCCTGCCTGGCCACGGGCACGGTCCACGCCCAGCAGGCCAAGGAAGTCAAGCTCGGCTACGCGCTGGCCGTCAACTCGCACTACGGTGCGGCCGCCCAGGCGTGGTCCGAAACGGTCGAGAAGGCCACCAACGGCGCCATCAAGTTCAAGCAGTTCCCCTCCAGCGCCCTGGGCGGCGAGCGCGAGCTGATCGAGGGCCTGCAACTGGGCACCGTGGAGGCCGTCATCGTCTCCACCGGGGCCCTGAGCAACTTCGTGCCCGACGTGGGCGTGGTGGACATCCCCTTCCTGTTCCGCGACACGGCCCACGCCCGCGCCGTGCTCGACGGCGCCTTCGGCCAGGAACTGCTGGGCAAGTTCCAGAAGCGTGGCCTCATCGCGCTGGCCTGGGGCGAGCAGGGCTTCCGCCACCTCACCAACAACAAGCATCCGGTCAAGACGCCCGCCGACCTGAAAGGCCTGAAGATCCGCGTGACCGAGAACCCGGTCCACATCACCGCCTTCCGCACGCTGGGCGCCTCGCCCACGCCCATGTCCTGGCCCGAGGTGATCGGCGCGCTGCAGCAGGGCACCATCGACGGGCAGGAGAACCCCATGTCGGTCATCGTCTCGGCCAAGCTGCCGCAGGTGCAGAAATACCTCTCGCTCACGGGCCACGTCTATGCCCCGATGGCCCTCATCGTTTCGCCCAACTTCTGGGCGGGCCTGAACGATGCGCAGAAGGCCGCCTTCACGCAAGGCGCCAAGGCGGGCGCGCTGGCTTCGCGCAAGTTCGTCGATGACGTGGAGCAGAAGGGCCTGGCCGAAGTCAAGGCCGCCGGCATGCAGGTGGTGGAGTCGGTGGACAAGAGCGCCTTCCAGAAGGCCCTGGAGCCCGCCTACAAGCAGTACGCCACCAAGTTCGGCCAGAAGACCCTGGACCAGATCGCCAGCGTGAAGTGAGCCGGGGCGGGCGGCATGGGCCGCCTGCCTTGCGGCTCCATCGGCCTGTGCCCGGCGCGTCCGGGCTTTGTCTTTTCCAGCCCCCATCCATCCCGCCATGCTCCCTCGCTTCGAGCGCGCCCTGGTCGCCGGCAACCGCTGGCTGCTCATCCTCCTGCTGCTGGCCATGGCCTGCATCGTCTTCGCCAACGTGGTGCTGCGCTACACCACGGGCGACTCCATCGTCTGGGCCGAAGAAGTGGCGCGCCACCTGATGATCTGGTGCACCTTCCTGGGCGCCGGTCTGGTGCTGCGCTTCGGCGGCCACGTGGCCATCGACAACCTGCACCACGTGCTGGGCGAGCGCGGCGCGCGGGCGCTGCGCGGCTGCATCGTGGTGGCGCTGGGCGCGTTCTTCCTGGTGATGGCCTGGTTCTCGGTGCAGTACGTCTGGGCCACGCGCTTCCAGACCACGCCCGCCACCGACATCCCCTTCGCCTGGATCTACGCGGCCATGCCGGCGGGCTTCGTGCTGCTCTTCGTGCACCTGCTCTTCATGGCGCGCGGCTACATCCGGGACGGCCGCTACGTCGAATCCGACGAGATGGACGCCGAATCGGCGGCCTCCCTGTGATGGCCCGCAGCAGAAGGAACTGACGCCATGGCCATCACCCTCTTCGTTTCCGCCCTCCTGCTGATGGCGCTGGGCTTTCCCGTCGCGTTCGCGCTCGCCATGTCGGCCGCCATCGCGGTCTTCGTGGGCGGGCGCTATCCGCAACTGATCGTGTTCAAGGAGATGTTCACGGGCATCGACAGCTTCCCGCTGATGGCCGTGCCCTTCTTCATCCTCGCGGCCGAGATCATGTCCGGCGGCGCGCTCACCGTGGTGCTGCTGCGCTTCGCCGCGCAGTTCGTGGGCCACCTGCGCGGGGGCCTGGGGCACGCCAACATCCTGTCGCTCACGCTGTTCTCGGGCATCTCGGGCTCGGCCCTGGCCGACGCGGCGGGGCCCGGCTCGATGATGGTCAAGATGATGGACAAGGCGGGCTACTCGCGCGCCTACGCCGCCGCGCTCACCGCCAGCACGGCCATCGTGGGGCCCATCATCCCGCCCTCGATCATCATGATCATCTACGCGCTGCAGGACGAGCAGGTCTCGGTCGGCGCGCTCTTCATCGCCGGCTTCGCGCCGGGCATCCTCATCGCCGTGGCCATGGCCATCGTCAACTGGCGCGTGTGCGTGCAGCGCGACTACCGCTCCCGCGAGCCGCGCCCGGGCGGCCGGGAAATGCTCGCCAACAGCATCCGCGCCATTCCGGCCCTGATGCTGGTGGTGCTGATCCTGGTGGGCATCCGCTTCGGCATCTTCACGCCCACCGAGGCCTCCGTGGTGGCCGTGTTCTACGCCCTGGTCTGCGGCAAGTGGATCTACCGCACGCTGGAGTGGAAGGCCCTGCCGCACATCGCCGCACGCTCCGCGCTGCTCACCGCCTCGGTGCTGCTGGTGGTGGCGGCCTCGGCCGCCTTCGCCTGGGTGCTGACGGTGGAAGGGGTGCCCCAGCGCCTGGCCGAGACGATCGTGGGCTGGAACCTCTCGCCCGTCACCTTCCTCATCGCGGTCAACATCCTGCTGCTGCTCTTCGGCATCTTCATGGAGCCGCTGCCGGGCGTGATGATCCTCGTGCCCATCCTCGCGCCCATCTCGGCGGCGCTGGGCATCGACCCGATCCACTTCGCCATGGTGGTGATCGTCAACCTCACCCTGGGCATGATCACGCCGCCGGTGGGCGGACTGCTGTTCGTCACCTCGGTCGCCACCAAGGTGCCGCTGGCGGCGCTCACGCGCGAACTGCCGCCGTTCCTCGTGGCGCACCTGATCGTGCTGGGCCTGCTCACCTTCGTGCCCGCCATCTCCACCTGGCTGCCGCACGCACTGGGCTTCTGAGAGGGCGGTACCCCGGCACGTTGTAGAAATGCCGTCATCTTTGATGAACGTGTATTAATTCCTTACGTTTCTGGCACCATGGGACGGCCTGCACGGATGAGTTGCAGTTCGAGGGGTTCCGTTCCATGCCGCTATTCAAAAACATCACATTGGCGCAGAAGCTGGTCGCGCTGGTGGCTTTCTTCCTGGCCGTCGTCCTGCTCGTCGGGGCCACGGGCCTGGCCCAGCTGCGCGCGGTGAGCGCCGCCCAGCGCGAGATGTACACCGACACCGTCGTCCCGTTGCGCAAGGTGGTGGACGGGGGCCGGCAGGCGGCGGTGCACTTCCGGCGCATGTACCCGTTCATCCTCAAGACCGACGCGAAATCCCGCGAGGAAACGCTGTCGCTCAACCAGCAGTCGGAGCAGTCCGTGCTCGACGCCATCGGCCTGCTGCGCCAGGACGATGGCAGCGCGGAACTGCGCGCCACGGGCCAGAAGCTGGCGGACACCTGGGCCCGCTACAAGGCGTCGGTGGCCAGGCTGCAGGCGGCTGCGCAGGCCGGCGATGCGGAAGCGGCCATGGGCGAGCTCAACGCCTCCACCGACCGGCTGCACGTCGAGGTCCGCAACCTGCTGCTGGAAGCCGGCAAGCTGCAGGAGCAGCAGGCACGGGACGAGACCGAGCGCGTGGCCGCCTCCGTGGACCGCACCTTCCGCATCGTGTCCGCGCTCATCGCGGCGGGCGCGGTGCTCGGGGGGCTGCTGGGCTGGCGGATCATCCGCTCCGTCCTGCGCCAGCTGGGCGGCGACCCGGCCCAGGCAACGGCGATCGCCCGCCAGATCGCGGACGGCGACCTGCGCGAGAGCTTCGCGGCAGGCGCGGGCGACACCTCCAGCCTGGTCCACCATCTCTCGGCCATGCGCCTGCAACTGGCCCAGGTGATCGGGCAGGTCCGCCAGTCCGCGGACGCGGTTTCCCAGGCCTCCGTGGAGATATCCTCCGGCACGAACGACCTCTCGGCCCGCACCGAGCAGCAGGCCGCCGCCCTGGAGCAGACGGCCGCATCGATGGAGCACCTGGGCTCCACCTCGCGCCAGAACGCCGACAGCGCCCGCCAGGCCAATGAACTTGCCGTGAACGCGAGCACCGTGGCCGTGCGGGGCGGGGAGGTCGTGGCCGAGGTCGTGCAGACCATGCGCGGCATCAACGATTCCAGCCGCAAGATCGCGGACATCATCGGCGTGATCGACTCCATCGCCTTCCAGACCAACATCCTGGCGCTGAATGCGGCAGTGGAAGCGGCCCGCGCCGGCGAACAGGGCCGCGGCTTCGCCGTCGTGGCCGGAGAGGTGCGGCTGCTGGCCCAGCGCAGCGCCCAGGCCGCGCGGGAGATCAAGGACCTGATCGGCGCCAGCGTCGAGCGCGTGGGCCAGGGCTCGCAGCTGGTGGACCGGGCAGGCACCACCATGGCCGAAGTGGTGTCCGCCATCCAGCGCGTCACCGGCCTGGTCAGCGAGATCAGCGCCGCCAGCGGGGCCCAGAGCGACGGCGTGGCCCAGGTCAGCGAAGCCATTACCGTCATGGACCAGGGCACCCAGCAGAACGCCGCGCTGGTGGAGCAGAGCGCCGCCGCCGCCCAGTCCATGCAGCAGCAGGCCGCCCACCTCGTCCGCGCCGTGGACGCATTCCGCATCTGAGCCGCCAGAGCTCGCCGCCCGGCGCCTCCGAGCCTGCGGAAGCTGAAACGCCTTGGTGCCAGACCCCGCCGAGAAAAAAGCGCGCCCGAGGCAGGCTCGGGGCGCCAGCGTTGGACAGGCAGTGCGCCACCCATCCGAAGGCCGCGGAGCAGGCCATGTCAGCAGACGCCGCAGAACCGGCTCCGCCGGGCTGCCAGCGTCGTCCCCCCGGGGGGAAGGCGCCGCAGGCGCCTCAGGGGGGGCCGTTATTTCCTTGCGGTTACCAGGAAGCCCTGCACGGGCTCATTGCCGTCGTAGCGCAGCAGGAGATCCTCGATCTCCACCGACGTGAAGCCCGCCGCCCGGCACACGGCCAGGGCGTGGCTGCGCTTGTGGGCGTAGCGGCCACTGGCCTGCAGCACCAGGTCCGGGCCCTCTTCGGGAGCGGCTTCGCACGAGAAGAGGAAGTCGCCGTTCGGCACGATCAGGCGGAAGGCGTCGGGCACGGTGTCCGACAGGTCGCCCGCGTAGATGAAGACATCCAGCGCCGCCACCACGTCGTAGGTGGAGGAGGGCGTGTCGCGCAGCGCGTCCAGCAGGTTGGCATTGTGGAAGCGGTCGTACACGTTGTGGCGTGCCGCCTGCTCGATCATCTTCATGGAGATGTCCACGCCGATGAGGAAGCCGTCGATGCGGCCCAGGCACACGCCCAGCAGTCCCGTGCCGCAGCCCAGGTCCAGCACGTTCATGTGCTTGTCGGGGTAGCGTGCGAGGATCTTTTCGGCCGCGATCTTCGGCAGCTTGTACTTCAGTCCGGCGACCATGTGCTGGTCGTAGAGGCTTGCGAGGTTGTCGAACAGCGCGCGGTGCAGTTCCGGCGGCTGGTGCTGCGGCGTCACGCCGTGCGCGATGGCCGTGTAGTAGGCCACCACGGAATCACCGGGCGCGAGTTCCATCAGCGCCGTCGTGTCGGCCACCGCCTGCGCCGGCGTGCCGGCCGCGATGCAGGCCTTCACCCGGCCCAGGCGGGCCTCGGTGTCCTGCGGGTTCTCGTCGATCAGCGCGCCCCAGACCTGCAGCGACTCGGCGTGTTGGCCCAGGTCGCTCAGGTCGCGGGCGAGCAGGCGGCGCAACTGCACGTCGCCGGGCACCATCTCCAGGCCGCGGCGCAGGTGCCGCACGGCCATCTCCAGGTGCCCCGCGCGGTGGGCGATGTCCACCACGCCGGCGAGCACCACCAGGTTGCGCGGCTCGCGCGCGGCCAGCTTCTCGGCCAGCTCCACGGCTTCGCGCAACTGGTTCTGGCGCGCGTGCAGCAGCGCCAGCTCCAGCTGGCCCGGGCCCCAGTCGGGCGCCAGCGTCACGGCGCGGCGCAGCCCGTCGAAGGCCTTCGGGATATTGCCCGCCTTCTCGGCCATGAGGCCCGCCAGCATGAACACGCGCGGGTCGTTGGGCTGGGTGCGCTGGGCCTTGTTCAGCGTGAGCGCGGCCTGCTGCAGGTCGCCGCGCGCGATCTGCTCGCGCGCCGTTTCGAGGTGTTGGCGGTTCGGGTCGGTGGGGGTGGCAGTGGCGCTCATGTCTCGTGCTGAAAATAGAGAGCCGGGCGCTCGGCCCGGCTGCAGGGAATCACGGGATTATCCCGGATTCGCCTTCCACGGCGCGTCCCGCGGGTTTCAGCGGCCCGTGGACAGCTCCTCTCCCGCCGCGCGCACCAGCTCGCCACCATCGCCGGAAAGCTCCCAGAACATCATGCCGCGCAGGCCCGCGGCCCGCACGGTGCGCGCCTTCTCGCGCACGACCTGTTCGTCGTCGAAGGTCCAGAACGTGCTGCCGTCGAAAAGCCAGGCCGCGCGCGACCACGCGTCCCGGTGGCGCGTGAAACCGGGCTTGGCGCGCACGGTCTTGAAATCATCCACGCCGGCCTCGTAGGTGCCCTGCGCGGGCCCCGTGGCCGGCTGGTAGAGGCCGTTGCCAGCCGGATTCACGCCGCTCCATCCCTGCGAGTACAGCGGTGCGCCGACCACGAGCTTGCTGCGCGGCACGCCGGCCTGCAGGTACCGGCCGACGGCTTCCACCACCGAGAGATCCTTTGCCCGGTCGGGGTCGCGCGGGCTGGGTGCGAGCGCGGCCTGGTGGTTGGTGCGGCGCTCCGGGGAAACATGGAGGTCGTAGGCCATCAGGTTGATGAAATCCACCGTCTTCGCCACGGCCGCGAGCTCGATCTTCGCGCTGTTCTGCGGGCCCGCGGGGGCCGCGATGGTCAGGCGCAGCGCCGGGTCGATCGCATCGAGCTGCCGGCGGAATTCCTGCAGCAGCAGCGTGAAGTTCGCCGTATCCTCTGGCCGCACGATATTGCCCGGTGCAGCCTCGGCGGCGACGTGCTCCCAGTCGATGTCGATGCCGTCGAACACGCCCGCGGCCGGGCCGTCGCCTTCGGTTTCCCCTCCGGTGCGGCCGCGGATGAAGAGATCGACGCACGACTTCACGAACGCGCTGCGCGACGCGGGCGTGAGCGCCGCGTCGGAGAACCACTTCGATCCGTTCCATCCCCCCAGCGAGACCAGCACCTTCAGCCCGGGCCGCAGGCGCTTGAGCGCGCGCAGCTGCTGGAAGTTGCCGCGCAGCGGCTGGGTGTCGTCCACCGCCGTGCCGTCCACGCTTTCCTCGGCCGTCCAGGGACGCTCCACGTCGGCCCACGCGTCGCCGAGCCGACAGCCCACCGGGCCGCTGCCGTCCGCGCTGGCGGGCGCCACGCTGCCGAACGCATAGTTCAGCGTGGTGATGCGGGGCAGGGCGCCCTGGGAGGCCAGGCTTCTCGCGGTGTAGCCGCGGGCATAGATGCCCCAGGACGTGAAGTAGCCCACCATTTCGCGTGCGGGCGCTGCCGCGTGGGCGTAGGCGTGGGCGTGGGCGGACATGGCGAAGCGCGGCTGTTGCCCGGCGTCCGGCGCGGCCGTGCCGCTCCAGGCAGGGGCGGCCAGGAAGGCCAGGCAGGCGATGCCCAGGGGGCGGGTCCAGGTGGGCCTCATGTGCGGTGCTCTTCAGTGTGCAGGGCTCCGCACTCTCGGCCCGGGGAGGCAGCGTGTCAATGCAGCGCCATGCATGCAATGCCGAGGGTGCCGCTTTGGGATGCGGCCGCGCCCGGCACGGCGGCGGTCCGCGCCACGTGGCATGTGCAGCCCCGGCCTCGCGCCATGGCTGCACTTCCCGTCAGGAGGCCGGCGTGTTCAGCTCTTCGGTGCTGCAGGGGCGGAAGCTGCCTTCTTCCGTCCGCCGGACACAGAAGCCGCCGCCATAGACCCGGCGCGGTGACTTGTAGAAAACGATGTGCCCACCGGCATCCACTTCGAACTGGTAGTTGCTGTAGGTGCCCGTTGCCCCGGACCCGTCGCACACGTAAGTTCCGGAGGGGCTGACGAGGCTCCGGCCGGCGAACCGGTAGCTGCCCGTGTAGGTGCAGCCCCCGGTGCCATCCCCGCCGTTTTCGACCATCTGGAACTGCCCGTCGCGTGCCTGGAACTTGAGCTGCAGGGACGGTGCGCCCCCCAATGTGGAGCCTCCGGCGTACCGGATGCGATAGGTCTGGTTGAACCGCGCCGTGAGATCCTCGTACTGGAACCGCACGATGCGCCGGGGCGTGTCGCCGGGCAGGGTGACGGTGCCGGTGGTGGCCGAGTCGAAGGTGATGCGCATTGGGCCCAGGTCGGCGGCCTGCTCGCCACTGCGGGTACCGCCGCCCAGCACGGGCCCGTTGCGGTATTCCTGCAGGTTGCCGGTAAAGGCCGTGTCGCCTTCGGCCCGTACGCCCCCGGCCTGCAGGAAGAGCGAGGAGCCGTCGGGCCGGTAACCTACATAGGTCACCACCATGGCGCGTCCCTGCTGCGTGTCGATCTGCAGGCTGCGCCCGGGCCGGCCGCTCACCTCGCCCTCGAAACCCCAGATGCCGGGTTCCGGCTGCGTCTGGAACCCTCGTGCCGTGGGGCAAAGCCCCGGCCAGTCCATGAAGACGGCACCCCCCATGCAGTAGCCGAGCAGGTCGGTGGACGCGCCGTCACGCCACAGGGTCCCCCGGAATATGCCATCGGCCTGCATCATGAAATGCTCTGCGCGGTAAGCGCCTGTCTCCTGCGTTCCATCGTCCTTGGTGCACAGGTACGTCCCGTCGGAAGACACGCCCGAACCTGCGGGCTGGATGTTGCCGGTATAGATGCAGTTTCGCCGTTCCGCGCTGGTTTCGATCTTCATGGAGAGCTGGCCATTCTCCAGCTTCATGTCGATTTTGTGGGGAGTTCTCGAGCTCTGCGTCGCGCCAGCGAAGGTATCGGCGGCGATGGAGTCGCGCGTGAGCCGTACGGCAGGATCTTCGTACTGGTAGCGCGAAATACGCCGCGGCACGTCGCCCGGCAGCGTGACGGTGCCCGTGGTGGGCGTGTCGAAGACGATTTTCACGGGGCCCGCGGTGGCTGCGGTCTCGCCCTGGCCGGCGCCGCCGCCGATCACCGGGCCGTTGCGGAATTCGCTCAGCGTGCCGTCGAAGGTGGAAGAGGTGTTGGGCCGGATGCCCGCGGCCTGCAGGAAGAACGACGAGCCGTCGGCGCGGTACCCCAGGTAGGAAACGGCCATGGTGCGGCCGGCCTGGGTGTCGATGTGCAGGCTGCGGCCCGGGCGGCCATCCAGCTCACCGTCGAAGCTCCACATGCCGGGCTCGGGCTCGGCCGTCTGGGCCCAGGCGGGCGCGGCACAGGCGGCGACGATACCGCCCAGCAGCAGGGCAGATGCGGATGGGCGGCGGGATGGCAATGGCGTGTGATGCATGGAACTCCCTCGGGTCAAGTGACATGTCGGATGAACCTCGCACTTGAACACAGAGTTCCCGCCCTGCCTACCCCTCCGTCGCGGGGTTCGTGTTACCGCGCCCAGACGGTCGCGTTGTCGCCCGGGTCAGGCGAACACGCCCGCCGTGTCCTGCATGCGCGCCGACACCTCGCCCAGGTGGTGCAGCGTATCGCCCCAGGTCATTTCCAGTTGCGTGAGCTTCTTGAAGTAGTGGCTGCCGATGTATTCATCGGTCACGCCGATGCCGCCATGCAACTGCACGGACTGCTGGCCCACGAAGCGCATCGACTGCCCGAGCTGCACCTTCGCGCGCGACAGGGCGCGGCGGCGCTCCTCGGCGGGGGCGCCGAGCTTCAGGCTGGCGTAATAGCTCATCGAGCGCGCCAGCTCCAGCTGCATCTTCATGTCGGCCACGCGGTGGCGCAGCGCCTGGAAGGTGGCGATCGGCACGCCGAACTGCTTGCGCTGGTTCATGTAGTCCACGGTGAGCGCCACGGTCTGGTCCATCACGCCCACGGCCTCGGCGCACGCCGCGGCGATGCCGATGTCCACCGCGAGTTCCAGCGCCGCGAGCCCGTCCTCGGCGACCAGCGTGGCCGGCGCGTTGTCGAACTGGACCTCCGCCGCGCGGCTGCCGTCCTGCGTCACGTACCCGCGCGTGGCCACGCCCTGCGCGCCGCGCTCGACCAGGAAAAGGGCCACGCGGCCCTGGTGCTGTGCCGGCACCAGGAACGCATCGGCCTGGTCGCCCGCGGGCACGAGGCTCTTGGTGCCCGTCACCGTGGCGCTGTCGCCCGAACCGGTGGCCTGGGCCTCGCAAACGTCCAGCCGGTAGCGTGCCTTGCGCTCCTGGTGCGCCAGCACCACCAGTGCCTCGCCACTCGCGATGCGCGGCAGCCACGCGGCCTGCACCGCCTCGGGTGCGCACTGCGCCAGCATGCCGCTGGCCACGAAGGTCTGCGCCAGCGGCTCCAGCACGATGCCGCGGCCCAGCTCCTCCATCGCCACCATGGCATCCACCGCGCCCTGGCCCAGCCCGTCGTGCGCCTCCGGCACCGTCAGTGCCGTCAGGCCCAGCTCCGCCAGCTCGCCGTACGCCGCACGGTCGAACCCGCCCGCCGCCACGATGCCGCGGCGCCGCTCGAACGTGTAGCCCTTGTCCACCCAGCGCCGCACCGCATCGCGCAACGATTGCTGGTCTTCAGAAAAATCAAAATCCATGTTCGTCTCCAAAAGCCGTTCAGGGCGGGGCGCTTGCACGCCCCCCTTCAAAGATCAGCGAAGCTCATGCTGGAGCCCCCTCGCGGAGGGGGCCTGGGGGAGCGGTGCGTTACCGCGCCAGCGAAACATCGTCGCTCCCTCGGAAGCAAATCAGCCCAGCACCGTCTGAGCGACGATATTTCGCTGGACTTCGTTGCTCCCCCCGTAGATCGTGGTCTTGCGCAGGTTGAAGTAGGTGGACGCCAGCGGCGCGTTCGCCACCGTGCCGCCCGGGTAGCCGCCCAGCGCGCCCATCGCCGCGTCGCCCTGCCAGCCGGCCTCCATGGCTTCTTCGATGAAGGGCAGGGAGTACGGGCCGGCGGCCAGCATCATCAGTTCGGCATAGCGCTGCTGGATCTCGCTGCCGCGGATCTTGAGCAGGCCGGCGATGTCCAGCGAGTTCTTGCCCGACTTCTCGGCCGAGAGCACGCGCAGCACCAGCATCTCCAGCGCCACGATGTCCACCTCCAGCAGCGCGATCTGGTCGCGCAAGCGCGGGTCGTCCCACACGCCCTCGGTCTTCGCGATGCGTTTGAGGCGCTCGAGCTCGCGCTTGCTGCGATTCACGTCCGCGATGTTCGTGCGCTCGTGGGAGAGCAGGTGCTTGGCGTAGGTCCAGCCCTTGTTCTCCTCGCCGATCAGGTTCTCGGCGGGCACTTCGACGTTGTCGAAGAACACCTCGTTCACCTCGCATTCGCCGTCCAGCAGCTTGATCGGCCGCACGGTGACGCCGGGCGACTTCATGTCCAGCAGCAGGAAGCTGATGCCGGTCTGCGGCTTGCCTTCCGTGCTGGTGCGCACGAGGTTGAACATCCAGTCGCCGTACTGGCCCAGCGTGGTCCACGTTTTCTGGCCGTTGACGATGTACTTGTCGCCGCGGCGCTCGGCGCGGGTCTTGAGGCTGGCCAGGTCCGAGCCCGAGCCCGGCTCGCTGTAGCCCTGGCTCCACCAGACCTCGCCGCTCGCGATGCCGGGCAGGAAGCGCTGCTGCTGCTCGGGCGAACCGAAGGCCATGATCACGGGGGCCACCATCACCGGGCCGAACGGCACGATGCGGGGCGCACCGGCCAGCGCGCACTCTTCCTCGAACAAATGCTTCTGCACGGCCGTCCAGCCGGGGCCGCCGAACTGCTTGGGCCAGCCGAAGCCCAGCCAGCCCTTCTTGCCGAGGATCTTCGCCCAGCCCTGCAGGTCGTCGCGCGTCAGGCGCAGCGCGTTGTGCACCTTGTGCGCGGTCTCGGCCCGCAGATGCTCGCGGACCCACGCGCGAATCTCTTCGCGGAAGGCCTGTTCTTCGGGGGTGAAAGCAAGGTCCATGCGGTGTCTCCGTGTGAGCGCCGGCGTGGCCGGCGCGATACCGCAATTTGTAGCACGGTCGTGCTTTTTATGGCTGTCCGGGGAGCGACACCCCGAGCTGGCCGCAGAGCGCCGCCAGCGATCCCCGCAGAGCCGCTACCTCGGCCTCCAGGGCCGCGACACGCTCGGCCAGCGCCGGATCGGCCGCCCGGGCGGAAGATGTCGGGGCCGCGGCCTGCGCCGCCTGCGCGGCCATGTCGGCGGCGCTCAAAGGGCCGCAGAGCAGGTGCGTCCAGCGCGATTCGCGGGCGCCCGGCGCGCGCGGCAGCAGGGCCACCAGCGGGCCGCCTTTTTCCTCGCTGCGCGACTGCAGCTCGTCCAGGAACGCCTCGACCGATGAGATGTCGGCGAAACGGTGCCAGCGCTCGGCATTGATGCGCAACTCGCCCGCCGTCTGCGGGCCGCGCAGCATCAGCAGCCCGAGCAGGGCCGCGGACTGGTCGGGAACGCCCGCCGCGCGCGTGAAGTTGTGCTCCCAGCGGGTGGCGCGCTGGCCGCCGATCTCCACCACCATCGCGCGGCGGCGCAGGCTGTCCAGCGCTTCCTGCACTTCGGCGTCGGAAAGCGTGGTCACCGGATCCCGGCTCGATTTCTGGTTGCAGCCGGTCACCACGGCATTCAGGGTGAGCGGATAGCTGTCGGGCACCGTGCGGGCCTTTTCCATCAGGGTGCCGAGCACGCGGGCTTCGGCGGCGGTCAGGGGCTGGAGGCGGGGATCGAAGGGCATGGAAACAAGGCGGGTGGCACCGCCGCAGGCAAGGAGGAGGAACGGACGCGGCGATAATCCGCGCCCCATGAAGAACATCGTGATTTTGATCTCGGGCGGGGGCTCCAACATGGCGGCCATCGTGCGGACGGCCCGCATGCAGGACTGGGCAGGCCGCCACGGCGTGCGGGTGGCGGCCGTGCTGAGCAACAAGGCCGATGCACCCGGCCTCGCCTGGGCGCGTGAGCAGGGCATCGCCACGGACGCCGTGGACCACCGGGCCCACGCTTCGCGCGAGGCCTTCGATGCAGCACTCGCGCAGCGGATCGACACACACGATCCCGCGCTCGTCGTGCTGGCCGGCTTCATGCGCATCCTCACGCCCGGCTTCGTGGCGCATTACGCAGGGCGGCTGGTCAACATCCACCCTTCGCTGCTGCCGGCCTTTCCCGGCCTGCATACCCACCAGCGCGCCATCGACGCGGGCTGCAAGGTGGCCGGGGCCTCCGTGCACCTCGTCACCCCCGAACTGGACGCGGGGCCCATCCTGGCCCAGGGCGTCGTGCCGGTGCTGCCGGGGGACACGGCCGAGCGCCTGTCCGAGCGGGTGCTGGCGCAGGAGCATGCGATCTACGCACCGGCCGTGCTGCAGTTGCTGCTGTCCTGACGCTTTGGCCGATACGGCCATGCGGCCAGCGCGGTGAGCCGGCGGATCAGAGCGCCGTTACGATCTTTCCGGGGTGGCTGCCGTCCAGCAGGTCCCTGGCCAGCTGCGCCTGGTGCGGGTCCGTGGGATGGACCACCACGGCCCAATGCCCGTCGCGCAGCGCGGAACGGACCTGGGTGATCAGCCGCACGTGGTCCGGCCGCAGCGAGACCAGCCCGCCGAGCAGCACACCGAAGGCCGTGGCGATGCCGACGATGGCGAGGAAGGCCTGCAGCGGACTGCCCGCCACCACGGGCTGGCTGCCGCGCAGCAGCCAGGCGTAGAACAGCACGCCCGCCAGGGCGCCCGCCAGCCCGGTCACGAGATGCGATCGCGGCAGCGTGCGGAAAACGCCTCGCTGGTCCGGTTCCAGGGCGCGGCCGAACAGGTCCGCCCGCGAAGCGCGTGCGTCCTGCGGGCCCAGCAGCCGTACCTGCCCCGGCCGCAGGCCATGCAGCCGCAGCAGGCGGCCGGCGAGCGCCTCGGCCGGTGGTTTGTCATCGTAGATTCCAGCGATCTTGGTCAGGGACTTTTCCCCGAACATGCCTTGCAGCGGATGGTCCGTCATGGACCCAACGTTAGGCAGGGATGGACTGCCGGCCTGTAGGACGCCTGCCGCTGCCCGCGACGGGCGTGCGCCGCGGGCGGACGCAGGCCGGCTTCTGACGCGCCTGCGGTCGCCTTCGCGTCGTCAGCCTGGCGTACTGCCGGAGGCGACGGGCTCGAACCGCGGCCGGGCCAGCCCGTCGATGAGGACCGTCTCCGCGAACATGGCCGCGGGCCGTACCCACAGCCCACGGTCGCCGTAGAGCGCCCGGTACACCGTCATCGGCTCCAGCGTCTCGCTGTGCCGCGCGGTACCGACGACCTCGTAGAGCATGCCTTTGTAATGCCGGTAGAGGCCGGGAGGGGTGGGCTGCAGCGGAGGCAGTTCGCCATCGGGGTGGGAGGGACTGTGCATCGCCGGATTGTGCGCTTGCTCTGCAGCCACCCGGGCACTCCCGACGCCCGGCGTCAGCGTGGTTCTGCGGGACCCTCGAGCTTGCCCGCTCCCGCACGGGCGGTGATGCGCGCCGCCAGGTCCGCGGTGTCCTCCAGCGTGTAGTCGTAGTAGTCCGATGGCTTCCAGGCCGGGGCGGCCGCCAGTGCCGACGACCAGCGCACGGCGGCCGTCAGGTCCGCGGGCCCGCCGTTGAGCACCGTGCCGCTGTCGTAGAACGTGGAGGCGCACTCGCTGGCCGAAAACAGCGCCGCGCAGTCCTGCGTCCGTGCCGCCGAGATCCGGGCGTTCGCCACGTCGGCAGGCCGCGCGGGCCGGTCCGGGCCGGCGAGCGATACCACGTTGTTCTCGGCATGCACCTTGCCGCTCTGGCCCAGCGTCATGCCGGCGAGCCAGGGGTAGTCGGCCGAGGCGTCCCGTGTGTTCTCGTAGTAGTTGTTGTAGAGGTGCACCATCCCGTAGCGGACCCGGGCCTGGCGCTGCCGCAGGTTCTGGAAATGGTTGCCGTGGAACGTCACCTTCAGCATGCGCGGATTGCCGCTGTCCGCGCCGGGGACATCGGTGCCACCGATCAGGAATGCCTTGTCGTGGTCGTGGAAATGGTTGTTCGACAGGGTGACGTAGTTGCCGTGCCGGGTCACGTCCACGAGGCCGTCATGGTGCTGCACCTTGAAATCGCCGCCGCTGTAGTCCGTGCCGTGCACCGTCTCGTGCCACACGGAAGGGAAGGCATGGTCGTGGCGGTCGCCGTCGCTGAAGGTGTTGTGGTCGATCCACACGTGGCTGGCATGGGCGACGGAAATGAGGTCGTACTCCGAGTTCCACCGGCCGTCGGAGGAGTCCGTCGGGTCCCATTGGGGGAAGTCGTCGAATGCGTCTTCGAAGGTGATGTTGCGGATCACGATGTTGGCGACCGGCGCATCCGGCGTGCCCAGCATGAGATTGCCGTGCAGGATCTTCGCGTCCGTGCCGATGCCCAGCAGGGACGTGTTGTCCGGCACGCTGATCGTCACGACGCGCCTTTGCAGTTCCGCCGCGCAGGCCCGCGCGTCTTCCGGCTTGCCGCTCACCGTTCGCGCATTGCCCCAGGCGCCCGGGCGGTAGGCCGCGAGGTAGTCCGACCAGAGGCTGGCCTGGGACGCATAGCCGTGCACCGACGATGCGCAGGAGTCCGCCACGTAGCGGTCCGGCGTGTAAGGGCGCAGCTGGCCGTCCACGTTCAGGTCGATGGTGCCCCGGATGCGGATGACCTTGGGCGCCTTGTCCGGCGTCCCCTGCACCGAACCGTCCGGTGCGATCACGGCGGTGTTGCCGTAGAGCGCCTGGATGAGTTCGTTGCGGTTCGCCACCGTGTAGGTCCTTTCTGCCGCGGCGCCCTGTCCACCGGTGGTCGGCGTGCCATGGGAGGCCCAGCCCGTCGCGCCCAGCGAATCGATGCTGCCTGCGGGCGCGGCCGCAGCCTGCGCGGTCACACTCTCGCCGCCGCAGGCGCACATCAGCGCCGCCGCCGCGGCAGCGGCTGCCATGCGCAGCGCCCGGGGGGGCGGAAGCAGCGAAGTCGCGCGCGGTCGTCGTACGGGTGCATGGTGCATAGCCGCCCAATCTAATGCCGGCAGTGCCTGGCGCGCCGGAAAAATGCATACTGTTTTCTTTTGCAGCGCATTGCATTCCATAACAGTGACGCGCCCGGCACGCATGGATGGGACAATCCTCCCATGCACCCGAAAGCCCTTCTGGATGCCTGCGCGGAACTCGTCAGGCTCACCCTCCAATTCGAACACCCCGCCGATGCCGTCGTGTCCCGCTATTTCCGGGACCACCGCTCCCTCGGTCCGCGCGAACGCGCCACCCTCGCCGAAACCGCCTATACCGTGCTGCGCAAGAAGCTGCTGTTCGAGCAACTGGCGCGCTCCGGCTCCGGGCCGCGCGAGCGGCGCCTCGCCATCCTGGGCTTCCACGGCCCGCGCGACTTCCTCAAGAGCGCGCTCTCCGATGCCGAGAAGAGCTGGCTCGACCAGTGCGACGCCGTGCCGCCGTCCGACCTGCTGGAGCCGCACCGCCACAACCTGCCCGACTGGCTCGTGCAGCCGCTCCGGCGCCAGGTGGGCGAGGGCTTCTGGGCCCTGGCGGACAGCCTGGCCCAGCCGGCGCCGCTCGACCTGCGCGTCAACGACCTGAACGCCAGGCGCGCCGACGTGCAGAAGGAACTGGCCAAGGCCGGCATTCCCGCAGTGCCCACGCCGTACTCCCCCTGGGGCCTGCGCGTGGAAGGCAAGCCGGCGCTCACCAAGGTCGATGCGTTCGCGCGCGGCGCCGTCGAGGTGCAGGACGAGGGCTCGCAACTCCTCGCCCTGCTGCTGCAGCCCCGCCGCGGCGAAATGGTGGTGGACTTCTGCGCCGGCGCGGGCGGCAAGACGCTCGCCATCGGCGCGGCCATGCGCAGCACCGGGCGGCTCTACGCGTTCGACGTCTCCGCCCACCGGCTCGACGCGCTCAAGCCGCGGCTGGCCCGCAGCGGCCTCTCCAACGTGCACCCCGCCGCGATCGCGCACGAGCGCGACGAGCGCATCAAGCGCCTGGCCGGCAAGATCGACCGCGTGCTGGTGGATGCACCATGCTCCGGCCTGGGCACCCTGCGCCGCAACCCGGACCTGAAATGGCGGCAGTCCCCCCAGGCCGTCCAGGAACTGGTGGCCAAGCAGACCGCCATCCTGCAGAGCGCCGCGCGCCTGCTCAAGCCGGGCGGACGCCTGGTGTACGCCACCTGCAGCATCCTGCCCGAGGAAAACGAGGGTATCGCGGAAGCCTTCAGTGCGGCACATTCCGACTTCGTGGCGGAAGACGTGGGCACGCTGCTGGAGCAGCTCAAGGTCGAGGGCGCGGCCGGACTGTGCAGCGGGGGCGCCAGCGGCACTGGTTATCTGCGCCTGTGGCCCCATCTGCACCAGACCGATGGCTTCTTCGCCGCGGTATGGACCCGGAAAGGCTGATTTCCCCCGGCTGATCCGCCGATGAAAACACCGCGCATCGCGCGGTCTTGTGCAACTTCCCGGCCGCATCGGCTTCTAAAATCACTGAAGTGCCCTTCATCGGGCAGTTTTCCCGTCCGCTTTCCTCAAAGGCTTCCCATGTACCTTCCCGACCGGGCCGTTTTCGATGCCATCCTTGCCTGGATGGCCAATGGCCTGCTGGACCTGTCCTGGTGGGAGATCGTCCTCTACACGCTCGTGACCACCCATATCACGATCGCCGCCGTGACGATCTTCCTGCACCGCGCCCAGGCGCACCGCTCGGTGGACCTCGGCGCCGTCCCGTCGCACTTCTTCCGCTTCTGGCTGTGGGTGGGCACGGGCATGGTCACGAAGGAATGGGTGGCCGTCCACCGCAAGCACCACGCCAAGTGCGAGACCGCCGACGACCCCCACAGCCCGCAGACGCGCGGGCTGGATACCGTGATGTGGCGCGGCGCAGAGCTGTACCGCTCCGAGGCCGCCAATGCCGAGACCCTGGCCAAGTTCGGCCACGGCACGCCCGACGACTGGGTCGAGCGCAACGTCTACAGCCGCTTCGCCTGGCAGGGCGTGGGGCTGATGCTCATCATCAACGTGCTGCTCTTCGGTGCCATCGGCGCGACGGTCTGGGCCGTGCAGATGCTCTGGATCCCGTTCTGGGCCGCAGGCGTCGTCAACGGCATCGGCCACTTCTGGGGCTATCGCAACTTCGAGGCGCAGGATGCGAGCACCAATCTGGTGCCCTGGGGGCTCGTGATCGGCGGCGAAGAACTGCACAACAACCACCACACCTATCCCACCTCGGCCAAGTTCTCGGTCAAGCCCTATGAATTCGACGTGGGCTGGCTCTACATCAGCCTGATGCGCCGCGTGGGCTGGGCCACCGTCAGGAAGGTGCCGCCCAAGCTGCGCCTGGGCGCCGTCAAGCCGGTGGCGGACGAGAAGACGCTCGAGGCCCTGATCGCCAACCGCTACGAGGTCATGGCCGGCTATGCGCGCGGCGTGCGCCGCGCCTGCCGCGAGGAGATCGCCGCCCTCAAGGCCCGCAAGGCGGACGTGTCCGTGCTGCGTACCGCGCGCCGCTGGCTGCACCGCGATGCCGAGAAGGTGCCCGCGCGCGCCCAGGAGCAGCTCGCCAGTGCCCGCGCCGCGCATCCCGTGCTCGACACCATGGTCACGATGCGCGAGGAGCTGCGCCAGCTCTGGTTGAACACCTCGCAATCGCGCGAGCAGCTCACGGCCGACCTGCAGGCCTGGTGCCGTCGCGCCGAAGAGAGCGGAATCGCCGCCCTGCGGGATTTCTCGCTGCGGCTGCGGGCCGCGCAGGCCTGAGCTGACTGGAGCCGGGGCGGGCTGCGGCAGCGGCCGGCACGGCAGGCGGCGTTCGCCATCACCGTGCTGTGGTGGCATGGGCCCCCGCCCGCTGGCCGTGGTCCGGCGTGCCGGGCCTCGGCCTTCCATGCGCCCGCAGGGTGCGCATCCCGCCGCCCAGCCGGTTCAGGCAGGCCCTGACCAGCCCCGCCAGCGATGACAGGACGGGGGCAGGCTCCAGCAGCTTGGCATGGGCCGTCGTATGCCCCGGGTTGGACACTTCCATCCACTCCGTGGACTCCGCCGCGCCGGTCCGGCATTGCCCGGCTTCCAGCGTCCCGAGGCGGGCCTGGGATGCCAGCACCTGCCCCCACACGACCGGACCGGCCCGCAACGCGAGGCAGCCATGCTCCACCACCAGCGAAGCGCCGGGCGGCAGGCAGACCAGCAGCGTCTGGCCAGGGCGCACGGACAGTTGCGTGGCCGCGGGAACAAGGGGGCTGACAGCAGGGGATGCGCAAGGGGCTGGGCGTGTGGCGTGCGGCATGGTTTCTCCTGGGGGCGGATGCGTCGGAACAGGGCCTCATCCTAGGAAGAACCCGGATGCCGGGGCAGGCACAGGCGGACCGGAGGGCAAGGAGAACAGTGCGGGTTTTTCTGCCTCTGTTATGGTCACTGTGTGGCCTGTCTGTATCTGTGCGGCCGTGCGATGCCGCGGCATGATGGCCGGCACTGCTTTCCCGCCTCCAGCGCCTTTCGGGGCGTCCCCGCCATGACCGATTCCGTCGCCGAATTCCCCCTGTCGCCCGCGGCGCGGGCCGCGGACCAGCCGCGCTACCGGCAGATCGCGGGCCTGTACGTGCAGGCCATCGCGGCGGGCAGCCTGCAGCCGGGCATGCGCCTGCCGTCGGTGCGGGAGCTGTGCCAGCGGCATGGCGTGAGCCTCACCACAGCCCTGCAGGTGCTGCGGCACCTGGAGGCCGAAGGCTTCGCCCAGGCGCGCGAGCGGGTGGGGTACTTCGCCGCCGTTCCTGCCCGTGTCGCCTCCCTGCCGGCGGCCCGCGAGCCCGAACTGCACGAGCCGCTGCCGCCCGACCCGCACGTGTTCGCCGGCATCAACGAACGCATTTCCACGTTCCTGGAGAAGGCCCGCCGTGCGCCTTCCGCGCTGGACCTGGGCAGCGCCATGCCCGCGCCCGCGCTGTTCGATGCCGAGGCGCTCAACCGCCTCGCGGTCCGGCTGCTGCGCGAACAGCCCGACATCCTCGTCTATGGCCCCTCCGCCCCGTCCACGCACCCGGAGTTCCAGCGGGCCATGGCGCACCATGCGCTCAGCTTCGGCCTGAGCCTCGCGCCCGAGGGTATCGGCGCCACGCACGGCAACTCGGAGGCCGTGAACCTCGCGCTGGACGCGGTGGCCGAGCCCGGCGATGTGATCGCGGTCGAATCCCCGACCTTCTTCGGCATCCTGCAGGCGATCGAGGTGCGGGGCCTGCGCGCGCTCGAGATTCCCTGCAGCCCCCACACCGGCATATCGATCGAGGCCCTGGAACTCGCGGCCCGCAACGAGCCGCGGCTCAAGGCCGTGGTGGTGGTGCCGCACCTGCAGATGCCCCAGGGCAGCGTCATGCCGGACTCCCACAAGGAGCGCCTCGTCGCGCTCTGCGTGGAGCACGGCCTCGCCCTGATCGAAGACGATATCTACCGCGAGTTCGTCGAATCGCCCCAGCCGATGCGGCCCGCCAAGGCCTGGGACCGCCCGGGCGACGCGGGACAGGTGATCTACTGCGCCTCCCTCAGCAAGAGCTTCGCGCCGGGTTTGCGCCAGGGCTGGATGAGCGCCGGCCGCTGGAATGCGCGCGTGCAGATGCTCAAGTTCGCCCGCACGCGCAACATGCAGACGTGGTCGCAACTGCTGGCGGCGCGCACCGTGGGTTCGCCCGCGTACGAGCGGCACCTGCGCCGCATGCGCGCTTCGCTGAAGGAGCAGCGCGAGCAGTCGGCCCGCGCCGTCGCCCGTTACTTCCCCGCGGGAACCCGCCTGAGCCTGCCGCCCGGCGGGATCAGCCTGTGGCTCGAGTTGCCCGCGGGCCTGTCCTCCACGCGGCTCTACGACGATGCCCTGGCACGCGGCATCCGTGTGGCGCCGGGGCCCATGTTCTCCAACACCGGGCGCTACGAACGTTTCCTGCGGCTGAGCTGCGGCATGCCGTTCACGCCTGCGGTGGAGGAGGGGTACCGGGTGCTGGGCGAATTGCTGGCCGGCCAGCGCAATACCGTGCCGGAAACCGGCCGCCCGCCGCAGCAGGGCGGGGGCCGCCAGGCCGCTGCGGCCTGAGGCCACGCCAAAAAGGAACAGCCGGAAAAAGAAAAGCCGCCCTCGGTGGGGCGGCTTTCACGGGAAAGCGCTGGAAGCGGCTGGCGCCTTACTTCAGTTTCATTTCCTTGTACTCGACGTGCTTGCGAGCCTTGGGGTCGAACTTGATGATCGACATCTTCTCGGGCATCGTCTTCTTGTTCTTGGTGGTGGTGTAGAAGTGGCCGGTTCCTGCGGTGGATTCCAGCTTGATCTTGTCGCGTCCGCCTTTGGTTGCCATGGTGCTACTCCTTAAGCCTGGCCACGTGCACGCAGGTCGGCGAGCACGGAATCGATGCCGTTCTTGTCGATCAGACGCAGGGCGGCGCTGGAAACACGCAGGCGCACCCAGCGGTTTTCGCTCTCGACCCAGAAACGGCGGTATTGCAGGTTCGGCAGGAACCGGCGCTTGGTTTTGTTGTTGGCGTGGGAAACGTTGTTCCCGACCATGGGCTTCTTGCCCGTGACGTCGCAGACGCGTGCCATGAGGACACTCCGATTTTTCAAATACAGCCGCAGGACATGCACGCTCCGCTGGTTCGCGAAAGCCTGTCCGCGCGGCCTCACCTCGCCAGATAGGGTGGCGGTAACCCGGTTGGTATCTGCCGCGGCGCGCGGCTCGCTTGAAAAAGCGGTGCGCAAGATGCAGCAAAGCCGCGCATTATAGCGCGGCCTTCAAACGGGTGTCCAGCCCGCACGGCTGCCGCCCGCGCGGACGGACCGGGCAGGGCGTCAGATCACGCCTTCCTGCTCCAGGAAACGCTGTGCGTCGAGCGCCGCCATGCAGCCCGTGCCGGCGCTGGTGATCGCCTGGCGATAGACGTGGTCCTGCACGTCGCCGGCCGCGAACACGCCGGGCACGCTGGTCTGCGTGGCGAAGCCCTTGAGGCCGCCCTGCGTGACGATGTAGCCGTTCTCCAGCGTCAGCTGGCCTTCGAAGATGCCGGTGTTGGGCGCATGGCCGATGGCGATGAAGCAGCCCTGCAGGGCGATGTCCTGGGTGCTGCCGTCCTGCGTGCTCTTGATGCGGATGCCCGTCACGCCACTGTCGTTGCCCAGCACCTCGTCGAGCGTGTGGAACACCTTCAGCTCGATCTTGCCGGCGGCGACCTTCTCGTTGAGCTTGTCCACCAGGATGGGCTCGGCCTTGAACTTGTCGCGCCGGTGCACCAGCGTCACCTTGCGGGCGATGTTGGAGAGGTAGAGCGCTTCTTCCGCGGCGGTGTTGCCGCCGCCCACCACGCACACGTCCTGCTCGCGGTAGAAGAAGCCGTCGCAGGTCGCGCAGCCCGAGACGCCGCGGCCCATGAACGCCTCTTCGGAGGGCAGCCCCAGGTACTTGGCCGAGGCGCCCGTGGCGATGATGAGCGCGTCGCAGGTGTAGGTGCCGCTGTCGCCGGTGAGCGTGAACGGGCGCTTGGACAGGTCCACCTGGTTGATGTGGTCGAACACCACCTGGGTCTTGAAGCGCTCGGCGTGCTCCAGGAAGCGCTGCATCAGTTCCGGGCCCTGCACACCGTTCACGTCGGCGGGCCAGTTGTCCACTTCCGTCGTCGTCATGAGTTGGCCGCCCTGCGCGATGCCGGTGATCAGCACGGGATTCAGGTTGGCGCGGGCGGCGTACACGGCGGCCGTGTAGCCGGCGGGGCCGGAGCCCAGGATCATGACTTTGGCGTGTTGCGTAGTGGACATGGTGAAAGGTAAGAGTTTGTGCCGCCGGGTGGCGGGTGCATTCCGTCCATGCGGTCGGTTCCACGAGTATCCACCCGGGGCCGGCCCGCGCGGGCGCGGGGTTTTCAATCGCGGCGATTGTAAGAAGCCGGCGAAGACCGGGCTGCCGCAGGGTCTGCATCCAGGACGCCGCGCCGACACGGCCGGGCAGGGCATCGGGTAAGCTTGCCGCGCTTCGACTATGACGTACTCCCTCAACACCCTCAATGCTTCTGCCGGGGGCAGATCGGCGCCGCGCAGCATGGCCGCACGCTTCGGGCACGAGATCGGCCTGGTGGCCGGGCTGCTGGCCCTGGTTTTCTGGCTGCTGGCCCTGGCCAGCTATTCCGCGCAGGATGCGGCCTGGTCCACGTCCGGTGCGCACGACAGCCGGCTGATGGCGAACTGGGCCGGACGCCTGGGCGCCTGGCTTGCCGATGGCAGCTATTTCGCGCTCGGCTTTTCCGTATGGTGGTGCGTGGCCGCGGGCGTGCGCGCCTGGATCGCCTCGCTCGCGCGCTGGATGCGCGGAGGGGAGTCCGCGACACCCGGCCAGAGCCCGCTGGCACGGCGGCTGATGTTCTGGATCGGCCTCGCCCTGCTGCTGTGCGCGAGCACGGCCCTGGAGTGGTCGCGCCTGTACCGCCTGGAGCCGCTGCTGCCCGGGCACGCCGGCGGCGTGCTCGGCTACATCACCGGCCCCGCCGGCGTGAAGTGGCTGGGTTTCACCGGCTCGGGCCTGGTGGCCGTGATAGCGGTCGTGGCGGGCGCCGCGCTGGTGTTCCGCTTCTCCTGGGGCCAGCTGGCCGAACGGCTGGGCGGCCGCATCGACGGGCTGGTGCAGTTCGGCCGGGCGCGCCGCGAGAAGGCCCGTGACGTCGCGGCCGGCAAGCGGGCCGCCCGCGAGCGCGAGGAGGTGGTGCAGGAGGAGCGCCATGAAATCCAGGAGCACCATCCGCAGCCCGTGCAGATCATCGAGCCCGTGCTCATGGCCGACGCCCCCCCGAGCGCGCGCGTGGTGAAGGAGCGGCAGAAGCCCCTCTTCACCGAAATGCCCGACAGCCGCCTGCCGCAGGTGGACCTGCTCGATGGCGCGCAGGCGCGGCAGGAAACCGTGGCGCCGGAGACGCTGGAGATGACCAGCCGCCTCATCGAGAAGAAACTCAAGGACTTCGGCGTCGAGGTGCGCGTCGTGGCGGCCATGCCCGGGCCGGTGATCACCCGCTACGAAATTGAGCCCGCCACCGGCGTGAAGGGTTCGCAGATCGTGAACCTCGCCAAGGACCTGGCCCGCTCGCTGTCGCTGGTCTCCATCCGCGTGATCGAGACCATCCCCGGCAAGAACTACATGGCACTGGAGCTGCCCAACGCCAAGCGCCAGTCGATCCGCCTCTCGGAGATCCTGGGCTCGCAGATCTACCACGACGCCAAGAGCCTGCTCACCATGGGCCTGGGCAAGGACATCGTGGGCAATCCGGTGGTGGCCGACCTCGCCAAGATGCCGCACGTGCTGGTGGCCGGTACCACGGGTTCTGGCAAGTCGGTGGGGATCAACGCCATGATCCTCTCGCTGCTCTACAAGGCAGAAGCGCGCGACGTGCGCCTGCTGATGATCGACCCCAAGATGCTGGAAATGTCGGTCTACGAAGGCATTCCGCACCTGCTGGCGCCCGTGGTCACCGACATGAAGCAGGCCGCGCACGGCCTGAACTGGTGCGTGGCCGAGATGGAGCGCCGCTACAAGCTCATGTCCAAGCTGGGCGTGCGCAACCTGGCGGGCTACAACACCAAGATCGACGAGGCCAAGGCGCGCGAGGAGTTCATCTACAACCCCTTCAGCCTCACCCCCGAGGAGCCCGAGCCGCTGGAGCGGCTGCCGCACATCGTCGTCATCATCGATGAACTGGCCGACCTCATGATGGTGGTGGGCAAGAAGATCGAGGAACTGATCGCACGGCTGGCGCAGAAGGCGCGGGCGGCCGGCATCCACCTCATCCTGGCCACCCAGCGGCCCAGCGTCGATGTGATCACCGGCCTCATCAAGGCCAACATCCCGACCCGGATCGCCTTCTCGGTGGGCTCGAAGATCGACAGCCGCACCATCCTGGACCAGATGGGCGCCGAGGCGCTGCTGGGCATGGGCGACATGCTCTACATGGCCAGCGGCACCGGGCTGCCCATCCGCGTGCACGGCGCCTTCGTCTCCGACGACGAAGTCCACCGCGTCGTCAGCTACCTCAAGAGCCAGGGCGAGCCCGACTATATCGAGGGCGTGCTCGAGGGGGGCACCGTGGACGGCGACGATGGCGCCTTCGGCGAAGGCGGCGGGGGGGGTGAAGGCGGAGAAAAAGACCCCATGTACGACCAGGCGGTGGAAGTGGTCCTCAAGGACCGCAAGGCCAGCATCTCGTACGTGCAGCGCAAGCTGCGCATCGGCTACAACCGCTCCGCGCGCCTGCTGGAAGACATGGAGAAGGCCGGCCTCGTGAGCGCGCTCACCGCGAGCGGGCAGCGCGAGGTGCTGGTGCCCCACCGCGAGTGACCGCCGGCATGCCGGAGCCTGGACGACAAGGATTGGATCGAAGCATGATGAAACAGTGGATGGCGATCGCCGCGATCGCGGTCGGTGCGCAGAGCGCCTGGGCCGATGGCCTGGCGAGCCTGGAGTCGTTCATGAAGGGCGCCCAGGCCGGGCGCGCGGATTTCACGCAGACCGTGACATCGCCCCCGAAGGACGGCCAGGCCTCGCGCACCCGGACCTCCTCCGGCACCTTCGAGTTCCAGCGGCCGGGCCGCTTCAAGTTCACCTATACCAAGCCCTTCGCCCAGACCATCGTGGCCGACGGCAAGTCGCTCTGGCTCTACGACGCCGACCTGAACCAGGTCACCCAGCGGGCGCAGGCGCAGGCGCTGGGCACCACGCCCGCCGCGCTGCTGGCCTCCGCGCCGGACCTGCAGGCATTGCGCAAGGATTTCACCCTCGAATCCGCGCCGGACCAGGATGGCCTGCAGTGGGTGCTGGCCACCCCCAGGACCAGGGACGGCCAGCTCAAGAGCGTGCGCGTGGGCTTCCAGGGCGAGCAGCTCGCGGCCCTGGACATCCTGGACAGCTTCGGCCAGCGCTCGGTGATCCGCTTCGCGAACGTCCAGTCCAGCGCTTCCCTGCCGGCCTCCACTTTCGAGTTCAAGCCCCCGCAGGGCGCCGACGTGGTGCGCCAGTGATGCCCTGCAAGGCCCGGCGCCGCCGGCCTGCCGCTAGATCCAGAGCAATGCCAGGCCCAGCGCGGCCGGCACTGCCTGGATGAACAGGATCTTGCGGGCCGCCGTGGCGGCGCCGTAGAGCCCGGCCACCAGCACGCACAGCAGGAAGAAGGTCAGGACCGCGCGGCCGTGCGGTCCGCCGAGCCAGAGGCCCCAGAGCAGCCCGGCCGCGAGGAAGCCGTTGTAGAGACCCTGGTTGGCCGCCATCACCTTCGTGTCCGCCGCGCGCTCCGGCGTGTTACGGAACGCCTTGAGGCCTGCCGGCTTGTCCCAGAGGAACATCTCCAGTATCAGGATGTAGATGTGCAGCAGCGCGATCAGCGCCGCGACGGCATGGGCAGCGAAATGCATGGATGGGTCTCCGAAGGGATGGGGGCGGCCTGCGGGCAGGCGCGCGAAGCGTGATTGTCCGCGCTGCGCGGCCATGGCCCGGCGCATGGCGGACCCGCCTTCCCCGGCCGCAGAGTTTAGCTCCGCAGGCCCACACATGGTTTCGCTCACGCGGCGCTGCGTGTACCCGCAGCGTTCAGTCCGCGAGCACTTCCGCCACTCCGCGGCGCAGGGTGGGCAGCAATTCTTCGGCGAACCACGGATGGCGTTTCAGCCAGCCGTTGTTGCGCGGACTGGGATGCGGCAGCACCCATAGCGCCGGCGCATCGCGGCGCCAGTCCTGCACGGCGTCGGTCAGCGACGCCGGCGCAGGCGCGCGGCGTCCGTGCCAGGCGAGGGCGTGCGCGCCGAGCACGATGGTGAGGCGGATGCCGGGCAGGGCTTGCAGCAGCGGCTTGCGCCAGGTGGAGGCGCATTCCGGGCGCGGCGGCAGGTCGCCCGAACGGCCGGTGCCGGGGTAGCAGAAGCCCATGGGGACGATCGCGATGCGCCCGGGGTCGTAGAACGTGTCCCGGTCCACCCCCATCCAGGCGCGCAGCCGTTCGCCGCTCGCATCGTCGAAGGGAATGCCGCTGGCGTGCACCTTGCGGCCCGGTGCCTGCCCCGCGACGAGGATGCGCGCCCCGGCGGAGGCCTGCAGCACGGGCCGCGGCCCGAGGGGCAGGCTGCCTGCGCACAGGGTGCAATTGCGCACGCTGTGCACAAGCGAGGCGAGATCGGGCTGGGGGCGCAGCATGTCGTCGGAGGGTGCGGGGATGCTCGCGGCGCCGGCCTGCAACGCGGAGCCCCCGGATTGGTGCAGGATACCGCCTGCAGGAATAATGGGTGCGGCGGCCTGTCTTTCCCGTTCGCTCCTGCCGGTTTCCCTTCCCGAACCCCCGTTCTTCCGCTGCATCGCATTCCACCGCCATGGCAGATCTGTTCTCCACTCCTCCGGTCGCTCCCCTGGCCGAAGCCCTGCGCCCGGCCAGCCTGGACGAGGTGATCGGGCAGTCGCACCTGCTGGGGGAGGGCAAGCCGTTGCGGCTGGCGTTCCAGTCGGGCAAGCCGCACTCCATGATCTTCTGGGGGCCGCCAGGCGTGGGCAAAACGACCCTGGCCCGGCTCACGGCCACGGCGTTCCAATGCGAGTTCATCGCCTTGTCTGCGGTGTTCTCCGGTGTCAAGGACATCCGTGCCGCCATGGAGCAGGCGCAGCAGAACCTGGCGATGGGCAAGCACACGATCCTGTTCGTGGATGAAATCCACAGGTTCAACAAGTCGCAGCAGGACGCGCTGCTTCCCTACGCGGAAAGCGGCCTGGTGACCTTCATCGGGGCCACCACCGAGAACCCTTCCTTCGAGGTGAACTCGGCTCTGCTGTCGCGCGCCCAGGTCTATGTCCTGAAGTCCCTGACGGATGAAGAACTGCGGCTGCTTCTGAAGCGTGCGCAAGAGATGGCCCTCGGCCATCTTCGGTTCGACGACCTGGCGACGGACACCATCATCGGCTATGCGGATGGCGACGCCAGAAGGTTCCTGAACCTGCTGGAGCAGACCAGCACGGCAGCCAATGCTTCGGGGACCACGGCGATCACTGCCGACTTCCTGCAGAACGCCTTGACGCTGAACAGCCGGCGCTTCGACAAGGGCGGGGACAATTTCTACGACCAGATTTCAGCCCTGCACAAGTCGGTGCGCGGCTCCCATCCGGACGCTGCCCTCTACTGGCTCACGCGCATGCTGGACGGTGGGGCAGACGCCAGGTATCTGGCACGGCGCATTGTCCGCATGGCGTGGGAAGACATCGGCCTGGCCGACCCGAGGGCCATGCAGATCGCCAACGATGCCGCGCTGACCTACGAGCGTCTGGGAAGCCCGGAGGGCGAGCTGGCCCTGGGGCAGGCCGTGATCTATCTGGCGGTGGCTGCCAAGAGCAACGCGGGGTACAACGCCTACAACGCGGCCAGGGCCTTCGTGAAGAAGGACAAGAGCCGTGAGGTGCCGGTCCACCTGCGCAACGCGCCCACCAAGCTCATGAAAGAACTGGGCTATGGGCACGAGTACCGGTATGCGCATGACGAGCCCAACGCCTACGCTGCCGGGGAAACCTATCTTCCCGACGGCATGGATGAGCCGGGCTGGTATCGGCCGGTGCCCAGAGGCCTCGAAGTGAAGATCGCGGAGAAGCTGGCGGTGCTCAAAAAGTGGGACGAAGAAGCGCGCAAAAATTGAGATGAATGCCTTGGTGAGCGCGCCGGGATTCCGAAAAGTCAATCTCGTTGTGGTGCCGCATACAACATCTTGTGCCGATGCACAGCACGCATGCGCATAACGTTTTCCCTGTGGTATGTTTGTTTTTGTAATAATGCAGTTAATTGGTTTGATTGCAAAAACAAAACTCCACCAAAATGTTGTCATCCATTCGCACCCGCGTCGTCGGTGTCTCGGTATTGCTGGTCGCGCTCTCGGTCATCGTCAGCACCGCGACCAATTACCTGATCGCAAAATCGAGCATGTCGGCGGCGGCCGATCAGGATTTGATCACTTCGGTCAACGAGCATGCGGTGGTCATCGGCGACTGGGTGGCTGACAAGTCCCGTATGGTGGCTTCGCTGCAGGATGTGGTGCTGACGAGTAGCCCGGATATCGCACTCAAGCAGATTGCCGTCGCCGGTGGTTTCTACGACGTCGGCGTCGGCTATCCGGACAAATCCGCGAAATTCACGGATTGGCCGAACATTCCGCCCACGTACGATCCGACCAGCCGCCCCTGGTACCAGGGCGCGGTCCAGGCCGGTAAACCCGTCGCCATTCCGTACGTCAGCACCAGCAAGCTCCTGCTGGTGGCACTGGCCCTGCCGGTGATGCGCGAAGGGGCGCTCAAGGCCGTCCTGGTCGGGGATATCGCGCTGGACAGCGTGGTGGAGAACATCAAGTCGATCCAGCCGACACCAGGAAGCTTCGGCATGTTGATCGACCGGAGCGGCCGCATCATCGCGCACGCTGATACAAAACTGCGATTCAGGCAGGTCACCGATATCGCGCCCGATTTTTCCCAGCTCTCCGTCGCTTCCACGGGCCCGGGCTCGGCGCAGATGAAGGTCGTCGTCGATGGCCGGGCAAAGCTGGTGCGTGCGCAGGATGTCCGCGGCACCGACTGGCGCATCGTGATCGTCATGGATGAAGCCGAGGTGATGGCGGGCTCGCGTTCCTTGCTGGTGGCCTCGCTGGTGTCGCTGCTCATCATCGTCGGCATCGCCTCCGTGATCGGCATCGCCATGACGGCGACCAGCTTCCGCCGGCTCGAGCAAGTCAGCCAGGCCATGACGGCCATCGGCTCGGGGTCCGGCGACCTGACGCAGCGCCTGCCGGACCAGGGCAAGGACGAGGTCGCCACCATCGCCCGGTCGTTCAACCAGTTCGTCGGCAAAATACAGAGCGTGATGCTGGAAGTCCGGGATGCCGGAGCGTCGGTCCTGACTGCCGCCGATGAAATCGCGAGCGCCAGCCAGGACTTGTCCGCCCGTACCGAGCTGGCTGCCGCCAATCTCGAGGAAACCGCTGCCTCGATGGCCCACATCTCGGGAACGGTCGACAGCTCCGCCGCGGCGGCCCTGGAGGCCGACCAGCGTTCCAGTGCCGCGACGGAAATGGCCTCGCAGGGGGGCAGGATCGTCTCCGAGGCGGTCGGTACGATGGAAGAGATCGAAAAGGTCTCGGGACAGATCGGTGCCATCATCACGGTCATCGACGGCATCGCATTCCAGACCAACATTCTCGCGCTCAATGCAGCGGTGGAAGCCGCCCGTGCCGGGGAGCAGGGGCGCGGTTTTGCCGTCGTCGCCCATGAAGTGCGCAACCTGGCGCAGCGCAGTGCAGAGTCCGCACGCGAGGTCAAGCAGCTGGTGGAGTCCACGGTGTCGCGCGTTTCCGCCGGGTCGGTCCAGGTGCGCCGGGCCGGCAAGACCATGAGCGAGATCATCTCCCATTCCGCCGAAGTGCAATCCGTCATTTCCGGGATCGCGCGTGCCGCCGCAGAGCAGACGCGCGGCATCCAGGAAGTCAATCAGGCGGTCGTCCAGCTGGATGCGATGGTGCAGCAGAACGCTTCGCTGGTGGAGCAATCCGCTGCCGCCTCGGGCACCTTGCAGACGCAGGCCAATGCACTGGCCGCGACCATCGGCCGGTTCAAGATCGCCTGACCTTCTCCACTGCCGGGAAGGGCGGGAGACGGCTGCAGCCTCCGCTCCACCAGCGCCCCGCCGGCACCGCGTCCATGCGTGAATGGATCAGCGCGCCTAATGGCCTGTTCGGGCTGCTGATGTCTTGTCCATCCCCGGGAAAACCCCGTCCAGCCGTGGTAAGGCGCCCGCAAGGCATCTGGCTACAATCCCGCACCAAACCCGCGTGGCACCTGTCCTGGCGGGTTTTTTGCTACATGGCAATCGGGCCCAAAAGGCTGTACCGATTCCCGGCCCAATGACGGGATGGGACGTTATCAACGAAGGACTTTTTCTATGGACATTTTGCTGCAGCAGATCATCAACGGTCTGGTCCTCGGCAGCATGTACGCCTTGATAGCCTTGGGCTATACCATGGTGTACGGCATCATTCAGTTGATCAACTTCGCCCACGGGGAAGTGCTCATGATCGGGGCACTGACCAGCTGGAGCTGCATCGGGCTGATGCAGGAAGCCATGCCGGGCGCTCCGGGCTGGGTCATTCTCCTGCTGGCCACCATCATCGCCTGCGTGGTCGCCGCTGCGCTCAACTTCACCATCGAAAAGGTCGCCTACCGTCCGTTGCGAAGCAGTCCCCGCCTCGCTCCCCTGATCACCGCCATCGGCATGTCCATCCTGCTGCAGACGCTGGCCATGATCATCTGGAAGCCCAACTACAAGCCCTATCCCACGCTGTTGCCGACCACGCCGTTCCAGATCGGCGGCGCGGTGATCACCTCCACGCAGGTGCTGATCCTGGCCGTCACGGCCATCGCGCTCGCCTCGCTGGTCTATCTGGTCAACTACACCAAGCTCGGCCGCGCCATGCGCGCCACCGCGGAGAACCCGCGCGTCGCCGCCCTGATGGGCGTCAAGCCGGACATGGTGATCTCGGCCACCTTCATCATCGGGGCCGTGCTCGCCGCGATCGCCGGCATCATGTACGCCTCCAACTACGGCACCGCCCAGCACACCATGGGCTTCCTGCCGGGCCTGAAGGCCTTCACGGCGGCCGTGTTCGGCGGCATCGGCAACCTGGCCGGCGCGGTGGTGGGCGGCATCCTGCTCGGACTCATCGAGGCCATCGGCTCGGGCTACATCGGCACCCTCACGGGCGGCCTGCTGGGCAGCAACTACACCGACATCTTCGCCTTCATCGTGCTGATCATCATCCTCACGCTGCGCCCCTCGGGCCTGCTGGGCGAGCGTGTGGCCGACCGTGCCTGAGGAGCGCATTCCCATGAAAAACAACAAAGCCCAATGGATCATCGGCGCCATCGCGCTGCTCGTCCTGCCGCTCATCCTGCAGTCCTTCGGCAACGCCTGGGTCCGCATCGCCGACCTCGCGCTGCTCTACGTCATGCTGGCCCTGGGCCTGAACATCGTGGTCGGCTACGCCGGGCTGCTGGACCTCGGCTACGTGGCCTTCTACGCCGTGGGTGCCTACCTCTTCGGCCTGATGGCGTCGCCGCACCTGTCGGATACCTTCGCGAGTTTCGCGGCCATGTTCCCCAACGGTCTGCACACCTCCCTCTGGCTCGTGATACCGCTGGCCGCGCTGGTGGCCGCGGTCTGCGGGGCACTGCTCGGCGCGCCCACGCTCAAGCTGCGCGGCGACTACCTGGCCATCGTGACGCTGGGCTTCGGCGAGATCATCCGCATCTTCCTGAACAACCTGGACCACCCCGTCAACCTGACCAACGGGCCCAAGGGCATCGGCCAGATCGACTCGGTCAAGGTCTTCGGCCTGGATCTCGGCCGGCGCCTGGAGCTGTTCGGCTACGACATCAACTCCGTCACGCTCTACTACTACCTGTTCCTGGTCCTGGTGGTGTTCAGCGTCATCATCTGCTACCGGCTGCAGGACTCGCGCATCGGCCGCGCCTGGATGGCCATCCGCGAGGACGAGATCGCCGCCAAGGCCATGGGCATCAACACCCGCAACCTCAAGCTGCTGGCCTTCGGCATGGGCGCGTCCTTCGGCGGCGTCTCGGGCGCGATGTTCGGTGCGTTCCAGGGCTTCGTGTCGCCCGAGTCCTTCAGCCTGATGGAGTCCGTGATGATCGTGGCCATGGTCGTGCTGGGCGGCATCGGCCACATCCCCGGCGTGATCCTGGGTGCCGTGCTGCTGTCCGCGCTGCCCGAGGTGCTGCGCTACGTGGCGGGCCCGCTGCAGTCCATGACGGACGGCCGCCTCGACTCCGCCATCCTGCGCCAGCTGCTGATCGCGCTGGCCATGATCATCATCATGCTGCTGCGCCCGCGCGGCCTCTGGCCGTCGCCCGAGCACGGCAAGAGCCTCGTGCAGAAGTCCTGAGAACACCCTTCGAGAGCAACGAACATGGCAGAAACAACCAACGAAGTGGTGCTGCGGGTCGCCGGTATTTCCAAGCGCTTCGGCGGGCTGCAGGCCCTCTCCGACGTGGGCATCACCATCGGCCGCGGCCAGGTCTACGGCCTCATCGGCCCGAATGGCGCAGGCAAGACCACCTTCTTCAACGTCATCACGGGCCTCTACACGCCCGACAGCGGCACCTTCCAGCTGGCCGGCAAGTCCTATGAGCCCACGGCGGTGCACGAGGTCGCCAAGGCGGGCATCGCGCGCACGTTCCAGAACATCCGGCTCTTCGCCGAGATGACGGCGCTCGAGAACGTGATGGTGGGCCGGCACATCCGCACCCAGTCCGGCCTGATCGGCGCGATCTTCCGCACCAAGGCCTTCAAGGAAGAAGAGGCCGCGATCGCCAGGCGCGCGCAGGAACTGCTCGACTACGTGGGCATCGGCAAATACGCCGATTTCAAGGCACGCACCCTGTCCTACGGCGACCAGCGCCGCCTGGAGATCGCGCGCGCCCTGGCCACCGATCCGCAATTGATCGCGCTCGACGAGCCGGCCGCCGGCATGAACGCCACCGAGAAGGTGCAGCTGCGCGAACTGATCGACCGCATCCGCCGCGACAACCGCACCATCCTGCTCATCGAGCACGACGTGAAGCTGGTGATGGGCCTGTGCGACCGCGTGACCGTGCTCGACTACGGCAAGCAGATCGCCGAAGGAACCCCTGCCGACGTGCAGAAGAACGAAAAAGTGATTGAGGCCTACCTGGGCACCGGAGGACACTGAGCATGGCCGAGAAATCCAACAACGTACTGCTGTCCGTGAAGGGCCTGAAGGTGGCCTACGGCGGCATCCAGGCCGTCAAGGGCGTGGACTTCGAGGTGCGCGAGGGCGAGCTCGTCTCCCTCATCGGTTCCAACGGTGCCGGCAAGACCACGACGATGAAGGCCATCACCGGCACGCTGGCGATGAACGACGGCGACATCCACTACCTGGGCGAGAGCATCCGCGGCAAGGGCGCCTGGGACCTCGTGAAGAAGGGTCTGGTGATGGTGCCCGAGGGCCGCGGCGTGTTCGCCCGCATGACCATCACCGAGAACCTGCTGATGGGCGCCTACACGCGCAACGACAAGGCCGGCATCCAGGCCGACATCGAGAAGATGTTCAGCATCTTCCCACGCCTGCGCGAGCGCAAGGACCAGCTCGCGGGCACCATGTCCGGCGGCGAGCAGCAGATGCTCGCCATGGGCCGCGCGCTCATGAGCCAGCCCAAGGTGCTGCTGCTGGACGAACCCTCCATGGGCCTGTCTCCCATCATGGTGGACAAGATCTTCGAGGTGGTGCGCGACGTCTATGCCCTGGGCGTGACCATCGTGCTGGTCGAGCAGAACGCCAGCCGCGCGCTGGCCCTGGCCGACCGCGGCTACGTGATGGAATCCGGCCTGATCACCATGACCGGCCCGGGCCAGGACCTGCTGAACGATCCGCGCGTGCGCGCCGCCTACCTGGGCGAGTGACACGACGGCGCGCCCTGCGCCATGGACGAGAAAAAGGCCCTGCGAAGGGCCTTTTTGCGTTTCCGAGGGGAGGGCGATGGATCAGTACCGGTACTGCACGCCGATCGTCGTCATGTCCACATCCGACTTGCCGTCGGCGAAATGCAGGCGGTGGCGCTCCCACTCCAGCACGGCGGCCCACTGGGGATTGAACGCCCAGCGCACGCCCGCGCCATAGGACAGGCCGAAGCCGCTGTCGTCCCCCGTGGCCACGCCGAAACCGGGATTGCCGGAGGTTTTCGTGCGGCCGTAGGTCGTGCCGAGCTTGCCGAAGATGTCGAACTGTTCGCTGATCGGTGCACGGCCCACCAGGCTGAAGTTCAGCCCCTGTGCCTTGGTGTCCCCGCCGAGGCGGGTGGCCTTGCCGAAATTGAGGTAGCCGAACTCCACCCCGACATTGGGATGGAAGAAGCCGCCCGTGTAGAGCTTCCAGCCGGTGTCGCTGTCGTCGAAATCGAAGGGGCTCGTGCCATTGCGCAGGTCGTATTTGGATTGGCCGGCGTTCAGGCCGATATAGCCCTGCTGCGTGGCGGGGATGAAGGAGTTGCCGGTCGCGCGGCCGGCCTGGGCATGGGCGGCCATGGTGCCGCAGGCGAGGGCGAGGGCGCAGGACAACAGCCGGAGGGAACGGTTCGGTGTGTGCATGGGTTTTCCTTATGGTGGAGGACAGACGGGCGGTGGTGGCAGGATCGGAGGCTGCACCTCGGCCCGCGGACGGGCCTTGGGCCCATTGGAAGGGCCGTGGCGCATGAGGTTTGTGGGCACTCGCGTCCGGCGTCTGTAGGAGTGCGCTCACAAGGCGCGTGTGCATTGGCGCAACGCGGCGCATCGGGCGGCATCTGCCGGGATCGGATCGGCATCCCGGTCGCGGTTAAACTCGCGCCTTTCTTGAAATCGTCACCATTTCGTCACAATCGCGGCCACGCCGCAGGTGGCGCATGCCTGCCAGTCGTCCAGGAGTCCCCCCATGTTGTTTGGAAAGCTGTTGCCCCGCGAGGGCAATTTTTTCGAGATGTTCAACCAGCATGCGGACCGCATCGTCGAGGCTGCGAGGGCCTTCTCCCAACTGGTCGCCAACTACAACGACCCGCACCTGCGCGACAAGTACAACCAGGACGTGGACAACGCCGAGCGGGCTGCGGACCGCGTGACGCACGAGGTCAACCGCACGCTCCACAAGACCTTCATCACGCCGATCGACCGCGAGCAGATCCATTCGCTCATCAACACGATGGACGACGTGGCCGACCTGATCCAGGATTCGGCCGAAACCATGGCGCTCTATGACGTGCGCCACATGACCGAAGAGATCAGCCGACTGACGGACCTGAGCCTGAAGTGCTGCGAGCGGCTGCGCGATGCCGTCAAGCTGCTGGAGAAGATCGCCGATCCGGGCGTGGCCGAGGCGGCGCTCAAGACCTGCGAGGAAATCGACCGCCTGGAAAGCGACGCCGACCGCGTCATGCGCAGCGCCATGAGCAAGCTCTTCCGCGAAGAGCCCGACGTGCGCGAGGTGCTCAAGCTCAAGGCCATCTACGAGCTGCTGGAAACCATCACCGACAAGTGCGAGGACGTGGCCAACCACATCGAGGGCATCATCCTCGAGAACTCCTGATCCGCGGCGGACGCAAGCGCTCAAAGCATGGAAACCGTACAAACCGCCCTGTGGGTCGTCGCCCTCCTGGTCGCGCTCGCCATCCTGTTCGATTTCATGAACGGGTTCCACGACGCCGCCAATTCGATCGCGACCGTCGTCTCCACCGGCGTTCTCAAGCCCACGCAGGCCGTCATCTTCGCCGCGTTCTTCAACTTCATCGCGATCTTCATCTTCCACCTGAGCGTGGCCGCCACCATCGGCAAGGGAATCGTGCAGCCCGGGGTGGTGGACACCCATGTGATCTTCGGCGCGCTGGTGGGTGCCATCACCTGGAACGTCATCACCTGGTACTACGGCATCCCCAGCAGCTCCTCGCACGCGCTGATCGGCGGCATCGTGGGGGCGGTGATCGCCAAGGCCGGCATCGGGTCGCTGATTTCCGGAGGCATCTTCAAGACCGTGGCGTTCATCTTCGTGTCGCCGCTGCTCGGCTTCCTGCTCGGCTCCCTCATGATGGTGGCCGTGGCGTGGATCTTCCGCCGCTCCCGGCCCAGCAAGGTGGACAAGTGGTTCCGCCGCCTGCAGCTGCTCTCCGCCGGCGCCTACAGCCTGGGCCACGGGGGCAACGACGCGCAGAAGACGATCGGCATCATCTGGCTGCTGCTGATCGCCACCGGGCATGCCTCTGCCTCGGACACCGCGCCGCCGACCTGGACCATCGTCGCGTGCTACCTGGCCATCGGCCTGGGCACCATGTTCGGCGGCTGGCGCATCGTGAAGACGATGGGCCAGAAGATCACCAAGCTCAAGCCCGTCGGCGGCTTCTGTGCCGAGACGGGCGGGGCGATGACCCTGTTCCTCGCCACCACCCTCGGCATCCCGGTGTCCACCACCCACACCATCACCGGCGCCATCGTCGGCGTGGGCTCCACCCAGCGCGCAAGCGCCGTGCGCTGGGGGGTGGCCGGCAACATCGTCTGGGCGTGGATCCTCACGATTCCCGCCAGCGCCTTCGTGGCCGCGATTGCCTACTGGATCAGCCTGCAGCTGTATTGATCCGGGCGCCGCGGCGCCGCCTCACTGCGAAATCTTGCGTGCCTCTTCGATCTGGTATTCGAAATAGCGCTGGAAGCTGAACGCGATGCTCGCCATGAGCACCGCCGTGCCGAGCATCAGCGACAGCGCGATCGCGAACACCGTCGCCCAGCGGGTGCGCCCGGCGGGTGCGTCGGCTGCGCTGCCCGGGTTGAAGCGCGCATTCCAGCGCTCCGGTGCCATGAGGCCATAAAGGATCGCCCGCAGCGCGCATCCGGCGATCGTGAAGCCCAGCAGGGGGATCAGCATCCAGCTCAGGTGGTCGTCCTGCCCGAACTGCTGCACCCGCTGGATGCCGTGGATGCCCAGCGCCGTGGGAATCGGCAGCATCCAGCCGATCAGGTCGCCGAAGCCGTGCAGGTAGAAGCGGTGCAGGCCGAGCGGACCCCCGAGGAAGGCCAGCCACGCGGCGACCGTCTTGCTTTTGCCGCGGGGGCGGGCCATCGGTGCGTGCCGGTCCGGGGTCATTCGGGTGCCGTGGTGTCCGCGGCGCCGAGGGGCTTTTCCATGAGCACCACGTCGCGCCACGCACCGAACTTCCAGCCGACCGAGCGCATCACCCCGATTTCGGTGAAGCCGGCGGCGCGGTGCACGCCGACCGAGCCGGCGTTGGCGGAGTCGCCGATCACCGCCAGCAGCTTGCGCACGCCCGCGGCCTCGGCAGCGCCGCACAGCGCATCCAGCAGCAGCCGGCCCACGCCGCGCCCACGGGCCGCGTCCGCCACGTAGATCGAGTCTTCCGCGGAAAAGCGGTAGGCCGGGCGCGGCTTGAACCAGTTGGCGTAGGCGAACCCGAGGATTTCTTCCTGTTCCTCGGCCACCAGGTAGGGCAGGCCGCGCGCCAGCACGTCCGCCCGCCGCGCCGCCATGTCGGTGGCGCTGGGCGGATCGGTCTCGAAGGTGCCCGTGCCGTGCAGCACATGGTGGGCATAGATGGCGGTGATGGCGGGAAGATCTTCGTCGCGGCTCGGGCGGATATTGGGCATACGTCGGGATGTGGATATAATCGCGGGCTTTGCAGCGTGTCGCTGGCCGGGTGGCCATGTCGCGTGTCTCAAACGCCGCAAAACCTCGACAGATTTTGCTGTCACCCACCCGAAGGATTCATTATGGTCGTGATTCGACTCTCCCGCGGCGGCTCCAAGGGCCGTCCGTTCTTCAACATCGTCGTTGCCGACAAGCGCGTGCGCCGCGATGGCCGCTTCATCGAGCGCCTGGGCTTCTACAACCCCACCGCCAAGGAAGGCGAAGAGGGTCTGCGCATCGCCCAGGACCGCCTGACGTACTGGAAGGGCGTGGGCGCCCAGACGTCCGACACCGTCGATCGTCTGATCAAGCAGGCCGCCAAGAAGGCCGTCGCCGCCTGATCCTCGGTCGTCGAGCCGGGAGATCCATCTTCCCGGAACGAGGCGGGCTCCGTTGCCACGGCAAACGGAGCCCGCTTTTTTTCTTTTCATCCCTTTTTTCGCCATGCCCGCCCTTCCCATCCTCGATCCCGCCGACCTGCCCGCCGACGCGGTGGAAGTAGGGCGCATCGCGGACGCCTGGGGCGTCAAGGGCTGGTTCAAGGTGCTGCCCTACAGCGCCGATCCCGAAGCGCTGTTTTCCTCCAAGCGGTGGTACCTGCAGCCCAGCGAGAAGGGCGCGAAGAGCTTTTTCACGGGAACCGTGCTGCTGCCCATCCGCCAGGCACGCGAGCATTCCGACTCCGTCGTCGCGCAGGCCCAGGGCGTGGACGACCGCGACGCCGCCGAGGCCCTGCGGGGCGCCCGCATCTTCGTGCCCCGCTCGAGCTTTCCCACGGCGGCCGAGGACGAGTACTACTGGGTCGATCTCATCGGCCTGGAAGTGGTCAACCGCGAGGGCGTCGCGCTGGGCTCCGTGCGCGAACTGCTCGCCACGGGGCCGCAGACGACCCTGGTGCTGTCGTTCCCGCAGGAGGGCGGCAAGGAGGGCGAGCGCATGATTCCCTTCGTGTCCGCCTTCGTCGATCGGGTGGACATCGCCGGGCGCCGCATCGTGGTGGACTGGCAGCCGCATTACTGAGCCGCCATGCGTTTCGACGTCATCACGCTGTTCCCGGAGCTGTTCACGCCGTTTCTCGCCAGCGGCGTGACGCGACGGGCCTATGCCACCGGGCTCGTGGACGTGCGCTTCTGGAACCCGCGCGACTACGCGGAGGGCAACTACCGCCGCGTGGACGACCGCCCCTTCGGCGGAGGGCCGGGCATGGTCATGATGGCCGAGCCGCTCGAGCGCTGCCTGCGGGCCATCCGCGCGGACCGCGGCGAGGCACCCGAGGCCGTGGCGCCACTGGTGATGTTCTCGCCGATCGGGCGCAGGCTGGACCATGACGGCGTGGCGGGCTGGGCCGCCGGCAACGGCGCAGTGCTGCTGTGCGGCCGCTACGAGGGCGTGGACCAGCGGTTCGTCGATGCCCATGTGGACGTGCAGCTGAGCCTGGGGGATTTCGTCCTCTCCGGCGGCGAGATCCCCGCCATGGCGCTGCTCGACGCGGTGGCGCGGCTGCAGCCCGGCGTGCTGAACGATGCCGGCAGCCACCAGGAAGACAGCTTCAATGCAGCGCTGGACGGCCTGCTGGACTGTCCGCACTACACCCGTCCGGAGTCGTGGCAGGGGCAGGCGGTGCCCGCCGCGCTGCTGTCCGGCCACCATGCGCAGATCGAGCGCTGGCGGCGCGACCAGCGGCTTGCCGTGACGGCGCGGCACCGGCCGGACCTGGTCGAGGCCGCGCGCGCGGCGGGGCGCCTCGACCGCGCGGACGAAGCCGTCTTGGCGAAACTGAACGGCTTGCTATAATGGCGGGCTTTCCGATCCTCTGTCCGGCCGCTGGCGGACGCTTCCTTTTCGCAGCCGCAGGGCTGCCGGGGCGGCCTTTCAGCACCATGCGTCAATCCCGACGCCTGCCAATCCTGGCGCGGCCATGATCGCAAGGAAATCAACAATGAATCTGATCCAGACCCTCGAGCAGGAAGAAATCGCCCGCTTGAACAAGACCATCCCCGAATTCGCGCCCGGCGACACCGTCATCGTGAGCGTGAACGTGGTGGAAGGCAACCGCAAGCGCGTGCAGGCCTACGAAGGCGTGGTGATCGCCAAGCGCAACCGTGGCCTCAACAGCGGCTTCACCGTGCGCAAGATCTCCAGCGGCGAAGGCGTGGAGCGTACGTTCCAGACCTACAGCCCGCTGATCGCCAGCATCGAAGTGAAGCGCCGCGGCGACGTCCGCCGCGCCAAGCTGTACTACCTGCGCGACCGTTCCGGCAAGTCCGCGCGCATCAAGGAAAAGCTGCCTTCGCGCGTCAACAAGGCTGCCGCCACCGCCGCTTGAGGCCGGGCCGCCGCTCTGGCATCCGAAGCCGCTACAGGGTCCTGTAGCGGCTTTTTTCTTGGCCGCCGCGCTGCGCCCCCGGGCGCGCGCATTTATCTGCCCACGCCGTAGGACCCGACGCATGTCCTCTTCCCCATCCACCGCGGCCGCAGCCACTGCCGGGCCGCTGACGGCCCTGCCAGGATTCGATCCCCGGACGGTTCCGGTGCTGGGGACGGACGCCCACCTGCCCGCCGTGCCGGCCGCTGCGTGGGCGCCCGAGGCGCTGCGCCGGCGCTTCGCCGCGCCGCCGTCCTGGACGCCCGACGTGCTGCGCGAGAGGGCCATGACGACCCGCGCGCCGCGCGATGCGGCCGTGCTGCTGGCGATCATGCTGCGCGATGAGCCGACCGTGCTGCTGACGGAGCGCACCGCGCATCTGTCCAACCATTCGGGGCAGGTGGCCTTCCCGGGCGGACGCGTCGATCCGGGCGATGCGGACGCCGCTGCCGCCGCGCTGCGCGAGGCGCGCGAAGAAGTGGGCCTCGACAGCGGCAGGGCGGAGGTGCTGGGCACGCTGCCCGTCTATGCCACCGGCACGGCCTTCCTCGTCACGCCCGTGGTGGCGCTGGTCCAACCGGAAGGCAGCTTCCAACCCAATCCTTATGAAGTGGCCGATATCTTCGAGGTGCCGCTGGCCTTCCTGCTGGACCCGTCGAACCACCGGCGCCATGCCCTCGACATCGGCGGTGCCCTGCGCGAGTGGTTCTCCATGCCCTACACCGATCCGGCGACGGGCAAGGACCACTTCATCTGGGGTGCCACGGCGGGCATGCTGCGCAATTTCTACCGCTTCCTGCTGGCCTGAGCCGGCGGCGTGCCGGTAGCGGGTCGGCCGCAATGTTTCCTGTGGTTACGGCCCAGTATGATTGCCGGCATGAGCTTCTTTGCCATCCTCATGGCGTTGCTGATCGAGCAGGCCCGCCCGCTGGCCCGCAGCAACCCGATCCATGCCGGCGTGCGCGCGTGGGCGCTGTCCGTGAGCCGCAATTTCGATGCGGGCAAGCCGCACCATGGCTGGGTGGCATGGACCCTCGCGGTGTGCGTGCCGTCGCTGGCCGTGCTGGGCGTGCACTGGCTGCTGATGGTGGCCATCGGCTGGCCGGCCGCCGTGGTGTGGAGCATCGCCGTGCTCTATCTCACGCTGGGCTTCCGGCAGTTCAGCCACCACTTCACGAACATCCGGGATGCGCTGGAAGAGCGCGACGAGGACGCCGCCCGGGCCCGCCTGGCCGCCTGGCAGCAGGTGGACGTGGGCCTGCTGCCGCGCAGCGAGATCGTGCGGCACGTGATCGAGTATTCCGTGATCGCGGCGCACCGCCATGTCTTCGGGGTGCTGGCCTGGTTCTCCATCCTGGCGGCACTGGGCCTCGGCCCCGCGGGCGCGGTGTTCTACCGGCTCGCGGAATTCGTGTCGCGCTACTGGAAGGCGGGCGGGCGCGGCGCCAGCCTCGTGCATCCCGGCAGCGAGCCGCTGCAGCGCGCCTCCGCCCAGGCCTGGACGGTGGTGGACTGGCTGCCCGCGCGCCTCACGGCCCTCAGCTTCGCCGTGGTGGGCAGCTTCGAGGAAGCCATCGACGGCTGGCGCTTCCATGCGCAGCATTTTCCCAATGACAACGACGGCGTGATCCTGGCGGCCACCGCCGGTGCCATCAATGTGCGCCTCGGCGGCGAAGTCCTGCAGGCACGGCAGGACGCGCTGGGCGAGGGCCTCCTGCCGCCCGAGCCCGGGCCGGCCGGCGGCGACAGCACCCCGGGCAGGGAGCCCGAAGTGGCCCACCTGCGCGGCGTCGTGGGCCTGGTATGGCGCTCTGTCGTGGTGTGGATGCTGCTGCTCGCCCTGCTCACCCTGGCCCGCCTGCTCGGCTGAAGCCGGGGCGCCGCCCCGGGCGCCGGCCCTCCGCTGCATTGCTCACCAGTGGCGGTGCGTGCTCAGTTCCTCGTACAGCTGGCGGTAGATCTGGTAGCGGTTCGCGCCGATGCGGCGCGAACCCGGTACCGGCGAGGCATCGGGCTCGTCCACGTGCGCCATGACGGCGCAGCCGGGCTCGTGCAGATGGGTGCAGTTGTAGAAGCGGCACTCGCCCGCGTGCTGGCCGATGTCCGGCATGAGCCGGGCCAGGTCCGCGGCACCGATGTGGTGCAGCCCGAATTCCTGGAAGCCCGGGGAGTCGATGAGGGCGGTGGTGCGGTCCTGCGGGTCCACCCAGTACCACGTGGTGGTGGTGGTGGTGTGCCTGCCCGAGTTGAGCGCCTGGGATATTTCTCCCGTCACGGCCGACGCATGCGGCACCAGCAGGTTGATGAGCGTGCTCTTGCCCGATCCGGAGGGTCCGAGCACCAGCGTGGTCTTGCCCTGCAGTTGCTTGCGCAGCGCTGCATGGTCCACCTCCGCCGAGTGGGTGAGCGACAGCGGCAGCACCTGGTAGTGGTGCCGCCCGGCGCCGTCGCCGCACATGTGCCGGTAAGGCCAGAGCCGTGCCCAGGCCCGCTCGAAGGGCTCGACCAGGTCGCTTTTGTTGAGGGCGATGACCGGGGCGATGCGTTCGGCTTCCGCCGCGATCAGCGCCCGCGCGAGCTGGCTTTCGGAGAACACCGGCTCGGCGGCGATGAGGATCAGCACCTGGTCCAGGTTGGCGGCGAACGATTTGGTGCGGATCTCGTCCTGCCGGTAGAACAGGTTGCGGCGCTCCAGCACTTTCTCGATCGTGCCTTCGTCGCCCTGGCCGGGCGGCGGGGCCTGCCAGAGCACGCGGTCGCCGACCACCGCCTGGCTCTTCTTGCCGCGCGGATGGCAGATGCGCCGCGCGCCGTCGGGGCTCTCGACGAGGCAGTGCCGGCCGTGGCTGGCCACCACCAGGCCTTCGAGGGGGCCGGAGCGCTCAGACATGGGTCGCCGGTCGGGTCGTCATTCGGAGGCCGCCAGCAGCGCGTCGAAGCGCGCGGCGCATTCGAGGTCGGTGGTGGAGATGCCCTTCACGTCATGGGTGTTGAGGCGAACCACGCAGCGGTCGTAATGCACGGACAGGTCCGGGTGGTGGTCCTGTGCATTCGCGATGAAGGCGACGGCGTTCACGAACGAGATGGTCTCGTAGTAGTTCGCGAAACGGTAGGTCTTCTCGATCGCGACCGCGGCGCCGTCGCCGCTCAGGGCCCAGCCCTGCAGGTCCGCCAGGCGCGTGACGATTTCGGTGGGGCTGAGCGCACGGCGTGCGTGGGCGGACCAGTCTTTCTTGGTGAGCATGGAAGAAGAGGTCATGTCGATGGCTGGGGAAGGGGCATGCGGGCCAGCCGTTCGCCGGCCGGCGGGTGGGAGTAGTAGAACCCCGCGTACACCGGGTCCGGCGTGAGCGTGGAGGCGTTGTCCTCGTAGAGCTTGAGCAGTGCGGAGGCGAGGGCGCTGCCTTCGGCCTGCGCCATGGCATAGGCATCCGCCTCGAATTCGTCGCGGCGCGACAACTGGGCGAAAACCGGCGAGACGAAGAAGGTCAGCACGGGTGTGGCCAGCAGGAACAGCAGCAGCGCCAGCGCGTCGTTGGAGGCCGAGCCCGCCGGCTGGCCCGGGAGCAGGGCGGCGGGCTGCACGCCCAGGCCTTCGTAGAACCAAGTCTGCCCCGAAAGCCAGCCCAGCAGCGCGAAACCGAGCAGTGCCATCGCGAACACGCCCGCCATGCGCTTGGCGATGTGGCGGTGCTTGAAGTGGCCGAGTTCGTGCGCGAGCACGGCTTCGACCTCGTCCGGCCCGAGCTGGCGCAGCAGCGTGTCGTAGAACACCACCCGCTTCGCGGCCCCGAAGCCCGTGAAGTACGCGTTGGCATGGGCGCTGCGCCGGCTGCCGTCCATCACGAACAGCCCCTTGGCCGCGAAGCCGCAGCGCTGCATGAGCGACGTGACGCGGGCCTTGAGGGATTCGTCCTCCAGCGGCTGGAAGCGGTTGAAGAGCGGCGCGATGAACAGCGGATAGATCACCATCAGCGCCAGGCTGAAAGCCACCCAGGCGCCCCAGGCCCAGAGCCACCACAGGGCGCCCGCGGCCCCCATGAGCCAGAGGATCAGCGCGGCCAGCGGCAGCCCGATCACGGCGCCCATCAGCGTGGACTGCGCCAGGTCCTTCAGCCAGAGGCGCGGCGTGGTCTTGTTGAAGCCGAAGCGCTCTTCGAGCACGAAGGTCTGGTAGGCCGCGAGGGGCAGGTCGATGAGCCCGCTCACCAGCGCGAACGCCGCCAGCAATGCGATCTGCTGCACCATGCCGCCGTCCAGCACGGACAGCAGCGCCTGGTTGAGCGCGTTCAGTCCGCCCAGCAGCGTCCAGCCCAGCAGCACGGCAGCGCCCAGGGCGGCTTCCAGCATGCCCAGCCGGGCCCTGGCGATGGTGTAGTCCGCGGCTTTCTGGTGGGCGGCGAGGGGGATGCGCCCTGCGAACGGCTCCGGGACGGTGCCGCGGTGGCGCGCGACGTGCCGGATCTGCCGGGACGCCAGCCAGAAGCGCACCAGCAGGCCGGCGGCCAGCAGCAGGGCGAAGGCCGCGGTCAGCAGGCCGGCGGGCGTGGTGAAGTAGGAGGCGGTATCGGGGGCGGGAGGCATGTACCGGGAGTTTAGGGCTTCGCGGACCGGCATCGCGGCGGCAGGGGCGTTCCGCCTGGGAGACAATCCGGGCCATGTCCGATACCGCACCCGTCTCCGTCCCTCCCGTCCTTCCCAAATCCGACCTGAACTTCGTCTGGCTCGACTGCGAGATGACGGGGCTCGATCCCGAGAAGGATCGCCTGCTGGAGATCGCCGTCGTGGTCACCGGCCCGGAACTGGAGCCGCGGGTGGAGGGGCCGGTGTTCGCCATCCACCAGTCCGATGCGTTGCTCGACGGCATGGATGCCTGGAACAAGGGCACGCACGGTCGCAGCGGTCTCATCGAGAAGGTGCGGGCCTCCACGGTCACGGAGGCCGAGGCCGAACAGGCCATCCTGGAATTTCTCGCGCGGTATGTGCGCAAGGGCGTGGCACCCATGTGCGGCAACAGCATCGGCCAGGACCGGCGTTTCCTCGTGCGCTACATGCCGAAGCTGGAGGCGTTCTTCCATTACCGCAACGTGGACGTGAGCACCCTCAAGGAGCTGTCCCGGCGCTGGAAGCCCGAGGTGTACGCCAGCTTCAAGAAGGCGCAGAAGCACACCGCGCTCGCCGATGTGCACGAATCCATCGAGGAACTGGCGCACTACCGCAAGCACCTGCTGGTGCCCTGACCGCGGCCGTTTGCGGGAAAACCCGAATCGTGCGATAATTGCAGGCTTGCGCGGAAAAACATCGGATGCAACTTCCGGTCCGCGCGATTTGCGCATCTCCCCTTCACACCGGGCCGCGGACGGCGGCGAATCTTCCAGGTTCGCTGCATGATCTTCCGCACCAATGCTCACCTGCCCCGACACACCGGGCGCCGGTTCTGTTGAATGGTTGATGTTTTTTAACCATTGACGGAGCCCGCGCAGGCCTCTTTGCCTGCGTTCGTCTTCGTGTGAGAAACATAGACATGACCGACACTTTGCAAGTGCAGGGCGCTTTCGCGCCTGCAGATTCCTCTTCCGTGGCCGCAACCGAAGCAGCCGTGGCGCCTGAGGCCCTGGCCACGGACACGGCTGCTGACGCGGCTGCGCCCCAAGCCCCGGCGGCCCCCAACGGCTTCGTCGAACTGGGCCTCGCCCCCGAACTCGTGCAGGCCGTGGCCGACCTGGGCTACACCCAGCCCACGGGCGTGCAGGAACGCGCCATTCCCCTGGCCATGGGTGCCGGTGCCGACGCCGGCAAGTTCATCGACCTGATGGTGTCCAGCCAGACCGGCAGCGGCAAGACGGCGGCGTTCCTGCTGCCCGTGCTGCACACGCTGATCGGCCAGCAGGCCGCGGCCCAGGCGGCCGCCCGTGCTGAATACGAGGCGGCAGTGGCCGAAGCGGCTGCCCGCGGCGAGCCTGCTCCCAAGCGCGCCAAGCGCAAGGACCCGACCAACCCGCGCCATTTCAAGGCGGCCACCCCCGGCGCCCTGGTCCTGTGCCCCACCCGCGAACTCGCCCAGCAGGTGGCCCACGACGCGATCGAACTCGTGCGCCATTGCCGCGGCCTGCGCGTGGCGAACGTGGTGGGCGGCATTCCCTACCAGCTGCAGATCGCCAAGCTGCAGAACGCCGACCTCGTGGTGGCGACGCCCGGCCGCCTGCTGGACCTGCAGCGCTCGATGCAGATCAAGCTCGACCAGGTGCAGTTCCTGGTGGTGGACGAGGCCGACCGCATGCTGGACCTCGGCTTCTCCGACGACCTCGCCGAAATCAATGAACTCACCAGCCAGCGCAAGCAGACGATGATGTTCAGCGCGACCTTCGCGCCCCGCATCCAGCAGCTGGCGATGCGCGTCATGCATGACGGCGGCGCCTCGGTGAAGAAGGTGCAGATCGATTCCCCGCAGGAAAAGCACGCCAACATCAAGCAGGTGCTGTTCTGGGCCGACAACGCGCAGCACAAGCGCAAGATGCTGGACCACTGGCTGCGCGACACCTCCATCAACCAGGCGGTGGTGTTCGCCAGCACGCAGGTGGAGTGCGATGGCCTGGCCAACGACCTGCAGCAGGATGGCTTTTCCGCCGTGGCGCTGCACGGTGCCCTCAGCCAGGGCCTGCGCAACCGGCGCCTGATGGCGCTGCGCAATGGCCAGGTGCAGATCCTCGTGGCCACCGATGTGGCGGCCCGCGGCATCGACGTGCCGACCATCACCCACGTGTTCAACTTCGGCCTGCCGATGAAGGCCGAGGATTACACCCACCGCATCGGCCGCACGGGCCGCGCCGGCCGCGACGGCCTGGCGGTGACGTTCGCGGAGTTCCGCGATCGCCGCAAGATCTTCGACATCGAGGGCTACAGCAAGCAGCCGTTCAAGGCCGAAGTGATTCCGGGGCTGGAGCCCCAGCAGCGTCCTCCGCAGGCGCGCTCCGAGTTCGGCGGCCGCGGCCGTGACGGCGGCGGCTTCCGCGATCGCCGTTCCGCAGGTGGCGGCCGGGGTGGATTCGGCGACCGCCATGGCCGCGGCCGCGATGACGGCCGGGGCTTTGCTCCCCGGGACGATCAGCGCGGTTTCGCACCCCGTGAGGATCAGCGGGGCTTTGCTCCGCGCGATGACCAGCGTGGCTTCGGCCCGCGCCGCGACGGCGAGGGCTATGGCCGCAAGCAGGGCTTCGGCGAGCCGGCGCGTGGCGGCTTCGGCGGCGGCCGTGGCGAGGGCGGTGGCCGGGGCGGTGATTTCGCTCCCCGCAAGCCGGCTTTCGCCAAACCCGGGGCGGGTGGCGGCAAGCCGTCGTTCGCGCCGCACGATGCGCGCAAGCGCCCGGCGCGTCCGGCGCGCTGAGGTCCGCATGACCGCAAAGGCCAGCCCTCGAGGCTGGCTTTTTTTCGTCCATGCCACGGCGTGGGGCTTGCCGGACGCGGGTGCGTCCGATAATTCATCTCCCCAGGGCCCATACGCACGGAGTTCTCCGAAAAATGACCTTTCCTCCCTCGTCGGAGAACGATTTTGAACACATGTTCGACCTGGCCCCGGTGTCGCTGTGGCTGGAGGACTTCAGCGCGTTGAAGTCGCTGCTCGACGCCTGGCGCAGCGAGGGAGTGGTGGATGCCGAGGCCTACGTGCGGGAGGACCCCGCGCGGATGCAGCAGTACGGCGCGAGCCTGAAGGTGCTCCAGGTGAACCGGCGCACGCTGGAGCTGTTCGCGGCGCCCGACCAAGCCACGCTGCTGGCTTCGCTGGACCAGGTGTTCCGCGGCGACATGTTCGAGCAGGCGATCTCCGAGCTGCGGCAACTGTGGTCCGGTTCGCTGGAGTTCTCCAACCAGACGGTCAATTACGCGCTCGACGGCCGCCGTCTCGATGTGCACATCCGCGGCCGCATCCTGCCGGGCCATGAGGACCGCTGGGACCGCGTGCTGATTTCGCTCGAGGACAACACCGAGCAGATCCGCTCCGGCACGGCATTGCTGCGCAGCGAGCAATACGCGCGCGGCCTGTTCGAGCATTCGCCGGTATCGCTGTGGGTGGAGGACTTCAGCTGCGTCAAGCGCCTGCTCGACGACGTGCGCGCGCAGGGCATCCGCGACTTCAAGACGTTCCTGAAGGTGCATCCGGAGTTCGTCACGCGCTGCATGCAGGAGATCCGCGTCATCGACGTGAACCAGCAGACGCTGGAGATGTTCGGCGCCGACAGCAAGGAGCAACTGCTCCAGCAGATCGGCAAGGTGTTCCGCGGGGAGATGGCCGAGTCCTTCGCCGAGCAGCTGCTCGACCTGTGGGACGGCCGGCTGGCGCAGCAGCGCGAGGTCGTGAACTACAGCCTCTCGGGCGAGCCGGTGTATATCCACATGCAGTTCGCCGTGCTGGACGAACGCAGGCATGACTGGTCCATGGTGCTGCTGTCGCTGGTGGACATCACGGCGCGCAAGAAGGCGGAGGCCTATCTGGAGTACCTCGGCAAGCACGATGTGCTCACCCAGTTGCGTAATCGCGCCTTCTACATGGAGGAAATGAACCGGCTCGTCCGCAAGGGCCCCTGGCCGGTGGCGGTGGTGGTGGATATGAACGGGCTCAAGGCCATCAACGACGAGTACGGCCATGCGGCCGGCGATGCGATGATGCGACGCGTGGGCGAGGTGCTCCTCAAGGCGGTGGACTCCCCGGACTGCGCCGCGCGCATCGGCGGCGATGAATTCGCCCTGCTGCTGCCGGCCTGCGACGAGCGCGGCGCACAGGCCGTCACCGACCGGATCGCATCGCTGCTGGAGCTCAACAACCAGTTCTATCCCGGCAAGCCGCTGAGCCTGGCGATCGGGACCGCCATCGCGGCCACGGGCGACCAGGTCGAGGGGGCCGTGCACCGCGCCGACCAGGCCATGTACGCGGAGAAGCTGCGCTACTACCAGCAGGCCGGGCTGGAGCGCCGCCGCAGCTGACGCGGGCACCTCCGGCCGCGAGCATGGGCGCACGAAGCTGCCACGGTGCGGCAGGCCGCGCCTGCTTCAGGCGGCGGTGGCCACGCGGCCGATGTCCGGCCAGCGGTGGTGCAGATAGACCCAGGCCACCAGGCCCACGCACATCATCGCCAGCGACGCGCAGGCCAGCAGCAGGGTGGAGTGCATCACCAGCGGGGCCACCACGCCCGCCACCAGGCCGTTGGCGGTGGAGCCGACGAAGGCCTGCAGCGACGAGGCCATGCCGCGGCGCTCGGGGTACAGGTCCAGCACGAGCAGGGTGACGACCGGCACCATCAGCGCCCATCCGAAGGCGAAGACCGCGATGGGCAGCAGCGCCCACGAGACGTGGGCCGTGAACAGTGCATTGGCCGCCAGGTTCAGCAGGGACATGATGAACATGATGAGGAAGCCGTGCCGTATCTGGCGCTTGGGCGCGATGCGGCCGGCCAGGCGGCCGCTGAGCCAGGCGCCGCCCATGATGCCCGAGATGGTCAGTATGAAGAACCAGAAGAAGTGCGTGGGCGAAAGGTGCAGGTGCTCGCCGAGGAAGGCGGGGGCCGCGAGCACGTAGAGGAACATGCCGTTGAACGGCACGCCGCTGGCGAGCGCCAGCAGCAGGAAGCGCGGGCTGGAGCCCAGCTGCCAGTAGCCCTGCAGCAGGTGGCGGGCGTTGAAGGGCTGGCGGTGGTCCGCATGCAGCGTCTCGGGCAGCAGGCGGTAGTTGGCGATCCAGAGCAGCAGCCCCACGCCGGTGAGGAACCAGAACACGCTGTGCCAGCCCGCATGGACGAATAGCCAGCCGCCCACGATGGGGGCGATGGCCGGCGCCACGCCGAAATAGATGGTGACCTGGCTCATCACCTGCTGGGCCTGGGCGGGCGGGAACATGTCGCGGATCACCGCCCGCGAAACCACGATGCCCGCGCCGGCCGACAGGCCCTGCAGCGCGCGGAACAGCACCAGCTGGCCGATGCTTTGCGACAGTGCGCAGCCCGCGGAAGCCAGCGTGAACACGGCGATGCCCCAGAGCACCACCGGCCTGCGCCCGAAGCTGTCGGACAGGGCACCGTGGAACAGCGTCATGAACGCGAAGCCGAACAGGTAGGCCGACAGCGTCTGCTGCATCTCGACCGGCGTGGCGCCCAGCGCCGCCGCGATGCCCGAGAACGCCGGTATGTAGGTATCGATCGAGAACGGCCCCAGCATGCCCAGCACGGCCAGCAGGACGGCGAGGGTCCAGCGCGGGGCGCGCCAGAGATGGTGGGCGTCTGGATTCATGGCGGAAGCAGGGGGGATGGGGGCTGTCGGGCCGGCCCGCGCACGGTGCGGAGCACCGGCAGGCGGGCGATTTCCATTATCGGGGCGCCGCCGCAGGCCCGGGGCCGGCCTGCGTCTCCCGGGCGTCAGTGCTGGTGCGCGCCATGGCCCGCATGGGCGGGGGCGTCCTGCGCCGGGGCATTGTTCCCGGTCGTGCCCAGGGCGCGCACGGGAGCCTGCACGTCCACCGTCTGGCGCTGGCCGTCCGGGCCTTCCAGCACGAGCTGCAGGGGCACGGTATCGCCCGCCTTCACCGGCTTGGCCAGGTCCATGAGCATGACGTGGTAGCCGCCGGGCTTGAGTTCCACGGCCTGGCCCGCCGGAAGGTCGAGCTTGTCCACGGGCCGCATTTTCATGACGTTGTCCTGCAGCCGCATTTCGTGGATTTCCGCCACGGGGGCCGCGGGGGACTTCACGCCGACGAGCTTCATCGGCCTGGCGGCGGTGATCTTCATGAAGGCGCCGGTCGCCTTTTGCTGGGGCACGGTGGCCCGGACCCAGGCGTCCTGGACGGTGGCGGTCTGGCCGTGCGCGGACAGGCTGGACAGGGTGGCGATGGCGATCAGGGAAGAGGAAAGAATGCGTTTCATGGATGATGTCCGTTCAGAGGGGGCGCAGCGCAGCGCCCGGATGGGAAGCCTGCAGGGCAGGGGGGCTGGAGCGCGTCAGGCTCCGGAGCGCATGCATCCAGGCGGCCCCCTGGCCGGCAGATGTCCGGCGGCAGGGCAGGCGGGATGCGGGTTCTGCCGGCCGGCGGGGCGTGCCGCGGGCAGGAAGTCGTGCTGGAATGCACCGGCCACCACCGTGGGCGGGGGCAGTCCCGTGGGCAGGCATGCGGGGCAATCCAGCGCATGGGCGTGCGGTTGCGGTGCCGGCTCGCCAGGGGCCGCCGCGGGCACGGTGACCCATCGCGCGGAGCCGTCCGCCGAGCAGATGCGGTCCAGGGGGGCGGCGGAGAGCACCAGCGGGGACGCGCCCGACGCGGCGATCGCCCACAGAAAGCAGGCGAGCACGAATCGGCGGACGGCGAGGGCGCTGCGGAGGAACGGCATGGTGCGCCGGTGATTATGGGCCGTCCCCGCTGCCGGGGGCCCCTTGCGGCCGCGGAGGCGCCTGCAGCTTCAGGGACGCGCCGCGGCACGCTGCTCTGCGGGCGGAATGCGCAGTTGCTGCCGGTACTTGGTCACCGTGCGGCGCGCGATGCGGATACCCTGGCGCTCGAGCTGCCGTGCGATGTCCACGTCGGAGAGCGGCCGCTGGCCGTCGTCCGCCGCCAGGATTTCCTGCACGAGCCCGCGGATGGCGGTGGGCGAACTGTCCCGCCCTGCCGGCGTGGTCATGGCGCGGGAGAAGAAGTACTTCAGTTCGAACAAGCCGAACGGCGTCTGCAGGTACTTGTTGTTCGTCACCCGCGATACGGTGGAGACATGCACCCCCAATTCTTCCGCGATGTCCTTGAGCGCCAGCGGTCGCATGCCGATGGGGCCGTATTCCAGGAAGTGGGGCTGCCGGCGCAGGATCGCCCTGGCGACATCCAGCACGGTGGAAAAGCGCTGCTGCACATGGCGGACGGTCCAGCGCGCCTCGGCCAGTTGCGCCGCCAGATCGCGGTGCGCGTTGCGCGCTCCGGTGTCTTCCGGAGCGGGCGCCGGCCCGTCCGGCGCATCGGCCGGCGACTGAAGCAACTGCTGGTACTGGCGATGGATGCGCACGCGCGGCATGACGGCCTCGTTCAGCGAGACGGTCCACTGCCCGCGGGCCTTGTGCGCGATGACATCGGGCATGATGTACTGCACCGGCTGGGACCCGTGCCGCCATCCCGGGTGGGGGTCGAGGTGCCGCAGCCGCTCCATTGCCTCGCGCACGGCATGCGCGGGTACATCCAGGCGTGCCGCCAGCTGCCGCATGGCCTGCGGCCCGGACCCTTCCGCCGCCCTGGCCAGTACCGCATCGCACAGCGCACGCTGCAGCGGGCAGGCGACTGCGGGCAGCTGCAGGCGCAGGCATTCCTGCAGGTCGCGCGCACCCACGCCCGCGGGCTCCAGGGACTGCACGGTGCGCAGCGCGGCGTCCAGCTCCTCGGCCGTGGCCTCCGGCTCCACGCCGTAGTCCCTGCAGAGGGAGTCCAGGGAGGCCAGCAGGTAGCCGTCATCGGACAACTCTTCGACCACCAGGCTCGCCAGGAGAAAGGCGCGGTCGGGCAGGCGCAGCAGGCGCAACTGCGAGTGCAGGTGTTCCTGCAGCGTGGCCGTCGCCGGTTCGCGGTCCAGCATGGACAGGCCGTCGCCGCTGCCGGCCTGGGGCGACCGGGAGCCCGGTGCCGCGGTCCAGGCCGGCCCCTCTTCCGGGCCGGGGGCAGCAGGTGCCGCCGCCTCGTCTTCCTCGAGGAACGGGTTCTCGTCCACGGCAGCCATCACGCTCTGGATGAACTCCGCCGTCGGCATCTGCAGCAATTGCACAGCCTTCTGGAGGCGGGGCGAAAGGTGCGGGGTCTGGGTCTGTCGGGCTCCAAGAGCGAGTGTCGGCATCGGACGAAAGGTTCCTCGGGCAGGCCAGCCATGTGTGGCCTTCCAATGCTTCGTGCAAACACCATGCCGCCTTTGTCCGACAGTGTACGTATGGATACCTTTGCAACAATCCGGCAGACCGCCAAGCGAACTCCTGTAACTGTGGACGGCCGGCGGGGAGCGCGGATTGCAATGCGGTTGCGCAGATGCGGTGAACGCGCCGTCCTGGCGCCGGACGCTGCTGCGGGACGGTATTAATTGCGGAAACTATTGCATGGCCCAACACACCGAATCATCGCTTCCGCCCTCCGGCCCCGACGTGGATGCGGACATCATGGAAGCGCGGAGGGACTCCGGACGGACCCGGGGGCTGCCCGGCTGGTCCGAGCGTGCCTGGCCCTCCGCGTCGCTGCGGACCTATCTGGTGGCGATGATCCTGGCCGCGACGCTGCCCATCGCCCTGCTGCTGACCTACAAGGTTTCGGCGGACCTCGTGCAGGCGCGCAGCCGCCTGCAGTCCGTGCTGGGCCACAGCGCGGCCGGACTGGCGCAGACCGTGACGCTGGACATGGCCTCCACAGTCGATGCGCTGCTGGCGCTGGAGCGCACGGATGCGCTGCGGTCCGGCCAGCCCTCCGCGCTCGAGCGCTGGCTGCGCCAGCGGCCGCCCATGAAGCCCCAGTGGCACAGCGTGTTCCTCGCGACGGCCGACGGACGCATCGTGTTCGACACCGCCCGGCCTGAGGGCGATCCTGCGCAGGACGCGGCCATCGAGGCGCTGGCGCGCAAAGCCTCGTCGGAGCAACGCGCGGCGCTTTCGGAGTCCGCCCCCGTGGACTCCGCCCGGGCCGAGGTGGCGCTGGTCGTGCCGGTGCGCCTCGCGGGCGCGGATGGCCATGTGCTCGGCGCGCGCATGGATGCGCACGCATGGCAGCGGCTGCTGTCCACTTCCGCCCCGCCGGAGGGGGGCTTCATCGCGCTGGTGGATGCCCGCCAGAACGTCGTGGCCGCGGCGGGCCATCTGGCCCGTGGCCGGCAGCTCCTGCCCACGGGGGTGGACCGCGTGCAGGCCCGCATGGGCGATGACGGCATCGCCGAGCCCGCGGTGGCCGCATGGCGGCCCGTCGCGCATTACGGCTGGCAGGTGAGCGTGGGCGCGCCCGCGGTGCCCATCGAGGCGGCGGAGCGCGCCACCGTGCTGTCCGCGATCGCCACCATGGGAGCCTGCCTGGTGCTGGGCGTGGCGCTGGCGTTCCTGCTGGCATGGCGCATCGCCCAGCCGCTGCAGATGCTGGCGCGGGCCCAGCGCCTGCCGCCTTCCATGCGCATTCCCGTGCGGGAGATCGCCCTGCTGCGCGATGCGCTCTGGACCGCGCAGCGGCGCGATGCCACCACGCGGCAGCGGCTGCAGGCCAAGGCCGCGGAATTCGAGGCCCTGTTCGAGAACACGCCCATCGGGCTGGCATTCGCCGATGGGGCGCATTGCGGCCATGTGGTGCTCAATCCCGTGATGCGGGGCCTGTTGGGCGTGGCGGATGACGAGGATAGCCGGGAGACGCCGGCCCGGATCTTTCGCGGCGGAAAGGAACTCGCGCCTGAGGAGCAGCCCTTGATGCTGGCATGCCGCCTGGCGCAGCCCGTCGGGCCCATGGAGCTGGAGATCCGCGTGCCGGGGCGCGCACCCATGTCGGTCGTGGCGAGCGCCGTGCCGCTGCTCGACGAGCAGGGAAGGCCGCGCGGCGCCCTGAGCGCGGTGACGGACATCACCGAACTGCTGCAGGTGATGGCGCTCTGGCTGGCCGCGGACCGCAAGCGGCAGGAAAAGCAGAGCCTGATCGACCTGGCCTGCGAGGCGGGCTACGTGGGATTCTTCGAGTACCGTTTCCGCCCGTCGGAACTCGTCTGGACCGCGGGGCAGGAGGGGCTTTTCGGGCGCGATCCCGCGGCCCCTCCGCCGGATGGCAGGGCGCCGCCCCCGGGGCTCAGGGCCTGGAGCGCCCTCGTGCATGCGGACGATCGCGCGAGGCTGCGGCGATCCCTGGCCCGGGCCCTGCGCACCCGCAGCGCCAGGGCGCAACTGGAATACCGCATCGCCGCCGCGCCCGACGAGGCGCCCCGCTGGCTGTCCAGCCGGCTGCTGCTGCGCTACGGGACCGGCGGGCGCCCGGAACAGGTCGTGGGTATCACGGTGGACGTCACCGAGCAGAAGAACGCGGAGCGCCGACGCGCGCTGCAGTCCGAGCAGGAGCAGGCGGCACGCCGGCAGGCGGAAGCGGCCAGCCGTGCCAAGGACGAGTTCCTGACCATGTTGAGCCATGAGCTGCGCAATCCGCTGGCGGCCATCGCGGCGGCGTCCGACGTGCTTTCCACCGGTGCGGGCGGGGCCGAGACGACCAGCCAGGCCCTGGGCATCATCCAGCGGCAGACCCAGCACCTGGCCAGCATGATGCGCGACCTGCTGGACGTCAGCCGCGTGCTGCGCGGCAGCGCCGTGCTCGCGCGCCGGCCCACCGACCTGGCCGAGCGGGTGCGCAGCGTGCGCGAGTCGCTGTACGTCGGCGGCACGATGCAGCGTCACGCCTGGACGTTCGACCTGCAGCCGGCGTGGATCAACGGCGACGCGACGCGCATCGAGCAGGTGATCGTGAACCTGCTGCAGAACGCCATCAAGTACACGCCCGAGGGCCGCAGCATCGACGTGAGCGTGGCCTGCTCCGGCGACGAGGCCGTGCTGAGCGTGGCGGACGGAGGGGACGGCATCGACGAGGATCTGCTGCCGCACATCTTCGATCTGTTCCGCCAGGGCGAGCGCATGCTGGACCGGCAGGACGGCGGGCTCGGGGTGGGCCTGACGCTGGTGCAGCACCTGGTGGAGCAGCACGGCGGCACCATCGACGTCGCGACCTCCGCAGAAGGAACCGTGTTCACGGTGCGCTGGCCGCGCGTGGCGCCCGGCAGCGCTGCCGCCGCGCCATCGGATGCCGTGGCCGGGCGCCCGCGCGGCCCGTCGCGGCGGATCGTCGTGGTGGAGGACAATGCGGACATGCTGCGCTCCGTGAATGCCTACCTGCTCGGCAGGGGGCACACGGTCCGCACGGCCGAGGACGGGCTCGACGGGCTGGTCCTGATCATCGCGGAGCGGCCCGACGTGGCCATCGTCGATATCGGGCTGCCGGGAGTGGACGGGTACGAGGTCGCGCTGCGCGCACGCGCGGCAGGTTATGCCGGCCGGATGGTGGCCGTGTCGGGCTACGGCCAGGCGCAGGACATTTCCAAGGCGCGGAAAGCCGGTTTTGACGAGTACCTTGTCAAACCGATCACGATGGAACAATTACAAAACGCAATGGACCGCATGCCTTGACGGGTGCAGAGTCCACACGCATCTGTATTGGCGCGGTGCACGGACGGCCGCACTGCGGCAAGCATCTGGAGGACTCATGGGTTTGGCTCTGATCGTGGACGATGACGCCGATGCGGCGGACATGCTGGCGGCGCTGTGCAGCGCCGAGGGCTATCACGCCGCCACGGCGCATACGCTGGAGGCAGCGCGCAAGAAGATGGTGCTGCAGCCGCCGGACGTGGTGCTGCTCGACCTGCACCTGCCGGACGGCAACGGCCTGTCGTTCATGAACGAGCAATCGCTGCGTTCCAACACGCAGGTGGTGCTGGTCACGGGGCACGCGACGCTGGAGACGTCGATCCAGGCGCTGCGCCTCGGCGCGGCCGACTACCTCGTGAAGCCCGTGAGCCTGCCGCAGTTGCGCGGCGTGCTGTCGCGCGTGATGCCTCCCGCGGCGATCGCCGCGGAGATCGAATCCTGGCGCAAGACGGTGGACGATACCGGCCGGTTCGGCCACCTGGTGGGGCGCTCGGCCTGCATGCGGCGGGTGTACGAGCAGATCGCGCGCGTGGCCGGAACCTCGGTCACGGTGTTCGTGACCGGCGACAGCGGGACCGGCAAGGAGCTCGTGGCGCGCACGGTGCACGACCTGAGCCGCCGGCGTTCGCAGCCCTTCCTGGCCATCAACTGCGGGGCGATATCGCCGCAGCTGATGGAGAGCGAGATCTTCGGCCACGAGAAGGGCAGCTTCACGGGCGCGGAGCGGCAGCACCAGGGGTTCTTCGAGCGCGCGCACGGGGGCACGCTGTTCCTGGACGAGGTCACCGAAATGCCCATGGAGCTGCAGGTCAAGCTGCTGCGGGTGCTGGAAACCGGCACCTTCATGCGCGTGGGCTCCACGGTGGAGCGGGCCACCGACGTGCGCATCGTGGCCGCGACCAACCGCGATCCCCTGTCCGCCGTGGCTGGCGGGGCCCTGCGCGAGGACCTGTTCTACCGGCTCAACGTGTTCCCGATCGAGTTGCCGCCGCTGCGCGAGCGCGCCGAGGACATCGGGCTGCTGAGTGCCCATTTCCTGGCGGCGATCGGGCAGAAGGAAGGCCGCCCCAAGCGGCTGGAGCCCGCCGCCCTCGAGCGCCTGGAACGCTACCGCTGGCCGGGCAACGTGCGCGAACTGCGCAACGTGATGCAGCGTGCCTACGTGATGGCGGAGGGCGATGTGATCACGGCGCACTGGCTTCCGACCAACGGCGCCGAAGCCGATGCCGCGGCCGTTCCCGAAGGCCGGGCAGCGCGCGCGCCCGTGGAGGACAACGGTGCCGAATCCGCGGGCCAGTTGCGGGTGGACGTGGGCACCTCGATCGCGGACGTGGAGCAGCAGCTCATCCTGCGCACACTGCGGCACTTCGACAACCACAAGGAGCGCGCCGCGGCGGCCCTCGGCGTGAGCCTCAAGACCCTCTACAACAAGCTCAAGGCCTACGAGAGCACGGCTGCGGACTCCTCCTCCACGCGCTGAACGCGCAGGTCGCGACCGGTCCCGGCCTTCAGGGCACGCCGATTGCCCTGTATCTTTTGCCTGGCCGCCCCGCCAGGCGCGCCCCTCTTGAGCCCGCCACCAAGGCGGGCTCTTTTTTTGCCGGGTGCGGCGCCCGCACCGTCGGGCATGCCGATTGCCCTGAGTCATTGCGTAGGCCCGGCCGCTGCGGCGCCGGACTGCAAATTCCATCCATTTCCATTTTGTTGAGAGGAGCGGTACATGGCCAATGACCCAACGAACGAACGCGACACGGGCAAGCAAGCACAGGCGGAAGAGGCGCTGAAGCAGGGAGCCCGCCGTGCCGGTCCGGCCCGGCGGGGGTTCGCGGGCATGGACCCGGCCCGCCAGCGCGAGATCGCGTCCCTGGGCGGGCGCGCGGCCCACGCCAGCGGCAACGCCCACCAGTTCACGTCGGAAGAAGCCCGCGAGGCTGGCCGCAAGAGCCATCGCAAGTCCGCGGCATCCAGCGGCGCTGGCGCTAGCGCAGGCGCTGCCTCGTCCTGAGGTGTGCGTGCCGGTGCCGGCATCGCCGGCTCCGGGGGCATCCGGGCCCGCCTTCATGGCGGGCTTTTTTCATGGGCGAAGGCTGTATGTCGGAAAGGATTTCTTGCCGTAAAAACGCCTCGAAAGGCTGCCGTGATGGGTGGACAGACTTGCGGGCAGGGAGTGGCGCATGCCGAAGGGTGGAAAGTCGCAAGCTTCTGCGCTGTTTCCAAACCCAACAATTCACAGTCTGCTGCGTAAGAATTTGGTAAGGAATGACCGCGGTAATACCGAGTGCTGGCGGGAGGCCAGCCCATCGCAAAGGTCATGCTCCACGCCTTTTGCTCATTCCGCAGACAAGCAAATGCCAAACTTCCAAGACATCTGGAAAAACCATCCCAATGTGCGAGGCGATGCGCCACTGCTGGACAAAGCAGCCTACGAAAACCAATGTGCCATCAACTTCTCCGCCGCGCTCATGCGTACCGGCGTGGACTTCCGCACGTTCCGCGGCGCATGGTCCTGGCAACAAGGCGCCACGAAATACCCCATCCGAGCGCAAGAGGTGGCCAATTGGGTGGCGGCCGGCGGGACGCGCCTGCCGATCAGTATCGAAAAGTTCACTGGCGCACAGGCATTCGGCCGTGCGGAGGGCAGCGCCGGCATGAAAAACCGTACCGGTTTGGTGTTCTTCCAGAACTACTGGGGCCCTGGCATGCAGGGGGACCACATCGACCTTTGGAATGGTAGCCGGCTAACCGATCGCGGCTCGTGGCTACGCATCCATGCGCGCATTGGCAGTTTCGGGATCCACAGCATCCTGAGCGACGTTTCGGATATGGAAAAAGCCCAGGCGGTATGGTTCTGGCAACTCGCATGAAAGCCATACTCCACATCATTGCCGGGGTGATCCTGGGCGTGCTTCTCGGCGTGCTTGCTTCTGCGGCGTTCAGCCGCGTCTTCGGCGCCGGCTATCCCCTGAGCGAAGAGCGGTCCAACATCCTGGCCGCCGTGTTTGTGTTCGTGGTGCTCCCAGCTTCCGCACTCGTCGGTGCGCTGGTCGGCTATGCGCTGCATCGGCGGCGCGCGCGCAGTGCTCGGTCTGCGTCGCCCTCATGACGGCGAACTGATGTGGATCAGGCCTGCGGCGAAGTCCTCAACTCTGGCTGCGCGCGCCTGCAAAGCCATTGCTGGAAAAGGTGTTCGTAGGAATGCGGGAGACTGGGACTCGTCTCATAAGACATCACATTCGAGCCCGAATGACAAAAGACGGTGCTACATTTACGATAGCGCCATCCTTTTCAGCTCTGCGGCTTTATTGGGGGTAGATCTTGAGTTATTTGAAAACTTGACCTACGGCTTAAGAGCGGCTAACAGCACCGTCTGAGGCTTGTGCAGAGCCGTTATGCTTGGCGCCCTCATGGCAAGAAGACCCGTCAGCAAAGAACTGCGGCGACAGCTACAACCCTTCATCCCAGCCTTCGTACGGCCAAAGGCGGAGCGCGCAAGCGCACCGTGAGCGATGAGGCGGCCTTCAATGGCATCCTGTTCGTGCTGCACACCGGCATCGCCTGGGAAGACCTACCGCAGTCCCTGGGCTATGGCAGCGGCATGACCTGCTGGCGGCGG
>NZ_FNEY01000010.1 GCF_900100305.1 Paracidovorax citrulli | reverse complement strand
TGGCCTACTACGCCAACATCGGCGTACGCATCGAGCGCGTCATGACCGACAACGGCTCTGGCTACAAAAACGCCTTCCGCGCGGCCTGCGAGGAATTGGGCATCCGCCACATCCGCACGCGGCCCTATACGCCCAAGACCAACGGCAAGGCCGAGCGATTCGTACAGACCAGCCTGCGGGAGTGGGCCTATGCCAGACCCTACGAAAGCTCAGCCCAACGCACGGCTGCCCTGCAGCCCTTCATTGACGGCTACAACTGGTGCCGGCCACACTCCGCGCTCGGCCATCAGCCTCCCATCACACGCATTCCGGGTGTGAACAACCTCGTGAGACTCAACAGCTAGGCGGAACGAGGGTAGCCAGCCCGCAGAAGAGCAGGGCGCAAGCCCACAATGAAAGCCGTGACCGACCGCGCATGGATCCCTCCTTGGTGGCGCGCAACCTCCGGATTGGGGTACCGCCTTTTGAATGGACTCAACTATGGCGCGCTGGAACCAATTGTCAACAGGTGGAGCACCAGGAAACCGTTGCCGATGCGTGCCCGCTCACTCCCGCACGGCACCACCTTCGGTCGCCCGGGCCGGGAACGAGAACGCGAACTCGGTGCCGTGGTCGTGGCTGGACTGCACGACCACCTGCCCGCCGTGCGCCTGCGCGATCGCACGCACGATGAACAGGCCGAGCCCGACGCTGCGCGCGGAGGTGTCGTCCGCGGCCACGCCGCGCACCATGGGCTGGAAAAGGCGGCCTAGCGTGTGCCGGGGGATGGGGTCGCCGTGGTTGTGCACGGCCAGGCGGGCGGTGCCCGACTCCACCGCGGTGGAGACCGTGGCGGTGCTGCCCGGCGTGCCGTAGGCCATGGCGTTGCCCACGAGGTTGCCCAGGAGCTGGGCGATGCGGTCCGGGTCGGCACTGATCTCTCCGCCGCCCTTGGCGACATGCTCGATGGTGCGGCCGGGGAAGGCCACCGACAGCTCCTCGATGATCCGGGCCGTGAGTTGGTGGAGGTCCGTGGGGCGGCGCGAGACGCTCAGGCCTGCGCCGAGGCGCACGACCGTGAAATCGAGCAGGTCGGCGATCAGGCGCCTGGCGCGCTGCCCGGCGCGGGTGATGTTGCCGAGCATGCGCGCGGCCGTGTCCGGCGGGGTGGGCGTGGGCGAGGCCGCCTGGCGCGTCAGCAGGTCGGTGGCCAGGAGGATGGTGGTGAGCGGGTTGCGCAGGTCGTGGCTGACGATGCCGATCATCTGCTCGGCGAACACGGCGCGGTCTTCGGCGAGGGCGCGGCCGTGTTCCGCCTCGGTGATGTCGCTGAAGATGCCCACGAATTCCGTGAGCATGCCGTCGTCGCCCCGGAATCCCTGGCCGGAGGAGACGAGTACGCGGCGGTGCCCTTCCGCGTCGATGATGCGGTGCTTGAACTGGTAGGGCTCGCCGGTGCGCAGGGCGCGGTCGAGCGCGGCGCGCTCCGCGGCGCGGTCCTCGGGCACCATGTGGGCCACGAAGTCGTCCTCGCCCACGGGCCGGTCCGGGTCCAGCCCCAGCAGGACGGCGACGTCGGCGCCGAAGCGCCGCCGGCCGGTGGCGGGGTCCAGGTCCCAGACGTGGATGGCCCCGGACTGCATGGCCTGCCGCAGGCGCGAGCGGGACGCCTGCAGGGCCTGCTGCGCCTGCCGCTCCTTGGCCACCATGTCGTCGGCGCGCTTGCGGGCGGCCAGCAGTTCGCGCTCGTATTTGTTGCGTTCCTCCGCCACCATCACGGCGATCTCGTCGAAGGTGTCCTCGCCGCTGGTGCGGCGCACCACGTTGAGCAGGACGGGGAAGGTGGTGCCGTCGCCGCGGCGGATGTCGAGCTTGACCTCCGAGGTGGCGCCCTGCATTTCCGGCATGGGCTGCCAGTGGGTCTGGTGGAAGATCCGGCCGCCCACGGTGAAGAGTTCCTGCAGCTTTGTCTGCCGGACCAGTTCGTGCGGGGGGATGCCGGTCCACTGGCACAGGGTCCGGTTGACCTTGAGGATCAGGCCGGACGGGCTGGTCACCAGCAGCCCGCAGGGCATGCGGTCGAAGAGTTCTTCCGCGCTTACCATCCGATCGCGCAGAGGAATTCGTCCATCACGGCGCCGCACGCGCCCGGGGCGCTGAGGTGCGGGCAGTGCCCGACGTTCTCGATGACCCGCAGCGTGCCGCGGGGCAGGTGGCGGAGCAGGTAGTCGCCCACCGCGCGCGGCGCGATGATGTCCTCGCTGGACTGGATGACCAGCGCCGGTTCCTTCAGCCGGTGCAGGTCGGCCCGGTTGTCGGAGAGGAAGGTGACGTGCGCGAATTGCCGGGCGATGTCGGGATCGGTGCGGCAGAAGCTGGCCGTGAGCTCTTCGCCGAGTTCGGGGCGGTCGGGGGCGCCCATGATGGCGGGCGCCATCTGGCTTGCCCAGCCCAGGTAGTTGGCGTCGAGGGTGTCCAGCAGGGAATCGATGTCCTCGCGGGAGAAGCCGCCCACGTAGTCGCCGTCGTCGATGTAGCAGGGGGAGGGGCCGACCATGACGTGGCCGGCGATCCTTCCGGGCCGGCGGATGCCGGCCAGCAGGCCGATCATGGCGCCCACCGAATGCCCCACGAAGACCACGGGGCCGGGAGCGAATTCGTCGATGATCTCCAGCACGTCGTCCGCATAGCCGTGGAGCGAGGCGTATTTGCCGGAATCGTAGGCGCCGAGGTCGGACAGGCCGCTGCCCACCATGTCGAAGGTGATGGCGCGCCAGCGCGCGGCATATCGCGGCGCCAGCAGGCGCCACATGTTCTGGTCGCAGCCGAAGCCGTGCGCGAACACGAGGCAGCCGGCGCCGTTGCCCTGGACCTTCACGTTGTTTCTGCGCCTGACCGACATGCAAGCTCCTGGTGATGTCCGGGCGATGCCAGCCGCGGCACGACTCAGCCATTATGGGACATCTGCCCTGTCCATGACCGCCGGGGCCGTGGGTGAAACGGCGCGCCCCGTGGAATCTGGCAGGACGGGGCGCACGGTGGCGGTCGCCATTCCTTCCTGCGGCTTGTTTCGTGCCTGTCCCCGCCGCTTCGCGGGCACTGCGCGCGGCAGCTTCCCGCGTCCGTAGATTGGGGCAATCGCAGGTATCCCGTGAGAACGCGGGAGGCCGTTGTTCGTACTCCATATCTTCATTTGCTGCCATGCCCACTTCTTCTTCCCTGCGTACCGCTTCCGCGTCACCCACCACCGCCGCCGCGGCGCTGTTGCCCCACCAGGGTGCCGACAGCGCGGCCGGGCCCGAGCCCGGGTCTCCACGCGGCTCCCTGCCAGCCCCGGATGCAGGTTCCCTCCGCAGCCTGCGGCGCACGAACTCCATGCCGTCGCCGCAGGCCGCGGACGCCCTGTTGCGGGCTGGCCTGCCCGCGCGCCCCGCCTGCGATGCCGTGGCGCTGCCGGTGCAAGCGCTGCCGGTGCTGCAAACCGCGGAAGGGATCGTCCATGCCCTGCTGGAGCCCGCCCAGGCGCGGGACGCGGAGGTCGTGCAGCGGCTGCGGCGCAATACCCAGGTGCTGCTGGACAAGGGCATCGATACCCCGGAGAAGCTGCGGAGTTTTCTCTCCACGGCCTGGCGCCACGACGCGGTGCTCGGTTTCGCGGGGCTGGGTTTCAGCAACGGGGCGGGGTACATGACCGGGATCACCGCGGCCAACGAGAAGCTGGTGTCGCTGCTGCCCCCGGATCTGCTGCGGAACACGCCGCGGCTGGGCTTCGTGGTCGGCGTGGGCGTGGGTGCGCTGGACGTGCTGGTGAGGGCGGTCGGCAATGCGGTGGTCGCGCCGCGCCTCTACAACGGCCCTTCCGGGCTGGACCGCCTGCCCGCCGCCCTGCGCCCGGACCCGCATGCCGAGCAGATCCGCAATGCGGGCCTGGCCGCAGGATTCAATGTCGCGAAGAACCTGCCGCGCGTGGTGGAGCCTTTCGTGCAGGCCGCGATCGAGGGCCGGGGCGACAACAGCGTCAACCGCGTGTGGGCCGACCGCATCGACGCGTCGCTGCTCGACGGCTTCGGCGGGATGCTGGCCGCGGGCGCCCGGGGCGTGCACAGGCTCTCGCAGGAGGTGCCCTACGATGCGCGCATGCTGCTGCGCAGCGACCTGGGCGAGGTCATCGACCAGACCCGGCGCCCGTGGAAGGAATCGCTGCAGGGCGTCGGCTCCGCGGCGCTCGAGGGCGCGAAGTCGCTCGTGGCGTCTCCCGTGCCCGTGGCGGTGGTGGCCACGGTGGGGTGCTTCATCGCCGAGCTGTTCGCGGCCAATGCGTCCATCGACCGCGCCGGATCGCCCGCGGGTCTGCCGGCGGACCGGGCGGACGCCGGCATGCTCTCGGGCAAGCGGGCTTCGTCGGTCCTCATCATGGGGCTGATGTCCGGCACGATCGAGCTGGGAGCGCCCTATGCCGCGCGGGGCGGCGCCTATGTGGCGCGCACGATCCGCCAGGGCCTGCAGCAGACGTCCTTCAGCCTGATGGCCTGGGCCCAGGCCCGCTTCGGCGCCGCGGAGGCGCCGGACCTGGAAGCGGGCCGGCGGGCATGACCCGCAGGGGCTGCGCAGGCGAGCGCGAATGGATCGCCTGCGCGTTTTCCCGGAGAAAGATGGCCCTTCAATTAGTTGACATCTAAATCATCTATTCCTAAAGTTGCCGCAGGCCCGGACGGCCCTGGAGACCTGCGCATGAAGATCGTTTGCATCGGTGGCGGCCCGGCGGGCCTGTATTTCGCGCTGCTCATGAAGCAGCAGGACCCCGCCCACGACGTCACCGTGGTGGAGCGCAACAAGCCCTACGACACCTTCGGCTGGGGCGTGGTGTTTTCCGATGCCACCATGGACCACATGCGCGCCTGGGACCGCGAGACCGCCGACGAAATCCAGGAGGCCTTCAACCACTGGGACGACATCGAGCTGCGCTTCAAGGGCCGCACGATCCGCTCGGGCGGGCACGGTTTCGTGGGCATCGGGCGCAAGAAGCTGCTCAATATCCTGCAGGCGCGCTGCGAGCGCCTGGGCGTGAAGCTGGTGTTCGAGACCGAGGCCGCCTCCGACGAGGACTATCCCGACGCCGACCTCGTCATCGCCTGCGACGGAGTGAACTCCCGCATCCGGGGCCGCTATGCCAACGTGTTCCAGCCCGACATCGTCACGCGGCCCAACCGCTACATCTGGCTGGGCACGCACAAGCTGTTCGATGCCTTCACGTTCGACTTCCAGCGCACGGAGCATGGCTGGTTCCAGGCACACATCTACAAGTTCGACGACCGCACGACCACCTTCATCGTCGAGTGCCCGGAGGCGGTGTGGAAGGCGCACGGGCTGGACCAGGCCGACCAGGACCAGTCCATCGCCTTCTGCGAGCGCGTGTTCGCCGACACGCTGGGCGGCGCGCCCCTGATGAGCAATGCGCGCCACCTGCGCGGCTCGGCCTGGCTGAACTTCCAGCGCGTGGTGTGCGCGCAATGGTGGCTGCGCAACCCCCGCGGCAGCCACGTGGTGCTGATGGGCGACGCGGTGCACACGGCGCATTTCGCGATCGGCTCGGGCACCAAGCTCGCCATCGAGGATGCGATCGAACTCGCGCGCCAGTTCGGCCGCCTGGGCGGTGGCCGCGAGGGCATTCCCGCCGTGCTCGCGGCCTACCAGGAGGCGCGCCGCGTGGAGACGCTGCGCATCCAGAACGCGGCCTGGAACGCGATGGAATGGTTCGAGGTGTGCGGAGACCGGTACTGCGACCAGCTGGAGCCCGAGCAGTTCATGTATTCGATGCTCACGCGCAGCCAGCGCATCAGCCACGAGAACCTGCGCCTGCGCGATGCGGGCTGGCTGGAGGGCTACGAGCGCTGGTTCGCGCGCCGCGCGGGCATCGACGTGCCGGCCGGCAGCCGGCCTCCGCCGCCCATGTTCACGCCGCTCACCGTGCGCGGCGCGACGCTCAAGAACCGCATCGTGGTCTCGCCCATGGCGCAGTATTCGGCGGAGGACGGCCTGGTGGGCGACTACCACCTGGTGCACCTGGGCGCGCGCGCCATGGGCGGTGCCGGCCTCGTGTTCGCCGAGATGGCCTGCGTGAGCGCCGAAGGCCGCATCACCCCGGGCTGCCCGGGCCTGTACCGCCCCGGGCACACGGCGGCCTTCCGCCGCATCGCCGACTGGATCCATGCGAACACCGACGCGAAGTTCGGCATCCAGATCGGCCATGCGGGCGCCAAGGCCTCCACGCGCCGGGCCTGGGAGGGCATCGACCAGCCGCTGCCCGAGGGCAACTGGCCCATCATTTCCGCCTCGCCGCAGCAGTACCTGGAAGGCGTGAGCCAGCGCGCGCGGCAGATGACCCGCGCCGACATGGATGCCGTGCGCGAGCAGTTCGCCCAGGCCGCGCGCGCCGCCGATGCCGCGGGCGCCGACTGGCTGGAACTGCACTGCGCCCACGGCTACCTGCTGTCGAGCTTTCTCTCGCCACTCACCAACCAGCGCGAAGACGAGTACGGCGGCCCGCTGGAGAACCGCCTGCGCTATCCGCTGGAGGTGTTCGCCGCGGTGCGTGCCGCATGGCCGCAGGACAAGCCGCTGTCGGTGCGCATCTCCGCCCACGACTGGGTGGAGGGCGGCACCACGCCGCAGGACGCGGTGGAGATCGCCCGGGCGTTCAAGGCCGCGGGCGCGGACATGATCGATTGTTCCTCGGGCCAGGTGAGCAAGCGCGAGAAGCCGGTCTATGGCCGCATGTTCCAGACGTCGTTCGCCGACCGCATCCGGCAGGAGGCTGGCATCGCCACCATCGCCGTCGGCGCCATCAGCGAGGCGGACCATGCCAACAGCATCCTGGCCGCCGGCCGGGCCGACCTGTGCGCGGTGGCGCGGCCGCACCTGGCCAACCCGGCCTGGACGCTGGCGGAGGCCGCGCGCATCGGCTACACGGCGGTGGATTGGCCGCGGCAGTACCGCTCCGGCAAGCAGCAGCTGGAGGCGCATTTCGAGCGCGAGAAATCCATGGCGGCGGCGGGCGGGAAGGGCTGACGATGGACAAGACCCAACGGCATGCCCTGGTGACCGGCGGCACGCGCGGCATCGGCGCCGCCATCGCCCGGCGGCTCGTGGCCGATGGCCTGCATGTGACGGTGCTCGGCCGCGATGCGGAGGCTGCGCGGACCTTCTCCGCCACCGATGCGGCGCACCTGCACGGCGTGGCCGCCGACGTGGCCGATGCGCGGCAGGTGGCGCAGGCGCTGGCATCCGCCCGGGAGCGGTTCGGGCCGGTGCAGGTGCTGGTCAACAACGCGGGGCAGGCCGAGAGCGCGCCGTTCCTCAAGACCGACGCGCGGCTGTGGCAGCGCATGCTGGACGTGAACCTGACCGGCACCATGGTCTGCACCCAGGCCGCGCTGGCGGACATGCTGGAGGCCGGCTGGGGCCGCGTCGTCAACGTGGCGAGCACGGCGGGGCAGGTGGGCTACGCCTACGTGGCGGCCTACTGCGCGGCCAAGCACGGCGTGATCGGCCTCACGCGGGCGCTGGCGCTGGAGCTGGCCGCCAAGGGCGTCACCGTGAACGCCGTCTGCCCCGGCTACACCGATACCGACATCGTGCGCGAGAGCATCGAGCGCATCGTCGCCAAGACCGGCCGCAGCGCCGAGGCCGCGCGCGAGGGCTTCGTGCGCGCCAATCCGCAGGGCCGGCTGGTGGCGCCCGAGGAGGTCGCCGACGCGGTGGCCTGGCTGTGCACGGATGGCGCGCGGTCGGTGAACGGGCAGTCCGTCTCGGTCAGCGGCGGCGAGGTCATGTGAGCGGCCGACCGGACAGGACGAAGCACCCCATGGCCACCCGCAAGCAGAGCTTCCGCCTCGTGCAGGCACTGGGCGACGAGCACATCGGCCTGGAGGCGCGCGCCCAGGCCGGCGACCACCTGGACATCAAGATCTGGCTGCGGCTGCTGGCGTGCAGCACGCAGATCGAGCAGCAGGTGCGGCAGTGGCTGCGCACCCGTTTCGATACGACGCTGCCGCGCTTCGACTACCTCGCGCAGCTGGACCGGCATCCCGGCGGGCTGCGCATGAACGTGCTTTCGCGCTACCTCATGGTCACGGGCGGCAACGTCACGGGACTGACGGACCAGCTCGTCAAGGAAGGGCTGGTCGAACGCACCGAAGACCCGGAAGACCGCCGCTCCTGGCGCGTGCGCCTGACGGACAAGGGCCGGACCGACTTCGCGGCCATGGCGGCGGAGCACGAGCGCTGGCTCTCCGGCCTGTTCGACGGCCTGCCCGCGGCCAGCAAGGACGCGCTCTACGAACACCTCGGCCTGCTGCGCGTGCACCTCGTGCAGCGGCAGGTCGCGGCCGGCGCGGACCCGGCCGCCCAGGCCCCGGGCGAGGCGGCCGGCCTTCCCGACACCCCATCGAAACGCAGCAGGAAATCCCTCCCATGACCGAACCCCGCATCGATCCCCGGCTCGTCGCCGGCAACCGCCGGCCGCTCGCCGGCTACCGGGCCGAACACTTCCTGTGGGACGTGCAGGTCGGCGTGGCCACGATCACGCTGAACCGGCCCGAGCGCAAGAACCCGCTCACCTTCGACAGCTATGCCGAGCTGCGCGACCTGTTCCACGGCCTGCGGCTGGCCGACGACGTGCGGGCGGTGGTGCTGGCCGGCGCGGGCGGCAATTTCTGCTCGGGCGGCGACGTGCACGAGATCATCGGCCCGCTGGTCGCCTTGAAGGCGCCCGAGCTGCTGATGTTCACCCGCATGACGGGCGAGCTGGTCAAGGCCATGCGCACCTGCCCGCAGCCGATCGTGGCGGCGGTGGACGGCGTGTGCGCCGGCGCGGGCGCGATCATGGCGATGGCGTCGGACCTGCGCCTGGGCACGGCGCGCAGCAAGACGGCCTTCCTCTTCAACCGCGTGGGGCTGGCGGGCTGCGACATGGGCGCCTGCGCGATGCTCCCGCGCATCGTCGGCCAGGGCCGCGCGAGCGAACTGCTCTACACCGGCCGCAGCCTGGGCGGGGAGGAGGGCGAGCGCTGGGGCTTCTTCAACCGCCTGTGCGAGGCCGATGCCCTGCTGCCCGAGGCGCAGGCGCTCGCCGCGCAACTGGCCGAGGGGCCGGCCTTCGCCAACGGCATCACCAAGACCATGCTGCACCAGGAGTGGGCCATGACCATCGAGCAGGCCATCGAGGCCGAGGCGCAGGCGCAGGCGATCTGCATGCTGACGGAGGATTTCTCTCGGGCCTACCGTGCGTTCGTCGCAAAACAGAAACCGCGCTTCGAAGGAAACTGACATGGCGGACGTGACTTATCTCGACTGGCCGTTCTTCGAGCCGCGGCATGCGCAGCTGGCCCGCGACCTGGATGCCTGGGCACAGGCCCATCTGCATGCTCAGCACGGCCCCGACGTGGACGCCGAATGCCGCGCCCTGGTGCGCGCGCTCGGCGAGGGCGGCTGGCTGCGCCATGCCGTGGGCGAATCCGGCGCCGCGATCGACACCCGCACGCTCTGCCTGATCCGCGAGACGCTGGCGCGCCATTCGGGCCTGGCGGATTTCGCGTTCGCCATGCAGGGCCTGGGCAGCGGGGCGATCAGCCTGCACGGCACGCCGGAGCAGCGCGCGCGCTACCTCGAGCGCGTGGCGCGCGGCGAGGCCATCGCCGCCTTCGCGCTCTCGGAGCCCGAGGCCGGCTCCGACGTCGCGGCCATGGGCTGCACGGCGCGCGCCGAGGGCGACGGGTACGTGCTCGACGGCGAGAAGACGTGGATCTCCAACGGCGGCATCGCCGACTTCTACGTGGTGTTCGCGCGCACCGGCGAGGCGCCCGGCGCGCGCGGCATCAGCGCCTTCATCGTCGATGCCGACGCGCCGGGCTTCTCGGTTGCCGGGCGCATCGAGGTGATCGCGCCGCACCCGCTCGCGCGCCTGCGCTTCGACGGCTGCCGCGTGCCCGCTGCGCAGCGCCTGGGTGCGCCCGGCGAGGGCTTCAAGGTGGCCATGCGCACGCTGGACGTGTTCCGCACCTCCGTGGCCGCGGCGGCGCTGGGCTTCGCGCGGCGCGCGATGGACGAGGCGCTGTCGCGCGCCACCACGCGCCGCATGTTCGGCGGCGTGCTGGCCGACTTCCAGCTCACCCAGGCGAAGCTCGCGCAGATGGCCACGGCCATCGACAGCGCGGCGCTGCTCACCTACCGCGCCGCCTGGCTGCGCGACCGCGGCGCGGTCGTCACGCGCGAGGCCGCCATGGCCAAGATGACGGCCACCGAGAACGCGCAGCAGGTGATCGATGCGGCAGTGCAGCTTTTCGGGGGGCTCGGCGTGGTGAGCGGGCAGCCGGTGGAACGCCTCTACCGCGAGATCCGCGCCCTGCGCATCTACGAAGGGGCCACCGAGGTGCAGCAGCTCATCATCGGCCGCGACCTGCTCAAGTCCGCGGCGGTTGCCGGGGCCGCCGCCGGCTGACGCCGCGCCTTGTGCACGACGGCCCTTTTGCACGACGGCTCATCGATCCGGAACCGGAAAGGACAAGGAAGACGCCATGCATGCCAGCGCCCACGTCGATACCTTCGCGCGCGACCGCCTTCCTCCGGCCGCGCAGCAGCCCGAGTACCTGTTCGAACTGCCGGAACTGCAGTTCCCCGAGCGCCTGAACTGCGCCGATCCGCTGCTGGACGTGCACGTGCGCGAAGGGCGGGGCGGGCGGTTGTGCATCCGGGCACCGGGCGGCGTCGCCTGGACCTATGCCGACCTGCAGGACAAGGCCCACCGCATCGCCAACGTGCTGGTGCACCGCATGGGCCTGCAGCCCGGCAACCGCGTGCTGCTGCGCGCGCCCAACAACCCCATGCTCGCGGCCTGCTGGTTCGCGGTGATGAAGGCTGGCGGCATCGCGGTGGCCACCATGCCGCTGCTGCGCGCCAAGGAGCTGAAGGCGATCATCGACATCGCCCAGGTCACGCATGCGCTGTGCGACGCGTCGCTGGCCGAGGAACTGGCGCTCGCCGCGCAGGAGCCCGGTTCGCCGCTGCGCGCGGTGCGCCACTTCCACGATGCCGGGCCTGAAGGGCTGGAGGCGCTGATGGCCGGGGCCTCGGCCGGGTTCACCAACGTCGATACCGCGTCCGACGACTGCTGCCTGCTGGGCTTCACCTCCGGCACCACGGGGGTGCCCAAGGCGACGATGCACTACCACCGCGACGTGATGGCCATCTGCCACTGCTGGCCGCCGCATGTGCTGCGTCCGCGCGCGGACGACGTCTTCATCGGCAGCCCGCCGCTGGCCTTCACCTTCGGGCTGGGCGGGCTGCTGCTCTTTCCGCTGCACATCGGCGCCTCCACGGTGCTGCTGGAAAAGGCCGGGCCCCCGCAGTTGCTGGAGGCCATCCAGCAGTTCGGCGCGACGGTGCTCTTCACGGCGCCCACGTCCTACCGCACGCTGGCGGCCGACGGCGCGCTGCTGCGCGGCACGCCGCTGCGCAAGTGCGTGTCCGCCGGCGAGGCGCTGCCCGCCTCCACGCGCGCGCTCTGGAAGGAGGCGACCGGCATCGAACTGATCGATGGCATCGGCGCCACGGAGATGCTGCACATCTTCATCTCCCACGACGAGGCGGGCGCGCGGCCCGGCGCGACGGGCAGGCCCGTGCCGGGCTACCGGGCCCGCGTGGTGGACGAGGCGGGCCGGGAGGTACCGCCGGGCACCGTGGGCCGGCTGGCGGTGCGGGGACCGACCGGCTGCCGCTACCTCGCGGACGAGCGGCAGCGGGCCTACGTGCAGGACGGCTGGAACCTGACCGGCGACGCCTACCTGATGGATGCGGACGGCTACTTCTTCTACCAGGCGCGCACCGACGACATGATCGTCTCGGCCGGCTACAACATCGCCGCGCCCGAGGTGGAGGAGGCGCTGCTGGCCCACCCCGCGGTGGCGGAATGCGCCGTGATCGGCGTGCCGGACGCGCAGCGCGGCCAGATCGTCAAGGCCTTCGTGGTGCTGCGCCCCGGCACCGCGGCGGACGACGGCACCGTGCAGGCATTGCAGGATTTCGTCAAGCGCACGGTCGCTCCGTACAAATACCCCCGCGCCGTGGAATTCACCGATCGGCTTCCGCGCACGCAAACGGGGAAGCTGCAGCGCTTTAAGCTACATGCCCCGGCATGATGCCGGCGCGCGCGCCACCGGGCCGCGCGCTTTCCTCCCTTCCATCCACCGCCTGCCGCCTAGTGCCAAGGAGCCCTCGATGCCATTCCTCCCGTCCCGCGAGCACCGTTCCTCCACATCCGCCGCCCTCTGCGCGGCCGTCGCCCTGCTGGCCGGTGGCGCCCAGGCCGCGGACAAGGTCAAGGTCGGCCTGCTGACCACGCTGTCGGGCCCCGGGTCGGGCCTCGGGATCGACATCCGCGATGGCTTCCAGCTCGCGGTGAAGCAGGGCGCGGGCAGGCTCGGCGGCCTGCCGGCCGAAGTGACCGTGGCGGACGACCAGCAGAGCCCCGACGCGGCCAAGCAGACGGCCGACCGGCTGGTCAAGCGCGAGCGCGTGGATTTCATGACCGGCATCGTGTTCTCCAACGTGATGCTGGCCGTCGGGCAGCCGGTGTTCCAGTCGCGCACCTTCTACATCAGCGCCAACGCCGGGCCGTCGCAGTACGCGGGCGCGCAATGCAACCCGTACTTCTTCAGCGCTTCCTACCAGAACGACAACATGCACGAGGCCGTGGGCAAGACCGTGCAGGACCGCGGCTTCAAGAAGGTGGCGCTGCTCGCGCCCAACTATCCGGCGGGCAAGGACGCGCTGGCCGGCTTCAAGCGTTTCTACAAGGGCGAGGTGGTCATGGAGGCCTACACGCCGCTGAGCCAGCTCGACTACGGCGCGGAGCTGTCCAAGATCCGCGCCTCGGGCGCCGACGCGGTCTTCGTGTTCCTGCCGGGCGGCCTGGGCGTGAACTTCGTCAAGCAGTTCACCGGTGCCGGCCTGGGCAAGGAGATGAAGCTCTTCGCCCCGGGCTTCTCGGCCGACGAGGACGTGATCCGCGCGGTGGGCGATGCCATGGTGGGCATCTTCAACAGCTCGCAGTGGGCCCACGACATGGACAACGCCGCCAACAAGCGCTTCGTGGCCGACTTCCAGAAGGAATACGGCCGCCTGCCGACGCTGTACGCGGCGCAGGGCTACGACGCGGCCCGGCTCATCGACGGCGCCGTGCGCCGCGTGGGCGGCAAGCTGGAGGACAAGGCCGCGCTGCGCAAGGCGCTGGAGGCCGCGCCGTTCGAGTCCGTGCGCGGGCCGTTCCGCTTCAACACCAACCACTACCCGGTGCAGGACTACTACCTGCGCGAAGTGGTGAAGGACGCGCAGGGCCGCATCACCAACAAGACCGTCGGCCGCGTGTTCGAGGCGCATGCCGATGCCTACGCCGGCGAATGCCGCATGCCCTCCTGAGGCCACGGGCCGGTCGCGCGCATGACGGGGCTCCTGCTTCTCGAGCAATCGCTCAACGGCCTGCAGTTCGGGCTGATGCTGTTCCTGCTGGCCGCCGGCCTCACGCTGGTGTTCGGCATTATGGACATGATCAACCTGGCGCACGGCTCGCTCTACATGGTGGGCGCCTACCTGATCGCGGCCATCGCCACGGCGTCGGGCTCGTTCTGGATCGGCCTGGCGGGCGGCACGCTCGCCACGGCGGCGATCGGCGTGCTGCTGGAGGTGTCCGTGCTGCGGCGCCTCTACCGGCGCGACCACCTCTCGCAGGTGCTGGGCACCTTCGCGATCCTGCTCATGGCCAACGAGGCCGTGCGCATGGTGTGGGGCTCGCAGCCGGTGCCGCTCAATCCGCCGCCCGCGCTGGCCGGCCCGGTGGAACTGCTGCCGGGCTTCTCCTACCCGGCCTATCGGCTCTTCATCATCGGCGTGGGGCTGGCGGTGGCGCTGCTGCTCTACGTGCTGGTCACGCGCACGCGCGTCGGCATGCAGGTGCGCGCGGGCGCCTCCAACCGCGAGATGGCGATGGCCATGGGCACCAACGTGCGCCGGCTGTTCACCGGCATCTTCGCGCTGGGCGCGGCGCTCTGCGCCATCGCGGGCGGCATGCTCGGGCCGCTGCTGGCCGTGCAGGTGGGCATGGGGGAGAGCATCCTGATCCTGGCCTTCGTGGTGATCGTGATCGGCGGCATCGGCTCCATCCGCGGTGCGCTGGTCGGGGCGCTGCTGGTCGGGCTGGTGGACACCGCCGGCCGCACGCTCGTGCCGCTGCTCGCCGAGCGCCTGCTGGGGCCTGCCGCCGCGGCGGGCGCGGGCCCGGCCGTGGCCTCGATCCTGATCTACGTGCTGATGGCGGCGGTGTTGTTCTGGAAGCCGCGCGGCCTGTTCCCCTCCCATGGCTGAAAGCACCATGCCGCCCACCCCATTGCATCCCCCCAGCCTGCTGGACCACGGCCTGCATCCGCGCTGGAGCATCCCGCTGCTCGTGCTGCTGGCGCTGCTGCCCACCATCGCGCAGGCGCTGGACGAGGGCTTCTACATCGGCGTGGCGAGCCGCATCCTGGTCTTCGCGCTGGCCGCCACCAGCCTGAACCTGATCCTCGGCTTCGGCGGCATGGTCAGCTTCGGCCATGCGGCCTTCGTGGGCGTGGGTGCCTACGCGGTGGGCATCCTGATGCAGGAGGGCATCGCCTCCGCCTGGATCGCCTGGCCGGCCGCCATCGCCGCGGGCGCGCTGTTCGCCTTCGTGATCGGCCTGGTCAGCCTGCGCACCCAGGGCGTGTACTTCATCATGATCACGCTCGCGTTCGCGCAGATGCTGTTCTACCTGATGGTGTCGCTCAAGGCCTATGGCGGCGAGGACGGCCTCTCGCTCGCGTCGCGTTCGCAGGTCGGCCCCTGGCTCGATCTGGCGGATGACGCGCGCTTCTACTACTGCGTGCTGGCGCTGTGCGTGCTGGTCTTCATCGGTCTGGCGCGGCTGCTCAATGCCCGCTTCGGCCATGCGCTGCAGGGCATCCGCGAGAACGAGACGCGCATGGCCGCGCTCGGCTTTCCGGTCTATCGCACCAAGCTCGCGGCCTTCACGCTCGCGGGCGCCATCGCCGGGCTCGCCGGTGCGCTGCTGGCCAACCAGGCCGGCTTCGTCAGCCCCGCGGCGCTGCAGTGGAGCCAGTCGGGCATGCTGATGGTGATGGTGATCCTGGGCGGGGTGGGGCGCCTCTACGGCGGCTTCGTCGGCGCGGTGGCGTTCCTCCTGATCGAGGAAGTGCTCGCGGCCCACACCATGCACTGGCAGTTCGGCCTGGGCGCCGTGCTGCTCGTCGTGGTGCTGGTGGCACCCAACGGGCTGCTGAGTCTCGCGCGGGCCGATCGAGCCGCTCGTGCGAAGGCGGGGCGGCCATGAGCGCGCGCGTCCTCCTGCGGACCGAGCAGCTGGTGCGCCGCTTCGGCGGCCTGCTCGCCACCGACCATGCGGAACTGTCGGTGCTCGAAGGCGAGGTGCATGCGCTCATCGGCCCCAACGGCGCCGGCAAGACGACGCTGATCCACCAGCTCTCCGGCACGCTCGCGCCCACCAGCGGGCACATCCATTTCGACGGCGAGGATGTCACCGGCCTGCCGATCCATGCGCGGGTGCGGCGCGGGCTGGTGCGCTCCTACCAGATCACCAGCGTGTTCCCCCGGCTGCCGGTGCTCGACAACCTCGCGCTCGCCGTGCAGGCGCGCACCGGCGGCGCCCGCGGCTTCTGGCGCCCGGCGCGCGCCGAGCGCGAGCGCTATGCCGAGGCGCAGGCCGTGGCGGAGCGCGTCGGCCTGGGGGACCAATCGGCGCAACTGGCCGGTGCGCTGTCCCACGGCCAGCAACGGCAGCTCGAAGTGGGGCTGGCGCTGGCGCTGCGGCCCCGGTTGCTGCTGCTGGACGAACCCATGGCCGGCATGGGGCCGGAAGAATCCGAGCGCATGGTCGGCCTGCTGCAGGGGCTGCGCGGCGAAGTGACGCTGCTGCTGGTCGAGCACGACATGGATGCCGTCTTCCGCCTGGCCGACCGCATCTCCGCGCTCGTCTCGGGCCGCGTGATCGCCACCGGCACCCCGCAGGCCATCCGCCAGCACCCCGACGTGCGACGCGCCTACCTGGGCGACGAACTGGAGGAGGCCACGCCATGAGCGCATTGCTCGAAGTCGAGGGGCTGGAGGCCGCCTACGGCAGCAGCCAGGTGCTGTTCGGCATCGCGTTCGACATCCGCGCCGGCGAGGTCGCCACGCTGCTGGGCCGCAACGGCATGGGCAAGACGACGACGGTGCGCGCGCTGCTCGGGCTCACGCGCGCGAAGGCCGGATCGGTGCGCTTTCGCGGCGAGCGCATCGAGCGCCTGGCGCCGGACCGCATCGCCCGCATGGGCCTCGCGGTGGTGCCCGAGGGACGGCAGATCTTCCCCAACCTCTCGGTGCGCGAGAACCTCGTGGCCTTCGCCGCGCGCCGCAACGCCGCCGCCGACCCGTGGACACTCGACCGCGTGCATGCGCTGTTCCCGCGGCTGGCCGAGCGGGCCTCGCACATGGGCGGACAGCTCTCGGGCGGCGAGCAGCAGATGCTGGCCATCGGCCGCGCGCTCATGACCAACCCGCACCTGCTCGTGCTCGACGAGGCGACGGAAGGGCTGGCGCCGCTGATCCGCGAGGAGATCTGGCGCTGCCTGGACGCCCTGCGCGCGCAGGGCCAGACCATCCTGGTCATCGACAAGTACGTGCGCCGCCTCGTGCGGCTCGCCGACCGCCACACCATCATCGAGCGCGGCCGCGTGGTCTGGCAGGGCGGATCGGACGCGCTCGCGGCCGACCCGGCGCTGTGGCAGCGCTACGTGGGCGTGTGACCCCCGCTCAACGATGACGATTTTCGAGAACCGAACGGACAGGAGATTCGCATGCAAGTCCTTCTTCCCCCCGGATGGCCCCGGCCCAAGGGTTACGCCAACGGCGTCGCGGCGCGCGGCCGCATGGTCTTCGTGGCCGGCATGATCGGCTGGGACGCCCAGGGCGTCTTCCACACCGACACGCTGTGCGGCCAGGTGCGGCAGGCGCTGCAGAACATCGTCGAGGTGCTCGCGGAAGGCGGCGCGCGCCCCGAGCACATCGTGCGCATGACCTGGTACGTGACCGACAAGAAGGACTACGTGGCCTCGCTGCGGCAGATCGGCCAGGACTTCCGCGAGATCATCGGCAGCTTCAACGCGGCGATGACGGCGGTGGAGGTCTCGGCGCTGATCGAGGACCGTGCCAAGGTCGAGATCGAAGTCACGGCCGTGGTGCCGGACTGATGCGCGGGTGGCCCCGATGGCGATGGTGTTTCCCCACGGCTTCGCGAACCAGCAGGACATCGACGACGCCTACGATCCCCTGAAACGCGCGCACGATGCCGCCGCCTCGAACCGGCATTTCGCCGAGCGCAGCGAGGCCGCGCGCCGGGCGCTGCCGTACCGGCCCGCCGTGCCCTACGGCCCCACGCGGGCGGAAACGCTGGACATCTTCCCGGCCGGACGTCCCGGCGCGCCGGTGTTCTTCTTCATCCACGGCGGCTACTGGCGCGCCCGCAGCGCGCGCGATTTCAGCTGCGTGGCGCAGGGCCCGCATGCGCTGGGCTTCACCACCGTGGTGGTGGATTACGCCCTGTGCCCGGCCGTCACGATCGACGAGATCGTGCGACAGGTGCGTGCCGCGGCGGCCTGGACGGTTCGCCGCATCGGCGAGCACGGCGGCGACCCGGCGCGCATCGTCGTCGGCGGGCATTCCGCGGGCGGACACCTGGGCGCGATGCTGCTGTGCACGCCCTGGGAGCAAGACTACGGCCTGCCGGCCGATCCGTTCGCGGGCGCCGTGCTGGTGAGCGGCCTCTACGACATCGCGCCGCTGCGCTACAGCTACCTGCAGCCCGCGATCCAGCTGGACGAAGGCATGGTGCGCCGCAATTCCCCCGTGCTGCATGCACGCCCCAGTGCCACGCCCGTCACGCTCTGCTGGGGCGGGGCCGAGCAGGAGGCCTTCGCCCGGCAGTCCCAGGGCTTCCATGCCGCGTGGCGTGCGGCCGGCAACGCGGCCGAGCTGCATCCGATGCCGGGGGCCGACCACTTCGATGCCGTGCAGGCCTTCGAGGATCCGGAGAGCCTGCCGTGCCGCGCCCTCGCGCGCATGGCGCAAGGCTAGGGAAGAGAGCAGCCGCTCAGAGCCGGCGCAGCCGCTGCAGCGCCTCGCGCAGCGTCTCGTCGCGCTTGGCGAAGCAGAAGCGCACCACGCGCTGGTCGAACCCGTCGCCGTAGAACGGCGACAGCGGGATGCCGGCCACGCCGATCTCGCGCGTGAGCCACTGGCAGAACTCCACGTCGCCCAGGTCGCTCACCTGCGAGATGTCCACGCACTGGAAGTAGCTGCCGGTGCTGGGCAGCAGTTTCAGGCGCGAGCCTTCCAGCCCCTGGCGGAACAGGTCGCGCTTGGCCTGGTAGAAGGCCGGCAGCTGCCGGTAGGGCGCCGGATCGGCCAGGTAGGCCGCCAGGCCATGCTGCACGGGCGTGTTCACCGTGAACACGTTGAACTGGTGCACCTTGCGGAACTCGGCCATGAGCGGCGCGGGCGCGACCACCGTGCCCACCTTCCAGCCCGTGACGTGGAAGGTCTTGCCGAAGCTCGACACGATGAACGACCGCGCGGCCAGCCCGGGGAAGCGCGCGACGCTCTGGTGCTCCGCACCGTCGAACACCATGTGCTCATAGACCTCGTCGCTGACCACGACCACGTCGGTGGGCGCGAGCAGCGCTTCGAGTGCCCGCATGTCCTCGTCCGTCCATACGGTGGCCGAGGGGTTGTGCGGCGTGTTGACGATGATCGCGCGCGTGCGCGGCGTGAGCGCGGCGGCGATGCGGTCGAAATCCGGGCGGAAGGTGCCGGGCGTGAGCGGCACGCGCACCGCCGTGCCGCCCGCCAGCTCCACGTTGGGCACGTAGCTGTCGTAGCAGGGATCGAGCACGATCACCTCGTCGCCCGCCTGCACCACGGCCAGGATCGCCGTCAGGATGCCCTGCGTGGCGCCGGCCGTCACGGTGATTTCGGTGTCCGGCGAATAGGCGCGGCCATGCAGCGCCTCGATCTTGCGCGCCACGGCCTGGCGCAGCGCCGGCACGCCCGGCATCGGCGGGTACTGGTTGTGGCCCGCGCGCATGGCGCCGGCCACCGCATCGACCAGGGCCGGATCGCAGTCGAAATCGGGAAAGCCCTGGCCCAGGTTCACGGCGCCGTGCTCCGCCGCCAGGGCGGACATCACGGCAAAGATCGTCGTGCCCACCTGGGGCAGCTTGCTGGGGAGGGCCGGCGTGCGCGCGGCAGCGGTGGTGGTCATGGGCGTGGGAGGCAGGAAATCAAAGCTCGTAGTCGTTCACGTGCCCGGTCATCGCGCGGGCCACGAGTTCGCGGTTCAGCCGGTCGCTGAGCAGCTCCGCGAATTTATAGACGAAGTTGCGCAGGTAGGCGCCGCGCTTGAAGGCCACGCGCGCCACGCTCTGTCCGAACAGGTGGCCCACGGGGCGCACCACCAGGTCACCCAGCGGATCGTCGCGCATGGCCATCTCGGCCACGATGCCCACGCCCAGGCCCAGGCGCACGTAGGTCTTGATCACGTCGGAGTCGATGGCCTCCAGCACGATGCGCGGCTGCAGCTTGCGCGCGGCGAAGGCCTGGTCGATCTTGCCGCGGCCCGTGAAGGAGGGGTGGTAGGTGATGAGGGCTTCGTGGGCGATATCGTCCACGCTGATGCGCTCCTGCTGCGCCAGCGGATGGCCCGAGGGCATCACCAGCACGTGCTGCCATTCGTAGCAGGGCAGGGTGACGAGGTCCGGGTAGTCCGCGAGCGATTCCGTCGCCATGCCGATCTCCGCCACCTCGTCGATCACCATGCGCGCCACCTCGTGCGGCGTGGCCTGGTGCAGGCTCACGTTCACCTTGGGATAGGCCTCGCGCAGCTTCGCCACCGGCACCGGCAGCACGTAGCGCGCCTGCGTGTGGGTGGTGGCGATGCTCAGCGTGCCGCTGTCCTGCGCGCTGAACTGCTCGCCGATGCGCTTGAGGTTGCCCACCTCGCGCATGATCAGCTCGATGCTCTTGAGCACGTGCTGCCCCGGCTCGGTGATGCGCTTGAGCCGCTTGCCGTGGCGCGCGAAGATGTCCACGCCCAGTTCGTCTTCCAGTTCGATGATGGCCTTGGACACCCCGGGCTGCGAAGTGTGGAGCGCCTTGGCGGCCTCCGTCAGGTTGAGGTTGCGGCGGGCGGCTTCCTGGACGAAGCGGAACTGGTGCAGGTTCATATCTGATTGCTGCTAAGGATTCTTTTGATTATGCGGCAATCGTCTAAGCCACCGGCGTCACCCGGTCGCAAAAATAATGCACTGCCGCCCGCCATGGCGGCGCGCGCCCACCGCGTCAAGGCCCCGCGTGGGGCTCGGCCGATGCGATCTCCGCCATCAGCGCCGTCATGCGCGCATCCTCGCCGATGGCGCCCTGCACGGCGACGGCCATTTCCGGGTGTTCTGCACGCAGCGCCTGCACCAGTTGCGGCAGATCCTCGCGCGCATGCTTGCCGGTGCCCAGGAACATCGGCACCACGGTGAGCCGGCGCACGCCGCGCGCCGCCAGTTCGCGCACCGCCGTGGGCAGGTCGGGTTCGGCCAGTTCCAGGTAGGCGCAGCGCACCTCCAGCCCGGGCGCCTGCTGCCGCATGCGGGCCTCCACGGCCTCGATCGGTGCGCGCCAGAGCGGGTCGCGCGAGCCATGGGCGAACAGCACCACGCCGCGGGGGGCTTCGGCCCGGGATGTGTCGTGCGCCATGTTCATCGCCTCAGCACCAGCCAGCCGAACGCACCGAGGGACAGCAGCGAATAGATGATGCCCGGCGCGGCCGCGGTGAGCCAGGGCGACCAGTTCTGCAGGTTGCCCGCATAGCCGAACACGTTGTTGAGCAAAAAGAAGCTGATCCCCGCCATCACGCCGCCGAACACGTAGCCCGCGATGCCGCCGGACCGGAAGTGCAGGTAGGCGAAGGGCAGCGACAGCACCACCATCACCAGGCAGCTCATGGGATAGAACACCTTGCGCCAGAACTCGATCTCGTACTTCTGCGCCGCCTGTCCGTTGGACTCCAGGTGGCGGATGTACTGGAACAGGTCGATCGTCGCCATGCGGTCGGGCTTGAGCAGCGATGCCGCCACCATGTCCGAGCTGATGTGCGTGGGCCAGCGGAAGCTGGCCTCCTGCAGCCGCTCCACGTGCGCCTCGGCCTCGCCGCGGCGGTGGAAGACGCTGCGCTTGACGTCGCGCAGCTCCCAGGCGTCGGCGCCGAACTCGCCCGCCGCCGCCTGCACGGTGGAGGCCAGGCGGCCGTCGCCGTCGAACTCGAAGATCCGCACATTGCTCATGCCGCCGTCGTGCCGCAGCGCCCGCACGTTCACCGCGACCGAACGGTCCCCCTGGCGCTCCTTCAGCCAGGCCCCGGTCGCGCCGGTGGTGATCTGGCCCAGGTAGCGGGCCCGCACGAGCTGCGCGAGCCGGTCCGTCGCGGGCGCGAGGTAGTCGCCCACGGTGAAGGTGAGCATCACGAACCCCAGGCCCAGCACCAGCAGCGTGCGCAGGGCGCTCCACGGGCCGAGCCCGCTGGTGCGCATGATGGTGAATTCGGAGCTCTGGGCGAAGCGCGCCATCACGAAGATCGTGCCGATCAGCACGGTGATGGGCAGCAGCTCGTACAGGTGGCTGGGGATGCCGAGCGACACGTACAGCAGCGCGTGCGACATCTGGTAGCCCTGCACGCGGCCGACGTAGCGCAGCTCGTCCACCATGTCGAAGAAGAAGAACAGCGCCAGGAAGCCCAGCGTGACGAAGCCCACGGCCGCCAGGGCCTCGCGGTAGATGAGCCAGCGGATGGTCTTCATGCGGGCCTCCGCACGCGCAGGGACGGCAGCCGGGGCGACCAGCGGTTGTGGCGCGCCGCGAGCAGCAGCAGTCCCAGCACCAGCGTGCCGCCATGCAAGGCGGCCATGAAGGCGCCCAGGCCCATGCGGCCCGCGCCCACCCAGTTCTGTCCGAAGGTCATGAGGTTGTAATAGACCACGAAGGCGAAAAGCGCGAACACCAGGCTGGTGCTCCGCGCGGCGCGCGGATTGGCGCTGGCGACGGCCAGGCCCAGCACGACGAAGTTGAGCGCCGCGAACGCCAGGCCGAAGCGCCACCCGAGTTCGGCGCGGAACACCGGGTCGCTGGAGGCGAACAACTGCGCCGTGCTGCGGGTCTTGACCGCGCCGTCGTCGGAGGAACTGCTGGCGGCGCCGCCGATCCGCGTGCCGTATTCGGAGAACTCGCTCACCTTCAGTCCCGGCTTGTCCAGGGAGGTTTCCAGGCGCTGCCCGTCGCTCAACAGGGCCATGCGCTGGTTGCCGCGCGTCTCCAGCCGCGCGCTGCGGGCGGAGGTGACCGTCTCGCGGCCGTGCTCATTCGAGGCGATGAACACGTTGGTGGCCTGCTGGTTGTCGGGCGTCTCGCGGTCTATGAAGAACACGCGCGCGCCGTTGGCCGACTCCTGGAACTCGCCCGGGGCGATGCGGTCCACGTCGCTGCGCTGCTCGTACTGCACCTTGAGCTGCTGGATCTGCTGATTGGCCCAGGGCCAGATCAGCAGGGCGAGCGTGGCGATCGCCAGGATCACCGGCCATGCGAAGCGCAGCAGCGGCGGCAGCAGGTGCAGCATGCCGCGCCCGCTCGCGAACCAGATGACCATCTCGCTTTCGCGGTACATGCGCGCCAGCGTGCCGACCACGGCCACGAACAGGCTCAGGGTGAGGATGGTGGGCAACTGGCCGAGCACGGTGAAGCCCATCACGAGCATCACGTCCGAGGGGTTCACGCTGCCGCGCGACGCCTGACCGAGCGTGCGGATCAGCATCATGGTCATGACCACGGTGACCAGCACCACCAGCGTCGCGCCGAAGCTGCGGGCCAGTTCCTTGCGAATGGATGAATCGAATAACATTGGCTCGAAGGAAAACGCCGATTATGAACTTCGATCTGAAGACCCTGTCCCTGGCCTCCGCCGCCGCCGAGAAATGCGATCTGCTCGCCGTGCTGGTGCCCGAAGGCTTCAAGCCCGGCGGCGACGCGATTTCCGCCCTGGTGGCGCTGGCGATCCGCCAGGGAGACTTCGAACCCAAGCCCGGCAAGAGCCTCGCGCTCTACCAGGCACCCGCCGTGGCCGCGCGGCGCGTGCTGCTCCTGGGCGCCGGCGACGGCGGTGCGCGCGCGGTGCGCCAGGCGCTGGCCGGTGCGGCAGCGCACTGGAAGGCGCCCCAGGTCAAGCGCGCGGCCGTGTGCCTCGCGGCCCTGGCCGACGGCGGCGCGGCGGCCTGCACGGCCGTGCAGGCCGTGGCGGAGTCCAGCTATGTCTACACGGCCACCAAGTCCCAGGCCGAACCGCGGGCGCTCTCGCGCGTGGTGATCGGCGTGGCCGATGCCGCCGCTGCCAAGGCCGGTTTCGCCCGCGGCACGGCGCTGGCGCTGGGCATCGAATACGCCCGCGAATGGGCCAACCGCCCCGGCAACCACGCCACGCCCACCCTGCTGGCCGGCGCCGCCAAGGCGCTCGCCAAGCACGGCCCCATCCAGGTCAAGGTGATGGGGCCCGCGGAAGTGCAGAAGCTCGGCATGGGCGCCTTCATGGCGGTGGCCAGGGGCTCCGAGGAGCCCCTGCGCTTCATCGAGCTGCGCTACCAGGGCGCGGGCCGCTCCGAGGCGCCCGTGGCGCTCATCGGCAAGGGCATCACCTTCGACACCGGCGGCATCTCGATCAAGCCCGCCGGCGAAATGGACGAGATGAAGTTCGACATGGGCGGCGCCGCCAGCGTGCTGGGCGTGTTCCGCGCGCTCGCCGAACTGCGGCCCGCCATCAACGTGGTCGGCCTCATTCCCGCCTGCGAGAACATGCCGGACGGCCGCGCCGTCAAGCCGGGCGACGTGGTGACCAGCCTCAGCGGCCAGACCATCGAGGTGCTCAACACCGACGCCGAGGGGCGCCTGGTGCTGTGCGACGCCATCGCCTACGCCGCCCGCTTCAAGCCCTCGGCCATGGTGGACATCGCCACGCTGACCGGCGCCTGCGTGGTGGCGCTGGGCGGAGTGCGCAGCGGCCTGTTCGCCAACGACGAAGCCCTCGCGGCCCGCCTGCAGGCGGCGGGCGAGGCGGCGCAGGACCCCTGCTGGCGCATGCCGCTGGACGACGAATACGCCGAAGGCCTGAAGAGCAACTTCGCCGACATGGGCAACGTGGCGGGGCGCGCGGCCGGGGCCGTCACGGCCGCCAAGTTCCTGCAGAAATTCGTGGACGGCAAGCCCTGGGCTCACCTGGACATCGCGGGCACCGCGTGGAAGAGCGGCGGCGCCAAGGGCGCCACGGGCCGCCCGGTGGGCCTGCTGGTGCAGTTCCTGCTCGATTCCGCGCAGGCCCCGGCGGCCCGCGCGCGTTCCGGCGCGGCTCCGGCTTCCGGCGCGGGCCGCGCCCGCCGGGCGGCCCGCGCCGCCTGACCACGGATGCCGCCGTGTCCACGGATCCCGGCATGACCGAGATCGCGTTCCACTTCAACGCGCCCGACAAGCTCGCCTATGCCTGCCGGTTCGCGCGCAAGGCCCTGCGCAACGACGCCCTCCTGGTGATCACCGGGCCCGCGCCCGTGCTCGACGCGATGGACCGCGCGCTCTGGGCCCTGAGCCCGCAGGACTTCCTGGCGCACTGCCGCCAGGAGGACGAGCCCGAGTTGCGCGAGGCCTCGCCCGTGCTGCTGGCGGCCGACCCCCGCGCCGTCGCACGCCCCGACGTCCTGCTGAACCTCGGTGCCTCCGTGCCCGAGGGGTTCGAGCGCTTCGCGCGGCTCGTGGAGGTGGTGAGCGCGCACGACGAGTCCGACCGCGCAGGCGCGCGCGAGCGGTGGCGCCATTACGCGCAGCGGGGCTACGGCATCGTCCGCCACGACCTGGTGCTCAAGGGAGGCTGAGCCGTGTCCGTGCCGCCGAAGCAGCCTCCCAGATTCGTGCCGACGCTCACCGATGTGGTGCGGGTGCCCGAGGCCGGCGTGCCCGGCCCGGCGCCCGCCTCGCCGGCGCCCGCTTCGCCGGTGCCTGCAGCGCCTTCGTCCTCGTCCCCGTCTTCGCCGCCCGCGCCGGCTCCAGATTTCTCGGGCATCGAGGAAGTGGTCATCCACCGCATCATCCAGCGCGTGGACGTGGTGCTGGACCAGCGCCTGCGCGAGGCCATCGCCACGGTGGTCCAGGAGCAGACCCGCTCCATGGTGCCGCGCCTGCGGGAAGAGGTCGAGTCCGTCGTGCGCCACGCCGTGTATGAAGCCGTGGCGGATGAGCTGGCTTCGCCCGGCGGCCCCTCGCAGCGCTGAGGCCGGCGCCCCCCGGCGCGCCCTAGGGTAACCCCCTGTGGTTTTCGGTCACTTTCCCTCGCATCTACGAGTGCCCTGGCCCACAAATTGCGATATGTTTCCGGCGCTGGGGGAAAGAAGGTTCTCAGCGATCACCCTTTTTGGAGATTCATATGCAATTGAAGTTGAAACTGACCGTGGTTGCCGCTATCGCGGCGTTTGCCGGTGTCGCCTCTGCACAAGAACAGGTGGTGAAGATCGGCCACGTGGGACCGGTTTCCGGCCCCCAGGCTCACTACGGCAAGGACAACGAAAACGGCGCGCGCATGGCCGTCGAGGAACTGAATGCCCAGGGGGTCACGATCGCCGGCAAGAAGATCAAGTTCGAACTGCAGGCCGAAGACGACGGCGCCGATCCGAAGCAGGGCACGGCCGCTGCACAGAAGCTGTGCGACGCCAAGGTCGCGGGCGTGGTGGGCCACCTGAACTCGGGCACCACGATCCCCGCATCGAAGGTGTACAACGACTGCGGCATCCCGCACGTCACCGGCGCCGCCACCAACCCCAACCTGACCAAGCCCGGCTACAAGACCACGTTCCGCATCATCGCGAACGACAACGCCCTGGGGGCCGGTCTGGCCGCCTACGCCTCCGACACGCTGAAGCTCAAGACCGTGGCCATCATCGACGACCGCACGGCCTATGGGCAGGGCGTGGCCGACGTGTTCAAGAAGACCGCCGCCGCGAAGGGCATCAAGGTGGTGGACGAGCAGTTCACGACCGACAAGGCCACCGATTTCATGGCCATCCTGACGGCCATCAAGTCCAAGAACCCGGACGGCGTCTTCTTCGGCGGCATGGATCCCCAGGCCGGCCCGATGCTGCGCCAGATGGAACAGCTGGGCATGGCCAACGTGAAGTATTTCGGCGGCGACGGCGTCTGCACGACCGAGATCGCCAAGCTGGCTGCGGGCGCCAAGACCCTGGCCAACGTGGTCTGCGCCGAAGGCGGCGCTTCCCTGGCCAAGATGCCTGGCGGCACGGCCTGGAAGGCCAAGTACGACGCCAAGTACCCCGGCCAGTTCCAGGTGTACAGCCCCTACACCTACGACGCCACCATGCTGCTGGTTGACGCCATGAAGCGCGCCAATTCCTGGGATCCGAAGGTGTACATCCCCGAGCTGGCCAAGTCCAACTACAAGGGCGTGACCGCCAACATCGCCTTCGAGCCCAACGGCGAAATGAAGAACCCGGCCATCACCCTGTACACGTACAAGGATGGCAAGAAGACGCCCCTGAACTGATCGGCCCGCGCTTCAGTGCGAAGGCCTCCGCGGTGCGGAGGCCTTTTTTCATTCGCCGCGGCGCCGGTGCCGCAGGCTGGCTCTGGCGTGTCGCGAGCCATGCATGCTCCAGCGCCGCACGAATCTGGCGGCGACCTGCCTGTTCACTCGGACCGGGATCGGGAAGACCGCCGCAACAACCAACTCGTGACGTTGTCGCGGCTCAGCGATCTGTGGACGGGCCTGCTCCCATGAAACCTGCCCCGTTCGCCGCACGGGCCCCGGGGCAGCGGCCTCTCAGCGCCGCACCTGCAGCGCGCCCGGGTTCACGATGTTCGTCGGCGTGCCCCGGATGTAGTTGATCACGTTGTCGAACGCCGCCCCGAAGTACAGCTCGTAGCTGTCCTGCTCCACGTAGCCGATGTGCGGCGTGCAGATGCAGTTCTCCAGGCGCAGCAACGCGTGGCCCTGCAGGATGGGCTCGCTCTCGAACACGTCCACCGCCGCCATGCCGGGGCGCCCGCGGTTCAGGGCGGCGATCAGCGCATCCGGCTCGATCAGCTCCGCGCGCGAGGTGTTCACCAGCAGTGCGTTGGGCTTCATGCCGGAGAGGTCTTCCAGGCGCACGATGCCGCGCGTCTCGTCGTTGAGCCGCAGGTGCAGCGACACCACGTCGCACTGCGAGAAGAACTCCTCGCGCGTGGTCGCCACCTGCAGGCCGTCGCTCAGGGCCTGGGCGCGCGAGGCCTCGCGGCCCCAGACGCGCACGTTCATGCCGAACGCGCGGCCGTAGCCTGCCACGATCTGGCCGATGCGCCCGTAGCCCCAGATGCCCAGCGTCTTGCCGCGCAGCACCGTACCGATGCCGAAGTTGGGTGGCATGGAGGCCGCGCGCAGGCCCGACTGCTGCCAGGCGCCGTGCTTCAGGTTGGAGATGTACTGCGGCAGGCGCCGCATGGCCGCCATGATCAGCGCCCAGGTCAGTTCGGCCGGCGCGACGGGCGAGCCCACGCCCTCGGCCACCGCGACGCCGCGCTCGGTGCAGGCGGCCACGTCCACGTGCGGGCCCACCTTGCCGGTCTGCGCGATGAGCTTCAGCCGCGGCAGCTTCTCCACGAGCTGGCGCGTGATCTGGGTGCGCTCGCGGATGAGAACGATGATGTCGGCATCGCGCAGCCGCACGGAGAGCTGGCCGAGGCCTTTGACGGTATTGGTGTAGACCTTGGCGGAATAGGCATCGAGACGCGCTGCGCAATGGAGCTTGCGGACGGCGTCCTGGTAGTCGTCGAGGATGACAATGTTCATGGAGTCCATGGGCCGCAGGCCGTGACCACGCGCGAGCGCCGCGCGGGCCGGCACGAAAAAGCGATGATGTGCGGAAAAGGAAGTGCTGCGCCGGCCAGGGGCGGCGTGCAGGCGTAGCCCCCATTGTCGTTCATGGTGGGGCCACTGCCGCGCGGCGGGCCCCCAAAGGCCCCTCGTGGGGACAAGCCGTTACAAAAACCCGGCCCGGCCTGCTCCCGCAGGAGCGAGGGCGGGGCGGGGCGGGCCGGGGCACGGCGTCGCCTGGGTGACGGGCAGTTGGGGCCATCCCCAATACGTGCGCGGCCCGGGGGCCGCAGGATGCGGTTCGTACCGATCCACGGAAACTCCGCCGCCTTCCCATGCCCGCACACCACGCCTTCTGGCCCAAGCGCCTGCCGCACGCCCTCACTGCGCCCGCCACCTCGCTCTGGCACAACCTGGCCGTCAGTGCCCAGCGTTATCCGGACAAGCCGGCGATGGTGTTCCTCGGCTCGGTGCTGGGCTACCGGGAACTGGCGCGCACGGCCGAGCGGCTGGCCGCGCACCTGCACGCCCTCGGCGTGCGCCGGGGCGACCGCGTGCTGCTGTGCATGCAGAACTGCCCGCAGCTCGTCGCCGCCCATTTCGCCATCCTGCGTGCCAACGCCGTCGTGGTGCCCGTGAACCCGATGAACCGCGCCGAGGAACTCAAGCACTACATCACGGATCCGGACGCACGCGTGGCCATCACCACCGCCGACCTCGCGCCCGAGATGGCCGCCGCCAGCAATGCGCTGCCGCCGGACCGCCGGCTGCAGCACCTCGTGGTCTCGCAGTTCACCGATGCCTTCGACCCTGCCTCGCCCGACGCGCAGGCCATGCCCGAGGCCTGGCGCGACTGGCTCTGCCCGGTGCGCCCGCTGCCCGCGCTCGAAGGCGGCGCGGTGCAGCCCTGGAGCGAGGCCGTGGCCAGCGGTGCCGAGCCGCCGGCCTGCGAGGCGGGCCCCGAGGACCTGGCCGTGCTGCCCTACACCAGCGGCACCACCGGCCTGCCCAAGGGCTGCATGCATCCGCACCGCAGCATCATGCACAACGCCGTCGCCAGTGCGCTCTGGGGCACGGCCACGTCCGAGAGCGTGACCCTGGCCGTGGTGCCCATGTTCCACATCACCGGCATGGTCAGCCTGATGCATTCGTCCATCTATGCCGGCGCCACGCTGGTGATGATGCCGCGCTGGGACCGGGACCTCGCCGGCCGCCTCATCTCCGGCCACCGCGTGACCAACTGGACCAACATCCCCACGATGGTGATCGACCTGATGGCGAGCCCGCGCTTCTCGGAGTACGACCTCTCCAGCCTGGTCTATATCGGCGGCGGCGGGGCCGCCATGCCGCAGGCCGTGGCGCAGCGGCTGCTGGAGCAGTTCGGCCTGCGCTTCTGCGAAGGCTACGGCCTGACCGAGACGGCCGCGCCCTCGCACACCAACCCGCCCGACCGCCCCAAGCAGCAGTGCCTGGGCGTGCCGTTCATCAGCACCGATTCGCGCGTGATCGACCCGGACACCCTGCGGGAAGTGCCCGTGGGCGAGCAGGGCGAGATCGTCATTCATGGGCCGGGCGTGTTCAGCGGGTACTGGAAGCAGCCTGCCGCGACGGAGGCGGCCTTCATCTAGATCGACGGCAAGCGCTTCTTCCGCTCGGGCGACCTCGGCCGCGTGGACGAGGAAGGCTACTTCTTCATCACCGACCGCCTCAAGCGCATGATCAACGCCAGCGGCTTCAAGGTCTGGCCTGCCGAGGTGGAGGCGCTCATGTTCCGCCACCCCGCCGTGCAGGAGGCCTGCGTGATCGCCGCGCGCGACAGCTACCGCGGCGAGACGGTGAAGGCCGTGGTGGTGCTGCGGCCCGCGCACCGCGGGCAGGTGTCCGAGGCCGACATCATCGCCTGGTGCCGGGAGACCATGGCCGTGTACAAGGTGCCGCGCGTCGTGCAGTTCGCCGACGCGCTGCCCAAGAGCGGCAGCGGCAAGGTGATGTGGCGGCAGCTGCAGGAGGCGGAACTGGCCTCGGCCCCGGCTGCCGCGGCCTGAAGCCGCGCGGAGCGCGGGGGCTGGACAGGGCAGGGCAGGCGGCTCAGTGCCCGGTCGCCGGCTGCGCCGGCACCCCCCGGCCGCGGTGCGCCGACACCAGGGTCTGCAGGTCGCGTTCCAGCAGGGCCGGGTCGCCGAGCTGCAGTTCGATGACACGGCGCAGGTGGGTGGCGCTGTCGAGGTCCATGGTGTGGCCCTGCAGGCCCGCGCTGGCGCCGTCCACGTGCGCCAGTTCGCCGGACATCGCGATCTGCTCTTCTCCCGCCATCAGCGGGATGGACAGAGCGCAGGGCGCGCCCGGCGGCAAGGCCTGGCCCGCGGGCAGTTCCAGCAGCGCGCCGCGCAGCGACACGTCCAGCACCTGCACGTCGAAGGTGCCATGGCCGCTCACGGCCAGGCGCGCGGGCGCCTCGAAGGCGACGCGGACATAGTTGCGGCGTTCATGGGCCATGGTGTTTCTCCTGCAGCGCGAGCGCCACTGCCGGCGCGCCGACCTGGATGCTACTGCAGGAGCGCCCGCCGCGGCGCATGCGGCCGGGCAATCTTCGCTGCGTGGTCTCCGGGGCACCACGAACACGTTCCGGGAACGCTCGCGCCGCACCCGCGGCGGGGTTAAGCTCGCGCCACATGGCGCACATCACGTTTCCCCCTCCCTATCTGCCGCCCGACCAGGTCGCCGGCCACCTGCGCAGCACGGGCTATGCCGTGCTGAAGCCCGAGGACACCGCCGCCTGGATCGGCGTGCCGCTCGCGGCGCTGCAGGCGCTGCATGCGGATTGGCCCTCGCTGCCGCCCGATGAATTCCTGAAGGACGGCGGCCGCTACCGCCGGCGGCGGCACTCCTGCTTCGTGGCGGACGGATCCGGGCTGCGGCAGGTGCCGCACCGCGCCCACTGGCAGCCGCTGGACTACAACGCCCTGCACGGCGGCATGCAGCGCTGGTTCGCGCCCATGCAGGATGCCACCGTGTCGCTGCCGGCCTGGCAAAAACTGCTGGCCGCGCTGGCGGGCCTGTCGCAGCAGGCGCTGGCGGAGGGGCCCGAGCGCTGGTTCCTGGAAGCCCACCAGTTCCGCATCGACACCACCGACGGCATCGGCCGGCCGACGCCCGAGGGCGCGCACCGCGACGGCGTTGACCTCGTGGCCGTGTTCCTGGTCGGCCGCGAGGGGGTGAAGGGCGGGGAAACCCGCATCTTCGAGGCGGCGGGGCCCAGCGGCCACCGCTTCACCCTCAGCGAGCCCTGGTCGCTCATGCTGCTGGACGATGCCCGCATGATCCACGAAACCACGCCCATCCAGCCCCTGGGGGATGCGCCGGGCTTCCGCGACACGCTCGTGGTGACCTGCCGGCGCGGCGGGTTCCAGGAGGAAGGCGGGGAAGGCGCGGCAACAACCTCTGGCGCTTGATGCGAATCAACCCGGCGCCGCCGCGTTGCGGCACACTGGTCCCATCGGTTCCACACCACCATCGACGAAGGAGAAGTTCATGTTCAAGCACATCCTGATTCCCGTGGACGGTTCGCCCACTTCCATGATGGCCGTCACCAAGGCCGCCGGCCTCGCCAGGACCTTCGGCTCCCAGGTCACCGCCGTGTACGTGGTGGACCCCTATCCCTTCACCGGCGTGGGCGCGGATTTCGCCTACGGCCAGTCGCAGTACATGAACGCCGCCACCGCCGAGGCCAACACCGCGCTGGACGCCACGCGCAAGGCGCTGGAGGAAGCCGGCGTGGCCGTGACCACCGTGATCGGCGAGGGCCATGCCGTGCACGACGGCATCCTGCGCGCGCTGGAGAGCACCGGCGCCGACCTGATCGTCATGGGCTCCCACGGCCGCCGCGGGCTGGAAAAGCTGGTGCTGGGCAGCGTCACCCAGCGCGTGCTGGGCGTGGTCCACGTGCCGGTGCTGGTCGTGCGCGACTGACGCACCCCGGCAGCAACTGCTTCGCGCTGCGGCAGACAGCGGCTCCCTCGTGGAGCCGCTTTTTCGTGGACCCGCGCACGGCGCGGATACCGCTACAGGGTTCGGCGGTTTTGTTTATGCGCCAGATAATATTTATTGGCGATGGGGTGGGTTTTGTTCATGAATAATCCGGTCGCGCAGCAGAGGTATCCTCGGCGCATTCACCCACCGGAGATGATTTTCCGGTGTTTTTTCTCGTGTGCGCGTAATTTGATTTGCGAAGAATCGATACAGGAAAATTCATGATCGGTAAAAAACACCTCGCCGGACTGGGTATGCTCGTGGCGCTCATGTCCGGAAATGCCTATGCAGTGAACTGTGGAGTGGGACAGACCAAGCACTACATCAAGGTTTCCTCATCCGGCCAGACCGGCTATAAGTGGTCTGTCTTTGCGGATCTGGCGGCTGGTAATGGAGCGAAGGTATATCACTGGGAGGAAACCGACAAAAATTACGGAAGCAGCACGTATTGGGAATACTGCGATGGTCATGATAATGGCAGGCTTTACCTGTGGATCCATCCCACGGGTGTCAACCAATTCGAGTACCTCGATCTTCCGCTGGGCACGGACCATTGCTTCGAGGTATCGGCGCCCCGCAACGCCCTGTTCCCCACGTCGAGAAAGGTCAGCTGCTGACACATTCCGGGCGCTCCCTTGTCCGAGCGCCTGCGTCCTGTCCGTGCAGTGCCTCCGGGCTACATCTCAGTCTTCGACCCCATCTCCACCACCGCGTTGTTCGGCAGTTTCAGGAAATCCGCCGCGGAGCTGGCGCTGTGGTGCATCTGCGCGAACAGCTTCTGCCGCCAGACGGCCATGGCGGCGCCCAGCGTAGGCACGACGGTTTCGCGCGCCAGGAAGTAGCTGGTGCGCATGGGGTCGAGCAGGCCTTCCAGTTCCCTGGCCTGCTGGAGAGCGCGGGGAATGTCCGGCTCGTCCATGAAACCGAAGCGGATCCGCACGCTCCAGGCGCCATCGGTGAGCGGCTGTACCGCCACCTGCTCCCGCAGCGGGATGCGGGGCACGTCGCCCGCCTGGACGTGGACGAACAGGTTGTGGTCGTGCAGCACCTTGTTGTGCTTGAGGTTGTGCAGCATCGCCCCGGGCACCACGCCGGCATGGGCGGTGAGGAAGACGGCGGTGCCGTCCACGCGGGTGGTTCCGGCCGCGAGGATCGATTGCAGGAAGGGCAGCAGCCCGATCACCTCGGCGTTCTGGCGCTGGCGCGGCAGGCCGCGACCGTCGTGCCATGTGGACATGACCAGGTACAGCGCTGTGGCCATCAGCAGGGGGAACCAGCCGCCTTCCGCGATCTTCAGCGAGTTGGAAGCGAAGAAAGCGACATCCACGCACAGGAATGCGCCGGTGGCCGCGATGCACAGCGGCAGGGGCAGGGGCAGGGGCAGGGGCAGGGGCAGGGGCAGGGGCAGCTTCCAGCCATGGCGGATGACGAAGAAGGTCAGGATCGACCATGACCAGGCTGACCGAGATGCGCGGCGATGTGGGGAATGCCCGCGAGCCCCAGGCACGCGAACCACACGAGCATGGCGATGCCGAAGAACCGGCCGAGCCGCGCCGTTCCCCAGCGCTGGGCCACGAAGAGCGCGAGCAATACGGAGAGCGAGATCGGCAGGATGCAGGGCGTGGCGCGGGTGGTGACGACCTCCAGCCCCTCGACCGCGGAGAGCACCGAGATGGCCGGCGTGATGACGCCGTCGCCGAAGAAGAGCGCCACCCCGAAGACCCCGACCGTCATCAGCGCCCGCTTCAGGCGGGGCAGGTGCTGCACCGACTGCGTCGCCAGGGCCAGCAGCGCCATCAGGCCGCCTTCGCCGTGGTTGTCGGCCCGCATGATCAGGACCACGTACTTGACCGAGACGATCACCGTCAAGGTCCAGAAGAACAGAGAGAGGATGCCGATGACGTTGGCCGGCGTGATCTCCAGCCGGCCGGCGGCGAACACTTCCTTGAAGGCGTAAAGCGGGGAAGTGCCGATGTCTCCATACACTACCCCGATCGCGGCGGTGGTGAGCGCCGTGAGCGATGTCGGGGTCTTTGCGTCTGCCGTGGCGGGTCTCGTGGGTCGAATGTGTCGTGGAACGCGGCGGTGCGCGCAGGCCCGCATCAGAACACATTTCGATACGCCATGGCAGAGCCCCGGGCGGGCCGGCGGTCAGGGCCGGCCGGCCATGTTCACTCGATCTTCGCGCCGGACGCCTCCACGATGCCCTTCCACTTGGCGTAGTCCGCCTTGATCAGGGCGGAGAACTGCGCGCTGGTCATCGTTTCGGGTTCGGCGCCCTGGGCCTGGATGGCAGCGCGCATGTCGGGCTGGGCGAGCAGCTTGTTGACCTCGGTGTTCACGGTGGCGACCACGTTCGCGGGCGTGCCGGCGGGGGCGAGGATGCCGTACCAGGAACTCACGTCGAAGCCCTTGTAGCCGGACTCGGCCACGGTGGGCACGTCGGGCAGCGAGGAGCTGCGCTTGATCGAGGTGACGGCCAGCGGGCGCAGCTTGCCGGACTTGATCTGCGCCATGGCGGACGGCACGGACGACACCAGCAGGTCCACGTTGCCGGCCAGCGCGTCCATCAGGGCCGGGTTGGAGCCCTTGTAGGGGATGTGGCTGAGCTTGATGCCCGCGGCCTTCTCGAACAGGTCGCCCGCGAGGTGGATGGTGGTGCCGTTGCCGGGCGAGCCGTAGGTGATCTTGCCGGGCTCGGCGCGCGCGGCCGCCACCACGTCGGCCAGCGTCTTGAAGCGCGAGTTCGCGCTCGTGGCGATGATGACCGGCGTATAGGCCACGTGCGCGATGGCGACGAGGTCCTTGGTGGGGTCCCACGGCAGGTTCTTGTAGAGGTAGGGCGCGACGACGAGGTTGTCCTTCTGGCCCATGACGAGGTCGTAGCCCGTGGGCGCGGCCTTCACGGCCTCGGTGATGCCGATGGTGCCGCCCGCGCCGGCGCGGTTGTCGGGCACCACGGTCCAGTGCAGCGTCTCGGTCAGCCTGGTCGCCACGAGGCGCGAGAGGATGTCGGTGCCGCCGCCGGGCGGGAAGGGCACGATGAGGCGCACCGGCTTGGCCGGGTAGGCGGCGCCCGCGGGCGCGGGGGTGGAGGCGGCCGGCGCGGTCTGGGCCGTGGCGGCGCCCAGCGCGAAGGCGAGGGCGGTGAACGAAATCAGCGAACGGATCATGGGTGTTTGTCTCCGGGAAAGGAACGCCTGTCCCGCGGGCGGGCGGCGCGGCCTAGTTTCTCATGCGCGGGGGGCGCTCAGGCCTCGCGCACGTCGGCCACGGGCGCGTCGCCGAAATCGGGCCGCGCGAGCCAGGCCAGCACGCGCGCCGCGGCCTCGCCGGGCGAGGCGAGCATGCCGGTCGCCTTCAGCTGGGCGAAGTTCTGCACATCGGGGAACGCCCCGGGGTCGGCGCCGCGCAAATGGACCTGCATGTCCGTGTCGATCACGCCGGGCGCCAGCGAGCACACCCGGGCGCCGCCGGGCTGCCGCGCCTCGTCCAGCGCGAGGCAGCGCGTGAAATGGTCCATGCCGGCCTTGGCCGCGCAGTAGGCCGATTGCGAGGCCATCGGCCGCCGCCCGAGGCCGGAGGAAATGTTGAGCACCTTGCGCGGCACGCCCCAGCCGCGCGTGGCGGCCAGGAATGCGGCGGTGAGCTGCATGGGCGCCTCCAGCCCGATGCGCAGCGCATTGGCGAGATCGGCCGGGTCGCTGTCGGCCAGCGGTGCGATGCGGGGCACCACGCCCGCGTTGTTGATGAGCGTGGCGCTGGCGTATCGGCCGGACGGCTGGTCTTCCAGCCATGCGCGCAGCCGGGCGGCGGCCCGGGCGCCGTCGGCGAGGTCCTGCGGCCATTGCGCCAGCGGCATGCCGGTGCGCTGCGCGACGTCTTCCAGCTCGCTGCTCGTGCCGCGCGAGAGGGTGACGAGCGCATGCCCGCCCTGCAGCAGTTGCCGGGCCATAGCCAGGCCCATGCCGCGCGAGGCGCCGGTGAGCACGACCAGGGGCAGGGCTCCGGGCATGGCCGCGGAGCTGGGTGAAGAAGAGGTGGGGGCGGAGGTGTCCTGCATGGTGCCGCGATGGTACTGCGGCGCGGTGCTCAGAACGGCGCTGGCAGCTCGAAGGCGAGCGGCGTTCCGGTGCGCGGGTGGGCGAAGGCGATGTGCTGCGCGTGCAGCAGCAGCCGCGGCGCGAGCGCCTGCACGGCCGGCAGGGCGTAGAGCGTGTCGCCGAGGATGGGCTGGCCCACGGCCGCCATGTGCACGCGCAACTGGTGCGTGCGGCCGGTCACGGGCTCCAGCAGCACGCGCAGGGTGCCGTCCGCCGCCGGCCAGGTTCCGGCACCGTCCCCCGGCACGGCGGGGCGCCAGCGCGTCAGGCTGGCTTTGCCGCCCGGGGCGCCATGGGGAACCACCACGCGCAGCGGCCTGCGCTCCCAGTCGGCGGCGATGGGCATGTCGATCTCCCGCCAGGCCGCGCCGTCCCCGGCCGGGCGCGGCGCATGCACGACCGCGACATAGCGCTTGTGCACCTGGCGCGCGGCGAAGGCGTCGCCGAGCGCGCGCTGGGCCTGCGCATGGCGCGCCATCACCACGATGCCGGAGGTGGCCTGGTCGAGCCGGTGCACGATGCAGGCGCCGGGCCAGTGCAGGGTGGCGCGGGCGCTCAGGCAGTCCTGCTTGTCCGGGCCGCGGCCGGGCACGCAGAGCAGGCCGGAGGGCTTGGCCAGCACCAGCAGGTCATCGTCCGCATGCAGGCAGCCGGGGGGCGCGCCGGCATCGGCATCGGCCAGCGCCTGCGCCGGCAGGGCAGCGTTCACGCCGGCCCGCCGTGGACCAGGCGGTCCACCGTGGCGCACAGTTCATCCACGTCGTTGGGCTTGTGGATCAGCGCGCTCGCGCCTTCGGCCAGCGCCTCGCGCTCGATCTCCGCCGTCACGTGCCCCGAGGCGAGCGCCACGGGCAGGTCGGCGCGGATGCGCTTGGCCTCGCGCACCAGGTCCACGCCGCAGTAGCCGGGCATGTTGTAGTCGGTCACGACCAGGTCGTAGGCCTGCGGGTCCGCGCCCAGCGCCACCACGGCCTCGCGCGGATCGGTGAAGCCGGTCACGCGGTAGCCGCGGCGGCGCAGCAGGCGCTGCACGAGGAAGACCAGGGCCTGGTCGTCGTCCACGTACATCACGTGGCGCTGGCGTTCGTCGGGTGCGCCCGCCGCAGGCGCGGCAGGGCTGGCCGCGCCGGCCGGTGCGGCATCGCCGGCTGGCGCGGCGGCAGCGGGCCCCGGTTCGGGTTCGGCCTCCGCCGCCGGGAAAAACAGCGTGAAGCGGCTGCCCTCGCCGGGCGCGCTCTGTACGTCCACCGCGCCGCCGTGGGTGCGCATCACGCCGTGCACCACGGCCAGGCCCAGTCCGGTGCCCTGGCCGACGGGCTTGGTGGTGAAGAACGGCTCGAAGATGCGCAGCTGCGTGGCCGGGTCGATGCCGGGGCCGTTGTCCACCACGCTGATGGCCACGTATTCGCCGTGCGGCAGCGCGAGGCGCTCGCACAGGCGGTGATCGGGCTGCACGGCCGACGCCTCCACGCACACCGTGCCGCGCGCATCGCCGATGGCATGGATGGCGTTCGTGCAGAGGTTCAGCAGGGCCTGCTCCACCTGGGTGGCGTCGGCCAGCATGGCGGGCAGGTGGCGGTCCAGCTGCAGCCGCAGTTCGATGGCCGGCGGCAGGGTCACGCGCAGCAGGCGCTCGGTATCGTGGATGGCCTCGGCCACCGGCACGGCGGTGCGCCGGGGCGGCTCGTTGCGGCTGAAGGTGAGGATCTGCCGGACGAGGTCGCGCGCGCGCCGGCCGGCCTTCTCGATCTCGCGCAGGCTCTCCAGCACCGGGGAGCCGGCGGCGCAGTCCGCCTTGGCCAGTTCCACGTTGCCGAGGATGGCGCTCAGGATGTTGTTGAAATCGTGCGCGATCCCGCCGGCCATGGTGCCCACGGCCTGCATCTTGTGGGATTCGCGCAGCTGCGCCTCCAGCTCGTTGCGGTGCGCCTCGGCCTTCTTGCGGCCGGTGAGGTCGCGCGCGAACACGGTGGTGGTCTCTCCCTCGGCGTGCCGCTCGAACGACACGCTCACTTCCACCGCCAGTTCCTTGCCGCTGGCCGTGAGCGCGACCATCTCGCCGAGCACGGCCTGGGTGGCCAGCTGGGCGAAGGTCAGGGCCTGGACGGCATCGGGCAGGAAACGGTCGAGGGGGCTGCCCAGCGCATCGGCCGTGGCGCACTGGAACAGGGCCGCGGCAGTGGGGTTGAAGACGGTGATGCGCTGGTTCTGGTCCACGCAGATGATGGCGTCCAGCGCGGAATTGATGACGGCCTCCAGGCGGCGCTCGCTGGCGTAGAGCTGGACGTTGCGCTCCTGCAGGGCCGTGGCGCTCTGCTGCAGGGCGCGGCGCTCGGCCACCAGCGGGCCCTGGTCCACCACGGCGCAGAGGAACTGCCACTGCTCCGGGGCGCCGTCCGCCTGGGGGGCCTCGATGCGCGCGATATACAGGTCGCCGATGATGCCCGCGTCCCCGTCGCCGATGGGAAACACCACCTCGCTGGCCTCGCCGTGGCCATGGTCCCGGGCCTGCTCGAACGTGGCGCGCACGCGGGCGGCGTCCGCGGCACTGACGAAAGGCATGAGCGAGGTCAGGGGGCGGTCCGACTCGGTGGGCTGGAAGCAGCGGTGCGCCATCGAATTGGCCTGCACCACCATGTCGTGCTCGTCCAGCACCATGAGCGCCAGCGGCACGCTGGCGAACAGCGTCTCGAAGCGTTCGGACGCGCTCTCCGCGGCGGCCTGGCTGTAGCGCAGTACCTTGTTCTGCACCTCCAGTTCCGCCTGGTAGGCGCGCAGTTCCGCGATGAGCGCGGCCACGGGGCCTTCCGGACGGCCGGGCTGGCGGCGGTTGTCGCCGCCGTCGCCCGGAGGCCCGGCAGGCTCGCCGGCCGGGCCCGCGGGCCCGCTGCCGGACGCCGTCCCGCGGTCATCCTCCGGGTCGGGCGGCAGCAGGAAGGACAGGTCGGGGCGGCTCATGGGCGGCTCGGGCGGCCCGGCGGTTCACGCCGGGGCGGTGTGCGGAACGCGGCGGTGCCGCGGGCGAGCCTGCCAGTGTACGCCCCTGAAGCCGCCCGGCAGGTCCGCGCTCCGCTCAGCGGCGCACGGAAACCAGTTCGACCTCGAAGCGCAGCGTGGCGTTGGGCGGAATCACGCCGCCCGCGCCAGCCGCGCCGTAGGCGATGGCGGGCGGGCAGGTGAGGCGGGCCTTGCCACCCGGCTTCATGCGCTGCACGCCTTCGGTCCAGCAGGGGATCACGCGGTTGAGCGGGAATTCGGTGGGCTCGCCGCGCTTGTAGGAGCTGTCGAACTCCTTGCCGTCCAGGAACGTGCCGCGGTAGTGCACTTTCACGACGTCGGTGGCCTTGGGCGATTCGCCCGTGCCTTCCTTGAGCGACTCGTACACCAGGCCGCTGGCGGTGGTCACGGGTGCCGGTGCGGCGGCGGCCGGAGCGGCCGAAGCGGCCGGTGCAGCGGGCGCGGCAGTCGGCTTCTGGGCGCAGGCGGTACCGGCCAGCAGGACGGCGGCGAGAGCGGGCAGCAAGGTCTTCTTCACGGTTCGGGTCTCCGGTCAAAAGACGCGATGGTAGCCGGCCCGCGCCGCCGGGCATCGCTGCCGGCGCGCCCAGGCACGGCCACGCGCGGGCTCAGGCGAAGTCGGACACCGGCACGCAGCTGCAGAACAGGTTGCGGTCGCCGTACACGTTGTCCACCCGGCCCACGGGCGACCAGTACTTGGCCTGCCGCAGCGCCGCGACCGGATAGGCCGCCGCCTCGCGCGGGTAGGGGTGCGTCCAGTCGCCGCCCAGCAGGCTGTGCGCGGTGTGGGGCGCGTTCTTGAGCGGGTTGTCGTCCTGCGGCCATTCGCCTTGCTCGATGCGCCGGATCTCGCCGCGGATGGCGATCATCGCGTCGATGAAGCGGTCCAGCTCGGCCAGCGTCTCACTCTCGGTGGGCTCCACCATGAGCGTGTTGGGCACGGGGAAGGAGAGGGTGGGCGCGTGGAAGCCGTAGTCGATCAGCCGCTTGGCGACGTCCTCGGCCATCACGCCGCTGGTCTCCTTGAAGCCGCGCAGGTCCAGGATGCACTCGTGCGCCACGTGGCCGTTGGCGCTCGCGTACAGCGTGGGGTAGTGGTCCTTCAGGCGCGCGCTGATGTAGTTGGCCGAGAGGATGGCCGTCTCGGTGGCGGCGCGCAGGCCGTCCGCGCCCATCATGCGGATGTACATCCAGCTGATCGGGAGCACCGCGGCATTGCCGAGCGGGGCGGCACTGACGGCCCCCACGCTCGCCACTGCGTGTGGTTCGCTGCCCCCCGAGGGGGCCTTCGCCAGCTTGGGACGGCCCGGCGCTGGCTCAAGCGCACCTTGTGCGCCAGCAGTGGCATGGCCCGGCAGGTAGGGCACGAGGTCTTCCACCACGCAGACGGGGCCCACGCCGGGGCCGCCGCCGCCGTGCGGGATGCAGAAGGTCTTGTGCAGGTTCAGGTGGCTCACGTCGCCGCCGAAGGCGCCGGGCGCGGCCACGCCCACCATGGCGTTCATGTTGGCGCCGTCCACGTACACGCGGCCGCCGTGGCGGTGCACGAGCTGGCACAGCTCCTTCACCTGCGTCTCGAACACGCCGTGCGTGCTGGGGTAGGTGATCATCACGCAGGCGAGCTTGTCGGCATGCTGCTCGCACTTGGCGCGCAGGTCGTCCATATCGACGTTGCCGCTGGCGTCGCAGGCGGTGACCACCACCTGCATGCCCACCATCTGCGCGCTGGCCGGGTTGGTGCCGTGGGCGCTGCTCGGGATCAGGCAGATGTTGCGGTGGCCCTGGCCCTGCGCCGCATGGTAGGCGCGGATGGCCAGCAGGCCCGCGTACTCGCCCTGCGATCCGGCATTGGGCTGCAGGCTGATGCCGGCATAGCCCGTGGCCTGGCAGAGCCAGGCGCGCAACTGCTCGTCGAGCTGGCGGTAGCCCTCCAGCTGGTCGGCGGGCGCGAACGGGTGCACCTGCGCGAATTCCGGCCAGGTGATCGGGATCATCTCGCTCGTGGCGTTGAGCTTCATGGTGCAGCTGCCCAGCGGGATCATGCTGCGGTCGAGCGCGAGGTCCTTGTCGGACAGCTGGCGGATGTAGCGCAGCATGCCGGTCTCGGAGTGGTGGGTGTTGAACACCGGGTGCGTCAGGAAGGCGCTCGTGCGGCGCAGTTCGGCGGGGATCAGCGGGTTCACGCCGTCCGCGAAATCCTCGATGCGCGGCAGGGCCTGCCCGTCGGCGGCGAAGATCGACCAGAGCAGTTCGATGTCGGCCCGCGTCGTGGTTTCGTCGAGCGAGATGCAGAGGTAGTCGTTCCAGGCCACGCGCAGGTTGGCGCCGCGCTCCACGGCACGGGCCAGCAGCGCGCCGGTCTGCTCTTTCGTGTGCAGGCACAGGGTGTCGAAGGCCGACTCGTGGTGGTGCGCGGTATGGCCGAGCGCCACGAGGCCCTTGGCCAGGATGGCCGTGAAGCTCGCCACGCGCTGGGCGATGCGCTTGAGGCCTTCGGGGCCGTGGTACACGGCGTACATGCTGGCGATCACCGCCGGCAGCACCTGCGCCGTGCAGATGTTGGAGGTGGCCTTCTCGCGGCGGATGTGCTGCTCGCGCGTCTGCAGCGCCAGGCGGTAGGCCGGCTGGCCGTGCACGTCCACGCTCACGCCCACGAGGCGGCCGGGCAGCGAGCGCTTGAAGTCGTCGCGGCAGGCCATGAAGGCGGCGTGCGGGCCGCCGGCGCCCATCGGCATGCCGAAGCGCTGCGTGCTGCCCACGACGATGTCCGCGCCCCATTCGCCGGGCGGCACGAGCAGCGTGAGCGCCAGCAGGTCGGCGCACACGATGGCGGCGGCCTGCTTCGCATGGATCTTCTTCACGTCGGCGCTCCAGTCGGCGAGCCAGCCGCTGCTGGCCGGGTACTGGATGACGGCGGCGAAGAAATCGCCCTCGAGCGCGGCGTTCCACTCGGCTTCGGAGTTCGCGATCACCACGCTGATGCCCAGCGGCTCGGCGCGCGTGCGGATCACCTCGATGGTCTGCGGATGCGTGTCGCCCGAGACGACGAGCGTCTGGCTCTTGGACTTGACGGAGCGCTTGGCGAGCGTCATGGCCTCGGCCGCGGCCGTGGCCTCGTCCAGCATCGACGCGTTGGCGATGGGCATGCCCGTGAGGTCGCACACCATCGTCTGGAAGTTGACCAGCGCCTCCATGCGGCCCTGCGAGATCTCGGCCTGGTAGGGCGTGTAGGCGGTGTACCAGGCGGGGTTCTCCAGGATGTTGCGCAGGATCACGCCCGGCGTGTGCGTGCCGTAATAGCCCTGGCCGATGAAGCTGCGCAGCACGCGGTTCTTCGAGGCGATCGCCTTGAGTTCCGCGAGCGCGGCCGCCTCGGTCGTGGCGGGCGGCAGCTGCATCGGCTCGGTGCGGGCGATGGAGGCCGGCACGATGCCGCCCACCAGCGCCGCACGCGACGCCTCGCCGATGACCGAGAGCATGCGCTCCTCGTCCGCCGCATCGATGCCGATGTGGCGGGGCTGGAATTCGGCGGCGTTTTCGAGCGCGGAGAGCGGCGGGAGGGTGGACGTGGGCATGGGAGGGGTCCCGGTCAACAGAAAAGGGGAAAAAAGGAACAACGGAAGGGGCGCACCCGGCGCGGGCGCACCGCGGCGGGCCGGCCCGAAGCCACCCGCCGCCGGGGCCGGTCAGGCGTTCTTGGAGAACTCGGTGTAGGCCGTCTCGTCCATGAGCGCGTCGAGCTGCGACGCATCGGACAGGCGCACCTTGAAGAACCAGCCGTCGCCCAGCGGCGCGCTGTTGGCGAGCGACGGATCGGCGCGCAGCGCCTCGTTCACTTCGACGATCTCGCCGGACACGGGCATGTACACGTCGGCAGCGGCCTTCACGGACTCGACCACGCCGGCCACCTCGCCCTGAGCGAAGGTCTTGCCCACCTCGGGCAGATCGACGAACACCACGTCGCCCAGCGCGTCCTGCGCATGGACGGTGATGCCGACGATGGCGGCGCCCGTGTCGGCGGCGTTGATCCACTCGTGGTCGCGGGAATACTTGACGGTCATGGGGGCTCCTGGAGGAAAGGTCCGCGGAAAAAAGCGGGAAAACGAAAAAAAGAATGCGTGGCCCTGGTGGGGGCCCGCGACTGCGACTGTAGCCGCGGCCGGCGCGCGGCCGGGCGCAGGCTCGCGCGCGCCGCGGTCAGCCGCGGTGGTAGCGGGGCGGCAGGAACGGCATGGGGCCGACCTCCATCGGCACGGCCTTGCCGCGCACGATCGCGTGCACCACCGTGCCGGCCGCGGCGAACTCCGGCGCCACGTAGGCCATGGCGATGGGCTGGTTCACGCTCGGGCCCAGCAGGCCGCTGGTCACTTCGCCGATGGCCGCGCCGTCCGTGCTCTGCAGGGCGGTGTGCTCGCGCACGGGCACGCGCTCGCGCGCCACCAGTCCCACCCGGCGGCGGGCGAGCAGCGAGGGGTCGTCGATCTGCGCCAGCACCTTCTCCGCGCCCGGGAAGCCCCCCGCGCGCGCGCCGCCGGTGCGCCGTACCTTCTGGATGGCCCAGTTCAGCGCGGCCTCGGGCGGCGTGGTGGTGGTGTCGATGTCGTTGCCGTAGAGGCACAGGCCGGCTTCCAGCCGCAGCGAGTTGCGCGCGCCGAGGCCGATGGGCTTCACCTCGGGCTGGGCCAGCAGCGCGCGGGCCAGAGCCTCGGCCTGGGCGGCGGGCACGGAGATCTCGAAGCCGTCCTCGCCGGTGTAGCCGCTGCGCGTCACATAGCAGTCGCAGCCGGCGATCTCGAAGCGCCCGCCCGTCATGAAGACCAGGGACGCGGTGCCAGGTGCCAGGCGCGCGAGCGCCGCGGCGGCCTGCGGCCCCTGCAGGGCGAGCAGGGCCTGGTCGGGCAGGGGGATGACCTCGCAGCGGCCGCCGATGCGCTCCTGGATGTGGGCGATGTCGCCGGCCTTGCAGGCGCCGTTCACGATCACGAACAGGTCGTCGCCGCGGTTCACGAACATCAGGTCGTCGATGATGCCGCCTTCGTCGTTCAGCAGCAGGCCGTAGCGCTGTTTGCCGATGCCGAGCCCGATCACGTCCACAGGGATCAGCGTCTCGAAGGCCGCGGCGGCATCGGGGCCGACGAGGCGCAGCTGGCCCATGTGCGAGACGTCGAACAGACCGGCGGCCTGCCGCGTGTGCAGGTGCTCGGCCATCAGGCCGGCGGGGTATTGCACGGGCATGGAGTAGCCGGCGAAGGGCACCATGCGGGCCCCGAGTTCGAGGTGCAGCGCGTGCAGGGGGGTGGTGTGCAGGACGGCGGATTCGGCGGACATGGGCGGAGCGGGCCTTTCAGTCAGGCAGGGACGGACGATGCGCGTGCCGCCATCGAAGCGCCACGCCTGTGCCCGCTGTCCGCTTTACCTGAGAGATTCACCACGCCGTGCGCGCTGCCACGGGGGCGGTGCGTTGCGGGGCTTGCTCCTTCGGTGGGCCTGCCAAGCCAAGGCAGGCCTCTCTCCAGCCGGGGAAACGCCCGCATCCCTGCGGGCGCCTTGCCAGTCCTTTTGCCTGAGCGTTCGGGATTCCCTGCGCCTTCGGCGGCGCCAGCCACCCGTTGCGGGCGCGGCGCTCTCTCCTGACCCGGCGGATTCTAACGGCTGCGCGGTGGCCCGCGGCGCCGGGAGCGCAGGTTTTTGGGGCGGCGTGCCAAGCACCCCGGTCCGGCGGTAACCGGCCGGGGCCTTGCCATTCGCACGCGCCCCGGTAGGGGCGCCCTGTGGAGGAAATTGTGCCGCCTGGGCTGCCGATGGTTTTTCCGTATTTCCAGCAAATGGCGCAGTACGAAGAAAAATATTCTGCGATCTGGCGAATATCTGCACAATCCTTCCATGGATCGTATCGACCGGAAAATCCTCGCCGTGCTCCAGGCCGACGCGCGCGCCAGCCTGCAGGACATCGGCCAGGCCGTGGGCCTGAGCCCGTCGCCCTGCTGGGCGCGCATCCGCCGCATGGAGGAATCCGGCGTGATCGAGGGCTACACGGTGCGCCTCAACGCCCAGGCGCTGGACCTGGCCGATACCGTGCTCGTGCAGGTCACGCTCGACAGCCATTCCGACAACACCCTGGAGAAGTTCGGCGAAACGCTCGCGAGCATCCCCGAGGTGGTGGAGGCGCACCTGGTGTCGGGCGACTACGACTACCTGCTGCGCGTGGTGGTGAAGGACACGCGCGACTACGAGCGCCTGTTGCGCGAGAAGCTCTACAAGATCAAGGGCATCCGCCACAGCCGCTCGAGTTTCGTGCTGCGCACGCTCAAGAAAGCGGATCTGCCCCTGCGCGCGGACTGAGCGGCAGCGCAGGAGCGGTCCCCGCCGCAGCGCAGCGATGGGTTTGCTCCGTCAGCCCAGCAGCAGCGCGTCGTCCGCCAGCTGCTCGCCGCGCACCTTCTCGAACATCTGCAGCAGGTCCGGCACGCCCAGCCGGCTGCGCTCCTCGCCCGACACGTCCAGCACCACCTGGCCCTGGTGCAGCATGACCGTGCGCTGCCCCACGTCCAGTGCCTGGCGCATGCTGTGCGTGACCATCATGGTGGTGAGCCGGTTCTCGGCCACGATGCGGGCCGTGAGCTGCAGCACGAAATCTGCGGTGCGCGGGTCGAGCGCGGCGGTGTGCTCGTCCAGCAGGAGGATGCGCGAGGGCTGCAGCGCCGCCATCAGCAGGCTCACGGCCTGGCGCTGGCCGCCCGAGAGCAGGCCGATGCGGTCGGTGAGACGGTTCTCCAGGCCCAGGCCCAGCGTGGCGAGGCGTTCGCGGAAAGTCTCGCGCCGGGCGGCCTTCACCGCGCCGCGCAGGCCGCGCAGGGTGCCGCGCTGCTGGGCGAGCGCCATGTTCTCCTCGATGGTCAGGTCCTCGCAGGTGCCGGCCATCGGGTCCTGGAAGACGCGCGCCACGCGGCGCGCGCGCGCCCAGACGGGCTGGCGGGTCACGTCCTCGCCGTCGATGGCGATGCGGCCCGCGTCCACCGACAGGTCGCCCGAAATGGCGTTCAGGAAGGTGGATTTGCCGGCCCCGTTGGAGCCGATCACGGTGACGAACTGCCCGGCCGGAATGTCCAGCGACATGCCGCGCAGCGCGCGCGTCTCGATGGGCGTGCCGGGGTTGAAGGTGATGTGCAGGTCTTGTGCGCTCAGCATGTGGCGACGTTCCTATTCGTGAACCAGAGTGGTTGCCATACCGCTAACCTTTCCGCCCGCGCGGCCCAGGCCAGCGGCCGCCGCGCAAGGGCCGCCCCGCCGCGCTGGCGGCGTCCCCCTTCCCGGCGCAGCCGAGAGAAGGGGGAAGGCGCGCAGCGCCTCAGGGGGATGTACTTCATTTCGACGCGAGCTTGCGTTTGATTTGGGGGATCACCAGGGCGACCGTCACCAGCACCGCCGTCACCAGGTTCAGGTCCTGCGCCTTCAGGCCGATGAAGTCGCTGTTGAGCGCCAGCGCGATGAAGAAGCGATAGACGATGGCACCGATGACGACGGCGAGCGTCGCCCACACCAGCCGGCGCGAGGGCAGGATGCTCTCGCCCACGATCACGGCGGCCAGGCCGATCACGATGGTGCCGATGCCCATGGAGATGTCCGAGCCGCCCTGCGTCTGCGCGAAGAGCGCGCCGGCGAGGGCCACCAGCGCGTTCGACACGGCCATGCCCAGCAGCACCATGGCGCCGGTGTTCACGCCCTGGGCGCGGGCCATGCGGGCGTTGGAGCCGGTCGCCCGGATGGCCAGGCCGCGTTCGGTGGCGAAGAACCAGTCCATGGCCAGCTTGGCGGCGATCACGATCACCAGCAGCAGGGCGGGGCGGGCGATGTAGTCGGCCAGGCCCTCGGGCTGCAGCAGCGTGAACAGGGTCGGGTCGTTGATGAGCGGCACGTTGGGGCCGCCCATGATGCGCAGGTTGATCGAATAGAGCGCGATCATCATCAGGATGCTGGCCAGCAGGTCCATGATCTTGAGCTTGACGTTGAGCCAGCCGGTGACGAGGCCGGCCGCCGCGCCTGCCGCGGTGGCCGCGAGCGTGGCCACGTAGGGGTTGGTGCCCGTGGAGATGAGCACGGCGCATACCGCGCCGCCCAGCGGGAAACTGCCGTCCACCGTCAGGTCGGGAAAGCGCAGCAGCCTAAACGAGATGAAGACGCCCAGCGCGACCAGGCTGAAGATCAGCCCGATCTCGACGGCGCCGAGCAGGGAAAAGAGGGACATGGCGGGGAAGGCTTCGGGAAAAACGAAACAGGAGCCGAGGCTCCTGCGGTCATGGGTGTTCCCGGCGCGCGCCGGGAGCGGAACCTCGAACCTTACTTCACGACGTGCGCCGCGGACTTCACGAACGCGTCGGAGAGCTTCACGCCCTGCTTCTCTGCCGCGCCGGGGTTGACCGTGAGTTCCAGCTTCGTGCTGATCTCGGGCTTGATGTCGCCGGGCTTCTCGCCCTTGAGCACGCGCACCACCATGCGGCCGGTCTGCTCGCCCAGGTCGCGGTAGTTGATGCCGTACGACGCGATGGCGCCGCGCTTGACGCTGTCGGCATCGGCGGCCACCAGCGGCAGCCTGGCCTCCTGGCCGACCTTCACGAGCGATTCGTAGGCCGACACCACGTTGTTGTCGGTGCTCGTGTAGATCACGTCGGCCTTGCCGATCAGGCTGCGCGCGGCGCTGCCCACGTCCACCGAGCGGGGCGCGGCGGCCTCGACCAGCGTCATGCCCATCGTGGGCAGCAGGGCCTTGAGTTCCTTGACCACCACGGCGGAATTGGCCTCGCCGGGGTTGTAGACCACGCCCACGCGCCTGGCGTTCGGTACCACCTGCCTGACCAGCTCCATCTGCTTGTCCAGCGCCAGCAGGTCGGACACGCCCGTCACGTTGGTCTTGGTGGGTTCCCAGTTCTTCACCAGCTTGGCGGCGACCGGGTCGGTCACGGCGGAGAAGACCACCGGCACCGTCTTCGTGGCCGCCACCACGGCCTGGGCCGAGGGCGTGGCGATGGCGACGATGGCGTCGGGCTGGTCGCCGACGAACTTGCGTGCGATCTGCGCGGCCGTGCCGGTGTTGCCCTGGGCGCTCTGGTACTGCCACTTCAGCGTCTTGCCCTCCTCGTAGCCGGCGGCCTGCAGGCTCGCCTTCACCCCGTCGCGGATAGCGTCCAGCGCCGGATGCTCCACGATGGCCGTCACGGCCACGGATTTGGGGGCGGGGGCCTGCTGGGCCATCGCTGCGGGGGAGGCGGCCGCGACGGCGGCGGCCACGGCCAGCGCCAGGGCGCCGAACGGATGCTGCTTCATGCTCGAACTTTCTCGCCGCCATGCCCGGGAAGCGGGCACGCCCGATCCCATCGGGTGCTGCGTCGCGGGTGGCGGCTGCGGAATGCCCGCCGGGAGGCGGGCGCGTTTCTGGCGACAACGGAGCCAGGCCCGCACAGAAACGGATGCCGCAGCCTGGAATGTCGAGTGTACCGGCTGCACCACGCGGGTGCGGTGCTCGCGGGCCGCTGGTTCAGCGCGTCGCGGGCTCGGGCGCGGCCGCGTCGGCCTGGGGCACCCACAGGATGCGGCGCATGTCCACGCCCAGTGCGCGCGCACGGGCCAGCAGCCGCTCGCGCACCGCCATGGGCAGCGTGGGTGTGCGCGAAAGAATCCAGAGCGTATCCAGGCGCGGGCCCACCACCATGGCCCAGCGGTAGTCCTCGTCCAGCGCGGCCACGAAGTAGCCGGCATAGAACGGGCCGAAGAAAGACACCTTCAGGGCGGCCGTGGACGTATCGCCCAGGAACACGGCGCGGCCCTCGGCCTCGCGCCAGCGGCGGCGGTCGGGATCGTAGCCGCGGTTCACGACGCGCAGGCTGCCGTCGCCCCGGCGGCTGTAGTGGGCGCTGGTGCGGATCAGGCCGCGCTCGAAACGCTGGTCGATGCGGGCCACCTCGTACCAGTGGCCGGCATAGCGGTCCACGTTGAAGTGCTGCACCGGCTGCACGCCCGGCGGAGGGCGCAGGGCCGAGCGGAGGTAGAGAGCCGCCGCGCCGGCGGCCGCGGCCACGGTGGCGGCCGCCGCCCATGGCACGAGCGGGCGGCGGCGCTGGGTGGTGTAGTGCTGGAGGTCGGGACGGGGCATGGCGGTTCTGGGCTCCTGGCGGAACCGGCAGGAAATGCGGACCTCCGCGAGTCTGGCCCGCGGAACCGGCCCACCCTGTAGGCCGGAGGCCAACGGGCGGGTCGGAGCGGCGGCTGCCGCCGCCGCTCCCCGGGGCCCTGCGCCTTACATACCCGAGTAGTTCGGTCCGCCGCCGCCTTCGGGCGTGACCCACACGATGTTCTGCGTCGGGTCCTTGATGTCGCAGGTCTTGCAGTGCACGCAGTTCTGCGCGTTGATCTGCAGCCGCTGCGCATTGCCGCCCTGCGCCTCGTCGGGCACGAACTCGTACACCGCCGCGGGGCAGTAGCGGGCCTCGGGGCCGGCGTATTTCGCCAGGTTGATGTTCACCGGCACGCCCGGGTCCTTGAGCGTGAGGTGGGCCGGCTGGTTCTCCGCATGGTTGGTGTTGCTGATGAACACGCTGGAGAGGCGGTCGAAGGTGAGCTTGCCGTCGGGCTTGGGATAGACGATGGGCTTGCACTCGGCCGCCGGCTTCAGGTAGGCGTGGTCGGGCTTGTCGCGGTGCAGCGTCCAGGGGATGTTGCCCTTGAGCACGAACTGCTCGATGCCGTTCATCAGCGTGGCCGTGACCAGGCCCTTCTTGAACCACGCCTTGAAGTTGCGCGCCTTGTTGAGCTCTTCGTGCAGCCAGCTGTTCTCGAAGGCCTGCGGATAGGCCGTGAGTTCGTCGTGCTGGCGGCCGGCGCGGATCGCGTCGTAGGCGGCCTCGGCGGCCAGCATGCCGGTCTTGATGGCCGCATGGCTGCCCTTGATGCGGCTCACGTTCAGGAAGCCCGCGTCGCAGCCCACCAGCGCCCCGCCGGGGAACACGAACTTGGGCAGCGACAGCAGGCCGCCCGCCGTGATGGCGCGCGCGCCGTAGCCGATGCGCTTGGCCGGCTTGATGCCCTTGGCCTCGTCGCCTTCCAGGTAGTAGCGGATGTTGGGGTGGGTCTTCCAGCGCTGGAATTCCTCGAAGGGGCTCAGGTAGGGATTGGAATAGTCCAGCCCGGTGATGAAGCCCAGCGTGACCTTGTTGTCCTCCGCGTGGTAGAGGAAGGCGCCGCCGTAGGTGTCGGCATCCATGGGCCAGCCGGCGGTGTGCATCACGAAGCCGGGCTGGTGCACCTTGGGGTCGATTTCCCACAGCTCCTTCACGCCGATGCCGTAGGTCTGCGGATCGCGGCCCTCGTCGAGCTTGTAGCGGGCGATGATCTGCTTGCCCAGGTGCCCGCGCGAGCCTTCGGCGAACAGGGTGTACTTGGCGTGCAGCTCCATGCCCAGCTGGAAGTCGCCCGTGGGTTCGCCGTCCTTGCCGACGCCCATGTTGCCGGTGGCCACGCCCTTGACGGAGCCGTCCTCGTTGTAGAGCACTTCGGCCGCGGGGAAGCCCGGGAAGATCTCCACGCCCAGTTCCTCGGCCTGCGCGGCGAGCCAGCGCACCACGTTGCCCAGGCTGACGATGTAGTTGCCATGGTTCTGGAAGCAGCCGGGCTGCAGGAAGTTGGGGGTGCGCCAGGACGATTTCTCGCCCAGGAAGATCATGGCGTCTTCCGTCACCGGCTGCTTCAGGGGCGCGCCGCGCTCCTTCCAGTCGGGGATCAGCTCGGTGAGCGCGCGCGGATCCATGATGGCGCCCGAGAGGATGTGCGCGCCGGGCTCGGAGCCCTTTTCGAGCACCACCACCGACACGTCCTGCCCGTTCGTGGCGGCCATCTGCTTGAGCCGGATGGCCGCGGAGAGCCCGGCCGGGCCGCCGCCGACCACGACCACGTCGTATTCCATGGCCTCTCGCGGACCGTACTGGGCAAGGATTTCGTCTTTCGTCATGGGTTGTCTCGTCTCGGCATTTGATAATCGAACGATGTCGCGTCCAGGGCGTGGGGCCCCGCGCGGGCGCTGTGCGGTCCATTGTATGCACCCGGGGCGCAACAAACGAACGATCGTTCTTTTTTCTTTCTTCCGGAGGCTGTTTCCATGGCATACACCATCGACTTGTCGGGCCGCGTGGCCCTGGTGACGGGCGCTTCGAGCGGCCTGGGCGAGCAGTTCGCCCGCACCCTGGCGCGCGCGGGGGCCGGCGTGGTGCTGGCCAGCCGGCGCATGGAAAAGCTCAAGGCCCTGCGCGCGCGCATCGAGGGGGAGGGCGGCGACGCCCACGTGGTCGAGCTGGACGTGACCGACCACGACTCCATCAAGGCCGCCGTGGCCCATGCGGAGACCGAGATGGGCTCGATCGACATCCTCGTGAACAACTCGGGCGTCTCCACCACCCAGCGTATCCAGGACGTCACCCCGGACGACTTCGACTTCGTCTTCGACACCAACGTGCGCGGCGCCTTCTTCGTCGCGCAGGAGGTCGGCAAGCGCATGCTGGCGCGTTCGCGCGGCGCCGCGCCGGGCAGCTTCACGGGCGGGCGCATCATCAACATCGCCTCCATGGCCGGCCTCAAGGTGCTGCCGCAGATCGGCGCCTTCAGCATGAGCAAGGCGGCCGTGGTGCACATGACCCGCGCCATGGCGCTGGAATGGGGGCGCTTCGGCATCAACGTGAACGCGATCTGCCCGGGCTACATCGATACGGAGATCAACCACCACCACTGGCAGACCGAGCAGGGCCGCAAGCTCGTGGACCTGCTGCCGCGCAAGCGCGTGGGCGAGCCGCGCGACCTGGACGCGCTCATCGTCATGCTGGCCAGCGACCAGAGCCATTTCGTGAACGGGGCGGTGATCGCGGCCGACGACGGTTTCGGCGCCTGATGCTGGCCGGCATCCTCGCGGGGCTCGCCTTCTGGCGCACGGGCAAACGTAACCAGTTGCTTGATGGTGCAAACAGGAATTGCAGATTCCATTTTCATGCTATCAATAAAATAGCTTGGAACATCATAAGTTCATGGGTTTCCAGCTGATGGCTTCAAAGGTTGCAAATTCCACCCATCGGAAAATTTGATGGGCGCCATAGCTTCGGCCCTCTTGCTGCCGAGCTGCCCGCCCCCCGATGATTCGCTCCGTTTTTACCCAACCACGGAGTGGAGTCGTCCCATGAAATTCCAGAGACTTGTGACCGCAGCCGTCGTGCTGCATGCGGCCATGGCGCCGGCCGCGTTCGCGCAATCGGTGCTCACGCGCGACAACGGAGCGCCGGTCGGCGACAACCAGAACTCGCAGACGGCGGGCCCGAACGGCCCCAGCCTGCTGCAGGACGTGCAGCTCATCCAGAAGCTGCAGCGCTTCGACCGCGAGCGCATCCCCGAGCGCGTGGTGCATGCGCGCGGCACGGGCGTGAAGGGCGAGTTCACCGCGTCCGAGGACATCTCCGCGCTGACCAAGGCCAAGCTCTTCCGCCCCGGCGAGCGCACCCCCGTGTTCGTGCGCTTCTCGTCCGTGGTGCACGGCAACCATTCGCCCGAGACGCTGCGCGACCCGCGCGGCTTCGCCACCAAGTTCTACACGTCCGAAGGCAACTGGGATCTGGTGGGCAACAACTTCCCCACCTTCTTCATCCGCGACGCGATCAAGTTCCCCGACATGGTGCACGCGTTCAAGCCCGATCCGCGCAGCAACCTCGACGACGACTCGCGCCGCTTCGACTTCTTCTCGCACGTGCCCGAGGCCACGCGCACGCTCACGCTGCTCTATTCGAACGAAGGCACGCCCGCGGGCTACCGCTTCATGGACGGCAACAGCGTGCATGCCTACAAGTTCGTGAACGCCCAGGGCCAGGTGCACTACGTCAAGTTCCACTGGAAGAGCCTGCAGGGCCTGAAGAACCTCGATCCGAAACAGGTCGAGCAGGTCCAGGGCAAGGACTACAGCCACATGACGAACGACCTGGTGAACGCCATCCGCCAGGGCGACTTTCCCAAGTGGGACCTGTACATCCAGGTGCTCAAGCCTGAAGACCTCGGCAAGTTCGACTTCGACCCGCTGGACGCCACCAAGATCTGGCCCGGCATTCCCGAGCGCAAGATCGGCCAGATGGTCCTGAACAAGAACGTGGACAACTTCTTCCAGGAGACCGAACAGGTGGCGATGGCGCCGGCCAACATCGTGCCCGGCATCGAGCCCTCGGAAGACCGCCTGCTGCAGGGCCGCGTGTTCTCGTATTCGGACACGCAGCTCTATCGCGTCGGCACCAACGGCCTGTCCCTGCCCGTGAACCGGCCCCGCGTCGCGGTGAACAACGGCAACCAGGACGGCACCCTGAACACCGGCCACACCACCAGCGGCGTGAACTACGAGCCCAGCCGCCTGGAGCCGCGCCCGCAGGACCCCACCGCGCGCTACAGCCAGCTCCCGCTCACGGGCACGACCCAGCAGGCGAAGATCTCGAAGGAGCAGAACTTCAAGCAGGCCGGCGACCTGTACCGCAGCTACGGCAAGAAGGAGCAGCAGGACCTGATCCAGAGCTTCGGCGAATCCCTCGCGGGCGCCGATGCCGAGAGCAAGCACATCATCCTGTCGTTCCTCTACAAGGCCGATCCCGAATACGGCACGGGCGTGGCCCGCGTGGCCAAGGGCGACCTGGCGCGCGTGAAGCAGCTCGCCGCCGCGCTGAAGGACTGATACCGCGGCGTTCCACGAAGCCGGCCGCACGCCACCCTGGTGGCGGCCGGCCCCTTGCGAAGGAGGATTCCATGCGCAGCCTCTGCGTTCCGGCCTGGTGCCTGGCCGCGGGCCTCGCGGCCGGTGCCCAGGCCCTGGCCGCCCCTGCCGCCCCCGAAGCTTCGCCGCCCCGGGCAGTGGCCTCTGCCGCTGCCGCCGCACCCCACGATCCGGCCCGGCTGCAGGCGCAACTGCGGCAGTACCTTTTCGACGCCGCACGCCAGGGGCGATCGGACATGGTGGGCGAGTTCGTGGCGGCGGGCTACGACCTGAACGTGCGCGACGAGAAGGGGTACACGGCGCTCATTCTCGCCGCCTACCACGGCCACCGCGAGGTGGTCGAGCAATTGCTGAAGGCCGGTGCCGATCCCTGCGCGCAGGACCGGCGCGGCAACACCGCCCTGATGGGCGCCATCTTCAAGGGCGAACTGGCGATTGCCCGCCGCCTCGTGCAGACGGCCTGCGCGCCGGACCAGCGCAACAACGCGGGCCAGACGGCCGCGATGTACGCGGCGCTGTTCCAGCGCACCGAACTTCTGCGGGACCTGGCCGCGAAGGGCGCGGACCTCGGCGCCCGGGACTCCCGGGGCAACGGCGTCGCCGAGTTGCAGCGCGGCGAGTTCGCCACCACACGCTGAACCTGTCAGGCGGCCCGGGCGGCGGCACCCACGGTGCGCAGCCGGTCGGCATTCGCGGCGAGCCAGCTTTGCGCCAGCTCCGCGGCCCCGGGCGCGGCATGCTCCCGATCGGGGTGGAAGTCCCGCCGCAGGTAGCGCAGCAGCGCCGGAATGCTGCGCCAGGCGACGCCGTCGCGGCCCCAGAACATGCGCACCGCGCTCAGCCACGTACCGGGCCGCCACAGGCTGCCGTCGCTGCGCAGGTTCACGACGGTCTGGCGTATCGTGTCCACCATGAACACCAGGCCGGCGTAGAGGTACCAGCGCACCCGCCAGTCGTGGCGGCCGCCCAGGGCTTCGTAGAGCGCGAAGGCCACGGCGCGGTGCTCGGTTTCCTCCGCCGCGTGCCAGCGCCAGACGGTCTGCATCTGCGGATCGGCGCCTTCCAGCCAGCGCGGGTAGCGCAGCGTGCCGTCCGCCAGCAGGGCGGTGAAGTGTTCATACGCGCAGGTGATGGCCAGCGCATGCATCGGGTTGTCGGTGCGCTCGTGCAGGCGGGCGATGCGCGCCCGCGCCCGGTCCTGCCACTGGTTGTCCAGCCCCTGGCGCTCCAGTTCGGCGTTGTAGAGGCCGTGGATGTGGCGGTGCGTGGCCTCCTGCCCGACGAAGCCGCGCACCAGCGCCCGCAGGGCGTCGTGGTCGGGCCGGCCGGCTTCGAGCCGCCCGGCTGCGGCGCGCACCGAGTCGATGAAGAACTGTTCGCCCACCGGGAAGCTCATCGACAGCGCATTGAAGAACTGGGTGCGGAAGGCGTCGCCGCCGTGCCAGCGGCGCGGGAAGCCCCGCGCCAGGTCCACGGCGAGCTTGCGCACCGGCAGCACGGCAGTGCGCTGGAGTCCTGGGCGGGCAGGGGCTGCGGAGGTGTCCATGGTCGGTCCTTTCGGAAAAATCGCGCGTCCCGTGATCGCGGCCGGGGCCGCGGCCGTGGTTGCGGCATCGCGCATTTCTGAGCATTATTCAGTTTTCAACCGCGTTCGCTACTCGCCTAGCGCTCACATTTTTCCCCCATGGCCACCAAACGAACGTCCTCCTCCACAAGCTCCGTGGGCATGCGCCGCCAGCCCACCCAGGAGCGCGCGCGGCAGACCATCGAGGCCATTTTCGGAGCCACTGCTCAGATTGTGGAAAACGATGGCGACACCGCCTTGACCACCAACCGCATCGCCCAGGTGGCGGGGGTGTCCATCGGCACGCTCTACCAGTATTTCCCGTCGCGGGAGGCCGTGCTGCTGGCGATGGTGGAGCGCGAGCGCGAACGGGTGCAGCAGGAGCTGCAGCAGATGCTGGACGACGCGGTGGCCCGGCAGCGCCCCGTGCGCGAGGTGCTGCAGGACATGGTGCGGCTGCTGGTGTCGGCCTTCGGCACGGGCGGGCAGTCGCGCGTGCGGCGCGCCATGGTGCGCCTGGGCTGGCGCGTGGACCAGCACGACCGCTTCACCGCCGCGCTGCGCGAGGGCGCCGAGCGCAACGCCATGGCGCTGGCGCGGCTGGTGGAAGCCGGCGATGCATCGGTGCGGCCGCCCACGCCGGCCATGATGTTCGTGGCCACCCGCGCGGTGATGGGCGCGATCCGCAGCGCATCGCTGGAGAATTCGCCGCTGCTCGGCCAGCCGGCTTTCGAGGACGAGCTGGTGCGCATGCTCTGGGGGCTGCTGCGCGCCGAAGGCTGACCGCGGGGAGGGGGCGTCAGCGCTGCCGCGGCACCCGCCCCATCAGGTAGAACTCCGGATTGGGCTGCATGCCCGCGAAGCTGGCCATGCGGTTGGAGAGCCCGAAGAACGCCGTGATGGCGGCGATGTCCCAGATGTCCTCGTCGTCGAAGCCGTGGGCATGCAGCGCGGTGAAGTCGTCCTCGCCGATCGCCTGCGACTGCTGGCAGACCTTCATGGCGAAGTCGAGCATGGCCCGCTGGCGCGGCGTGATGTCGGCCTTGCGGTGGTTCACGGCCACCTGGTCGGCCACGAAGGGCTTCTTCTCGTAGATGCGCAGCAGCGCGCCGTGCGCCACGACGCAGTACAGGCACTGGTTGGCCGCGCTGGTGGCGGTGACGATCATCTCGCGGTCGCCCTTGGTGAGCGAGCCTTCCTCCTTGAGCATCAGCGCGTCGTGGTACGCGAAGAAGGCGCGCCACTCGGCGGGCCGGCGCGCGAAGGCCAGGAACACATTCGGAATGAAGCCGGCCTTGTCCTGCACTTCGAGGATGCGGGCCTGGATGTCCCCGGGCAGCGTGTTCAGTTCGGGAAGGGGGTAGCGGCTCACGGTGTTCGTCTCCTGTCGTCGTTCGAATGGGTGGTGAGCGAAAACGGTATCACGGATGCCAGTGGCTGGCGCGCATGCCGACCCGTTCCTCGAAGCTCCGGTGTTCGACGATGCGGGCAAGCTCCACGTGAACGTCATCCCCTGGGGCCGCATCCGGTTCCACCACCACCTCGCCTTCGGCGGCGAGGACCGGCGCACCAGTGGAAAAGCGCAGGGGCAGGCAAGCGGGCCGGGAGCCGGAGGGGGTGTGCTTTTAAAAAACCTATCAAAAGCATGAAATCAATTGATTTTCGCTTTTGACGCCTTCCACCTAGGATTGCTCATCCATTCAGACAGGAGTGCCCCATGACGCAAGACGCAACCAAGTGCCCGTTCCACGCAGCCGCTGCCAGCGGTGGAATCATCAACAAGGACTGGTGGCCCAACCAGCTGCGCCTCGACCTCCTGAACCAGCATTCGAGCAAATCCGACCCCCTGGGCGCGGGCTTCGATTATGCCGAGGAGTTCAAGAAGCTGGACTACGAAGGCCTCAAGCGCGACCTGCGCGCCCTCATGACGGATTCGCAGGACTGGTGGCCCGCCGACTTCGGCCACTACGGTCCGCAGTTCGTCCGCATGACCTGGCATGCCGCCGGCACCTACCGCACGGGCGACGGCCGCGGCGGTGCGGGCCGGGGCCAGCAGCGCTTCGCCCCCCTCAACAGCTGGCCCGACAACGTCAACATCGACAAATCCCGCCGCCTGCTCTGGCCCATCAAGCAGAAGTACGGGCAGAAAATCTCCTGGGCCGACCTGCTGGTGCTGACCGGCAACGTGGCGCTGGAAACCATGGGCTTCCGCACCTTCGGCTTCGCTGGCGGCCGCGAGGACACCTGGGAACCCGACCAGGACGTGTACTGGGGCAGCGAGAAGACCTGGCTGGGCGGCGACGCGCGCTACGGCAAGGGCACGCCGGGCGACGGCACCCTGGTGGCGGAACCCGCCATGCACGGCCACGAAAAGGACCGCGTGCTCGAGAACCCGCTGGCGGCCGTGCAGATGGGCCTGATCTACGTCAACCCCGAAGGTCCCGAGGGCAACCCCGACCCGGTTGCCGCCGCGCACGACATCCGCGAAACCTTCGCCCGCATGGCCATGAACGATGAGGAAACCGTCGCGCTGATCGCCGGCGGCCACACCTTCGGCAAGACCCACGGCGCCGGCACCGCAGACCATGTCGGCCCCGAACCTGAAGCCGCCGGCCTGGAGCAGCAGGGTCTGGGCTGGGTCAGCAGCTTCGGCTCCGGCAAGGCGGGCGACGCCATCACCAGCGGCCTGGAAGTCACCTGGACCAGCACGCCCGCCCAGTGGGGCAACGAATTCTTCGAGAACCTGTTCAAGTTCGAATGGGAACTCACCAAGAGCCCGGCCGGTGCCCACCAGTGGCAGGCCAAAAACGCGCCCGCCACGATCCCCGACGCGCACGACCCGTCTAAGAAGCGCGTGCCGACCATGCTCACGACCGACCTGTCGCTGCGCTTCGATCCGGCCTACGAGAAGATCTCGCGCCGCTTCCTGGAAAACCCGCAGGCCTTCGCCGAAGCCTTCGCCCGTGCCTGGTTCAAGCTCACGCACCGCGACATGGGCCCGCGCGCCCGCTACCTGGGCCCCGAGGTGCCGAAGGAAGAACTGGTCTGGCAGGACCCGATCCCGGCCGTCACCCACGACCTGGTCGATGCCGCCGACGTGGCCGCGCTCAAAGCACGCGTGCTGGCCTCCGGCCTCACCGTGCAGGAACTGGTCGGCACCGCCTGGGCATCGGCCTCCACCTTCCGCGGCTCCGACAAGCGCGGCGGCGCCAACGGTGCGCGCATCCGCCTGGCACCCCAGAAGGACTGGGCCGTCAACCAGCCCGAGCAACTGGCCCGCGTGCTGCAGGTGCTCGAAGGCATCCAGCGCGAATTCAACAAGGGCGCCGATGGCGACAAGCGCATCTCGCTGGCCGACCTGATCGTCCTGGCCGGTGCGGCTGGCGTCGAGCAGGCCGCCCGGGCCGCGGGCGTGGCCGTGACGGTGCCGTTCCATCCCGGCCGCGCCGATGCCCGCCAGGACCAGACCGACGTGGAGTCGTTCTCCGTGCTCGAGCCGTCGGCCGATGGCTTCCGCAACTACACCAAGGCCCGCTACAGCGTGCCGGCCGAGGTGCTGCTGCTGGACAAGGCCCAGTTGCTGACCCTCACGGCGCCGGAGATGACCGTGCTCGTCGGCGGCCTGCGCGCCATCAACATCAACGTGGGCGGCGCCACGCACGGCGTGTTCACCGCCACGCCGGGCGCATTGACGAACGACTTCTTCGCCAACCTGCTGGACATGTCCACCGAGTGGAAGCCTGCCGGCGACCTGTTCGAGGGCCGCGACCGCAAGACCGGCGAGAAGAGGTGGACCGGCACCCGGGTCGATCTGGTCTTCGGCTCCAACTCCGTGCTGCGCTCCCTGGCCGAGGTGTACGCCAGTGCCGACGCGAAGGAGAAGTTCGTGCGGGACTTCGTGGCCGCCTGGGCCAAGGTGATGGACCTGGACCGTTTCGACCTGCGCTGATCGCACGGCGCGGCCACGCCGCCTGCCGCGAAGCCCGCTGCCCGGAAAGGCGGCGGGCTTTTTTCTTTCCGGGGCCCGCGCCGGACGCCGCCTCTGTCTCGCCACTCCCATGAATCACCGGGCTCTGGTGGTTGCGGTCGCAGCGGCTTACGGTGGCGCGACCTGGTACCTCGGCCAGCGCGCCCAGGCGGGCTACCAGGATGCCGTGGCCGAGTTGCGCAATGCGCTCGGCGACGATGCGGTGGTCTCCACCGATTACGACAGGGGGGGCTTCGCATCGAAGGCACGCATGGTGCTGCAATGGGCGCCGGCGCCCGCGCAGGAGGGCCGTCCCGCCTCCCCGCCGCGGCGGCTGGTGGTGGACACCCTGGTGCGGCACGGCCCGCTGGCCGGCGCGCGGGTCGCAGGGGCCGTGGCGGACTACCGGTTCGCGCTGGAGGGACTGGACGACGAGGCCCTTGCCCACCTCGGCAAGGCGTCCGCTCCCGTGCTGACGAGCGTGCACCATCTCACGGGCAGCCACGATGTCCACCTGCGGCTGCCGGCCGGCGAAGCAGAGGGCGGCGACGGGGTGACCCTGCGGTGGCAGGAGATGGTGTACGACATGGCCATCGGCCGGGACGGCAGGCATTTCCAGGGCCACTTTCGCGGGCCTGAATTCGGCATGACGGGCATCCCGGACGCTTCCGCGCAGGCGGCTGCCGAGGAAGAGGAAGAAAACGACGCCGGCGAGACGGCATCCCCCGAGCCCATGGACCGCACGTCGATCACCGTGCAGGGCATGGAAGGCAGCTTCGACAACGTCGCGATCCGCGGACTCTGGGGCGTGGGCACGGGCAAGGCCGACTTCCGCTTCGGGCGGGTGGCCATGAGCGTCCTGCCCGCGGCAGGCGGCGACGCCCGGCACACGCTGGACCTCAAGAACGCCGCGGGAACCTACATCATCGATGCCACCGACGACACGTTGGGCATGACGACGACGCTGAACGCGGCGGGGCGCATCGGCGGCATCGACTTCGAGTCGGTCAGTATGGAAGAACGGATCCAGCGCATCAGCATCGAGGCGATCCGGCCCGGCGCTCAGGCGCAGGACGTGGACGCCATGGTGGCGATGGCCCAGTCCTCGGGCTACCTCCTCCAGGAAGGCGAGTTCCTGACCAGCGCGGTCCAGCTGCAGCCGGGCCAGCTGATACTCAACGGCAAGACCCTGCCGCTGCCCTCCGGCGCGGCGCGCTGACCCAACCCCGGCATTCCGTCCGGCAAGCCCCCAGCGGCCCGCGGCGCTTGTCCTTCTGCATCGGCAGGCCATGGCCGCCGTGGATGGCAGATCAGGGTTTGCCGCAATAGACTCGGACATTGAATTATTGGAGAGCCATTTCATGCATTCCGACATCGTGATCGTGGGCGGAGGGGCCGGCGGGCTGGAACTGGCTGCGCGCCTCGGGCGCAGCCTCGGTGCGAAGCAGGGCCGCGAACGGGTGCTGCTGGTGGACCGTTCCCCCTTCCATATCTGGAAGCCCACGCTGCACGAGGTGGCCGCCGGCACGCTGGACGTCCACCAGGAAGGACTGTCCTACCCCGTACTGGCGCGGCGCAACCATTTCGGCTTCGCCATCGGAGACCTGGTAGGGCTGGACGCCGCGCGCAAGACCATCGAGCTGGGCGAGATACGCAACGCCGAGGGCGAACTGCTGGTGCCGCGCCGCACGGTGAGCTACACCCGCCTGGTGCTGGCCATCGGCAGCGGCTCCAACGCCTTCGGCACGCCCGGCATCGAGCATGCCTACCTGCTGGAGAACGTGCGCGATGCGCAGCGCTTCCATACCGACTGGCTGGGCGCCTGCGCGCGGGCCTCGTTTTCCGAAAGCCGGGCGCTGTCGATCGCCATCGTGGGCGCGGGCGCGACGGGCGTGGAACTGTCCGCCGAATTGCTGGAAGCCTATGCCGAGCTGCTCGAAAGCCTGGGCAGCAGCCAGCGCTTTCGCCTGGACATCACCCTGGTCGAAGGCGGCAGCCGCATCCTGGGCGGCCTGCCGGAAAAGATCTCCGCGCAGGCCGAAGTGGCGCTGCGCCGCAAGCAGGTGCAGGTGCTCACCGGCACGCGCGTGACCGAGATCCGCCGCGGCGCCCTGGTCACCCCTGCCGGGGAGATCCCGGCCGACATGGTGGTCTGGGCCGCGGGCATCAAGGCTGCCGAAGGCAATGCCCGCATGGGCCTGGAAGTGAACCGCCTCAACCAGTTCATCGTGGACGACCGCCTGCGCACCTCGGCGCCCGACGTGCTGGCTTTAGGCGACTGCGCTGCCTGCCCGTGGGTCGATGGCAAGACCGTGCCCGCCCGAGCGCAGGCCGCGCACCAGCAGGCCGACTACCTGGCCAAGGTGCTGGGCGCGCTGCTGCGCGAGCGGGAGATGACGGAACCGTTCATCTACAAGGATTTCGGCTCGCTGGTTTCGCTGGGCGACAACAAGGGCGTAGGCAACCTCATGGGAGGCCTGGGCGGGCGCAACTTCTTCGTCGAGGGCCTGATCGCCAAGTGGATGTATATCTCCCTGCACCTGAATCACCACCGCGCCATCCTGGGTACCGGCAAGACGGTGGTGCTGGCGCTGGCGCGGCTGCTGCAGCAGCGCGTGTCCGGCCGGCTCAAGCTCCATTGACGCGGCCCGGGCCCGGCCCGGGCCCGCAGCCTGCGATCACTTCGATGTGTAGGTGATTTTCGTCATCTCGGTCGTCGAGGCGGCCCCGTTCGACGAAGAGCTGGCGATCTTGATCGTGCGCCCGCGATAGGGACCGTCCGACACCGTCCACAACTGGAAGTTGGCCTGCACCGTGCCGGCGTTCGGCGAGACGATGACCTGGTCCGTGTTGAACTTGCAGACGTTGAACGTTCCCATCGCCGTCTGCACCGTCTGCATGCCGGTGTAGGTGAAGCGTTCCTGCACGGTGTCCTTGGTCGTCACCGTGCCATTGCCCGCCTTCGCGACCACCGTGGTCTGGATGGTGTAGTTGCGCTCCACGGTCTGCCCGGGCTGCATGTCCAGGGGCGTGGAGACGGGTGGGTCGTACACCTGCGTCAGGACCTGCGTGGACGTGTCCGACACCACGCCGTAGGCCAGTTCGTTGCCGTTCACCAGATCGCGGAATTCCCGGTTGTCTCCCACGGCGGCGTCGGAGCGCGGTATGAACATCACCGGGCGTGCACCGGCGAAGTCCTGCCGGGCACCCGTGGTGGTCGTGCGCGTGAACGCGATGTCGGGCTGGCCTTGCATTTTGGTGATGCCTTCCTCCACGAGCACGGTGCCTTCGTTGTAGTCCGCCACGTTGTAGCAGGCGGCAGAACTGCCGGCAGACGGCGCGGGCGCCGGCGCCGGAGAAGGGGAAGGGGAAGGGGAAGGGGAAGGGGAACTTCCAGGCGCCGGAGTCAGCTCGCCGCCACCCCCACCGCCGCCACAGGCGGTGAGGGATGCCGCGGCGAATGCGGCGAACGCGGCGAAGGCCGCGGCCTTCCGGAGGGATGCAACAGAATGGGTCATGGCGGTGGAGGGCCGTGGTTGGGAAGGCGCGAAAGTTATCTGCCAGCCCGTTCGTTCCGAACCCCACCACAGGGGAGGAAATGCAACCAGGTGTTTTCCGGTCCGGTCTTCCGCCCTCAGCCGGCCATCAATTTCTGCACCAGATCGGCGGCGGTCGAGGCGCCGTACTTGCGCATCAGGCGCGCCCGGTAGATCTCCACCGTGCGGTGGCTGATGTCCAGCGCCCGGCCGATCTCCTTGGAGGTCATCCCGTCCAGCAGGCGCGCGGCCACCTCGCGTTCGCGGCCCGTGAGCTCGGCCTTCACCGGGCGCTGCGAGCTCAGGTCCTCGAAGCTCCAGATGCCCGATTCGTGCGGGTCCTCGCGGTTGAGCGCCCGGCCCGATACGTGGCACCAGAACACCTCGCCGCTGGTCCGGCGCATGATGCGGTTGTCCGCGTAGTGGCCCTTCGCATTCAGGATGGGCTCCATGCGCCGGCCCAGGCGCTCGTACTCGTCGGCACTGGGGTAGAGAATGCGGAACGACTGGCCGATCAGCACCTCGCGCGAGGCGCCGAACATCTCGCACACCTGCCGGTTGCAGTCCACCATGGTGCGGTTGCGCGAGATGACCAGGCCCACCGGGGCCATGTCGAACGCGAGGCGGTAATCGGCGACATCCATGGAAGTATTTAGGGAGAACTACGTAACGATATACGTAGTATCGTAGCGGCCATCCACCTTGTTGTTGAGGAGTCTCCAAGTGAACAAGCTTTTCCCCTCCGCGGTCGAGGCGCTCAAGGGCGTCGTGGCCGACGGCCAGTTGCTGGCCGTCGGCGGTTTCGGGCTCTGCGGCATTCCCGAAGCGCTGATCGACGCCCTGCGCGACAGCGGCGTGAAGGGCCTCACCGTGATTTCCAACAATGCCGGCGTGGACGGCTTCGGCCTCGGCAAGCTGCTGGAGACGCGGCAGATCAAAAAGATGATCTCCTCCTACGTGGGCGAGAACAAGGAGTTCGAGCGCCAGTACCTCGCGGGCGAGCTGGAACTGGAGTTCACGCCCCAGGGCACGCTGGCCGAGAAGCTGCGTGCCGGCGGCGCGGGCATCCCGGCCTTCTTCACCAGGACCGGTGTCGGCACCATCGTGGCCGAGGGCAAGGAGTTGCGCGAGTTCGATGGCGGGACCTACGTGATGGAGCGCTCCCTCGTGCCCGACGTGTCGCTGGTCAAGGCGCACCGTGCCGACAAGTCGGGCAACCTGCAGTTCCGCCTCACGGCGCGCAACTTCAATCCGGCAGCGGCCACGGCGGGCAAGCTCTGCATCGTCGAGGTGGAAGAGATCGTCGAAACCGGGGAGATCGCACCCGACGACGTGCACCTGCCCGGCATCTACGTGCACCGCATCGTGCACAACCCCAACCCTGAAAAGCGCATCGAAAAACGCACCGTGAGCGCCGCCGCGCCCGTCGATGCCGTCGCCGCCAAGGTCGAGGCCCAGGCCGTGATCGCCCAGGCCGCCGTCGCGGCAGACCCCGTGGTGCCCACCGTACCCGCCAACAAGAAAGAAGGAGCCTGAGATGCCCTGGACCCAAGACCAGATGGCCGCGCGCGCGGCGCAGGAACTGGAAGACGGTTTCTACGTGAACCTCGGCATCGGCATTCCCACGCTGGTGGCCAACCACACCGGCGACAAGGAAGTGTGGCTGCAGTCCGAGAACGGCATGCTGGGCATCGGCCCGTTCCCGACCGAGGACGCGGTGGACGCCGACCTCATCAACGCCGGCAAGCAGACCGTGACCACCATTCCCGGGTCGTCCATCTTCGGCAGCGACCAGTCGTTCGCCATGATCCGCGGCGGCAAGATCAACCTCTCGATCCTGGGCGCCATGCAGGTCAGCGAGAAGGGCGACCTGGCCAACTGGATGATCCCGGGCAAGATGGTCAAGGGCATGGGCGGCGCCATGGACCTCGTGGCCGGCGTCAAGCGCGTGATCGTGCTCATGGAACACGTGGCCCGGAAGAAGGACGGGACCGAGGACCTGAAGATCCTGCCGGCCTGCACGCTGCCCCTGACGGGCGTGGGCGTCGTCGATCGCATCATCACCGACCTGGCCGTCCTGGACGTGACGCCCGGGGGTCTGAAGGTCGTGGAACTGGCGCCGGGCGTGGACTTCGATGCACTGCAGGCGAAGACCGGCGTGAAGCTGCTGCCCGCCTGAGCGGCATGGCCTGCCCGCCGGGGAGAGGGGGTGGGCCTGGCCTTTGACGCTGCCGTGGGGCCTTCGCAACGGCCCGAGGTCGGGATCTGTTCCGACAGCCCGCGGAGTGGGAAAATGGTTAAATGTGACCACAAGTAACCGACGGGCTGCCATTTTGCCCCGACAATGTGATAAACGTGCCGGATCGCGTAGCCCGGCCACGCACCTGACCCGCTTCATCAAAGGATCCGCCATGCTGTCCACCCCTTCCGCCGCCCAGCACCGCTCGGGAGCCCAAACCGCCACTCCGCCCGCGGAGTACCTGACGTTCCGCCTGGGCCAGGAGGAATACGGCATCGACATCCTGCGCGTGCAGGAAATCCGCTCCTATGAGCAACCGACGCGCATGGCGCATGCGCCGGAGTTCATCAAGGGCGTGATCGACCTGCGCGGCGTGATCGTTCCCATCGTGGACCTGCGCCTGAAGCTCAACTGCGCGCAGGCCGAGTACACCGACTTCACGGTCGTCATCATCCTGAACGTCGGCGGAACGGTCCTCGGGGCGGTGGTGGACGCGGTGGCGGACGTGGTGGAGCTCTCCGCCGAGGCCATCCGTCCCGCCCCTCAGTTCCAGGGGCAGGTGGACTCCGCCTTCGTCACCGGCATCGCCACGCTGGGCGAGCGCATGCTGATCGTCATGGACATCGAGTCGCTGCTGAGCAGCTCCGAGATGGGCCTCGTGCGCTCCGTCGCAGCGAACTGATTCCCCTGCACGCCCGCACATCCCGGAAGGGATGCGCGGGCATCATCATTCGACGACGATGCCGGCGCGGTGGGCCAGCGCCCGGTAGCGTCCGATTTCCGTTTCCATCTGTTGCCGGAACCCGGCGGCACCGATCGAAACCGGCTCCATTCCCTGGCTGCGCAGCTGGGTCCGCAGGCCCGGCTCCGCGAGCACCGCCTGGATCTCGCTGGCGAGCCGCGCCAGCACCGGCTGCGGCGTGCGCGCCGGTGCAGACCACGCATACCAGCCATCGAAGACCGCATCCGGCCAGGGCGTCTCGGTCATGGCCACGACGTCGGGCAGCAGGCTGGCCCTGCCCGGGCCCACGATGGCCAGCGCGCGCAGCTTGCCGGAGCGCACATGGGGCGCCACCGCGGCCACCGTGTCGATTCCCAGTTCGATCTCTCCGCCGATCACCGCCACCGTCGTCTGGCTGCTGCCCCGGTACGGTACGTCCTGCAGCTTCGTGCCCGTCGCCAGGGCGAAAAGCTCGCCGGCCAGGTGCGGCGCCGATCCCGGGCCGAAGGTCGCATAGCGGATGCTGCCGGGCCGGTTTCGCGCATCCCGCACCAGGTCGGCCACGGAGCGCCAGGGCTGGCGCGCGGCCACCACCAGCACCAGGGGCGTGCGGGCCACGATCATCACCGGTTCCAGGTCGCGCAACGGATCGTAGGGCAGGCGGCTGCGCAGCGCCGGATTGACCGTGTAGGTGCTCGATCCCGACAGCAGCAGCGTGTAGCCGTCGGGCGCGGCCTTGGCCACGGCATCCGCACCGATCGCGGTGGCCGCGCCGGGGCGGTTGTCCACGACCACCGGCTGCCCGAGGCGTTCGCCCAGGCGCTGGCTGATCGCGCGCGCCACCAGATCAGTGCCGCCGCCCGGCGGGAAGGGCACCACGACCCGCACGGTCCGCGCCGGCCACGCCTCCTGCGCGAGCGCCGCGCCCGGGCGGCCCGATGCGCAAAGGGCCGTGCCGAGCACGCCGATGGAGAACATGCGGCGGTCCACGCCGAGGGAAGATGGCCGGGGGTGGGAAGAAGGCATCATGGTGCGACAGGGGCTGTCCGGAAGCCGGAGGGAAGGGGAAAAGAAAGGCTCAGGCCGGCACCGCGGCAGGCCTGCGGGCCGTCCAGGGAGGCGGCATGCCGCCGGCCGTCTCGCCCAGGTCCCAGTAGAGGCCGGCCATGATGCCCAATCCTTCGCGCGCCACCGGGGCGAGCAGGTGCTCGTTGGGGGCATGCTGCGCGCAGGCCGGATAGGAGTGCGGCACCCACAGCGTCGGCAGCCCCAGCAGATCGGCGAACACGTCATTGGGCAGCGATCCCGCCAGGTTCGGAAGAATGTCGGGGGCCTGGCCGGCGGTGCGCTCGATCGAGGCGCGGGCCCAGTCCACCCAGGGATGGTCCGGGTCGAGGCGGGTTGCCGCCCCGGCCAGCGTGATGGACACCTCCACATCGGGAAAGCCCTGCGCGTCGAGGTGGCCGCGCACGATGGATTCCAGCGCCTGCCACGGCGTGCCCACCACGAAGCGCAGCTGGCAATGCGCCACCGCCTCGCCCGGTATGGCATTCACCGGGCGCTGCGGCTGCCCGGCGCCGAAGGCCAGCACTTCCAGCGTGTTCCAGCCCATGAGGCGCTCCGCAGGCGAGAGTCCCGGCTCGCCCCAGCCCGGAGACAGGGCGGGATCGTGCGCCCCGCCGCCGATAGCGATCGATGCCAGGGCCTGGCGCACGGCCGGCGTGACCGGAGGCGGGCGCAAGCCGTCGATCGTGATGCGGCCGCGCGCGTCCACCAGCGAGGCCACGGCGTGGCACAGTCGCGTGGCGGGGTTCGCCAGCACGCCGCCCCAGTTGCCTGAGTGGTAAGCCCGCGGGCGCTCGTGCAGGCGCAGCGTGAAATTGATGGCTCCGCGCGATCCCATGAACAGAGTGGGGCGTCCGGCATTCACCCGCGGGCCGTCGCTCGCCAGGAAGAGGTCGGCGCGCAGCGCTTCCCGGTGGGCGGCGCAGACGGCGTGCAGGCCGGGCGAGGCGGCCTCCTCGCCCATCTCGATGAGCCAGGTCGCGTTGTAGCCGAGGCGTCCGCCGCGGGCCTGCAGCACCGCCTCCATGGCGCCCAGGTTGATGGTGTGCTGGCCCTTGTTGTCCGCGGTGCCGCGCCCGTAGAGGCGGTCGCCGCGTGCGCGCAGCACCCAGGGCTCCAGGCCCTCGTCCCAATGGGCGTCCTGTCCGCTGGTCACGTCGCCATGGCCATAGGCCAGCACGGTGGGCAGGGCGGGATCCTCCACGCGCCGCGCGATCAGGAACGGGCCGGCGGCGGGCTGCGGGTTCGGCACCACCGAGGTCTCGAAGCCCATCGCGGCCAGGCGGGGCACGAGCTCCTCGCGCAGATAGGCCTCCAGCGACGGAGATGCCTGGCCCGTATCGCTCTCGGTGCGCAGCGCCACCCGGCGCTGCAGATCGGCGAAGAAGCGGCCGCCGTCGAAATAGGCGTGGGCCAGCGCAATGGCGTCGGATCGGTGCATGGTCTGGGGGCTCCGGCAAAGGGTGCCCGCAAGTAAACCCCCGTCCACTGATTGCCGGAAGTGCCGTTTTTACAGCAGGGCATTGCCTTTTTGGCAATCCAGGCCGAACATGGACCGATGGCAGCTCCTTCCCTTCACAGCACTTCCATCCGCTATTTCCTGGAGGTGGCCGGCAGCGGCTCGGTCCAGTTGGCCGCGTCGCGGCTTTTCGTGGCGCCCTCGGCGGTCAGCCGGCAGATCGCCAAGCTGGAAGACATGCTCGGTGCATCGCTCTTCGAGCGCCAGCCCCGCGGCATGGCGCTGACGGCGGCAGGACAGCGGCTCGCTGCCCACCTGCGCCATGCCGTGCTGGACGCGGAACACGTGATCGACCAGGTGCGGCAGCTCGGTCGCGAAACGTCGGCGCGCGTGCGCCTGTGCTGCACCGAAGGTTTCGCCGCCGATTTCATGCCGGCCTTCATGCAGGACTATTGGCACGCCCAGCCCGGCAGCCGGGTGGAACTGCAGGTCGGCGATCCCGGATCGGTCACGCAGTGGCTGCTGCGGGGCGAGGCGGACATCGGCCTCAAATACGCCGTGGCGCCGGAGCCCGGCCTGCAGGTGGAACATTCCTCGCGCGCGCCCGTCCTGGCCGTGATGGCCACGGGCCACCCCCTGGCGTCCCAGGACCGCGTGGCGCTGGCCGAGGTGGTGAAATACCCGCTGCTCGTGGGCAGCGCGGGCGTCACCGCGCGGCAGCTTTTCGACCTCGCCTGCAACGCGCAAGGCCTGCGCTACCACGCGGAGTTCGTGAGCAATTTTTCATCGGTGATGCTGCCGTTGCTGCGCAGTCCGCAGATTTTGCTGTCCGGCCCGCTCAGTGTCGCGCACCGGGTGAGGGCGGGCGCGGTGGTGGCCCGGCCCTTCGCGGGCGCGACCGTCCTGCACCAGCGCCGGCTGCAGGTGCTTTCGCTCGAAGGCCGCACATTGCCCACACCCCTTCGCGCCTGTCTCGATGCCCTCCGGGGCGCCATCGAAAACGCCGGCGCGCTGCCCTGAGGCCGCGGGACCGTCCCGCCGTCAGCCGCCCGAGCCGGTGGGGCCTGCGTCCCGGCACCGAGGACTGTCCGCGGACCGGAACGGGCTGTGCGCCTCCAGTTCCTGCAGATAGCCCTGCACGCCCCGGCCTTCGCGGTGCAGGAAATCCTCCACCGCCGCCGCGAACCCGGGATGCGCCAGCCAGTGCGCGCTGGAGGTCGCCACCGGCATCAGCGCCCGGGCCATCTTGTGCTCGCCTTGCGCGCCCCCCTCGAAGCGGTCGGCGCCGTGCGCGATGCACCAGGCCAGCGGCTGGTAGTAGCAGGCCTCGAAATGCAGGCAGTCCACGCGCTCCATCGCGCCCCAGTAGCGCCCATACGCCACCAGCCCGCCGTGCGGACCCGCATCCTCGCCCAGCGCGACCAGGCTGCAGGCGATCGGCTCGCCACCGCGCTCCGCCACGAAGAGCAGCCAGGCCTCGGGCATCTCGCGCTCCATCCGGTGGAAGAAGTCGCGCGTGAGATACGGCGGGTTGCCGTGTTCCCAATACGTGCGCTCGTAGCAGCGGTAGAAGAAATCCCAGTCCTGCGGGCCGATGCCTCTGCCGCGTGCCCAGCGGAAGGTCACGCCGGCGTCCGCCACACGGCGGCGTTCCTGGCGGATCTTCTTGCGCTTGTCCTGCGAGAGCGTCGCGAGGAATGCGTCGAACGTGGCGAAGGCCGCGCCCGTGGCCGGATCGGCATTGCGCCAGTGGAACTGCACCGTCTGCCGCAGCATCAGCCCCGCCGCGCGGGCGGCCTCCACGTCCTGCGGCGCGGCGAACAGCAGGTGCAGCGACGACATGCCCGCTTCCTCGCACCACTGCACCAGCGCCCGGACGAGTACCTCGCGCGCGGCGTCGTCCATCGCCAGCAGCCGTGCACCGGGCACCGGGGTGAACGGTACCGCGACCACCGCCTTGGGGTAGTACTCCACGCCATGCCGGGCGTAGGCGTGGGCCCAGGCATGGTCGAACACGTACTCGCCGTAGGAATGGGGCTTGGCGTACAGCACGCACGCGCCCACCAGCACGCCCGACCGGCGCAGGGTGCAGAACACGGGCGACCAGCCGGATTCCGGCACGGCGCTGCCGCTGGCATGCAGTGCGGCCAGGTAGGCGTGCCGCATGAACGGCGTCGGCGCGGCCTGGGCCTCGAGCAGGGCGTCCCACTCCCGGGCATTCACGTCCCCGGGCGAGCCATGGCATTGGAGGGTGTATTCGCCGGGGGAGGGCGGAAGATCGTCAGAGGCACTCACGAAGCGGTCCGAAGGTGAAAGCAGGGAAGGGCGGGGCCCGCCGCGGGAAAGCGGCCTGTCCATGATGGCGCAAAAGCAGTCTCCCCGTCCGCCGTGGAGATGCCCGATCCACTGCCCAAAAATACGGCACTGCAATAAATCTGTAATCTTCACAAGGGTTTACCCGCGTCCTACAGGGCAAGCCACGGCTTATCCACAGAGTTGTCCAGCGTACGCGGGGATAACGTGACGCGCCGTGCGTGGCGGACACGGATGACATAATCTCCCGAGTCCTTTCCCGCAGCCTTTCCATGCCATTCGTCATCAGCATCGCGCAATTCAACTTCATCGTCGGCGATGTCGAAGGCAATGCCCGAAAGATCATCTCCGCCGCCCATGAGGCCCACGCCCAGGGTGCCGCGCTGCTGCTCACTCCCGAACTGGCCCTGTGCGGCTATGCCGCCGAGGATCTCTTCCTGCGCCCCGCGTTCCTCGATGCCTGCGACCGGGCGCTGCAGGACATCGCGCAGGCCACGGCGGCATGCGGCGACCTGGCGGTGGTGGTCGGCCACCCGTGGCGCAGCGTGGCCGGTGGCGCCGAGCGGTGCCACAACGCCGCCAGCGTGCTGCGTGGCGGGCGCGTCGAGCAGACCTACGCCAAGCAGGAACTGCCCAACTACGCCGTGTTCGACGAGCAGCGGTATTTCGACCCGGGCACGCAACCCTGCGTGTTCGACGTGCAGGGCGTGCGCGTCGGGCTGCTGATCTGCGAGGACGCCTGGTTTCCCGGGCCGGCGGCCCGCGCGGCGCAGGCGGGCGCCCAGTTGCTCGCGACGCTGAACGCCTCGCCCTTCCACCTGGGCAAGAGCGCCGAGCGCGAGCAGATCATGCGCGAACGTGTTGCGGAAACGGGGCTGCCCCTGGTCTATGCCCACCTGGTGGGCGGGCAGGACGAGGTGGTCTTCGAAGGCCGCTCGTTCGCGCTGGATGCCACCGGCTTCGTCGGCGTCCGCGCGCCGGGCTTCGCCGAAGCGCTGGTGCGGGTCGTGGCGCGTGCCGAAGACGGCGTGCTCCGGTTCGAGCCCGACGTGGCGCCCATTCCCGCGCCCGAGGCCGATCTCTGGAGCGCACTGGTGCTGGGCGTGCGCGACTACGTGGGCAAGAACGGATTCCCGGGCGTGCTGCTGGGCCTGTCCGGCGGCATCGATTCGGCGCTGGTGCTCGCCATCGCGGTGGACGCGCTCGGCCCCGACAAGGTGCGCGCGGTGATGATGCCTTCGCCCTATACGGCCGACATCAGCTGGATCGATGCGCGCGACATGGCCGAGCGGCTCGGCGTGCGCTATGACGAGATCGCCATCGCCCCGCAGTTCGAGGCCTTCAAGGCCGCGCTCGCATCCGAGTTCGCCGGGCGTGCGGAAGACGCCACCGAGGAAAACCTGCAGGCGCGCATCCGCGGCACGCTGCTCATGGCGCTGTCCAACAAGTTCGGCTCGGTCGTGCTCACCACCGGCAACAAGAGCGAAATGGCCACGGGCTATTGCACGCTCTACGGCGACATGGCCGGCGGCTTCGCGGTCATCAAGGACGTGGCCAAGACGACCGTCTATGGACTGGCGCGGTGGCGCAATGCGCACGACCCCTTCGGCACCGGCGCCTCGCCCATTCCCGAACGCATCATCACCCGCCCGCCGAGCGCGGAGCTGCGGCCGGACCAGAAGGACCAGGACAGCCTGCCGCCCTACGACGTGCTGGACGCCATCGTCGGGCGCTACATGGAAAACGACGAACCCATCGAGTCCATCATCGCCGCGGGTTACGCGCGCGCGGACGTCGAGCGCGTCACCCGTCTCATCCAGGTCAACGAGTACAAGCGCCGGCAATCCCCCGTCGGCATCCGCGTCACCCGCCGCAGCTTCGGCAAGGACTGGCGCTACCCGATCACCAACCGTTTCCGGGCCTGACGGCCCGTGAGCATCCGTCCGCGGCGCAGCGGCGGCCCCCAGGGCCCGCAGCGTCCGCCGGCATCACGTTTCGAGGAGTTCCCGCCATGAAAATGATTACCGCCGTCATCAAGCCCTTCAAGCTCGAAGAGGTCCGCGAGGCGCTGGCCGAATGCGGCGTCACCGGCCTGACCGTGACGGAGGTCAAGGGTTTCGGCCGGCAGAAAGGTCACACCGAGCTCTATCGCGGTGCCGAGTACGTGGTGGACTTCCTGCCCAAGGTGAAGGTGGAGGTCGTGGTCAGGAACGAGGACGTGGACCGCTGCGTGGATGCGATCGTCACCGCGGCGCGCACCGGCAAGATCGGCGACGGCAAGATCTTCGTGACGGAGGTCGAGCGGGTGGTGCGCATCCGGACGGGCGACCTCGACGACGCGGCCGTCTGAGACGGCAGCACCATCCGGCACAGGCCGACGGCCGCCCTGCCTGCCGTCAGATCACCGTGCGCAGCGGCACGGAGTCCTGGCGGGTGCCGGCGGCCTCCACCAGCGCGCGCAGCAGGGCATCGGGATCGGAGTCCACCGACAGCAGCCCCATCTGCCAGTCGCTCATCAGGCCGCTGCGCACGCTGTGCCGCAGGAAGTCGAGCAGCCCGCCGTAGTAGCCGTCCACGTCGAGCAGGCCCAGCGGCTTGTCGTGGTAGCCGAGCTGGCGCCACGTCCAGACCTCGAAAAGCTCCTCGAACGTGCCTATGCCCCCGGGCAGGGCGATGAAGGCGTCGCAGCGCTCGGCCATCATGGCCTTGCGCTCGTGCATGGTCTGCACGACGTGCAGCTCGTCGCAGGCTTGGTTGGCCAGTTCCTTGTCCACCAGGGCCTGCGGGATGATGCCCACGACCCGCCCGCCGGCCCGGCGCGTGGCCTCGGCCACCGCGCCCATCAGCCCGCTGCGGCCACCTCCGTACACCAGTTGGCCGCCATGGCGCCCGATCCATTCCCCCACGGCGATGGCCGCATCGGTGAAGGCCGGGTTCTCGCCGGGGCGCGAGCCGAGATAGACACAGATCGAAAAAGCGGGGTCGGTCATCCGTAAAACCTCTGGAACAATGCCGCGGCCCATACCGCGGCACAGTAGATCAGGCTCAGCAGCACGGCGGCGCTGCCCATGTCCTTGGCGCGCTTGGACAGCGCATGCCATTCTGGCCCGATGCGGTCGATCGCGGCCTCGACGGCGGAATTCAGCAACTCCGTGATCAGCACGAGCACCACGCTGCTGCACAGCAGCGCAGCCTCCACCCAGCTGCGCGCGATCCAGAAGGCCAGCGGGAGCAGGATGCACGCCAGTATGGCCTCGAGCCGGAAAGCCTTTTCGGACCAGCCGGCCTGCAGGCCGTGGCAGGAGTGGATTCCCGCGTGCCAGATGCGGCCCAGGCCGCGCCGGGCCTTGTGGGGATTGTCGAAAATCGGTGCGGTCATAGGGAAGGATCGGGCAGTTTCGCCGTGGGCCGTGACAGTGCGTGCGGGGGCGGGGCCTGCCGGGCGGAGCGGGCAGCCTGCCGGCCGGGGCATGCGCCGTCAGGCCTGCACCAGCCGGGTGCCGGCCCAGGCATCGTGCCAGAACTGGCGCTGGGGGTGGAAGCGGCTGAGGAGCGCCCAGACGAGCACCCAGCCCAGGGTGATGACGGTGATCTCGCCCGCACCCAGGCCCAGCGGGCCGACGATGGCGAGCGGGGGCAGGAACCACAGCCAGCTCAGCACGTAGCGCCAGAGCGCACGCGCCTGTGTCACCGGGGCGCCGTGGCGGTCCCGCAGCCGGATGTGCCAGGTCTTCATGGCCAGCGTCTGGCCCTTGGCCCAGAACCACGTGAAATAGATGCCGAAGACCACGAACAGGAATCCCATGCGCAGCGCCCGGAGATCCAGCGCGTGGCGTGACTGGCTCAGCGAATCGAACAGATAGCCGGAGATGAAAACGACCCCGAACATCAGGATGCCTTCGTACACCCAGCAGGCCATGCGCCTGCGCAGCGAAGGGGTGCGCAGCGGGATGGACGGGGCAGGGGGGGCGTGGGGCGGCGCTTCGGGAGAGGGGGCTTCGAGGTCGCGGGGCGTGGTGGAGGGCATCCCGGGATTATTGCGGCGCATACTGCGACTCGCTGTCCTTGGATTCCTGGGAGGACGGCGACGCCGCAGGCGCGGAGGGCTCGGAAGCCGAGGACAGGGGCGGCAACGGCCCGGCCACTGCACTGGGCACCACCACGGGCTGGGTCTCGACCACCGCTGCGGAGGCCGGAAGCACCGTCGCGGGCGCCACGATCACGGGCAGTGCCTGCATGGGGTGGGAGGCCGGCGGCGCGGGGATCTTGGGGGCGTTCGCCCGGTTCACCGCGGCGGCCGCGGCCGGCACCCGGGCCAGCTTGCGCGGGGAGATCGGACGTATCGCGGTGGCGGCTCCCGTCGGCCGGGGCGCGGCGCGGGCAGCCAGTTGCCTGCGCTCTTCCTCGCTCAGGGCCAGGTAGGCCTCCCACTGGGCGCGCTTGTCGTCGACCGACAGCTTGTTCGTCAGCGCGTAGTTCAGCCTCGCCTGGCTGCGCTGCTGGCCGCTGAGGCTGGCCCAGTCGGTGATGCGGGCCTGCAGTTTCTGCTGCTCATGCGCGGACAGGTGGGGAAACGACGCCGCCAGTGTCAGCCAGTGGCGTTTCTGCGCCTCGCTCATGGTGGCCCAGCGGTCCCCCAGCGGGGCCAGGGCATGCTTCTGCGCGGCCGTAAGCTCGCTCCAGGAGGGGCCCGTGCCCGCGCCGTCCGGATCGGGGGCGGCGAACCGGGTTTCGGGGCCCCGGGCGGTGTGCTTGCTGGCGAGCGCCTCGGCCGGTACCGGCGCGCTGGGCGCCATTCCCGCCTGTTTCCATGCCTGCCAGCCCAGGACGGACAATGCGCCCAGCAATGCGAAAGCCAGCACGGCGGCTGGCATCAATCGGGGAGCGGCGAGCGAAGCTATGGGCATGCAGGGAAAGCGGGGTCAGCGGTTCGGGGCCTGTGCGGTGGTCTTGAGGTACTGCAGGAAGCCCGGGTCGGCGTAGGCAGAGGGCGGAAGGTCGTCGGTGAGCAGGGCCGCATCGACTTCCGCGACCTCGTTCATGCCTTTTTCTTCCTGGGCGACATTGATGACCACGAGGCCGACCGCCAATGCCGTCAGGGGGATGACGGAGGCCAGCGCGCGCCACCAGGTGCGGCCTTCGCCCCCTCCGCCCAGGATGGCGCTTGCCTTGTTGCCGAACACCGCTGCCGCGCCCGCGGCCTGCCGGACGGGAACCGATGCCACCCGCTTGCGGCGGGAAACGGCCTGCACGCGGGCCGCCCGAAGGCGCTCCGAGATGTCGTAGGGCATGTCCGCCGTGCCCTCCGACAGGCGCGCGGTGACGCGGTGGGCGAATCGCTCCGCGCCGGCTTCCTGGACGGAAAGGGATTGGGAAGTGGAGTTCATAGTTCGATTCCTCGTGCCTTCAGTGCCTTGCTGAGGGTCTGGATGGCGCGGAAACAATGGGTCTTGACGCTGCCTTCCGAGCAGCCCATGGCCGCGGCTGTTTCCGCAACATCCATCTCTTCCCAGTAACGCATCAGAAAAGCCTCCCGTTGACGGGCGGGCAACTCCTGTATCTCGGATTCGATGTCCCGGAAGACCTGGGCGCGGCGGACGAGATCTTCCGCGCTCTGCGATGTCTGCGTGTCCTCGGGACCCGAATAGGCTTCCAGCAGATCGAAGTCGTCGCCATTGTCTCCCGGTCCCTCGAAGTCGCTCATGTTCGAAAAGAGCGCGTTGCGGGTCTTCTGGCGGCGGAACCAGTCCAGCGTGCAGTTGGACAGGATGCGCTGGAACAGCATCGGCAGCTCCGACGGCGGCTTGTCCCCGTAGTGCTCGGCCAGCTTGAGCATGCTGTCCTGGACGATGTCCAAAGCCGCTTCCTCATTGCGCACATGGTAGAGCGAGCGCTTGAAGGCTCGCTTTTCCACGCTTTTGAGAAAGTCGGACAGTTCCTGTTCGGTCGCCAAGAGAGGTCGGGGCCCGGGAAGGGCAGGGAAGGAGGGCCGCCTGGCACGCAACGCGACGGCGGGTGTTCGGCGCGCATTATCGCATCGGCGTGATGTTTTTTGGACCGAGCGCGCCGCCGGGCAGGTCGGCGGTGCCATAATCCGGTCTGCAATTCAAAAAGGCAAACGGGTCCCGGTCCGGCGCATCCATCATTTCGCCCATGTCCGAGGCCTCAAGTTCCACGCTGGTTCCACAAGAACCCTGCAAGGAGCACCCTAGGTTTTTCGTCAGAGAAATTCACAAAGGTTGATCATGGAAATCTCCAGGGCCGAGCTCTCTTCGGCATCCACCGCCGCGCAGGCGGGCGGAACCCACGCCACCGGCACCTCCGCTGCTCCCCAGGACCTCATGGGGGCCGAGATCCTCATCAAGGCATTGCAGGCCGAAGGCGTGCAGTACATGTGGGGCTACCCGGGCGGGGCGGTGCTCTACATCTACGACGCCCTCTACAAGCAGGACACCATCCAGCACGTGCTGGTACGGCACGAGCAGGCGGCCGTGCACGCGGCGGACGGCTATGCGCGCGCCACGGGCGACGTGGGCGTGGCGCTGGTGACCTCCGGCCCGGGCCTCACCAACGCGGTGACCGGCATCGCGACGGCCTACATGGATTCGATTCCCATGGTCATCATCTCCGGCCAGGTGCCCACGCCGGCGATCGGCCTGGATGCCTTCCAGGAATGCGACACCGTGGGCATCACGCGGCCCATCGTCAAGCACAACTTCCTGGTCAAGGACACGCGCGACCTGGCTGAGACCCTGAAGAAGGCCTTCCACATCGCCCGCACCGGCCGTCCCGGTCCCGTGGTGGTGGACATCCCGAAGGATGTGTCTTTCAAGAAGGTTCCCTACCACGGCTATCCGCAGAGCGTGGAAATGCGCTCGTACAACCCGGTCCGCCGCGGGCATGGCGGACAGATCCGCAAGGCGCTGCAACTGCTGCTGTCCGCCAAGCGCCCCTACATCTATACCGGCGGCGGCGTGCTGCTGGGCAACGCCACGCAGGAGCTGCGCACGCTGGTGGACATGCTGGGCTATCCGGTCACCAACACGCTCATGGGGCTGGGCGCCTATCCGGCGAGTTCGCCCAAGTTCCTGGGCATGCTGGGCATGCACGGCACGATCGAGGCCAACAACGCCATGCAGAACTGCGACGTGCTGCTGGCCGTGGGCGCGCGCTTCGACGACCGCGTGATCGGCAACCCCAGGCACTTCGCGCAGAACGACCGCAAGATCATCCACGTGGACATCGACCCGTCGAGCATCTCCAAGCGCGTGAAGGTGGACGTGCCGATCGTGGGCGACGTCAAGGACGTGCTCACCGAGCTGATCTCGATGATCCGCGAATCCACGGTGCGGCCCGATGCTGGCGCGCTGGCGTCCTGGTGGGACACGATCGAAGGCTGGCGCCGCCGCGACTGCCTCAAGTACGACCGGGGCAACCAGGAGGTCATCAAGCCGCAGTTCGTGGTCGAGACCCTCTGGAACATGACCCGGGACGCGGACACCTACATCACGTCCGACGTCGGCCAGCACCAGATGTGGGCCGCCCAGTATTACCGCTTCGACGAGCCGCGCCGCTGGATCAATTCCGGCGGGCTGGGCACGATGGGCGTGGGCATCCCCTATGCCATGGGCATCAAGCTGGCGAAGCCGCAGAGCGAGGTGTTCTGCATCACGGGCGAAGGCTCGGTGCAGATGAACATCCAGGAACTCTCGACCTGCCTGCAGTACAACACGCCGATCAAGATCTGCTCGCTCAACAACCGCTACCTCGGCATGGTGCGGCAGTGGCAGGAGATCGAGTATTCCGGCCGCTACAGCCACAGCTACATGGATGCGCTGCCGAACTTCGTGAAGCTCGCCGAGGCCTACGGTCACGTCGGCATGCTCATCGAGCGCCCGCAGGACGTGGAGCCCGCGCTGCGCGAGGCCCGCAGGCTCAAGGACCGGACCGTCTTCCTCGACTTCCGCACCGATCCCACGGAGAACGTGTTCCCGATGGTGCAGGCCGGCAAGGGCATCACGGAAATGCTGCTCGGCTCGGAGGATCTCTGAGCCTTTGAGCGCCGCAGGGGCCGGCTCCCGCCCTGTCGCGCCGTCCTCGCGGGCGGCGCCTTTCGACGAATCTATTGTCTGCCGAGCCTGGGGCTTACCGGTCCCAGGGGAGGGCAGCGAAAAGAGGAATCTCCAGTCATGAAACACATCATTGCCGTTCTGCTCGAGAACGAGCCGGGCGCCCTGTCGCGCGTGGTGGGATTGTTCTCCGCCCGGGGCTACAACATCGAATCCCTCACGGTGGCTCCCACCGAGGATGCGTCCCTCTCGCGGATGACCATCCAGACCACGGGCTCCGACGACGTGATCGAACAGATCACCAAGCACCTCAACCGCCTGATCGAAGTCGTGAAGGTGGTGGACCTGACCGAGGGCTCCTACACGGAGCGCGAACTCATGATGGTCAAGGTCCGGGCCGTGGGCAAGGAGCGCGAGGAGATGAAGCGCATGGCCGACATCTTCCGCGGCCGCATCATCGACGTCACCGAGAAGAGCTACACCGTGGAGCTGACCGGCGACCAGTCCAAGAACGATGCCTTCCTGCAGGCCATCGACCGCACCGCCATCCTCGAAACCGTGCGCACCGGCGCCTGCGGCATCGGGCGCGGCGAGCGCATCCTCCGCGTCTAGCCACGCATCCCTCATACATCTTTTCTTCACCGATTCAACCTGGAGCCAACAACATGAAAGTTTTCTACGACAAGGACTGTGACCTGAGCCTGATCAAGGGCAAGACCGTGGCCATCATCGGCTACGGCTCGCAGGGCCATGCCCACGCACAGAACCTGAACGACAGCGGCGTGAAGGTCGTGGTCGGCCTGCGCAAGGGCGGTGCGTCCTGGGACAAGGTCGGCAAGGCCGGCCTGACGGTGCTCGAAGTGAACGAGGCCGTGAAGTCCGCCGATGTCGTCATGATCCTGCTGCCCGACGAGCAGATCGCCGAGGTGTACAAGAACAACGTCGAGCCGAACATCAAGCAGGGCGCTTCCCTGGCGTTCGCGCACGGCTTCAACGTGCACTACAACCAGGTGGTGCCCCGCGCCGACCTGGACGTGTGGATGGTGGCCCCGAAGGCCCCGGGCCACACGGTGCGCTCCACCTACAGCCAGGGCGGCGGCGTACCCCACCTGGTGGCCGTGCACCAGGACAAGTCCGGCAAGGCCCGCGACCTGGCCCTGTCCTACGCCATGGCCAACGGTGGCGGCAAGGCCGGCATCATCGAGACCAACTTCAAGGAAGAGACCGAGACCGATCTGTTCGGCGAGCAGGCCGTGCTGTGCGGCGGCGCGGTCGAGCTGATCAAGATGGGCTTCGAGACGCTCGTGGAAGCCGGCTATGCCCCCGAAATGGCCTACTTCGAATGCCTGCACGAGCTCAAGCTCATCGTGGACCTGATCTACGAAGGCGGCATCGCCAACATGAACTATTCCATCTCGAACAACGCCGAGTTCGGCGAGTACGTGACGGGCCCCGAGGTCATCAACGAGCAGTCGCGCGCGGCCATGCGCAATGCGCTCAAGCGCATCCAGAACGGCGACTACGCGAAGATGTTCATCCAGGAAGGCCGCCTGAACTACCCGAGCATGACGGCCCGCCGCCGCAACACGGCCGACCACAAGATCGAGGTCGTGGGTGCGCAACTGCGCGCGATGATGCCCTGGATCGCCAAGAACAAGCTCGTGGACCAGAGCCGCAACTGATCTTTGTCCGCCGTGGCGCGCCACGCGGTCCTGCAAGGCCACCCGCCCGGGTGGCCTTTCTTTCTTTTCGGGGGCCGGTTCGGAGCGTTCTACACTCCACGGTTTCATTCGCCCCAGCCACTTATCCCATGTCCATGAATCCACTGGTTGAATGCACTGCCGCAGCAGCGGGCCGGAGGGCCGTCTGATGCACGATGGCAAGGAAGCGGCGGGCACCCCGGGCGTGATGACGCGCAAGCGCCGCAAGGGCATCTACATCCTGCCCAATCTCTTCACGCTGGCGGCGCTGTTCGGCGGCTTCTACGCCATCGTGATGGCCATGAACGGCCGTTTCGACCTCGCGGCGGTCGGCGTGTTCTGCGCGATGGTGCTCGACAGCCTCGACGGCCGCGTGGCCCGCATGACCAACACCCAGAGCGCCTTCGGCGAGCAGATGGATTCGCTGTCCGACATGGTGTCGTTCGGCGCGGCCCCCGCGCTGATCGCCTACGAATGGGCGCTCAAGGGCCTCGGGCGCTGGGGCTGGATCGCCGCCTTCGTCTATTGCGCATGCGCGGCGCTGCGGCTCGCCCGCTTCAACGTCAACACCGGCGTGGTGGACAAGCGGTACTTCCAGGGGCTGCCGTCCCCGGCGGCCGCGGCCCTGGTGGCGGGCTTCATCTGGCTGATGACGGAGCTGGGCGTGCAGCGCGGCGTGGATGCCTGGGTGGCCTGGATCCACATCTGCTGGCTGATGTTCGCCGTGACCCTGTATGCGGGCCTCACCATGGTGACCAACGTGCCGTTCTACAGCTTCAAGGACATCCAGATGAAGCGCAGCGTGCCGTTCGCCACCATCGTGCTGATCGCGCTGGGCATCGCGGTGGTGAACATCCATCCACCCACGGTGCTCTTCGGCGTGTTCGTGCTCTACGGGTTGAGCGGCTACGGCGTCTATGCCTGGCGCAAGGCCAAGGGCCAGCACAGCAGCGTCATCAGCATCTCCACGGACGAGCCGGACGAGCGCGGCCTGCACAAGTGACGCGGGCACGGCGCCTGCCGGGCTTGTGCTACATTGCCCGTGGAGTGCCCACCTTCCCGCGGCAAGGCACCGCAAGGCATACCGACGAAGGCCCGCATGCACATGGCAGCGGGCCTTTTTCTTGCGGGCCCTCGCGCCCTGCGGGGCGGGGCGCCGGCCCACCAACGACAAGGAGCACACGATGTCCGACAAACTCATCATCTTCGACACCACCCTGCGCGACGGCGAGCAGTCTCCCGGCGCCTCGATGACCCGCGACGAGAAGCTGCGCATCGCCCGCCAGCTCGAGCGCCTCAGGGTGGACGTGATCGAGGCCGGCTTCGCCGCCAGCTCGAACGGGGATTTCGAGGCCGTGCAGGCGATCGCCCAGGCCATCAAGGATTCGACGGTGTGCTCGCTGTCCCGCGCGAACGACCGCGACATCGCCCGCGCGGCGGAGGCGCTCAAGGACGCGCAGCGCGCGCGCATCCACACCTTCATCGCCACCAGCCCGCTGCACATGGAAAAGAAGCTTCGCATGACGCCGGAGCAGGTGCTGGAGCAGGCGAAGCAGTCCGTGCGTTTCGCGCGCAATCTCGTGGCCGACATCGAATTCAGCCCGGAAGACGGCTACCGCAGCGAGCCCGACTTCCTCTGCCGCGTGCTGGAGGCCGTGATCGCCGAGGGGGCCACGACGATCAACGTGCCGGACACGGTGGGCTATGCCATTCCCGAGCTCTACGGCAATTTCATCAGGAACCTGCGCGAGCGCATCCCCAACAGCGACAAGGCCGTTTGGTCGGTGCATTGCCACAACGACCTCGGCATGGCGGTGGCCAACTCCCTGGCCGGCGTGAAGATCGGCGGCGCCCGTCAGGTCGAATGCACCATCAATGGCCTGGGCGAGCGGGCGGGCAACTGCTCGCTGGAGGAGATCGTCATGGCCGTGAAGACGCGGCGCGACTACTTCGGCCTGGAACTGGGCATCGATACGCAGCACATCGTGGCCGCCAGCCGCATGGTGAGCCAGACCACGGGCTTCGTCGTGCAGCCGAACAAGGCCGTGGTGGGCGCCAACGCCTTCGCCCATGCCAGCGGCATCCACCAGGACGGCGTGCTCAAGGCCCGCGATACCTACGAGATCATGCGCGCGGAGGACGTGGGCTGGACCGCCAACAAGATCGTGCTGGGCAAGCTGAGCGGGCGCAACGCCTTCAAGCAGCGGCTGCAGGACCTCGGCGTGCAGCTGGAGAGCGAGGCGGACGTGAACGCCGCTTTCCTGCGCTTCAAGGAACTCGCGGACCGCAAGAGCGAGATCTTCGACGAGGACATCCTCGCGCTGGTCAGCGGCGACGCCACGGCCGGCGCCGGCGAGCGCTACGGCTTCGTGTCCCTGTCGCAGCGCAGCGAGACCGGCGAGCGGCCCCATGCCGCGGTGGTCTTCACCGTGGACGGCAAGGAGGTGCATGGCGCATCGGAAGGCAACGGCCCGGTCGATGCATCGCTCAAGGCCATCGAGTCGCATGTGCACAGCGGCGCCGAGATGGTGCTGTATTCAGTGAACGCGATCAGCGGCTCCACGGAGAGCCAGGGCGAGGTGACCGTGCGCCTGCAGGACAGCGGGCGGGTCGTCAACGGGGTGGGGGCGGACCCGGACATCGTCGTCGCGTCAGCCAAAGCCTACCTGAGCGCGTTGAACAAATTGCAAAGCAAAGCCGAGCGCGTGGCTGCGCAAGGCTGAAACTGGAATTTATAATTCAGCCACTTCATTGAGAAGGTCGCGCAAGATGTTGATCTTGCGCGACTTTTTTTGCTCACATACACTGTCACACAATTTTGCCGCTTGGAGCATCTGATGCAAGAACGCTGCCGCATCGTCCCCCGGCTCATCCATGCGCTGGCCTTTTGCGCATTGAGCCTCGCACTGGCCGTTCCCGGAGCGCACGCGGCCGAGCGCAAGAAAGCGGGAGCGAAGAAGCCGGCCGCCACGGCCACCGCCAAGCAGCAGCGCACGGCGTCGCGGTCCACCAAAGCCGTGCCCCGCAGGGCCGTGACGCGGGTCAAGGCCACGCGCTCCGTTTCCGGAAGCGCCCGGCTGGCCCCCCGCGTGGCGGCCGTGGTGCCGGAGCGCCAGTCCTTCGGCCAGGTCGCCGGCCTGCACTCGGTGACCGACCCCCTCGACCTGAAGTCCAGCGTGGCGCTGGTGATCGACCAGGACACGCAGGAGGTGCTGCTCAGCAAGAACGACCATGCGGTGCTGCCCATCGCTTCGCTCACCAAGCTCATGACGGGCCTGCTGATCTCCGAAGCCAAGCTGCCCATGGATGAGCCGATCACCATCACCCAGGACGACGTCGATACCGAGAAGTTCAGCAGCTCCCGCCTGGCCGTGGGCACCACGCTCACGCGCGGAGAAATGCTGCACCTGGCCCTCATGTCCAGCGAAAACCGTGCCGCCCATGCCCTGGGCCGCACGTTTCCCGGCGGCCTGGAGGCCTTCGTGGCCCGCATGAATGCCAAGGCCCGCCTGATCGGCATGACCGAAACGCGCTATGTGGAGCCCACGGGGCTGTCCAGCCACAACCAGTCGAGCGCGCGCGATCTCGCCACGCTGGTGAACGTCGCCCATGCCGATCCGCTGCTGCGTGAACTCACCACGTCGCCGGGCTACGAGGTGGCGGTGGGCCGCCGCACGCTGCACTTCAACAACACCAACCGCCTGGTGAAGAACCCCGCGTGGGACATCGGCCTGCAGAAGACGGGCTACATCTCCGAGGCGGGCCGCTGCCTCGTGATGCAGGCCCATATCGCGGGCCGCAAGCTCATCATGGTGTTCCTGGACTCCGCCGGCAAGTTCAGCCGCCTGGGCGACGCCGAGCGCGTCCGCCACTGGGTGGAGAAGCTGCCGGCGCTCGGCTCCGCCAGCACGCTGCACGCCTCGGGCGCCACGGCGAGCGCGAAGCTGGACTGACCCCCGCGGGATTCCGCCTTGCACGGCGGGAAACTCCCGGCATCCCCAGGCCATGCGCTCACCGGCGCATGGCCTTTGTCATCGAGGCTCTACCGGTGCGACGAGCCGGCGGCCTTCCGGGCCCGGTCGCGGTCATAGCCCAGTGCCGCGGAGATCTCGTCCGCGGTGGCCTGCAGCTTGGGCAGCCAGTTCTCGTCCAGGCGGTCGGCCGGGGCGGAAATGGACAGGCCGGCGACGAGCTGGCCCTGGTCGTCGAACACGCCGGCCGCCATGCAGCGCACGCCCAGTTCCAGTTCCTCGTTGTCGCGGGCGATGCCGTACTGCCGGGCCTGGCCCAGTTCACGCTCCAGCTGGGGCAACTGGGTGATGCTGTTGCGCGTGTGGCCTGCCAGCCCGGTGCGCACGGCATAGGCGCGCACGCGCTGCGGATCGTCCACAGCCAGGAACAGCTTGCCGGTGGATGTCAGGTGCAGGGGCGCGCGGCCGCCTATGGCGCGGACCACCTGCATGCCGGAGCGCTCGCTGTAGGCCCGCTCGACATAGACGATCTCGTCGCCCTGGCGCATGCTGAGGTTGACAGGCTGCTGGGTCAGCTTGTGCAGGCTGCGCATGGGCAGGAGCGCGGCGTCCCGCACGTTCAACCGGGCCTTGACGAGGTTGCCCAGTTCCAGGAGCCGCATGCCGAGCCGGTAGCTGCCCGATTCGGGCCGGTCCACGAAGCGGCCGAGGGACAGGTCGTTGAGGATGCGGTGCGCGGTGGAGGGATGCAGCCCCGTCTTCTCGCTGATTTCCTTCAGGGGAATGGCTTCTTCCCGCGAGGCGAGCACGTCGATGAGGGTGAACATGCGCTCCAGCACCTGGACACTGGGTTTGGAGGAGGCGCCTGCGTCGTCTTTTTTCATGGTTCTCGGCCAAGGCAATGTCCGGGAATTTTATCCTATGAAATTCAGCCGCGGCGCGGAAGCTCAGGTGCCGCGCTGCCACTCGCCGTGCACCCGCAGTTCGTGCGGGTGGAAGCGCGACTTGTAGTTCATCTTGGCGCTCTCGGCGATCCAGTAGCCCAGATAGACGTGTGCCAGGCCGAGCGTGCGGGCCTGCTCGATCTGCCAGAGCACGTTGAAGGTGCCGTAGCTGCAGTCCGGATCGGGGTCGTAGAAGGTATAGACGGCCGAAAGGCCGTCGTCCAGCACGTCGAGGATGGACACCATGCGCAGCGTGCCGGTTTCGCCGTCGGGCGCCGGATCGCGGAATTCGACGAGGCGCGAATTCACCCGGCTCTGCAGCAGGAACTGCGTGTACTGGTCGATGCTGTCGTGGTCCATGCCGCCGCCGGAATGGCGGGCGCGCTGGTAGTGGAGATAGAGCTGGTAGTGCTCCGGCTCGTAGCACAGTCGCAGCACGCGGGTCTGCAGGATGCTGTGCTGTTTCCAGGCCCGGCGCTGGCTGCGGTCGGGCCGGAACTCGCCCGCCAGTACGCGCAGCGGGGTGCAGGCCTGGCAGCCGTCGCAATAGGGGCGGTAGGTGAACATGCCGCTGCGGCGGAATCCGCGCGCCACCAGGTCGGAATACACGTCGCTCTGGATCAGGTGGCTGGGCGTGGCGACCTGGGACCGGGCCTGCCGGTCCGGCAGGTAGCTGCACGGGTAGGGGGCCGTCGCGTAGAACTGCAGGGTCTGCAGCGGAAGGTCGTTGAGTTGCGTCATTGCGGGCCGGGCGAAGGGGGCAGCAATGCGTCCCAGTATAAGGATTCGAAGCGCCAGGTGATCGGTGCCAGGGCGGTGGCGGCTTGCACGTTGCGCAGGAAGCGCTCGCGCGGGATTTCCCGGGCGCCCAGCGAGGCGAGGTGGGCGGTGTTCTGCTGGCAGTCGATCCATTCCGCCCCGTGGCGGCGGCACAGGCAGACGAGCGCCGCCAGGGCGATCTTGGAGGCATCGGTGGCATGGGCGAACATGGACTCGCCGAAGACCGCCCGGCCGATGCCGATGCAGTAGAGGCCGCCCACCAGCCGGCCGTCCTGCCAGGTCTCGATGCTGTGGGCATGGCCCGCGCGGTGGAACTCCTCGTAGGCGGCGATCATGTCCGGCACGATCCAGGTGCCGTGCTGGCCGCCGCGCGGCGTTTGCGCGCAGGCGCGGATCACGTCCGGGAAGCTGTGGTCCACGCGGATCTCGCAGCCGGGAGACGTGCGGAAGCGCTGCAGGGTGCGCCGCAGCGACCGGTGCAGGCGGAACGATTCCACCGCGAGGACCATGCGCGGGTCCGGGCTCCACCAGAGGATGGGCTGCCCCGCGCTGAACCACGGGAAGATGCCCTGGGCATAGGCCTGGCGCAGGTGCGCCGTATCGAGCGCCCCGCCGGCCGCGAGCAGGCCGGGGGCAGGATCCTCCGGCCCCCATGCGTGTTCGGCGGGCGGGAAGGGGTCGTCGGGTTCGAGCCAGGCGAGCGGGGCGGGCGAGGGCATGGCGTGCAGATGGGCGGCGGGATGCTGGAGTGCCATTGTGCGCTCCAGCGCCAGGTCGCGCCGCGTACTGCCGATGCCGGGGAGGCCGTTGGCACGGAAAATAAAAAGGCCACCCCTGGGGGTGGCCTTTGATGTGGCTCCTCGACCTGGGCTCGAACCAGGGACCTACGGATTAACAGTCCGGCGCTCTACCGACTGAGCTATCGAGGAATGACTTTTCGAATGTAAGCGGGCCTTGTCCGGTTGCAGTGCCCGCTGCAAAAACTTCTTGGCTCCTCGACCTGGGCTCGAACCAGGGACCTACGGATTAACAGTCCGGCGCTCTACCGACTGAGCTATCGAGGAACAAGACTTAGATTATATACACAAAAAACGGCCAGATCGGGAAACTCGCATGTCCACGACAAAAGAGTTCACTCGGGGCGGCACCAGAGCCAGACCAGCACGCCGGCCATGCAAGCCGATGCGCCGATGGCCACCCACCGCGGCGCGGAGCTGACCACGAGCACGGCGCCGCAAAGCGCCATCATGGCCGTGGCGCTCCATTTCGCGCGGCGGCTGACGCGGCCGCCATCGGCCCAGTTGCGCAGCATGGAGCCGAAGAGCGGATGCCGCCACAGCCAGGCATGCAGCCGCGGCGAACTGCGCGCGGCCGCCCAGCCGGCCATGAGGACGAAAACCGTGGTGGGCAGGCCGGGCACGAAGATGCCGACGATGCCCAGGCCCAGGCTGAACGCCGCGAACGCCAGCAGCAGCCAGCGCACCGGCGCCGGCAGCGGCGCATGCGCGGGAGGCGGGGGCAGGGGATCCGTCGGCGGTGCGGGCATGGGGCGATTGTGCCTGCCGATGGGCAGGGGCGATATGCTGCGCGTCCCCCCCGACCGGCGGCGATCCGCGCCGCCGCCCACTTCGCGAGCTTTCTACATGGCCATCCACGACATCCTCAAGATGGGCGACGAGCGTCTTCTGCGCACCGCCCGGCCCGTCGCCGAATTCGGCACGCCTTCGCTGCTGCAACTGGTGCAGGACATGCGGGACACCATGCGCGCGGTGAACGGCGCGGGCCTCGCCGCGCCGCAGATCGGGGTGGACCTGCAGGTGGTGATCTTCGGATCGGAGGAGCGCAATCCGCGCTACCCCGACCGGCCGCTGGTGCCGCCCACGGTGCTGGTGAACCCGCGGATCACGCCGCTGGGCGGCGAGGAGGAGGAAGACTGGGAGGGGTGCCTGTCCGTGCCGGGGCTGCGGGGCGTGGTGCCGCGCTGGTCACGCATCCACTACAGGGGCTTCGACGAGCACGGCGCGCCGATCGACCGCACGGTGGAAGGCTTCCATGCCCGGGTGGTGCAGCACGAGTGCGACCACCTAGTGGGCAAGCTGTACCCGATGCGCATCCGCGACTTCTCGCGCTTCGGCTATGCGGACGTGCTGTTCCCGGACATCGCGGAGCACGAGGACGACTGACGCGCTGGGTCGCCTCCCCGGCTGCCGGGCGGTGGCTCAGCCCGACAGCGCTTCCAGCAGTTCGGTCTCGATCTGGATCTGCCGCGCGTTGTGCTGCAGTTCCGGGCCCTGGATGAGGAAGGTGTCTTCCACGCGCTCGCCCAGCGTGCTCACCTTGGCGAGTTGCACGTTGAGGTGGTGGCGCGAGAGCACGCGCGCGACCAGGTAGAGCAGGCCGGCGCGGTCGCTGGCGGAGATGTGCAGGATCCAGCGCTGGGCCTTCTCGTCCGGCCGCAGGGCCACGCGCGGGGTGATGGGAAAGCTCTTGACCCGGCGCGAGACGCGCTTGCGGCCGGGTTCGGGCAGCGCTCCGCCTTCCTCGATAGTGCGCGCGAGTTCGCTCTCGACCATGTGGGTGAGTTCGCGGTAGTGGCCGGCCTGCTCCGGTGCGACGATCTGGAAGGTGTCGAGCGCGTGGCCGTTGCTGGCGGTGTGCACGCGCGCGTCCAGGATGCTGAATCCCGCGCGGTCGAAATAGCCGCAGATGCGCGCGAAGAGATCCGGCTGGTCGGGGGCGTACACGGCCACCTGCAGGCCTTCGCCGGCCAGGGACTGCCGGGCGCGGACGACCGAGCGTCCCGCGCCCACGTGGCGGGCCATGTGGCGCGCGTGCCAAGCGATGTCTGCCGCCTCGTGCCGCATGAAGTAGCCGACATCCAGCGTGTCCCAGAGCTTCTTGTGGCCCTCGAAGGGCTGGGCGTTGAGCGCGAGCAGGACCAGCGCTTCGCGCTTGCGGGCCTCGACCTCGGCGGCGGCGTCCGGCGCGCGCCCGCCCAGCGTGCGCAGCGTGGCGCGATAGAGGTCCTCCAGCAGCTTGCCTTTCCAGGCGTTCCAGACCTTCGGGCTGGTGCCGCGGATGTCCGCGACGGTGAGCAGGTACAGGGCGGTCAGCCGGCGCTCGCTGCCCACGCGGCGGGCGAAGGCGGCGATGACGTCGGGGTCGGTGAGGTCCTGCTTCTGCGCCACCTGGCTCATGGCGAGGTGCTCGGCGACCAGGAATTCGACCAGCGCGGCGTCTTCCGCGGCCACGCCGTGCTGGCGGCAGAAGTGGCGCACTTCCTCGGCGCCGATGCGCGAGTGGTCGCCGCCGCGGCCCTTGCCGATGTCGTGGAAGAGGGCCGCGAGGTACAGCAGCCAGGGCTTGTCCCAGCCGCCGGCGAGCTGCGAGCAGAAGGGGTATTCGTGCGCATGCTCGGGCATGAAGAAGCGACGCACGTTGCGCAGCACCATGAGGATGTGCTGGTCCACGGTGTAGACGTGGAAGAGGTCGTGCTGCATCTGCCCGACGATGCGCCGGAAGGGCCAGAGGTAGCGGCCCAGCACCGACGTCTGGTTCATGAGCCGCATGGCGTGGGTGATGCCCACGGGCTGCTGGAGTATGCGCAGGAACTGCTGCCGGTTGACGGGGTCGCGCCGGAAGGCGGCGTCCATGACGCCGCGGGCGTTGTAGAGCGCGCGCAGCGTGCGCACCGACAGGTCCTTCAGTCCTTCCTCGGTTTCGTAGAGCAGGAAGGTTTCCAGGATGGCGTGGGGCTCGCGGTGGTAGAGGTCGTCGCTGGCGATCTCGATGAGGCCGGATTTGTCGTAGAAGCGCTCGTTGATGGGCCGCAGTTCGTGGGAGGGCGGCGAGATGCGTTCCTCGATGTTGAGCAGCAGGATCTGGCTGAGCTGCGAGACGGCCTTGGCCGCCCAGTAGTAGCGGCGCATGAGGCTTTCGCTTGCCCGCAGGCGCTGCCGCTGCCCTTCGGCGGCGGCCTGGTTGCGGTAGCCGAAGGATTCGGCCACGGCGGTCTGCAGATCGAAGACGAGCCGGTCTTCGTGCCGGCCGGCGATGGCATGCAGGTGCGCGCGGATGAGGAACAGCAGGGCTTCGTTGCGCTCGATCTGCCGTACCTCGAAGGCGGTGGCGAGGCCGTGGGAAGCGAGTTCCTTCCAGTTGCGGCCCAGGCCGCTGGCCCGTGCCACCCAGAGCACCGTCTGCAGGTCGCGCAGGCCGCCGGGCGACTCCTTGCAGTTGGGTTCCAGCGCGTAGGGCGTGTTCTCGTATTTGTTGTGCCGCTGCCGCATTTCCAGGGTCTTGGCGACCAGGAAGGCCTCCGGGTCCACCTGCGCGTCGTAGCGCTGCTGGAAATCCGCGACCAGGGCGGCGCTGCCGACGATGCGGCGGGCCTCCAGCAGGGAGGTCTGCACGGTCACGTCGGCGGCGGCCTCGGTCAGGCATTCGGCCACGGTGCGCACGCTGGAGCCGATTTCCAGGCCGGCGTCCCAGCAGCTGCCGATGAAGGCCTCGATGGCCGGGCGCAGCGGGCCTTCGCAGGCGGCCTCGAAGCCGTCGGGCAGCAGCACGAGCACGTCCACGTCGGAATAGGGGAACAACTGGGCGCGGCCGTAGCCGCCCACGGCCAGCAGCGCCAGGGTGTCCGGCAGGCCGGCCCTTTGCCACAGGGTGCGCAGCAACCGGTCGGCGAGGGCGGAGAGCTTGCCGAGCAGGGGGCGCACGCTGCGGGTGGACGCCCCCCTGGACTGCAGGCTGGCCAGCAGGGTGGCCTTGTCCTGCCGGTAGGCGTCGCGCAGGGGCTGGAGTTCCGAAAGCGTGGGCGGCATGGCGGGCGGGGAAAGGGGCGATGGGGGCGTCGTGGAGCGGTGGGCGGACATGGCCGCACCGCAAGCAAGAACCATGCTGCGCCTGTGCGCGCCGGCGCAGCCGTCAGGTCTTCACGGCGGTGACGAACGGAGGCAGCGGGGGAGAACCGGCCGACAGGGTGAGGACTTCGTAGCCCGTTTCGGTCACGAGCACCGTGTGCTCCCACTGGGCGGACAGGCTGTGGTCCTTGGTGACGATGGTCCAGCCGTCGTTGCCGTGCTCCTTGACCTCGCGGCGGCCGGCGTTGAGCATGGGCTCGATGGTGAAGGTCATGCCCGGCACCAGTTCCTCGAGCGTGCCGGGGCGGCCGTAGTGCAGCACCTGGGGCTCTTCGTGGAATTTCTTGCCGATGCCGTGGCCGCAGAATTCGCGCACGACAGACAGGCCGTGGCCTTCGGCGAATTTCTGGATGGCGTGGCCGATGTCGCCCAGGCGCGCTCCCGGCTTCACCTGCAGGATGCCCAGCCACATCGCCTCGAAGGTGAGCTGGCACAGGCGCTTCGCGGCGATGGAGACGTCGCCGATCAGGTACATGCGGCTGTTGTCGCCGTACCAGCCGTCCTTGGTGATGACGGTGACGTCCACGTTCATGATGTCGCCCTTCTTGAGGGGCTTGTCGTTCGGTATCCCGTGGCAGACCACGTGGTTGAGCGAGGTGCAGAGCGACTTGGGGTAGGGCGGGTAGCCCGGCGGCTGGTAGCCGATGGTGGCCGAGATGGTGCCCTGCGCGGCCATGCACTCGGCGGCGAGCCGGTCCACGTCGTTCGTGGTGATGCCGGGACGGATGTGGGGCGTGATGTAGTCCAGCACTTCCGAAGCCAGGCGGCAGGCTTCGCGCATGCCGGCGATTTCCTCGGCGGACTTGATGGTGATGCTCATGGCGGGATTATCCCATCGGGGGCCGTCCGGCGCCTCAACGGGGCGATGGCAACGGTGGCCAGCCGAAGCCGCCGGCCCGGTAAAATGGCGGGCTGCGCCGAACGCGCCGCGACGCCCAGGAGGAAGGCCCCATTCAGCGGCCCCGCCCGCCGGCCGCGGCCTCCCGCTCCGAGCCCTATCCCATCTCCCGCAACAGGCCGCCAAAGTGACCCTGCACCTTACCTCGTTCGAGGGCAGCAATGCCCTCAGCCCCTTCCGCGTCCAGCAGCTCCTGCCCCGCCTGCAGGCCATCCACGACCGCATCGGGGGGATCGCGGCCCGGTTCGTGCACCTGGTGGCCACCGACGCGGAGCCGACGCCCGCCGACCGCGAGCGCCTGGCGGCCCTGCTCACCTACGGCGACCCCTATGCCGGCCCGGATTCCGGCCCCGCCATCGTGGTCACGCCGCGCATCGGCACCGTGTCGCCGTGGGCCTCCAAGGCCACCGACATCGTGCGCAACTGCGGCCTGCACGTGCGCCGCGTGGAGCGGGTGACCGAATACCGGCTGTCGCTGCGCCCGGGCCTGCTGGGCGGCGTGCCCGCGCTCACCGAGGCGCAGAAGCAGGCCGTGGCCGCGCTGCTGCACGACCGCATGACGGAATCCGTGCTCTGGGACCGTGCCGGCGCGGCCGACCTGTTCACCGAACTGCCCGCGGCGCCCATGGAATTCGTGGACGTGCTGGGCGGCGGACGCGCCGCGCTGGAGGGGGCGAACACCCGCTGGGGCCTGGCCCTGGCGGACGACGAGATCGACTACCTCGTCAATGCCTTCACGTCGCTGCGCCGCAATCCCACCGACGTCGAGCTGATGATGTTCGCGCAGGCCAACAGCGAGCACTGCCGCCACAAGATCTTCAATGCGCGGTTCACCATCGACGGCCAGGAACAGGACAAGAGCCTGTTCGCGATGATCCGCAACACCCACCAGCTCGCGCCGCAGCACACCATCGTCGCGTACTCGGACAACGCCTCCATCATGGAAGGCAGCACCGTCGAGCGCTTCATCGCGCCGGCCGCCACGGGCCGCGCGGCGCAGGACGTGCCCGCCTACCGCAAGAGCGAGGCCACGCACCACGTGCTCATGAAGGTGGAAACGCACAACCACCCGACGGCGATCTCTCCGTTTCCCGGCGCTTCCACGGGCGCGGGCGGCGAGATCCGCGACGAGGGCGCCACGGGGCGCGGTTCCAAGCCCAAGGCCGGCCTCACGGGCTTCACGGTATCGAAGCTCTGGGGCGGCTGGAGCGACGAGGCGGGCGGCAAGCCGGAGCACATCGCGAGCCCGCTGCAGATCATGGTCGAGGGCCCGCTGGGGGGCGCGGCCTTCAACAACGAATTCGGCCGGCCGAACCTGCTGGGCTACTTCCGCGAATACGAGCAGGACGTGGCGGGCGTGCGGCGCGGCTACCACAAGCCGATCATGATCGCGGGCGGCCTGGGCGTGATCGACGCGGGCCTGACCACGAAGATCGAATTCCCGGCGGGCACGCTGCTGATCCAGCTGGGCGGCCCGGGCATGCGCATCGGCATGGGGGGCGGCGCGGCCAGTTCCATGGCCACGGGCACGAACGCGGCAGAACTGGATTTCGACTCGGTGCAGCGCGGCAACCCCGAGATCGAGCGGCGCGCGCAGGAGGTCATCAACCATTGCTGGGCGCAGGGCGCGCAGAACCCGATCCTGGCGATCCACGACGTGGGCGCGGGCGGGCTCTCGAACGCTTTCCCCGAACTGACCAACGACGCCGGCCGCGGCGCGCGCTTCGACCTGCGGGCCGTGCAGCTGGAAGAGTCCGGCCTGGCGCCCAAGGAGATCTGGTCCAACGAGAGCCAGGAGCGTTACGTGCTGGCGATCGCGCCCGAGTCGCTGGAGACCTTCCGCGCGTTCTGCGAGCGCGAGCGCTGCCCCTTCGCCGTGATCGGCACGGCCACGGGCGAGCGCCAGCTGGTGCTGGAAGACACGTCCGTGGAGAGCGGCGACCAGAAATTCCCCGTGGACATGCCCATGGACGTGCTGCTGGGCAAGCCGCCCAAGATGCACCGCGACGTCAAGACGGTGCGACGCGAGGCCGCGCCGATCGAGCTCACCGGCGTGTCGCTGCAGAAGGCGGTGATCGACGTGCTGGCGCACCCCACGGTGGCTTCCAAGCGTTTCCTGATCACCATCGGCGACCGCACGGTGGGCGGGCTGTCGCACCGCGACCAGATGGTGGGCCCGTGGCAGGTGCCCGTGGCCGATTGCGCCGTGACCCTGGCCGACTACCGCGGCTTCGCGGGCGAGGCGATGTCCATGGGCGAGCGCACGCCGCTGGCCGCGATCGACGCGCCGGCTTCGGGCCGCATGGCCGTGGCCGAGGCGATCACCAACCTGCTGGCGGCACCGATCGAGCTGCCGCGCGTGAAGCTGTCGGCCAACTGGATGGCGGCCTGCGGCGAGCCCGGCGAGGACGCCGACCTGTACGCCACCGTGAAGACCGTGGGCATGGAGCTGTGCCCGCAGCTGGGCATCAGCATTCCGGTGGGCAAGGATTCGCTGTCCATGCGCACCGTATGGACGAGCCCCTCCGGTAGCGGGAAGGATGACGGCGGCGCCGCGCAGAAGGTCACCTCGCCGGTGAGCCTGATCGTGAGCGCGTTCGCCACGCTGTCCGACGTGCGCGGCACGCTGACGCCGCAGCTTGACGCCATGGAGGAGGACACCACGCTGGTGCTGGTCGACCTGGGCAAGGGGCGTTGCCGCATGGGCGGCAGCATCCTGGCGCAGGTGCTGGGCCAGGAGGGCGGCGAGGTGCCCGACCTGGACGACGCGCAGGATCTCGTGAGGCTGGTGGATGCCGTGAACGCGCTGCGCGCGCAGGGCCGCATCCTGGCCTACCATGACCGCAGCGACGGCGGCCTGCTGGCCGCGGTGGCCGAGATGGCCTTCGCTGGACACGTGGGTGTGGCGCTGAACGTCGACCTGCTGGTGACGGAAGGCGACGGCATCGCCGACAGCCGCATGGAAACGGGCGACGCCAAGAACTGGGCGCAGCAGGTGAGCGCGCGCCGCGAGGAGCTGACGCTCAAGGCGCTGTTCAACGAAGAGCTGGGCGTGGTGCTGCAGGTGCGCACCGCCGAGCGCAACGAGGTGATGCAGACCCTGCGCGAGCACGGCCTCTCGAAGTTCAGCCACTTCGTCGGCAAGACGCGTCCCGCGGCGTCCGCCATGGATGTGGGCAAGGGTGAGCTGCAGGTCTGGCGCGACGTGAAGGCGGTGTTCAGCGCATCGCTGTCCGACCTGCACCAGGTGTGGGATGCCGTGAGCTGGAAGATCTGCCAGCAGCGCGACAACCCCGCGTGTGCCGATGCCGAGCATGCGGCGGCGGGTGCGCCCGACGATCCGGGCCTGCACGTGGCGCTGACGTTCGATCCGGCCGAGGATGTGGCGGCCCCGTTCCTGAACCTCGCGCGGCCGAAGGTCGCGATCCTGCGCGAGCAGGGGGTGAACTCGCACATCGAGATGGCCTACGCCTTCTCGGAAGCGGGCTTCGATGCCTACGACGTGCACATGACCGACCTGCAGGCCGGCCGCGCGAAGCTGGCCGACTTCAAGGGCGTGGTCGCCTGCGGCGGCTTCAGCTACGGCGACACCCTGGGCGCGGGGATCGGCTGGGCGCGCTCGATCACGTTCAACCCGGTGCTGGCGGAGCAGTTCCAGGGCTTCTTCGGCCGCGCCGACACCTTCGGCCTGGGCGTGTGCAACGGCTGCCAGATGTTCGCCGAACTGGCCGGCATCATCCCTGGCGCTGCCGCCTGGCCGCGCTTCACCACAAACCAGAGCGAGCGCTTCGAGGCCCGCCTGTCGCTGGTGGAGGTGCTGGAGTCCCCCAGCCTGTTCTTCGCAGGCATGGCCGGCAGCCGGCTGCCGATCGCCGTGGCGCATGGCGAAGGCTATGCGAACTTCGCGCGCCGCGGCAATGCCGCCCAGGCGATCGCGGCGATGCGCTTCGTGGACCACCATGGTGCCGCCACCGAACAGTATCCGTTCAACCCCAACGGCAGCGCGGGCGGGCTCACGGCGGTGACCACGGCGGACGGCCGCTTCACGGCCATGATGCCGCACCCCGAGCGCGTGTTCCGCAACATCCAGATGAGCTGGACCAGCGGCGACCGCAGCGCGCTGAGCCCGTGGATGCGCATCTGGCGCAACGCGCGCAAGTGGGTGGGGTGAGACGGTTCTGCTCGCGAAAATTTTCGTTGTTTATGTTGGGTATTTATTAAATTAATGTCCGGGAGCAATATTCCTGATGAAAATTGGGAACCAGTGCGACTTGGAAATTTATTTTTTGATGTTCAATGTAAACGATATGGGAATCATCGTGGGAGATTCGCGTGTCAAGGAAAGGCGTTTCCCAGCCATTGAGCGATCTTCAATGGCGCTTGTGCGCGGATTGGTAATTCATCAAACGGATTCGGAGGATGAATTTGCAGTGTTTGCCAGCTATGCTCGGGCAAATGCGAATGGCGCCCATTTTCTTGTTGCAAAAAATGGGTGCATTTACCAAACGGCCTCTCTGTTTCGAACTACGAGGCACGTAGGAAAAATAAAGGCCCGCTGCATGGCTGAACACCGATGCACACCCTCGGAAATCATCAGGTACCGGAAGTTCTCGCCAGATGCGACCAACCGGCTGGAGATGGTGAAGACTGTTCCGCAGCGCTATCCTTCCAACTTGGATAGCGTGGGAATAGAAATTGTCGGAAAATGCCGGCTGCCAGCCCACGTTCGCATGCCCGCAGGACTCACGGATATTGAAAAGAACTCCTTTATCGAAAAATTTGGTGTCTATGATCCGCTCACTACTGCGCAGCAAGGAGCTTTGCAGTATTTATTGAGGGGATTGGTCAGTACTCTGCACGTGCCATTGGAAGAGATTCATCGACATCCTGATGTCAGCTATAAGCAGAGAACCGAGGCTGCTACTGCTGTTCTGAAATGAGGTCGTCATACATATGTTCGCTTTGGCTTGTGTTGTCGGCCCTCTGGGCTGTTGGCGCCAACGCGGGAACAGAAAACCTTCCCTTCGCGCACGCGAAAATTCAGAAAATCTCCATCGAACGCCCTGCGGCCCAGGCGCGATTCGCTCCGGAAGTGGATTGCCGTGGTCTGGCGCTGGATGCCAGGCGGGTGAAATTTTTCCTGCAGCATGCCGCCCTGACGGACAGCGGCTCGTACCGGCGCAATGCCATCCTGGACGATTGCTCGGCGGATGCCACCGTGGTCTTTTCGGATGGCCGGACCGTGACGGTATCCATCGACAGCGGAACGGGATGGGGTGCGGTGAGCCGTGGGCAGCGGTCCCGGTTCCTGGCCTGCGAGGCGTGCGTGGATATCCTGCAGCCGGACTTTCCCTTCGATCCGAAGCGCAGGCCGTCCGACGCGGAGCGTTAGCTGCCGCCACGGCGCGGCCGGAAACGCGGCGTTGTTCCCGCCCGCTCAGCCCTGCTCGAGCGTGACGAGCCGGTTCCAGCGATGCACGAAGGCGAAGGCCTCGGCGGGCGGCAGGGGGCGGCTCAGGTAATAGCCCTGCACCTGGTCGCAGCCGAGCTCCATGAGCTGGTCGAACACTTCGGCGGTTTCCACGCCTTCGGCCAGGAGGCGGTAGCCCAGGGTGTGGCCGAGCTGGACCATGCCGCGCACGACATCGAGCGCGCGGGCATCGGTCCCGATGGGCCGGATCAGGGCCTGGTCGAGCTTGAGTACCTCGGCCGAGAGGTCGTAGAGGCACCCGAAATTGCAGTAGCCGGTGCCGAAATCGTCGAGCGCCACGCGCACGCCCATTGCGCGGGCCGCCTTGATGCCTTCCAGCGTGGGGCCTTCCGTCAGCACGGCGTTTTCGGTGCACTCGATCTCGAGGCGCGATGGGGCGAGCCTGTGCCGGGCGAAGGCATCCCGGAGCATGCCGGCGAACCCGGGCTGCTCGAGGTTGCGCGGCGACACGTTGATCGCCACGTCCACCTCCAGGCCGGCGTCTTCCCACGCGCGGACCTGCGCCAGCGCCGTGTGCAGCACCCATTCGGTGACGGCCTGGATGTAGGTGGTCTTTTCCAGCAGGGGAATGAAGTCGCCGGGTGACACCGTACCCAGTTGGGGATGGTCCCAGCGCAGCAGGGCCTCCATGCAGGTGTAGCGCGTGGAAGCACGCTCGAACTGGGGCTGGTACACGAGCCGGAATTCTCCCGCCATCAGCGCACGGGGGATGCTGGCCATCAGCTCGTAGGAGCGGCGGTAGCTGAGGTCCACCGCGGCGTCGTAGCTGCAGACCGCCGTGCCGGACATCGGCTGGTGGTAGAGCGCGGCGTTGGCGCGCCGCAGGGAATCGACGGCGTCCGCCGGCTCCAGCGTGAAGGGGGCCAGGCCGATGCGTCGCCGCTGGTTGATGACGATGCCCGAGCCCGTGGACAGCGGCGCGGCCAGGGTGTCCAGCAATTGCTGCGTGAATTGCGCCACGGTCTGTCCGTCGGTGTCCCGCAGCACGAGGGCCAGCCGGGCAACGCCGGTGTGGTACACGCGGGACTGGCTGCCGACGAAGCCGGCCAGCCGCCTGCCCGCCTCGTAGGTCAGCTGTTCGATGGGCTGCATGCCGATGGCGCGGGCGGCATCCATGATGCCGTCGTGCGGCAGGAGTTCGAGCAGGACCAGCACGCGCTGCTCGCCGGGCGCCGCCAGGCACAGCCCATGGAGGTCCTGCAGCAGTTGCGTCCGGTTCGGCAGCAGGGTGGATTCGTCCAGGCGCGCGGCGGCGCACTGCAGGTCGATCTGGGCCATCACCAGCGCGGCCAGGTCTGCCAGTTGCCGCTGCTGTGCGGTATCGAACGCACGGGGCACGGAGTCGATGAGGCACAGGCTGCCCAGGTGGTGGTGGCCCCGCAGGATCAGGGGCGCGCCGGCATAGAAGCGGATGTGCGGTGGCCCCTGGACGAGCGGATTGGCGGCGAAACGTGGATCCTGCAGCGCGTCTTCCACGACCATGACCTCGGAGGTTCGGATGGTGTGATCGCAGAAGGCATCCTCGCGGCAGGTTTCGCGGACCGGCAACCCGATCTGCGACTTGAACCATTGGCGGTCCGCGTCCACCAGGCTGACGAGCGCGATGGGAACGTCGAAAAGGCGGCTGGCCAGCCGGGTGATGCGGTCGAACTCCTCGGTCGGCGGAGTGTCCAGCAGACCGGTGGCCCGCAGGGCCGTCAGCCGTTGCTGTTCTGCGCTGATCGGGAGCGTCATGGAGGGGTGGAAATACGTGAGGAGGAGGCTGCCCGTCGGAAGAGAGAGCTGGACGATGCCCACAGTAGAGCATATTCAATTTTCTCAACCTTGGCTTTTGCAAGGGTGTTTCCTCTCGTGCATGCCGGCGGCGTACCCGGCATGGCCCCCATAATCGGCGCCTCTCAACCACGGAGCTTCGCATGGCCGGCGCCAGCCTTCTCACCCTGCTCGACGATATCGCCGCGGTGCTCGACGACGTCGCCCTGATGACCAAAGTGGCGGCGAAGAAGAGCGTCGCGATGGCCGACGATGTGTCGGTGATGACCAAGGCGGCCGCGCAGAAGACCGCCGGTGTGCTCGGCGACGACCTCGCGCTGAACGCGCAGCAGGTGACCGGCGTGCGCGCCGAGCGCGAACTGCCGGTGGTCTGGGCGGTGGCCAAGGGTTCGCTCGTGAACAAGGCCATCCTGGTGCCCGCGGCGCTGTTGATCAGCGCGTTCATTCCCTGGGCCGTCACGCCTTTGCTGATGCTGGGAGGGGCGTTCCTGTGCTTCGAAGGCGCGGAGAAGCTGGCGCACCGGTTCCTGCACCATGACGGCGCGGGAAAGGAAGCGGACCGCGAGGCCCACGCCCAGGCCGCCGCGAACGCCGCCGTGGACATGGCAGCCTTCGAGAAGGACAAGGTGCGCGGAGCGGTCCGTACGGATTTCATCCTGTCCGCGGAGATCATCGCGATCACGCTGGGCACGGTGGCCGGCGCGCCTTTCAGCCAGCAGGTGGCGGTGCTGTCGGGAATCGCGCTGGTCATGACCGCCGGGGTGTACGGGCTGGTCGCCGGCATCGTGAAGCTCGATGACGCCGGTCTCTGGCTCAGCCACCGCTCCTTCGGCGCCCTGCGCGTGCTGGGTCGCGGCATCGTGGCGACGGCGCCCTGGCTGATGAAGGCGCTTTCCGTCGCGGGGACCGCCGCCATGTTCCTGGTCGGTGGAGGCATCCTGGTGCACGGCCTGCCTCCGCTGCACCACGCGGTGGAAGGATGGGCCTCCGCTGCTGTGCAGGGCGGGCTCCTGCACGTGGTGGTGCTCAACCTGCTCAATGCCGCGAGCGGCATCGTGGCCGGCGCGCTGGTGCTGGCCGGCGTGACGCTCGTGCAACGCTGGCGCGGGCGCAAGGCCGGGACGCATTGAGACCCCGCATGGCCTTTTGATCTGTGGCAAGGCGGGCAGGGCGTTTTGCAAGCCCAATGCGTCCACGGGGGCCGTCCCCGTTCAACCGCATCGAGTTCTCCTATGAAAAAGAATCTCCTCGCCCTGGCTGCCCTGTGCGTTCTGACTTCCGGCGCTGCCCATGCGCAGGCTGCCGACGGCCAAGGCCCCTGGATGGTCCGCGCCCGCGCGGTGCACCTGGACAGTGCCAACAAGGACAGCACCGGCCTGGGCCTGTCGATCAACAACAAGACCATTCCTGAAGTCGATATCTCGTACTTTTTCGACAAGAACATCGCCGCGGAGCTGGTGCTGACCGTGCCCCAGAAGCAGGATGTGCGCTCCAGTGCCCTGGGCGCCCAGATCGGCACGCTGAAGCACCTGCCGCCGTCGCTGATGGTGCAGTACCACTTCGACGCGCCCGGCTTCCGGCCCTATGTGGGCGCCGGCATCAACTACACGCGATTTTCCAGCGTGCGCCTGCCCGCCGGCGTGAGCATCGACAAGAGCAGCTGGGGCGGCGCCCTGCAGGTCGGCGTGGACATTCCGCTCACCAAGAACCTGTCGCTGAACTTCGACATCAAGAAGGTGTATATCCGCACGGACGTGGCTGCCAATGGCGCCAAGCTGGGCACGCTCAAGATCGATCCGGTGCTTGCCGGCGTGGGCCTGGGCTGGCGCTTCTGACCGGGAGGGAGGCTCCTGGGGGCTTTCTGTCCTGGTGGGACCGTCCGGGGGCCGGCGCGCATGCGCCGGCCCTTTCTGTTTCCGGGACGTCCAGGAAAAAGGGGTCGGCCATGGCCGGGGGGGCGGGCAGGTGCGGAGGCGTCAGGCCCCGTCGGCGGCCGGCGGGTGCATCGGCAGCTCCAGCGTGAAGCAGGCGCCCTGGCCCGGCTCCGAGGCCACGGTCAGGCGGCCGCCCATGAGCTCGGCCAGTCCGCGCGAGAGCGCCAGTCCCAGGCCGGTGCCGCCGTGCTGCGTGCTCACGTCGGCGCTGCCCTGGCTGAATTTCTCGAAGATGACCTCGTGCAGATCGGCGGGGATGCCGGGGCCGGTATCGGTGACCCGGAAGCGCACGCTGTGGCCGTCGGCGGTGTCCGTCTCCAGTCGCACGCCCCCCTCCCGCGTGAACTTGAGCGCGTTGCTCAGCAGGTTGTTGAGGATCTGCTTCAGCCGCAGGCCGTCGCACCGCAGTACCTGCGGGACGCCGGGAGCGATGTGCATTTCCAGCGTGAGCCCTTTCTGCACTGCCGAGATGGCGAAGAGATCGACGGTGGTGCCGACGAGTTCGCGCACGGCATGGTCCCCGGGCACGATGGGCATGGCGCCGGCCTGGACCTTGGCCAGATCCAGGATCTCGGACAGCAGCGTGTTGAGATGTTCCGCCGCGCTGCGGATGAGGCCGGCGGCCTCGCGGTAGGACGGCTGTTCCAGGCGCTGCTCCATGAGTTCGGCGAACCCGTGGATGCTGGTGAGGGGGGTGCGCAGTTCGTGCGAGATGGCCGTCAGGAATTCGCTCTTGGCCCGGTTGGCGGAACGGGCCTGGGCCTCGCTCGCAGCTAGCGCCAGGTTCTTCTGCTCCAGCTGGTGCAGCCCCCGCAGGAATCCCGCGCCGAGGGCGATCAGCGTCGCGGAAAAAAGCCCGGCGAACACCACGGTGAAGGTCCGCATGGTCTTCCATTCCGCCAGGGCCTCGTCGTCGGTGGTGGAGACGAGGACGGTCAGCGGATACCCCGGCACGCGATGGAAGGCGGTGATGCGGCCCAGTCCGTCGATATGGCTGACGCGCTGGTAGGTGCCCTGCGTCCGGGTGGTGTCGGTGAGGGGATGGCCTGGCGGGAATTCGATGGTCTTGTCGATGCTTTCCGCCTGGGCTCCGATCACCCGGGCCAGCACGTTGAAGTCCGCGCCCATGAGCGCGACCGCGCCCTGCGCGCCGATGTCCACGCTCCCGTACACCTGCTCGAAGTAGCCCGGATTGAGCGAGGCGACCACCACGCCGTGCAGGTAGCGGTTGCTGCCGACGATGGGCCGGCTCAACTGCATGGTCCGGCGGCCGGAGACCCGCCCGGTCACGGGCCTGCCGACGAACAGTCCCGATGCGGACATCCGCGTCCGCGCCCTGGGTTCCTTGCCGGGCTCCAGGTGCACCCGGATATGTTCGCGCTCGCTCAGGTCGGTGTCCTGGTTGCGGGCCGCCGAGGGATCGAGGTTGCTGCCGACGAAACGGCCGTCGGGGCCCACGATGGACAACTGGGTGAGGATGTCGGGTGCCAGCCCGGTCTCGTTGGCGAACAGCGCGTAGTCCTGCTCGCTGAATTCGCCGCTGCGGACTTCCGCCGCCACGCGCAGTGTGGCCTGGTCGGCGGCCGCCAGGACGCGGAGCGTCTGCTCTTCCAGCACCCGGGCCAGGTTGGCGTTCTGCCGCTCCTGGGAGCGCACAGCGTCCTGCCATTTGGTGTTCAGCAAGACGGCGACCAGGAGCCACGTGACCGTGAGCGTCAGCAGCAGGGTGCCGACCACCAGAACGCGCAGCCGCCGGCTGCCATGCGCGCCGTGCACGGGCAGGGCCGGGGACTGCTCTGCGGTGGTGCTGGGGAGGGATGTCTGGTGCATGCGGCTAGCTTGCCACGTTCCTGTGCGGTGGGGAACGCCTCAGGGGGGCGACGGCGTGCCGAACATGCCATTTCCGCCGCCGTGCCCGAGGATGCGGCGCCCCAGGGCGGGCAGGGCGGTGGCTGCGTCCGGGCGCTGCCAGCGCTGGACCACGTTCCCGCGGCCCGCCGCGAGGTCCGCGGGGGTGCCCAGGTCGAAGTGGAAGGTGTATGCGGGTTCCTGGCCCATGCGCAGGTCCGTGATCTGGACGTGGCCGCCGTGTTCACGCATGCGGTAGAAGCCGTGGCTGAAAGCCGCCACCTGCCGCACCGGCGGCTGCGCAGCGAACTGCGCGATGAGCGCCTCGCCTCGGTCGTGCAGCGTGAAGCGGATGGGCCGGCCCCGGTCGGCGAGTGCATAGAAGCCTTCCGCATACTGCCCGGGCGCCACGGCGACCACCCGCCAGGCGAGGGTGTTGAATGGCGTGGGCGTCACGAGCACCTGGCCGGCGGGCCAGCCGATGGCTTCGAGCGATGCCCGGGCGACCGCGGCGACGTGCTGCTGGACCGCGAAGCCCCATGCCAGGTAGGCGGTGCTCAACCACAGTCCCGCTGCGTTCCAGCGCAGCCCGCGCTGGTCGGAAATCGCGAGCGCCGCGACCACGCCCACGATGAGCGGCACGGTGTAGAGCGGATCGATGATGAAGATGCTGCCGAGCCCGTAGGGGTGGTCGGTGAACGGGCGCAGCAGTTGCGTGCCGTACACCGTCATCCAGTCGAGCAGCGGATGCGTGGCGAGCGCGAGCCACAGGGCCAGCCACCATCGCTTCCACTGGAAACCTTCCCCGTGGAGCCGGGCCGCCAGCGCGCCCAGCAATGGTGCGAGCAGGGAAAGGTAGAGCAGGGCGTGGGTGTCGGCGCGGTGCTGGACCATGTTGGCGATGGGGTCGCCACGGTCGATGAGGGCATCCAGGTCGGGCAGCGTGCCCGCCACGGCCCCCCACAGCACTGCTTTCCACGCGGCGGTGCGCCGGCCCATGGCGGCCAGGGAAACGGCGGAGCCGAGGGCGATCTGGGTCAGGGAATCCATGCGATGGCGGCGAGCGTCGGGCGATGAGGAGAGGGAACTGCCGTGCATGCGGCGGATATGGCTTGGGCGGGGTCGCCGCTGCGGCCGCATTCTAGGGCGCGGCAGTACCCGTCGCGCTGGTGCGGGGCATCTGGTGCCCGTCCTGAACGATGGGCAGGCGTCCTACAAGCCCGGCGGAAGCTCTCTGCAATGCTGGGCACCGGCCATCGCGCCCAGGCGCCGCAGCCGCCGCCCGGCATGGCCTTGTGAACTCCGCCGGTCGCCCTGCGGCGCTGGTGGCCCTTTCCCCTTCAGGAAAAGAGATCCCGATGAATGCCCATGCCCTCCAGCGGTCCGAATCCGCCCATTCCGACATCGTTCCCGGGTTGCTGCGGCACCCGGCCAGCATTTCCCCGAAGTATTTCTACGATGAGCGGGGATCGGAGCTGTTCGAGGAAATCACCCGGCTGCCCGAGTATTACCCCACCCGCACCGAGCAGGCCGTGATGGCGCGCCATGGCGAGGACATCGCCGAGGCGGTGGGCGCGGTCGAGACGGTGATCGAGCTAGGCGCCGGCAATTGCGAAAAGGTGCAGCCGCTGTGCCGCCTGCTGCGGCCGCAGCGCTTCGTGGGCGTGGATATTTCCGCGGATTTCCTGCGTGGAGCGGTGGCACGGCTGCAGGAGGCTCTTCCCTGGCTGCAGGCGCAGGCCGTGGCGGGCGACCTCACGCGGCCCGTGATGCTGCCGCAGGACGTTCCCCGCGCCGGGCGGCTGGTGTTCTACCCGGGCTCCTCCATCGGCAACTTCGATCCGCCCCAGGCGCTGGCGCTGCTCTCGCGCATGCGCGGCCTGGTGGACCGCGACGGCGGCGTGCTCATCGGATTCGACCTGCCCAAGGACGTGGCCGTGCTCGAGGCCGCGTACGACGATGCGGCGGGCGTGACGGCCGCGTTCAACCGCAATGCGCTGGAACACGTGAACCGGCTCATCGGCAGCGATTTCGTGGCGCAGGACTGGGAGCACCGCGCCTTTTTCGACCGGCGGCTGTCGCGCATCGAGATGCACCTGGAGACGTCCCGTGGCGCCCATGTGCGCTGGCCCGGCGGCGGCCGCGTCTTCGCGCCCGGCGAGCGCATCCACACCGAAAACAGCTACAAGTACACGCTGCCGGCCTTCCAGGCCCTGCTGGCGCGGGCGGGTTTCTCGCGCGCGCGGGTCTGGACCGACGAGCGCGGCTGGTTCGCCGTGGCCTACGCGCGGCCCTGATCCCCGGAGACCCCTGCCATGACCCCTCCCCTGAGCCTGGTGCGCCGGATGGCGCCGGGCGGTACGCCCACCGCAGCGGCAGCATTGCAGGAGCGCTATGCCGAAGTGCGCAGGGCCTCGCTGGCGCTGGCCCTGCCGCTGTCCGACGAAGACTGCTGTGCGCAGTCCATGCCCGACGCGAGCCCCGTCAAATGGCATCTCGCGCACACCACGTGGTTCTTCGAGACTTTCGTGCTCGAGCCGCGCGAGCGCGGTTTCGCCCCGTTCCACCCCGCGTTCCGCGTGCTGTTCAATTCCTACTACAACGGCGTCGGAGACAAGCATCCGCGGCCGCAGCGCGGGCTGCTCACCCGCCCGGCGATGGCGCAGGTGCTGGAGTACCGGCAGGACGTCGATGCCCGCATGGAGCGGCTCATGGCCGGCCTGCAGGGCGACCCCGACCCGGACCTGGAGGCCCTGGTGGAACTCGGGCTGCAGCACGAGCAACAGCACCAGGAACTGATCCTCACCGACGTGAAGCACCTGCTGTCGTGCAGCCCGCTGTGGCCGGCCTACCGGCTGCAGAGCGCTGGCGGCGCGCCGGCGGGGCCGCGGGAGCGGCAGGCCGAACCTTCCGGGGCATCCACCCTGCGGTGGCTGCGGTTCCCGGGCGGCGTCGCGGAGATCGGCCACGACGCGCGGGCCGAGGGCGCCGGTTTCGCCTTCGACAACGAATCGCCCCGGCACCGCGTGTACCTGCAGCCCTATGCGCTGGCCTGCAGGCCGGTCAGCACGGGCGAGTACCTGGCCTTCGTCGAGGCCGGCGGCTACCGCGACGCCTCGCTCTGGCTGGCGGAGGGCTGGGACTGGATCCAGGCCATGAAGATCGGGCACCCCCTTTACTGGCGCCGGGGCCCGGTGGAAGAGGGCGCGGGCGGCGGCGATGCCGGCTGGCACGAATTCACGCTGGCCGGTCCCCGGCCGCTCAAGCTGGCGGCTCCTGCCGTGCATCTGTCCTACTACGAAGCGGATGCGTACGCGCGCTGGGCCGGCGCCCGCCTGCCCACCGAGGCGGAATGGGAGGCCGCCGCGGCGGCATCGGGCATGCCGGCCTCGGAAGGGCATTTCGCCGACAGCGGCGTCCTGCATCCCCGCGCTGCACCCGGCACGGCCCGGCCGGGCCCGGACGGGCAGCCGCCGCTGGAGCAGTTGTTCGGCGACGTCTGGGAATGGACGCAGTCCAGCTACGCGGCCTATCCGGGCTTTCGCGTGGCGGACGGCGCCGTGGGCGAATACAACGGCAAGTTCATGGTGAACCAGTACGTGCTCCGGGGAGGGTCCTGCGCGACGCCGCCGGGCCATGTCCGCGCCAGCTACCGGAATTTCTTCCCGGCCACCGCGCGGTGGCAGTTCTCCGGCCTGCGCCTCGCGCGCGACCTGGAGAGCGCCTGATCCGCGCGGCATCGCGTCACACGGCGTCCAGTGCCTGGGCGAGGTCGGCGGTGAGGTCGTCGATGTGCTCGATGCCCACCGACAGGCGCACCATGCCCTCGGCCACGCCGGCCTGCTGCAGTTCTTCCGGCCCCAACTGGCGGTGGGTGGTGGAAGCGGGGTGCGTGGCCAGCGAGCGCGCGTCGCCGATGTTCACGAGCCGCGTGAAGAGCTGCAAGGCATCGAGGAAGCGCGCGCCGGCCGCCCGGGGATCCTCGCCCTGCGAGGACCGCAGCTCGAAGGAGAGGATGCCGGAGGCCCTGCCGCCGAGCAGGCGCTGCGTGATCGCATGGTCGGGGTGGCCGGGCAGGGCGGCATAACGCACCTGTGCCACCTTGGGGTGCTGCTGCAGGTACTGCGCGACAGCCAGGGTGTTGTCGCAGATGCGGTCCATGCGCAGGGCCAGGGTTTCGATGCCCTGCAGGATCAGGAAGGCGTTGTGCGGGGAGAGCGTGGCGCCGGTGTTGCGCAGCGGGACGACGCGCGCGCGGCCGATGAAGGCCGCCTCGCCCAGGGCTTCGGTGTACACCACGCCGTGGTAGCTGGGGTCGGGGGTGTTGAGGCAGGCGAAACGCTCCTTGTGCTCGCCCCAAGGGAATTTGCCGCTGTCCACGATGGCGCCGCCGATGCTGTTGCCATGGCCGCCCAGGTACTTGGTGAGCGAGTGGACGACGATGTCCGCTCCGTGCTCGATGGGCCGCAGCAGGTAGGGGCTGGGCACGGTGTTGTCCACGATCAGCGGCACGCCGTGGTCATGGGCCACCCGTGCCAGCGCGGCGATGTCGGTCACGTTGCCCAGCGGGTTGCCGATGGATTCGACGAACACGGCCTTGGTGCGGCCGTCGATGTGCCGCGCGAAGCTGGCCGGGTCGCGCGGGTCCGCGAAGCGGGTGATGATGCCCTGGCGCGGCAGCGTGTGCGCGAACAGGTTGTAGGTGCCGCCATAGAGCGTGCTGGCCGAGACGATGTTGTCGCCGGCCTCGGCGATCGTCTGGATCGCGTAGGTGATGGCCGCCATGCCCGAGGCCAGCGCCAGCGCGGCGATGCCGCCTTCGAGCGCCGCGACGCGCTTTTCGAGCACGTCGTTGGTGGGATTCATGATGCGGGTGTAGATGTTGCCCGGCACCTTCAGGTCGAACAGGTCCGCGCCGTGCCGGGCGCTGTCGAAGGCGTAGGCCGCCGTCTGGTAGATGGGCACCGCCACGGCGCGGGTGGTGGGGTCGGGTGCCTGTCCGGCGTGGACGGCGAGGGTCTCGATCTTCATGCTGGGCTGTCTCCTCGGAAGCAGTGGCGCGCCGGCATCGCCCGGTGCGTGCGGCCCATTGTGTCGGGTCGCACCGCCACGCGGAACGAACCGATCGCTATGTGCTTATGCCTCATCCGGCACGCGGTTTGCCGCAGGAGCCCCGACAACCACCTGCATCCATTGCCCATGATCCACCATCACACTATCGTTTCGCTGCCACGCCGGGCCGCCATGGCCACCGAACCGCCGTCAGGCTGCCGCAGGTCGCAGGAGGGAGGGGCGTGAGCGCCGCGCCGTGGACGGCGGAGGATATCGCGGGCCACCACTCGATCGCCGGGGTGCAGGGCTCGCCCACCGAGGAACTGCTGGTCTGTACCGTGGAGCGCGTCAATCGCGCCGCCGACCGCTCCGAGAGTTCCCTGTGGTGCGTGCCGCTGGAAGGAGGGGCGCCGTGGCCCCTGACGGGCGGCACCTCCACGGACAACAATCCCCGCTGGTCCCCCGATGGCAAGCAGGTGGCCTTCATCTCGATGCGTACCGGCAGCAGCCAGGTGTTCGTGATCGCGCGCCATGGCGGCGAAGCCCGCCAGGTCGGTGCCCTGGACGGTACCGCGCTCTCGGCCGAGTGGTCGCCCGACGGCTGCAGCCTCGCGGTGCTGTGTACCGTGGCGGTCGATCCCGAACTGCGGGGCCGCCGCCCGGGCCCGGACGCGCCACCCCCGCGCACGGGTGGCCCGCGGATCGTCTGGCGCCTGCCCTACAAGTCGGACGGGCTGGGTTATGTGCTGGGCCAGGAGACCCACCTGTTCGTGCTGCGCGTCTCCGACGGCCAGTGCAGGCGCCTGACCGATGGCGCATTCAACGTGCGCGCCGCTGCGTGGTCGCCCGACGGCCGCACGATCGCGATGGTCCGCACGCGCGACAGCGATACCGAAGGGCACCGCACCGACCTCTGGACGCTGCGGGCCGACGGCGGTGACGCGCGCCAGCTGACGGACGGCCTGGCCCAGGTGCTGTCGCCCGTGTGGTCGCCGGACGGGCGCACCATCGTCGTCTCCGGGTCGCGGGACGAAGGCGACGCCCTGGTGCGGCTGTGGCAGTGCGATGCCGAAGGCGGCCGTGTCGAGCCGCTGGGTGATCCTTCGATCGAGATCGGGACCGAAACCTCCAGCGTTCGTTTCGTGGACGGTGACCCGGGGCGGGTGCTGGCCCTTTTGATGCGTCGGGGAGTGCATGCAGTCGCTTCGATCGCGGTGCCGGGCGGCGAGGTCCGCGTGATCGTGGAGGACGACCGCCAGCGGCTGGCGCTGGCCCATACGCGCTCGCGCCTGGCGTTCGTCGCCCACACGCCGTCGGAGCCCATGGAAATCCAGGCGTGCGGCCGGGACGGAAGCGGCGCACACACGGTCACTGCGTTCAACGCGGCATGGTGCAGGGGCCACCCTGGCGCGACCGTCGAGCGGCGATGCTTCACCGTTCCCGACGGCGAAGGCGGAACGCATGCCATCGATGGCTGGCTGCTGCGCCCGGCCGGCGCCGCGGGCCCCGGGCCGCTGCTGGTCGATCTGCACGGCGGTCCGGCGTCCCATGCACTTTTCGACTACCAGGCCACCGCGTACTGGCCGGTACTGTGGTCCCGCGGCTGGTCGATCCTGGCGCTCAACCCCTCGGGCTCGGCCGGATACGGCCGGGATTTCGCCGAACGCCTGCGAGGCTGCTGGGGCGAGCGGGACCTGCCCGAGGTGCTCGCGGCGCTGGAGACGCTGCAGCGCGAAGGCCTTGCGGATGAAAGAGTTGCCGTTTGCGGAAAATCTTACGGCGGCTTCCTGAGCGCCTGGGCCATCGGCCACACGGACCGCTTCCGCGCCGCGGTCGTGATGGCGCCGGTCGCCGACGCCCGCGGGCACTATGGCACCTCCGACAGCGGCTACTACGCGGACCCCTTCGATTTCGGAGGCACGCCCTGGAGCGTCCCGCAGGCCTACCTGCAGCGCTCCACGCTGCCCGGCGCGGCTCGGGCCCGCACGCCCACGCTCATCCTGCAGGGAGAAGACGATGAGCGCTGCCCGGTCGGGCAGAGCGAGGCGCTGTTCTGCGCGCTCAAGCGCGGGGCGAATCCACCGTGCGAACTGGTGATCTATCCGGGCGAAGGTCATGCGTTCACCTCGGCGGGGACGCCTTCGGTGCGCGAGGATGCGGTGCGGCGTATCGTGGAGTGGCTGGCGCGCTGGACGGAGCCTCCGGTGCGGCCGCAGCGCGCGCCCTGACCCCCCCCCCGTGGGGCCGGCACGCGCTGGACGGGTCAGCGGCGGGCCTGCGGGGTCCCGCGGTCCTGGTTCAGGCTGCCGCCGGTGTTCTGCTCGCGCTCCTGCTGCTGCTGGTTGCGCTGCTGCTCGGTTTCCTGCGGCTGCGCGTTCGGCTGCTGGTCGCGTTGCGGTTCATTCTGCTGCTGTGCCATGGTGGCCTCCTGGGGTGTGGCGTGGAGCGGCGGCGGGATGCCACCGCCCTGGAGGACTGGCAACGCGCGTGCCCACCCTCTTGCCGTGCGTAAAAGGTCCAGCGGGCACGGCGGTTGCCCTGTGGTCGGCATGGAGGGCGCACACCGTGCCCTCCGGTTGCCTGAAGGAGCACGACATGGCCATTCTTTTTCCCGCACCCCTGCCGGCTGCCGGCAGCCCCGGCAAGAGCGATCTCGCCCAGGCGCCCGAGGCGCTGCCCGACGGACCGAACGTGGCGCCGAGCGCGCATGAGCATGAGGCCGCGCAGGGGTGCCTGCCGGAGAACGCCGGATCGGGGCCGGTACGCGGACCGGAGAAAAGCGCCGCTGCAGGAGCGGTACGGCGGACCTGACGCGCGCGGCGCGAGCCGCGCTCCGCTTCAGTGCGGCGCGCCGGGCACGGGCCGCGTGCGGTAGAACTGCATCGGTACCGCCTGCGCCTCGCGCGCCTGCTGGTTCTGCACCGATTTCTTGATCCGGCCCACCACGTGCATCTCGCAGGGCTTGCAGTCGAAGCGCAGCGTGAGCTTTTCCTTGCCGTTGATCAGGTGCAGGGGTTCGGCCTTGATGGTGCCCTTGACCCCGATCACGCCCTTGGCCTGCTTGGGGCACAGGCTCATGGAAAAGCGCACGCAGTGCTTGGTGATCATCAGGCTCACCTCGCCGTCCTCTTCCTGGCTTTCGTAGGCGGCGTCGATCACCTTCACGCCGTGCTTCATGTAGAAGTCATGCGCCTTCTGGTTGAACACGTTGGCCAGGTAGGTGAGGGTGTCCTCGGGGAAGGGCGCCGGCGGCTCCACGGGTTGCGCGCGGGGCAGGCGCCGCAGGCCCTCGGTGCGCGCCGCCTCCAGGGCGGCCACGGCATCGCGGCGCAGCGGGTTCAGCACGGAGGCGGGCACGAACCACGGCTGCCGCATCGCGACGGCGATGTCGTGCGCGTGGAAGATCGTGGCGCCGAAGCGGCCGAGCTGTTCGCGCAGGGCGGCTTCCGCGCGCCCCGCATCGGTGGCCGGCTCGTGCGCATGCGCCACCTCGGCGGTGCCGGTGAAGCCGTCCTCGTCGGTCAGCGTGAGGGCGAAGCCGGCGTCGGTGTCCGTGAAATGCGCCCACAGGCCGATGCGCCGCTCGCTGGATTTCTTCTCGAGCGTGCGCACCCAGTCCATGTCCCGGTTGCGGTTGATCTCGGTGCCGCGGCGCAGGTCCCTGAAACCCTCCATCGGGTCCTTCGGGAACACGCGCCAGTGGTTGCGTGACTTGCCGGGCGCCGCCTCGGCGCGGTTGATCGCCACGCCCACGAGTTCCTTCTGCAGGTCCCAGTAGCACAAGCCGTCGCCGTTGTGCAGCACGGTGTCGGGCGCATGGGTTTCCAGCTCGACCCAGTTCGGGCCCACCTGCGTGACCCAGCCGATCGCCTGGCCGGGGTTCTTGGGCGTGTCGAACGCGCCGATGTCTTCCTTGCGGCCGTTCACGAAATAGTCGGTGAACTCGCGGTTGAAGTTCTGGTTCGGGTCGGGCGTGAAGGTGAAGCGCGTCTGGCCGCTGGAAGAGCGGGCCAGGGGCGCGGCGGAGGTCTCGCGCTCCTCGATGATCTCGTCGAGCAGCCGGCGGTAGTGGGCCGTGACGTTCTTCACGTAGGCCATGTCCTTGTACCGCCCTTCGATCTTGAAGCTGCGCACCCCCGCGTCGATGAGGGGGCGCAGGTTGGCCGACTGGTTGTTGTCCTTCATCGAGAGCACGTGCTTGTCGTGCGCGATGAAGCGGCCGGCGTCGTCCGTCACCTGGTAGGGCAGGCGGCAGGCCTGGCTGCAGTCGCCGCGGTTGGCGCTGCGGCCGGTATGCGCGTGGCTGATGTAGCACTGGCCGCTGTAGGCCACGCAGAGTGCGCCGTGGATGAAGAACTCGATCGTGCAGCGCTCCGGGTCGGTCGCAGCGCGGATGGCCGCGATCTCCTGCACCGTGAGCTCGCGCGCCAGCACGATCTGCGACAGCCCGGCGTCCTGCAGGAAGCGAGCCTTCTCGGGCGTGCGGATGTCCGTCTGTGTGCTCGCGTGCAGCTGGATGGGGGGCAGGTCGATTTCCAGCAGGCCCATGTCCTGGATGATGAGCGCGTCGGCGCCGGCCTCGTACACCTGCCAGGCCATGCGGCGGGCGCCTTCGAGTTCGTCGTCGCGCAGGATGGTGTTGAGCGTGACGAAGATGCGGCTGTGGAAGCGGTGCGCATGGCGGATGAGCCGCTCCAGGTCGCGCAGTTCGTTGCCCGCGCTGGCCCGCGCGCCGAAGGCCGGTCCGCCGATATAGACCGCGTCCGCGCCATGGTTGACCGCCTCGATGCCGATGTCGGCGTCGCGGGCGGGGGAGAGAAGTTCGAGCTGGTGGGGCAGGAGGGACATGGGGCGCGATTATCCCAGGAGGCCGGCGCCGGGGCGCTCCGGGCCATCGCGGCACTTCGGCCCGGGGCCGCCCGTCTTCGCCTCGGCCCTGCCCGAATCCCGCGGCATGCCCTAGCCTGCATACCCTCCATAACTCTTTCACAAGCCAGTCCAATGCCTCTTTCAGCCGTCCGATCGTCCAGTTCCTCTGCGCCCACAGCATTGCTGCGAAGTGCGGATGCGGAGGGCCGCCTCGCGGCGCAGGGCCGGTCCGCGCCCGCCGCGGCGCCCTTGCTGCGCTCGCTGTCGTCGCCGCACCTGAGCCCGCTTGCGGAGCGCGATCGAGAGGCCGGGATGCGCCGGGAGGCCGCCTTGGCGGCGCGGTTCGGCAGTTGCCAGCCCGCGCGGGGCAAGGCAAAGACCGGCGCGGATGGCCAGGTGAGCCACCGCAGCCCGATACAGAAGCAGGAACTCGAACCGGCGCAGCACGGCTATCGCCGGGTGCGCGTGAACCCGACGCGGGTGCTCATCGCCGAGCACCAGGGTCCTGAAACCAGCACATTCTTCATCCGCCGCCAGGCCGACCTGGAGGCGGTGCGGCGCGTCGATAGGCCGGCGGAAGCCGCACGCACGGGCGCGGGCCCGCTGCAGGATCTGCTCCGCCTGGACGACCTGCGCGCCCAACGCATCCAGTACAAGTGGGACATCTCCGCCAACGGTTCGCTGGTCATCGGTGAAGTGCTGGTCGGCGCTCCCGAGAGTGTGCGCGAACAGGTCGCGGCCGGTCTCCGGAAGAAGGCGGAGGATGCCTCGCGGCCGCCGGCGGCCATGAAGGAGAAAAAACAGAAGAAGGAAAAGAAGGAAAAGAAGGAGAAGGACGCCACCAGGAATGCGGACCCCGATCCACGCCAGTTCATGCTGGGCCACGTGACGCTGGTGGGCGGCGCGCTCATCGCCGAGCCGTGGCAGGCCACGCGTGGCCTGCCGCAGGCGCACATCAGCGGGACGCTGTATGCCCGCCCGGACGGCACGCTGTGCATCGACAACGATTCCGGCCGCTTCAGCGAATACGAAGACCGCGTGCTCGCGCATCTGAAATCGGTGGCGGACATGTTCGCGCGGCTCGGCCTGCCCGTGGCCGTGGATTGGATGCCGAAGGCACCCATCCCCCTGGCCCGTCCGGCGCCGCGCGCTCCGGGGTGAGCGGCTGGCGGCTGCATCACCCGGCCGCACCGATTTGGCGCCGGTTCGCTCCGCAATGGTGCGACTGCCGGTACGATAGCCCCGGCGCCGCCCCGAGCGGGGCCTTTTTTTGCCATTCCCGAGACTGTCAGGAGACCTCCGAAGTGCCTTCCGTTTTCCGCTTCCTCCCCTCGCTGCCCCGTGCCGCGGCCGCTGCCGCCGTGCTGTCCGCCTTCGCCGTTGCGCCCGCGGGCGCGCAGGACGTGCAGACCGTCAAGATCGGCCATGCCGGCCCCGTCTCCGGTGGCATCGCGCACATCGGCAAGGACACCGAAAACGGCGTGCGCATGGCGGTGGACGACCTCAACGCGCAGAACCTCGTCATCGGCGGCAGGAAGATCCGCTTCGAGATCGCCGCGGAAGACGATGCCGGCGACCCGCGCCATGCCACGGCCATCGCGCAGAAGTTCTGCGACCTGAAGGTGGCTGGCGTGGTCGGCCACCTGCAGTCGGGCACCTCCATCCCGGCGTCCTCGCTCTACGACAAGTGCGGCCTGCCCCACATCACGGCCGCCGCCACCAACCCCGACCTGACCAAGCCGGGCTACAAGACCACGTTCCGCCTGATCGCCAACGACAGCGCCCTGGGCGCCGCCCTGGCCATCTACGCGGCCGACCACCTCAAGCTCAAGACCGTCGCCGTCATCGACGACCGCACGGCCTACGGCCAGGGCGTGGCCCAGGTGTTCAAGGCCACGGCGATGCAGAAGGGCCTGAAGGTGGTGGCCGAGGAGTTCACCAACGACAAGGCCACCGATTTCATGGCCATCCTGACCTCCATCAAGCCGAAGAAGCCCGATGCGGTCTTCTACGGCGGCCTCGATGCCCAGGCCGGCCCGATGCTGCGCCAGATGGAGCAACTCGGCATGGGCGACGTGAAGTTCTTCGGCGGCGATGCGCTCTGCACCGAGAAACTGCCCGACCTGTCCGCCAAGTCGGCGGCACTCAAGAACGTGACCTGCGCCACCGGCGGCGCGTCCGTCGCCAAAATGCAGGGCGGCGCGGAGTGGAAGAAGCGCTACGACGCCAAGTTCCCCGGCCAGTTCCAGATCTACAGCCCCTACGCCTACGACGCCACCATGGTGCTGGTGGACGCCATGAAGCGCGCCGACTCGGTGGATCCGAAGGTCTATACCCCCTTCATCGCCAAGACCCAATACAAGGGCGTGACCGCCAACGTGTCCTTCACGCCCAAGGGCGAGCTGACGGCGCCCGCCGTGACGCTCTACCACTACCCGGCCAACGCGCGCGTCGCGCTGAACTGAGCCGGTGCTGCCTGACTCCGGCACGCCGCGGCATCGCCGCCGGCGGCGCCGGTTCCGATACAGTGGCGTGCCGCGCCCGGGTCTCCGGGCGCGGCACGCCTGTTTTGGGAAGGGCGGCCATGCCGCCCGTGCAGTGATGATGAACGAGGAGCGACGGTATGCGCATGGCATTGGGACTGGTGGGCCTGCTGGTGGCCCTGGCCGTGGTGGCCCTGCTGGTGAAGCAGCAGGTGGGCGGCACGCGCGTGGCGGTGCCGGTGGTGCCGGGCGCGCAGGCACCGGCCTCCGGCGCGTCGGTCCCCACGGTGCAGATGCAGGGCCGGCAGGTGCAGGAGCAGGTGCGCCAGCAGGTGGAGTCGCTCATGCAGCAGCCGCGGCCCATGCCGGACGACGAGGCGAAGTGAAGACATCCCCGCGCACCGGGTGCGGCCCTTCGCTGGCCTGCGCCGGCCTCCCATGGGCCCGCTAGCAGGCCTGGGCGCCGCTCCCGGCGGAGCGGACCGCCAGGCCGACGAGGCCTGGATGCGGATCGCGCTGCAGGAGGCGGCGGAGGCCGCCGCGCGGGGGGAGATTCCCGTGGGCGCGGTGGTGGTGCGCGATGGCGAATTGGTCGCACGGGGGAGCAATGCACCCATTGCCGGCCACGATCCCACGGCGCACGCGGAGATCGTGGCGCTGCGGGCCGCGGCCGGGCGCCTGGGCAACTACCGGCTCGACGGCTGCACGCTCTATGTGACGCTGGAACCCTGCGCCATGTGCAGCGGCGCCATGCTGCACGCCCGGCTGGACCGGGTGGTGTACGGCGCCCCCGACGCCAAGACCGGGGCGGCGGGTTCGGTGGTGGACCTGTTCGCGCAGCCGGCACTGAACCACCACACGCGCATCGAGGGCGGCGTGCTGGCGCAGGAATGCGGCGCCCTGCTGAGCGGTTTCTTCCAGTCGCGGCGCGAAGCCCGGCGCGCCCATGCGCGCGCCGCCCTTCCCCTGCGGGACGACGCGCTGCGCACGCCGGACGCGCGCTTCGCCGGCCTGCCGGACTGGCCCTGGGACCCGCGCTATGTCAGCGACCTGCCGGCCCTGGCGGGCCTGCGCATGCACTACCTGGACGAGGGGCCGCGCGATGCGCCCCGCACCTGGCTGTGCGTGCACGGCACCGGCGGCTGGAGCTACCTGTTCCGCCACATGCTGCCGGTCTGGCTGGCTGCCGGCGACCGCGTGGTGGCGCCCGACCTGATCGGGTTCGGCCGCAGCGACAAGCCCAAGAAGGAAGCTGCGCACACGCTGCCCTGGCACCACCGCACGCTGGCCGAACTGGTGGAGCGGCTCGACCTGCGCCGCACCGTGCTGGTCGCCCAGGGGGAGGGCGGCCTGCCGGGCATGGCACTGCCGGCCGCACCACCCGATGCCCTGCCGGATGCCGCCGGCCGGTTCACCGGGCTGCTGGCGATCAGTGCCTGGCTCCCCCCTGGCGACGGCGCGCCGCTGCCGCCGGGCCTGGCCGCCTGGCGCAAAGCACTGGCCGCACGGCAGGCGGCGGTGCTGCGCCCGGGAGCCGCGCCGGGCCTGGATGCCGCTGCCGCCGCGGCCTGCGAAGCGCCATTTCCCGATGCGGGCTACCGCGCCGCCCTGCGCGCCGGCCTCCGTTGGTTGCCCGCCGTGCCGGATGCCGGATCGGCCGCCATCGTGCGCGCCGGCCGCGCCTTCTGGTCGGCGCCCGGGCGCCGCAGCGCGGTCGCGGTGGGCGCGCGCGACGCGGCCTGGGGCGCTGCGGCCCTGATGGACGCGCGGGCGGTGCCGCCGTGGCCCGCGGGCGGGGGGGAACCCTGGGTCTGGCCCGATGCCGGCCACCTGCTGCCGGAGCGCCACGGCGCGGAACTGGCGCGCCGCGCTGTGGAATACTTCCATCCATGAGCGGCGCACTGCAGACGCCGCCGGCAACGACCCTTTCCGCCCCCTTTTTTCCTGCCTTTGCCGGAGCGGGCCTGACGGCCCGACGAGCCTTGTCCGAACACGATCACGACCATTCGCATTGCGGCCACGACCATGGCCCGCGCCACATCTACATCTATTCGCCGGCCGGTGCCGTGCGCGACAAGGCCGCGTTCAAGCGCGGCGTCGCCCGCCTGCAGGCCATGGGGCACGAGGTGGAGGTGGATGCGGATGCGCTGGCCGTCCATACCCGTTTCGCGGGCGATGACGCCACCCGCCTCGCTGCCATCCACCGCGCCGCCGCGAGCGGCGCCGACGTGGCGCTCATCTCGCGCGGAGGCTACGGGCTCACCCGCATCCTGGACGGCATCCGCTACAAGGCCGTGGCCAAGGCGGTGGAGCGGGGCACGCAGTTCGTGGGCCTGAGCGATTTCACCGCCTTCCAGGCCGCGCTGCTCGCGAAGACCGGCGCCATGACCTGGGCCGGTCCGGCACTGGTCGGCGACCTGGGCTGCGAAGGCGAGCCCGACGACATCATGCTGGCCTGCCTGGACGACCTGCTCACCGGCCACGGCGAGGGCGCGGGATGGCGCATGCACAACGAGAAACCCGCCGCCGACGGAACGCCCGCGGTGAAGGACTGCTACATCCGCAACGCCACGCTCTGGGGCGGCAACCTCGCCATGCTCTGCTCCCTGGTGGGCACGCCCTACCTGCCCCAGGTCAAGGGCGGGATCCTGTTCGTGGAAGACGTGAGCGAGCATCCCTACCGTGTGGAGCGCATGCTCACGCAGCTGCTGCACGCCGGCATCCTGGCGCAGCAGAAGGCGGTCGTGCTCGGGCAGTTCACCGGCTACCAGCTCGCGCCGCACGACAAGGGCTTCAAGCTGCAGACCGTGGTGGACTGGCTGCGCACCCGCATCAAGGCGCCCGTGCTCACCAACCTGCCGTTCGGCCACGTGCCCACCAAGGTGCTGCTGCCGGTGGGCACGCCGGTCTCCCTCTCCGTGGAGGGGCGCGATGCCCTGATCTACTGGGGCCACGCCGCCGGCCACTGAGCACCGCCCATGAGAACCGTCCGGCACACCGTCGTGTTTTCCGACATCGTCGGCACCACGGCGCTGTTCGAGGCGCAGGGCAACACCCTGGCCACCACGGCGGTGACGGGGTTGACCGAATGGATGGCGGCCGCGCTCGGCCACCATGGCGGCCGGGTGGTGAAGACGCTGGGCGACGGCGTGCTGGCCGTGTTCGGCGAGCCAGCCTCCGCCGTCACCGCGGTGGCGGACATGGCCCGGCGCCACCACGAGCGGCCCGGCAAGCCGGATGGCGTGATGGACCTGCGCGTCGGCATGGCCTACGGCGAGCTGGTGGAGGTGGACGGGGATACCTATGGCGATGCGGTGAACATCGCCTCCCGCCTGTGCGAGCGCGCCGGCGCCCGCGAGATCCTCGCCGATGCCGCCACCGTGGAACTGGCGGGCAGCGTGGACGGCGCGGGCTACGTGCGCATGGGCGCGCTGGAACTGCGCGGCCGGGCCGAGCCGTTGCTGGTGTACCAGGTGGACTGGCGGGTGGGCGAGGAGCACGGCCCGTTGACGCAGCGCGCCGGCCTGGCGAGCGAGCTGGCGCCGATCCAGCAGCCCAACACCTGGATCGAGCTGGCCTGGTCCGGCTCCATCCGCACCTTCGGCGCGGCGGACAGCCCGCTGCACGTGGGCCGGGGCTCGCAGGCGCCGGTCCGGGTCGCCGATCCGCGCGTGTCGCGCCTGCACGCGCGCATCGAATGGCGCGGCGGCACCGTGGTGTTCACCGACCTCAGCAGCTACGGCAGCTGGGTGCGGTTCGACGGCAGCGAAACCGTCGTGGCGCTGCGCCGCTCCGCCTGCCTGCTGCATGGCAGCGGGCAGATCGCGCTCGGCGTGCCTTTCGGCCGCACGGACACGCCCACGCTGGGGTTCGGCGTCACCGACACCGAGCTGCCGGAAACCTGGGACACGCTCCCTCCTTACTGATTTCCCGAGCAGGGTCCGCCCACGGCCGCGTCGCTGCACGACAATCGTGCTCCATTTCGAGAGGTGCGAAGCCATGCGGTTGCGACAGTGGAAAGCAGGATCCTGGATGCGTTGGGGCGCCGTCGCGGCGGTGGCGCTCACGTTGCTCGGCGGCGCGGTGGTGGCGTGCTATGTGCACAGCCGCTTCCCGGCGCTCGACGGACGGCTTTCCGCGCCCGGGCTCGTGGCGCCCGTGCAGGTGCGGCGCGACCCCTCCGACGTGACCCACATCCATGCCGCCTCCGCGCAGGATGCCTGGTTCGCCATGGGCTATGTGCATGCGCAGGAGCGCGCATGGCAGCTGGAGTTCAACCGGCGCCTCATGCGCGGGCAACTGTCCGAACTGTTCGGCCCCGCCGCGCTGGACACCGACAAGCTGATGCGCGCCCTGGACATCATGGGCACCGCACGGCGCCAGTACGCCGGCCTGCCGGCCCCGGCGAAGGAGGCGCTCCAGGCCTATGCCCGCGGCATCGGCAGCTTCCACCGCAGCGGCCGGGCGCTGCCGCCGGAATTCCTGCTGCTGGGCGTGCCGCCCCTGGACGGAAAGGACGGCCGCGACGCCTGGACCCCCGAGGACAGCGTGGGCTGGGCGCTGATGATGGCGCTGGACATGGGCGGCAACTGGGGCCAGGAATTCACGCGCCTCTCGCTCGCCCAGGCGCTGGACACCGACCGCCTGTGGCAGCTGCTGCCCCCTTACCCCGGCGAGCCGCCAGCCACCCGCGTGGACCTGGCGGCGCTCTACCGGGGCATGGGCATCTACCGCGGCGCGGGGCAGGGCGCTGCCGCGACGGCCGCTTCCCCAGGCACATCCGCCGCGGCCTCCACCGCCGTGCCCGGCGTTGTGACGGCCCTGGCGGGCGACGGCACGCGGCAATGGCTGGAATGGTCGCGCGCGCTGGTGAGCGACGCGGGCACCAACGAAGGCAAGGGCAGCAACAACTGGGTGGTGGCCGGCTCGCGCACCGCGAGCGGCAAGCCGCTGCTGGCCAACGACCCCCACCTGGGCCTCTCGGCGCCCGCCATCTGGTACTACGCCGCCCTGCATGCACCGGAAGGCCGCGCCGCCGACGGCTCGCGCATCCCTCCCCTGGAGGTGGTGGGGGCGACCCTGCCGGGCCTGCCCTTCGTGGTGCTGGGCCGCACCGCAGGCGTGGCCTGGGGCTTCACCAACACCAGCCCCGACGTGCAGGACCTCTACATCGAACGGATCGATCCTGGCAACCCGCGCCGCTACCGCACGCCCGACGGCTGGGCGGAGTTCACGGAGCGCCAGGAGACCATCCGCGTCAAGGGCCAGCCCGACGTGGCGGTGACGCTGCGCGCCACCCGGCACGGCCCGGTGCTGAGCGACGTGGTCGAATCCCATGGCCGCGTGCTGGACCTGCATCGCGCCGTGCTCGCGCTGCGCTGGAGCGCCCTGGATGCCGACAACCGCACCGTGCTGGCGGGCCTGCGCCTGAACCATGCGCGCAATGTGGCAGAGCTTTTCGATGCCCTGTCGGACTACCACTCACCCATGCAGAACGTGGTAGCCGCCGACACCGCGGGCCGCATCGCCTTCAAGGCCGTCGGGCGCGTGCCCGTGCGCGCCCCGGGCAACGACCTGAACGGCGTTGCGCCGGCCCCCGGCTGGGAGGCGCGCTACGACTGGCAGGGCTGGCTGCCCTATGCCGAGACGCCTCAGGACGACGGCGCGGCCCGCGGCTGGATCGCCACCGCCAACCAGCGCATCACGCCCGAGGGCTATCCGCATTTCCTGACCCAGGACTGGGCACTGCCCTACCGGCACGACCGCATCGCGCAGCAGCTCGAAGCCGCCGAAAAGATCGACATGGCCGGCATGCAGCGCCTGCAGGGCGATGTCGTCTCGCTCGCCACCCTCCGCCTGCTGCCCTACCTGCAGCGCGCGCTGGCGGGGCACCCCCATCCGCTGGCCGGCGCTGCTGCCGCGCAATTGCAGGGATTCGACGGCGCCATGCGCGCCGACCGGGCCACCCCGCTGGTCTTCGCCGCCTGGGTGGACGAACTGGCCCGCGGCACCATCGCCGCGCGCATCGGCGTCGAGCGCTTCACCGCCACCTACGGCCGCCGCGACTACCGTGCGGGCCTGGAGGGCATCCTCGAGCGCAACGACGCATGGTGGTGCCAGCCGGCCGGCTGCGAGCGGCAGTCCGCCGACGCCCTGGGCCGCGCGCTGGACCGCCTGGCCGCGGAGCAGGGGCCCGACCCCGCCCGCTGGCAGTGGGGCCGCGCCCACCCGGCCCTGAGCGTGCACCGGCCTTTCGGCAGCGTGCCGGCGCTGGCCCGGTTCTTCGACGTGCAGGTGCCGTCCCCGGGCGATGCCTATACGGTCAACGTGGGGCAGTACGACGCCGGCAAGAAGGACGGGCCCTTCGTGAACCGGCATGCCGCGTCGCTGCGGGCGGTCTATGACCTGTCGGACCTGGAGGCCTCGCGCTTCATTTACCAGACGGGGCAGAGCGGGCTGGTGTTCTCGCCGCGGTACCGGGATATGCGGGGGGAGTGGGTGGAGGGGGGATATCGAGCGTTGCAATTGCGGCCGGAGCGGTGGTCGCACGCACTGACGCTGCTGCCTTGACGCTGCGGTGCGCTTCCCGCGGGCGCGGGGGGCGCGGTCATCCCCCGCGGCAACTCAGCAGCCGCGCGTGACCGGCACCTCGACCCCCCGCCCATAGGCCGAGTACTTGCCCAGCTCCCACTTCGCGATGGCGTTGCGGTGCACCTCGTCCGGGCCGTCCGCGAAGCGCAGGGTGCGCGCGCCGGCATAGGCATAGGCGAGCGGGAAGTCGTCGCACATGCCGCCGCCGCCATGCACCTGCATGGCCCAGTCGATCACCTGGCAGGCCATGCTGGGGGCCACCACCTTGATCATCGCGATCTCGGTCTTGGCGACCTTGTTGCCGGCCACGTCCATGAGCCAGGCGGCCTTGAGCGTGAGCAGGCGGGCCATGTCGATCTTGCAGCGGGCCTCGGCGATGCGCTCCTGCGTCACGGTCTGCTGGGCCACGGTCTTGCCGAAGGCGACGCGCGAGGACGCGCGGCGGCACATCAGCTCCAGTGCGCGCTCGGCCAGGCCGATCAGGCGCATGCAGTGGTGGATGCGGCCGGGGCCCAGGCGCCCCTGGGCGATCTCGAAGCCGCGGCCTTCGCCCAGCAGGATGTTGCTGGCCGGCACGCGCACGTTCTCGAATACCATCTCGACGTGGCCGTGGGGCGCGTCGTCGTAGCCCAGCACGTTGAGCGGGCGCAGGATGCGGATGCCGGGCGTGTCCGCGGGCACCAGGACCATGCTCTGCTGCGAGTGCCTGGGTGCCTCGGGATCGCTCTTGCCCATGGTGATGAAGACCTTGCAGCGCGGGTCGGCCGCGCCGGAGATCCACCACTTGCGGCCGTTGATGACGTACTCGTCGCCCTGGCGCTCGATGCGGGTGGAGATGTTGGTCGCATCGCTGGAGGCCACGTCGGGTTCGGTCATCGCGAACGCCGAGCGGATCTCGCCTTCCAGCAGCGGGCGCAGCCAGCGGGCCTTGTTCTCCTCGCTGCCGTAGCGGGCGATGGTTTCCATATTGCCCGTGTCGGGCGCGGAGCAGTTGAACACTTCGCTGGCCCAGGGCACGCGGCCCATGATCTCGGCGAGCGGTGCGTATTCCTGGTTGGTGAGCCCGGCGCCTTCATAGCCCGAGGCCGCGGCGGAATCCACCGGCAGGAACAGGTTCCAGAGGCCGGCCGCGCGGGCTTTGGGTTTCAGCTTCTCGATGGTGTCGAGCGCCGTCCAGCGCCGGCCCGCGGCCGTGTTGGCCGCCAGTTCCGCGGTGTAGGCGGCTTCGGACGGGTAGATGTGCTCGTCCATGAACTTCAGCAGGCGCGCCTGCAGGTCCTTGGTCTTGGGGGAGTAGTCGAAATCCATCGCGGTGTCTCCGGTTGAAATCGGGCCGCGCGGGTGCGCGGAAAGAGGGCTGCGGAACGGGCCTGCCGGCGCCTACATGCGCTGCGCGAAGCCCCAGGCCATCTCGGCCAGGGGCCGGGCGCCTTCGCCAGAGGCGCGCGCCTGCGCGCTGGACGCGGTGCCGTCCTCCACGCGCTTGGCGATGCCCTGCAGGATGGAGGCGAGGCGGAACAGGTTGTAGGCGAGGTAGAAGTTCCAGTCCGCGCGCAGCGCCTCGGGCGTGCCGAAGCCGGTGCGCTCGCAGTAGCGGCGGATGTACTCGTCTTCGGTGGGGATGCCCAGCGCGGCGTGGTCCAGGCCGCCGATGCCGCGGAACATGCCGGGCGGGATGTGCCATGCCATGCAGTGGTAGCTGAAATCCGCGAGCGGATGCCCGAGGGTGGAAAGCTCCCAGTCGAGCACGGCGATCACGCGCGGCTCGGTGGGGTGGAACATCAGGTTGTCGAGCCGGAAGTCGCCGTGCACGATGGAGACGCGGCTTTCGTCGCGCGCGCTCGCGGGCATGTGGGCGGGCAGCCATTCCATGAGCCGGTCCATGGCCTCGATGGGCTGCGTGATGGAGGCCACGTACTGCTTGCTCCAGCGGCCGATCTGGCGCTCGAAGTAGTTGCCCGGCTTGCCGTAGCCCGCGAGGCCGCGCTCGGCGAAGGGCACGGTGTGCAGTGCCGCGATCACGCGGTTCATCTCGTCGTAGATGGCCCCGCGCGCGGCAGGGTCCATGTCCGGCAGGGCCTGGTCCCACATCACGCGGCCCTGCAGGAACTCCATGATGTAGAACGCGCGCCCGATCACGGATTCGTCCTCGCACAGCGCGTACATGCGCGGCACCGGCACGCCGGTGCCGGCCAGCCCGCCCATCACCTGGAACTCGCGCTCCACCGCATGGGCGGAGGGCAGCAGCCTGGCCACCGGCCCGGGCTTGGCCCGCATCACGTAGCTGCGCGACGGCGTGTTCAGCTTGAAGGTGGGGTTGGACTGCCCGCCCTTGAACATCTCCACCGCCAGCGGGCCCTCGAAGCCTTCCACATGCTCCGCCATCCAGGCCGAGAGGGCATCCGTGTCGAATGCATGCTGCTCGGAAACGGGGCGGGTGCCGGTGAAGTGTTCGTAAGAGGGCATGGGCGGTGGTTCCGTGGCAGGTGGTGCGTGGGCGGCAGGGAGGTCGGCGTCAGTGGTCGGCTTCGGCGATGCGCATCAGGACGTCACGGTCGCGCACGACCAGGCCGCCCGGCTCGATGCGGATGGCGTCCTCGCGCTCCATGGCCTTCAGTTCCTGGTTCACGCGCTGGCGCGATGCGCCCAGCAGCTGCGCCAGTTCTTCCTGCGCCAGCTGCAGGCCGATGCGGATCTCGTCGCCCTGCGACAGGCTGGGGATGCCGTAGCTGCGCACGAGGTGCAGCAGCTGCTTGGCCAGGCGCGCGCGCAAGGGCAGGGTGTTGAGATCCTCCACCAGGCCGTAGAGCTGGCGGATGCGCCGCGCATGCAGGCGCAGCATCGCTTCGTAGAACTCCACGTGCGTGGCCAGGATCTTGCGGAAATCCGCCTTGGCCACGCAGAGGATGGTGGTGTCCCCGTGCGCGTAGGCATCGTGCGTGCGACGGTCGCCGTCGAAGATCGCCACGTCGCCGAACCAGATGCCCGGCTCCACGTAGGTCAGCGTGATCTGCTTGCCGGAGATCGACGTGGAGCTCACGCGCACCGCGCCCTTCGCGCAGGCGATCCATTCCTCGGGCGGATCGCCGCGGGCGGCGATCAGGCCGCCATCCTTGAAGCGTTTGACGTAGGCGCATCGGAGTATGTCGTGCCGCAGCGAAGGGGAAAGGGAGGAAAACCAGCGACCGGTATTGATCGCCTCTCGTTCTTCGATGGTAAGAATGGGGTCGTCCATGGTCTGTCTTTTGCGTGACTGGTGGCGGGAGCATTGTCGCCCGCGGGACCGGGTCCCCCGGCGGCCGCGGGCCTGCGGATGTCGCGCGCGTGTCTGTGCACGCCCGCGCGTGCGGCGCGGGACAACGGCGAAGGCTACGGCAAAGGAAGGCTACGGCGACCGGCCGGGGCGCGCTCAGCGATAGCGCGGCGTGCGCTTTTCGAGGAAGGCGGCGATGCCTTCGCCCGCGTTCGGGTGCTGCAGGTTGCGCACGAACTGGTCGCGCTCTTTCTCCAGCTGCCGGGCCAGCGTGTGCAGGGGCGCTTCCGAGAGCAGTTCCTTGGTGCCGGCCAGCGCATTGGGCGCGCGGGCATTGAGCGTCTCGGCCAGGGCGAGCGCGCAGGCCAGCGCTTCCTGGGGGCGCGCCAGCCGGTTGACCACGCCCAGCGCATGCAGGCGTTCCGCGCCGATGCGCTCGCCGCACAGCAGCAGTTCGGCGGCGAGCTGGCGCGGCAGCGCCTGCGCGAGGCTCCAGCTCGCGCCGCCGTCCGGCGACAGGCCGATGCCCGCGTAGGCCATCACGAAGACGGCATCGCGCGCGGCCACCACCATGTCGCAGGCCAGCGCCAGCGAGAATCCGGCGCCCGCGGCGGCACCCTCCACCGCGGCGATGACCGGCTTGGGATAGGTGCGGATGGCCTCGATCCAGTGGTGCAGCCCTTCCACGGCACGCCCCTGCGCCTCGGCGCCCTGCTGCCGGAGCGCCTGCAGGCCTTTCAGGTCGCCGCCTGCGCAGAAGTGCCCTCCGGCGCCCGTGATGACGACCGAACGCACTTCGGCCGTGCGCTCGGCGCCGTTGAGCGCCTCCACGCCGGCCGCGTAGATGGCCGGATCGAGCGCGTTGCGCATCTCCGGGTTGTGGATGGTCAGCACGAGGGTCTGGCCGTGGCTGGTGCTCTCGAGTCTTGCGGGCATGTGAGGCGGTTCCGGGCTGCGGGCGGTGGAGGGGAGGGAGGGGCGGCCGTCAGGCCTCCTCGTGGAGCAGGCTCAGTCCGATCGCGCCGCGGCGTCGCAGCCAGGGGCTGGGGCGGTAGCGCGGATCGCCGTACACCGTCTGCAGGTTGAACAGCACCTCCAGCATGTTCGCCGGCCCCCAGCGGTTGCCCATGGCCAGCGGGCCCAGGGGATAGCCCAGGCCCAGCGTGACGGCGGATTCCAGGTCGGCCGGGCTGCAGATGCCCTGCTGGCAGATGTCGCTGGCGATGTTCACGATGGTTGCCACCACGCGCTGCGTCACGAAGCCGCCGCTGTCGCGGATCACGCTCACGGCCTTGCCGTCGCGCGCGAAGAGGGCGTGCGCGGCGTCGCGGATGTCGATGCGCGTGGCCGGGTTGGTGGCCAGCACGCGGCGGCGGGTGGCGGCGTCCTCCACCAGCATGTCGATGCCGATGGTGCGGGCCGGGTCCAGCCGTTCGACCACGGCCACGGTGGTGACGTCGAAGCCCAGGGGCGCCACGAGGGAGATCGCCTGCGGCGACGGGGACGTGCCGGTCTCGATCCGGGCGCCCAGGTCCTTGAGCAGCTGGAACACCTCGGCGCGCCGCGCGGCGCGCGACGACACCCACACCGGAGGGATTTCCGCGACCGTGGGCGCGGGCGGCTCGGCCGGCACCTGCGCCTGCCCGTCCACGTAGCGGTAGAAGCCTTCGCCGGTCTTGCGGCCGAGCAGGCCGGCGGCCAGACGCTGCGCGGCCAGGGCGCTGGGGCGATACCGCGGCTCTTCGTAATACTGTCGATAAACGGACTCCATGACCGGCTGCGACACGTCGAGCGCGGTCAGGTCCATCAGCTCGAACGGGCCCAGCCGGAATCCGACCTGGTCGCGCAGGATGCGGTCCACCGTGGCGAAATCGGCCACGCCCTCGCTGACGATGCGCAGCGCTTCGGTACCGAATCCGCGCCCGGCGTGGTTGACGATGAATCCGGGCGTGTCCTGCGCGCGTACCGGGGTGTGGCCCATGGCGCGCGCGAGGCCGGCGAGGCGGTCGCACACGGCCGTGTCGGTCTTCAGTCCGGCGATCACCTCGACCACCTTCATGAGCGGGACGGGATTGAAGAAGTGGAAGCCCGCGAGGCGTTCCGGATGCCGCAGCGCCGCGCCGATGGCTGTCACGGACAGCGAGGAAGTGTTGGTGGCAAGCACCGTCGCCTGCGCGACGATGTCTTCGAGTTCGCGAAAAAGCGCCTGTTTGGCGTCCAGGCGCTCCACGATCGCTTCTATGATGAGGTGGCACCCGGCGAGATCCTGCAGCGCAGCGGCCGGAGCCAGCCGGCCGGCCAGGGCCGTGGCCTCGTCGCCGGAGATGCGGCCCTTGGCGGCGAGGCGTTCCCACTGCTGCCGGATGTTGCCTTGCGCGGCCTCGGCGGCGCCTGGCCGGTTGTCGAGCAGCAGCACCTGGCTGCCGGCCTGCGCCGCCACCTGGGCGATGCCCTGGCCCATGGCGCCCGTGCCTATGATGCCTACGATAGGGAAGGGGTTGGTCATGGAGCGCGATTATGGCGGTGAGGGAGCAGGCGGCTTTATGTGCAAGAATGAACCGAATAAGAATGTAACTATTGTGAAGTTAAGTAACGCGATACTCGGAGCGAGCCTTTCCGCCCTGGCCACGGGGGCGTCGGCGCTGTCGCTGGGCGCCAGCCATGGCACGGTGGTGCTGGGCGCGCCGGTGGACCTCGTGTTCGACGTGCAACCCGATTCGGGCAGCGACATCGAGGCTTCCTGCGTGCGCGTGCGCCTGATGTCCGGGGATACGGCCGTGCCGGACTCCAAGGTGCAGGTCACTCCGGTTCCTGCGGCCGGCGGGCGCAGCCCGGCCGTGCGCGTGCGCGCATACATCACGGCGGACGAGCCGGTCGTCACCGCGACGGTCTCCGCCGGCTGCAGTGGCGGGGTGACCCGCCGCTACACCTTCCTCGCGCAGTTGCCCGAAGCGGTGGCTGCGGCGTCACCGTCCGGACCGGTGGACATCGGCCGGCTGGCCGGAGCGGGGGCTTCGGCGGCGGGGGCATCTGCCGGTGCCGCCCAGGGCATGGGCGGCCGGGGCCCGCGGGCAGCCGCTTCCGGCGCCGCGCCCTCCCCGGCGCCGCGGGCCGGCCGCCAGGCTGCCGCTGCGGCGCCTTCCGCACCCCGGCCGCCGAGCCGCGCTCCGAAGCCGGCACCCACGGCCGCCGCGTCGCCCGCGGCCGAACGCGCCCGGCTGGTGATGGAGCCGCTGGACGTCTGGCTGGACGGACCGTTGCCGCTGCGCCAGTCGCCCGAACTGGCCGACACCGGGGGGACCGCTTCTCCCGAGCAGCGCGCGCGGGCCGCGGCCCTGTGGAAGGCGCTCAACACCCCTGTGGAGGACGTGCAGCGCGCGGCCGGCCAGGCCGCGCAGCTCGAGGGTGCCGTGGCGACCGAGCGTGCGCGCGCCGCATCCGAGCGCGCTGCGGCAGCCGATCTGCGGCAACGCCTGGACGATGCCGAGTCCGATCGCTTCCCCTCCGTGGTGGTCTATGCGCTGGTGGGCCTGGTGGTGGCGCTGGCCTTGCTGGCTGCCTGGCTGTGGGGCCGCGCCCGCAGGGCGGCGGCCTCCGCCTGGACCGAAGCCGTCGCTGCCAGCAGCCAGCCCCGGGAGCCCGGCGGCGAGCCGCTGGCGCCGGAAAGCTCCGCGCAGGCGACCCGGCCGCAGGCCGAGGCGCCCGCAGAGCGTCCGAAGCGCCAGCCCGTGATGCCCAGCCGGGCGTCGGCTTCCGCGGCCAGGGTGCCTCCGGTGCCGGCCGAACCTCCGGCGCCCCTGCCGGCTGCCGCCCCGGCCGCGCGGGACAGCTTCCACCTTCCCGCGTTCGCGGACTCTCTTTCCGGCGCGGTGCTGGTCGAGGGGCCGGTGATGACGCGCAACGCGCCGCTGGTTCCCGGGCGTGCGCCTGCGCCCGCGCCGGCTGCGCCGGCCCCTGCGCCCTTCATGGCACCGGCGCCGATGGCGGCGCCCGCGCCCGCCGCGGTGCCCCGCATGGCGGGCCCGCAGCCCGAAGACCTGTTCGACATCCAGCAGCAGGCGGAATTCTTCGTGTCGGTGGGCGAGCACGACCAGGCCATCGCCGTGCTCCGGCAGCACATCGCCGCCCATGGAGATACCTCGGCATTCGCCTACCTGGAGCTGCTGCGTCTCTACCACACCCTCGGCCGCGTGGAAGGCTTCCACCAGCTGCGCGAGCAGTTCTGCGCGCAGTTCAACGTCTCGGTTCCCGAGTTCGGCAATTTCCACCGCAGCGGCAAGACCCTGCAGGGCTTTCCCGACGCCCTGGCGGCGATCGAGGCCGAATGGTCTTCGCCGGCCGTGCTCGGGGTGATCGAGGGATTCCTGTTCCGGCAGGCCGACGCGCCCAAGGCCGCGCAGTTCGACCTGGCGGCTTTCGACGACCTGCTGCTGCTGCTGGCCATCGCCCAGACGACGCCGGCCAGCGCCCGCGGCCCGGCGCCTCCGCGACCGCGCACCACGCCGAACGAGATCCCCGCCGACGAAGTGCAGGCTGCCGCTGCGCCGGTCCGGGCCGCCAGCGCCGAGCCCGAGGAGGAGCTGCGTTCGTTCGACACGCTTTCGGCCGGCCTGACCTGGGAATCGCTGCCCGCGCCGCTGCCGCGGGCCCCGTCCACCGCGCCGTCTCCCCTGCACGAAGATCCGGACGCGATGCTCGACATCGACCTGTCCGAGCCGCCCCACCTCACGCTCAGCGACCTGCCGCCGGTGCCGGTGACGCCGCCGCCCGCGCCCGGCCAGTCGGTGGGTTTCGGGATGGACGAGAAGATGGAACTGCGCCTGGAACTGGACGAGTTCGATCGCAAGAACCGCACGCCCAAGGGCTGATGCGGTGCCGGCGGCGGCGCGGGCCTCGGCGGGCATGCCCGGGGTCCGCCGGCCGGCGGACGAGGGCTACCGCCCCATGCGCTGCATGAGGTCGCGCGCCGCGGCTTCCGGATCGGGGGCGTTCACCAGCGCGCGCACCACGGCGATGGACCCGACGCCGGTCGCGAGCACATCGGCGAACTGTTCCGCGCCGATCCCGCCGATCGCCACCTGCGGGTAGCCGCGCATGAGCCGCGCATAGCCCGCGAGGCGGGCCAGCCCCTGGGGCACGGTCGCCATCTTCTTGAGCGTGGTGGGGAAGACCGCGCCCATGGCCACGTAGCTGGGAGCCGCCGCGTCGGCGCGCACCATCTCGGCGTACCCGTGCGTGCTCACCCCGAGCCGCAATCCGGAGGCGCGCAGCGTCTCCAGCGAGCCGGGGGGCAGGGCATCGAGGTCTTCCTGCCCCAGGTGGACGCCATAGGCACCGGCCCCGATGGCGGCCTGCCAGTGGTCGTTGATGAAGAGCAGGGCGGAGGTGCCCCGCACCGCCTCTACTGCGGCCCGCACTTCGCGCTCGACGGCCGCGCCGTCTTCCGACTTGAAGCGCAGCTGCACCGTCGGCACGCCGGCCCGGGCCATGCGGCCCACCCAGTGGGCATCGGGCAGCACGGCGTACAGGCCGAGCCTGTCCGGGCAGGTCGCGAAGGGGCGGGCGTGGGGCCGGGGCTGCAGGCCGAAGTCCACGGGCTCGTCGGGCCAATGCGATGCGTCGAAATGGCCCGTGCGGTCCGTCCGGGCCTGCCAGGCGCGCGCGAGGCAGTCGGCGTCCACGGCGATGAAGCCGAGCTGGCTGCAGGCGCGCAGGGCGGCGCCATAGGCCGCTCCACCGTGCGCAGGGGCCGGCGCGGGCTGGGCGGGAAAGCCGGCGAAGGCCGCCGCGTGGGCCTGCACGATGGCCTCGGCCATCGCCTGGAGGGTGGAATCTTCAGCCATGGTCGTGGTGCCAGAAAGGGGTGCCGAGCACGGGCGTGCTCGGCTGGGCGGCGTCCTGCGCGGACATGGCGCCGGCCTGCCGGGCGGTGCGTCCGGCCTGCACCGCGTCGGCGAAGGCGCCGGCCATGGCCACCGGGTCCTGCGCCAGGGCCACGGCCGTGTTGAGCAGCACCCCGTCGTAGCCCCATTCCATGACCTGGCAGGCATGCGAGGGCAGGCCCAGGCCCGCATCCACGAGCAGGGGTACGTCCAGCCGCTCGCGCAGCGTGCGCAGCGCGTACGGATTGACGGGGCCACGGCCGGTGCCGATGGGCGCGGCCCAGGGCATGACGGCCTGGCAGCCCACGTCCACCAGGCGCTGGCAGAGCACGAGGTCTTCGGTGCAGTAGGGCAGCACGTGGAAGCCGTCGCGTACCAGCTGGGAGGCGGCCTCCACGAGGTTCAGCGTGTCGGGCTGCAGCGTGTAGTCGTCGCCGATCAGCTCCAGCTTGATCCAGGGCGTGCCGAAGACCTCGCGGGCCATCTGGGCGGTGGTGACGGCTTCCTGGATGCTGTGGCAGCCGGCGGTGTTCGGCAGCACCGGCACGTCCAGCCGGCGCAGCAGTTCCCAGAAGCCGCTGCCGGCTTCCGCGGGGTTGCTGCCCTGGCGCCGCAGCGAGGCGGTCACCATGGCCGGGCGGGCGCGCCGCACGGCGGCCTCCAGCACGCTGGGCGAGGGATAGCGGGCGGTTCCCAGCAGGAGCCGGCTGGCGAAGCGCTGGCCGTAGAGGACCAGGGCGTCATCGGATGCGGTGTCGGGCATGGCGGATGTCGGAAAGGGAAGGGCTGGGCGGCCTGCGTCGGCAGGCTGCCGGGCAGGGGCGTCAGCCGCCCGTCACCGGCGCGATGATCTCGACCCGGTCGCCGGACTGCAGCGCATGCTGGGCATGGCGGGCCTGGGGGACGAACACGGTGTTGACGGCCACCGCGAAGGGCGGGCGGGCGGCGATCGCCGCGATGGCATGGGCCACGGTGGCGCCCTCGGGCAGCTCGGTGGCTTTCTGGTTGATGACGACGTTCATGGCAGTGCGGCGGCGGACTCGAGGTCCAGCGCCAGGTCGAAGCGGGAGGCGAGGGGTGATTGTCCTTCGTTCAGGCATTCCATCACCACGTCCAGGATGGCCGGGGAAATCATGAAGCCGTGCCGGTACAGGCCGTTCACCTGCAGAACGCGCGGCGCGGTGCGCCGCACCGCGGGCAGGTTGTCGGGCAGGGTGGGACGGCACTGGGTGGCGATCTCGAGGATGCGGGCCTCGGCGAATCCGGGATGCACGGCATAGGCCGCGCTCAACAGTTCCAGGGTGGAGCGCACGCTCGCGGGCGAGAGGTCGTCCGATTCGATCTCGGTGGCGCCGATCACGAAGACGTGGTCCTGCTTGGGGGCGATGTAGATGGGGTAGCGCGGATGCACCAGCCGGGTGGGCCGGCGCAGCGCCACGCCGGGCGCGTGCAGGCGGACCACCTCGCCGCGCACCCCGCGCAGTTCGGACCACTGGGCCAGGGCGCCCAGGCCCCGGCAGTCCAGCACCCAGTCGGGCTGGCCGGGCATGCCCGGCGTGAAATCTTCCGGCGTGCGCGGGTGGTGCCAGTGCACCCGGACGCCGCGTGCGCGCATGGCGTGCTCCAGCGCCGCGAGCAACTGGCGATTGTCGAGCTGGCCCTCTCCGGGCAGGTACAGGCCCTGGTGGAAGCGCTGTCCCTGGAGGGCGGGCTCGGCCTCCTGCAGTTCCCTGCCGTCCAGCACCTGGAGGGCCGGCAGTTCGGGAACGGTGCGGGCCGTGCGCTCCAGCACGCCGCGCAGCCGCGCGGCCTCGGCGGCATCCTGGCGGTGCCAGAGGATGAGGGTGCCCTCCTGCTGGAAGAACACGGGCCACTCGAGGCCGGCCAGCAGCTGGGGCCAGCGCGACAGGGCATGGTGCCCCATGCGGACCACGCCGGCTTCGGTGATGGCGGATTCCGCCAGCGGCGCGAGCATGGCGGCGGCGATGCGGGCGGCCGCGCCCTGGGCGTCGGGGCCCTGGGCCTCGTACACCTCCACGGCGTGCCCCTGCCGCGCCAGCTCGGCGGCCAGCAGCCGGCCCATGAGGCCGGCGCCCAGGATGGCGATGGAGGAATGCGGGGACAGCAGGGCGGTCATGGGCGGGCGGTGGATGCGGTTCTCGTCGGTCGGGCGCTTGCGCGCGAAGGCGCGGCACGGAGAACAGGCGGCGGTCCACCGTCGAAACTCCCCACGCCAGCATGACCTGGATCGGGTGCCGAGGGTCTTTCTCAGCCGCGCCCGGCGGGCGCGGCACCCCTGTTTCGTCCGTTCCCTGAATTACAGCACAGCGCTGCGGAAGGCGTATTTGATATCGCGCATGCGCCATAATTTTTGCCATGAATTCCAAGCCTCTCGAACCACGGCCGGCTGCATGCGCCGTGGAAGGACCCCGATACGTGCGCGTCCTGTCCATCGCCGGGTCCGACAGCGGAGGCGGGGCGGGCATCCAGGCCGACCTGAAGACCTTCGCCGCCCTGGGCTGCTACGGAATGACCGCCATCACGGCCATCACCGCCCAGAACACGCAGGGCGTACGCTCCATCCACGGAGTGCCCGCCGCCATCCTGGGCGACCAGATCGACGCGGTGGTGGAAGACATCGGCGTGGATGCCGTCAAGATCGGCATGCTGCATGCTCCGGAGGTCGCCGAGGTGGTGGCCGACGCGATCCGCCGGCACGCGCTGCCCCACGTGGTGCTCGACCCCGTCATGGTGGCCACCAGCGGCGATCGCCTCATCGCGCCGGACACCGTGCGCGTGCTGGTGAAGGCGCTGTTTCCGCTGGCTGCGGTGGTGACGCCGAACCTCGACGAGGCGGGCATGCTGCTGGGCCGCGCCATCCAGGACGAGAGCGCCATGGACGCCGCGGCGCGGGAGCTGCTGGGCCTCGGCGCCCAGGCCGTGCTGCTCAAGGGCGGCCACCTGCCGGGCGACGCGCTGGTGGATGTCCTGGCCGTGCGGGGCGTGGCGCAGCACCTGCGCCTGCGGTCCGCGCGCATCCCGACGCGCAACGGCCATGGCACGGGCTGCACGCTGTCGTCCGCGATCGCCGCCCACCTGGCCCTGGGCAGCGGACTGCGCGAAGCGGTGGCCGCCGCGCATGCCTACGTCCAGGCGGCGATCGCCGCCGGGGCACCGGTGCGCACGGGCCGCGGCGCAGGTCCGCTCGACCATGGGCATGCGCCCGTGGCGCAGCGCATCCACCGCGACCCGGCCGCGACCGGGGGATCCCTGTGAGCGGCCGCCCGCCGCGCCAGGGGGAAGCCGCATGAGTCTCCGCGCTCCGGACCCGGGGCACATCCGGGACGCCTTCTCCACGCAGGACGCGCTCGTGCAGCGCTACGTACTGCAGGACGTGATCGGCACGGGCTCCTACGGCATCGTGTTTTCCGCGGCCCACCGCCAGACCGGCCAGAAGGTGGTGCTGAAGTTCGTCCGCATCGACGAGGACGAGCGCCTTTTCAAGCGGTTCCGGCGCGAGATCGCGGCCTGCGCCCGGCTCCACCATCCGCACATCGTGCAACTGCTCGACGAGGGCGTGTGCGGCCCGTTCGTCTTCGCGGTGTTCGAGTTCGTCCCGGGCCTGACGTTGCGGCAGGTGCTGCAGAACCAGGGCGCGCTGCCCGCGGCCGAAACCGGCCGCCTCATGCTCCAGGTGCTGGACGCCATGGCCTGCGCGCACGACGCGGGCATCACGCACCGCGACCTCAAGCCCGAGAACATCATGGTCAGCGCCTCGGGGCTGACCTCGCATGCCAAGGTGCTGGATTTCGGCATCAGCACGCTGCTGCCCGGCTTCGGCGATGCGCTGGCAACCCAGCTCACGCGCGAGGGGGAATACGTCGGCACGCCCGCCTACAGCTCGCCGGAGCAGTTGCGCGGCGAAGCCGTGACCCCCCAGGCCGACCTCTATGCCTGGGGCCTGATCTTCCTGGAGTGCCTCACCGGCAAGGTGGTCACGGGCGAATCCACCGCCGAGATCTACCAGCGGCAGTTGTCGCCCCAGGAATTCAGCCTGCCCCAGGCGATCCAGGGCCATCCGCTGGCCGAGGTGCTGCGCAGCGCCCTGCGCAAGCGCTGCCAGGACCGGGCCGCCTCGGCGCGCCAGCTCTGGGAGCGCTCGGCCGCCGTGCGCCTGGACGACCTGGTAGGCATCCTGCGGACGCGCCCGGGCGCCGGCCCGAGCGCCATCGCGCCCACCGTGGCCTTCGGCACGCCGCACGAAGAGAAGCGGCAGCTCACGCTGCTGTACTGCGGCGTCTATTTCTCGCAGCCGCCCGAGCCGGCGGACGAGGAGGTCGCGGAGCGGCAGGAGATGGCCCAGCGCAGCGTGCTGCGCCGCCTCATCGACGTCGCCGTGCAGCGCGGCGGCACGCTGGGCGGTACCCTGGGCACGCATTTCCTGGTCACGCTCGGCTACTCCTCCCACGCCGAAGCCGATGCCCGCCTGGCCGCCCGGATCTCCCGCGAGCTGGTGCGTTCGGCAGAGGATGCGGGCCCGGAGGTGCGCTGGCAGGTCCGCATCGGCCTGCACACGGGCTCCGTCCTGATCGAGAGCGGTTCGGTCGTGCCGTGCCGCGCGCTGGACATCGCGATGCGGATGGAAGCCGCGGCGTCCGACGGCCAGGTGGTCGTGAGCGAGGCGGCGCGCCAGCGCCTGCGCCACCATGCCCGCTTCGTGCCGCAGGGCGGCGTGCGCCTGCCGGGCGCCACCTCGGAAATACCTGCCTTCGGCATGCTGCCCGAAGAGGCAGCGCGGCAACCGCTGCGCGAGGCCGTGGGCCGGTGGCGCGAGCTGCTGGCGCTGCGCCGCCGCTGGCGGGACGCGGTCGCAGGGCGGGGCCGCGCGGTGCTGGTGCGCGGCGAGGCCGGCATCGGCAAATCCTGCCTGAGCGAAACCTTCCTGTCGCAGGTGGAGGGGCGCGAGGGGCTGGTGCTGCGCACCGCCTGCTGGCCCGAGCAGGAAAACAGCGCCCTCGCGCCCATGCTGGCCCTGGTGCGCGCGCAATGCGGCGATCCGGAAGCCCCCGACGACGCCGTCGTCGAGCGCCTGTCGGCCCTGCTGTCCGCGGCCGGCTGCGACGTGGAGCGCGTGCTGCCGATCTTCTGCGTCTGGCTGTCGCTGCAGGTCGGCCGGCACCAGGTGGTGGACATCGCCCCCGCGCTGCAGAAGGCGCTGCTGATGGAAGCCGCGCAGCGCTGGCTGCAGACGCAGGCGCGTTCCGCTCCGGTGCTGCTGTTCGTCGAGGACCTGCACTGGGCGGATTCCGCGACGCTGGAATGGCTGGCGGCGCTCGCGGGCGCCATGGCGGAGCAGCGCTGGATGCTGCTGCTCACGGCCCGGCCCGAATGGGAGCCGCCCCTGCCCATGGCCGGTGCGCTGCAGCGGCTGGAGGTGGGCCGGCTGGGGCCGGCCGAGGCCGCGTCCATGGTGCGGCACGTGCTGGCGCCGCGCCGGGTGTCGCAGGCGGTCATCGACCACGTCGTCGCCCGCACGGACGGCGTCGCGCTGTTCATCCAGGAGCTCGCGCGCACGCTGCTGGAAACCTGCCTGGTCGAGCGCGACGGCGTGTGGGATTTCCAGGACCAGGCCGACCTGAAGGGCATTCCGATCACCCTGCGCGACTCGCTGGAAAGCCGCTTCATGCAGCTCGGCCCGGCGCGCGAGGTGCTGCGCTGGGCCTCGATCTGGGGACGGCGTTTCGATGCCGAGTGGCTGCCGGACTGCGGCATGCAGGACGTGGAGGACAGCCTGCGGTCCCTGGTGGACGTGGGGCTGCTCATGCCGGCGGATGCCGCGGGCCACTACCTGTTTCGGCATGCGCTGATCCGCGACGCCGCCTACGACAGCATGCTGACGACGCAGCGCTCGCATATGCACGGCGTGGCCGCCACGGTGATATTGAAGCGGCGCCCCCGTGTGCGCGACGAAGAGCCCGGCCTGCTGGCGCACCACTATGCGCTGGCGCGGGATTTCGCGAACGCGGTGCCGGCGGGACTCGCCCAGTTGCGCATGACCCAGCACCGTTCGCTGAACGACGAGACCATCACCTATTCGCGCACGGTGGAGGAGTGGATCGACCGCCTGGAGGAGGCCGACCGCTGGGAGCCCCGGCTCGCGCTGGACGGCTACGTGCTGCAGGCGCTGATGAACAAGTACGGCTGGGCGCATCCCCAGGTGGAGCAGCGCATCGAGCAGTCCCGGGGGCTGGTGGAGCGCGACATCTCCGTGGACCTGCGGGTGCAGCACATCTGGCTCATGCTCACCTACCACCACGTGGCGAGCCACCGTGCCGAGGTCATGCGCCTGAGCCTGCAGCTCGAAGAGCTGGCGCGCCGGCAGGGGGACGCGGGCATCCTGGTGGCGGCCTGCACCTGGATCGGGCTCGCGTTCTATTCCGAAGGGCGCTTCGAGGAAGCGGAGCGCTACCTCTCCGAAGCCATCGACGAGCGCCATGGCGATGCCTCCAGGCACCATGCCGCGCAACTGGGCTTCGACACCGTGTCGTGGGCGCTGGCCGCGCGGTCCCTGGTCCGGTGGGGCGCCGGCCACGACGCGCTGGCGCACGACGATGGCGTGCGCGCGGTGGAACGCGCCCGGGCCCTCGCGCACATTCCCTCGATGGGCATCACCATGCTCTACCAGGCCCTGGGCTACCTGGGGCGGCAGGACGTCGAACGCGCCCGCCAGGTGGTGGACGAGCTGATCGAGCTGTCCGGGCGCTATGGCCTGCCGGCCTTCCGCGGGTATGCCGAGGTCATCCGCTGCTGGGTGGTGGGCGACCTCGCCGGTGCCGACGGAATGATCGAGGCCCTCTGGGGCATCGGCTGCAAATATTGCCAGACCTACTACCGGGCCTTCTGCGCGGAGATCCTGGCGCGGCAGGGCCGCTGGGCCGACGCCGCCGGCCGCCTGGAACACTGCATCGAACTCGCGCGCGAACTGGACGAGGGCATATACACTGCGGAACTGTGGCTGCAGAAGGCCCACTGCCTGCTGCAGGACGGCGCGCGCGCCACAGAGGCCGCCGCCTGCCTGCGCCAGGCCGTCCAGACCGCCCGGGAAGGCGGCAAGTACCGGATAGAAGTGCAGGCCCTGTCACGCCTGCGCCATGTGGATCCCGCATCCTGCACTGCCAGCGACGAAGAGCGGCTGCAGTCCTTGCTGGGTATGCGCCCCGGGCTCGGGGCATTCGTGTGTTGATCCGATGATGATGAGGGGAGGATTCCAATGAGTTCCATTCAGCAGCAGCCCGGCGATCCCTTGCTGGAATTCCGGCTGGCCTATCTGCGTGCCATCGCCAAGTCCTGGTACGAACCCGAATACCGCGACACCCTGCTCAGGCAAAAGGACATCCAGCCCCTGCTCGCCAAGGACTTCGGCATGACGACCCAGTGGCCCTGGCTGGACGTGGCGCTCCTTCGCAGCGACAACCCGCTCGACCAGACCTTGTGGAAGCCCGAACTGACCGCCGGCTGGATCGGCCTGGACGATGCCTTCGAGATCGTCTTCCCCGAAGCGCCCGCCGACCGCGCCGCCGAGGCGCTGGCCAGCTATTACCAGCTGTTCCCCACGCTCATGGGCGCGACCGCCGACGCCCGCGACGAGGAGCACGTGCCGCCGGGCATGGTGGGCGGCGCGCTGCCCACGGGCCTGGGCATCCCGGGCGGGGACCCCGGCTCCCTGCTGGCCTTCGGCGGCGTGGTGCTGCGGGCCATCGCGCTCGCCTGGCAGTCGAAGGAGTTCCGCGACGAGCTGCTGAACCCCGGCTGTGCCGATGCGGCGCCGCTGTTGAGCCAATGGCTGGGCTACAACAACCCCTTCAACTTCTCCATCCGGTTCACGCCCAACAAGTCGCTGACCTGGGATGCCGGCAAGGGTTGCTGGAACCAGCTCAATCCGGACGGCAGCAAGATCAAGAACCGCATCGTGCTGAACTATCCCAACGCGCCCGAGGCCCGGGATTTCTGGCCGATCTCGCTCACGTCGTACAACAACACCGGCAGCGCCTATCCGTTCACCTGCTGAGTGCCTGCCGTGCCACCTGAAGGGCCGGTCGGCCTCGCCGGGACCTGGGAGGCCCTGCGCGGCAGTTCCGCCACCCTGGCGCTCACCCTGAGCGCGCGGGCCTCCCCGCTGGCACGCGAGGCCGACGCCGCATGGGTGGATCCCTGGGCCGCGCCGCTGCTGGCGCAGTGCCCCTGGGACCTGCGCCGCGCGGCGGACGACCCCGCGCTGGTGCGGGCCGTGGTGGCGCGCGGCCTGGTCTTCGACCGCCTGGTGCTGCAGGCCTGCGCCGAGCGGCCTGTCCACGCCGTGCTCAGCCTGGGCGCGGGGCTCTGCACCCGGCAGGGCCGGCTGGCGCCGTCCTTGCCGGGCGTCGAATGGATCGATGCCGACCTGCCGGAAGTCATCGCCCTGCGGCGCCTGCTCCTGCCTTCCGTCGCGGCCCCGGGCTCGGGCCGGCTGGTTCCCGGTACCCTGCAGGACGACACCTGGCTGGAGGCCATGCCCTGGCAGGAAGGCCGGAGCTTCCTCGTGCTGCTCGAAGGCGTGGCGCCCTATGTGCCCCCGGCGGACATCCGGCATCTGCTCGAGCGGCTCGCGGCGCGTGCGCGGCGCGCAGGCTGCGGCTGCCGCGTGGTGCTGGATTACCTGCATCCGGATTTCGTGCCGATCGCCGCCTGGCAGGCGGGCCCCGCCATGTTGCCGGTGGTCAGCGGCTTCCGCGATGCCGCCGCGCTGGTGGAGGGGGGCACGGGCTTTCGCGTGCTGCAGGAATGCCGGCCCTTCGGCCTGTTTTCCGAAGCGCACCGCCGGTTCGAGGACGAATTCCGCGGGCGCCATGGCCACGTGCCCTATGCCGTGGCCTGCCTGGAATCTGCCTCTTGAGCCGTTCCGACAGAGCCAGGAGACAACGTCGGGAGTGTCTGACTTGAGAGCGGCTGACACGACCCAGCGAAGCGGTTCTGGCTAGGCGCCGCATCGCAGGCAGTACGGGTAGTACGACAAGATGCGGCAACGATGCCAGAAGGGTCGTGTTGGTCGCTTTAAGACCAGGACGCGAGCGTTGTCACCACCCGGGCGAAATCCTGCAACGTGCCAACATTCTTGTACTCGACGTAGTACATGTATTCGTACATGGCTTGCCGTTCGGTCCCTTCAACAAGGCGGCCTGCTTGACTGGTATCGCAAAGCCTCTCCAGTTTCACGAGATCAAAAGGCTCCTTGCCATTTTTGTCGGCCAGTTCCTTCGCCGCGTTCAACTCCGCATTGCGTAAAGCAGCATTGCGTTCCTTGAGTTTCTTATGGAAGTCGAGCGCATCTGCGCCTTTCAGGCCTGTCATGGTATTTTTCGGGGTCAAGTCAGTGAACTATGGGCGGCCAGAGCGTCCGACCACGTCATGCCCGCGTACCGCTCCAATGCGGTGCGGGCATCCATGGCTCGCGCTGGGTCGTCTATACCTTTGGTCAGCCGGTCGATCAGCGCAGCGTCAATGATCTGATCGCCGCTATCGCCTGCCCGGGCACCTTGGGGATCTGTAATGGCCTCGTATAACTGAGGGTCATGAATGCTCAGTTCGCCGTTGACGACGCTGGCAACCATCGCCTTGCTGCCATTCCCGGTAGTGCCGAATAGATGATAGCTCCCCAAGGTCGGGTTCGAGAGAAACTTGTCGATGACATCGAGCCGGTGCCCGCGAACCGCCGAGAATCCGTTGGCAACCGCAACGTAGAGCGTGTTATGAACTTTGCTCCTCGGAGTGGAAGTCAAAGGTAGAGTCTGCGGATGCCCCGCAAGCCCTACCCGACGGATGTCAGCGATGAAGAATGGAGCTTCGCTGCGCCCTACTTGAGCCTGATGGACCAGCGCGCGCCCCAGCGCGAGCACGATCTGCGCGAAGTCTTCAACGCCCTGCGCTGGCTGGTGCGCGCAGGCGCGCCTTGGCGGATGCTGCCCAACGATCTACCTCCTTGGGAGGCGGTCTACCAGCAAACCCGACGCTGGCTGGAAGCGGGCTGCTTCGAGGCGATGGTGTCGGACCTGCGCTCGATCATCCGCGTGGCGCA
>NZ_FNEY01000007.1 GCF_900100305.1 Paracidovorax citrulli | reverse complement strand
ACCGACAACGGCTCTGGCTACAAAAACGCCTTCCGCGCGGCCTGCGAGGAATTGGGCATCCGCCACATCCGCACGCGGCCCTATACGCCCAAGACCAACGGCAAGGCCGAGCGATTCGTACAGACCAGCCTGCGGGAGTGGGCCTATGCCAGACCCTACGAAAGCTCAGCCCAACGCACGGCTGCCCTGCAGCCCTTCATTGACGGCTACAACTGGTGCCGGCCACACTCCGCGCTCGGCCATCAGCCTCCCATCACACGCATTCCGGGTGTGAACAACCTCGTGAGACTCAACATCTAGGCGAGGCCCACGCCCAGGTATCGGTCCTTGGTCGCTTCGTCGGCCAGGAAGGCCTCGTTGCGGGCCTCGTGCACGATCGCGCCCTGCTCGATGATGTAGTGGCGGTCGGCCAGCTGGGTGCAGACCTCCAGGTTCTGCTCCACGAGCAGGATGGCCACGCCCGCGGCCTTGATGGCCTGCAGCTGGGCCACGATCTCCTCCACGATCACGGGCGCGAGGCCCTCCACGGGCTCGTCGAGCATGAGCAGGCGCGGGGCGTTCATCAGCGCGCGGCCGATGGCCAGCATCTGCTGCTCGCCGCCCGAGAGCTGGCCGCCGCCGTTGCTGCGGCGCTCCTTCAGGCGCGGGAAGATGCGGTAGATGTCGGCCAGCTGCCAGGGCGACTGCCTGCGCTGGCCGAGCAGCAGGTTCTCTTCCACCGTGAGCAGCCGGAAGATGCCGCGGTGCTCGGGCACCAGGCACACGCCGCGCTGCGCGATGCGATGCGCGGGCAGGCCCTGCACGTCGTCGCCTTGGAAGCGCACGCGCCCCGCGCTGGGCTGCACCACGCCGCAGATGCTCTTGAGCGTGGTGGTCTTGCCCGCGCCGTTGCGCCCGAGCAGCGTGACCAGTTCGCCGTCGTCCACGTGCAGGTCGATGCCCTGCAGCACGTGGCTCTTGCCGTAGTGGGCGTGCAGCCCCTCGATCTGCAGGATGCTCATGCCTTGCCTCCGGTGATCATGTTGCCCAGGTAGGCGCTGCGCACGCGCTCGTCGCTGCGGATCGCGTGCGGATGGCCCTCGGCCAGCACGCGGCCCTGCTGCATGACGGTGACGGTGTCGGAGATGTCCATCACGATGTTCATGTTGTGCTCGATGAGCACCACGGTGTGCTCGTCCTTCAGGCCCTGGATCAGCCGCTTCATGTCGTCCAGGTCGTCGATGCCCATGCCCGAGGTGGGCTCGTCCAGGAAGATCGCCTTCGGGCCCGCGGCCAGCGCCATGCCCACTTCCAGCCGGCGCTGCTGGCCGTGCGAGAGGTTGCCCACGGGCGTGTCGGCATGGCGCTCCAGGCCCAGCCGCGCCAGCACGCGGGCCACCACGTCGGCGCGGGAGCGGGCGCCCACGGGCGCGCTCCAGCAGTTGAGGGCCTGCGCGGGCGCCGTGCCCTGCGCGGCCAGCCGCAGGTTCTCGCGCACCGGCAGCGTGAGGAACAGGCTGGTCACCTGGAACGAGCGCGCCATGCCGCGCTGCACGCGGCGGTGGTCCGGCTCGCGCGTCACGTCGTGGCCGTCGAACACGATGCGCCCGCCGCTCACCGCCTTGGTGCCGGTGAGCATGTGGAACAGCGTGGTCTTGCCCGCGCCGTTGGGGCCGATCACCGAATGCACGGTGTTGGCGCGCACTTTCAGGTCCACGCCCGCGAGCGCGGCGAATTTGTCGTAGCGCTTCTCGACGCCGATGGCTTCCAGCAGGATGGGGGCGGTGCTCATGCTTTGTCTCCCGTGCCGGCAGGGGCGCCGTCCGAGGGGCCTTTCGCGCCGCGCAGGCGCTCCCAGGCCGATTCGAGCAGGCCCCAGAGGCCGCGCTGCATTCCCAGGCTGACGACCATCAGCACCACGCCCAGCAGCAGCAGCCAGCGCGGCCACAGGGTGGAGAGCCAGTCGCCCACGATCAGGTAGAAGGCCGATCCCAGCAGCGAGGCCAGCAGGCTGCCGGTGCCGCCGATCACGGTCATCACGAGGATCATCTCGCTCGTGTGGTATTCGGCGCTGGCCAGGGGGGCGATGCCGGTCATCATGGCGTGCAGCGCGCCGGCCAGGCCGGTGACGGCGCCCGAGATCACGAACGCCTGGAGCTTCAGCAGCTTGAGGTCGTAGCCGATGGCGCCCGCGCGCTCCTCGTTGTCGCGCACGGCCAGCAGGGTGCGGCCGAACACGGAGGCCGACACCTGCTGCAGCAGCCAGAAGGCCACCAGGAACACCACGGCGACGAAGCCGTAGTACTGCCACGGCGAGGCGAGCGGCCACAGCGTGAAGCCGCCCACGGCCAGCGAGGGGCGCGGGATGTCCATCAGGCCGTTGTCGCCGCCCGTCAGGCCTGGCATCGAGTAGGCGAGGAAATAGAACATCTGGGCGAAGGCGAGCGTGAGCATCACGAAATAGGTGCCGCGCTGCCGGATGGCGACCCAGCCCACCAGCGCCGCGCCCACCGCGCCCGCCACCACGGCGAGCGCCAGGGCCACCGGCATGGGCAGGGGCCAGCGCGTGAGCGTGAGGGCGATGGTGTAGCTGCCCAGTCCGAAGAAGATGCCCTGCCCGAAGGACAGCAACCCCGTGTGGCCCAGAAGCAGGTTACAGCCCATGGCGGCGAGGCCGTAGATCAGCACCTCGCTGGCCAGCGAGCCGGACTGCATGGTGAGCGGCATCGCCAGCACGAAGGCCAGCGCCAGCAGCAGGTGGAAATGTTTGCGCAAGATCGTCATGGCGGTGTTCATCCTTTGCGGCCCAGCAGGCCATGCGGGCGCAGCAGCAGCACGGCGGCCATGGCGACGTAGATCATCAGGCGCGCGCCCTCGGGCCACACGGTGCTCATCACGCTCTGCACGATGCCGATCAGCAGGCCGCCGACCAGCGCGCCGCCGAAGCTGCCCATGCCGCCGACCACCACGACCACGAAGGCCACGCCCAGCGCCTCGATGCCCATGAAGGGCTCGGCGCCGCGGATGGGCGCCGCCAGCACGCCCGCGATGGCGGCGGTGGCCGCGCCGAGCGCGAACACCATGCTGAAGATGCGGAACACGTTGATGCCCAGCAGCGACACCATCTCGGTCGATTCGCTGCCCGCGCGCACCGCGCTGCCCAGGCGCGTGCCTTCGAGCACCCACCACAGGCCCACGGCCAGCACGGCGGTGAAGCCGATCACGAAGAGCCGGTACTTGGGATAGACGAAGCTGCCCCACATCACCACGCCCTGCAGCAGATCGGGCACGGCCACGCTGTCGCCCAGCGGCCCCCACTGCAGGATCACCAGCTCCTGGACGGCGAGCGCCAGGCCCACGGTGACGAGGATGTGGAACTCGTGCGGCTTGGCGTACACATGGCGCAGCACCAGCTTTTCGGTGAGCCAGCCCAGGGCGCCCACCACCAGCGGCACCACCGCCAGCGCGAGCCAGAAGCTCAGGCCCCAGCGCGTCATCTGGTAGCAGAAGTACGCGCCCAGCAGGTAGAACGCGCCGTGCGCGAAATTCACGAAGCGCAGCAGGCCGAACACGATGGACAGGCCGACCGCCAGCAGGAAATACAGCATGCCGATGCCGATCCCGTTGATGACCTGTAGCAGGTAGATGCTCATGGAGTGGGGCAGGACGCAGGAAGGGAAGGGCCCCGGCACCGGGGTGCGAGGGCGGGACGGTGGGAGCGGGGGGGCTTGTCAGCCGAGCTTGCAGCCGGTCTGGTCCACCGGCAGGAACGACTTGCCGGAACTCACCACGTCCACGTAGTCGTCCTTGTTGGCCATCTTCGCCCTGGGCTTGCCCTTGAGCAGGTAGTAGTTCTTGAGCACCTGGTGGTCGCCACGGCGGACCTCTTCCTCGCCCGTGAGGCCCGCGTACTTCATGCCTTCCAGCGCGGCGATCACCGCCTTTTGGTCCGCCGTGCCAGCCTTGATGATCCCGTCGATCAGCAGCTTGGTGCAGATGTACGAGCCCGCCAGGCTGTAGTTGGGGTTGGACTTGAACTTCTCCTGGCTGCGCTTGACCAGCTCCAGGTTCAGCGGGGCGTCCACGGTGTGCCAGTACTGCGCGCCGAAGTAGATGCCGTCGCACAGGTCCGCGCCCAGCGACTCGAACTGCTCCAGCCCCGATGCCCAGGCGATCAGGATGGTCATGTTCTTGTGCATGCCGAAGCTCACCGCCTGGCGCAGCGCGTCCGACGACTGCGAGCCGAAGTTCAGCAGCAGCAGCACGTCGGGCCTGGCGGCCATCGCGTTGGTGAGGTAGCCGCTGAATTCCTTCTCGGTGAGCGAGTGGTAGCTGTTGCCCACGTGCTCCAGGCCCTTTTCCTTGAAGACGTTCTTGGCCGCCGACAGCAGGCCGTCGCCGAACACGTACTGCGGCGTGATGGTGTACCAGCGCTTGGCCTTCGGCAGCGCGTCGGCCAGCGGGCGCACGGTCTGTTCGATCGCGCCGAAGGTGGGCACCGACCAGCGGAACGTGGCGGCGTTGCAGTCCTTGCCGGTGATCTCGTCGGCACCCGCGGTGGTGATGAAGATGCCGCCGGCCTTCTCGGCCTCCTTGCCCATGGCCAGCGATTCGGACGACAGGATGCCGCCCGCGAAGAAGCGCGTGCCCTGCTGCTGCGATGCCTCCTGCACCTTGCGCACCGCGGTGGCGGGCTTGCCCTCGGTATCGAGCACGGTGTAGGCCAGGGGGCGGCCCAGGGCCTTGCCGTACTGCTCGATCGCCAGCTTCATGCCCAGGTCGGCGAACTTGCCGTTCGCTGCGAAGGCGCCCGACATGGGCACGGGGCAGCCGAACTGGATCGCGCCCGTGGACTGCGCCCAGGCGCCGCGCGCGAGGCCGAGCGATGCGGGCAGCGCGCCCAGCGCGGAGAGTTGCAAGAGGTGACGACGTTGCATGGGGAAGCTCCTGTGGGGATGGATCCGGCCGGCCTGCGGGCCGGGGCAAGGCTTTTTTGCAAAGCACGCGGCGTGCCACGTGTTTTTCCTATTTATAGTGATAAATAGAACAAATGCCGTGCATGTAAACCCTGCCTGCCCCGCCGCCGCACGTCCGTGGTGCATACACTGCACCACGAAGTCGACGGTCGGGTGCCCTGCGCCACGCCGCGCTCCACCCGTATTCCATCCAACGCACCCATGGCCACGAAACCGCCAGCCGGCAAGCCGATCAAGCCCCTGAAGCCCCTCAAGCTCCCCGACCTGGTGGCGCAGGAGATCAAGCGGCTCATCACCGAGAAGAACCTGAGTCCCGGCGACCGCCTGCCGCGCGAGAGCGAACTGCAGGCGCAGTTCGAGGTGAGCAAGGGCACCATCCGCGAGGCGCTCAAGTCGCTGGAAGTGCAGGGCCTGGTGACCATCTCCACCGGCCCCTCGGGCGGCGGCACCATCGCCGAGGTGTCGCTGGACCGCACGCTGCAGTTCCTGCAGAACTATCTGTTCTTCCAGGACGTCACCATCGACAACATCTACGCCGTGCGCCAGTTCCTGGAGCCCGAACTGGCTGCCGGCGCCGTGCCGCACCTGACGGAGGCCGACTTCGAGGCGCTGGAGCACAGCATCGCCTGCTGCGATCCCCACTCCAGCAGCGAAGACCTGATCGCCCAGCGCCGGGAGGACGTGAACTTCCACGACATCCTGGCTGCGGCCAATCCGAACCCGTTCCTGCGCTTCGCCTGCGAGCTGATCAACGAGATGCTGCGCCAGCTCATCGTCTATGGCAACCGCACCCCGAAATCCGAGCATCGCCGCTTCGGAGAGACCAACGCCCGGTTCCACCGCGAGATCGTGCAGGCGGCGCGGGCGCGCGATGCTGCCCTGGTGCGCGAGCTGATGGCGCGGCACATGCTCGACGCCGCCAGCAGCGTCCAGCGCATGAAGGGGCGCATCCAGGGCCGCCTGATCCTGGATGCCGAGACGCTGCGCGGACCCCGGTCGGTCCACCTGCGCAAGAAGGAATGAGCGATTCCGCGCAGCGGGACTCCGTGCCGTACCGCACCCGGCGCCGCCGTCTCAGGCGGGTTCGTCCTGTACCACCACGCGGTTGCGCCCCTGCATCTTGGCCGCGTACAGCGCTTCGTCGGCGCTTGCCGTGAGCGCCAGCGGCTGGCGCGCGTGCTGCGGGAACGCCGCGACCCCGCAGGACAGGGTGGCGGACAGCACCTCGGGGGCGTGGCGCACCTGGAGAGCCTCGAAGGCCTCGCGCAGTGCCTCGGCACGCTCCCGGGCCACCGCGAGCGGTGTTTCCGGCAGCAGCAGCACGAATTCCTCGCCGCCGAGCCGGCAGGCCAGATCCCGCACGCGCACGTGGCGCTGCAGCAGTTGCGCCAGGGCCTGCAGCATGGCATCGCCCGCGGCATGGCCGTGGGTGTCGTTGATGCGCTTGAAATGGTCGATGTCGATCATCATCAGGGACAGGGGCAGGCCCTGGGCACCGCAGCGCGCGATCTCGGACGCGAGCGTGGCGTCGAGGTGGCGCCGGTTGTAGAGGCCGGTGAGCGGGTCGCGCACGGCCTGTTCCTGCAACTGGTCCTGCAGCGCCCGGATTTCCTCGAATTGCTCGCGCAGCCTGTCGTTGCTCTTCTGTTGTTCCATCGCCCGCCGGTAGCTGGTGTGCGCGAACACCGTGAGGAACAGGGTGAGCGCCAGGATGCACAGCAGCGACGTGGCCGTGTCGATGTCCGGGTGCAGCGGGCGGTCTCCGTACAGGACGAGCCCGCCCAGGAGGCCGCAGCCCATGGCGGCCACGAGGCGCAGCAGGCCGGGATAGCCGTGGAACGCGACGACGTTGATGCAGTTGCCGATGAACAGGGTGAAGGTGATCCAGACCGGCATGCCCAGCAGGCCCGCCCAGAGTCCGCCGAAGAGGTTGTCCACCACCATGTTGCGCAGTTCCGCCTTCGCCTGGCGCGGCGCGCTGCGGGCCGTCCAGTAGGCGAGCTGCGGATAGACGAGGAACTGCACGACCAGGACGACCCAGACCGCCGGGCCGGCGCCCGTGTGCCGGAAATGCGCCCCCAGCGCCAGGAACAGCAAGGCGTAGAAGAAGGTGCGGTTGCGGTGGTTCATCCGCACCAGCCAGTGGTCGGTGCGTTCCGGAGTGGGCATGGACGCGGGCGGGTTGGGCGAGGGGGGCATCGGCGGCATGGCGTCCGGGCAGGCCCGCAGGGGAGGGCGGTGAACTGGACAGTAGATTCCCCTTATCGGCAGTTTTCCGGAAAGCTGCAGTGTTGCCTTCCTGCCGCCTCCCCGCTTTTCCGGGCGGGCCGGTGGCTGCATCGCCACGCAATGGAGAGACAATCCGCCTGCCACGGCGTCCCGTGGCGCCGCGCGCCCCGGGAGGGAGTTCGCGGCGCCGGTGCGCAGTGCCTCTTCCCTACCCAGCCATGAAAACAGGTGAAACGATGCGTTCCATGCGTTCCTACAGTGCCCTCTTGAGCCTCCTTTGCTGCGCCGCGGTGCTCGGCGGATGCGCCGCCGGTGCGTCCGGCCAGGCGGCCGGCACCCCTGCCGAAGCCCCGCCTCCGGCCGCCGCCCCTGCCCCGGAGCCCGCTCCCGCCCCGGAGCCCGCGCCTGCCCCGCTGCGCGTGCCCGAGGACGGCACCGTGGCCGAGTTCTCCGGCACGGACACGGCCCTGCCTCCCGAGGCGCTGGCCCTGCTGGACGTGGTGGCCGCCGACAAGTCGTCCGCTGCCCAGCGCTGGGAGATCAAGGGCTACAGCGACCGCAAGGCCGCGAAGAACGCGCGCGAGATCGCCCTGGCCCGCGCGCTGGCCGTGCGCAAGGAACTGGTGGCGCGCGGCATTCCCGCGCAGAACCTGCGCGTGATGTACAGCACTTCCGTGGCCCGCGAGGCGGTCACTGTCCTGCCCCGGTGACTGTTAATTCCCCCTGAGTCGCCTTCGGCGCCATCCCCCTGAGGGGGACGAGGCCGGCGGCCGGGCAAAACCCGTTCCGCGGCGTCTGCTGGCCTGGCCTGCTCCGCGGCCATTTGATGGGTGAGTCCGTCCGCTGGGCAGGCGTACGCCGCGGGCCTGTGCGGGCGGCCGGTGCCGCGCATTGCGCCCAGCACGGGGATCGAATGAAGCGGCAGCCCGGCTCCTGGGCTGCCGCCGTGCCTCGTCAGCGGCTGCTCGGGAAGCTGAAGACCGCGCCTTCGCGCACGCCGGCCGAGGGCCAGCGCTGGGTGATGGTCTTGCGCTTGGTGTAGAAGCGCACGGCATCGGGGCCATAGGCGTGCAGGTCGCCGAACAGGCTGCGCTTCCAGCCGCCGAACGAGTGGTAGGCCACCGGCACGGGCAGGGGCACGTTCACGCCCACCATGCCGACCTGGATGTGGACGGTGAAGTAGCGGGCCGCCTCGCCGTCGCGCGTGAAGATGCAGGTGCCGTTGCCGTACTCGTGGTCGTCGATGAGCTGCATCGCTTCCTGCAGGGTCTTCACGCGCACCACGCCGAGCACGGGGCCGAAGATCTCTTCCTGGTAGATCTTCATGCCGGGCTTCACGTGGTCGAACAGGCAGGCGCCCAGGAAGTAGCCTTCCTCGTGGCCGGCCACCTTCACGGTGCGGCCGTCCACCACGAGCGTCGCGCCTTCGGCGACGCCGCTGTCCACGTAGGCCTTCACCTTCTCGAAGTGCTGCTTGGTCACCAGCGGGCCCATGTCGTTGCCGTTGTCGGTGCCGGGGCCGACCTTCATCTTCGCGATCTCGGCCTTCAGGCCCGCGATCACGGCATCGGCCGTCTCGTCGCCCACGGCCACCACCAGCGGGATGGCCATGCAGCGCTCGCCGCAGCTGCCGTAGGCCGCGCCCATCAGCGCGCTCACGGCGTTGCCGATGTCGGCGTCGGGCATCAGCACGGCGTGGTTCTTCGCGCCGCCCAGGGCCTGCACGCGCTTGCCGTGTTTGCAGCCTTCCGCGTAGATGTATTCGGCGATCGGCGTGGAGCCGACGAAGCTCACGGCCTTCACGCGCGGGTCGCGCAGCAGCGTATCCACCGCCGTCTTGTCGCCGTTGACCACGTTCAGCACGCCGGGCGGCAGCCCCGCTTCCAGCGCCAGCCGGGCGATGAGCAGCGCGCTGCTGGGATCGCGCTCGGAGGGCTTGAGCACGAAGGTGTTGCCGCAGGCCACGGCCATGGGCCACATCCACAGCGGCACCATGGCCGGGAAGTTGAAGGGCGTGATGCCGGCAGTGACGCCCAGCGCCTGGAACTCGGACCACGAATCGATGTTCGGCCCCACGTTGCGGCTGTGCTCGCCCTTGAGCAGTTCGGGCGCGTAACTCGCGAACTCCACGTTCTCGATGCCGCGCTGCAGCTCGCCATGCGCATCGGCGAGCACCTTGCCGTGTTCGGCGGTGATGAGGGCGGCGATCTTGTCGGCGTTCTCTTCGAGCAGCACCTTCAGTTTGGACATCACGCGCGCGCGCTTGAGCGGCGGCGTGTTGCGCCAGGCGGGGAAGGCTTTCCCGGCCGAGGCGATGGCCGCCTCGACGGTCGCCTGGTCGGCCAGCGCCACGCTGGTGGTGGACTGGCCGGTGGCGGGGTCGAACACCGGCTGGGTGCGCGCGGTGTCGGCGACGATCTGGCCGTCGATCAGGTGGCCGACGGTGGAGGTCACGGATTTGTCGTGTTGCATGGCGTTCTTGTCGGTGTAAAAAAAACGGGGTCAGGCCATGGCGGCCTGGGGTTCCAGATGGGGGATCACATGGCCCAGCGCGCGCTCCACGTACTCCTGTTTTTCGCCCACGGGGGCGAAGTAGTGCAGCACCTCGCGCGCGGCCTCCACCCCCTTGAGCCGGCACAGCAGCCAGGCCACCAGGTACTGCGAGGCGAGGCAGCCGCCCGCCGTGGCAATGTTGCCGCGCGCCACGAACGGCTGCTGCACCACCTGCACGCCCGAGGCTTCCACCCAGGGCCGGCTGGTGAGGTCGGTGCAGGCCGGCACGCCGCCGAGCAGCCCCAGGCGGCCCAGCAGGAAGGTGCCGGAGCACTGGGCGGCCAGCAACTGGCGGGCGGGGTCCAGCACGCGCAACTGCTCCATGATGGCGGGGTCGGCGGCGACGTCGCGCGTCTTCATGCCGCTGCCCACCAGCACCGCGTCTGCCCCGGCCAGCGTGTCCAGGCCTTCGTGGGCATCGATCGTCAGCCCGTTCATGGAAGTCACCCTGCGCGACGGGCTGGCGATGCGCACCCGCCAATCGGCATCCCCCCGCAGCGCGATGCGGTGGAGCATGCCGAAGGCGACCAGCGAATCCAGGTCGTTGAAGCCGTCGAAGGTCAGGATGGCGATGCGCATGGGGGTCAGGCCACTTCGTGCAGGGCGTCGCCCAAGGCACTGACCAGGCGGTCGATTTCCGTCTCGGTGCTGATGAAGGGCGGCGCGAGCTGGATGGTGTCGCCGCCGTAGCGCACATAGAAGCCCTTGTCCCAGCACTTCATCGCGATTTCGTAGGGGCGCTTCGCGGGCTCCCCCGGAACGGCCGCGATGGTGATGCCCGCCGCCAGGCCGTAGTTGCGGATGTCCGCCACGTGCTTCGCGCCCTTGAGGCCATGCACCGCGTTCTCGAAATACGGCGCCAGCCCGCGCGCGCGGCCGGGCATGTCTTCCTTCTGCAGGATGTCGAGCACCGCATTGCCGGCTGCGCACGCGACCGGATGGGCGGAGTAGGTGTAGCCGTGCGGGAACTCGAGCATGTACTCGGGGCCGCCCTGAGCGATGAAGGTGTCGTAGATATCCTTGGTGGCCATCACGCCGCCCAGCGGCTGCGCGCCGTTGGTCACCTGCTTGGCGAAGTTCAGGATGTCGGGCGTCACGCCGAAGGCCTCGGCCCCGGTCCACGCGCCGCAGCGGCCGAAGCCCGTGATGACCTCGTCGAAGATCAGCAGGATGTTGTTCTGCGTGCAGATCTCGCGGATGCGCTCCAGGTAGCCCTTGGGCGGGATCACCACGCCGGCCGAGCCCGAGAACGGCTCGACGATCACCGCGGCGATGTTGGAGGCGTCGTGCAGGGCGATCACGTCCAGCAGCCGGTCGGCCAGCGCGCGGCCGCCGTCCTCGGCCATGCCGCGCTGGAAGGTGCCCGCGGGCGGCTGCGTGTGCGGGATGTGGTCCGCCTCCACGCCCTGGCCGAAGGTCTTGCGGTTGCCCACGATGCCGCCCACCGAGATGCCCCCGAAGTTCACGCCGTGGTAGCCCTTCTCGCGGCCGATCAGGCGTGTCTTGCTCGCCTGGCCCTTGGCGCGCCAGTAGGCGCGCGCCATCTTCAGGGACGTGTCGGCGGATTCGGAGCCCGACCCGGTGAAGAACACGTAGTCCAGCCCCGCAGGCGTCAGTTCCTTGAGCTTGTTCGCCAGCGCGAACGAGGCGGGGTGGCCGAACTGGAACGCGGGCGAATAGTCCAGCGTGGCGGCGGCGCGGCCGATGGCCTCGGCGATCTCCTTGCGGCCGTGCCCCAGGCCAGTGCACCACAGGCCCGACAGGCCGTCGAAGATCTTGCGGCCTTCGGCATCCGTGTAATAGGCACCCTGGGCGCCCACGATCATGCGCGGGCGGGCCTTGAAGTTGCGGTTGCCCGTGAAGGGCATCCAGTGCGCTTCGAGCCAGGCGGCATCCATGCGGGGGGCGGCGGCGTCCGCGCCGGGCGCGGGTTCGATGACGGAAAAGCCCATGGTCGGTCCTTCGGAAAAGGGGTGGAAAAAGAGACGTGCAGGCAGTGGCGGCGGCGCTCTCCCGGCAGCCCGTCGCCCCTGCATCAGCACCGATTCTTCCGGGGATGGATAATTTCTTGAATGGTCGAATATCCATGTTCACTTGCCGATTCATGCAAGTAAAGAAATCCCCCGCATCGCCATCCCCGCCCGCCCCGCCGCCATCGTCACCGTCCCCGCTGCCGGGCCCCGTGCCCGCCACCCGCGAGCGCGCCGTGCTGGGCCAGCTCAGCGACATGGACCTGCGCCTGCTGCAGGTGTTCAAGAGCGTGGCCGAATGCGGCGGCATGGCCGCGGCCGAGCTGGAGCTCAACATCGGCACCAGCACCGTCAGTCGCCACATGAAGGATCTGGAGACGCGCCTGGGCCTCACGCTCTGCCGCCGCGGCCGGGCGGGCTTCGCGCTCACGCCCGAGGGCCAGCGCGTCTATGAGGAAACGCTGCGCCTGCTGGCCTCGGTGCGCAGCTTCCGCGACGGCATCGACGACATCCATGCACGCATGGGCGGCCAGCTGGCCGTGGCGGTGTTCGACAAGACCGCCACCAACCCGGCAGCGCGCATCGGCGAAGCCATCGCCGCCTTCGGCCGGCAGGCGCCCGAGGTGGAACTGCAGCTGCACGTGGGCCCGATCAATGCCATCGAGCGCGGCGTGATCGACGGCAGCTACCAGGTCGGCATCATCCCCGCGCACCGCAACTCGCAGAGCCTGGTCTATACCGACCTGTTCGGCGAGACCATGCTGCTCTACTGCGGCGCGGGCCACCCGCTCTTCGGCGCCGACCACGCGGGCCTGGACTGGGACGCCGTGCGGGCCTACCCCTTCGCCGGCCTGGGCTACCACTCGCCCAACATGGAGCTGAGCCACCGCGCCCGCTTCGCCCGCGCGGCCACGGGCTTCGACCAGGAATCGATCGCCACGCTCATCCTGTCGGGGCGGTACCTGGGGTTTTTGCCCGACCACTACGCGGAGGATTTCGAGCGGCGGGGGCGCATGCAGGCGGTGCGGCCGGAACTGCTGCGCTACGAGTGCCGGTTCGTGGGCCTGGTGCGCAGGTCGCCGGCGCCGTCGAGGGCGGCGCAGGCGTTCGGGGAGTGCCTGGTGCGGGCGCATGGGTGAGGTGTGCCTGCGGTAGCGGGTCGAGGCTCCAGCGACAGTCGTCTTGACGCCGCAGCCGCTGGGCTTCTGGGGGCCGCATGGCGTGGAGCGTTTTCCCCGGTCTGCCCTGGACCTTCCCCTCGCCGGGCAATGGATGTACGCCGATGCCGACGAGGCCAGCCGCCAAAGCTATCTGGTGCAGAACCGGCACTTCAGGCAATGGCGCGCCCTGATGAAGCTTTCCGCTCTCAAGAATGTGCCCTGCATCGTCTGGTGCCTGGCGCTGGCTGCCCCAACACCAGGCCCTGAATCACACAACAGCTGCCCTGCGGCGTCGGCATCGCTTCAAGTCGCTCGCAATGGAGGAATTTCATCGCATTTCCTGCTCCAGGCGCTCATAATCCGCCAACGTCCCCCTCCTGCAGGAGCCCCCCCGCCATGTCCTCCATCTCCTCCATCGCCTCCTCCGGCCTGCGCGCCGCGCAGCTGCAGCTGGACACTTCGGCGCACAACGTGGCCAACATGAACACGGAGGGCTTCCGCCGCCAGACGGTGGAGCAGTCTGCGGTGCCGGACCAGGGCGGGGTGGAGGCGCGCGTCGGCCGGGCCGTGGAGGAAGGCGCCTCGCCGGAGGCGGATGCGGTGGACCAGATGTCCGCGACCTATGCCTTCTCGGCCAACCTGCAAATGGTCAAGACCGAGGACCGCATGCTCGGTTCGCTGCTGGATACCCGGGCCTGACCCTGTGGCGGCGTCGGGCGGGGTTCAGCGCCCGGTGGCGAGGCCGGCCAGGCGCTCTACCAGCCAGTGGGCGAACGGCAGGGCCCGGGGCTGCATGGGGAGCAGGTGATGCGCTCCTGCGGTGCGTGTGGAAGCATGTTCCATGGTGGTTCTCCGGTCCGTGGCGCTCAGGCGCCTGCGGCGGCGGTCTGTGCCGCCGCAGCGGCCGCGCGGCGCCGGCCCGCGCGTTCCCAGGCCTTCTCATGGAAGAAGAATGCCACGGCCTGCACGGTGGGTTCCAGCAGGCTCAGCGTGAGCGATGCGATCAGGTTGCCGGTGACCGCATAGGCCACCATGGCCGCAACGCAGATGTGGATGAGGTAGTAGCTGCCCGTCTTCATGAGCGTGGGGAGGTTCTGGCGGGTGGCGTGGCGGATGCGGTCCATGGCGGCTCTCCTTCTTTTGTTCCGTATCGGTGTTCGCGGGGAATGTGTGAATGCTAGGCATTCTCATTGGCGTGCGCCAATTGATCCTCTCGAAGCCGGCGATAGCGCCGTGGCCCGGCGCCGCTATGATCGGTCACCGCACGGACGGGTTCGCAGTCCGTTTTCCTTCCCTTCTTCACAGCCGGAGCACCGCATGGCCCTCATGGACTTCATCAAGAAGCAGTTCATCGACATCATCCAGTGGACGGAAGACGACGATGGAACGCTGGCGTGGCGCTTTCCCATGCGCGACCTGGAAATCCAGAACGGCGGCACGCTGGTGGTGCGCGAGTCGCAGATGGCGGTCTTCGTCAACGAGGGCAAGGTGGCCGACGTGTTCGGCCCCGGCACCTACAAGCTGACCACGCAGACCCTGCCGGTGCTGACCTACCTGCGCAACTGGGACAAGCTGTTCGAGTCCCCGTTCAAGAGCGACGTGTACTTCTTCAGCACGCGCCAGCAGGTGGACCAGAAGTGGGGCACGCCGCAGCCGATCACGATCCGCGACAAGGATTTCGGGGCGGTGCGCCTGCGCGCCTTCGGCAACTACGCGTACCGCGTGACCGATCCCAAGCTGTTCCACACCGAGATCTCGGGCACGCGCGCGGCCTACACGGTGGGCGAGCTCGACGGGCAGCTGCGCGGCCTCGTGCTGCAGAACATCAGCAACGCGATCGCATCCAGCGGCCTGCCGTTCCTCGACCTCGCGGCCAACCAGATCATGTTCGCCGATGCGCTCGCGAAGGAGCTGCAGCCGGCCTTCGCGAAGATCGGCCTGCAGCTGGAGGCGATGACGGTGCAGAACCTGTCGCTGCCCGAGGAGCTGCAGAAGATCCTCGACCAGAAGATCGGCATGGGCATGGTCGGCAACGACATGGGCAAGTTCATGCAGTACCAGACGGCGCAGTCGATCCCGAAGTTCGCGGAAGGCGCGGGCAACGGGGGCGGCGGCATCGCGGGCGACGCGATGGGCCTGGGTGCGGGCGTGGCGCTCGGTCAGGTGCTGGCGCAGAACCTGCAGCAGGGCCTGCAGGGCGGTGCCCCGGTCTCCGCTGGCAGCGGCGCGCCGCCAGTGGCCCCGGCCTCCGCGCCCGCGGCGGGCGTGCGGCCCGAGGACGTGATGGCCACGCTGGAGAAGCTGGGCGACCTCAAGGCCAAGGGCATCCTCACGCAGGAAGAGTTCGACGCCAAGAAGGTGGAGTTGCTCAAGAAGCTGGTCTGAGCGGGGGCGACCCGACGCGCCACGGGGGGAAGGGGCCAGGCCTCCGACCGCTGCGGCGTGAACCATGCCCTGCCGGCGCGGATGCCCGCAGGAGGCCGACAACACCGATCCCCACATGGCCGACCCCCAAACCCAGCGCCACTATCGCGCGCCCTGTCCGGGCTGCGGCGCGCCGGTCGAATTCCGCAGCGCGCAGTCCACGCACGCCGTCTGCCCCTATTGCCAGAGCACCGTGGTGCGCAGCGGGGAGGTGCTGTCGCGCGTGGGCAAGATGGCGGAGGTGTTCGACGACCACAGCCCGCTGCAGCTCATGGCGAGCGGCCGTGCTGTACTGGACGGGCGGGAGCAGCCGTTCACGCTGATCGGGCGGCTGCAGTACAAGGCCGACACGGGCACGTGGACCGAGTGGAACGCGATCCTGGAAGATGGCACCACCGCCACGCTGGGCGAGGACAACGGGGGCTACGTGTTCACGCGGCCCATCGATCCCGTGCGGGAGCTGCCTGCTCCGGAGCGTTTCCGCGTGGGCGCCACCACGGCGATCAACGGCGTGCCCTACAGCGTGGCGGCGAACGTGCGGGCGCACCTGGTGTCCGCGCAGGGAGAGCTGCCCAAGCTGCCGCCGCTGGGCCAGCCTTTCGCGGTGGTGGAACTGCGCAGCGAACAGGGCGAGGTGCTGTCCATCGACTATTCGCAGGCGCCCCCGCGGGTGGAGCGTGGCCGTGCCGTGCGGCTGGAAGACCTGCGCATGCAGGGCCTGCGGGAGGAGTCGGCGAAGGACGAGAAGGCGCGCCAGTTCAGCTGCCCGCATTGCGGCGCGCCGGTGCAGGTGGCGTTCGACACCACCAGGAGCCTGACCTGCCCGTCGTGCGCGAGCCTGATCGACATCTCGGGCGGCATCGGGGGCGAGTTGCGGCACGCGGTGCAGGACGAGCCCGTGCAGCCGCTGATCCCGCTGGGCACGACCGGCCTGCTCGAGGGCGTGGTCTGGCAGGTGGTGGGCTTCCAGCACCGCATGGGCCACGAGCCGGACGACGACGAGAGCTTCGGCTGGGACGAGTACCTGCTCTACAACCGCCAGCGTGGCTTCGCCTTCCTCGTGGATGCCTCGGACGGCTGGAGCCTGGTGCGGCCCGCGACGGGCGCCCCCAGGCTGTCGGCCGACGGGCAGACCGCCACCTACCTGCAGAATCCCTACCGGCTGGATTACCAGTACCGCGCCGAAACCACCTATGTGCTGGGCGAGTTCTATTGGCCGGTGGAGCGGGGGCAGGCCACCCAGAACCGCGACTACAGCAGCAAGAGCGGCCGGGGCCGGCTGTCGATGGAGCAGACCCCGCGCGAGATCACATGGTCGGTGGGCAGCCTGGTGGACAGCGCCCTCGTGGCCCAGGCTTTCAAGCTCGAGGGGCAGAAGGACCTGTTCAAGCGCGACGACGCCGCCCCGCTGGCGAGCGCGGGCAGCCTCGGCAGCGTGGGCTGCGGCACGGTGATCATCGTGGCGATGGTGCTCATCCTTCTGCTGCTGCTGTTCTCGCGGGGCTGCGGTTCGTCGTCCTGCGATCCCGAGCGGGAGAACTGCACCTCGTCGAGCTACCGCTCCTCGGGCGGCTCCTTCGGGGGCTGGTCCAGCGGCGGCGGGCACAAGTAACCGTCCGGCACTGCGGCGCACGCGCCGCGGGTGCATTCCGGCAATTTTTCTCAGCGTTCAATGAAGGAGTTCACCATGACACTCGACTGGCTGCATCCCGCCGCGTTCTTCGGCTCCATCCTGTTCGCGCTGATCGGCGTGGCGGTGTTCTGGATCAGCTTCATCATCATCGACAAGGCCACGCCCTACGACCTCTGGGCCGAGATCGTCGAGAAGCAGAACAAGGCCCTGGCGATGGTCGTGGCGGCGATGTGCCTGGGCATCAGCATCATCGTGGCGGCGGCGATCCACGGGGGGTGAGCGGTGCCCCATGGCGCAGGCCCTGGCTGGAGCGGGACGTGCCAGGCGCGGTCTGCATCAGAGCCCCAGGGCCTCGCGCATCTGCGCACCCGTGAGCCGCTGGCGCGGGCCGGCCAGTAGCGCGCACATGCGTTCGTTGCAGGGCGCGCGCAGGCCATGCGCCGCGGCCAGGCGCACGACGGCGCCGCAGAGGTCGTCGATCTCGGTGGGGCGGCCGGCCTCCAGGTCGTCCCACATCGAGGAGCGAGCCGCCGGATCGATGCGCAGCATGCGGCGCGCGAGCCGGGTGAAAAGCGCGTCGGGCAGCCGCAGCACGTGCGGCAGCAGTGCCGGCGGCACGGGCGTGACCTTCGCGGGGCGGACGCCGGCGCGCGCCATGGCGCGCAGCGCTTCGGCCTGCAGCGCGGCGAACACGGCGCGGCAGTCGCGGTCCTGCAGTTCCTCGCGCAGCGGCAGGTCCGAGAGTGCATTCACGGGGTTGTTGAGGTTCAGGAGCAGCTTGCCCCACTGCACCGGGCGAATGTCCTCCACGACCGTGGTGCCCAGTCCCGCCGCCCTGAAGGCTTCGGCCACCGCGTCGGCGGCCGGGTCGCGCTGCAGGTGGATGCATCCGGCGGTCGCGCGGTGCACATGCGTGCCGCGCAGCACCACGTTGTAGGGCACCATGGCCCCGATGGGCCGCAGCGCTGGCGCATGGGCGGCGATGCGCGCCACGTTGTCCACGCCGTTCTGCAGCGACACCACGGGCGTGCCCGGCGGGCAGGCGGCGCCCAGGGCGCGCGCGGCCTGCGCCGTGGCGCCGCCTTTCACGCACAGCAGGACGATGGCGTCGCCGGGGCATTCCATGCCGTCCAGCGACGGGGCCAGCCGCAGCGCGTGCGCGGGCACGTGCGCATCGGCTCCCTCCAGGTCGCTCACCCGCAGGCCGTCCCGTGCGATCGCATCCAGGATGCGGGGGCGGCCCACCAGGGTCACCGCCTCCCCGGCCGCGGCCAGGCGTCCGCCCACATGGAGGCCGATGGCGCCCGCGCCCATGACGATGAAATGCATGCGAAGCCTCCCGAAGGGCCGTGCAGGGGCCCGGCGCCCGTGACGGTGTGGGCGGATTGTGCGGCCGGTGGCGGCAGGGAGCGGCGGCGCGCATCCCGCAAAATAGCGGGCTTGACCGCCGCCGCTCCCCTCCCATCCCCTCCGCAGCCCGCCCCCCGGCCTCTCGATATCGCGCTGCTCGCCAGCGTGTTCGTGGTGGCCGCCTGCGGCCTGCTCTATGAACTCGTCGCGGGCGCGCTCGCCTCGTATGTGCTGGGCGACTCGGTGCTGCAGTTCTCCACCATCATCGGCACCTACCTGTTCGCGATGGGCGTGGGCTCGTGGCTGTCGCGGTATTTCGAGCGCCAGCTGCCCGCGCATTTCCTGCGGATCGAGCTGCTGGTGGCGGTGGTCGGCGGGGCGCTGCCCGCGGTGCTCTTCCTGGCCAATGCCTACGTGCCTGGTGCCTTCCGGCTGCTGCTCTACGGCATGGTGCTGCTGGTCGGCATGCTGGTGGGGCTGGAGATCCCGCTGGTGATGCGCATCCTCAAGCGCAACGTGGCGCTCAAGGACCTGGTGTCGCAGGTGCTCACGTTCGATTACCTCGGCGCGCTCGCGGTGTCGCTCGCGTTCCCGCTGCTGCTGGTGCCGCACCTGGGGCTGGTGCGCACGGGGCTGCTGTTCGGCATCTTCAACGCGGTGGTGGCGGTCTGGGCGCTGTGGCTCTTCCGGCACGAGCTGCGGCGCTTGCGGGCGCATGCGCTGGCGTGCGCGGCCGTGCTCGGGGCGCTGCTGGCCGGCTTCGCGGGGGCCGAGCACATCACCCGCCTGGCGGAAGACCATTTCTACCAGGACCGCATCGTCATCGCCAGCGCCTCGCCCTACCAGCGCATCGTGGTCACGCACGGCCGCTCGGGCTACCGGCTGTTCCTGAACGGCAACCTGCAGTTCGCCGAGCGCGACGAATACCGCTACCACGAGGCCCTGGTGCACCCGGCGATGTCCGCCCACGGGGCGCCGAAACGCGTGGCGGTGCTCGGTGGCGGCGACGGCATGGCGGTGCGCGAGATCCTCAAGTACCCCTCGGTCGAATCGGTCACGCTGGTGGAACTCGATCCGGCCATGACGCGGCTCTTCCGCACCGATCCGGCGCTGGTGCGGCTCAACGCCGGAGCCCTCAACGATCCGCGGGTGCGCATCGTCAACACGGATGCCTTCCAGTGGCTGCAGCAGGGGGGCAGCGGGGAGTCGGCCGGTTTCGACGTGATCGTGGTGGACTTTCCCGATCCCACCAACTTCGCGATCGGCAAGCTCTACACGAACAGCTTCTATGCGCTGCTCGAACAGCGCCTCTCGGCGAGCGGCTATGCGGTGGTGCAGACCACCTCGCCGCTGGTGGCCCGCCAGAGTTTCTGGACCGTGGTGCAGACCGTCGAATCGGTGGGCCTGGCCACGGCGCCGTACCACGTGCACGTGCCGAGCTTCGGCGAATGGGGTTTCGTCATCGCCAGCCGGCGGCCGTGGCGCCTGCCGGAGCGCCTGCCCGGGGGGCTGCGGTTCCTGTCGGTGCCCACGCTGCCCCTGCTGTTCGACTTCCCCCTGGACATGGCCCGGGTGCCGGCGGAAGTGAACCGCCTCTCGAACCAGGTGCTGGTGCACACCTACGAGCAGGAGTGGGGCAAGGTGGCGGCGCACTGATGCCGGACCGGCGGGCCGGGCGCAGGCCATGCCCGGCCTGACATGGCCGTGGCGTAGAGTACGCCGCATGCCTGCTTCCTACCTCGATCTCCCCGCACTGCAGCGCCGTACTTTGCTGCGGGGCGCCACGGCCACGGCCGCCTGTGCGCTGGCCGGGTGCGGGCCTTCGCCACGCGACCTGCCCGGAGGCTTCACGGGCATCGACATGGCCCGGGGCCATGCGCTGCGCGACCGGCTGCAGAAGGGCGGGACGATCGAGCCCGACATCGTGCGCCGCACCCAGGTGGTGGTCGCTGGCGGCGGCGTGGCGGGCCTGGCCGCGGCACGCGCCCTGCGCCTGGCCGGAGTCGATGACTTCATGCTGGTGGAGATGGAGGATTCCGCGGGCGGCAACAGCCGCGCCGGCCAGGTGGACGGCATCGCCTGCCCCCTGGGCGCCCACTACCTGCCGGTGCCGGGCGACGGGGCTCGCGAGGTGCAGGACCTGCTGGAAGAATTCGGCCTGCGGCGCCGCGTGGCGGGGCGCTGGCAGATCGACGAGCGCAGCCTGTGCCACAGCCCGCAGGAGCGGCTGTTCTTCCGGGGGGCCTGGCAGGAGGGCCTGCTGCCCGTGAACGGTGTCGGCGCGGACACCCTGGAGCAGTACCGGCGGTTCTCCGCACGCATGGCGGAACTGGGCCGCATGGCGCGTTTCGCCATGCCCACGTTCAAGCTGTGGCGGCCGGACCAGCCGGTTTCCTCCGTGCTGCGCTCCCTGGATGCCCTCACGTTCGACGCCTGGCTGTCGCAGGAGGGCTTCTCGGATGCGCACCTGCGCTGGTACCTGGACTACTGCTGCCGCGATGACTACGGCGCCGGCGCAGCGCGGGTGTCGGCATGGGCGGGCATCCACTATTTCGCCAGCCGCCACGGTTTCCACGCGCCTGGCGAAGCTGCCGGCGAGGAGCGCGAAGGCGTGCTCACCTGGCCCGAGGGCAACGGCTGGCTGACCCAGCGGCTGGCCGCGCCGCTCAACGATGCCGGGGCGCTGCGCACCGGCAGCACCGTGCTGCGCATCGAGGAGAGCCGGCGCGGCGTGGAGGTGGACGTGCTGAACCATGCGAGCGGCGGCATCGAGCGCTGGCAGGCGCGCCGCTGCGTGGTGGCGCTGCCCGTCTTCGTGGCGGCGCGCGTGGTGCGCAACCCGCCCGCATTCCTCGCCCAGGCCGCGCAGCGGCTGCAGTGGGCCCCCTGGCTGGTGGCGAACCTGCGCATCGACGCCCCGCTGTCGGACCGCGAAGGCGCGGCGCCTGCCTGGGACAACGTGCTGTACGACGATCCGGCGCCGGGCGGCCTGGGCTACGTGGACGCGGGCCACCAGCGCCTGGACCCGCGCCCCGGCCCTACGGTGCTCACCTATTACCGGGCGCTGGGCGACGTGCCCGACGGCCGCCGCCAGCTCGCCGAACAGCCCTGGACCCACTGGCGCGACGCCATCCTCGCGAGCCTGTCCGGCCCGCATCCGGACCTGCGGGCCCGTGTGACGCGCGTGGAGATCACCCGCTACGGACACGCCATGTCCATCCCCGTGCCGGGGACGCTGGCCTTCCTGAGCCAGGCCGGACGCATGCCCGCGCCCCGGCAGCGCTATGTGCTGGCGAACGGCGAGCGCATCGCCGCGCCCTCCGTGCCCGGCACGGCCCGCCTGGCCTTCGGCCATGCCGACTGGTCCGGGTACTCGGTGTTCGAGGAGGCGTTCACGCGCGGGCATGCGGCGGGCATGGCCGCCGCCGCCTGATGCGCACGGCCGGCCGCCACGGCAGCAGCGATGCCGCGGGGCAGCGGGCCCTGCGGACCATCGCCATCCTGGAAGCCGTCAAGGGCGTGGTCGCGCTCCTGGCCGGCCTGGGCCTGCTCGGCCTGCTGCACCACGACCTGCACCGCGCCGCGGTGTCCCTGATCGGGCACGTGGGCCTGAACCCGGGCGAGCGGTACCCTGAGATGCTGCTGTCCCGGCTCGACCTGCTCGCGCACGAGGATTTCCGGTGGCTGATGCTGGCCGTCACCGCCTACGCGGCCCTGCGCTTCACGGAGGCGTACGGCCTGTGGAAGGGCCGGGCCTGGGGCGAGGCGCTGGGGGCGCTGTCGGGCGGCCTGTACATCCCGTTCGAACTCTGGCACTGGCTGCACCGGCCTTCGTGGGCCGCCACCCTGGTGATCGCGTTCAACGCGGGGGTGGTGGGCTACCTGGCCTGGCGGCTCCGGACGCGGCCCGGGCAGGCCGCGTCACCGGCCTGACACCGAAAGGCGGCATCGTGGCGGCCTCATCCGCCATCGCCACGACATCCCGCATGCCTGCCGCCTTCCGCTTCGCCACGCTCGCCACCGCCCTCGCATTCTCCGCACTGCCCTGCGCCCATGCCGAGCCGGCCGCCTATCCCGCCACGCTCGCCGGCCACGCCGTGCTGCCCGCGCAGTCCTTCATCCCCGCGCCGCCGGATGCTCCGGCGGACCTGCGCACCAGCGGCAAGTTCACCACCCCGCGGCGCGTGGATGCCGTGGGCACCGTCGAAGGCACCTCTGCCGGGCGGCCCACGGGCGTCTCGCTGCCGTTCCAGGGCCAGCCGCTGCAGGGCCACTCGGGCATCAAGCGCATGGCCGACGGCACCTTCTGGATCCTGACGGACAACGGTGCCGGCGCCAAGGCGAATTCGCCGGACTTCATGCTTTACCTGAACCACTATGCGGTGGACTTCAAGACCGGGCGGTTCGATCGCCTGAAGACCGTGTTCCTGCACGACCCCGACAGGAAGGTGCCGTTCCGCATCGCCGAGGAAGGCACGAAGGAGCGCTACCTGACCGGCGCCGACTTCGATCCCGAGAGCTTCCAGTTCGCCGGCGGCGCGCTCTGGATCGGTGATGAGTTCGGCCCGTTCCTCATCAAGGCCGACCTGGACGGCCGCGTGCTGGCGGTGTTCGATACCCAGGTGGATGGCCGCGTGGTGCGCTCGCCCGACCATCCCGCCGTCACCACCGCCGCCGCGCCCGACGCCAAGGCCCCGGCCTTCGACATCAAGCGCTCCAAGGGCTTCGAGGGCATGGCATCGAGCCCCGACGGCAGCAGGCTGTACGCGCTGCTCGAAGGCCCGGTGTGGGACGAATCCGCCAAGGCCTATGAATCCGTGGACGGCGGCCGGCAATACCTGCGCGTGCTGGAGTTCGACGTGCGGCAGGAGAAATGGACCGGCCGCCACTGGAAGTACGTGCTGGAAGCCAACCAGAACGCCATCGGCGACTTCAACATGATCGGTCCCGCCATGGGCCTCGTCATCGAGCGCGACAACGGCGAGGGCACGCCCGACAAGGCCTGCCCCGAGGGCCGGAAGCGCGCGGACTGCTTCCACGACGTGGCGAAGTTCAAGCGCGTGTACAAGGTGGAGCTGACCGACGCCAACGCGGGCGGCCCGCTGCGCAAGGTGGGCTACATCGACCTGCTGAACATCCAGGACCCGAAGCGCCTGGCCCGCAAGCCCCTGACGGGCGGGGTGCTCGCCTTCCCGTTCTTCACCATCGAGAACGTGGACGTCGTGGACGCCACGCACATCGTGGTGGGCAACGACAACAACCTGCCTTTCAGTTCCAGCCGCGAGCCCGGCCGTGCCGACGACAACGAACTGGTGCTGCTCGAGGCCGGCGATCTGCTGCGGGCCCGCTGAAGGTCCTGAGGGGTGGTTCTGGAGGGGCCTGTTGCGCTCTGCAACTAAGCCGCGCCGCAGTTGCGTCACAATCTGCCGTTCCGCCCTTTTTGGTGCCGGCCGCCCGACGCGGCCGGCCCGGGGGCCCGTTTGGGGAGCTTCCGTCCATTGAGCCAGTCGCCCGTTCCTCCGCCGCCACCCGCCACCGGGGGTGACGGCGATCCCGCCCCCTGCGCGGGGGGCCTGGTGCCGCCCGGCGCCGCGGGACAGGGCGTTCGCGCCCTCGAGGAGCGGGAGGCGCACCTGCGATTCGCCGCGATCGCGGGGCGCATCGGCCTGTGGGAGCTGGACCTGGAGACGTTCGCGCTTACCAGCTCCGAGGTCTGCCGGGAGCATTTCGGCCTGCCTGCCGAGCAGCCGCTGAGCTGGCGGAAGGTGCTGGTGTCGATCCATCCCGACGATGCCGCGCGCGTGCGCGCGGCTTTCGAGCACAGCATCGCGCAGCGGCAGGAGTACGCGATCGACCACCGCATCCGGCGCCGGGATGGCCTGGTGCGCTGGCTCAAGGTGCTGGCCCAGGTGCAGGGCGGCACGGACGGCCGCCGCCTGCGCATCGCGGGAACCGCCCAGGACGTCACCGAACAGACGCTCGCCGAGCGCCGCACCCAGGCGCTGCTGCAGCTCGACGACAGCTTCCGCGCGCTGGAAGACCCCGCCGACATGGCCTACGCCGCGGCGCGCATGCTGGGGGAGATCCTCTGCGTGGGGCGGGCGGGCTACGGGGACATCGACGAGACGAACACCGTCACCATCGTGCGCGACTGGACATCGCTGGGCATGTCCACGGCCGTGGGCCGGCACCACCTGCCCCACTATGGCCGCTTCTACGAGGACCTGCTGCGCGGCCACATCGTCATCGTGAACGACGTATCCACCGACGAGCGTACCGCCAGCCACGTGCATGCCCTGCGGTCGGTGCAGGCGGGGGCGCTGGTGAACCTGCCGCTGATCGAGGGCGGGCGGCTCGTGGCGATGCTGTTCCTGAACCACCCGGTACCGCGGCAATGGTCCTCCGACGACCTGGCGCTGATCCGCAGCGTGGCCCACCGCACGCGCATGGCCGTGCAGCGGCGCACCGCGGAGCGGCAGCTGCGCGCGCTCGCCGACACGCTGGAAACCAAGGTGGAGGAGCGCACCCGCGAGCTGATGGCCGCCGAGGAGGCGCTGCGCCAGGCCCAGAAAATGGAAGCCGTGGGGCAGCTCACCGGGGGCATCGCGCACGACTTCAACAACTTGCTGGCGGGCATCATGGCGAGCCTGGACCTGCTGCGGCTGCGCGTGTCCCAGGGGCGCGTGGCCGACATGGAGCGCTGCATCGACACGGCCCACCGCTCGGCCAAGCGGGCGGCCTCGCTCACGCACCGGCTGCTCGCGTTTTCCCGCCGCCAGACCCTGGCACCCGTCGTGGTGGACCTGAACCAGCTCGTCGCGGACCTGCTGGAGCTGGTGCAGCGCACCGTGGGGCCTGCCATCACCGTGCGTTTCGACGCCACCGCCGGGCTCTGGGCGGTGCGGGCCGACGCCGGGCAGATCGAGAATTCGCTCCTGAACCTGTGCATCAACGCGCGCGATGCGATGCCCCGCGGCGGCACGCTGCGCATCGCGACCGCCAACCACGTTGCCGGCCACCCCGGCGACGGGCAGTCCAGACGCCACGCCACCGAACTGCAGCCCGGGGAATACGTGGCGCTGTCGGTGGCCGATACCGGCGAGGGCATGGCGCCGGAGGTGGCCGAACGCGCCTTCGAGCCGTTCTTCACCACCAAGCCCCTGGGGCAGGGCACGGGCCTGGGGCTGTCGATGGTCTATGGCTTCGCCCAGCAGTCGGGCGGTTCTGCGCGCATCGCTTCGGTGGCCGGCCAGGGCACGACGATCACGCTCTGGCTGCCCCGCCATGCCTGCTCGGCCGCCGAACTGGCGGCCGGTACATGTGCCGAGGCGCCGCCTGCCGGGCAGGCCCGGGCCCCTGCGTCCGGAGCGGGGCGCGCCATGCCGTCGGTCCTGGTGGTGGATGACGAACCCGCCGTGCGCTCCACGGTGGCGGAATCGCTGCGCGAACAGGGCTACCGCGTGCTCGAGGCGGAGGACGGACCCTCGGCGCTGGAGATGCTGCGCGAGGCCGGGCCGCTCGATCTCCTGCTCACCGACGTGGGCCTGCCCGGCGGCATGAATGGCCGGCAGGTGGCCGACGCCGGCCGCGTCCTGCGCCCCGGCCTGCCCGTGCTGTTCATCACCGGCTACGCGGAGCAGGCCGTGATCGGGGAGCGCGACCTGGACCCGGGCATGGGCGTGCTCACCAAGCCGTTCGCCCTGGACATGCTGGCGGCGCGGGTGGCCTCCGCCCTGGCTGCGGTGCCGCGCGACCCTGCCTGAGCGGGGCCGCGGCCCGGGTGGCACAATGCCCCGGCGCCTCCCCGCTTCCTTCATCCACGAGAGTATTCCGCGCCATGTTCACAGGCATAGTCCAAGCCACCGCCACCCTTGCCGAACTGCAGGACCGCGAAGGGCTGCGTACCTTCGTGATCGAGTTCCCGCCCGGCTTCTGCGAGGGCCTCGCCATCGGCGCCAGCGTGGCGGTGGATGGCGTGTGCCTCACGGTGACGCGGCTGGTTTCGCCGTCATCGGTCGCGTTCGACGCGATGCTGCAGAGCCTGAACGTGACCACGCTGGGCGGCTACGCGGCCGGCCGGCGCGTGAACGTGGAGCGGGCGGCCCGCGACGGCGCCGAGATCGGCGGCCATCCGCTGTCGGGCCACATCGATTTCGCGGCCACGCTGCAGAGCGTGCGCGATTCCGAGAACAACCGCGTGTGGCGCGTGGCGGTGCCGCCGCCGTTCCGCCGCTATGTCTTCGCCAAGGGCTACATCGCCCTGCACGGCGCCAGCCTGACCGTGGCGGAGGTGAACCGTGCCGAGGGATGGTTCGAGGTCTGGCTGATTCCCGAGACGCGCCGCGCCACCGTGTTCGAGGACCTGCGCGCCGGCGACGCGCTCAACGTGGAGATCGAGCGCAGCACCCAGGTCGTGGTGGACACGGTGCGCGAGGCGGTGGAGGAAAGCCTCGGCGAGCTGCGCCCGGCGCTGGAGGCGCTGCTGCGGGAAAAGGGCCTGTCGCTGGACGACTTCGTGCGCCCTCCGGCCGCCCTGCAGCGCTGAGGGGCGCAGGCCGGCGCGGCGGGTCTTTCCCGTCTTTCAAGCGGCTTCCTCGACCCGGTTGCGGCCCCGGTCCTTGGCCCGGTAGAGGGCCGTGTCCGCTTCCGAGAGCAGGTGGTCCAGCACCATGCCGTGGCGCTGGGAGACGGCGACGCCCACGCTGGCCGTGAGCCGGAAGCGCTCCCCCGACGGCAGCACGACCGGCGCCGTCTCGATGGCGTGGCGCAGGCGCTCGGCACAGGCCGCGCCCTCGCGGCCCGCGCAGGGGCCGAGCAGCACCACGAACTCCTCGCCCCCGTACCGCGCCACGAGGTCGCCCGGGCGCAGGGTGTGGCGCACCGCGCGTGCCACGGCCCGCAGCGCCTCGTCGCCGGCGGCGTGTCCCGCGCGGTCGTTGAAGCTCTTGAACAGGTCCACGTCCAGCAGCATCAGGGCGACGTCGAAGCGCTGCTGCCGTGCCTGCGCGATACGTTCGCGTGCCGCCGCGAAAAACGCGCGCCGATTGGGCAGCCCCGTGAGGAAATCGGTGAGCGACTGCTCGCGCAGCTGCGCGATGAGGCCGTCGCGCTCGCGCTCGAGCACCTGCCGGGCCTGCGTGTGCTCCTGCAGCGCACGCACGGCGCCGATCACGGCGGCGATCTCGTCGTCGGCCGCGGGCCGGGGCAGCGGGGCGTCCAGGCGGTTGCGGGCCAGATCCTGCAGGGCCTGGGTCGTCTGGGCCAGGGGCTGCAGCACGCGGGCGTGCAGCGTGGCCAGCGTGCCCGCGAGGATGGCCCAGAGCAGGGCCGAGGCGCCCGCCACCTCCATGAGGCTGTGCAGGGCGCGCTCCCGGGCGGCGAGCGCGTCGGCCTGCAGCCGCGCCATCAGCCGGTCGCGCAGTGTCACCACCTTGCCCAGTTCGGGCACGTAGCCCTCCGCGAACTGGGCGGCGGTGATGCCGTAGCGTCCGTCCCGCTCGCCGGCCGCCAGCACGGGCGCGACGATGTCCCGCATCGCATGGCCGAAGTAGCCGCTGTCCACGGCCTCCCAGGCCTGGGCGATGTCGGGCGGGGCATCCTGGCGGGCCAGGCGCTGCTCCAGCAGGAACTGCAGTGCCGTGATGCGCCCGCGCGTCTGCTCGATCGCATGCCGTTCTTCGGGCGTGAACGGACGCTGCATCACCAGCGCGGCGGTGAAGTGCGATCCGAGCAGGCCTGCATGCTCGCGCAGCTCCGCGGTGATCCGCAGCACCTGCGTGTCGCCGTCCATGGACGGCTGTGCCGTCCGAACGGTCTGGATCAGTGCGCTGTTGATCGGCGCGAGCCGCGGCACGATGGCCGCCAGTCCATAGACGCTGGCGCGCACGGCCTCGGGCGTGCGCTGGGCGTGGGGGAGGGCGATGACCCCGTCGGCCACCGCCCGTGCACGGGCGAGGGCCTGCGCGGCGTCGTCCGCGCCGGCCAGCAGTGCGTCCAGGTGCGGCACCTGCGTGCGGGCGGCGAGCATGGCGCGCAGCTGCGCCATGGCCTGGTCGGTGCTTTCGCGCGCCCGCGCCAGGGCGGCGACGGCCTGCGGATCGGGCGCTCCATCGAGCGCGCCGAGGCGCGCGTTCGTCGGGCCGCGCTCGCGCGACACCCGTTCGGTCGCCACCATGCCCAGGCCGAGGTCCGCGAGCGCGCGCGATCCGGCGTCCGCCGCGCGCCACGAGCGCCATTGCCCCCAGCTGGCATGCGCGGCCAGCAGGGCCGTCACGGTGGCCAGCACGATGCCGATGAGGCGCAGGAATTGGTTCAGGGACATGAAGGCACGTGGCCGCCACCGGTCCGGGGCCGCCAGCCCGCCGGAGCACTGTTCGCATTGTGATGTACTGTCGGCACTCTATTACATACGGTGTCGTCCCATGGCCGGGTTGCCTTTCGAACCCGACCGGAACACACGGGTTCATGCGCTCTCCTGCCGATCCGGCCGCCACGTCCGTCCCTTCCGCCGCTCCCATGCCGCCCATACGCCGGCTGGGCGGGGAAGACCTGCCCGGCCTGCTGGCAGTGCAGCGGGCCTGCTATGGCGAGGGGTTCCTCGAAAGCGCCGACGTTTTCGCGCGGCGGCTGGCCAGCCCCGTGAACTGTTCGCTGGTCGCCGGGGCGCCCGGATCCGTGCAGGCCTACCTGGCCGCCTACCGCACCGTGCGGGGCAAGGTGACCGCGCTGCACGGTGATTTCGAGACCCCGGACGGACCGCCCGACACGCTCTACCTGCACGACATGGCCGTGCTGCCGGAATGTGCAGGGTGCGGACTGGCCCGCGCGCTGCTGGAGACCCTGTGGCACGAAGCCCGCGTTGCCGGGCTGCGGCACACCGCCCTCGTCTCCGTGCAGGGCTCGCGTGCCTACTGGGAGCGCCAGGGCTATGCGGCGCGCGAGCCTGCATCGGCCGAGGCGCACGAACGCGTGGCGGGTTATGGCGCGCAGGCGGTGTACATGGAGCGCCTGCTGTAGGCAAGGGGCATGCCCCCTGCCTGCTCAGGGGGCCACGGGCGCGTGGCGCGGAACCTCCGGCTCCTGGATCTCGTGGATCTCGACGCTCGACGGTACCGGTGCCGGTGCCGCGCCCATGAACCGCTCCCGCAGCCACTCGATCGCGTTGTGCCCGATGCCGCGCAGCGCCTGGGAGAGTTCCGCAGGCCGCATCGACTGCAGTCCCGCGTACATCTTTTCCAGGCCCGCGCCGGCCAGGTGGCCCACCGGTCCGGGAATGGACACGTTGAGCAGGGCCATGGCCGCTGCCCCCGCCAGCATGCCGGTGGTGTTCTTCTCGATGAAATCGTCCGCGGCGTGGTTGGCCGTCAGCACCGCGATCATCACGAGGCTGAGCCCCGCGAACGACTTGAACTCGTCGAGCGCATCGCGGCGCGTGACGTTGGGATTGCGGGCGTTGGCGACCATCAGGGCCACGGTGAACGCCGCGTCGGACGCCAGGTCCACCATCCCGATCTGGTCGGGGTACATCAGGCCGGTCGTGGTCGCGCAGACGGCACCGGTGAAGGCCGCCAGGGCGTATTTCGCGATGCGTTCGGCTTTCTCGGCCTCCTGCTGGGCTTCGTTGGCGGCCGTGGCGGCCTGCTCGGGCAGGCCCGCGGGATGCAGCACGCGTTCCAGGTCGGTGGCGATGGACAGGAACGCATCCGCGACCAGCGTCAGCTGCTTGCTGGTGACCGGGCTGAGCTCCTTGCCGTCGCCCTGGGCCAGGAAGCTGGCCTTGGCGTCGGTGACGGCCTTCTGGTCGGCGCGGGCCAGGTCCAGCGCCTGCGAGAGGGCGGTGCGCGCCTGGACGGCGGCTTCGCGGGCGGCCTGCACGGCCTCGTCCGAGCCGCCTGCGCCGTCTGCGGCCGGTTCCGCAGGCTCTGCCGGGAAGCTGGCTGCCTCCTGCAGACGGGTGCCGGTTGCGGCGAGCTGCGGATCCGGCACGCCGTGGCGGATGCGGTTGGTGATCTCCCGCATCTCCTTGCCCAGGAACCCGAGGAACAGCGCCGTGGTGGACACCATGCCGGCGCCCACGTTGAAGGCAGGGTGACGGTTGAGCTTTTGCAGCTGCGGCACGAACGTGGGCAACGCGAAGAGCGCCGCCTGCACCACGTTGATGTAGTGGCGCGACATGAAATGGTCCATGACGCTGTGCCGGTTCGCCCCCGTGGGGGAGCGTGCCGAGCCGATCGCCATCAGGGCGGTCTTTGCGTAGAGGCCTGCCAGTTCGGCCTCGAACTGGTTCTGGTGGCCGCGGAAGGCGACGGCGACGGGCAGGACGGGCAGCAGCGCGTTCATGCCGAGATAGACCGCGGCGCGGCGTGCCAGCGGCTGCTCGGTCTCCAGCGCCTCCAGCGTGGAATCCAGGTGCGCGAGCCGCCCTTCGAATCGCGTCTGGAGTTCGGCGGGAACGTTCTGCTCCAGCAGTTGCGTACGCAGCGCCTGCGCGGCGTTCCGCAGTTCCGGCAGCGTGCTGCCAGCGGGAAGCACGCCGCGCTCCGGGTCTGCCCGGCCCTTGAACTCCTGCATGAATTCCGCGTCGTCGCCGCGCATCACGGCCGTTCGGGCGTCGACCATGCTCCCCATGGTCTTGAGGAATTGCCCCAGGCCCTGCCGCGTCCCGGCGGGGCCGGGCGGGGGGGCGCCCGCGTCCTCCGGAGCGATCTCGGCGAGCCGGGCCGGGCTCCCGGCCGCAGACGCGGCCGAGGACTCGGATGGCGAGGGAGGCACTGGCAGGGGGGTGCGTGGCGGCGTGGCGCCGCCTTCGGTGCGGCCGGGCCGCTGGGCCGGGGAGGGAATCCCCGCCGGCAACTGGGCGCGCAAGGATTCACGCGGCGGACTGGCCGGGGACGCGGCTGCGTCCGGCGGGGATGCGGGCCGCTGCGCGGCTGCAGTGGAAACGGAGGAACTGTTGATCGCAGACATTGGATTTATCGGGAAAAATAAACCGCAGTCTGGAGGGCGCGAGATCTTCTGTAAGCATGCGCGCGAATACGTGCCCGCAGGCACGAAGCCGGTGGCGGCGGGCCGCGGGCCGGCATGCCGGTGCGCCCGGCTCAGGAGGCGGTGGCCTGTGCGGTGATCCAGTCGCGAAAGCCGCGCAGCGCCGGGTCCACCAGCACTTCGGGCCGGTGCACCAGCCGGTAGGCCAGCGGCGTCGCCAGCGCGGCCGACCGCACGGCCACGAGCGCGCGCGCCGCGATCTCCTGCGCCACGAAGCCCTGCCGCGCCAGGGCGAAACCCCGGCCTGCCAGGGCAGCCTCGATCGAGCCGTTGGAATGCGTGAACACCACGCCCTGGTTGCAGTCCACGCCCAAGGCCCCGTTCGCCTCGCACCAGAGCCGCCAGTCGCCACGGTGCCCGTCGTGCAGCAGCCGGGCGCCGGTGATGTCGGTGACGCGGGGCACGCGCCGGGGCGCGATCAGGCGCGGGCTGCAGACCGGCACCAGGTCGTCGGCCACCAGCACCTCGGCCAGCAGCCCGGGTGCCACGCCCAGGCCATGGCGTACCGCGAAATGGATGTCTTCGGATGCCAGATCGACCACGCGGTCGCTGGTGCTCACGTGCACATCGACGTCCGGCGCCAGGCGCAAGAAATCCCCCAGGCCGGGCCGGTCGCCCTCACCATGCCGGTCGCGGCGGGCATCGCGGCGTGCCTGGCGGCCACGGCCTGCTACGGCCTCGCGGGCTTCCTGACGCGCCGCTGGATCACCGCACGCGGCGGGCTGGACAGTCGCCTGGTCGCGCTGGGCAGCCAGTGGGGCGCCGTGCTGGCGCTGGCGCCGTGGGCGGCATGGCAGGCCTGGAACCAGCCGGGCCTTGCAAGCCAGTGGTCCACGGCGCCCGTGCAGGTCTGGGCGGCGCTGCTGGCCATGGGGCTGCTCTGCACCGCCTGGGCCTACGTGCTGTATTTCCGGCTGATCGCGGACGTGGGGCCGCTCAAGGCGCTCTCCGTGACGTTCCTGGTGCCGGCGTTCGGCGTGGCCTGGGGCTGGCTGCTGCTGGACGAAACCGTCACCGGCGCGCATGCCGCGGGCGGCACCCTGATCGCGGTGGCGCTCTGGCTGGTGCTGCGGCCGGCACCCGCGCGGCCCTGACGGGCTGTGCCGGGACTGGCTCGCTCCGCCGCCGTATGGTCATAATGCGCGCCATGCCCAACCGCTGGAAACCCAACGTCACCGTGGCCGCCGTCATCGAGCAGGGAGGGCGCTTCCTCCTCGTGGAAGAGGACACGGCCGACGGGCTGCGGCTCAACAATCCCGCCGGGCACCTCGACCCCGGCGAATCGCCCGAGCAGGCCTGCGTGCGCGAAGTGCTGGAAGAAACGGCCTACGACTTCACCGCCACCGCGCTGGTCGGCATCTACCTCAACCGTTTCACGCGCACCCGCACGGGCGACGACATCACCTACCTGCGATTCGCCTTCACCGGCACGCTGGGCGCGCACCACGCCTGGCGCTCGCTCGACGACGGCATCGTGCGCACCGTGTGGATGACGCCCGATGAACTGCGCTCCTGCGCCGACCGCCACCGCAGCCCGCTGGTGATGCGCTGCATCGAGGACTACCTCGCCGGCCAGCGGCATCCGGTGGACATGATCCATACCGACGCGAGCGTGCTGCGCGGCAGCTGACGCGGCGGCGGCCGCATGGGGGGCCTGCGGGCAGCAGGCCTTTGGCGCGCGACGCGAGCAGGCCCCCCGCCCGAAAAATACAATCCCGGGAATGACAGCCTCCCCCAAGCAGCGCATCGTCGTCGGACTCTCCGGCGGCGTGGATTCCGCGGTGACCGCCCACCTCCTGAAGCAGCAGGGCCACGAAGTCGTGGGCATCTTCATGAAGAACTGGGAGGACGACGACGACAGCGAGTACTGTTCCTCCAACGTCGATTTCGTCGATGCCGCGGCCGTGGCCGACGTGATCGGCATCGAGATCGAGCACGTCAACTTCGCGGCCGAGTACAAGGACCGCGTGTTCGCCGAGTTCCTGCGCGAATACGAAGCCGGCCGCACGCCCAACCCCGACGTGCTCTGCAACGCCGAGATCAAGTTCAAGGCCTTCCTGGACCACGCCATGCGCGTGGGGGCAGAAAAGATCGCCACCGGCCACTACGCGCGCGTGCGCCACAACCCCGCCACCGGCCTGCACGAGTTGCTCAAGGGGCTGGACCCGGCCAAGGACCAGAGCTATTTCCTGCACCGCCTGAACCAGTCGCAACTCTCGCGCACGCTGTTCCCCGTAGGCGAGCTGCGCAAGACCGAGGTGCGCCGCATCGCCGAAGAGATCGGCCTGCCCAACGCGAAGAAGAAGGACTCCACCGGCATCTGCTTCATCGGCGAGCGGCCATTCCGCGAGTTCCTGAACCGCTACATCCAGCACGCGCCGGGCCCGATCCTGGATGACCGGGGACGCAGGCTGGGGCAGCACGTGGGACTCTCGTTCTACACGCTGGGCCAGCGCCAGGGCCTGGGCATCGGCGGCGTGAAGGACAAAGGCGCGCAGCGCGGCGGCGGCGAACATGCGCCCTGGTTCGTCGCGCGCAAGGAGGTCGAACGCAACGTGTTGCGCGTGGTGCAGGGGCACGATCACCCCTGGCTGCTCTCGCACACGCTGCAGGCCACCGACGCGAACTGGGTCGCGGGCCGGCCGCCGGCTGCCGGCGCCTGCGCGGCCAAGACGCGCTATCGCCAGCAGGATGCGGCCTGCACCGTCACGCAGGCGGAGGGGGGGGATTTCGCGCTCTCATTTCCCGAAGCGCAGTGGGCGGTGACGCCGGGGCAGAGCGCGGTGCTGTACGACGGCGAGGTGTGCCTGGGAGGCGGGGTGATCACGGCGGCCGGGCCGGTGAACAGCGCGGCATAGCGCAAAACGTCGCGCCGCGACCAGAGGGTTTGTCCCTGGGACCTTTTGCGGGAAAGATCGCTTTCCGTGGTACTGCCGCGCTTTGAAAAATCTCCCACTGCGTTGATCATGTTTTCCGCGGCGCCCGGCGCCGTGCCGGGCGCTGCGCGCGCCCGTCTTTGCGCCCGAGAAGAGAAAACATCATTCATCCAACGGAGACAAGCGCATGGCCTGGCAGCAAATCTACGACCCGTTCGGCAGCATGGTCCTCTCCACCGCCCTCGCGGCGGTTCCGGTGGTGGTCATGCTGGCGGCCCTCGGCTTCTTCCACATCAAGGCGCACATCGCGGCGGGCATGGGCCTCGTCGCGGCCCTGCTCGTGGCCGTCTTCGCCTACGGCATGCCGGCGGACATGGCCGGCCGGGCCGCGCTGCTGGGGGGCTTCACGGGCCTGCTGCCGATCGGCTGGATCGTGCTCAACATCATCTTCCTGCACCAGCTCACGGAGCAGAACGGCAGCTTCAAGGTGCTGCAGGATTCGCTCTCTGGCATCACGGAAGACCGGCGCATCCAGCTGCTGTTGATCGCGTTCTGCTTCGGCGCGTTCTTCGAAGGGGCGGCGGGCTTCGGCACGCCGGTGGCGGTGACGGCGGCCATCCTCATCGGGCTGGGCTTCTCGCCGCTCGCGGCCTCGGGGCTCTCGCTCATCGCCAACACGGCGCCCGTGGCCTTCGGCGCGCTGGGCACGCCCATCCTCACGCTCGCCAAGGTGCACGGCTACGACGTGATGGAAGTGACGGCCATGGTCGGCCGCCAGCTGCCGTTCTTCTCGCTGCTGGTGCCGTTCTGGCTGATCTGGGCCTTCGCGGGCCGCAAGGGCATGATGGAGATCTGGCCGGCGATCCTGGTCACGGGCGTGTCGTTCGCGGTGCCGCAGTTCCTGGTCTCCAACTTCATCGGTCCGGAGCTGGTGGACATCATCGCGGCGATCGTCTCCATGGTCTGCCTGATCGCCTTCCTGCGCGTCTGGAAGCCGAAGTCGGTATGGACCTCGCCCTCGCTGCGCGGCAACGACGTGAGCGCGGCCGAGGCCAAGCCGCCGCAGCCCGTGGCGCGCCACACCCGCGCCGAACTGGTGGCGGCCTGGATGCCCTGGGCCATCCTCTCGGTGTTCGTGTTCATCTGGGGCCTGCCGCCCGTCAAGGCCTGGCTCAACGGCCTGTTCGCGCCGTCCTTCCCGATGGCGGGCCTGCACAACCTGATCGAGAAGGTCCCGCCCGTCGTGCCCGTGCCCACCAAGGAGGGCGCGGTCTACACGCTGAACCTGCTGTCGGCCACCGGCACGGCGATCCTGCTCTCGGCGGTGGTGAGCGCCTTCCTCATGAAATACAACCCGGTCGCCATCGTGCGCACCTTCGTGAAGACGATCTGGCTGGTGAAGTACTCGCTGCTCACCATCGTGCTCATGCTGGCGCTGGGCACGCTCACGCGCTACTCGGGCACCGACACCACGCTGGGCCTGGCGTTCGCCAACACGGGCGTGCTGTACCCGTTCTTCGGCACGCTGATGGGCTGGCTGGGCGTCGCGCTCACGGGCTCGGACACGGCGTCCAACGTGCTGTTCGGTGGCATGCAGAAGGTGGCGGCCGAGCAGCTGGGACTGTCGCCCAACCTGATGGGCGCGGCCAACAGCTCGGGCGGGGTGATGGGCAAGATGATCGATGCGCAATCGATCGTGGTGGCCTCCACCGCCACGCGCTGGTTCGACCACGAGGGCGACATCCTGCGCTACGTGTTCTTCCATTCCATCGCGCTGGCCTGCCTGGTGGGGCTGTACGTGACGATGCAGGCATACGTCTGGCCGTTCACGCTGATGGTGGTGCATTGATGTCGGTTCACATGGAGCCCGGGGGCAGCCCTTCAACGCATCGCGGATCGTGCGCGCGACCAGTTGCTGACGCTCGCGCGGCATGCGCGCCAGCGTGGAGGCCACGCTGACGGGCCGCCACCGGCCGGCCGCGCGCGTCCCGCACCGCCATGCCCACGGCCTCACGCCCAGCGCCATCGCCACGCGCCTGCTCGACCGCATCATGGCCGCCGCCGCAGACCCCGATGCCGAGGCGCTGGCCATCGCGCGCGAGTGCAAGGCGAACAGGAGCGCCGTTCCCGGCTTCGGCCACCACCTGCACAAGCCCGTCGATCCGCGCGCCTACAAGCTGCTGGGGCTGGCCCGCGCCGAGCCCGACCTGGCCGGCCGGCCCGTCACCATCAATGCCCAGCAGTACGCGCCCACGGCATCCGCGCCACCACGGTGGCCAAGATGTTCTCTGATGGCAGCCTGGACGAGGCCCGCGCCGCCCGCGCGCGGCAGGTGCCGATGGGCCGCATGGGCACGGCCTGGGAGGTGGCGCATGCCTGCGCCTTCCTCGCTTCCGACGCCGCCGCCTACGTCACCGGCACGGAACTGGTGGTGGACGGCGGGCCTCCCCGGGCCGCTCGCGCAGGGGTATCCGCCGCGCGGGTTGGCCTTCCGGGGCAGGGTTGTGGATACTGTGGGCCTGCCGGCTCATCCGTCGGCACTGCCGCACCGCCACAGCCTGCCACCGGACCATGCACAACCCCTCCACCAAGGCCCTGGCCGATGCCCCGGACACCGGCGGCATCGGCGATCCCCTGATGCGGCAGTGGATGGCGCTCGTGGAGGCCTCGCAGCAGGGGTACGCCCTGTTCGACGGCGACGACTGCCTGCGCTACGCCAATGCGGCCTTCCGGTCCGCGCTGGGCGTGGGCGAAGGCGACTTCCTCCCCTGGGAGGAACTCATGCGCAAGAGCTACCGCTCCTCCACCGGCACGGTGGTCGAGACCAGCGATTTCGAGGTCTGGCTGCGATCCGCCAGGAGCCGGCGCGGCAAGCTGCCCTACCGCACCATCGAGACGAGCCTGAACGACGGGCGCTGGGTGCTGACCACGGAAACCACGCTGCCGGGGGGCTGGATGCTGTGCGTGGTCACCGATGTCTCCGAACTGGGGATCGAACTGCGCGACCTGCGGCAGGAGCGCGACAAGGCCATGAAGTCCGCCCTCAGCGACGAGTTGACCGGCCTGAGCAACCGCCGCTATGCCATGGACTTCCTGCAGCAGAAGCTCGGGCCCAACAAGGCCCAGGCCATGGCCGTCGCGGTCATCGACATCGACCATTTCAAGGCGGTGAACGACCGCTTCGGGCATGCGGGCGGCGACCTGGTCCTCAGGGACTTCGCGGCGCGCCTGGCGGAGACCGCCGGCCGCGACGACGTGGTCGCGCGGATCGGCGGGGAGGAGTTCCTGCTCGTGCTGCAGGGCGCGCGCACCGTGGGCGCCGACAGCGTGCTGCGCCAGCTGGGGGATAGCCTGGATACGGCCTCGCCGCTGCCCGAGGCGCCGGAGTTCCGCTACAGCTGCTCCGCAGGCGTCGCGCTGGCGCGCCCCGGTGAAACGGTCGGCGAAGTGCTGCGCCGCGCGGACGAGGCCCTCTACCAGGCCAAGCGCGCGGGGCGCAACCGCGTCGTCGTCACGCAGAGAGCCGGCCGGCCGGCGACGGGCGTCCCTGCGCAGGCAACACCGCCTGAGCGGATCAGCGGCGGCGGGTCTCCGGGTCGCTGGGCCCGTTGCGGTCGGACATCACTTCCGCGGGCGGCTCCAGGTCGCCGCTGTCGCTGCCCTCGGCCTCCCAGGTGCCGCCCTCGCGGCCGGTCTTGCCGCGCGGATAACCCATGGTGGTGCCGTCGTCGAAATTCAGCGGCCCGCCCTCGCGCGGGTCATCGAACGGCATCGCGGAGATGTCGTTGATCCCGTCGGAGACGTCCCGCTCCGCGTTCAGGTGGTCATTGATGTCGTCGCCCTCGGGCAGCTCCGCCGTGGGGTCGTCGGTGGGGTCGATGCCGGGTTCGTCGTCGATGGAGGGAGGTGTGCGCATGGGAGTCTCCTGGAAGGAGGCCGGCGGAGGGCTGGCCGATGCCTGCAGCATCGCGCAGCCGGGGCGGCGGGGCGGTGGGCACCCTGCCTGAACGCGGGTAGGAGAGCAGCCATGCCACCTCAGGAGGCGGGCGTGGCGCCGGAAAGGGCATCCGCGCTGCCGAACACGTTCAGCGGTATGCGCAGGTACGCGATGCCTTCCGGCCCCGGGTCCGGCAGCCGGCCGCCGCGGACGTTCACCTGGATCGACGGCAGCAGCAGGCGCGGCACGGCCAGGGTGGCGTCGCGCGCCTGGCGCAGCGCCACGAAGGCGCGCTCGCCAGCCTGCCGGCCCACGTGGATGTTGCTCCGCCGCTGGGCCTCCACCGTCGTCTCGCAGGCCGGCGCCCGGCCCGCGGGCGGGTAGTCGTGGCACACGAACATGCGCGTGTCCCCCGGCAGTGCCAGCAGCCGCTGGATGGAGCGGTAGAGGGCCGCGGCATCCCCGCCGGGGAAGTCCGCCCGGGCCGTGCCCACGTCGGGCAGGAACAGCGTGTCGCCCACGAACACCGCCCCGTCGATCCGGTAGGCCATGTCCGCCGGCGTATGGCCCGGCACACCGATCGCCTCCGCCCGGGTGGCGCCGATGCGGAACACTTCGCCGTCCTCGAACAGGTGGTCGAAACTGTCGTCCTGTGCGGAGGGCTCCATGCCGAACAGCGGGCCGAAGGTGCGCTGCACCGTGCGGATGGCTGCCCCGATGGCCACCTTGCCGCCCTTGGCCGCCTGGATGTGGCGGGCGGCGGAGAGGTGGTCCGCATGGGCATGTGTTTCCAGGATCCATTCCACGACCAGGCGCTCGGCCTGCAGGTAGTCCAGCAGCCGCCGCGCGGAAGCGCCGTGCGTGCGTCCGGCATCGGGGTCGTAGTCCAGCACCGGATCGATCACCGCCGCCTGGCGGGTGGCATGGTCCCAGACCACGTAGGACACGGTTCCGGTCGCGCCATCGTAGAACGGCTGCACCGTGGAGGTCGCTCCGGTGGAAGAGGGCAGGGAAAGGGATGTCATGGCGGCTCCGTCCATCAGTATGTTTTTAAATATTATGTTTTTTGATATATTGATGTCAACGCCGTCTGACATCCCCTCCATGCCGTCCCTTTCCTCCACCGCGCAGCCACCGCTCGATCCCCAGGTGCTGCGGCAGGCCGCCGTCCAGGCCGTCGCCAGGCTCAAGGTGCTCGCCAACGAAGACCGGCTCCTGCTGCTGTGCCAGCTCTCCCAGGGAGAGATGTGCGTGAGCGAGCTGGAGGCCTGCCTGGACATCCGCCAGCCCACGCTGTCGCAGCAGCTCGGCGTGCTGCGCCGGCAGGGCGTGGTGGCCACGCGGCGCGAGGGCAAGAACATCCATTACCGGGTGGCCGATCCCGCGCTGCTCGAAGTGCTCGCGGTGCTCTACCGTCTCTACTGTCCCAAGGAGTGATTCCCATGGCTGCCATCGACTGGCCTTCCTTCACGCCGGGCGCGGCCCTGGCCGGCGGCGCGCTCATCGGCCTGGCGGCCGGCGCCTTCATGCTGGTGTCGGGCCGCATTGCCGGCATCAGCGGCGTGCTGGGCGGGCTGCTGCGCCCGGCGCGGGGTGACGTGGCGTGGCGCGTGGCCTTCGTGGCGGGCCTGGTGGCGTCGCCCTGGCTCCATGCGCTGTTCGCCCCGCTGCCGGCGCCGCGCATCGACGCGGGCACCGGCACCCTGGTGGCGGCAGGACTGCTCGTGGGCCTGGGCACGCGCTACGGCGCGGGATGCACCAGCGGGCACGGGGTCTGCGGGCTCTCGCGGCTGTCGGGCCGTTCGCTGGCGGCCACCCTGGTGTTCATGGCCGCGGGCATGGCCACGGTGTACGTGCTGCGGCACGGGGCGGCGTGGGCTGCCTGATCGATCACCGGTCAAGGAGCGGATGATGGCGAATATCCTGGCGGCCCTGTGCGTGGGCCTGGTTTTCGGCCTGGGGCTGATCGTCTCGGGCATGGCCGACCCGGCCCGCGTGCTGGGCTTCCTGGATGTGGCTGGCAGGTGGAACCCCTCGCTGGCCTTCGTGATGGCCGGCGCCATCGCCGTCGGCCTGGTGGCGTTCGCCATCGCGCGGCGCAGGGGGCGCACGCTGCCGGGCGGGGCGCCGCTGCAGTGGCCCACGGCGCGGGGGCTGGATGCGCGGCTGATCGGCGGTGCGCTGCTGTTCGGCGCGGGCTGGGGTCTCGCCGGCTTCTGCCCGGGGCCGGCCCTGGTAGGCCTGGGCATGGGGGTGCGTGGCGCTGCCATCTTCGTGGCAGCCATGCTGGCCGGCATGGCGCTGTTCGAAGGGCTGGAGCGCCTGCGCCAACGCCGCTGAAGTGTTTCACCCGCGAAGCCTCCTGAACATGACGCTGCCTGGCATCCTCCTGCCATCCTCCCTTGCGGTCTGGGCCGGCGCCCTGGCTACCCTGGGTATTCCGCTGGCCTACGAGGCCTGGTCCTGCGCCGCAGCGCGGCATCGCCCGCTCTCCCGGGCCCGCGGGGCCCACGCGCATCTGCGCGCTGACTGGCTCGATGCCGTCTCCGCCCAGCCTGGCTCCGAAATCCTGGCCGTGCAGACGCTGCGCAACGCCCTCATGTCGGCCACCATGGCCGCTTCCACCGCCATGCTGGGGCTGATGGGCACCGTCGGCATCGCCGCGCCATCGCTGCGTGCCCTCCTGCAGGGGGCGGCCACCCCGGCGCCGGACTCCGCGGTGTTGGCGGCCGCGGTGCTGGAACTGGCCTTGCTGGTGCTGCTCTGCGCTTCGCTCACCGCCCTGGTGGCGGCCGTGCGCCACTACCACCACGCGGGCTTCGTGGCCGGCATGCCCGTCGGCTCCCCGGCGCGCCAGCGCTGGACACCCACGGGCCGGGACCATCTCCACAAGGCCGGACTCTTCTATAGCCGCGGCCTGCGCTGGCTCATCCTCGGCGTGCCGGTCACCGCCGGCCTGCTGCACCCGCTGGCCGGCGTGCTCGTGGCCGTGCTCTGGGTCGCGGGGTTGATGCGGTGGGATGCACCGCATGCAGTGGCGTAGCCCAGGCGATTTCCGCATATCAGTCTGGTCTGTCAGGGGTGCAACGTTCAGCCCGCACCACGGCCACCGCAACGGGCTGCAGGTCGATATCCGTCCGCTCAGGAAAGATGGCCGACGGCTTCCCGTGAAGCATGGCAGCCCTGCGTGGACTGGGCCCGGCGCGAGAGCGTGCGGGCCAAGCTGCGGCAGATGGCCAAGCGCATCTTGCGCAAGTACAAGTACCCGCCTGACTTGGCTGATGCCGCGGTGGAGCTGGTACTGGAGCAGGCCGAGGCGATCGGGGACGAGTGGTTAAGTAAAAGCGGCTGACCCGTGCGCGGATTTTCTCCACGGCATTCGTGCGGATGGCAGGTCATCACGTCAGGAAGAAAAAAGCCCCGCAGGCCGATGGCGTGCGGGGCTCTGTCGTACCGGCCAAGCGGTGCGATGGCATTGGTGGATCAGAACGGGATATCGTCGTCCATGTCGTCGAACCCCGACGCCGCACGCGGTGCCTGGGCCGCAGGGGCCGGTGCAGGGCGGGGAGCCGGTGCCGGGCGCGGCGCGGCGGCCTGGGGCGCAGGGCGGCGCGCGGGCGCCGGGGCGCTGTTGCCGCCGCCGTAGCCATCGTCGCCACCGCCGTAGCCACCGTCGTCATAGCCGCCGCCACCCTGGCCGCCGCCCATGCCCTGGCGGCTGCCGAGCATCTGCATGGTGTCGGCCCGGATTTCCGTCGTGTACTTTTCCTGGCCCGACTGGTCGGTCCACTTGCGGGTGCGCAGGCTGCCTTCGACATAGACCTGGGAGCCCTTGCGCAGGTACTGGCCCACGATCTCGGCCAGGCGGCCGTTGAAGACGACGCGGTGCCACTCGGTGGCTTCCTTGTTCTCGCCGGTGTTCTTGTCGCGCCAGCGGTCGGTGGTGGCGATGGTGACGTTGGCGACCTGGTCGCCGCTGGGGAAGGTGCGCATCTCGGGGTCGCGCCCGAGGTTGCCGACGATGATGACTTTGTTGACGGATGCCATGGTGTGAAGGGGCCTGTAGAGAATGGTGGAGGAAAGGCACTACGGCCTGCGCGGCGGCCACGGGGGCGCCGCGAAGAGGGAGCGGGGATTGTGCCCCAAGCGGCCGATGCCTGCGCGCACCGCTCCCGCCCGGCAGGGTGCCACAATGTCCCTCCGTCCTGCCGCGCACCGACCGGAGCCCGCCGTGCCCGCGTCCGTCCCCTGCCCACTGCCCCGCCATGCAACGAGAACCCGACTTCCTGGACAACCTGCGCTCGGAACTGCGCGACGGCCAGCGCTGGCTGGAGCGCAGCATCGTCCTGGCCTATGCCGTGGCGGCCGGGCTCAGCGTGGTGGTGTTCACCATGCTGGCGGAGTGGGCCTTCGCGGTGTTCGAGCGCGTCTATCACTGGGGGGGCGGCTGGGCCGTGCTGCTGTGGACGCCCGCGATCACCGCGGCGGTGGTCTGGGCCACGCGGCGCTGGGTGCCGGGCGCGGCCGGCTCGGGCATCCCGCAGGTGATCGCGGCGCTGGAGCCCGGCCTCACGGCGCCCCAGCGGGGCCGTTTCGTCTCCCTGCGGCTGTCGGCGGCGAAGATCCTGCTGGCCAGCGCGGGGTTCATGGCGGGCCTGTCGATCGGTCGCGAAGGGCCGTCGGTGCAGGTGGCGGCGGGCGTGATGCACCATGCGCGCCGCTGGTTCGGCCCGCGGTCGGGCATCACCGCCCACGCGCTGCTCGTGGCCGGCGGGGCGGCGGGCATCGCCGCGGCCTTCAATGCGCCGCTGGCGGGCGTGGTGTTCGCCATCGAGGAGCTGTCCCGCAAGCTCGAATCGCGCAGCAGCGGCCTGATCATCGCGGCCATCGTGCTGGCCGGCCTGATGGGGGTGTCGGCATTCGGCAATCTGAGCTATTTCGGGCGCATCCAGGTGCCGCGGCTGGGCTGGGACGCGCTGCTGCCGGGCCTGGCCGTCTCGCTGGCCTGCGGCGTGCTGGGCGGGCTGTTCGCCAAGCTGATGGCGGCGTCGCTCACGGGCGCGCCGGACCGCTTCAACCGCTGGCGGGCGCGCTGGCCGGTCCGCTTCGCGGCGGCCGGCGGGCTGGCGATCGCGGTGATCGGCCTCGCCACGGGCGGGGCGACCTTCGGCGCCGGTTCCGAGGCCGTCAAGCACATGCTGGCCGGCCAGGCGGACGTGCCGGCCTTCTACGTCACGCTCAAGTTCATCGCCACCTGGCTCTCGGCCTGGGTGGGCGTGCCCGGAGGCATCTTCGCGCCGTCGCTCTCGATCGGTGCCGGCGTGGGCCACAACGTGGCGCTGCTGGCCGGCGGGGACATCGCGCCCTCCATCGCGCCGGCCCTGATCGCCATGGGCATGGCGGCCTTCCTGGCGGCGGTGACGCAGGCGCCGCTCACGGCCTTCATCATCGTGATGGAAATGGTGGACGGGCACGCGCTGGTGCTGAGCCTGATGGCCTCCGCGATGCTGGCCAGCCTGGTGTCGCGCATGCTGGCGCGGCCGCTCTACGAGACCCTGGCGGCCTCCATGCTGAGCGCCGCGCGGCTGCCCGAGGCGCCGGAGGGGCCCGGTGCGCAGCGGGATGCCGACCCGCACGCACCTGCGCAAGGCGCTCCGCAGGACAGCGCCGGGCGGTGATCGGGCCCGGGCGGCCGGGGCTTACTTTCGCCCGCGGCTGCCCTGGGCCGGCACGGGCTGCATGCCCCAGGCCGCGGCCAGCCAGGCGAGACAGAGCAGGGAAGTCGCCACGAACAGGCCATGCGCGCCGCCCCAGCGCAGCAGCGCGCCACCCAGTGCGCCGCCCGCGAACAGGCCCAGCGACTGCAGCGTGTTGTAGGTGCCCAGGGCCGCGCCGCGCACGGCCGGCGGCGCGGTGCGCGAGACGAGGCTGGGCTGGCTGGCTTCCAGTGCGTTGAAGCCGCAGAAGAACAGGAACAGCAGCCCGCCCAGGGCCCACAGCCCCGGCGGCGTGCCGGCCGACGCCGCCCAGCCCAGCCCGAGCTGCACCAGCAGCACGAGGCCGATGGCGCCGAGCAGGGCGCCGCGCAGCCGGCCGGCGCGTTCCAGGGCGAACAGGCCGCCCATGGCCAGGAAGGACAGCACCACGGCGGGCAGGTAGAGGTGCCAGTGCGCGCTCTTGGGCAGTCCGGCCTGCACCAGCAGGGCGGGCACGGCCACCCACATGGCCAGCTGCACGGTGTGCAGCGCGAACACGCCGAGGTTCAGCCGCAGCAGGTCCGGGTGGCGCAGCACGTCGGCCAGGCGGCCGCGCGGTGCGTCGGCATGGCGTGCGGGCTCGGGCGGCACCACCCAGAGGACCACGGCGATGCCGGCCAGCGCCAGCGCGCAGGTCAGCCCGAAGATGCCGGGCAGGCCGAAGCGGGCCGCCAGCGGCGGGGCGGCCACGAGCGCCACGGCGAACATCAGCCCGATGCTGCCGCCCACCAGCGCCATGGCCTTGGTGCGCACCCCGTCGCGCGTCTGGTCGGCCAGCAGGGCCGTCACGGCGGCGGAGACGGCGCCGGCACCCTGCAGCGCGCGGCCCAGCAGCAGCCCGCCGAGCGAGTCGGCCAGCGCGGCCAGCAGGCTGCCGGCCGCGAACACCAGCAGCCCGAGCACGATGACGCGCTTGCGCCCGAAACGGTCGGAGGCCATGCCCAAAGGCAACTGCAGCACGGCCTGGGTGAGCCCGTAGATGCCCATGGCGAGGCCCACCAGGGCGGGATCGTCGCCGCCGGGGTACTTGCGCGCTTCGAGCGCGAACACCGGCAGCACCAGGAAAAGCCCCAGCATGCGCAGCGCGAAGATGAGCGCCAGCGACAGGCTGGAGCGCCGCTCCAGCGGCGTCATCGCGGTGGCGGAGGCGGCGGGGATGTCGGTCGCGGGCGTAGGCGGCAGGGGATCCGGCACGGCAGTGGTCATCGGTTGCAGGCGATGGAAAGACGGCGATTCTCGCCCATCGCGCGCCTGCCGCGCCGGCCGGCCGTCAGCGGCGACGCTGTCGCCAGCCGAGCACGCCCGCCGCGCAGGCCAGCAGCACCAGCGCGGCGGGGGAGAGCGTGGGCACCGGCGTGGCCTGGGCGGGTGCCGGCGCGGGGGCCAGCAGTGCCGGGCCGGCCGGATCGGCGATCACGCCCACGGTGGGGTCGGTGTCGCCCGCGCCGTTGTCGGTGATGGTGAAGGTGATCGTGTCGTCCGCGATCTGCGCGTCCGTCCACTCGAACCAGGTGTAGCGGTCCGCGCCGGGGCCGGAGGGGCCGAACTTGATGAGGCGGGTGCCGTCGGGCAGGGCCTGGGGGTATTGCAGCGTCACCGTCACGCTGCCGGTGCAGCTCGTGGCGACGAAGCGGAACACGCCGTGGGGAAACTGTGCGCCGGCCGGGCCGCCGGAGGGCATCTCGAAGGCGGTCTGCGTGGTGTCGAACTGGCAGCCGCCCGCGACGGCCGGGCCGGCCAGCGTGGCCGTGATGGTGCCCGTGCCGGTGGCCGACGCCGCCGAGAACGTGGTCGGGCTCAGCCGCAGCACGAGGTGCAGCGTGGAGTCCTTCTGGATGTTGTAGTCGGACAGCGTGCGGCCGTCCTCCAGCTGCTTGCCCGCGAAGATGAGGCGCTGCCGCTCGGGCGGAATGTCCTTCTGGTCCTGGATCTTCGCCTTCACGTTCTCGATGGAGTCGCTGGGCTCCACATCCAGCGTCAAGGTTTCGCCCGAGAGCATCTTCACGAAGACCTGCATGGCCCAGGCGCCCTGCGCCCCGGAGGCGAGCAGGCAGAGCAGCGCCAGCTGCGCGAAGGCGCGGCGCAAGGAAAGACGGGCGGGAAGCGGGAAGGGGTGGGAAAAACCGGAAGTCATGGGGCAACGGGACCTGGCCGCGCACGCCGGCGGCAAAAAGGCGGAAACGACGGGCGTAACTTTTGGATACAAAAGCGCATCCCCGCATCATGGCGGAACACCGCTGCCGTGTGAAGTGCGCTCTGCGCAATTTCCGCTGCCCACGGTCGGGCTGGAGCGGGCAACGGGCGCCTATGCCGACGGCAGGCCCAGTTGCGCGCGCAGGCGCTGCACGCACTGCGCCACGGAAAGCGCGTCGGTGCGCAGCTCCAATGCGGGGGCCTCCGGCGGCTCGTAGGGCGAGTCGATCCCCGTGAAGCGCGGCAGCGCGCCGCTGCGGGCCTGCCGGTACAGGCCCTTGGGATCGCGCTCCTCGGCCACGGCCAGCGGCACGTTCACGTACACCTCGACGAAATCCCCGGGCGCGAACAGCGCCTGCGCCGCGGCGCGCTCGGCCCGGAACGGCGAGATCAGCGCGACGATGGCGACCATCCCCGCGTCCACGAACAGCCGCGCCACATGCGCGGCCCGGCGGATGCTCTCGGCCCGGTCCGCATCGGTGAAGCCCAGGTCGCTGCTGAGCCCGGCGCGCAGGCGGTCACCGTCGAGCACGAAAGTGCGCAGGCCGTCGTGGTGCAGCGAGGTTTCCAGCGCGTGCGCGAGGGTGGTCTTGCCCGCGCCCGAGAGCCCGGTGAGCCAGACGGCCCGGGCGGGGTGGCCCTGCAGGCGTTCGCGGTCCTGGCGGGTGATGGCGGTGGAGGCGGCTGGCGGCGGGAAGATCATGGCGCGGGCGCCGGTGGAACGGGCTTCGATTATGGGCACGGGCACCGCCGGCCGGCCTCACCTATCATGGTGGGTTTCCCGCATGCCGACGCCCTTTAAGTGACTGAGCCCACCGCCTCCGATGATCCGCGCCCTGGCGAAGGGGCCTACCTGGCCCGCGCCCTGCGCGAGCAGCGCATCAGCATCCGCGGCGCGCGCACGCACAACCTCAAGAACATCGACCTGGACCTGCCGCGCAACCAGCTGGTGGTCATCACCGGGCTGTCGGGCTCGGGCAAGTCGAGCCTCGCGTTCGACACGCTCTATGCGGAGGGCCAGCGACGCTACGTGGAGAGCCTCTCGGCCTATGCGCGGCAGTTCCTGGGCCGGCTGGACAAGCCGGACGTGGACCTGATCGAGGGCCTGTCGCCCGCGATTTCCATCGAGCAGAAGGCCACCAGCCACAACCCGCGCTCCACCGTGGGCACGGTGACCGAGATCCACGACTACCTGCGCCTGCTCTACGCCCGCGCCGGCACGCCCTACTGCCCCGAGCACGGCCTGCCGCTGGCCGCGCAGACGGTGAGCCAGATGGTGGATACCGTGCTGGCGCTGCCCGAAGACACGCGTCTCATGGTGCTGGCCCCGGTGGCGCGTGGCCGCAAGGGCGAGTTCACCGACCTGTTCGCGCAGATGCAGGCGCTGGGCTACGTGCGTTTCCGGGTGGATGGAGCGATCCACGAGGTGGAGAACCTCCCCCAGCTGAAGAAAACCGAGAAGCACGACATCGACGTGGTGATCGACCGGCTGAAGGTGCGCGCGGACTCCGAGCCGGCGGCGAGCGGTGGATTCCGGCAGCGCCTGGCCGAGAGCTTCGAGGCCGCGCTGCGCGTGGGCCAGGAGGCAGCCGGCGCCGACGGCAACGGCCGCGTACTGGCGCTGGAGATGGATTCGGAGCGGGAGCACCTCTTTTCCAGCAAGTTCGCCTGCCCCGTCTGCGGCTTCTCGCTGCCCGAGCTGGAGCCGCGCCTGTTCTCGTTCAATTCGCCGATCGGTGCCTGCCCCACCTGCGACGGCCTGGGCCAGCAGGAGGTGTTCGATCCTGCGCGGGTCGTGGCCTTTCCGTCCCTGAGCCTGGCCAGCGGCGCCATCAAGGGCTGGGACCGGCGCAACGGCTATTACTTCGCCATGCTGGAGAGCCTGGCCCGGCACTATGGCTTCGATGTCGAGGCGCCGTTCGAGTCGCTGCCCGAACGCGTGCGCAGCGCCGTGCTGTACGGCTCCGGCGAGGAAGAGATCGCCTTCAGCTACATCCTGGACAGCGGTGCCAACAAGGGCAAGGCCATCGTCAGGAAGCACCCGTTCGAGGGCATTCTGCCGAACATGGCGCGGCGCTACCGCGAGACCGATTCCACCGTCGTGCGCGAAGACCTCGCCCGCCTGCGGAGCACCCAGCCCTGCCCCGACTGCCACGGCACGCGCCTGCGGCTGGAGGCGCGCCACGTGCGCGTGGGCGAGGGCGAGCAGTCCCGCGCCATCTACGAGGTGAGCCGCGCCACGCTTGCCGAGGCCCGGACCTGGTTCGAGGCGCTGCAGCTGAGCGGCGCCAAGGCCGAGATCGCCGGCAAGGTGGTGCGCGAGATCGCCACGCGCCTCACCTTCCTGAACGACGTGGGCCTGAACTACCTGAGCCTGGACCGCAGCGCCGAGACGCTCTCGGGCGGCGAGGCGCAGCGCATCCGCCTGGCCAGCCAGATCGGCTCGGGCCTGACGGGCGTGATGTACGTGCTCGACGAGCCCAGCATCGGCCTGCACCAGCGCGACAACGACCGGCTGATCGCCACGCTGCAGCACCTGCGCGACATCGGCAACAGCGTGATCGTGGTGGAGCACGACGAGGACATGATCCGCGCCGCCGACCACTGCGTGGACATGGGCCCGGGCGCGGGCGTGCACGGCGGCCGCGTGATGGCCCAGGGCACGAGCGACGAGCTGAGCGCCCACCCGGATTCGCTCACCGGCCAGTACCTATCGGGCGCGCGCCGCATCCCCGTGCCCGCACGCCGCACGCCCTGGCTGCCGGTGCTGGAGGCGGCGGAGCCCGAGCCCGCCAGGAAGGGCAAATCGCGCTTCCCCGAAACCGACGCGAGCCGCCGCCGCGCCGAGCGCATGGCCGAGCACCGCGCGAAGCAGGGGCGCCTGCAGGCGCTGCGCGTGGTGGGCGCCACGGGCCACAGCCTGAAGAACGTGAGCGTGGAGTTCCCCGTGGGCCTGCTCACCTGCGTGACGGGCGTCTCGGGTTCGGGCAAGAGCACGCTGGTCAACGACACGCTCTACGCCGCCGTGGCGCGCCAGCTCTACCGGTCCCACGACGAGCCGGCGCCGCACGAAGCGATCGAGGGCATCGAATACTTCGACAAGGTCATCAACGTCGATCAGTCGCCCATCGGCCGCACGCCGCGCAGCAATCCGGCCACCTACACGGGGCTGTTCACGCCGATCCGCGAACTGATGGCCGAGACCCATACCGCCCGCGAGCGCGGCTACGGTCCCGGGCGCTTCAGCTTCAACGTGGCCGGCGGGCGCTGCGAGGCCTGCCAGGGCGACGGCGTCGTGAAGGTGGAGATGCACTTCCTGCCCGACGTGTACGTGCCCTGCGACGTCTGCCATGGGCAGCGCTACAACCGCGAAACGCTCGAAGTGCAGTGGAAGGGCCGGAACATCGCGCAGATCCTGGAACTGACGGTGGAGGATGCCCACGCCTTCTTCCAGGACGTGCCGGCGATCGCCCGCAAGCTGCAGACACTGCTCGACGTGGGCCTGTCATACATCCGCCTGGGCCAGGCCGCCACGACCCTCTCGGGCGGCGAGGCCCAGCGCGTGAAGCTGGCCCAGGAGCTGTCCAAGCGCGACACGGGCCGCACGCTCTACATCCTGGACGAGCCCACCACGGGCCTGCACTTCGCGGACATCGACCTGCTGCTGAAGGTGCTGCACCAGCTGCGCGACGCGGGCAACACCATCGTGGTGATCGAGCACAACCTGGACGTCATCAAGACGGCCGACTGGATCATCGACATGGGTCCCGAAGGCGGGGCGGGCGGCGGTACCGTGGTGGCCGAGGGCACGCCCGAGGAGGTGGCGGCGAATCCGGCGAGCCATACGGGGCGGTATTTGGCGCGGTATTTGTAACGCTGCCTTCTTTTCACGGAATGGTTCGGTCGCTACAAATGTAACGAGGCGAACCCCGGTGGTTGAACTTACCAGCTCTTCCATAGAATCGCGCCGCTAAAACAACCGGCGGTTAGGGGAGGTTCCATGAGTGGAGTGGTCCATGTTGACCAGGGGCAACTGTGCGCAACTGGAGAAAAAACTGCCGCCCAAGGTGCGGATTTTCCAACTGGATGACATTCCGGGTGTGATGCGTTCGCGCTTGGGGTGGCCGGTGGCTGCGGCGTTGATGGAGCGGTGGTTTCGGGGGGCGGCGTTCGAGATGCCTGATCTTATGAAGCAAGGGCGCGACAACTATCGGTTGAGCCGTCTGATCCCGGCTTACTTGGACGAAAGCACCGTGACCATGGCATGGGCGCTTGGCTTTGCCAGAGTGCGTACCGCCATGACACAACTGCAGGCGCAATGGGCAAGTCCCGCGGGCAAGGCGCAGCTGCGACTCCATTTGAAAAAGCAAAGCGATATCCAAACCGAACCGCGTTGGAGGTTTGGTAATCTTGCGTTACCGGCAAAAATTCTGGATGAATCCTGTCAAGTGAACTTTATTGGTCTAGGCAGCCTTGCTGACCCCCTGGATGATTTCTATGGCGCCATGGGAGAGGCAACACTCAAAGTAGCCGTATCAGGAATAGTCACCAGAAAAGGTACAGGCCAGTTAGCTATTGATATTGACGAGCTGGGATTTTACTTGCGTGAATCTTATGATTTCAATGATCGAGAAAATAATTTTCTTTCGCAGCCGTTGGGATTTTGGGGGCATCAAGGCGTCCATCGCTTCGATGTAAGTGCATCGATAGCTGTTTCTCAGGAAGAAATAGAAGAAACTCAAAGCAAGGCGCCTGGTCGCACCTATTTTGTGCAAAACAACGACTTCCGAAAATGGCGTGCATTGCATGGTCGCGGCGGTGATTTCCTTGTGCTTTCCGATGTGCATCGGACAAGCCTGCCTTTTCCCGTCAAATTGGAGTGGTAATGAATTTTTCCCAACTCAAGAAGATTCCGTGTATTGTTTGGTGCTTGGCTGTGAATGCACTCGTGATCATGATCTGGTGCGCTGCTACCCCCACATTTTTCGACAGTGAAAACAGTCCACATCGGGTTTATCGTTTGGAGTTTCACAAGGCATCTCTTCTGCAAAAAATCGCCCACCCCACTTTCAAGATGCCTTATATCGTGCGCTTGTACAAGATCGAGCCCAAAACGCTGCTTGGGGAAAGCGAGGTCGTCGATCTCTGGCTGAACGGAGAAATCACGTGGTACTTGAATTCTTCTGTGGACCAGAATGAAGTTCGTGTCGGCAGAGACGTCGTTTTTGAAAAAGTCCCCCCGGAATGCACGCCAGCGTCGCCGTTGGTCAGTTGTCCCAAGCCGTGATGATTCGTGCGCTGCTGCCGTGTTGCAGTGCGGCTTACCCCATGAACCCCAGGTTCACCGGATACGCCGACCCCCCGAAATTCCCGATGCGCGGCAGCACGCCCGCCAGTTCCGTGTTCGCCACGCCGAACCAGCGCGCGAGGGTGGCGGCGTACTGGTCCACGGCGGTGCTGGGCAGCAGGCGCCCCTGGCCCACGTGCCACTGGTCCTCGCTGCCGCTGCCGTTGCCCACGCTGATGGGCGGGGGCGTGCCGTAGAAGGCCGCGCCGCGCACCGCGCCGCCCACGACGAAGTGGTGGCTGCCCCAGCCGTGGTCGGAGCCGTCGCCGTTCGAAGTGAGGGTGCGGCCGAAGTCCGACGCGGTGAAGGCCGTGACCTTGTCGGCCACGCCCAGTTCCGCGGTGGCGTTGTAGAAGGCGGTCATGGCGCTGCTCACCTTGTCCAGCAGCACGGGCTGGGTGGCGATGAGGTTGTCGTGCAGGTCGAAGCCGCCCAGCGAGACGAAGAACACCTGGCGCTTCGTGCCGAGCGCGCCGCGTGCCGCGATCAGCCGCGCCACCACCTTGAGCTGGTCGGCGAGGGCGTTGTTCGTGGGAAAGGCGGTGGACAGGCTCGTGCCGGCCAGGGCCGCGGAAATCTGCCCTTCCGCGCCGATGGAGCGCTGCGTGACGCGCGCGTATTCCGCCTCCAGCACGTGGCTGCTTGCGGCCTGCACCAGTTCGCCGAGCACGCTGCGCACCGCGCTGGAGCCATAGACATTGTTCTTCACGCCGTTGATGGGCACGGCGCCGCTGGGGCTGATCTGGTATTGCAGCGCCTGGTCGCCCGAAAGGAACACGGCGTTGCCGCTGGCCGAGATGCAGGTGAAGAGCGAGGTGGCGTTGGATGACAGCGCGAGGTCGCCCAGGTTCCCGCCCCAGCCCACGGTGGAGCCTTCGGCACCCTGCGACTGCCATACCGATTGCTGGTCGTTGTGCGAGAAGAGCTTGGGCGGCAGCGGATAGTTGCGCCGGTCGCCGCTCGCGTACTGCGCGCGCGTGAGCGGCACCAGCAGCGGGCCTACGTTGAGCTGCACGGCCGCGTGGCCGGCGTTGAAAAGGCCCGCCATGCCGGTCATGGCCGGATGCAGTGCGTACTGCAGGCCTCCTGCCAGCGGCGTGGCCGGCTGCAGCAGCGTGGCGCCCAGCGCCGCGCGCCCGAGCGCGATGCCGCCGGCCGTGCCGTCGGAGCCGCCGCCGCGGATGGCGGCGTACTGCGCGTAGCGGGTGCCGTCGTACGGCACGACGGTGTTGGCGTAGTCGCAGCCACCGGACAGGAAGACGCAGACCAGCGCCTTGTAGTCCTGCGCGTCGAAGGCGGCGGCCTCGCCCATCGCGGCGAGGTTGAGCGCCATGGGCAGCGCGGCGCCGGTGGCGGCGAGCTGGGCCGAGCGGCGCAGGAAGGCGCGGCGCGTGTGTCGTGCGGGATCGATGAACGGCATGGAATGGGCTCCGGTGGGGGGACGGCGCGGGCCGTTCACTTCTGCACGAGATAGGCCGGGCAGGCCATGACCAGGAAGACGGCTGCGGCCACGCGGTTGAGCTTGGCCGCCGCGCTGCTCGAGGCCGTGACCGGCGTGGCTGCCAGCGCATTGGCGATGCGCGCCTGCGTGGCATCGGAGATCTGGCCCCCCGACAGCAGCAGCGCCGCCTTGCGCACCAGTGCGGCCGGATCGGTCACCAGCGGGAGCAGGGCGGCATAGTCGCAGGTGATGTCGAAGCCGTTGTTGCCGTTGCTCGCGTTGTTCTGCGGCAGGTCGGGAGCGTTCACGAACAGGCCGTTGCGGATCGCGTTCTGCATGAAGTTCAGGTAGCCGCCCACGCTGGACTCGGTGACGATCTGGAACTCCGGCGCCACCTGCCCGGCGGACGCGATGGCCGTGGAGGGCGGCACGTAGCCGGGGCGGAAGAAATTGAACACCGAAGGCGAGCGCAGCGGGCTCTGCCCCAGCCGGGAGGCCGGGTCGCTCAGGTCGCCGAGCTTCCAGCTGCCGCGGGCCGACCGCAGGCCGAAGGTGCGGCCCCACTGGACGAAGCGCACCATGGGCTCGCGCAGTCGGCCGAAGGAGGGGCTGGACAGGCCTGCGGCATCCCGGGCCTCGCTGTCGAGCAGGATCGCTGCCACCACGGCGCGCAGGTCGCCGCGCACCCCGCTGCCGTTGTCCGAGAAGGCGGCCGCCACCCGCGCCACGTAGGCGGGGCTGGGGTTGCTCGTCACCAGCCGCTGGATGAGCTGCCGGCCGATGAACGGGGCGACGTTGGGGTGGTTGAAAAGCGTATCCAGCGCGGTCTTCAGGGCCGCATCGCCCGGGGTGCCCGCTCCGATGGTCGTACCCAGGAACGTCGCGGCCAGCGCCGAGTGCCGGCTGGCGACCAGCACCATCGGCCGCCCCGCCTGCTGGGGCCCCGGCACGGTGCTGGTGCCCACGGTGAACGACTGGTTCTGGCTGCGGTCGTAGTCGTAGCCGGTGAACACCCGCGCGAGGTTGCTCACGTCGGAGGGGCCGTAGGTCTCGATGCGGTTGCCGCTCGCGTCGCGCTGCTCGGTGCCGTCGGCGTTCAGCCGGTACAGGCCCAGTGTGAAGAGCTGCATCACCTCGCGGGCATAGTTCTCGTCGGGCTGGCGGCCGGTGCGCGCATCCTCCTTCTGGCTGCCCAGGGCGTTGAGGTACACGCCCATGGCGGGGTTGAGCGTCACGGCCTCCAGCAGCGCGCGGAAATTGCCGAGCGCATGCTGGTTGAGCACGTCCCAGTAGCCGGCGGCGAGGAACGCGGGCCACGGCTGGTTCAGTCCATTGGTGGAGACGACCATGATCTCCGAGAGCGCCAGCGCCACGCGCTTGCGCACGGCATCGCGCTCGGTGAAGAGCTGGCTCCACAGCATGTAATCGGCGGGGTAGGACGTGTTGTGGTAGCGCGTGTCCGCGTTCGCCACGCCATAGCCGCGCTGCGCCAGCCAGTCGGTGCCCGTCGTGCCGATGGGCTGCGCGAACTGTTCGGCCAGCCAGGCGGCGTAGCCTTTGGCGCGCACGGCGGCGATGTCCTCGTCGGTGGCGGAGAACTGGGCCTGGAGCAGGAAGCGCACGGCATCCGTTTCCGTGGCGGGCGCCGTGGCCGCCGTTCCGCCCCCCGTGCCTGCAGCGGTGCCGCTGGCACCGGCGGGGGACGCCGGCTCGCCCCCGCTGCCCCCGCCGCATGCGGCCAGCAGGCCGGCGGCGGCGAAGGCGGCCATGGCGGGCGAGGCCGGGGCCGCCGGTCCGGTGGGGGAGCGAGGCTGCGTCGGGTCGGCGGGCGGCAGCCCGGCGGGGGCCGTGGGATTGGAGTGCATGGGTGAGCTTCCGTGGGGGCGGAGACGGCGTGGACCGCCGGTGCGGGAACCGGTGCCTAACGGCAACGGAGGGTTCCCGGTTGTCAGCATGCATCCTGAATTGCAGGGAAATGGTGACGAAATGTCATCCTGCGGCCGGCCGTTGTACGGCCGAGTCAAAACGCCCACCAGCGCAGGGAGGGCGGGAGGCTGGTCAGGTGGCCGTCAGCCAGCTTCGCCTTGGCGAATGCGGAGCGTGCCCCCCGCGCCCGGCTCGTCGCCCGCGGCGAGCCGGAACACGGCTGCGGCGCGCACCAGCTCGTCGGCCTGCGTGCGCAGGCCATTGGCCGCCGCGGCCATTTCCTCGACCAGCGCCGCGTTCTGCTGGGTGGCCTGGTCCATCTGCGTGACGGCCTCGCCCACCTGCGCGACGCCCTGGCTCTGCTCCTGGCTGGCTTCGCTGATCTCCCCCATGATGCCCGTCACGCGCTGGATGGCCTGCACCACCTCGGCCATGGTCGCGCCCGCCTGGTCGGCGAGTTCGCCGCCCTGCTGCACGCGCTGCACGCTGTCGCCGATGAGCACCTTGATTTCCTTGGCGGCCTCGGCGCTGCGCCCCGCCAGGGCACGCACCTCGCTCGCCACCACGGCGAAGCCCCGGCCCTGCTCGCCGGCGCGGGCGGCTTCCACGGCCGCGTTCAGCGCCAGGATGTTGGTCTGGAACGCAATGGAATCGATCACCCCGATGATGTCGGCGATCTTTCCGGACGCGGTGCGGATGCCCTGCATGGTCTGCACCACCTGCGTCACCACCTCCCCGCCCTGGGCGGCGACCAGGCTGGCATTCATGGCGAGCTGGTTGGCCTGGCGCGCGTTGTCCGCGTTCTGCCGCACGGTGGCCGTCATCTGCTCCATCGAGGCGGCGGTTTCCTCCAGGGCGCTGGCCTGGCTTTCCGTGCGGGCCGAGAGATCCATGTTGCCCTGGGCGATCTCTGCGCTGGCCGTGGCCACGCCCTCGGCACCGCCGCGCACCTGGGCCACCATGGGCTTGAGGCGCGCGCGCATCTGCTGCTGCGTCGCGATGAGCCGGCCGACCTCGTTGGTGCCGTGCGGCACGTCGTCGCCGCTCAGGTCGCCGTCGGCCACCGCGCTGGCCAGCCGCACCGCCTGCGCGAGGGGCTGGGTGATCGAGCGCATGAACACCACGCCCAGGCCCAGGCCCAGCGCCAGCGCGAGCAGCAGCATGGCCGAGGCGGCGCCCAGCTTCCGCTGGTCGGCGGACACGCGCCGCAACAGCGCCGCGTCCAGGCTGGCCATCGCGGTGGTGTTGAGCTGGTTCAGCGCTTCCAGCGTGCCGGTGAGCTGGTCGAAGTAGTCCTTGGCGGGCATGGTGAGTTCGCTGGCCGACAGCAGGCTGCGGTCCACCAGCTGGCGCGATGCCGTCACGCGGGTGCGCACGTCCTGCACCGGGCCGGCCAGCGCCTTGCGCAGGTCTTCGTCCGCCAGCGCGCGCTCGAAATTGCGGAAGGTATCCGCCTCCAGCTCGCCCACGCGCTGCTGCAGCGCCTGCAGCGCGCCCCTGCCCTCCGGCGGCAGGGCCTGGCGCGCCAGGTAGCCGGAGCCCTGCCCGCGCAGCAGGCCGAGTTTTTCCCCGAGCATGGGTGCGTTCACCACGGCGGCCTGGATCAGGTCCTGCGTGGCCATGTCCGGATCGGTCTGGAAACCGTAGTGGTGCAGCAGTTCTTCCCCGATCTGCATCAGCGTCGCCACGAGCTGCGTGTGTTGGGCGAGGCTCTGCGGCGGCTGCAGCGAGCGTGCGGTGACGGCCTGTTCCAGGCTCTGCCACGTCTGTGCGGCGGCGTTCCACGCCTGCATCTGGGCCTGCGGCACACGGGCCTGGGTGAACGCCTTCTCGGCATCCGCGAAGGCCTGGTTGAGCGCGTCGCGCGCGGCGGGCCGGCGCGCTGCCAGTGCCTCGTCGCCGCCGAGCATGGCCGCCGACAGCCCGCGGTGGACCTGCAGCCGCTGAACCGCCCGGTTGACCGCGATCAGGGCCGGCGCGCCCTGGCTTTCGTAGCGCGCGGCCCCGATCTGCTGCAACGCGCCATGCACATACAGCACCGTGGGTAGCGCGCCCATGAGCAACGCGATGACCCCGAGGATGAGGAACTTGTGAAGCAGGCTCAGTCGATGCAGCAGGGACATGGTTTTGGCGGTCTGTTGATGAAAGGGCTTGCGCGGCGGCCTCCCTCAGCGCGGTTGCCGGCATTTCGCCACCGTGCGTAAGCAATTGTCAGACACTCCTCGTGTAAATGGTGTGCCGACAAGCGGAAAAATTGACGGGCATCAAGTTCGCCGCGTCTTCATAATCCCTGCGTCGATGGCCTGCGGCGCGACAGCCGCGCACCTTCCACGATGCCCGTGCCCAGCGCGGGGCCGTGCGCCCCCTCCGTCCCGTTCTTCCCCTCCTGCCATGCTCTTTTTCCTGCCATCGCCTTCTCCCGTCCCGCCGCATCCGGCGCGCTCCCGTGCCATGCCCCAGGGGCGCCGGGCCGCCCGGGGTGCCGGGAGCTGTCGTTGAGCGCCGGACCGCAGGCAGCGCCCCTGGCGCCGCGGGATCTGCTGGCAGCGCTCGCGGTCGTCGTCCTCTGGGGCGTCAACTTCGTCGCCATGAAGTGGGGGCTGCGCTCCTTCTCCCCGTTCCAGCTGGGTGCCATGCGATACGTCTTCGCGGCCCTGCCGCTGGTGTTCTTCCTGCGCCCGCCCGCCGTGCGCTGGCGCTGGGTGGTGCTCTACGGGCTCTTCCAGGGCGTGGGGCAGTTCGGCATGGTGTTCCTGGCCTTGCGCGTGGGACTCACCGCGGCGCTGGCGAGCGTGCTGCTGCAGACCCAGGTCTTCTTCACCGCGTTCTGGGCCTTCCTGCTGCTGCACGAGCGGCCGGGCCGGCCGCTGCTCGTCGGGCTGGCCCTGGCCGCGCTGGGCCTGGTCTGTTTCGGCATGCATTTCGTCACGCCCGGCGCGGTCTCGGACGACGTGACCCTGGCAGGCGTGGGGCTCGCGCTCTGCGGCGCCGCCTCCTGGGCCGCATCGAACATCGTGGCGCGCAGGGCGCAGCAGGAATCGCCGGGCTACCGGCCCCTGGCCTTCGTGGCCTGGAGCAGCCTCGTGCCCATCCTGCCTTTCATGGCGCTGTCCGCCGCCTTCGATGCCGACGCGCCGCGCTGGATGCAGGCCGATGCGTGGGCCGCGCTGCCCTTGCTGGCCTGGGGCTCGGTCGCCTACCTCGGCTGGGCCGCCACCATCCTGGGCTACGGCCTCTGGACCGGGCTGCTGACGCGCTACCCCGCCAACCGCGTGGCCCCGTTCAGCCTCGCCGTGCCGGTCGTGGGCCTGTCCGCCGGCATGCTGGTGCTGGGTGAAACCGTCTCGCCGTGGCAGTGGGCCGGCATCGCGGCGGTGGTGGCCGCGCTGGCCTGCGTGGTGCTGGGGCCGCGCTGGGCCGCCGCACGGCGGCGATAGGCACAAGCCCATGCATGCCACCTTCGCGAGTCGGTGGTCCAATCGGTGCCATGGGCATCCACCACCTCTACCTCGCGATAGCGATCGGCGCCGAGGTCCTGGCGACTTCGTTCCTCAAGGCGTCCGACGGCTTCTCCCGGCCCGTGCCGAGCCTGGTCACCGTGGCCGGCTACGGCGTGTCGTTCTATTTCCTGTCGCTCACCCTGCAGGCGATTCCCACGGGCATCGCCTATGCCATCTGGTCCGGCGTGGGCATCGTGCTCGTCTCGACCGTCGGCTGGCTGGTCTATGGCCAGCGGCTGGACGGCCCCGCGCTGGCCGGCATGGGATTGATCCTGGCGGGCGTGCTGGTGATCAACCTGTTCTCCAGCACGGCCGGCCACTGAGGGACGGCGGCGGGACTACAGCGGCCTCCGCCGCGCGAAGCGCACGACGGTCACGCCCGCGCGGGCCTGGCGCGTGGAGGGCATCACCAGCACGCAATCGTCGTAGGGCGTGGCGACGAGCTCGCCGTCGTTGTCGCCGATCACCGTGCCGGCCCGGGGAATGACGTCCAGGGCCGCCACGGGCCGCGTGAAGCGAAAGCCGCTGCTGCGCGCCACGACCGGGCCGGTCACTTCCAGCGCCCACTGTCGCGGTGCATCGGGTTGACGCCAGCCGGGCAGGGCCCGCGCCAGCGTGGCCGCGTCCAGCGAGCCCGCCGTCTCCAGGAACCGCACGCACTGGTCGCGTGCCACGGCGCGGCTCGCCGGGTCGCCGTGGAAGCCGCATTCGACGAGCAGCGAGCGCGTGCCGTCGGGGCCCGCCTCATCGGCATCCGGCCGGCCGAAGCGGCCGTAGTCGCGCATGCGCACACCGTCCTGGTGGCCGGCATCGGCCACCACGTACTCTGGCGCGCCCATGCGCCGCGCCAGCGCCTGGTTGCGCGCATGCGGGCCGGTCAGCAGCAGCGGTGCGCCGGGCTCGTGCATGGAGTGCAGGTCGAGCAGCCAGCCGGCCTCGCGCACGAACGGGCGCAGCGCAGCGGCGCGGCGGCGCTCCCGCGTGTCCGCGGCATCCAGGCGGTCGTCGCTCCACTGGCGGTTCATGTCCTCTTCCACGAAGCGCGATGCGTCGTGGTCCTGCGGATCGAAGCGGTCGAAAGCCGCCAGGTTGCAGAAGGCCAGGGTGAGCCGGCCTGCTTCGGGGCGGATGCCGGCCTCCAGCAGGTCGCACAGCGCCCAGGCGCCGCACAGCTCGTTGCCGTGCACGAGCGCGGTGATCAGCACGTCCGGTCCGGGCCGGCCGGAATCGAAGCGCCAGACGCCTTCGGTGCCGGTGTTGCCGGCCCGCCAGGCCCCGAGGTCGGGCCTGGGGAGATCGAAGCGCAGCGGCGCGGCGGTGGTGTCGGTGGCGTGCTGCATCATTCCTCGATCTTCGCGAATTGGACAATCTTGCGGTACTTGGCCACTTCGGCCGCGACGAACGCGTCGGGATCGACCGACGGGGAAGCCACGACCGATCCGCTGGCTTCCATCTTCTTGCGGAAATCCGCCGATTGCAGCGCCTCCAGGGTGGCCTTGCGCAGCTTGTCGGCCACCGGGCGCGGCAGGTGGGCCGGGCCCATGAGCGCGAACCACACGTTGATGTCCACGTTCTTGAACTGCGGCACCTCGGAGAGCGCAGGAATGTCGGGCGTGATGGCCGAGCGGCGCGCTTCCGTCGTGCCCAGCGCCACCATCTTGCCGCTGCGGATCTGGGGCAGGGCGCTGGAGAGCACGAAGACGCCGAACTCGATGTTGTTGCCCAGCAGGTCGCTGGTGAGCGGCGCCACGCCGCGGTAAGGAATGTGCGTCATGAAGAGCTGGCCCTGCTCCTTGACCATCTCGCCGGCCAGGTGCAGCGAGGTGCCCACGCCCGAACTGCCGTAGCTTGTCCTGCCCGGCTGCGAGCGCACGCGCTGCACGAAATCGGCGGCGTTCTTCACGCCCGAGCCGGCGGACGCCACCAGCACCAGGGGCTGCGAGGCCACCAGCGCCAGCGCGGTGAAATCCTTGACGTCGTACTTGACCTTCTTCGTGACGAGCCGGTTGATGGCGATCTCGTTGCTCGCGCCCAGCAGCAACGTGTAGCCGTCGGGCGCACTGCTGGCCACTTTCTGCGCGCCGATCGCGCCCCCGGCCCCGCCGAGGTTCTCGATCACGACCGGCACGCCCAGGCGCGCGGAGAGTTCCGGCCCCAGGGTGCGGGCCGTCAGGTCGGTGCTGCCGCCGGGCGGGTAGCCCACGACCAGGGTGATCGGCCGCGCGGGCCAGGCGTCCTGCGCAAGGGCGGACTGGGGTCCGGCCATGGCGCAGGCCAGTGCCAGTGGAGCGATCAGGGCCAGGGCGCGGCGGGCCGCGTGGGGCCTGCCGCGGCCGGAGCCACTGGCCCGGAAAGTGCGAAAAGAGGACATGGGACGGTCTCCGTGGGGGAGTGGACGCAGGGGGTGGGCACGATTGTCGGACCCGCGTGCAGGCAGACGGTGCCAAATGGGCACGAAGCCGTGCCGATCCGGCACCACCGGCGGGTGCAGCCCGGCAGTCAGGCGCGCACGAAAGCCTGCCATGCCGCCTCGGCGGCATCGGTGAGCCGGCGCTTGGGCCGGACCAGCCGAACGTCGAAACGCAGTTCCAGGCGGCGTTCACCGGCCGCAGCCAGCCGTCCGGCCTGGCAGTCGGCCCGCACCATGGACCAGGGCAGCCAGGCAACGCCCAGTCCGCGGTGCACGTACTCGTATTGCGCGTCGGCCGAGTCGCATTCGATGATGCGGCGCAGCCGGGGCGCCAGCGGGTGCCGCGCCAGCAGGTCTTCCACCAGCCGGCCGAGCGCCAGCGTGTCGGCGTAGGCGAGGTAAGGCACCGCGGAGCCGGACGAAGCCAGTGCATGCCGCGGCAGGCCCTGGGAATCCGCGCGCGACACGGGCACGAGCCGGTCGGACGCGAGCGTGGCGTGGGCGTAGGAGCGCCCGTCCAGCCGCACTTCGAGCGCGGCATGGTGGTAGCCCAGCCAGAAGTCCGCCTCGCCGCGCTCCAGCATCTCCACCGTCTGCGCCAGCCCGTTGGTCACTACCCGCAGCTCTGCGGACTGCAGGACCGCCCGCAGCCGCGGGAGGGCGTCCGCCAGCGCCGTGCGCGCCAGCGTGCGGCCCGTGGCGATGGTGACCGAGCGCGCCTGCCGGCCGGCGATGGCGCGCAGCTCCCCCTGCGATTGGGAGAGCTCGCGCGCGAGCTGCTCCGCCGTCGCGAGAAAGGCCGTTCCCGCCGCCGTCAGCCGCACCGGGCCGCCCGCACCGCCGCGGCCACGGGGATGGCCGGCGTCCTGCTCCTGCGCACCGCCGCGCTCCACCAGGGCCGTGCCGGCCCAGGCCTCCAGTGCCCGGATGCGCCGCCCGAATGCGGGATGCGTGACGTGCCGCAGTTCGGCTGCGCGGGTGAAACTGCGTTCCTGGGCCAGCGCGATGAAGTCTTCCATCCATTTGAGCTGCATGACAGGTGCTACCGCTGTTGAGTGTGTCGGCCTGGGGCCTTCTGGCCCCGCGGCCCTGGATGGCCGGCACGGGCAGCTCAATGCGGCTGCACCGCCGTACCGGCGTGAAGCAGCTTGCGCTTGAAATACCTGCTCAATGGCCTGTCCACGAAGACATACATCATGCTGCCGCAACCCAGCGCCAGTCCCAGGATGACCGCTATGCCGAAAGGCGTGTAGGGATCGATGAGGTCCATTTTCTGATGGGCAATTTTCCTCACCCCCTCCACGACATAGTAGTGGCTCAGGTAAGTCGCGTAGCTGGCGTCGCCGATCGAGACGAGGACTCCCGACAGTTTGCTCTCCTGCACGAAGCGGGTTTCCTCGCAGCCGATGAAGCACATCACGAGGAGGGTCGATGGCACCCCAAACAGGAGAACCCGCGGGACGTCCACTTCCCGGATTTCGAGACACGCCATCGCCATGTATGAGGCTGCAGCCGCCAGAAACAGATGGGATTTTCTGAACCTTGCCAGTATGTTTTTCCTGTATGCCGCATGGGCGAGCATTCCAAGGATGAATTCAAAAACCAACGAGGTCCCGAAAAACTCTGCGGCCACCGTCCCCGAAGCGTATTTGCCCGCCAAATAGGCGGCCGTTATGAGAAAAGCTACCGAAATCATCTGGACGTGCCGGGCCTTGGCCCTGGCCAAAAGCACCAGCCATGCGCAGAGGTAGAAGAACATCTCGTAATTGAGCGTCCAGCCGACGGCCAGCATGGGATGCAGGGCGCCGTTTTCCTTGAAATAGGGGATGAACAGCAGTGACCTGGCGTAGTTTCCGAGGTTCGCCGTGGTGGAATTGAGCAATTCCGGTTTCAGGGCGGCAAGCAGCAGAACGCTTGTCGTCAATATCCAATAGAGCGGGACGATTCTCGATACCCTGCTGACCGCGAACCTCGTGGCGGGTTCCCCGGTCGCCATGATCATCGCCATCAGAAAGCCGCTGAGGACGAAGAAGATATCCACACCAAAGGAACCGAAAACCGGCTCGGCCTTGATGTGGAAGTACACAACGCTTGTCGCCGCGAGGGCCCTGAGTATCTGCAGGGACTTGATGTTCCTCATTCCCTCGCGTGCAGTTGCCATGTTGAAAAGATGTTGGAGTTCTCCAGCGCTGCGGGTGCCGCGTCCGGCCGCCGCGGAGTCGCCCGAGGCGCTCCGGGGCGGGCATGCCGGCAGCGCCAGCCGTCACCCGGCTGCGTTCAGCCCCGTGCTGCGTTCAACGCATCGCGCGTGGCCTGCGCCGCCTGCCGTGCCGCAGCGGCGAAGCCTTCGTCCGCGCTCGCATACAGGATGGCGCGCGAGGAGTTCACGACGATCGGGCCGTCCGGCCGCAGCCCGGCGCGCACCGTGGCGGCCGCATCGCCGCCCTGGGCGCCCACGCCCGGGATGAGCAGCGGCAGCGTCGGGGCGAGGGCGCGCACGCGCTCGATCTCGGCCGGGTAGGTGGCGCCCACCACGAGGCCCAGCTGGCCGTTGCGGTTCCAGGGCCCCTGGGCCTGCCGCGCGATGTGTTCGAACAGCAGCGGCTGGCCGTCCACGCTCGCCAGGCGCTGGCTCTGCAGGTCGTCGCCGCCCGGGTTGGACGTGCGGCACAGCAGGAAGGCGCCCTTGCCGTGGTAGGCCAGGTAAGGCTCGATCGAGTCGAAGCCCATGAAGGGCGAGAGCGTCACCGCGTCGGCGCCGTAGCGCTCGAAGGCCTCGATCGCGTACTGCTGGGCCGTGGAGCCGATGTCGCCGCGCTTGGCGTCCAGGATCACGGGCACGTGCGGAGCGGTGGCGCGCATGTGCCGCATGAGGCGCTCGAGCTGCTCTTCCGCGCGGTGGGCGGCGAAATACGCGATCTGCGGCTTGAATGCGCAGGCCAGGTCGGCCGTGGCATCGACGATCGCCGCACAGAAGTCGTAGATGCGGCCGGCATCGCCGCGCAGGCCGGCGGGAAAGCGCGATGGCTCGGGGTCCAGGCCCACGCAGAGCAGGGAGTCGTTGCGCGCGGTGGCGCCGCGCAGCATGTCGATGAAGGTCATGGCCGGGATTGTAGAAGGCGCCCCCTGCGCCCCCGGGCCGGGTGCCGCGCACGACTGCGCGGGTTGCGCCTCCCCGATACGATCCGCATCCATGCCCGTACTCACTTGCCGCCAGCTCGCCGTGCTCGTTGTCCTGACCCTGGTGTGGGGACTGAACTGGCCGGTGATGAAACTGGGCGTGACGGGCTTTCCGCCGCTGACCTTCCGCGTGCTGGTGCTCGGCCTGGGGCTGCCGCTGCTCGGCGCGGTGCTGGCGGCCCTGCGCCTGCCCTTCGCCGTGCCGCGCGCCTACTGGTGGCCCCTCGCGGGCCTGGGTCTCGCGAACATGGTGGTGTGGTACGTGCTGGCCATCCTGGCCATCCCCGAGCTCTCGAGCGGACGGGCGGCCATCCTGGGCTACACCATGCCGATCTTCTCGGCGGTGCTGGGCGCCGCCTGCTTCGGCGAACGCCTGGCGCCCCGGGCGTGGTGCGGCGTCGCTGCGGCGGCCGGTGGCGTGTTCCTGCTGCTGTGGCACGAACTGAGCGCCCTCGGCGGCCGTCCGTATGGCGTGCTGCTGATGCTTTCGGCCGCGGCCGCCTGGGGGCTGGGCACGCAGCTGCTGCGGCGCAGCACCATCCCCCTGCCCACGCTCACGCTGTCGTTCTGGATGACGGTGCAGACGCTGGCGGTGCTGGTCGTGCTGTCGGTGGTGTTCGAGCGTGACCGCTGGGCGATGCCCACGCCGGTCGTATGGGGCGCCGTGCTCTACAACGCCGTGCTGGCCTTCGGCTTCGCGCAGCCGGCCTGGTTCTACCTGGCACGCACGCTGCCGCCCGTGGCCTCCACGCTGTCCGTGATGTTCATCCCCGTGCTCGGCGTGTTCGGCGGCGCGCTGTGGCTGGGCGAACGCCTGCACTGGCAGGATTGGGCGGCCGTGGCGCTGATGGTGGCCGCCATCGCCTCGGTGCTGTGGCCGGATCGGAGAGCGTGAAGCCGCAGTTCCCGCCAGATGGGCGGGATCGGGGCCCGATGGGATCGGATGCGGTGCGTTCGCTGCCGCGACTGGTTTCTAGAATGCAGCCATGCCTCCGGCCCGCCGGGGGCGTGCACATCTTTCTCCCTCTTTCCTGGTCCCTTCACCGCACAGGAGCCTTCACGCATGCAACTCACCAGCCACAGCTTCCAGGACGGGCAGGCCATTCCCGGCGAATTCGCGTTCGCCGTGCCCGATGCGGCGGCGCACGTCGCGCTGTCCGCCAACCGCAATCCGCACCTGGCCTGGAGCGGCGCACCGGCCGGCACGCAGTCGTTCGCCATCGTCTGCCATGACCCGGACGTGCCCAGCCAGGGCGACGACGTGAACCAGGAGGGCCGCACCGTGCCCGCCAGCCTGCCCCGCGTGGATTTCTTCCACTGGCTGCTGCTCGACATTCCCGCAGACCGCACCGAGATCGCCGCCGGCTCCCATTCCAGCGCCGTCACGCCGCGCGGCAAGCCCGGCCCCGCCGCGCCCGAAGGCCTGCGCCACGGCATCAACGACTACACCGGCTGGTTCGCGGGCGACCAGGACATGCGGGGCGACTACTACGGCTATGACGGTCCCTGCCCGCCCTGGAACGACGCCATCGTGCACCACTACGTCTTCACGGTGTACGCGCTCGGCACCCCCACGCTGCAGGTCGAGGGCCCGCTGACCGGCGCCAACGTGCGCGCCGCGCTGGCCAGGGCACCCGTGCTGGCCGAGGCCCGCCTGACCGGCCTGTACACGCTCAACCCGGCCGTCGCCCTGCCGTGACGGCGCCTGCCCCGGACGGCACGAGAGCCCGCAGGCTGGATGCCGGCAGGCTCTTGTCTCGGTTGCCCTGAAGGGCGACCCGATCGCAGACCGCTATCAGCCGTTGGCGCGCTTGTGCAGGATCTCGAAGGCCGGCAGCGTCTTGCCTTCCAGCACTTCCAGGAAGGCGCCACCGCCCGTGGAGATGTAGCCCACGTCCTTCTCGATGCCGTATTTCGCGATCGCGGCCAGCGTATCGCCGCCGCCGGCGATGCTGAAGGCCGGCGACTCGGCGATCGCCTGGGCGATGGCCTTGGTGCCGTTCTCGAAGGCGGGGAACTCGAACACGCCCACCGGGCCGTTCCAGACGATGGTGCCGGCGGCCTTGAGCTGGGCGGCCAGCTTCGCGGCCGTCTGCGGGCCGATGTCCAGGATCAGGTCGTCATCGGCCACGTCGGTGGCGGCCTTGACGGTGGCGGGCGCGTCGGCCGAGAAGGTCTTGGCGACCACCACGTCGGTGGGAATCGGCACCTCGGCGCCGCGCGCCTTCATGGCCTCGATCACGGCCTTGGCTTCGCTCACGAGGTCGGGTTCGGCCAGGCTCTTGCCGATCGAAAGGCCCGCGGCCAGCATGAAGGTATTGGCGATGCCGCCGCCCACGATGAGCTGGTCCACCTTGTCGGACAGGCTCTTGAGGATGGTCAGCTTGGTGGAGACCTTGCTGCCGGCCACGATGGCGGCCAGCGGCCGCGCGGGCTGGGCCAGCGCCTTGCCGATGGCATCGATCTCGGCCGACAGCAGCGGGCCGGCGCAGGCCACCTTCGCGTATTCGGCGATGCCGTAGGTCGTGCCCTCGGCGCGGTGCGCGGTGCCGAAGGCGTCGTTCACGTAGATGTCGCAGAGCTTCGCCATCTTCTGTGCCAGCTCGGGCGTGTTCTTCTTCTCGCCCACGTTCACGCGGCAGTTCTCCAGCAGCACGACCTGGCCGGGCTGCACCTGCACGCCGTCCACCCAGTCGGCCACCAGGGGCACGTCGCAGCCGAGCAGTTCCGACAGGCGTGCCGCCACGGGCGCGAGCGAGTCCGCGGGCGTGAGCGTGCCTTCCGTGGGGCGGCCCAGGTGGCTCGTCACCATCACCGCGGCGCCCGCGTCCAGCGCCATCCGGATGCACGGCACGGATGCGCGAATGCGCGTGTCTTCGGTGATGCGGCCGTCGTCGTCCTGGGGCACGTTCAGATCGGCACGGATGAACACGCGCTGGCCACGGGCCTGGCCCTGGGCGCAGAGGTCGGAAAAGCGAAGGATTTGCATGGGCTCGATAGGTATGGAAAAGCCCGGCCGGCCATCTGCCGTGGCGCGCGGTCGGGCTGTGGCGGGAAAAACTGCGGGGGATTGTAGGCGCCGCCGTCGCGGGCGCTCCGTAGGCGGCTGCCCACAGGCGGGCGGCCCGCGCGGGCTACCAGCCCAGGCCGATGTGCAGCGGCAGATAGACCGCCATGCCCACGCAGATGGTGCCCAGGATGCCCCGGCGCCAGAAATAATAGGCCGTGGCGCAGGCCATGGCCGGCAGCCGCGCGTCCTGCAGGGTGCCGATGAATTCCCCGCGCGCCATGAAGAGCTCCGGCGCGAGCACGGCTGCCAGGGCCGCGAGCGGGGCGTACTTGAGCCCGCGCTTGAGCCAGTCGGGCATCGGGACTTCCTTCTCCGGAATCATGAAGAAGGCGCGCGTGACCAGCGTGATCAGCGCCAGCCCCACGGTCGCCACCACGATCTCCGTCACCGACGCTTCCATGCCGCCTCCCCCGCGCGCCGCCTGCCGCCGTTCATGGGTGGTCCTCCTCGCGCAGCGGCACCACGTCCCCGTCCTGCACGTGCTTTTTCTCGTCGGGCCGCAGCGTGCCGTGCGCAGGCACGAGCCGCACCTCGGGCCTGCGCCGCAGGTGGCGGTCCGCCGCCTCGATCAGCAGCCCGGCGGCCACGGCGGCCGCGATCGCGACCAGGATGTTGAGCTTGAGCGGCAGCGAGAACGCGGCGATCGCCGCCGTCATCGCCACGCCCGTGGCGATCCAGGTGGCGCGGTCGAAGAGCATGGACAGCAGCACGCCCAGCAGCGCCAGCACGCCCGCGAAGCCCAGTCCCCAGGACAGCGGCACCACGTTCGCCAGCAGGATCCCGGCGATGGACGGCACCTGCCACGACAGCCAGTTCAGCACTGCCGCGCCCCAGAAGTAGGGCACCTGCTCGGCCTGCGGCGCGGGCCGCGGAAAGCGCTTCATGAAGGCGACGAAGATCACGTCGCCGCTGAAATACCCCACCGCCAGCCGCCGGCGGCGTGGCAGCCAGGCGAAATAGCTGCGCCACATGCTGCTGAAGATGACGAAGCGCAGGTTCACGCAGCAGGCCGCGAGCCACATCACCCACAGCGGCGCCCCCGCGGCGAGCAACGGCAGCACGGTGAGCTGGGCGCTGCCCGCATAGACGGTGAGCGACATGAAGATCGCCAGCCCCACGGGCATGCCGCTCTTGACCATCGCCACCCCGGTCACCAGTCCCCAGGCGCCGATGCCCACGCTGGTGCCGATCATGTCCGTCATGCCGGTGCGGAAAAACGGATGCCGCACCATCTCCCCCGCCGAACGCGGCACGGTGCCGGCCGGTTCGCCAGCGGATGCGTCCTCCGCCATGCTCATGCACCGGCCCCGCCGCCGAGCACCATGCCCGGCGCCAGCGGATGGCCTCGCAGGAAGTCGCCCACCGGCAGGCGCTTGCCGCCCGCGCGCTGCAGCACCGTGAGGCGCAGCACGCCGGCCGCTCCGTCCGGGCCTCCGCAGGCCACGTCCACGCCGGCATCATCGACCTGCAGGATCTCTCCGGGCTGCGCGCCCTCCGGCGGGGGCACCTGAAGCGGCTCGCACCCCCAGACCTTGATGGTTTCGGCGCCGCATTGCGTCGAGGCGCCCGGGAACGGATCGAAAGCGCGCACGCGCCGGTCGATGGCCGCGGCGGGCAGCTTCCAGTCGATCGCGCTCTCGGCCTTCTCGATCTTGTGCGCGTAGGTCACGCCTTCGGCCGGCTGGGGCGTCGCCGCCAGCCCGCCGCAGGCGGCCAGCTCCATGGCCTCCACGATCAGCCGGCCGCCCAGGTCGGCCAGCCGGTCGTGCAGCGTGGCCGTGGTCTCGCGCGGCGCGATGGCGGTTTTTTCGATGAGCAGCATGGCCCCCGTGTCCAGGCCGGCATCCATCTGCATGATGGTCACGCCCGTCTCGGCGTCGCCCGCCTCGATGGCGCGGTGGATGGGCGCCGCCCCGCGCCAGCGCGGCAGCAGGCTCGCATGGATGTTCAGGCAGCCCAGCCGGGGCAGGTCCAGCACCCACTGCGGCAGGATCAGGCCGTAGGCCGCGACCACCATGGCGTCGGCCCCGGCCGCCTCCAGCGCGGCGCGCGCGGCGGCGGCGTCCTCGGCATATCTGCCGTCCAGCCGCAGCCCGCGCGGCTGCGCCACGGCGATGCCGTGGGCGAGGGCGCACTGCTTGACGGGGGACGCCTGCAGCTTCATGCCCCGGCCGGCGGGCCGGTCGGGCTGGGTGAGCACGAGGGGGACTTCGGCGCCTGCGGCGAGCAGGCGCTCCAGGGCCACCCGGGCGAACTCGGGCGTGCCCGCGAAAATGATCTTCATGGCAGCGGAAAAAAGCGCTCCCCGCGGGGGCGCCGGTCGGTCAGAAATGGCGCCACTCGCGCGGATCGGGCTCGTCGGTGAACATCACCTTGCGTACCGCGCCCCGGCGGTCGATGTGCACGTGCGCGAAGCGGCGCGTATTGATGTCGTCGAGAAAACGGTAGGTCCAGATGTCGCCATCGAAGCGGGCGACCTGCTCCACCCGCATCGGCGGGCCGAAGAAGCGGCGCACCTCCTCGGCCGGCGTGCCGGCGGGAATTCCGGCGAGGTTCTGGAAGGTGAGGACCTGATCGCGGTGCACGAGGCGGCCCTGCGCGTCGAAATCGAGATGGTAGACCTGCCGCCCCATGGGCTGGGTGGTATAGACCATGCGCTCGCCGCCGCCGGGCAGCGTCGAGGAAAAGTAGGGCTGGCCCAGTTCGCGCAGCACCTCGCCACGCTGCGCGCCCGGGCGCAGGAAGTCGGGCGATGCGCAGGCGGCCAGCAGCACGGCCAGGCAGGCCGCCGCGGCGCGGCGCCAGAACGTGGCCGTGCGGTCGATCATGCCCGGGCACCCCGCTGCTGCTTGAGCATCTTGGTCTTGATGCGCGTGCGCTTGAGGGGGGAGAGGTACTCGACGAACACCTTGCCCAGCAGGTGGTCCATCTCGTGCTGGATGCAGATGGCCAGCAGTCCCTCGGCCTCGATGACGCGGGACTGCCCCTGCGCGTCGAGGGCCTGCACGCGCACGGCGGTGGAGCGCTCCACCCCGTCGTAGATGCCGGGCACGGACAGGCAGCCTTCCTCGCCGACCTGCTTGTCCTCGCTGGCCCAGAGGATCTCCGGGTTGATCAGCACCAGGGGCGTGTCGCGGTCCTCGGACACGTCGATGGTGATGATCCGCTCGTGGACGTCCACCTGCGTGGCCGCCAGCCCGATGCCCTGCGCGTCGTACATGGTCTCGAGCATGTCGTCCAGCAGCGCGCGCACGCGGTCGTCCACCACCTGGACGGGCTGGGCCACCTTGTGCAGGCGGGGATCGGGATAGCAGAGGATGGGAAGGAGGGCCATGGGACAACGGACGAAGATGTCGCTATTTTCGCCACTTTCACGCCGCGCCGCTGGCGGCGAGGGCAATAATCATTGCCCGATCCGGGGCTTGGGGCCAGAATCCTTGTTGATTTGTAACGTATCGGCCGGCAAGTTTTGTCACCAGCAAGACGGCCCGCTGCCAGCGAGGGGCGTTTTAGCGATGTGTGCTGACAAGAGCAAGAGCAACGGGATCCAGAACATGAATGCATCCACCCGCCTGCGGGCACCGGCCCTGGGCGCGCTCACGCTTGCCGCCGCGGCCATCGCGGTCCCGCTGGCCGGGCATGCGCAGAACTATCCCGTCACGGCCGGGCAGCGCGCCACGGCCCAGCAGGTGGCCTCTCGCGGAGTGCCGCTCGCCGAGCTGGCGCCCAACGCGCCCGACACCTACGTCGTCAAGCGCGGCGACACGCTCTGGGGCATCTCGGGCATGTACCTGCTGCGCCCCTGGCGCTGGCCCGAACTCTGGGGCATGAACCTGCAGTCCATCCCCAATCCGCACCTGATCTTCCCGGGCCAGACCCTCTACCTCGAGAAGGTGGACGGCTATGCGCGCCTGCGCACCGCCCGCGGCGGCACGGACGGCGACCCGGAAACCGTCCGCATCTCCCCCCGCACCCGCACGGACAGCCTCGCCGGCACGGCGCTGCCCACGCTGCCCCCGCACCTCATCGAGCCCTTCCTGGTCGAACCGCTGGTCGTGGACGAGCTGACCCTGTCCCAGACCCCGCGCATCGTGGCCACGGTGGACGAGCGCGTGCTCATGGCCAACGGCGACCGCGCCTATGCGCGCGGCCCGGCCGGGCGGCCCCTGCGCCTCGACCCGGGCGTGCCGCGCCACTACCGCGTGTTCCGCAACGCCGTCCCGATGAAGGACCCCGAAACCGGCGAAATCCTGGGCTACGAGGCCCAGTACGTCGCCCGGGCGGACCTGGTGCGCGGCGAAGCCACGGAAGAGACCCGCACGCCCGACGGCGGTGCCCGGACCGATCCCGTGCCCGCCACCATCGACCTCTCTGGCGCGAAGGAAGAGATCCGTTTCGGCGACCGCCTGCTGCCCGCCCCGGAGCGCGGCTACACGAGCTACACGCCGCAGGCGCCCCAGTTCCCGGTGGATGCGCGCGTGGTGTCCATCTACGGCAGCGCCGCCGTCGCCTACGCGGCGCAGAACCAGGTGGTCGCGATCAACCGCGGCACCCGTGACGGCATGCAGCCGGGCCTCGTGCTGACCGTGCTCACCAAGGGCGAGCGCATCCTGGACAAGACCGATCCGGACCGCGGCACCATCAAGCTGCCCAGCGAGGCCAATGGCACGGCCATGGTCTTCCGCACCTTCGACCGCGTCTCCTATGCGCTCCTGCTGCAGATGCGCCAGGGCGTGCGCGTGGGCGACCGTCTCGTGAATCCGCAGTAGGAGCGGCCCGCACGACGCTTCCGGCATCGGTCGCACCTGGCCGTACCACGCAGTAACGCGGCAGTGGCGTCGCGCCGCTATGCTCCCCTGCATGCAACGCGACGAACTCTCCGCATGGCTGCGCCTCATGCTCACTCCCGGCGTGGGCGCGGGCACGGCGCGGCGGCTGCTGGCTGCCTTCGGCCTGCCGCAGCAGATCTTCCAGCAGCCGGAGGGCGACCTGGCGGCGCTCGCCACTTCTGCGCAGGCGAAAGCGCTGTGCACCGTCCCGCCGGGCCTCGCCGCGCTGGAGGACGCCACCTGGCAATGGCTCAACACGGCGGAGCCCGCAGGCGATGGCGATGCGCCCGCGCGGCGCATCGTGTCGCTGGGCGACGCGGCCTATCCCGCGGCCCTGCTCGCCACCGAAGATCCCCCGCTGCTGCTGCACCTGCTCGGCGCCCCGCGCTGGCTGGACGGGGCGGGCCCATCGCGCTGGCCGCTGGAGCGCTGCCTGGCCATCGTCGGCAGCCGCAACCCGACCGCGCAGGGCGCGGAGAACGCCCGGCAATTCGGGCGGGCGCTGCGCAGCGCGGGCCTGTGCATCGTCTCGGGGCTGGCGCTCGGCATCGATGCCGCTGCGCACGAAGGGGCCCTGGAGGCCGGCCCGGTCCTGGCGGACGGTGGCGCTTCCGGCCCCTGCACCATCGCCGTGGTCGGCACGGGGCTGGACCGTGTCTATCCGGCCCGCCACCGCGACCTGGCGCACCGCATCGCCCGCCAGGGCGTGGTGGTCAGCGAATATCCGCTCGGCACGCCGCCCCTGGCCGCCAACTTCCCCCGGCGCAACCGCATCATCGCCGGGCTTTCGCAAGGCACGCTGGTGGTGGAGGCCGCGCTGGCTTCCGGCTCGCTCGTCACGGCGCGGCTGGCGTCGGAGCAGGGGCGCGAAGTGTTCGCCATCCCCGGCTCCATCCATGCGCCGCAGTCGCGCGGCTGCCATGCGCTCATCCGCCAGGGCGCGAAGCTGGTGGAATCCGCCCAGGATGTGCTGGAGGAGCTGCGCCTGCCCGCCGCGCCATCCACGGCTTCCCCGTCAGCCCGCCCTGAAGGGGCGGACGGGAGCGAGCCGCCGGACCGTGCCGCTTCAGGCCCGCATGCCGACGTGCTGGAGTCGCTGGGATTCGACCCCATGGGGCTGGATGCCCTGGTGGCGCGCACGGGCCTCGACGCATCCCGGCTGCAGGTGGCCCTGCTCGAGCTGGAGCTGGAAGGACAGGTCGCCCGGCTGCCGGGCGGGCTGTTCCAGCGCATGGCCCTGGCCTGAGGGCCGCCCCCGGATCGCTCCGGGGCGCGCGGGCGGGCCTTACAGATCCAGCATCAGCCGCAGATTCTGCACCGCGGCGCCGCTGGCACCCTTGCCGAGGTTGTCCAGCCGGGCCACGAGCACGGCATGGCGGTGCGTTTCGTTCGCGAAGACGCGGATCTCCAGCGCATTGGTGCCGTTGAGCGCCAGCGGTTCGAGCTTGCCGTCCTCGGAGGGCGGCAGCACCCGCACCCACTGTTCCGGCGTATTGCTGCGGGCGTAGTGCGCGGCCAGCGCCTCGTGCAGGTCGGCGCCCTTGGGCGCGCCCGGCAGCAGGTCCAGGTGCAGCGGCAATTGCACCAGCATGCCCTGCGCGAAATTGCCCACCGACGGCACGAAGATCGGCCGGCGCGTGAGGCCGGTGTACTTCATGATCTCGGGCAGGTGCTTGTGCGACAGGCCCAGCGCGTAGAGCTCGAACGGCGCGGCGTCGCCCTTCTCGTAGGCCTCGATCATGGTGCGGCCGCCGCCGGTGTAGCCGCTGACCGACGGCAGCGCCACGGGAAAGTCCGCCGGCACCAGGCCGGCATCCACCAGGGGGCGCAGCAGCGCGATGGCGCCGGTCGCGTAGCAGCCGGGATTGGCCACGCGCGTGGCGCCCGCCACGGCGTCGCGCTGTCCCTGCGCCAGTTCGGGAAAACCGAACACCCAGCCCGGCGCCGTGCGGTGGGCCGTGCTGGCGTCGATCACCCTGATCGTGCGGCCCGTGGCGGCCTCGATGGAATCCACCAGCGCCACCGTCTCGCGCGCCGCATCGTCGTGCAGGCACAGCACGACGAGGTCCACCCCGGCGATCAGGTCGCGCTTGGCCGCGGGGTCCTTGCGCAGTTCCGGCGCGATGCTCACCAGCTCCACCTGCGGCATGTCCTGCAGGCGCTCGCGGATCTGCAGTCCCGTGGTGCCGGCTTCGCCGTCGATGAAGATCTTGGCCATGGAGGTCTCCTGGAAAGGGAAGGCGCGGAAAGCCAGCAGGGTACGTGACTGCCGCAGGGGGATGGTGCGTCGCAGCATGATACAGTCGCCGGCTGCCATGTCACCCGCCCGCGGCCAGACATCCGGTCATGGCAGACGGGTTACCACCATCCTTCCCCTGAGAGAGACCTCATGAAGATTCACGAATACCAAGGCAAGGAAATCTTGCGCAGTTTCGGTGTGCCCGTTCCCCGCGGCATTCCCGCGTTCACGGTGCAGGAAGCCGTGGAAGCCGCCCAGAAGCTCGGCGGCCCCGTGTGGGTGGTCAAGGCCCAGATCCACGCCGGTGGCCGTGGCAAGGGCGGTGGCGTGAAGGTCGCCAAGAGCATCGACGACGTGAAGAAGCTCGCCGGCGACATCCTGGGCATGCAGCTCAAGACCCACCAGACCGGCCCCGAGGGCCAGAAGGTCCGCCGCCTCTACATCGAAGACGGCGCCGACATCAAGAACGAACTCTACGTCTCGCTGGTCACCGACCGCGCCACGCAGAAGGTCGCCCTGATCGCCTCCAGCGAAGGCGGCATGGACATCGAGGAAGTGGCCCACTCCACGCCCGACAAGATCGTCACCGAGATGATCGATCCGCTGACCGGCATCACGCCCGAGCAGGGCCGCAAGGTCGCCGAAGCCATCGGCCTGTCCGGCAAGTCCGTGGACCAGGCGCTGGACATCTTCGCCAAGCTCTACAAGTGCTACATGGACACCGACGCGTCCCTGGTGGAGATCAACCCCCTGAACTGCGACTCCAAGGGCGACCTGATGGCCCTGGACGCCAAGTTCAACTTCGACGCCAACGCCCTGTTCCGCCACCCCGAGATCGTGGCCCTGCGCGACCTGGACGAAGAAGATCCGGCCGAAGTGGAAGCCTCCAAGTTCGACCTCGCCTACATCAGCCTGGACGGCAACATCGGCTGCCTCGTGAACGGCGCGGGCCTGGCCATGGCCACCATGGACACCATCAAGCTGTTCGGCGGCGAGCCGGCCAACTTCCTGGACGTGGGCGGCGGCGCCACCCCCGAGAAGGTCACCGAAGCCTTCAAGATCATGCTGAAGAACCCCAAGGTCGAAGGCATCCTGGTCAACATCTTCGGCGGCATCATGAAGTGCGACACCATCGCCACCGGCGTCATCACCGCCTGCAAGGCCGTGAACCTGAACGTGCCGCTGGTCGTGCGCATGAAGGGCACCAACGAAGAGCTGGGCAAGAAGATGCTGGCCGAGTCCGGCCTGCCCATCATCGCCGCAGACACCATGGCCGAAGCCGCGACGAAGATCGTTGCCGCCGTCAAGTAAGCCCGGAGAACACTCATGTCGATCTACATCAACAAAGACACCAAGGTCATCACCCAAGGCATCACGGGCAAGACGGGCCAGTTCCACACCGAGAAGTGCCAGGAATACGCGAACGGCAAGAACTGCTTCGTGGCCGGCGTGAACCCGAAGAAGGCCGGTGAGTCGATCTTCAACATCCCGATCTACGGCAGCGTCAAGGAAGCCGCGCAGCAGACCGGCGCCACCGTGTCGGTGATCTACGTGCCGCCCGCAGGCGCGGCGGCCGCCATCTGGGAAGCCGTCGAGGCCGACCTGGACATGGCCATCTGCATCACCGAGGGCATCCCCGTGCGCGACATGCTCGAAGTGCGCAACAAGATGAAGGCCAAGGAAGCCGCCGGCGGCAAGAAGACCCTGCTGCTGGGCCCCAACTGCCCCGGCCTGATCACGCCCGACGAGATCAAGATCGGCATCATGCCCGGCCACATCCACCGCAAGGGCCGCATCGGCGTGGTCTCGCGCTCCGGCACGCTGACCTATGAAGCCGTGGCCATGCTGACCGAAGTCGGCCTGGGCCAGTCGAGCGCCGTGGGCATCGGCGGCGACCCGATCAACGGCCTCAAGCACATCGACGTGATGAAGGCCTTCAACGACGATCCCGACACCGACGCCGTCATCATGATCGGCGAAATCGGCGGCCCGGACGAAGCCGAAGCCGCCCAGTGGTGCAAGGCCAACATGAAGAAGCCGATCGTCGGCTTCATCGCCGGCGTCACCGCCCCTCCCGGCAAGCGCATGGGCCACGCCGGCGCGCTGATCTCCGGCGGCGCCGACACGGCCGATGCCAAGCTCGCCATCATGGAAGAGTGCGGTTTCGTCGTGACGCGCAACCCGTCCGAACTGGGCAAGCTGCTCAAGGCCCAGCTGAAGTGACGGCCTCGGTTCCGCTGCCCGGAAGGGCCGCGGACCGGGCGGGAGTTAAGCAAAACTACGCACGCCGGTGCGGGGCTTCCCCGTTACACTGAAAGCTCCAAAAAAAAGAAGCGCCCGGAACGCATGTCCCGGGCGCTTCTTGCATTCATAACAGTGGAGCACACGCAATGGAATTCCTGCATTCCGCCGATTTCTGGATCGGCCTGGTGAAGATCGTCTGGATCAACATCATCCTCTCGGGCGACAACGCCGTCGTCATCGCCCTGGCAGCCCGCTCGCTGCCTCCCCACCAGCAGAAGCAGGCCATTTTCTGGGGTTCCGGCGCCGCCGTGGTGCTGCGGATCGCGCTCACCGTGGTGGCCGCCAAGCTGCTCGAGCTGTCCTTCCTGCAGATCATCGGTGGCTGCCTGCTGCTGTGGATCGGCCTGCAGCTCATGACCGACGGCGACGACGAGGAGGAATCCAGCGGCGCCAACGCGGGCCTCATGGCGGCCGTGCGCACCATCCTCATCGCCGACCTGGTGATGAGCCTGGACAACGTCATCGCCGTGGCGGCAGCGGCCCATGGCAACATGGTCCTGCTCATCCTGGGCCTGGCCATCAGCATCCCGCTCGTGATCTTCGGCAGCACCCTCATGATCAAGCTGATGGAGCGCTTCCCCGTCATCGTGCTGCTGGGCGCGGGCCTGATCGGCTGGGTGGGCGGCGAAACCATCGCCAGCGACGCTTCGCTGCACGACTTCGCCGAAGCGCACCCGTCGCTCCATTACGTCGCCGCCGCCCTGGGCGCGGCCTTCGTGGTCGGCGTGGGCAAGTTCATGCAACTGCGTTCCCAGCGCGGCGCCACCGCCTGACCCCGGCCCGCGGCGGGTGACCCGGCCCGCTCCCGGCCCCGGTGCCTCGTCTATGATGCGGCACGGAGTACATAGGGAAAAGATATGGGGAAATGCATATGTCCGCAACGCAAGGGATGACGCCGGCGCCGCTGCGCTCCAGTCGCCAGGGGCGTGCGCGCGCTCTGCTGCCCGTCCCGGAGGCGGTCCGGGCATGAGTGCATCGTCCCCGCTGGCGTACGAGTTCTGCGCCCTCACCGACCAGGGGCGCGTCCGCTCCAACAACGAAGACGCCGTGACGGTCGATGTGGCCGGCCAGGTGGCCGTGCTGGCCGACGGCATGGGCGGCTACAACGCGGGCGAGGTCGCCAGCCGCATGGCCACCGAACTGATCCGCCAGGGCCTGGCCGAATGGCTGGCCGGCGCCGGGTGCGATGCCTCCCTTGCGGACCTGCGGCAGGCCATGGAAACCTGCGTGGATTCCGCCAACCGTGCCATCTACGACGCATCGCATTCCAATGCGCAATACGCCGGCATGGGCACCACCGTCGTGGTGGCCGCCTTCCGGGACGACCGGCTCGTGCTCGGGCACATCGGCGACTCGCGCTGCTACCGCCTGCGCGACGGCGACCTGCAGCAGATCACCCGGGACCATTCCTGGCTGCAGGAGCAGATCGACGCCGGGCTGCTGACGCCCGAGGAGGCCGCGCTGTCGGGGTTCCGCAACCTCGTGACCCGGGCGATGGGCGTCGAATCCACGGCGGCACTGGAAGTCAATGAATTCCAGGTGCAGCCCGACGACCTCTTCATCCTGTGCTCCGACGGGCTCACGGACATGCTCGACGACGAGGAACTGCGGGCCCTGGCCGCCTCCTCCGAACCGCTGGCCGAGCGGGCCGCGCGCATGATCGAAGCCGCCAACGAGCGCGGCGGACGCGACAATATCAGCGTCCTGCTGGTGCGGGCCGGAGCCGGCGAGAAGAAGCGCGGCCTGGTGTCACGATTGTTGCTACGTACCGATGGATAACCCGGTTCGCCGCCACCCGTGCGGCGTGGACCGGACACCAGCGCAGTCACCCACCAGCTAGCCCAGACAGACAGACAGACGAGGAACGGTTCATGCCCAAAATGATCGTGTCGATCGACGGAGTGGTCATCAAGGAAGTGGCGCTCACCAAGGAGCGTACGACGCTGGGGCGCCGCCCCTACAACGACATCGTCATCGACAACCTGGCCGTCAGCGGCGAGCATGCCGTGCTCCACATGGCCGGCGACGCGGTGGAGATCGAAGACATCGGCAGCACCAACGGCACCTATGTGAACGGCCAGCCCGTCAAGCGCCAGCCGCTGCGCAACGGCGACCTGGTCGAGGTGGGCAAGTACAAGATCCGCTTCCTGGGCGACGGCGCGGGCGAGAACTACGAGAAGACCATGGTCTTCACCCCCGGCATGCTGCCCCCGCGCGCGCCCGCATCGCGCCCCGCCCCGCTGCCGTCCCCGGCCCCGCCCAGCGTGCCGCTGAACGCCGCCATCCGCGTCATGTCCGGCGCGGCGGCCGGCCGCGAGGTGGACCTGGTCAAGGTCGTCACCACCATCGGCAAGCCCGGCGTGGCCGTCGCTTCCATCACCAAGCGCCACCACGGCTTCGTCCTGGCCCATGTGGAAGGCGCCGAGCCTCCGCGCCTCAACGGCCAGCCGCTGACTGCCGAGCCGGTGCTGCTCAAGGACGGCGACCGCCTGGGCCTGGCGGGGACGGAGATGGAGTTCCGGCAGCGGTGATGGATGGGCAGGTACGTTTCGTAGTGCCTGCAACGGTTGCTGACAGAGATGGGTGACGAAATTGTCACCCGGACCTCACGCGAAGGCATTGCCGAAGGGGCGAAGGACCAGGCCTTGTTGGCATGCAACCTGCTTTGAAGGAGACAGCCTGCGAAATCCTTCCGCAGGTTGACATTCCAACTGTTCCTCCGGGAGAGATTTATGAAGCGTACTGTTCAGCAAGGTTTCACCTTGATCGAACTGATGATCGTCGTGGCGATCATTGGTATTTTGGCTGCCGTGGCACTGCCGGCTTATCAGGATTACACGAAAAAGGCGAAGATGTCGGAAGTGGTCTTGGCTGCGTCGCAGTGTCGTACCACTATTACCGAGCAGGTTCAAAGCATGGCATCCGACAAGGTCGGTGCGGCCAATGGTTGGGGCTGTGAAGCCAACGTTGGTGGAAATGTTGCATCCGGCCCTACCAAGTATGTTGCCTCTATCGAAACTACTGACAACGGCGTGATTTCTGCAAAGGCTCGTAACTTCAACGATGCTAATATCGATGGTAAATATGTTGTGATGATCCCTAAAATCTCCGGCACTGCTATCGTGGTCAATGCCGCTAGTAAAGATCAAGGCAAGCAAATTTCTGAATGGACCTGTGGCGGCGGAGATGCTGCAGGCACCCAACAGGCTTCCTCTAGTATCAACAAATTCCTTCCTGGCTCCTGCAAGTCGTGATTTAAGTCAGATTGTTAACCATAGAAAACCTCCCCTTGGGGAGGTTTTTTTTATTGCCATGTCCATAGTATCACTTGCCGGCTTCTTTCTTTTGATTAATGGATGGTTAGCCCCTAATCACTATGAGCCGTGGCTTTCATTTCATGGCGAGATCATTTCGGCAGTTGGGGCTTTTTTTTTAGCTCTTGATGTTTTGATAAAAAAAAGAAAAATTTCTCTCCCCTATGCAATTTTAGCCCCTGCCATTTTGATAACGGCTGTGTTGGTATTTCAAAGATTAAATGGAGTTTTACTTTTCAATTCGGATTTTGATTACGGTTTGTTGTATGTTGGGATATGGATTTTTTCTGGAGTCGTAGGAAGCGATGCTGCGAAAAAAAGTCTTTCTGAATATCGCGATCATTCTGAAGAAATATCGAATATAAAATTGACAGCATTCCTATGGGCAGTGACTGCAGGAGCCATTGTTAGCGGAATTATCGGAACGTTTCAATGGTTGCGCTTACCATTGCTGATCTGGATGGTTGAGTCTGATGGTCGGGCCTACGCGAATTTTGCGCAACCGAATCATTACGCCACTTTGTTGGTAATGGGTATTGCATCGCTTGGTTATTTGCTTTTTGCCGGAAAGCTTAAAAAGTGCACCTTTATATGTGGCACCCTGTTCCTTTGCTTTGGGGTGCTCGGTTCTGAATCTCGAACTGGATTCCTTGCAGTCATTTTGGTTTTTGCTATCTGGACTGCTGAGCTAGCATATTCCAATAAAAATAGAACTCCGTGGCTCTATTTTGCGTTGATAGTCGGGCTGTGGTTCTGTGCCCGTTTCCTCTGGCCTAGCTTCGCAATATTTATGGGTGTCGCAGCAAGCAGGGATGCTGCCGATTTCAATAGTTCCTCGAGACTTATATTATGGCGTCAACTTGGTGAGGCTTTGTTGCAGCAGCCTTGGAGCGGATATGGATGGCTCCAAGTTGGGCGCGCACAAGACACTATTGCCCCCTTTTTTGGGGCAACTGCGACTGCATCTGCACATAATATTTTCTTTGATGTGGCTTTATGGTTTGGAATTCCATCGGCCATACTTTTGCTGGCGATGAGCGTTAAGTGGTTTTGGAGCTTAAAAAAAGGCTTTCGACCAGATGTGCTTTATCCGCTGGCTGTGCTGGCCCCATTGGTTTTGCATTCAATGCTGGAGTTCCCATATGAATATGCCTATTTTTTGATTCCTTTAGGAATATTGATTGGATTTATTTCCAGCGCATTGGGATCCAGAAGTTTGGAATTTCCTCGTGGTGCATTGCTGGCTCTATTGATGCTGCTTGCTGCATCTGGTTTTGCTTTGATAAAAATTCAATTGTCATACGAAGAGCCGATGCGCATGGCGTTGGCTGATGAGCACAAATTTCGAAAAGAAGAAATAATTAATCCACCGCAAGAAATATTCGGATTTGGCCAAGATGTATATGCGTTATTCAATGCCCTTACACACACAGGACCGGAAACAGATGCGAGCGTCAAAGAGGCTATCTATACTTCTTGGCGTTATCCCAGCAGAGCTACACACAGACGACGAGTGTTGAGCCTTTTTAAATCCGGACAACAAAAATCTGCTTGTCGTGCATTGGCTGCTTTTCAATCTTTTTATGATATAGGTAGCTACGAGAAACTTGCCATATCAGTCCAAATTTCCGCGGGATTGAATGTAGAAAAAATATGTTTTCAAAATGGTGAAAATTGATTTATGAGGTTATATATTTCAAAAATCCGAGCTTTTTTTGTTCACTTGATGATTTCGATCGTGATAGGGGGTTTAATATCTGCTGTCACGGTTATATTTTTCTATCCTTTTCCTTATGTTTTTATTTCCGGAGGGGCTGGATTATTTTTGTTGCTGGTCGCTGTGGATGTAGTATCGGGGCCATTGCTTACTTTCGTTTTCTTCAACCCTAAGAAAAGTAGAAAAGAAAAATTATTGGATTTTTCTGTCGTTGCATGCCTTCAGGTTTGCGCACTTGCATATGGAATGTTCTCTGCATACGAAGCGCGCCCCATACATGTGGTCTTTGAATACGATCGTTTCAGGGTAATACACGCTAATGATATTCCTGAGGAATTAATTTCGCTAGCCCCCAAGGATATAGTTGCGATACCGAAGGTGGGAATCACGTGGCTTGCATTGCGCCCATTGAGTAGCCTCGAACGTTTTAACTTCACCATGCAGGCACTGGATGGAGTTGCCGTTTCAGCTCAGACACAACTATGGATTTCCTACGCGCAAGGGCTGCCGCAGATTTTGAAAGAAGCAAAATCAATGAAACAGCTTCTCAATCGATTTCCGGATAGAAGGGAGGAGATGTTTGATGCCGCAGTGCGAGATGAGATGGATGTTGAAGAAATCAAATATTTGCCTATCCAGGGAAGAAAAAATCTTACGTGGACAGTATTTTTAAATGCACAAACAGGTCAGCCTTTAGGTTATTTGGATTTGGATCCATTTTGATTTTTTAGCGAGCGTGTCGTAGTGATGAGTTTTTTACGTGAATTTTTAATTTACCTATTAAAGCAATTTAAATGCATATAGGTGATTTGAGTGTCTAATAAAAGCCTGCAAAGATATGCGGCCTCGGGTGAATTTTGAAAAATAGGCGCGCCGAAAATTATCAAAAGGCCTCAATAATATCACCGTTGATTTGATAAAAAACTGCCACTTTTCCCCCCGTGCTTCTCCACAACCCGCACCTCCTCCATCACCATCCCCCGATCCACAGCCTTGCACATGTCGTAGATGGTGAGCAACGCCACCTGCACCGCCGTCAGTGCTTCCATTTCCACCCCGGTAGGCCCGACGGTTTCCACGGTCGCGGTGCAGCGCACGCATGAGGCATCGGCATCGAGCTGAAAATCCACCGCCACCCGCGTGAGCGCGAGGGGGTGGCACAGCGGAATCAGGTCGCTGGTCTTCTTCGCGGCCTGAATGCCGGCGATGCGGGCAATGCCCAGTACGTCACCCTTGCCGGCCGTGCCCGAGGCGACGAGCGCCAGGGTGGCCGGTTGCATGGCGATGTGCCCGCCTGCGACGGCAATGCGCCGGGTATTGGGCTTGTCGCCCACATCCACCATGTGGGCCTGGCCGCCAGCGTCGAAATGTGTGAGGTGGGGCGAACGGTTGGTCATCGGAAGAGGCCCTTGCGGGAATAGGTAACAGGGTGGCACCTTCGGCGCGCCGGGGCATCATACGGTCCATGCGCGCATCCAAAAGGCCCCGCCAGGGGGTTGTCACGAGGAGGGTTGCTCCCATGGGTTCTACACCCGCATCGCAAGGTTTTCCGGCGGCTGCTGTCCTGCGCCGCTCGGCGGTGGCCTGGGCCATCGCCGTATCGCAGTGCGTCCTGCCCCTGCCCGCCCGCGCCCAGGGCGCCCTGCCCACCCTCGGCGACGGCTCCGACATGACGACCAGCCAGGAGCGGCGCCTGGGCGACCGGATCATCCGCGAGCTCTACCGCGATCCGGATTACATCGACGATGCGGTGCTCAACGAGTACGTGCTGGGCATCTTCCTGCCGCTGGTGACGGCGGCGCGGGAGCGGGGCGAACTGCCGCCCGAGCTGGACGAGCGTTTCGCCTGGGAGATCCTGCTGGGGCGGGACCGGACGGTGAACGCCTTCGCCCTGCCGGGGGGGTATTTCGGGATGCACCTGGGCCTGATCGGCGTGGTGTCCACGCGCGACGAGCTGGCATCGGTGATGGCGCACGAGTTGAGCCACGTCACGCAGCGGCACATTTCCCGGCTGATCACGCAGCAGAACCGGCAGGGGCCGCTCATGCTGGGGGCGATGGTGCTGGGCATGCTGGCTGCCACGAAGAACCCGAGCGCGGGGCAGGCCATGCTGGTGGGCGGGCAGGCACTGGCCGCGCAGAACCAGCTCAATTTCTCGCGCGACATGGAGCGGGAGGCCGATCGCGTCGGCTATGGACTGATGGCCCCGGCGGGCTTCGCGCCGCAGGGTTTCGTGTCGATGTTCGACAAGCTGCAGCAGGCCAACCGCATCAACGACAACGGCAGCTGGCCCTATCTGCGCAGCCATCCGCTCACCACGCAGCGGATCGCGGACCTGCATGCGCGCATCCCCCCGGCCGTGGCCCAGTCGCCCGCGCCCGGCCCGACGCTGGAGCACGCCATGATGGCCGCCCGGGCGCGGGTGCTGTCCCGGCCCGGTATCGATGTCTGGCGGCAGTGGGTGAACGAGCCGCAGGCGGGCGGGTTCGGCGCGCAGCCGCTGCCGCGGCGGGTGGGTGCCTGGTATGCGGCCTCGCTGAGTGCGCTGCAGCTGCAGGACATGGCGGCGGCGCGGGCCGCGCAGCGGTCGCTGCTGGAGGCCGCGCGGGGCGATGCCGCTGGCATGCGCCAGGCCCATCTGCTGGGCGCGGAAATCGAACTGGCCGGAGGGCAGGCGGACGCGGCGCTGGAGCAACTGGCGCTCATTCCCGCGGAAGGCGCCAGGGAAGCGGCGCCACCGGCCTCGACGGGCACGGCGCTGACGCTGGAATCCGTGACCAGCCCGGGCCGGGGGGCAGCCGCGTCGGCGTCCGGCGGGGCGGGGCGGCCGGAGATGATCCTGCGCACCCAGGCACTGCTGCGGCAGACCCGGGCGGCGCCCATGGCTGGCACCCTGCAGACCTGGGTGACGAACCATCCGCGCGATGCGTCGGTGTGGTATCTGCTCGCCGCGGTGTGGCAGCAGCAGGGCCAGCCGCTGCGGGCCGTCCGCGCGGAGGCGGAGGCGCATGTGGCGCGGTACGACTATGCGGCGGCGGTGGACCGCTTCAAGGCCGGCCAGGACATGGCGCGCAAGACGGGGAGCCGCGGCGGGGATGCCGCGGAGTACATCGAGGCCTCGATCATCGAGACGCGCCTGCGCGCGACCGAATCACTTCTTAAGGAACAGGCCGCCGAGCGCTGATTCGATGAGCATGCCCAGCACGGTGTAGATGAGCGAGCCGATGAGCGCCGCGCCGAAACCGTGCACCTGGAAGCTGTCGCCCAGCACGGACGCCGCCGCCCAGAACATCAGCGCGTTGATGACGAACAGGAAGAGGCCCAGCGTCACGATGGTCACCGGCAGGGTGAGCACCACGAGCACGGGCCGCAGCACCACGTTGAACAACCCGATGACGAAGGCCGCGACCATGGCGGAGCCGAAGCTGCGCACCTCGACGCCGCCGTAGAGGTAGGTCACGCACAGCAGCGCGGCGGCGCTAAGCAGCCATTTCAGGAGGAGTTTCATGGCGCAGGAGGATAGCACCCGGGGTGCTTTCCTCACGTTGCGCATGCATGCAGGCAGGCAGGGCGCCCCCGGCGCCCGCCGGGGCTCAGGGCTGCTCGGCGAACAGCAGGAACAGCGCTCCCAGGCTGGCCAGCGTGCCCGGAAGGGACCAGCGCTGGGGCAGGGGCTTGCGCACCACCAGGGGCTGGGCGGCCGGCGCGGCGGCGGGTTGCGGCGCTTGGGCGTCCTGCTTGGGGCGGCGCGCATCGACGATCTGCGCGTTGCCGTGCTCCGCCTGCAGTTCGGCCGCCAGGTCCGGCAGCGGGCCCTTGGCCAGCACCGTGGTGATGGTGGAGCCGCCGGCCTGCAGCCAGGGCAGGACCTGGGCGAACAGCTTGTCGGCCCACTTGGCGCGCCAGTTCTCGCGGGCGCTGTGGCTGACCCACTTGCTGATGCGGTGGGTCATGCGCGGAGCGCAGGCCACGACCACCCAGTGGGTGCCGGGCGCATGGGCGCGGGCGGCCAGGGGGGCGAGGATCTGCTGCGCGTAGGCTGCATCGTCCACGTACACGATGACTTTGTCCATGAAGGCTCTCCTGTCGGGTTGGTCGATGAAGGGTCGAGTCGCTGGCGGGCCCGGAGTTCACCGGGCCCGGGCATCAGCCGTGCGGGACGGCCGCCGTGCGGCGCGAGGCGATGGCCTTGCCCACGATCAACACGAGCAGCGCGCCGACAACGTGCGCCGCCCAGTACAGGCTGTCGGAGATCACGGCCATGCCCTTCTCATCGACGGTACCCAGCTTGGGCACCCATGTCCAGCGGTCGGGGTTGACGAAGGCCGGGTCGGTGACCAGCATGCCACCGGCGATCCAGCCGAGCAGCATGCCGCCGGCCACGATGATGAACGGGAAGCGCTCCATGAGCTTGATGACCAGCTGGCTGCCCCAGACGATGATCGGGATCGAGATCAGCAGGCCGAGCACCACGAGCAGCAGCGAGTGGTCGCCCGCGTTCTGGGCGGCGCCGGCGATGGCGATCACGTTGTCCACGCTCATCACCAGGTCGGCGACGATGATGGTCTTGATGGCGGCGAACAGCTTGTCGCTGCCGGCCACGTCGCCGTGGCCTTCCTCGTCGGGGGCCAGCAGCTTGATGCCGATCCAGACCAGCAGGATGGCGCCGACGAACTTGAGGAACGGCAGGTTCAGCAGCGTCATCGCGAAGGCGATCAGGATGACGCGCAGGATGATGGCGCCGGCGGTGCCCCAGATGATGCCCTTGGTGCGCTGCGCGGGCGGCAGCTTGCGGCAGGCCAGGGCGATCACCACTGCGTTGTCGCCACCCAGCAGGATGTCGATGATGATGATCTGCCCCAGCGCGACCCAGAACTCGGGCGATGTCAAAAATTCCATAGATTCCTCGTTGTCATTTGGCGATTGGCCGCGCGGCCGCACGGGGCGGGACCGGCGATCCACAGACGTTCAGGCCCGCCCGGGGACCGTCAAGGAAGCTGGAGGCATGCGCGCCGCGGAACGGGCGCCCATGCGGGGAGGGCATGGCCTTGAACGGCCCACGGGCGGGCCTTTCAAAGGTCTTGCTCGGCCGGCGGGCCGTGCGGCTGCGCCAGAACCCGGAAATGCCGGAAGCCTCGCGGCTTCGTACTGACGACATGACCGACAGTGCCGGCGGCTCGGGACATGCCTTCGCGCCGGGACCGGGAGCTACTCCCCCTCGAAGCCCGCATTGGAACACAGCCCTGCGCGGCGCGGCAAGGCGGAAGTGCGTTCCGGCGCCTGCGCGATTCGAGAGAAATGCGCCGGACATGGCCGCCCGCATTCATCGGATTGCTATGTTTTCATGAGCGCTGGGGCTAACCCGGAGAGCCTGCGGGTCCATGGTGCTGTGCCGGCGCGGCCCAGTGGCGGCGCAGGTAAGATCGGCCGCCTTTTTTCCCGCGTGTCCATGGCCGCCCTGCACATCACCGATATCGAATCCGCGATCAACCACTGGCGCGCCCGTGCGCCGGCGGGCGCGGGACTGGCGCTGGCGCCCGAGCTCCAGGCGCTCGCGGAGGTGTATGCCCGCATGGTCTATGCGCGGGTGGACGAGGTGGAGGAGTCCTCGGTGCCCGCCGACGCCATGGCGGCGTGGCTGGCGTGGTACGAAACCACGCCCGACACGCCCTGCATCGCCATCTGCTCGACCAGCCAGGGCGACGACCATTGCAAGGGATGCGGCCGCAGCTTCGCCGAGGTGCAGCACTGGCTGGCGATGGGGCCGGCCGAAAAGCGCGCCGTGTGGCGGCGCATCACCATCGAGAACACGGCCTGGCGGTTCAACCGCTATGCGGAGCGGGCGGCAGAGGGGCCGCCGGCACCGCAGGCCGCGCGTCCGGGGCCGGAGCCCGTGGCGGTGGCGCGTGACAGGCGCCATGGAACCCCCTAAGCATGGCTGCATGCTGCGCTTGACCCAGGCCCCGAACATCGCCATCGCCACGCTCTGGGCCGACCTGCTGAGCGAGGGCGGCATGCCCGCCACGGTGCAGCGCCAGCATCTTCTGGCGACGGCGGGGCAGTTGCCGCCGGACCAGTGCCTGCCGGAAATCTGGCTGGAGCACGAGGAGCATGCACCGCAGGCCCGGCGCCTGCTGCAGGCCCTGGCGGACCTGCCGCAGCGGCGCTGGCATTGCCCCGGATGCGGCGAATGGGTCGAAGGCGGTTTCGAGCAGTGCTGGAGCTGCGGGGCGTTCATGCCCGCGGCCGAGGGGGCTGAACGCCGCGGGGGCCACGAGGGGACGCGGAGCCCGTGCTCACTTCCAGCGGATGGGCTCCAGGTGCACGCTGCCCAGGCCGCTGCTCAGCGTGAGGCCGCCTTCCTGCACCGTGGCCTGCAGCTGCATGCTGCGCTCGGCCAGGGACGCCAATTGTTGCGACGCCTCGGTGGGCAGGCGCCAGACCTGCAGCTTGTCCTGGCGCGTGAGCTTGCCTTCGATGCCCTTCCACCAGACCTCGGCCGCGTGGTGAAAGCAATAGACCAGTACCGCATCGGCCTTGGAGGAGGCCTTGGCCAGCGGCTTGTCCTCGGGCTGGCCGACTTCGATCCACAGGCGCTTGCGGCCCGTGAAGTCGGTGATGGACACGTCCGGGTCGTCCGGGTCCGAGAGGCCGGCGCCGAAGGCCAGCGTGCCGTCGCCCTGGCACATGGCCTGCAGTTGCCAGGCGTTGAGCGCCAGCGCCGCCAGCCGGACCATCATGCGCTCGTCGGTCTCGCTGGGGTGGCGCGCCAGGGTCAGGGCGTGGTCGGCGTAGTAGCCGTGGTCGATGTCGGCGATCGCGAGGTTCGCCTTGAAGATGGTGGACTTGATGGCCATGCTCAGACGCGGCGGGCGAGTTCGGCGGCCTTGCCGACGTAGCTGCCCGGCGTCATGGCCAGCAGGCGGTCCTTGTCGGCCTGGGGGATTTCCAGGCCGGCGATCAGCGCGTGCAGCGCCTCGGCCGTCACGGTCTTGCCGCGCGTGACTTCCTTGAGCTTCTCGTAGGCGCCCTGCACGCCGTAGCGGCGCATGACGGTCTGGATGGGCTCGGCCAGGACTTCCCAGCTGGCGTCCAGGTCGGCGGCCAGGGCTTCCTCGTTCAGCTCCAGCTTGTTCAGGCCGGTCATGAGCGAGGTGTAGGCGAGTGCGGCATAGCCCATGGCCACGCCGATGTTGCGCAGCACGGTGCTGTCGGTGAGGTCGCGCTGCCAGCGGCTGACGGGCAGCTTCTCGGACAGGTGGCGCAGCAGTGCGTTGGCCAGGCCCAGGTTGCCTTCGGCGTTCTCGAAGTCGATGGGGTTGACCTTGTGCGGCATGGTGCTGGAGCCGATCTCGCCGGCCTTCAGGCGCTGCTTGAAGTAGCCCAGGCTGACGTAGCCCCAGATGTCGCGCGACAGATCGACCAGGATGGTGTTGGCGCGGGCGATGGCGTCGAACAGCTCGGCCATGTAGTCGTGCGGCTCGATCTGGATGGAATAGGGCTGGAAGGTGAGGCCCAGGCCCAGCGGCTCGGGGGTTTCGACGACCTTCTTGCTGAAGGCCTCCCAGTCGAAGTCGGGCCAGGCCGAGAGGTGGGCGTTGTAGTTGCCCACGGCGCCGTTCATCTTGCCCAGCATCTTCACGCCGGCGATGCGGTCGCACGCGGCCTGCAGGCGCACGACGACGTTGGCCAGTTCCTTGCCCACGGTGGTGGGGCTGGCGGTCTGGCCGTGGGTGCGGCTCAGCATGGGGACTTCGGCGTAGGCGTGCGCCATTTCGCGCAGTTTCAGGACGATGCGGTCCAGGCCGGGCAGGATGACCTGGTCGCGTCCGGAGCGCAGCTGCAGCGCGTGGCTGGTGTTGTTGATGTCTTCGCTGGTGCAGGCGAAATGCACGAACTCGGCGGCGCGCTCGAGCTCCGGGCGGGCCTCGAACTTGGACTTGATCCAGTATTCGACCGCCTTCACGTCGTGGTTGGTGGTCTTCTCGATGTCCTTGATGGCCTGCGAGTCGGCCTCGGAGAAATTCTTCACCAGGCTCAGCAGGTAGGCGCGCGCGCCGGTGGTCAGGGGCTTGAACTGCTCGAAGCCTGCGTCCGACAGCGCGATGAACCACGCCACCTCCACCTGCACGCGGCGGTGCATGTAGCCGTGCTCGCTCATGATGGGGCGCAGGGCGGACAGTTTGGCGGCGTAGCGGCCGTCGAGCGGAGAGAGGGCGTTGATGGTGGACAGGCTCATGGGCCGGGATTGTAGGTGCCGACCGTGGCGCGGGCGCCGCACCCGGGTCCCGCCGGATGCAGCGCGAGTGCGCCCGGCCCCCTAGAATCGGCGGCCGCCCGTTCGTTCTCTTCTGTCCTGCCCGCGCCCGGAACCACACCATGAAACTCATCGGATCCTCCGCCAGTCCCTATGTGCGCAAGGTGCGCATCGTGATGGCCGAGAAGAAGCTGGACTACCGCTTCATCGAGGAAAACGTCTGGGCCGACGACACCACGATCGCCACGTCCAACCCGCTCGGCAAGGTGCCCTGCCTCGTCATGGAGGGGGGCGAGGCGGTGTTCGACTCGCGTGTCATCGTCGAATACCTGGACACGCTGTCGCCCGTGGGCAGGCTCATCCCCACCCAGGGCCGCGAGCGCGCGGAGGTCAAGACCTGGGAGGCATTGGCCGACGGCGTGATGGATGCCGGCGTGCTGGCCCGGCTGGAGGCCACGTGGAAGGACCGCCGCGACGGGGAGCGCAGCCAGGCCTGGATCGACCGCCAGCTCGGCAAGGTGCATGCCGGACTCAAGGCGATGTCCCAGGGACTAGGAGAGAAGCCCTATTGCAGCGGCATCCACCTGAGCCTGTCCGACGTGGCGGTGGGTTGCGCCCTGGGCTGGCTGGAGTTCCGGTTTCCGGAAATCGCATGGCGCACCGAGCATCCGAACCTGGCGCGCCTGCTCGACAAGCTCATGCAGCGGCCCAGCTTCGCGGAGACCCGGCCCCGCTGAAACCCGGGACCGCCAGCACCTGGGGAGGCGTGCAGCACAGCCGGCATGCTGCCCCCAAAAGCCAAAAGCGCGCACCTTGCGGATGCGCGCTTTTTTGTGGCCGGAATAAAAAAAGTTGCGAAGCGTCCCGAAACGAATTAGAGAGGGAGGGAGGAGAAGCGCTTCAGGATTTCAGTCGGACAGGTCCGAAAGGCTTCGCAACGAGAAACTGGAAAACTCAACATGGAGGACAAGCGTAGTTAACTTGTCCACGGGCGATAGATTAGTGCCAATCCGGCAAAGTTCCAGCGTTCGAGGCTCCAAAAACATCAAAAAATGTAAGCTTTCCGTTGTTCGGAATATGACACCGAAAAACGTTGCAATTTAGCGAAAAAGCTTCAGCTGCTGCTCGACCGCGCGGACGATTTTTGGGTCGTCCGGGGCGACGGAACTGCCGAAGCTCGCCACCACCCTGCCTTTCCTGTCGAGCAGGTACTTGTGGAAGTTCCAGCGCGGCGCCTCTCCCGCTTGTGCAGCGAGTTCGCGATAGAACGGCGAGGCGCCGCCGCCCTTGACGCTGCTCTTGGCGAACATGGGAAAGCGCACGCCGAAAGTGTTGCTGCAGAAGTCAGCGATTTGCGCATTGCTGCCGGTTTCCTGGGCGAAATCGTTCGACGGAAAGCCCAGCACTGCGAAACCTTGCGTCTTGTAACGGGCGTGCAGCGCCTCCAGTCCCTCGTATTGCCCGGTGAATCCGCAGTAACTGGCGGTGTTGACTACCAGCAGCACCTGGCCCCTGTATTGGCACAGATCCTGGGGTGCTTCGTCCTGCAGGCGGGGCATGGTGTGGCGCAGTGTGGCGGGGCATGCCGGGGCCGGTTTCGCGGGATCTGCCGGGGCGGCGGGCGTGGATTGCGAGGCTGCGGGCAGCACTGCGGAGGATGCCGCGAGTGCGAGGATCAGCGGGGCGGTCAGGCGGGGCATGGTGGTTCTCCCGAGTTCAACGTCCTGGTGGCCGGGCGTGGCCGACCGCGACGGTAGTCCAGAGCCGCCCGCGGGGCAAGCGGGGCTTTGCTCAAACGAGCGCGAGAAGGCGCGCGAGCGGCAGCTGTACCCGCACGTCGCGCAGTGCCACGGCGCCCGTGATCTTCCAGGCCGGCTGGGCCGTGTCCCGCGGAATCGGCTCGCCCGTCGGCATGCCGCTGCGGTTGAGCACGACGGCCACGCGCGGCGTGGTGGCGCTGGCGCCGCGGCGCAGCACGACGGCGACTTCCTGGCTGGCCAGGCGCACGAAGGCGCCGGGCGGATAGACGCCCAGGGCTTTCACGAGGGCCGAGCCCGCTTCATCGACCTGGTGGGCCTCGTCGTAGTAGGTGGCCTGCATGGCGGCCGTGACGGGCATGGGCGCCCGCGAGGCACGCGGCGCCAGGCGCGCGCCGAAGACGTCGGCCCGCTGGATCAGGCGGGCCATCTGCTGGGCCTCGCTCTTGGCCGACAGCGGACCGGGAGCGCGATGGTGGTGGGTACGCACCGCCTCCAGCCAGACCGGATCGCCCACGCCGAGTTGCCGCAGCAGGGCCTCGGAGCGCGCGGCATGGTTTTCGATGTCGGCGAGCTGCGCGGCGGTCAGCGGCTGGGTCTGGACGGCGAGCTGGTCCTGCAGCGTGGTCATGGCGATGTTCATCGACAGCGCCGCGCGGCCCAGTTGCAGGACCTTGGGCTCCGGCCAGCGCAGGTGCTCCGCGGCCGCGATCATGCACACGCAGGCCACCAGCATGGCATGGGTGCCGCTGTATTGCTGCATTTCCTGGCCCGACAGGTAGATGAGCGCGAGCAGGGTCGCGTCCGGCGTGGCCGCGCAGTGGCGGGCGAGTTCGCCGTGCAGCGCATCGAAGCGTTCGCCGAATTCCGCCGCCGGCGGGGGCGAGCGCAGCAGCTGGGTGGCGCGCAACTGCAGTTCGGGCCAGTCCGGCGGCCCATTGCCTGCGTTCGCCTTCTCCCGCGAGGCCGACGCGCCCGCGGAGATCTTCATCGCCGCGATCTGGCCCAGCGACGTATCCGTGAGCAGCATTTTCTGCAACTGGGCGAGGTAGGCGCGGTGGCTTTCGCCCGACTCGTCGGTGTCCACGCACAGATTCAGGCCGCGTGCCACCATCAGGTCCAGCTCTTCGCGGTTGCGGATGACGTAGCCCCGCTGCGCGAGCAGCACCCCGCTGGCGCCCCGGAGCACGAAGGGCAGCGGGTGCCCGAGAGGGATCGTGTCGATGTTCAGCGCGACGAGGTTCATGGCGGATCGCCCATTATCGGCGCATGGGGTTGGCTGAATACCGGTGAAACGGGGGGAATCCGCGGCTGTTCGCTTCTTTTTCCCTTCCGCTTGCCGCGCCTCCTGCGCGAGGCGGCGCGGGAGGTGCCCCGGGCCATTCACGGCGGGCTTTTCGGCAGGGGTCCGCGGCAGGAGACGCTGTACCGGGCAGGGCCCGCCGTGCCGGCCCCGGGTTCATGGACCGGCTACCGCGTCGTGTCCGGCGTGAACGCGAGGTCGTCTGGCGAAAGCCGGGGTGTCCACCGCCCCGAGTGGTCGCGGGGAACCGCGGCGTGCTGTTGCGGTGTGCGGCCCACCTGCTGAGCGCCCGCCGGCAGGAATTCGTGCAGCCGGGTGGTCTGGCCGGATGCCTTGGTTTGCAGCACGCCGAGCATGGCGCTCTGCGATGTTTCTTCCTTGGCTTTCGACTTGAATTGCAGATTGTTGGCGACCCAGGCATCCTGGCTGTCCAGCAGCATCTGCATCTTGCCGCGGTAGCTGTCCGCCCTGTCCTCGTCGTTCGCCTCGACGGCGTTCTGGATCAGGCCCTGCAGCTTGTCATAGGCTTCGGCGGCTTCGGGGCGCAGCTTGCACACGACCGAGAATGTCATGCCCGGTGCCCTGGCTGCTGCTGCCTGCTCCAGGGTGTCCTGCAATCGCAGCCAGGCGCGGCCGGTCTTTTCGGCGTCTTCCGCGCCGGGCCGGCTGTCGCGGGCTGCCATCGCCGCCACGAACTCGTGCTGCCGTGGCTCGAGTTCCGCGAGGAAGTCGTCCAGGCTTTCAAACTGCCGGATCATCTGGGTCTGGTCGGCCCAGGTTTCGCCGTTGCGCGTCGTCATGCGCAAGGTGGTTCCGACCCCACTGTAGGCGAGTTGTTTTTGGACACCCACGGCGATCCCGCGGACCTGTGCGGCTTTCCGCGGGTCGTGCAGGGAGGCAGGCACGAGCCCCATGGAGGCGCCCGCGCCCGCCTGCGCATTGACGCGGTGCTGTGCGTATAGCTGATATTCCTCCACATTGAGCCCCGAGCGGCTTTCAGTCCGGACGGAGCGCGAGCGCTGGCCGCTGGCTCCGATGCCCGCGTGTATTCCCGCCCCGACGGCGCGCCGGGTCGCCTTGCGTACGTCGGCCGATTGTTCCTCGCCTCCGCGGAAGCGTGCCGTGGCGCTGGCGCCTGCGCCCACCGAGGATGTGCGGCTGTGTCTGGTGCTGGTCACCTCGGTCACGACCAGGGCGGGATGGTGTTCCAGCAGGGACGCCAGCACATCCGTCTCGGCGCCATTGTCCGGGGGCGCGTTGCCAGCCCGCGCGAGGTCAACGAGCACATCCGCGAAATGGCGCCGCAGGGTGTCTTCGTGGGCGGCCGTTCGCTGCATGCGCAGGCTCACGCCCTGGGTCGTGGAGGTGCTGCCGCCTGCTGCCAGTCGCAAATCGAACCGCAGCGCGATGCCCGCCGAGCCATTGCCAACGTTGAATTCGTGGTCCGCGTGCCCGAGGCCACCCCGCAAGCCCACCTTGAGCCCGATGTCGGCGCTCTTGGAATCCGCCGTGCTGATCTGGACCTGTATCGCAGCTCCCACCATGCTCAGGTCCATGGCGTGCTCGCGGCCCAGCCCCAGGCCCAGCATCGGGGCGAGCAGTTCCGGCGCGTTCGTGGATAAGGAAACGGCCTTGCCCAGGTCCAGCCGTGCCGTCCGGGCATCGCCACTTTTGATCTGTTCGCCGAGGCTGATGCGCTGCGCCAGGGATTTCATGACCTCGGCCGCATCGGCAGGGCCGCGCAGATCATTGAACAGTGTCACCATATCGGACACGGCCATTTCGAAGCGGTTCACATGCACATCGTCCTGCAGCAACTGCAGTGCGGGCGCTGCCCGGGCCACTGCATCGGCCACCGCCCGGGCTGGCGCGGTGCCGGAGCCAGGACCGGGGCCGGCTTCGGTGCGCGGCAGGGGCCACGCCGCGGAGACTGCAGCATCAGCGAGGGTCCGCATCAGCCGGCCCGCGTCGACCCCCGAATTCTTCATCGCGGCCCAGGCAACCTGTACCGCGTCGGGCCAGGCATCCATGACCTGCTCGCGAGCCTCCTCCCAGGACGGCCGCTTTCCTTCGGGCAGGACGGCCAGCCAGTCGAGGGTGACCTGGCGCTCCACGGCCTCGAATGTTTCGATGCGCAGCGCCCGCAAGGCGGCCGGCGGCGTCACTGCCGCCAGGGCCGATGCCGTGGCCTGCATGAGGCGCGACAGCGCTTCGGCCTCGGTGGATCCCTCGCCAGCGGCCGACCGTGCCGACGCGGCGATGTCGGCGAAGGATGCGATGGCTGCGTGGGCGATGGTGTCCGTGCGCAGTCCGCGCGCGGTCTGGGTGGAAGCCATCGGGGAAGGTGCGGTACCGCTCGCCAGACTCCGCAAATCGACGTGCTCGCACAGCAGGCGCAGCAGGTGCCCTGCGTTGGGATGGGTGTCCCGCAGCGCGAGCCAGTCCGTGTGGAGGCCGGCGGGAAGTCCGGCCAGCCCTTCCTTGTCCAGGCGGGCCTCCACTTGCTGGAAGAATTCCTTGTCCAGATGCTTGAGCGTGCGCTGCGGAGGTGGCGGCGCATCCGGTCCCGAGCCCAATCCCAGTTGCTCCAGGAGCGCGAGCATCAGCTTCTCGGGCGCAGACAGGTGGGCGTCTGCACGGGCCTGCAGGTGGGCGCGAATATCGGCAGCCGAGCGGTGCAGCGCCTCGACCGCCTCGCCACGGCTGGGCAGCATGCCGTTACTGCTGGCGGCCGTGGTCATATTGCGCATCACTGATTTGCGCCACATCGTGGGCCGGGTGCCGGGCAGCCACGACGAGAGGGCGGGCAGTGCCGAGGGCAGGAGCCCTTCCATGCCGGAGGAGCTGCGGGCCATGGCCTTGGGAAGGCCGCCGGACATCCAGTTCTGGAAGCGCCCGGAGGGTCCGGAGGCTGCGCGCGCGTTGCGCCGGGAGGTCTGGTCCAGCGCGCCGTCGCCGAATTTCTGCAGGCGCTGGCGTACCCGGTCGTAGCTTGAGCCCGGCTCGTTGGTCAGGAAGCCGTTCTGTACTCCGCGGAACGCCACGAGTTGTTGTCGTGCCTGGCTGTCCGGAACAGCAGGGCTGCCTTCCGGATCGACTGCGCGTTCCGCGTGCGAGACAGCAGCCCGCAGCCACTCGATCCCGGACATCGTGGTACCGGCGGGCCTGCTCCGGCTGGCCTGCAATTCCACCATGGCCTCCATGGCGACCTGCAACGCCGTCTGCTGTGCTGCCGAGGCCGGAGGGCATGTCATCCTGGCCAGCATGCGATGGCCTCCCGGCGCCCTGGCCACCGCGCAGGCAAGCTGCAGCGCAGGCGTCGCGGGCGGAGCGTGGCGTTTCAGCGCCGATGGCTGGAAGGCCTCGCCCACCATGCCGATCAGCCTGGCCGGGTGGCTGCTGGACAGGCCTTCCATGGCTGCCACCAAACCCTCCGGGTCCTGCGCAAAGGTGAGGCGCGCGGTATCGGCCAACAGCTCTACGGCGAGCGTGTCGGGCACTGCGTGGCCATGGTTCAGCTCCGCGATCAGGATGTCGCATGCAGCCTGCAGTCGGGGGCGCAGGGCGGGCGCCACGCTGTCGAGCAGCCGCTTGACCGTCTCCGCATTCGCTGCATTCGCGCTGTCCATCGCCTGCTTGCCGGCAGCCTCCTTCGCAGTGGCCAATTGCTGCAGGGGTCCTTGCAAGTCCACGATCTCTCCGTCGGCAAGCTTCGCCTGGCGAGCAATGTGGATGACGGCACCGGCTTTTTCCGCATTGGCGACGTTTCTGAGGTGGTCCAGGACGACAGGGGGCTTGCCTTCGCCGGGCTCGCCACGCGTCTGGAAACCCTGATGCCGGTAGAGCATTGCGAGCGCCTCTGCCGGTACGTTCGCCGGGCCCTTGCCCATCGCCAGTGTGAACAATGCATGCCGAGCCCAGTTTGCTGCCTTTCCCGCCATATCGGTGGTCTCGAACGGATTTCCGCTCCCGGCGGGCTGGCCCGCCGCCGCCTGCAGTTCCCCGATCGCCTGCTGCACGGCTTCCGTCAGCCCTGCGCTGGTGGCATGGGGCAGGGGCACCGAGGCGCCGCCGTCGAATCGCGGGGCACTGATCTGGTTCAGCCGATTGACCGGGTGCTGGGACTGCGAATCCCGGGCGATCGGCCCCAGGCTGGAATGGACTGCGGTTTCGCCAGCCTTCCACTGGTTCTGCAACCTGGCGAACACCCCTTTTGCCGACCGCGGAGCCATGTTGGCGGTGGTGTAGATCGCCGCGGCCCCGGTCGCGCCGTGGGGCGTCAGGCCTGCGTGCCTTTGCAGTTTCGCACCTTGCCTTTCGACGCTGGGGGCGCATTCCGTGGCCGGTGTGGCCGGTTCCCGGGATGCGGGGGCAGATAGTCTGTTTTCAGCAGCGCCGATGGCGGTCATGGGGGGCCTCTCTAAGTGTAAATAATTGTCATGATTAGTAAGGTTGCATGCGGGACCACGCCGGCATCTGAAAAGAGTGGCGTGTTTGCGAATATGGTGGTTCCCAGCCTCGCGGGGTTTCGGGGCCGGCTGGGATAACTGGCCCTGCCCTGGTTATGTACGCTGCTGGGGGCCCGGGCGGCCCAGCACGCGCCGCTGGAACCACTGCGCGAAGTCGTCCACGTAGGTGAACACGGCCGGCACCACCAGCAGGCTGAGCACGGTGGAGGTGAGCAGGCCGCCGATCACGGCCACGGCCATGGGCGAGCGGAAGCTCATGTCCGCGCCGCCCCAGGCCATGGCGATGGGCAGCATGCCCGCGCCCATGGCGAGCGTGGTCATGATGATGGGCCGGGCCCGCTTGTGGCAGGCGTCCAGCAGGGCGTCCCAGCGGCTCATGCCCTGGTCGCGCCGCGCGACGATGGCGTACTCCACCAGCAGGATGGAGTTCTTCGTGGCGATACCCATGAGCATGATGAGCCCGATGAGCGAGGGCATGGAAAAGCTCTTGCCTGCGATCAGCAGTCCCACGAAGGCGCCGCCGAGCGACAGCGGCAGCGCCATGAGGATGGTGACCGGCTGCAGGAAGTCCTTGAACAGCAGCACCAGCACGAGGTAGATGCAGACCACGCCCGTGAGCATGGCGAGGCCGAAGCTGGCGAACAGTTCGCCCATCATCTCGGCGTCGCCCACGTCGATCAGGCGCACGCTGGCCGGCATCTGCCGCACCGAGGGCAGTTGCCGCACGGCCTCGGTGACCTCGCCCAGGCCGCGCGTGCCCAACTCGACCTCGAAGTTGACGTTGCGCGCGCGGTCGTAGCGGTTGATGACGGCGGGGCCGCTGCCGACTTCCAGGCGCGCGACCTCGCCCAGCCGCACGGGGCCGCGCGCGCCGGGTACCGCGAGGCGTTCCAGCACCGAGAGGTCTTCGCGGGCGGCGTCGTCCAGCCGCACGACGATCGGCACCTGGCGCTGCGGCAGGTTGAGCTTGGGCAGGTTCTGGTCGTAGTCGCCCACGGTGGCCACGCGCAGGGTCTCGGCGATGGCGCTGCTGGTCACGCCCAGGTCGGCGGCGCGCGCGAAGTCGGGGCGCACCACGATTTCGGGGCGCACGAGGCTGGCGCTGGAACCGATGTTGCCGACGCCGGGAATGGTGCGCAGGTCGCGCTCCACGGCGCGCGCCGTGTCGGCCAGGGCCTGCGGATCTTCGCTCGCCAGGGCCAGCACGTACTTGTCGTTGGAGCCGCCCAGGCCGATCTTCACGCGCACGCCGGGCAGGTCTTCCATCGCCAGGCGGAGCTGCTGCTCGATCTCCTGCTTGCGCGGGCGTTCGCCGCGCGCCACGAAGCGCAGCGTGAGGGTGGCCTTGCGCGGGTCGCCGACGCTCGATCCGCCGGCCATCGGGTCGGCACCCGCCGATCCGCCGCCGATGGCGGTGTAGATGCTGCGCACGTGGCCCACCTTCTGCACGCGCTCCGTGGCCTGGGTCACGGCGGCGCGGGTCTCGGCGAGGCGGGTGCCGGGCGGCAGCTCCAGGTTGACCTGGGTCTGGGCGTTGTCGTCCGGCGGGATGAAGCCCGAGGGCAGCAGCGGGATGAGCGCGATCGAGGCCACGAAGAACAGCAGCGCGCCGATCACTGTGAGCACGCGGTGGCGCAACGCCCAGGCCGAGGCGCGCATGTAGCCGGAGAGCCAGCGCGGCTCCTTCTCCTCGCCGGAGAGGGGCTTGAGGATGTAGGCGGCCATCATCGGCGTGAGCAGCCGCGCCACCACGAGCGAGGCGAACACGGCGAGCGCGGCCGTCCAGCCGAACTGCTTGAAGAAGCGCCCGGGGATGCCGCTCATGAAGGCCGTGGGCAGGAACACGGCGATCAGGGTGAAGGTGGTGGCGATCACCGCCAGGCCGATCTCGTCGGCCGCCTCCATCGCCGCCTGGTAGGGCGTCTTGCCCATGCGCAGGTGGCGAACGATGTTCTCGACCTCGACGATGGCGTCGTCCACCAGGATGCCGACGACGAGCGAGAGCGCCAGCAGCGTGATGATGTTGATCGAGAAGCCGAGCATGTACATGCCGATGAATGCCGGCAGCACGGACAGCGGCAGCGCCACCGCCGAGACGATGGTGGCGCGCCAGTTGCGCAGGAACAGCCACACCACGACGACCGCGAGGATGGCGCCTTCGTACAGCAGGTGCATGGAGCTGTCGTACTCGTCGCTCGCGATCTCCACGAAATCCACCGTGCGGGTGAGGTGCAGGTCGGGGTGCTCGGCCACCAGCTGGTCGAGCGCGCGCTGTACGCCCGCGCCCACCTCGACCTCGCTGGCGCCGCGGCTGCGCGAGACCTCGAAGCCGATCACCGGCTTGCCATCGAGCAGGGCGCCGGTGCGCGGCTCGGCCACCGTGTCGGTGACGGTGGCGATCCGGTCCAGGCGCACGTGGCCGCCGCCCGACAGCGGTATGTCCAGCGCGGCGATTTCCTGCGCGGTGCGCACCGTGGCGATGGTGCGCACGGGCTGCTCGGCGCCACCCAGGTCGGTGCGGCCGCCCGCGCTTTCGGTCTGCACCAGGCGCAGCTGGCGCGAGACGTCGGCCGCCGTCGCGCCCAGGGCCTGCAGGCGCAGCGGGTCGATGGCCACGCGCACCTCGCGCTGCACGCCGCCCACGCGGCCGACGGCGCCCACGCCGGGCACGGCCAGGAGGCGGCGGGTGAGGGTGTCGTCCACGAACCAGGACAGCGCCTGGTCGTCCATGCGGTCGGACGCGATGGCGAAGGCGAGGATGGGCTGCGAGGAGAGTTCGAGCTTGGTGACGATGGGATCGCGCAGGTCGGCCGGCATGTCGGCGCGCACGCGGGAGACGGCCGAGCGCACGTCGTCCACGGCCTCCTGCACGGGCTTTTCCAGGCGGTACTCGGCCGCGATGGTGGCCGTGCCGTCCACGATGGTGGTCGTGATGTGCTTGAGGCCCTGCGTGGTGGCGATGGCGTTCTCGATCTTGCGCGCCACGTCGGTCTCGAGCTGGCCGGGCGCCGCGCCGGGCAGGGCGGCGGTGACCATCACGACCGGCAGGTCCATGTCGGGGAAGTTCTGCACCTTCATCGCGCGGAACGACAGCAGGCCCGCGAAGGTGAGCAGCACGAACAGCATCGCGGCCGGGATGGGGTTGCGGATGGACCAGGCGGAAAGGTTCATGGCAGCGGGCTCTCGGGGCTCTGGCGGGAATGCGGATGCGGCATGGGCGGTGGGACAGCTTCTTCTCTATCGCGCGGCGCCGGCGCTCTTCGCGGTCGATGCGGCGGCGGCGGGCGCGGCCGCCCCGGATGCCTCGACGCGCACGGTGTCGCCGTCGTTGAGGAACGCGCCGCCGCGTTCCACGAGGGTGGCGCGCTCCTGCAGTCCCGAGAGGATCTCCACCCGGTCGCCCGTGCGCTGGCCGGTCTTCACCTGGCGCATCGCCACGCGGCCGCCCTCGCCGACCTCGAACACGGCCGTGAAGCCGTCGCGCACCACCACGGCCGACTGCGGGACGGTGAGGGTGTCGCGCTGCGCGAGCAGGAAATCGCCGCGCGCGAACATGCCGGCCCGGATGTCGGGATGGGCGGGCAGATCGACATAGACGAGGGCGTTGCGCGACTGCGGGTCCACCGTGGGTGCCACCACGCGCACGGTGCCTTCCACTTCGGCGCCGCTCGCCGCGGTGACGCGGGCGCGGATGCCGGGCCGCACGCGCGGCAGTTCGCTGGAGGTGACTTCGGCGCGCCACTCCAGGCGGCCCTTGCGCACCATCCGGAACAGTTCGGTACCGGCGCCCACCACCGAGCCCACCGTGGCCGTGCGCGCGGAAATGACGCCGCTATCGGGTGCGAGCACCTGGGTGTGCTTCAGGCGCAGTTGCTGCGCGGAGAGCGCGGCCTGCGCGGCCTCCACGCGCGCGGCGGCGGTTTCGCTGGCGGTGGTGTATTGCTGGATCTGCTGCTGGCTCAGGGCGCCCGAGGCCTGCAGCGTGCGGGCGCGCTCGGCGTTGGCCGCGGCCTCGGCGGCGCTCGCGCGCGCTTCCAGCAGGCTGGCGCGGCTCTGGGCCAGCTCGGCCTGCACCGAGTCGGCGGAGAAGACTGCGAGCACCTGGCCCGCGCGCACGGTGTCGCCCACGTTCACCCGTACCTCGGTCAGCCGCAAACCGTTGCTCTCGGTGCCGATGCTCGCTTCCTGCCACGCGGCGACGTTGCCGTTGGCAGGAAGCCGCGCGGCGAGCGATTCGCGCCGGGGCGTGGTGGTGGTCACGGTGAGCGCCGGCCGGGGCGCGGTCGCCGCGGCGTCCTTGTCCCTGGCGGCTTCGGCATGGGAGGCGCCGGGTGTGGCCAGCACGAGGGCGCCGCCGGCGGCAGCGGCGAGGCAGGCGGCCGACAGGGCCAGCAGGGAGGGGCGTGAACGCAGTCGCAGCATGGAAAAGGGTCCGGAAGTTGCGGTCGGTGTGTCGGGGATGCGGGGGCGGGCCGTCAGGGCGCGGCGGAGGCGGGTACGGGTGTGGATGCCTGCGCGGGTCCTTCCCATCCGCCGCCCGCGGCGCGGTAGAGGCCGATCCATGCCGCCATGCGCTCCTGGCGCAGCGAGATGAGCGCGGTCTCGGAATTGAGGGCGGTGCGGCGCGTATCCTCCAGCTCCAGCAGGCTCGCGAGGCCGCCGCGCCAGCGCGCTTCGGTCGCGACGAAGGAGGCGCGGTAGCCCGCGGCGGCGCGTTCGGCATCGGCACTGCGCGCGGCCGTGCTCGCGAGCCGCACCAGGGCCTGCTCGACCTCGCTCACCGCACGGCGCACGTTCGCGCGGTAGAGCTGCGCGGCCTCCTGGTAGCGGGCTTCTGCCGCATCCACCTGGGCGGCACGGCGACCCGCGTCGAAGATCGGCAGGCTCACCCCGACGGGCCCGATCGACCAGGTGTTCGTCGCCACGCTCGTGCCGCCCGTGCTGCCCCAGGCGCGGCCGACGGAACCGGCGAGCGTCAGGCGCGGAAAGCGCTGGGCGCGCGCGTTGCCCACGTCGGCACTGGCCGCGGCCACCTCGCGCTCGGCGGCATACACGTCGGGCCGCTGGGCCAGCACGCGGGCCGGCAGCGTATCGATGGCGAACAGCGAATCCGGCAGGGCCTGCGGCGCCGGTGCCGCCGCCGCGCGGGCGCGGAGTTCCGGCTCCGGCAGGCCCGTGAGCGCCACCAGGCCCTTCAGATCGATGTCGCAGGCCATGCGCTGCTGCTCGGCGCGCACCCGGCCCTCGGCCCCGCTGGCCTGGGCGAGCGCCAGCGTGGCCGGCGCGGTGAAGCCCGCGCGTTCGCTGGCTTCCGTGAGGCGCGCGCTCTCGGAGCGCGAGCGGGCATCGGATTGCGCCACGTCCGCCAGCCGCAGGCACTGCCGCCATGCGTCGTACTGCGTGGCGACTTCCGCGGCCACCGACACGCGGGCCTCGTGCCACCGGGCCTGCGCGCCGGCCAGGCGCTGCCGCGCGGCCTCGGCGGCAGCGGCGTTGCCGCCGAAGACGTCCACCTCCCAGCTGGCCTGCACGACGCCCTGCACGGTCGTCGCCAGCCCCGCAGCCTGCTGGCTGGTGCCCCGGCTCGCGTTGCCCTGGGCATCCACGCCCGGCAGCAGCGCCGAGCGTGCGGCCACCTGCGTGGCCCGGGCCTGTTCCACGCGCGAGCGGGCCTGGGCGACGTCCGGAGACACGTCCTGCGCGGCGGCGATCAGGTCGGTGAGCAGTGGATCGCCCAGGCGCTCCCACCAGCGCGCGATGTCTTCCACGCGGCCCTGGTGCGGCAGCGGGGCCTGCCAGCCGGCGGGCGCAGGGGCATCGACGCGCGGCGGCGGCGCGGTGGCCGCGCAGCCGGCCAGGGCGAACAGGACGGCCGCGCCGAGAAGGCGGCGGGGCCCGTGGGAGAGGGTCTGCATCATGGTTTCGGCGTCTTCCGGCGGGCCGGTGAACGGGAAGCGGCAGGGGCCCGGGCCGCAGGGGCCGCAGTGGCTTGCCGCCAGGCTTTTTCGGCCGCGATCATGGCCAGCGCATAGTCCACCATGCGGTCGGCCCAGAGTTCCACGGCCTCGGCCGTGGCCAGCAGTTCGGGCTTGAGGGCCTCGATGTCGTCGCGATGGCCCCAGAGCTGGAACGCCATGCTGGAGAGGGTCAGCGCCAGCCGGTGGACGGCGAGGTCGGCGGTGGCGACCCCCATGTGGCGGCACAGCAGCCGCACGAGCGCGTCATGGGGCTGGCGCACGTCCTGGTCGAGCGCGCGTTCCCACTGCCCCGTCGGTTCGAGCATTTCGCGGATGTGCAGCCGCACGCTCTGGCGGGCCAGTTCGCCATGGGCAAGGGGGGCGAGCGCCGCGTGGAAGTAGCGCCGCAGCGCCTCTTCCATCGTGATGCCGGGCTGGGCGAAGGCGCAGCGCAGCGATGCGTGGTCCCACGTGGGCTCGGTGAAGACGGCACTGTAGAGCGATGCCTTGTCGCCGAAGTAGTAGCTCACGGCCGCCACGTTGGCCTGCGCCGCCGCGGCAATGGCCCGGACCGAAGTCTTGGTGTAGCCCTGCTCGGAAAACAGACGCAGGGCGGCGGACAGCAGGCGCGCCCGCGGGGATGCCTGCTCCTCTCCCGTCGGGGCTGGAGACGATGCCGGAGGGGGGGCCTCGGCGGAACGTGGGCGTCGTGCGGGCATGGCCGCGGATTACACCACATTCAATCAAACGTTTGTTTGAATTGATTGGGTGCTCCGACCGGCGTCCCGCCGTATCGGCTGGACCGTGGGTGCCGTTCAGGCGGGAGCTCGGGCCTCGATGAAGCCGCGGCAGCGTTCGGCGCTTTCCGGGCCGAAGACTGCCGTCCAGCCTGCCGGAACCACCAGGAAGTGCGGCCACAGGGACGCCTGGCCTGCGGCGTTGTGCAGCACGAGGAAGAGGCCGTTGCTGTCGTCAAGGGGATGGGTCATGGGAAAGCTCCGTTGCAGTTTTTTTCATGGCTACGCAAGGGCCGGCTGCAGCCGGCTGCGTTCCGCCGGCCCGGGCAGGTTCTCCAGGGCCTGGGCGATGCTTGCCAGCGCGTCGTATCCCGCAAAGGCATCCCGCAACGCCTGGGCGCGCTGCCGGTAGGAGGGATTGCCGAGCAGCTGGTGGATGGCATCCGCGATCGCGCGGCTGCCGGGTTGCCCCGTCTTCAGGTTGATGCCTGCTCCCGTCCAGGCGACGCGGGCCGCGATTTCGGGCTTCTCTTCCGTGGTTCCGGCCACCACCAGGGGAATGCCGAGGCTGAGGGCATGGTTGACCGAACCGTAGCCGCCATTGGTCACCATCGCATGCACCTTGGGCAGGAGGCGGTCGTACGGCACGAAGTCGAGGACGCGTGCATTCGCGGGAGCCGCTGCCGCGACCGCTGCCGGCACGGGCCCGCCCGTGGTGGCGATCACGTGCAGGTGCGGCATGCCGGCCAGCGCCTGGAGCGTGGGGACGATCAGGTGGTTCGGGTCTTCGTTGGCCAGCGTGCCCTGCGTGACCAGCACCACGTTGCGGCCATCGTCCAGCGTGTGCCACCACGGCGGCGGCTCGAAACCCTGCGAGGGCGGCGCGAGCAGCGGTCCCACGAAGCGGACCGTTTCGGGCAGGTCGCTGCGCGGGTACTCGAACGCCTCGGCCGTGAGCTGCAGGTAGAGGTCCGGCAGGGTGAACATGGCATCGGCGAAGAACCCTGGAAGCGGCGGACGCCCCAGTTGCGCGAGCACGCCGTCGAAGTGGCGCTGCACGTCGTCGAACGTGGTTCGCCGGACCATGGCCTGGAGCGACTGGTATTGCTGTCGCTGCTGGGCGTTGGCGGGCGGCGGCAGCGCCGAGCCGAACATGGCCGTGTCGGCGCTGGAGAGCGCCAGCGCGCTGATGCCCAGCGCGACCACGGGCGGCCTGTCGCTGCGCGGCCCCAGCAGCAGCGGCATGGTGCCGCAGAACATGGTGTCCGTGACGATGGCGTCGGCGTCGAAGCCTCCGTCCAGGATGCTGCGCAGGCCTTCGTACTGCAGCGCGATGGCGTCGGCGAAGAAGTGCTTGAGGCCATAGGCGAGCCGGGGCGGACCGGGCGACAGCCGCTGCAGTTGCGGGTGCCGCTGGCCAAGCTCGCGGTAGTCGTGGTTGATGCCGGGCAGCAGCGGGATGAAGCTGGCGCCTGTATTTTCGGCCTGGGTGCGGAAGATGCCGCCGGTGTGGATCCGCACCTCGTGGCCGAGCTGGACGAGATGCCGTGCCACGGCCAGGACCGGCATGACGTGTCCGGGCAGGGCGGTGGCGGCGAGCAGGTAGCGTGCCATGGCTGGGTGTCTCCTGCGATGTGTCAGCCCAGGGCCACGGCGGGTTGCGCACCGGGGGCTCCGGCCGCGTCGCCGATGCCGAGGTTCTCGAAGTAGCGCCGCAGCAGATCACGGTCCGCCGAGCGGATCGGCGCCCCGGCGGCTTCCAGCCGTTCCTGGGTGGCCGCGGCGCAGACGATCGCTGGCACCGCGTTGTGCAGGTCGTAGCCGTCCAGGATCGTCAGGAGCGCCGCCAGGTCCAGGTCCTGGGTGATCGCGAGACGCTGTTGCGCATGGTGCAGCCAGTTGCCGAGATCCGTGGGTTGCAGCGGCCTGCCGATCTGCTGGAACACGTCGCCCATGTCGTTGACATGCATGGGATCGGAACCGAGCAGGTGGAAGACTTCGCCCCACGAGTCCTGCCGGAGCGAGAGCCGCACGATGGCCCGCGCCACCTCGTCCACGGGCGTCAGGTTGATGGGAAGGTCCAGCTGGGGCGACATCCCCAGTTCCGCATACAGCCGGGCCACGCGCCAGAACATGTCGGTGTCGTTGCAGGCGGCCTGCGCCTTGTCTCCCGTGACGGCGCCCAGGCGGTAGATCGCCACCGGCAGGCCCCGCGCCTGGGCGGCCCGTGCCAGGTGGTCGGCCACCCACTTGCTCTTCGCGTAGCCGCTTCCCAGTCCGTCGGGTGTGGACAGGGCGGAGCGCTCGGTCACCACGGGTGTTTCGGGGTTCATGCCGATCACGGCCAGCGTGGAGACGTAGTGCAGCGCCTTCGGCCGGCCCTGGGCCGTCCATTCCAGCAGCGTGACGACGCTGTCCACGTTGGACGGCTTGAGGGTCTCGTAGGGATGAAGGTAGTCCACCTGTGCGGCGCAGTGGTAGATGGCGTCGCATTCGGCCACGCGCCGGATGGCGTCGTCGGTCATGCCGAGCCGCTCCGCTGCGAGATCGCCGGTGGCGATTTCGACGCGCGAGGCATCCCACGCCCTGCCGAGGCGGCGCTCCGCCAGCACCTGCTGCAGGCGTTGCAGGCCCGCGCGCTCGTCGGGTGCGCGCACATGGCAGATGATGGTGGCGGACGTTTCACGCAACAGCGTGGCGAGCAGGTAACTGCCGACGAAGCCGCTCGCGCCAGTCAGGAAGACCCGCTGGGGGCGGGCGGGTGGCGCGGGCAGGTCCGGCTTGCGGATGTGCTCGGGCAGCGCGATCTGGGCCCTCAGGTCGGTGGCGGGACGCATGCCGCCGTTGCTGTCGAACCAGAGCGCGAGCTCCGCGATGGTGTGCCGGCTGTAGAGTTCGGCCGGCGGGAAATCCGGGTGCATGTACTCGCGGATCTTCATGCCGAGCTGGATGGCCATGAGCGAATGCCCGCCAAGGTCGAAGAAGTTGTCGTGGATTCCGACCTTCTCCACATGGAGTGCGCTGGCCCACAACTCTGCCAGGGTCTTCTCGGCGGCCGTGCGCGGAGCGGCGTAGTCCAGGCCTGGAACGCAGGTGTCGGGAGCGGGAAGCGCCCTGCGATCGAGCTTGCCGCTCGGCCCCAGCGGCAGTTCCGCCAGGACGACGAAGGCGGAAGGCACCATGTACTCGGGCACGCGTTGCGCCACATGGGCCCTCAGGGAGAAGTCGTCCAGCCGGTCGCCGGCAACGGGCACGCAGTACGCCACCAGCACCTTGCTTCCGCCGGCGTCCTCCCGGACCACCACCGCCGCCTGTTGCACGCCGGGATGGCGCATCAGCGCCGATTCGATTTCGCCCGGCTCGATGCGCAGGCCCCGTATCTTCACCTGGTGGTCGGAGCGCCCGAGGAATTCGAGCGTGCCGTCGTCGCACCACCGCGCGAGGTCTCCGGTGCGGTACATGCGGCTGCCCGCCGGCCCGTATGGATCCGCGATGAAGCGCTCCGCGGTGAGCGCGGGACGGTTCAGGTAGCCCAGCGCCAGGCCGTCGCCCGCGATATACAGCTCGCCGGTGGCGCCCACCGGCAAGGGTTGCAGGCCCGGGTCCAGCACGTACATCCGGGTGTTCCAGATGGGGCGTCCGATCGGGATGCGCGCCAGGCCGGCACATGCCTCGTGCGTGCAGGCCCATGCGGTGACGTCCACCGCCGCCTCGGTGGGGCCGTAGAGGTTGTGCAGTGCGCACCACCCCAGCATGCCGTGGAACCGCGCAGCCAGGGGCGCAGACAGTGCCTCGCCGCTGCAGACCACCCGGCGCAGCGTATGGCACGCGGCCGCTGCAGGCTCCTGCAGGAACAACTCGAGCATCGAGGGCACGAAGTGGACGGTGGTGACTGCTTCCCGCGCGATGAGGTCCGCCAGGTACGGTGGATCGCGGTGCCCGCCGGGCCGGGCGATCACGAGCGTTGCGCCCGCGAGCAGCGGCCAGAAGAACTCCCATACCGAGACGTCGAAGCTCGAAGGTGTCTTCTGCAGCACGCGGTCGCTGGATTCCAGCCCGTACTCCGCCTGCATCCAGCGCAGCCGGTTGACGATGGCGGAGTGGGGCACCACGACGCCCTTGGGCCTGCCCGTGGATCCCGACGTGTAGATGACATAGGCCGGGTGCGATGGGTGCAGGGTCGCGGACGCCAGGGCGCCGGCAGGCGCTGGCGGCTGGATGCCGGCCTGCGGCTCCGCGGCATCGACGATGAAGCGCGCAATGCCGCCATCGAAGCGCCCGGAGAGTTCCTCCGTGGTCATGAGGCACACGGGCTGCGCGTCGTCCAGCATGAAGGCGAGCCGGTCGGCGGGAAAGTCCGGGTCGATCGGCAGGTACGCCGCCCCGCTTCTCAGGACCGCGACGAGGGCCGCCACCAGCTCCAGCGACCGTGGGATCGCCAGCGCGACGATGCGTTCCGGGCCTGCGCCCATGGCCGCCAGGCGGTGGGCCCAATCCAGGGCCTTGCGGTCGAGTTCGCCCCGGGTCATGGAGCGGCCTTCGAAGCGCAGCGCGACCGCGCCGGGATCGCGCGACAGGCCGGCATCCAGCAATTCGGCGAGGTGGGCCGCGGGCTCCGCGCGGACCGTGCCGCTGCATCTGGACAGGAAGGCCTCGCGTTCATCTGCGGAGATGACCTCCACGCAGCCGATGGCCTGCGCGGGACGATCCGCCAGGGCGTCGAGCACGCCGAGCAGCCGGGCCTGGTGCGCCGCCAGTTCGGGCGCGGTGTAGAGATCGGCATGGGCGTCGAAATCGATCCGCAGGTCCTGGCCGTTACCGCGTTCATACATGAAGATGCCGAGGTCGCGGAGGGAGCCGTTGGTGAGATTGCGGATCTCGGTGTGACAGTCGCCGAAGCGCAGTGCGTAGTCGAAAGGCTCCACGTTGACCACGGTGGTGAAGAGTTCGTGGTCCTTCGCCTGCAGTTCCAGATCGGTGCGCAGCCGCTCGTAACGGTAGGCCTGGTGGCGCAGGATCTTGCGCATCTGCTGGCTGACCTCGCGCAGCAGGGCCGTGAAGGGCATTTCGGGCCGCATGGACAGGCGCAGGGGCACCGCGTTGGCGACCATGCCCGGTACGCGCCGCATGCGGTCGTTGTAGCGCGCCGTCACGGGAACGCCGATCACCAGGTCGGAAACCCCTGTCATCCGGTACAGATAGGTGGCCGTCGCCGCGATCAGGATCTGCGGCAGCGTGCCGCCGTGCAGTGCGGCCGTATCGCGCAGCGCGGCGACGCGCGCCGCCGGCCAGTGTGCCGTGTGCCGCAGCAGTCCGCCGATGTTGTTGCTGCGCCGTTCGGCGAGGGTCAGCGGCTCGGGGCGGTCACGCATCCGCTCCATCCAGTATTCGCGGTCTTTCAGGGCACGCGCGGAGTCGCGATAGGCCTGGTCCTCCTCGATCAGGACGGACAGCGGTTTCAGTTCCGAATCCGCGGGCGCAGCCGTGCCGTTCACCAGCGCCGTGTACAGGTCTGCCGCCCGGCGCGCGAGAACGACGGCGGCGAAGCCGTCGAAGGCGTAGTGGTGTCCGCGCTGATACCAGATGTGGTGGTCCGGAGCGATGCGGAGCACCGCGCTGGACCACATGGGCTCCCGCTCGACGTCCATGCGGCGGGAGGATTCGTCGGCCATCCATTGCTCGGCCGAGGCCCGGGGATCGCCGTCGCCGCTGAAATCGAGCATCGAGATGCTGCCCGAGAACTCTGCTTCGAGCCACTGCCGCGGGCCCTGGGGCGTGTCCGCGACACGCAGGCGGATGGAATCGGCTTCTGCGCACAGGGTGCGCAAGGCCTGCAGCAGCAACCGGGGCTCGAAGCTCCCGTAGATCTCGATGGCCTCCGCGAGATTGAAGTTGGCCTCGGGCGACGCGAAGCGTGTACCGAACCACATGCCCATCTGGGCCGCGGTCAATGGAAGGGTCTGGACGGGGAAATGGCTGGCGCGCATGGTTGCTCCGTTCGGCTCGTTGACAACGATGGAATGGGAGACGGACCGGCAGACCGCCGCGGGCATGGGCCCGCGATGGTGGTCCGTTGGTACAGCCGCGCACGACGCGCCAGGGGATGCACCCCCCAGGCGTCGGATGACCGTGTCAGGCGCGATGGCCCTCCCTCTTTGCTGTGGCCCCTTCAGAGGCTCTTCGCAGGTATGAGTCCGCGTCTCCTGCGGTTATCGGCGCAATGTTGTAATTTTCTGTCGCTTGTAGGTATCGTTGACAAAAAACTGTCGAGCATCAATGTCCCAACATTTATGGCTGGGATAAGGGAAGCCCCCTGCTTTGCCTGAGGAAGGATGCGAAAAGCAGCGGGAATGGCGACGGCCTTTCGCCGCCGCAGGGCATCACGATGCCGCCGTGCCGCCGAAAACCGCGCGCCACAGCGCCATCACCGCCTCGCGTTCGGTATGGAGCGACGAGGGTGCCACGCGCGTGGGCTCTTCGTTGAGCCGCGCGCGGTGCTGCACCTGGCGCAGCGTCCGGTAGGCCGAGGCCGCGGCGGCACCGACGCCGGCCGGCAGCAGGCCGGCGGCTTCCGCGCGCTGCAGCAGGGCGATGTTGCCGACGTTGTCGCACAGGCCCGGGTGCTCGCCCGCATGCGCCAGCACGAGGTACTGCACGGCGAATTCCGCATCCACCATGCCGCCCACGCTGTGCTTCACGTCGAACTGTCCCGTGGGCACCGGGTGTGCCTCGCGCACGCGCTCGCGCATGGCGACGATCTCCGCGTGCAGGCCGGCGGCATCGCGCGGGGCCGTGATGACGGCCGTGCGCACGGCGTCGAAGCGGTCGCGCAGCGCATCGCTGCCGAGCACGAAGCGTGCGCGCGTCATGGCCTGGTGTTCCCAGGTCCAGGCGGTGTTGCTGCCGCGGCGCTGCTGGTAGTTGGCATACGCCTCGAAGCTGGTGACCAGCAGGCCCGAGCTGCCGTTGGGCCGCAGGGCGGTGTCGATCTCGTAGAGGTCGCCTTCGCCGGTCTTCACCGTGAGCCAGTTGATGAGCTTGCGCGCGAAGGCGGCATAGATCTCGGGCGCGCGGTCGTCGTCGTCGTCGAACACGAAGACGATGTCCAGGTCGCTGCCGTAGCCCAGTTCCTTGCCGCCGAGCTTGCCGTAGCCGATGATGCCGAACTGCGGCACGTCGCGGTGCCGGTTGCGCAGCCGGTCCCAGCACCAGGCGGCGGTCACGCGCAGCACGCAGTCGGCCAGGGCCGACAGGTCGTCGGCCACCTGTTCGACGGTGATGCGCCGCTCCACGTCGCGCGCGAGGGTGCGGAAGGTCTCCGCATGCTGGGCGCGGCGCAGCAGATTGAGCAATGCCTCGTCGTCGTCCTCGCCGGTGGAGCGCAGCGATCCGATGCGCAGCTCCATTTCGTGCTCGAAATCCGCCGGGACGAAGCGCTCGGACAGCAGCGCGTCCCCGGCCAGTTCGTCGATCACGCCGGGGTGCTGCAGCATGTAGCGGGCCGGCCACTGGGCGGCACCCAGGAGGTGCATCAGGTGCTCGTGCACCGACGGGCGTTCCAGCAGCAGCGCGAGATAGCTCTCGCGGCGCAGCAGCGGCTCCAGCCAGGCCACGAGCCGCACCGCGGCGTCTTCGTTCACCCGGCCTTCGGCCAGCCAGCGCGCCGTGCGCTGCACCAGCCGCAGCAGCCGTGCGCGGGCTTCGTCGCGCAGCGCGGCCACGCGCGGATGGTCGCGCCATTCGGCCACGCGTTCGCGCACCTTCGGGGGCAGTTGCTCCAGCAGCGTGTCGAACTCGGGCACCGGTGCCGATTGCGCGCGTGGCCCGCCGCAGCCGCCTGCGCTGCACTGGCGCTTGCCGGGGCCGCCCAGCAGCGTGTCGAACTCCTGCGCCACCAGTTCGCGGTGCGCGTCGAGCTGGCGCAGGAAAGCGCAGCAGCCGAGCCCCAGCGTGCTGGCGATCCAGGCGAGGTCGTCGTCGCGCGTGGGCAGCACGTGGGTCTGCTGGTCGTCCAGGTACTGGATGCGGTGCTCCACGCGGCGCAGGAAGGTATAGGCCTCGGCCAGCGCATCGGCCGTCTCCTGGGGCATGAGGCCGGCGCGCGCGAGGCGCTGCAGGGCTTCCAGCGTGGGGCGGCAGCGCAACTCCGGGAACTGCCCGCCGCGCACCACCTGCAGCAGCTGCACTGTGAATTCGATCTCGCGGATGCCCCCGCGCGAGAGCTTGACGTCGTTGGCCCGCTCGGGATGGCCCGCGCTGCGCTTCGCGGCATGGTCGCGGATCTGCCGGTGCAGCGAGCGCAGCGAATCGAACACGCTGTAGTCGAGGTAGCGGCGGAAGACGAAAGGCAGCACCACCGCGCGCAGCCCCTGCACGGCCGGATGGCCCAGGCCGTCGCGTGGCGCGACGATGCGGCTCTTGAGCCAGGCGAAGCGCTCCCATTCGCGGCCCTGCACCTGCAGGTATTCCTCCAGGGCGGCGAGCGAGACGGCGGGCGGGCCCGAGTTGCCGTTGGGGCGCAGGGCCAGGTCCATGCGGAAGACGAAGCCGTGCTCGGTGGTCTCTCCCACCAGGGCGTGGATGGCCTTCACGGCCCGCCCGAAGTATTCCTGGTGGGAGATGCGGCCGCGGCCGCCGTCCACCCCGGCGGTCTCGCCTTCGTGCTCATAGACGTAGATCACGTCGATGTCGCTGGACACGTTCAGTTCGCGCGCGCCCAGCTTGCCCATGCCGACGATCCAGAGCGCCACCGGGCCGCCGTCCGGGCCCTGCGGCGGGCCATGGCGGGCATCGAGGTCCTGACGGGCCTGGCGCAGGGCTTCGTCCAGCGCGAGTTCCGCGAGTTCGGTCGTGGCCCGGGTGATGTCGGACAGTGGCGCGCCTTCCTCGCAGTCCAGCCGGATCAGCCGTTCCATGACCAGCTGCCGCAGCACGCGCAGGGCGGCGCCCGTGTCGTGCCCGCGCGCGCGCAGGGCCTGCAGGGCCCCGGCCATGGTCTGGCGGGTGGGCGCGCCCGGCGGCAGCAGCGCGGTTTCGCCGGCATAGCGGCGCTGCAGCCGCTGGTGGAATCGGGAATGGGCGGCCCCGGCGGCATGCTCCGCGGAGGCGACGCCGGGTTCAGCGAACGGCGTGGACATATGGCAAGGAAGAGGCACTGAAACTGTACATACCGACACCCTTTGGGGCTGAACCCGCACAGCGGGCGCGGGTCATAATTCCTGCCACATCCAAGCCCACCATGATTGAGACGACACCGCACCCCTCCCGCCTGCTCCGATGCATGGCGGGCCTTGCGCGGTGGTCACTGGGACTGCTGATCGCCTTCTGGCTGCTGGTCGCCGTGGCCTGGGGGGTGCTCCACGGCTGGATTGTGCCGCGAATCGGGGAGTGGCGCCCCGCGCTGGAAGCCCAGGCCACGAAAGCCTTGGGGGTACCCGTGCGCATCGGGGCGCTGTCGGCGCGCTCCGAGGGCCTGGTTCCGGCCGTGGAGCTGACCGACGTGGCCCTGCTCGACCCGCAGGGCCGCGAAGCCCTGCGCCTGCCGCGGGTGGTGGCGGCGCTCTCGCCGCGATCTGCGCTGCGCCTGGGGTTCGAACAGCTGTACATCGAGCGGCCCGAACTGGATGTGCGCCGCGAAGCCGACGGCCAGCTGGTGGTGGGCGGCATCCGGTTGCATGGCGGGGCGGGCTCCGGCGACGACGGCGCGGCCGCCGACTGGGTGTTCTCGCAGGGCGAGGTGGCGCTGCGCGGCGGCACGGTGCGCTGGACGGACGCGATGCGCGGAGCGCCTCCGCTGGAGCTGTCCGATGTGGACATCGTGCTGCGCAACCGGGGCTGGCGGCATGCCATGCGCCTGGACGCCACGCCGCCTGCGTCCTGGGGCGACCGGTTCACGCTGATGGGCCGCTTCCGGCAGCCGCTGCTCACCACCCATGGCGGCGCCTGGAGGCAATGGAGCGGTCTGCTGTTCGCGCAGTTCGGACGGGTGGACGTCTCCCGCCTGCGCCAGCATGTGGACATCGAGGGTATCGACGTGGCGCGGGGCCGGGGCGCCCTGCGCGCCTGGCTGGACGTGCGGCGCGGCGAGGTGGCGGGCGGCACTGCGGACGTGGCGCTGGCCGACGTGGAGGCCACGCTGGGAAAGGGTCTGGAGCCCCTCGCGCTGGCTTCGGTCGCAGGGCGCGTGGGCGGTCGCTGGCTGGAAGGTGGCTTCGAGGCGTCCACCGAGGGCCTGCAGTTCCTGACCCGCGACGGCCTGCGCTGGCCTGGAGGAAACGTGTCCGTCCGGCAGGCCGGCAGGGACCCCCGCGCGCCCGAGCGCGAGCAGGGCGAACTGCGCGCCGACCGGCTCGACCTGGCGGCACTGGCCCAGATCGCCAGCCGCCTGCCACTGGGCGGCGCGCTGCACGGGGCGCTCGACCGGTTCGGTCCGCGGGGCGTCGTGGAGGAAATCCAGGCGAGCTGGCGCGGTCCCCTGGATGCCCCCCGGCAGTACCAGGCCCGGGGCCGGGTCGCGGGCCTGGCTCTGGCCGACGGCGCGGCGGTGAAGACCTCCGGCATGCCGGGCGTGCGGGGCGCCGCGGTGGATTTCGAGCTCACCCAGGCGGGCGGCAAGGCGTCCGTCGTGATCGAGGACGGGGCCCTGGTGCTGCCGGAAGTCTTCGAGGAGCCCGTGGTGCCCGTGGCGCGGCTGTCCGCCAGCGTGCGCTGGCAGGTGGAGGGCGAACGCATCGCGCTGCAGGTGCCGGACCTGCAGTTCTCGAACACCGATGCCCAGGGCGAAGCCCGCGTGGCCTGGACCACCGGCGATCCGAACCGGTCCTCCAGCCGCTCGCGCTTCCCGGGCATGCTGGACCTGAGCGGCGAGTTGCGCCGCGCCGACGGCACGCGCGTGCACCGGTACCTGCCGCTGACCATTCCCGCCGAAACCCGGCACTACGTGCGCGATGCGGTGACGGCCGGCACGGCGTCCAGCGTGCAGTTCCGCGTCAAGGGCGATCTGCACGACATCCCGTTCAACCATCCCGGCCAGGGCGAGTTCCACATCGCCGCCAAGTTGCGGGACGTGACCTATGCGTATGTGCCGCCGGGCCTGCAGCATGCGGGTGATCCGGTCTGGCCGGCGCTCACGCAGCTGACAGGCGAACTGGTGTTCGACCGCTCCAGCATGGCGGTGCGCGGGGCGACAGGCAGCTTCGCGGGGACGCCGCGGTTGCGCGTGGACCGGGTGGAGGCGCGCATTCCCGATCTCTCCCACAGCGTGGTGGGCGTGCAGGCCCAGGCGCAGGGGCCCCTGGCCGACATGCTGGCCTTCATGGCGGCGTCACCGCTCTCGCGCCTCACCTCGCATGCCCTGGACCAGGCCACAGGCACCGGAAACGCCGGCCTGCAGTTGTCCCTGAGCCTGCCGATCAGCCATATCGACCAGTCGAAGGTGCAGGGCAGCCTGGCGTTCGCGGGCAACGATGTGCGCATCACCCCGGATGTACCCGTCATCACCCGCACGCGGGGCGCGGTGCAGTTCAGCGACACCGGTTTCACCCTGGCGAACGTGCAGGGAAGGGCGCTGGGCGGCGACCTGAGGCTCGAAGGTGGCATGCGGCCCGCGGCATCCGGGGCGAATGCGCTGGAGTCCTCGGTGCAGGTGCGGGGGCAGGGCGTGGCCACGGCCGAAGGCCTGCGCGAGGCGGTGCAGTGGCCCGGGCTGCCCGAGCTGGCCCGCCATGCCACGGGCAGCACCGCATACGCGCTGACCCTGGGCGTGCGCCGCGGCCTGCCCGAGGTGCTGGTGACGACCAATCTGCAGGGCATGGCCCTGGACCTGCCCGCACCCCTGGGCAAGGCCGCCGATGCGGTCCGCCCGGTGCGTTACGAGTCGCAGCTCGCCCGGGAGTCGGCCGTGCCCGCGGAAGCCGGCGCCGAGCCTCCGGTCCGCGAGCAGATGACGGTGGACATCGGCGGCATCGGTTCCGCGAGCTACGTGCTGGACCATTCCGGGCCGGTGCCCCGCGTCCTGCGCGGCGCCATCGGCATCGGCCTCGCGCCGGGCGAGGCCGCCGTCATGCCGGAACAGGGAGTGTCGGCGAACGTGCATACCGACCACCTGGACCTGGACGCCTGGCAGGATGTGCTGGGCCGGCAGGCGGCCGTCCCGGCGCCGGCGCCGGCACCGGCCTCCGCGCCGGTGGTCCGCGCGTCCGCCGCCGCGGGTGCCGCCGGGGGGGGCAGCGCGCGCATGCCCGGGGGCGGTGCCCAGGAATTCCTGCCCACCGTGCTGGCCGCGCGCGCCAGGACCCTGGTCCTGCAGGGGCGCACGCTGCATGACGTCGTCGCAGGCGGTTCCCGCGAGGGCGCCACCTGGCGGGCCAACCTGGATGCCCGGGAACTCAGCGGCTACGTGGAATACCGCCCGGACGGCGAGGGCGACGAGTCCGGCGGCCGCGTGTTCGCCCGCCTGTCCCGGCTCTCCGTGCCCCAGGGCGATGCCCAGCAGGTCGAGGAGTCTCTGCTGGACAGCCGCCCCGAAAGCACCACGATGCCCGCGCTGGACATCATCGTGCAGGATTTCGAGCTGCGTGGCCGGAAGCTCGGGCGCATCGAGGTGGAGGCGCAGAACCGCGGCGGCGCTGGGGCTCCGCGGGAGTGGCGCCTGTCCAAGCTCAACCTCACGGTGCCGGAGGCCACCTTCACCTCCAGCGGCAACTGGGTGCTGCTGGGCGGCGGGGCCACGGCCCCACGGCGCCGCACTTCCATGGATTTCCGGCTCGACATCCGCGACTCCGGCCAGTTGCTGGCCCGCTTCGGCATGGAGGGCGTGTTGCGACGCGGCAAGGGGCGGATGGAGGGGCAGGTCGCCTGGATGGGGGCGCCCCTCAATCCCGATTACCGCTCCATGGCCGGACAGATCAACGTGAATGTGGAATCGGGCCAGTTCCTCAAGGCCGACCCCGGCCTGGCCAAGCTGCTGGGGGTGCTGAGCCTGCAGTCGCTGCCCCGGCGCCTGACGCTCGACTTCCGCGACGTGTTCAGCGAAGGCTTCGCGTTCGATTTCGTACGGGGCGACGTGCGCATCGAGCAGGGCGTGGCCATCACCAACAACCTGCAGATGAAGGGCGTGAACGCCGCGGTGCTCATGGAGGGCAGCGCCGACCTGGACCATGAAACCCAGAACCTCCATGTCGTGGTGGTGCCCGAGATCAACGCCATGACGGCGTCGCTCGTGGCGACGGCCATCAACCCCGTGGTGGGGCTCGGGAGCTTCCTGGCCCAGGTGTTCCTGCGGGGGCCGCTCATCCAGGCGGCGACGCAGGAGTTCCGCATCGACGGCACCTGGACCGACCCGCGCATCGTGCGCGTGCCGCGGCGCCGCGCGGGGGCGGAACCGCCCGCCGCCGCTGCGCGGGATGCCGCATCCCCGGAAGAGGCTGCCGCCCCGGCGCCGGCCTCCGCCCCGGCGTCGGCGCCGGCCTCCGCGCCGGCCTCCGCCGTTTCCCCGCGCAAGGCGCCCGCATCCCCGGGCACAGAGGAGAAAGAGCCATGATGAACGCCGCCGCACTGCAGATGGTTTCCGGCCTGCAGGTCCAGGACAACCTCCGGCAGGCCCGCCGCCTGCTGGAGGATGCCGCTGCCCGGGGCGTCGAGCTGGCGGCCCTGCCCGAATACTTCTGCGCCATGGGCGCGCGCGACACCGACAAGCTGGCATTGCGCGAGACCTTCGGCGAAGGGGCGATCCAGGATTTCCTCGCGCAGGCGGCGAGGGAGCTGGGGCTGTGGATCGTCGGCGGCACGCTGCCCCTGCGCTGCGGCAGCGAGCAGCACGTGCGCAACACCACCCTCGTGTTCTCGCCCGCGGGCGAGTGCGTGGCGCGTTACGACAAGATCCACCTGTTCCGCTTCGACAACGGCCGCGAGCGCTTCGACGAGGCCGCCGTCATCGAGGCCGGCGGCACCCCCGCGCGCTTCACCATGGCGGCCCGTGACGGCTCCACGTGGCGCGTGGGCCTGTCGGTGTGCTACGACCTGCGCTTTCCCGAGCTCTACCGCGCCCATGCCCGTGCCGGCGCGGACGTGCTGCTGGTGCCCAGCGCCTTCACCCACACCACGGGCCAGGCCCACTGGGAAGTGCTGCTGCGCGCCCGCGCGGTGGAGAACCTCGCCTACGTGGTCGCGCCGGCGCAGGGAGGCACGCACGAGAACGGCCGCCGCACCTGGGGCCACAGCATGGTGGTGGATCCGTGGGGGCAGGTGCTGGCGCAGCAGGCCGAGGGGCCCGCCGTGGTGGCCGCTCCGCTCGACGAAAGCCGCCTGCGGCAGGTGCGAGCCCAACTGCCTGCACTGGACCATCGGGTCCTGTGAGCCCGCCGTGAACGCTGCTCCACCGTCTGCCGCCGGCACGGGCGCCTCTGCGTCGCCGGCCGGCCGGCTGGCTCGCTGGCCCTGGCGGCGCTGGCACATCGCCTGGCGGCGCTGGTCGCTCTGGACCGCGCTCGTGCTGCTCGTGGCCGGCATGCTGGTCACGCAGGTGTGGCTGGCGGGGCGCTACGAGGCCTCCGAAGTGCAGAACCGCCTCGACCGCGATGCCGCCGATGCCGTGGCCGACATCCGCACGGGTTTCACCCACAACCTGCAGAACCTCCAGGCGCTGCAGGCGGGCGACCCCGACATCGCCAGCTGGGAGACGCGCGCCGCCCAGCTCCTGGGCGGCCGCCGCGAACTGGTGCGCGTGGAATGGCGGGATGCCGCGCTGCGCGTGCGCGCGCATGCCGAGACACCTTACCGGCCCGTGCAGTGGGATGCGGAAACCCGCAGCGGCACGCACTCCAACACCGCCCTGGCCTGCGGCAATGCGCGGCGCGTGGGCGGACCTTCGTATTCAGGCAGCTACTACCAGCCCCTGGGCGAGGGGCGGGGCGCCGAGATGATGGAGCTGTGCATCCCGCTGACGCACGAGGGGGTCAATACCGGTTATCTCGTTGCCACGTACTCGCTGCAGAACGTGCTGGTGGAAATGGTGGTGCCGGGTCTCAAGCGCGGCCAGGAGGTATCGTTCACCGAGGCCGACGGCACGCGGCTCGCCATGGTGGGGGCCAACCGGCGGGGCACGCGCCTGTTCAGCACGCAGCAGCTTTTCGACCTGCCCGGCACGGCCCTCGTGCTGCGCATGGACAGCTGGCACAGCGCGCCCAGCGTGTTCCCCAACGTGCTCACGGCGGTGGTCACGGCCATGTCCATCGCGCTGGTCACCGTGCTCGTGGTGCTGGTGCGCGACAACCGCCGGCGCCTGCGTGCCGAGCGCGACCTGGGCGATGCGCTCGCCTTCCGCAAGGCCATGGAGGATTCGCTGGTCACCGGACTGCGCGCCCGCGACCTGGAAGGACGTATCACCTACGTGAACCCCGCCTTCTGCGAAATGGTGGGATTCTCCGCGCAGGAACTGCTGGGCCAGGCCGACCGGCTGCCCTACTGGCCGCCGGAGTTCGCCGACGAATACCTGCGGCGGCAGCGCGTCCGCCTCTCGGGACAGCTCCCACCGCCGCGCGAAGGCTATGAGTCCACGTTCATGCGCAAGGACGGCACGCGCTTTCCGGTGCTGATCTTCGAGGCGCCGCTGATCAATGCGCAGGGCCTGCACACGGGCTGGATGAGCGCCTTCCTGGACGTGAGCGAGCAGCGCCGCATCGAAGAACTCTCGCGGGCCTCCCAGGAGCGCCTGCAGGCCACCGCGCGGCTGGCCACCGTGGGCGAGATGGCATCGCTGCTGAGCCATGAGCTGAACCAGCCGCTCGCGGCCATCGCCAGCTACGCCTCCGGGTCGATCAACCTGCTGGAATCGGCGGAAGCCGCGCCGGCTGGCCACGGTCCGGCGTCGTTCCTGCCGGACGTGCGGGTGGGCCTGCAGCGCATCGCGCAGCAGGCCGAGCGTGCCGGACGCGTGATCAAGAGCGTGCATGACTTCGTGCGCCGCCGCGACCAGACGCGCGAGCCCGTCGCCGCGGAAGACCTGCTGGATGCCGTGCTGCCGCTGATCCGCCTGCAGGCGCACAAGCTGCGCGTGCAGATCCGCATCAGCGTGGAGCCGCAACTGCCCCGCGTGCTCTGCGACCGCACCATGGTCGAGCAGGTGCTGCTCAATCTCGCGCGCAACTCCATGCAGGCCATGGACGAGCCGGGCACGCCGCACCGCCTGCTGGAGCTGAGGGTGCGGCGCGCGGCTTCCAACGCGCAGAACGCATGGCTGGAGTTCCAGGTGATCGATGCCGGCCCCGGCATTCCGGACGACGTGGGCGCCAAGCTGTTCACGCCGTTCTTCACCACCCGCGCGGAAGGCATGGGCCTCGGGCTGAGCCTGTGCCGCACAGTGGTCGAGCAGCACGGCGGCTTCCTGGGCCACGCGCCGCACGCGCCGCGTGGTACGGTATTCACTTTCACCCTGCCGGCCTGCGCTGCGGCGGGTGCCGAATCCGACACCGAACCCCGAAACGCCTGATGGAACCCGTCTCCAACGCCACCGTGTACATCGTGGACGACGACGCCGGCGTGCGCGAAGCGCTCGCATGGCTGCTGCGATCGCGCCGCGTGCCCAGCGAATCGTTCGACAGCGCGGAGGCCTTCGAGGCCATACTGGGTGACAGGCCCCTGCTGCGCCAGCCGTGCTGCCTGCTGCTGGACGTGCGCATGCCCGGCATGAGCGGACTGGCGCTGTTCGACCGGCTGGCCGAGCGCGGGCTGATCGGCGCCATGCCGGTGATCTTCCTCACCGGCCATGCCGACGTGCCCACGGCGGTGGCCACGGTGAAGCGCGGCGCCTTCGATTTCTGCGAAAAGCCTTTTTCCGACAACCTGCTGGTGGACCGCATCGAGCAGGCCCTCGCGCAATCCGCGCGGCACCTGGAAGAGGCGCACCAGCGCAACGACCTGCGCCACCGGATGGCCGAGCTCACGGAGCGCGAGAGCGACGTGATGCGCCTGGTGGTGGAGGGCCTGCCCAACAAGCTGATCGCCGATCAGCTGGACATCAGCGTGCGCACGGTGGAAGTCCACCGCGCACGTGTTTTCGACAAGATGCAGGTCAAATCGGCCGTGGAGCTGGCCAACCTGCTGCGCTCGGCCGGCTGACCGAGCGGCAGGCAAGGTTGTCAGCCCTGGCGCGGGCGCTCGTCCACGTAGATCTCCACGCGGCGGTTCCGCGCGCGGCCTTCTGCCGTATCGTTGGTGGCCACGGGCTCGCGTGCGCCCCGGCCTTCCACCTGGACGCGCGCTCCGTTCACGCCGCGGGCTGTGAGATAGTTGCGCGTGCTGGTGGCCCGGTCGAGCGACAGCGGGTTGTTGATCGCATCGTTGCCGGTGGAATCGGTGTAGCCGACGATGCGCACCTCGGCATTGGGATTGTTGCGCAGCCCTTCGGCGAACCGGTCCAGCACCGGGGCGAAGTTGGGCTGGATGTCTGAGCGATTGGTCGCGAACGAGATGTCGCTGGGAATATCGAGCTTGAGCTGGTTGTCCTGCGTCTGGGTGACCACCACGCCGGTGCCCTGCGTCACCTGCTGCATTTCCTGCTTCTGGCGCTCCATGTGCTGGGACCAGATGTAGGTACCCAGGGCACCCACCCCGGCGCCGATCAGCGCGCCGGTGCCGGCATTGCCGCCCGTCACGGCTCCCAGGACGGCACCGCCGGCGGCGCCCACGCCCGCGCCGGTGGCGGTGCGGCGCTGGGTATCGGTCATGTTGGCGCAGCCACTGGCGAGCAGTACGGCGGCGGTGGCGGCGATGAGTGTGCGGGAAGTACGCATGGAAGTTCTCTCCTGTTGTCGTGCGGTGGGACGCCCTGGCCGGCCTTGCACGGCCTGGCTGGCGCCTGGGGGAATTCTTCGCGTCCCCGAACCCATCCGTGACCCGGCGAAGGCCGCCAGCCCATGCAGGTCCCGTCCTACTTGCCATCCTCCGGCGGCTGGCTGTCGGGCGGGGGCAGTTCGCCCTTTCGCCGGCCGGCGAACATCGTCCACCACACGATGGCGACGAGCACGACCAGCGCCAGCAATGCTTCAAGCAAAATCAGCCCCATGAATCTCCGTCTCCTGCGCCTGGTGACAACGGCGCTGATTGTAGGAACGCTGGCTGCCTGCTCCACGCCGCCGCCCGTTCTGCCGCCGGCCACCACGCCTTCCGGCCCCCTCATCACCCTGCCTCCGGGTCCTGGCGTACTGCTACCGCCGGAGCCGGGCGGCCCGCTGCCCCCTCCGATGGCGCAGCCCAAGAGCCGCTGGATTCCGGTGCACTGGTCCGAGTTGCCCGGGTTCTCCACCGACGCGCTCTACGAGGCCTGGAACGCCTGGCTGCGCAGCTGCGAGCGCCCGCTGCCGGCCTTCGCGCCGCTGTGCCCGGAGATCCGCCGCCTCTCCATCGCCACGCCGGAGGAACAGCGCGAATGGATGGTGTCGCGCCTGCAACCCTACCGCATCGAATCGCTGGACGGCAATCCGGACGGCATGCTCACCAGCTATTACGAGCCCTACCTCGACGCCAGCCGCACGCCGGGCAACGGGTTCACCGTGCCGCTGTACGGCCTGCCGGCGGGTTACGGCCAGCGCAAGCCCTGGTACACGCGCCAGCAGATCGACACCCTGCCCGAGGCCCAGGCCGCCCTGGCGGGCCGTGCCATCGCCTGGGTGCGCGACCCGGTCGAGGCGCTGGTGGTGCACATCCAGGGCTCGGGCCGGCTGCGCATCCAGGAGCCCGACGGCTCCGTGCGCCTCGTGCGCGTGGCCTTCGCGGGCACCAACGACCAGCCCTACCAGAGCGTGGGCCGCTGGCTGCTCGACCAGGGACTGGTGCGCGACGCGACCTGGCCCGGCATCCGCGCATGGACGCTGCAGAACCCGCAGCGCGTGCCGGAGATGCTCTGGGCCAATCCGCGCTACGTGTTCTTCCGCGAGGAGCCGCTGCCGCCGCTGGACGCCGCCTTCGGCCCCCGTGGTGCGCAGGGCGTGCCGCTCACCCCGGGCCGATCCATCGCCGTGGACCGGCAGAGCATTCCCTACGGCACCCCCGTCTGGCTGGCCTCTGCCGGCCCCACCGCGCAGCTGCAGCGCCTGGTGCTGGCGCAGGACACCGGTTCGGCCATCCTGGGTGCCGTGCGGGCCGACTATTTTGCCGGCTGGGGGCAGGAGGCGGGCGACCTGGCGGGGCGGCTCAAGCAGGGGCTGCGGCTGTGGGCGCTTTGGCCGAGACCATAACTTGGTTTTTTCTTGGTGATCTATGCTGACGGATATGAGGAGCAGTGGGCTGTCCTGAATCCTACATTCTCGGCAGTCACGCCAGGACATCCCATGCCTGGTACGTTGAAGCCGGGCAAGGATGCAGGCCAGGCAGGGGCGGTACAAAGTCACTCCGTATGCGGTTGAGAAGCTACAAGGCATTGGGAATGCTGTTCGCTGCCGTGCTGGTGGTCGTGCTTATCGTCCACCTGGCCTTCAAGAGCAGAGGTGGAGTATCGGAAACAAAGACGGCGCAAACCATCGTCGTGGCGCCTGTTCCGGAAACCAGGGTGCAGGCTCCTGCTCACACAGCACCGAGCCCAGGAGGGTCCGCGACAGAGACGGGGGAGAAGCGGCAGGCAGGATGGACGATTCTGTTGCGGCAGGCAAGGGACTACAGGGTTCTATTCCATCAAATGGTCGGCAGCCCTAGGGATGGAAATGGCTTGTATGCGCTAACAATTCTTTTGCGGTGCGCATCCGTGCGGGACGAGCCTGCTCCGACCAACTGGATCCCTCAATCTGCAGAGCAACAGAAAGCCAAGATCCTGCGCGAGGAGCGTTGTGCGTCATTCATCCACCAGGAACTGTCGGGTGATGCCATGTTGGCCCTGACCCGGGATCCGAGGATCGCCAATGACACATATCGGCGCCTGGGCAACGAGTGGGCGAGCGTTTCAAGCGATCCACAGGCGCGCATGCCTGTGCTGGAGCGGGTTCTCCGCACCGGCGATCCGCTGCTGATGGAAAACTTGGCCGGATCGCTCTTCCATGCCCCCGATGGTGCCCCGGTCGTGTTTTCTGGAAAAACCTACGCCGATGCGGCCGATCAACGTGTGCTGGCCATTGCCTGGGTGGCGGCTACCTGCGGGGCCGTGCCGGGTTGCGATGGCCCGGGGGATGATTATCTGGTCAATGCGTGCGCTGCCCGGAATTTGTGCGTTGATTCTCGGCGGGTACTGTTCGCATCGGACGCGCAAGATCGTTTCGGAGACCGGGGGGCTGCGCTGTATGCCGAGGTATATCCGCAAATGGTGGAGGCCATCCGCCAGCGCGATGCTGGCGTATTTGCGTTCCATCGGAAGGCTTCCTGAGTAAGTGCAGCATGGACAGCCGCAGGTTCCGTTGCCTCATCCGTCCATGCATATCGTGTAGTCTGCCCCTTCCACAACTAACAGGGAAGGAGAACCGATGACACCGATCCGCACAGCGATCCTCCACATGGCCGCGCTGCTCGCCTGCAGCGCAGCCTGGGCCCAGGACCCGTCCAGCGCCGCAGTCGCCACGGGGCCTGAGCTCCGGCCGGACACAACCGGGCGTTTCATCCCCTTCGCCGCCCCCCTGGGCGAAGCGTCCCGGCCGCCGAAACTGCAGTTCGAAGTGCACACCCCGCCCGGCACTCCCCGACCCGCTGCCCGGAGCTTCGCCGTCACGATGGACACGGGCTCCACCGGGGTGGTGATCTCCGCGGCCGATCTTCCCGGCTATTCCGACGATGAAGCGGGCCCCGCGGGCTGGGAATTCCTGTCGAGCAGCAAGCGGCTGTGGGTGGGGCGATGGGTCGTGCGCGACCTCGTGTTCCGCGCCGCGGAGGGGGAGGTCGTGGCGCGCGTGCCCGTCCTGGCGGTCCAGAAGGAAATGATCTGCCCCTGCTGGGACGAGAAAGCCAACCAGCCGGTCTGCGAGCAGCCCACGAAGACCACGCTCCGCCCCAAGGGGATCGTGTACATGGGCGTGGGGTTCGGGCGCGAGCACGACGGCCAGCCGCAGGGCACGCCGGACAAGAATCCGCTGCTCAACCTCGTCGCCATCGACGGCCGGCCCGTGCGCGAAGGCGAAGTGCATGCCGGCTACATCGTGACGAAATCCGGCGTGCACGCCGGGCTCACGCCGGCCAACGCCGCGGGCTTCGGGGCCACCAGGCTGCAGCCGGGCAGCCTGCTGGCCAACGGACAGCCGGCATCCAGCGATCCGCGCGACTGGCAGCAGGCGCCCATGGCCGTGTCCGTGGCCGGCCGGGCGCCCGAGGCAGGATCGGTGCTCGTGGACACCGGCATCGCGCAGATGTACCTCACGGTGGCCGACCCCGCGTCGCTGCCGACGCAGCAGATCCCCAACCCCAGCCGCCCGGGCCACGTCAGCAACGGCCTGAAGGAGGGCACGCCGGTGCAGGTGCTGTTCCCGGATGCGCAGGCGCCAGTAGCCCGGTATGCGTTCAATGCGGGCGGGGCCGGCGCGCCCCGCGCCGTGCTCGTCAACCGGCCGCCGTCCGGCTCTGCCAGCTCGGCCTGCGCGGCCGGCAGCACCGTGGCCCGGGGCGCTCCTGCGCCGTTCGGGCGCCCCGCCTTCGTGAACACCGGCATGAACCTGCTGCAGCAGTACGACGTGCTGTTCGATGCCGAAGGGGGCTGGTTCGGCCTGCGGCCTGCAGGGCGCTGAGCGAGTCGGGGCATCGCGCGCGTGCGCCTGCTTCGGCGGGCGTCATGCACCCGATGGCTGATAGGGGCCGGTCGAGAGTGCTGTCCGCTGCATGTCGAACCTGAGCGGGCCGTCGATCAACCGGCGACCGGAGTCGTCACGCACGTCATAGCGGACATTGGGATTGCCGCTGAAGGGGGCATCCCATTGGTCCCCCGTATATTTCAGATTACTCGTGATGGCGCTGTCGGCGTCTCGGTTTTTTTCAGCACGGAACCGCTCTTTTATGGACGAATACTGGTTCCTTTGGATATTCTGCCGCCTCAACGCCTCCCCGATGTCCAGGGGCGGCAGAATGGTGCCGGCAGTTTTGGTGTGCTGGAGCTGTCCTGCGCGCAGCACCGTCCGATGCATGGGGAGTGCATCCTGGACCAGCGTGGGTGAGGCAAAGGGTGCCCATGGATCCACCACGATGTCGTGTGCCGGCTTCTGTCCCCGGATCACCACGAACACGTGGTCTTTCCCGTCCGCCATATCGATCCTGCAGTCCCTGAGCGCAGGATTCTGCGAGAGCAATTGGTACGTCAGGGCGGCCTGCGCATCGCAATAACCACCTTGTGACTGGATCGCGGCAAAGGCCCGCGCCTGTGGGCTTCCCGCCAGCGCATATGAGAGGGAGGAGCGAAGCACGCTTTCACCTCCGGTTGCGGCAATGTCCTTGACCTGGTTGCCTGCCCCGTAGGGAAGAAGTGCCTTGACCAGGTCGATGGCCTCGCGTGCCGCTGCCAGATGGGCGGCGACCGTGGGGGTGATCACCCGCAAGTGCGGTTTGGTGTCCGGCATTTGCGTCTTGATGCTGGGATGCGTGGTGGCGAGCGCGTTGATCCGATCCAGGTGGCGCGACGACAGGTCGATGAACTGGTCAGGCCGCAGGAGCCCGGGAATCAACTCCTGGGCCGGGGCCAGGACCGTATTCCTCCCGGATGTGTCCGTTACGCCATGCATGCGGAACGGGTGCGCTCCCTGTTGCACTGGCAGGGCGATATCCGGCGACCGGGGCAAGGTGACTGCATTTTCGAACAGGCTTACCCTGGCGGCTTTTGCGTAAGGGACGTTGCCTTCGAGCCATGCCCCGGGATCCGGGGTTTTGCTGGACGATCCTCCCGCTACCCATCCCCGCATCATGCCGAGCATGGAGGGGTGCGACGGCGAGGGCGGGTGCGCAGGCAAAGCGCTGGTCCGGGGACGAACGCCGACATCGGCACTCCGGTGCCGCGGGCTGGCTCCTGCCAGGGCATGCGATGGACTTGCGCTGGACGTCGCATTTTGGCGCGAGCCGCTGGAGGTGGCTTCTTCGTTGGCGCTCGTGCGCCGGGTCCGGCTCAGGTGTAGAAAGCCGCTCAATTTTTTCATGTCACTGTTTTCCGCGAAAATCATCCGCCGTGCGGCGAAATTCAATGATCGAGGCGCAAGATAGTGCGGTTGGCCAATGTGCCTACCTGCGGTGCGAAAGAGTTCGGAAAGGCACGAACCCGGGCTCGATTTCCCCGCGACGCGCCTTGCGGGACTTGGGGCGGCGAGTCTCAGCGCTCCAGCTCGACCAGGTAGCGCGTCACCACCGGAGGCGCATCGGCCACGTGGAATGCCAGCTTGCGGTCGCGCAGCGCCACATCCGAGGCGGTGACGCGATCGAAGCGCCGCAGGTGTTCCGTCCAGGACTCGTCCACGATGCGCTCCACGTAGCGGCTCGGGTCGGCGATGTCGTGCTGCAACTGCCAGTCGAGCGCGCCCTGGCGCAGGCGGCTGCGGCGGCTCTCCCGCATCGTCGCGCGGAATTCCGCGGCCCGGGCCGGGTCGATCACGTATTCGATGGTCACCACCACGTGCCCTTGCTCGGGCGTCGTCGGGGCGGTCGGCACCTTGAAGGCCCGTGAAGGGCTGAGATCCTCCTCCATCGAGCGATCCGCCACGGTGCGCTGCACCAGGGCCATGGCCGCGGTGCCGGTGAGCGCGGCGAGCGCCAGGCTCACGTGCACGCTGGTCACCGACGCCACCTGCCCCCAGAAGGCCGCGCCGGCCGCCGTGGCGCCCATGATCGCCATCTGGTAGATCGACATGCCGCGGGCGCGCACCCAATTCGGCAGCGCCAGCTGCGCCGACACGCTCAACGAATTCGCGGTGGTGATCCAGGCCATGCCGCCCACCACCATCGCCGGCACGGCCACATAGACGTTCGGCGCGATCGCGACCACCGAGGTGGCGAGCGCCTGCAGCAGCGCCCCGCGGCCCACCAGCGTGTCGCGCGGCATGGCCTGGCGCAGCCGCGGCAGGAACATCGCCGCCGCGATGGCGCCCGCCCCCATCGATGCCAGCAGCAGCGTGAAGGTGCCCGCGCCGCCGCCCTCCAGGTCGCGCGCCACCAGCGGCAGCAGCGCGAGCAGGGCGGTGGCGTGCAGGAAGAAGATCGAGATGCGCCAGAGCACGGCGCGCATGCGCGGCGATTCGCGCACGAACTGCACGCCCACGCGCATCGCGCTGCCGAGCCGCTCGCGGCCCAGCGGATTGGGCACGTGCGTGCGCTTCCAGCGCATGATCGTGAAGCCTGCGATCACCGACAGCACCGCATTGAGCACGAACACCCAGGCACTGCCCGCGCTCGCGATGATCGCGCCGGCCAGCAGCGGGCCGACGATGCGCGAGGCATTCATGGCCACGCCGTTGAGCGCGAGTGCCGCGGGCAGCTGCGCGCGGCTGACCAGTTCCGGCACGATGGCCGCGAACACCGGCCACCGCATCGCCAGGCCGATGCCGTTGGCGAAGGTCAGGCCCAGCAGCAGCGGCGCCGTCATTCCGCCCGCGAGGATCGCCAGGCACAGCACCATCGCCACCGCGGCCACCCAGAACTGCGTGGCGATGAAATACCGCCGTCGGTCCAGGATGTCCGCCAGCGCGCCACTGGGCAGCCCCAGCAGGAACACCGGCAGCGTCGAGGCCGTCTGCACCAGCGCCACCAGCACGGGCGAGGTGGTGAGCGTCGTCATCAGCCACGCGGCCGCGACGTCGTTCATCCACATGCAGGTATTCGCCGCGAGCCAGGTGAGCCACAGCATGCGGAACACCGGTACCCCGAGCGGGGCCAGGGGAGAGAGCTCGGCACGCCGTGCGGCGTCCTGGCCGAGCTGCGCGGCCGCTGCGGCCTCGGCGGCCGCAGCCGACTGCGCGGCAGGCGTGGCGGCCGGATCTTCGATCAGGCGGCCGGGGGGCAAAGATGTGGAGGGGGAACTGTCGTGGGGTGGCTGGGGCGGCATGTCCCTCCGATTCTGCGGGAGCGCGCGCTGATGCGCCATGGGCAACGCGCTCTTTCTGCCTTGGTTCCAGCGCATGCGCAGGCTCGGATGCGGCGAAAGGAAGAAGAGCCGTCTGTCACCTCCGGCTGACTTGGCATCACTGCGGCCGCAAGCCCGTCACGGCAATACGAGTTCCTCAGGGTCTTCTCCGATTCCCAGCCGGGATTGCAGATCCGGGCCCAGCTTCGACAGCGCCGGCCCCACGCATGCATGGTGCGCCACCATGGCGCCATTCTTCCAGACCATCACTCCGTCCTTTTCGCCCCAGCGGCCGAAGGCACTGAAGACCACATAGGCATAGGGCCCGCGATCGGCGCGCAGGTAGTTGCCTCCGCCTGCCGAGTACCAAAGCCGCTTGGCCCTGAATTGCTTACGCCAGTCGCCGCTGTCCACCTTTTCGGGAACGTTGGTTTCCACGTTCCCGGGCTTGCCGAAGCGGTATTGCAAATAGCCCTGCGGGCCGTCAGGCTGGTGGGAGGAACAAACGGCAACTGCCCGATGGTGCTTGATGGAGCATGCGAAAACGGGCACTTCTTCCGATCGGCAAAGGGACGTTCCGAGGTTTTGTGCTGCGGCAGCGTGGCCGGTAGCGATGGCGGTCACGCAGGCCACACTGCCTGCTGTCCAGATGACTTTCCAGAAAGGGTGCATAGCCTTGAGGCAGTTACTCGAATTCATCGTCATCGCTGCAAATGCGCCAGCGGCAGCGCCCCTCCCGCCTTCACCTCCCCCAGCGAAAAGCTCGTGTGCATGTCCTTCACGTTGGGCAGGTTCAGCAGCACGCCGCGCGCAAATTGCGAAAAGCTCTCCAGGTCGCGCGCCACCACCTGCAACTCGAACGTCCCGGTGCCGCTGATGTAGTGGCAGGCGACCACTTCCGGGATCTTGGCGATGGCCTCTTCCATCTCGCGCGTGAGGCCGCCGGTGCTGCGGTCGGCATCCAGCCGCACGAAGGCCAGCACGCCCAGGCCGATCCGGTGGCGATCGATCTCCGCGTGGTAGCCCTTGATGAAGCCCGCCTCTTCCAGGGCCCGCACGCGCCGCCAGCACGGGGCGGCGGAGAGGCCCACGCGCTGCGCCAGCTCGGCGTTCGTCAGCCGTGCATCGGCCTGCAGTTCCGCGAGGATGGCGATGTCGAATTTGTCGAGTTCTTCCATTCCTTTATTGTTTTCAGAAAGGATCTTTCTGAAACGAGGGTAAACACGGCATGAAAACGAAAGGACATATCCTTCGGTCGTGCCTACACTGGCATGCAAAGCCCGCCCCGCCGGGCGCGCCGCCCTGCCCGCGCCCACGAGGCCGCGGCACCCCCGACGATGATGGAGAGACATTCATGAACGCCCCGCTGCCCGAGCACATCCGCCGCGCCCTGGAAACCGTGTCCCTAGATGACAAATACACCCTGCCGGAGGGCCGGGCCTTCATGAGCGGCGTCCAGGCCCTGGTGCGCCTGCCCATGCTGCAGCGCCAGCGCGATGCCATGGCCGGGCTCAATACCGCCGGCTTCATCAGCGGGTACCGGGGTTCCCCCCTGGGTGGCTACGACCAGGCGCTCTGGGCGGCCCGGAAGCACCTGGCGCAGAACCACATCGTCTTCCAGCCCGGCGTGAACGAGGAGCTGGGCGCCACGGCCGTCTGGGGCACGCAGCAGCTGGACCTGTATCCCGACAAGAAGAAGTTCGACGGCGTCTTCGGCATCTGGTACGGCAAGGGCCCGGGCGTGGACCGCTGCTCCGACGTGTTCAAGCACGCCAACATGGCCGGCACGGCGAAGCACGGCGGCGTGATCGCGATCGCGGGAGACGACCACATCAGCAAGAGCAGCACCGCGCCGCACCAGAGCGACCACATCTTCAAGGCCTGCGGGCTGCCGGTGTTCTTCCCCAGCAGCGTGCAGGAGATCCTGGACATGGGCCTGCATGCCTTCGCCATGAGCCGCTTCTCGGGCGTGTGGTCGGGCATGAAAACCATCCAGGAAGTGGTCGAGTCGTCCAGCAGCATCTCGGTCGATCCGGACCGCGTGAACATCGTGCTGCCCGAGGATTTCGCGATGCCGCCCGGCGGCCTGCACATCCGCTGGCCCGATGCGCCGCTGGAGCAGGAGGCGCGCCTCATGGACTACAAGTGGTACGCGGCCCTGGCGTACATCCGCGCCAACCAGCTCAACTACAACGTCATCGAAGGGCCGCAGGACCGGTTCGGCATCATCGCCAGCGGCAAGGCCTACAACGACACCCGCCAGGCCCTGATCGACCTCGGCCTGGATGACGGCACGTGCCGGCAGCTGGGCATCCGCGTGCACAAGGTCAACGTGGTCTGGCCGCTGGAGGCCACCATCACGCGCAATTTCGCGCAGGGCCTGCAGGAGATCCTGGTGGTCGAGGAGAAGCGCCAGGTCATCGAATACCAGCTCAAGGAAGAGCTCTACAACTGGCGCGCCGACGTGCGCCCCAATGTGCTGGGCAAGTTCGACGAGGTGGAGGGGGACAACTCCGGCGGCGAGTGGAGCATGGCCAACCCGAGCCAGAACTGGCTGCTGCGGCCGAAGGCCGACCTGACGCCCGCCATCATCGCGCGCGCCATCGCCAGGCGGCTGAAGAAGCTCGGCGTGCCCGAGGACGTGGTGGCGCGCATGGACGCGCGCCTCACGGTGATCGACGCGCGCGAGCGCTCGCTCGCCGAGACCACGGCCGACACGGGCGACCGCACGCCGTGGTTCTGCAGCGGCTGCCCGCACAACACCAGCACCCGCGTGCCCGAGGGCTCGCGCGCCGTGGCCGGCATCGGCTGCCACTACATGGTCAACTGGATGCCGGGCCGCAACACCTCCACCTTCACGCAGATGGGCGGCGAGGGCGTGACCTGGGTGGGGCAGCAGCCTTTCTCGCTGGACAGGCACGTCTTCGCGAACCTGGGCGATGGCACGTATTTCCACAGCGGCCTGCTCGCGATCCGGCAGAGCATCGCCGCCGGCACCAACATCACCTACAAGGTGCTCTACAACGACGCCGTGGCCATGACCGGCGGCCAGCAGGTGGGCGAGCGGCCCGAGGGCCACTCGGTGCTGCAGATCATGAACAGCCTGAAGGCCGAGGGCGTGGCCAGGCTGGTCATCGTGACGGACGAGCCCGCCAAGTATGACGGCGTGCCCCTCGCCGAGGGCGTGGCCGTGTACCACCGTGACGAGCTGGACCGCATCCAGCGCGAGTTCCGCGAAATCCCGGGCTGCACGGCCATCATCTACGACCAGACCTGCGCCACCGAGAAGCGCCGCCGCAGGAAGCGCGGCACGCTCGCCACGCCCGACAAGACCGTGGTCATCAACGAGCTGGTCTGCGAGGGCTGCGGGGATTGCTCCGTGCAGTCCAACTGCCTCTCGGTCGAGCCGCTGGAAACCGAGTTCGGCCGCAAGCGCCGCATCAACCAGAGCACCTGCAACAAGGACTACTCCTGCCTGAAGGGCTTCTGCCCGAGCTTCGTGACCGTCGAGGGCGGCAAGCTCAGGAAGCCGAAGAAGGAAAAGAAGGGCGACCTGTCGGCGCTGCCGCCCATTCCCGAGCCGGCGCTGCCGGTGGCCGAGTCCGCCTGGGGCATCGTGGTGGCCGGCGTGGGCGGCACGGGCGTGATCACCATCGGCTCGCTGCTGGGCATGGCCGCGCACCTGGAAGGCAAGGGCGTGGTCACGCAGGATGCGGCCGGCCTCGCGCAGAAGGGCGGAGCCACCTGGAGCCACGTGCAGATCGCGAACCGGCCCGATGCCATCTACACCACCAAAGTGGACACCGCCAAGGCCGACCTCATCATCGGCTGCGACTCCATCGTCGCCTCGCTCAAGACCACCATGGCGGCGATGCAGCCGGGCCGCACCTTCGTGGCGCTGAACAACCACGGCTCGCCCACCGCATCGTTCGTGAACAACCCCGACTGGCAGTTCCCCGGCCAGCACTGCGACACGGCCATCGCCTCGGCCGTGGGCGAGGAGCTGCTGGGCAGTTTCGATGCCGAAGAAGTGGCCGTGCAACTGCTGGGCGACAGCATCTACACCAACCCTCTCATGCTCGGCTATGCCTGGCAGAAGGGCCGCGTGCCGCTTTCGCACGCCGCGCTGATGCGCGCCATGGAGCTCAACGGCGTGCAGGTCGAGAACAACAAGGCCGCCTTCGAATGGGGCCGCCGCTGTGCCTGCGACCTGGCCGCCGTGCGCGCGCTGTTCCAGACGGCGCAGGTCATCCATTTCGCGAAGAAGCCCGCGCTCGCGGAGATCATCGCGCGCCGCGAGGAATTCCTCACGGGCTACCAGAACGCGGCCTACGCGGCCACCTACCGGGCCTTCGTGCAGAAAGTGCAGGACGCCGAGGCGCGCTTCGGATCCACCACCCGCCTCACCGAGGCCGTGGCGCGCTACCTCTTCAAGCTCATGGCCTACAAGGACGAGTACGAGGTGGCCCGCCTGCACACCGACAGCGCCTTCGCCGGGAAGATCGCCGGCATGTTCGAGGGCGACTACCGCGTGGTGCACCACCTCGCGCCGCCGCTCACGGCGAAGAAGAACGAGCGCGGCGAGCTGGTCAAGAAGGCCTACGGCCCGTGGATGCACAAGGCGTTCGGTGTGCTGGCGAAGATGAAGGGCCTGCGCGGCACGGCGCTCGACCCCTTCGGCCGCACCGAGGAGCGCCGCACCGAGCGCGCGCTGATCCAGGAATACCGCGCCTGCATCGAAGAGCTGCTGGCCGGGCTCACGGCGGAAAACCTGCCGCTGGCCGTGGAGATCGCGCGCATTCCCGAGCAGATCCGCGGCTACGGCCACGTGAAGGAGCGGCACCTGGAAACGGCCCGCAAGCAGTGGGCCGCTCTCATGGCCCGGTGGCGCGGCGGTCCGGTGGAAGTGGCGCTGCGGCAGAGCGCCTGAGTCCGGCTCCTGCGCATCCCTGGCCGCCGAGTCCCTGCGGCCCTGGATACGGCCCAGTCCATGCATAACCCAACCGCCCACGGGTTATGCCACCATGCCGCTGAAATGCGCCGCATACAATCGCCTGTTGCCCTGCGGCAGGCGTCCATGCGCCGCTGCATGCACGATCGGCCCGGCGACCCGGCCGGACGACCATCTTTTCAACGGAGCCTGTAGCCGTGTTTATTTCTTCCGCTTTCGCCCAGACCGCCCCGGCCGCCGCGCCTGCCGGCGGCATGATGTCCTCGCTCACGAGCATGCTGCCGCTGGTGCTGATGTTCGTGGTGCTGTACTTCATCATGATCCGGCCCCAGATGAAGCGTCAGAAGGAGCACCGCGCCATGATCGACGCGATCGCCAAGGGCGACGAGGTGGCGACGGCCGGCGGCATCCTGGGCAAGGTCACGCGCCTGTCCGAAGGCTTCCTGCACATCGAGATCGCCTCGGGCGTGGAAGTGCAGATCCAGCGCAGTGCCGTGGCGCAGGTCCTGCCCAAGGGCACGGTGAAGTGAGGGGCAACCCCCTGGGCGGCTGCGCCGCTTCCCCCTTCTCGCGCTGCGCGCGGGAAGGAGGACGACGCCAGCGCGGCGGGGCGGCCCCTGCGCGGCGTCTGCTGGCCTGCGCCGCGCCAATTTCAGGCGCCGCCGGTGGTGCGGCACGCCGTGGTTAACTGAGATAAGAGCGCGATCATGAATCGTTATCCGGTCTGGAAGTACGCGATCCTCGTGATCGTGCTGCTCGTGGGGATCCTCTATTCCCTGCCCAATGTGTTCGGCGAGGCGCCCGCGGTGCAGGTCTCTTCGGCCAAGGCGTCGGTCAAGGTCGATGCCTCGCTGCAGCGGCGCGTCGAAGAGGCGCTGCAGGGTGCGGGCATCACACCCGACGTGGTGAGCTTGGACGGCAATTCGGTGCGCGCCCGCTTCGACACGCCCGACACGCAGCTCAAGGCCAAGGACGTGATCCAGAAGGCCCTGGTGCCCGACGCGGCCGATCCGCAGTACATCGTCGCGCTGAACCTCGTCTCGCGCTCGCCCGCCTGGCTCACGGCGCTGCATGCGCAACCCGTCTATCTGGGCCTGGACCTGCGCGGCGGCGTGCACTTCATGCTGCAGGTGGACATGCAGGCGGCGCTCACGAAGAAGGCCGAGTCCTTCGCGGGCGACCTGCGCACCTTCATGCGCGACCGCAACATCCGCCACGGCGGCATCAGCCGCGACGGCCAGACCATCGAGGTGCGCCTGCGCGACGAGGCGGCCGCCACGGCCACGCGCAATCTCATCTCCGACCAGTTCCCCGACCTCGTGGCCACCTCCAGCCCGGGCGGCGACGGCGTGATCGTGCGCGCGACCATCAAGCCCGAAGCCCTGCGCAAGGTGCAGGACCAGGCGCTGAAGCAGAACATCACCACGCTGCACAACCGGATCAACGAACTCGGCGTGGCCGAGCCGGTGATCCAGCAGCAGGGCACGGACCGCATCGTCGTGCAGTTGCCCGGCGTGCAGGACACGGCCAAGGCCAAGGACATCCTGGGCCGCACCGCCACGCTCGAGGTGCGCATGGTGGACGAGAGCACGGAGGCGCGGGGCGCCGAGCGGGGCTCGGGCCCGGTGCCGTTCGGCAGCGAGCGCTACCCCGACCGCAACGGCCAGTTCATCATCGTCAAGAAGCAGGTCATCCTGACGGGCGAGAACCTGACGGACGCGCAGCCCGGCTTCGACGGCCAGACCCAGGAGCCGACCGTCAACCTGACGCTCGACGCCAAGGGCGCGCGCATCTTCAAGGACATCACGCGCGAGAACATCGGCAAGCGCATGGCCATCGTGCTCTTCGAGAAGGGCAAGGGCGAGGTCGTGACGGCCCCGGTGATCCGCTCCGAGATCGGCGGCGGCCGCGTGCAGATCTCCGGCCGCATGACCACGGCCGAGGCCAACGACACCTCGCTGCTGCTGCGCGCCGGCTCGCTGGCCGCGCCCATGGAGATCATCGAGGAATTCACCATCGGCCCCAGCCTGGGCGCCGACAACATCAGCCGCGGCATCCACAGCGTGGTCTGGGGCATGGTGGCCATCGCCGTGTTCATGTGCGTGTACTACGCGCTCTTCGGCGTGTTCTCCACCATCGCCCTGTCGGTGAACGTGCTCATGCTGATCGCCGTGCTGTCCATGCTGCAGGCCACGCTCACGCTGCCCGGCATCGCCGCCATGGCGCTCGCGCTGGGCGTCGCCATCGATTCGAACGTGCTGATCAACGAGCGCATCCGCGAGGAACTGCGCGCGGGCGTCGCGCCGCAGGCGGCCATCCATGCGGGCTACGAACGCGCCTGGGCGACCATCCTCGACTCGAACGTGACCACGCTCATCGCCGGCCTCGCGCTGCTGGCCTTCGGATCGGGTCCCGTGCGCGGCTTCGCCGTGGTGCACTGCCTGGGCATCCTGACCAGCATGTTCTCGGCCGTGTTCTTCTCGCGCGGCCTGGTGAACCTCTGGTATGGCCGCAAGAAGAAGCTCAAGAGCGTGTCCATCGGCCAGGTGTGGAAGCCCGGCCCCGGCACTCCGCAGGTGCCCTCCGCTCCGGCCAAGACGAACTGACCCGAAGGAAGACTCGACATGGAATTCTTCCGCATCAAAAAAGACATCCCTTTCATGAAGCACGCGTTGGTCTTCAACGCGATCTCCTTCATCACCTTCGCGCTGGCCGTCTTCTTCCTGGTCACGCGCGGGCTGCACCTGTCGGTGGAGTTCACGGGCGGCACCGTGATGGAAGTGGCCTACACGCAGGCGGCCGACACCGGCAAGGTGCGCGAGGCCGTCTCGAGCCTGGGATATTCCGACGTGATCGTGCAGAACTTCGGCACCTCGCGCGACGTGATGATCCGCCTGCCCGTGCAGAAGGGCGCGACCTCGGCGCAGCAGAGCGAGCAGGTGATGGGCGCCCTCAAGGCGCAGGATCCGGACGTCACGCTGCGCCGCACCGAGTTCGTCGGCCCGCAGGTGGGCGAGGAGCTGGTGCACGGCGGCCTCATGGCGCTGGCCATGGTGGTCGTGGGGATCGTGGTGTACCTCGCATTCCGCTTCGAGTGGAAGTTCGGCGTCGCGGCCATCATCGCCAACCTGCACGACGTGGTCATCATCCTGGGCTTCTTCGCCTTCTTCCAGTGGGAATTCTCGTTGGCCGTGCTGGCCGGCGTGCTCGCGGTGCTGGGCTACTCGGTGAACGAATCCGTGGTGATCTTCGACCGGATCCGCGAAGCCTTCCGCAAATACCGCAAGATGACCACGCACGAGGTCATCGACCACGCCATCACGAGCACGATGAGCCGCACGATCATCACCCACGCCTCCACCGAGGCGATGGTGCTGTCGATGTTCTTCTTCGGCGGCCCGAGCCTGCACTACTTCGCGCTCGCGCTGACCATCGGCATCCTTTTCGGCATCTATTCCTCCGTGTTCGTCGCCGCCGCCATCGCCATGTGGCTGGGCATCAAGCGCGAAGACCTGGTGAAGACACCGACCCGCAAGGAAGGCGATCCCAACGACCCCAACGCCGGAGCGACGGTCTGAGCGCAGGCGCCGCATTCCGGGCCCCGGCGGGCTGCCGGGAGCGGACTGTCCAGCATTTGCGCCGATGAGATTCCGCGGAGTGGATCGTCCACCGGATCTCTGCGGATTCCCGCATGCGGGCAGGCCTGTGACGCGCTCATAATCCGCGGCGTATGGAGACTTCGTCCACCTTCCCGTCGAATGCGAGGCGCCTGGCCCGCCTGGGGCGCCAGCGTTTCATCGAGGGGTTGAGCGCGGAGCTTCCCGCCCTGGACGCGGAGCTTCAGGAGTTCACCACCCATCTCATGGGCCTGACGGCAACCCAGCGGGTCATGCAGGAGCGCCGCGACCTGTGGGTGCGCTACCAGCAGTTCCATGGCGCATGGATCGCCGGCGCGGCGCGAGCGTTGCGCGATGCGGTCGCCACGCTTCCCAGCACGCGCAGCGCCGCGCTGTCGGGGGACTTTTCGCTCGCGGGCCTCGAACTGGTGAGCGACGACGTGGTGGAAAACAAGATCCTCGCGTCCCGCATCGGCCTGTCCGTGGCGGAGCAGGCCGGCCCCGCCTTCGACGCGGTGCGCAGGCATCTGCAGCATCTCGAAGGCGAGGAGCCCGGCGAACGGGACCTCCTGCGCCCCGAAGTCCTGGCCCTGCAACTCGTGGCCCCCTGGGTGGCCTGCGGCCTGCTGCGCACGGACCTGCAGGCCCTGCTCGAGCCGCTGCAGCGCACCCTGGGTGCGATGGTGCTCGCGCAATACGAGGCGCTGGTCCGCTTCTTCGAGGAGCAGGGCGTGCGCCCGGACGACGACCTGCGTTCGCGCGTGCGGCGTACCGGGGGGGCGACGGTGCAGGGCGGTCTCGCGCCAGTCTCCGTCATGGGAGCGGGAATGGGCGTGCAGCAAGCTGCTGCGGATCCCACCGGTGTCGGGTTGCGCGCGCCCTCCAGGCCCATGGGCGCCCTGCAGGGCGGGGCCTCGGGTTTCGCCGGCACGCAGGCGGCCGCGTACGGCTCGCCCCTGGTGCGGGCCCGGCAGCGCGCGCAGGGGGTGATGGGCCAGTTGCACCGGATCCTCGTGCAGCCGGCCATCGCGGCGTTCAGCCCCTCCGGTGCCGGACGCATGGGGGGGGCCGCGGGGGATGTCGCCGCTCCGGCGGCACCGGCCACGGCTGCGCTGCAGCAGGCCCTGGCCGAGCAGCGGCTGATGGCCGACAGCTTCTATCGCAGCGAGATCGCCACCCTGGTGCTGGACTACCACAGCCCCGCCGCGGTGGTGCAGGTGGCCGGCGCTGCGCGCGAGCGCACGGCGGAGCTCAAGGCCAAGGCGGAAACGCCGGGCGAGAAGGCCATCATCGAGGTGGTGGCGCTGATGTTCCAGAGCATCCTGAGCGAAGACCGCATCCCGCCCGCGGTGCGCGTGTGGTTCGCGCGCCTGCAGGTTCCCGTGCTGCGGGTGGCCCTGTCCGAGCCCGAGTTCTTCAGCGACATGGCGCACCCCGCCCGCCAGCTCATCGACCGCATGGGCGGCGTGGTCCTGGGCTTCGACACCGCGGCAATCCAGGGCAGCGCCCTGGAGGCCGAGATCCGGCGCGTGGTGCAGGTGATCGAGCAGTATCCGGAAACCGGACAGCGGGTGTTCCAGCTGGTACTCGCGGAGTTCGAGGCCTTCATTTCCCGGTACCTCACGGCACCCCAGGCCACCTCGCGCATCGTGAGCGTGGCGCAGCAGGTGGAGCAGAAGGAGACGATGGCGATCCAGTACACCATCGAGCTGCGCAACCTGCTCAAGGACATGCCGGTGCGCGACGAGATCCGCAGTTTCCTGTTCAAGACCTGGGCCGAAGTGCTGGCGCTGTCGGCCGTGCGCAGCGGCGCGCAGCATGCGGACACGGCCGCGTTCAAGCGGGCGGCCACCGACCTCGTGTGGGCCGCCAGCGCCAAGCCCCAGCGGGCGGAGCGTGCCAAGGTCATCCAGAGCCTGCCGGGCCTGCTGCAGCGGCTGCGGCAGGGCCTGGAGCTGCTGGGCGTGACCGGCGCGCCGCAGGACGTGCACATCAAGATCCTCACCGACACGCTCGCCGACGCCTTCCTCTCCAAGACGGCTTCCATCCCGCAGGCGCACATCGACGCGATGGCCCGGCGCCTGGACCACCTCGAGGACTACATGAGCGACGCCACGCTGGGCGACATGCCGCTCGATGCCGACTACCTGGAAATGATGCTGGGCATCGATGCCTCGTCCATCCATGTCGCGGCGGACAATGGCACGCCCGTGGACGAAGCCATGGTGGCCTGGGCGCGCGAACTGCAGCTGGGGGCGTGGTTCACGCTGGACCACAACGGGGCCTCGGCGCAGGTGCAGTACGCATGGCACAGCGAGCGCCGGCAGCTGCATCTTTTCGCGGCACCGGACGGCAGCAGCTACCTGCTGCAGCTGCGGCGGATGGCTGCCTACCTGCAGGCGGGCCTGCTGGTGCCCCAGGAAGAGGAGGCCCTCACGATGCGCGCGACGCGCGATGCGCTCGCCAAGATCGACGCGAACCCGGAGCGGCTGCTGGGGTAGCGCCCTTTTTTTTACCTGCTACCGGCGACCGGGCGGGCGCCATGGTGGCTTCTTCATTCCGGCAGGTCGTCTTCGGCCTCCATGCGGCCGCCGACCACGCGCCGCACCACGTCGCCCGGAAAGCCGCGTGCCGCGAGGAAGCGCATCTGGCGTGCCCGCTCCCGGGGCGTTTCCGGGGGCGTGCCGAAGCGCTGGCGCCAGACGGCGAGGGCGCGCGCCGCCTCGCTGCCGCGCAGGCGCTCGGCCGTCTCGCGCACCAGCGCATCGTCCAGCCCCTTGGCGCGCAGTTCCTGCACCACGCGCTGCGTGCCCAGCCGCGCCGCGCGGCGGTGCACCACGGATTCGGCCACGCGGCCGGCGTTGATGAAATCCTTGGCCTGGAGTTCGTCGAGCACCGCGTGCAGGTCGTCGCCTTCCTGGACGTGCCGCGCGAGCTTGGCTTCCAGTTCGGAGCGCGAGTGCTCGCGCTGCGCCAGCAGGCGCAGCGCGCGGCCCTTGAGGGAGAGGGGGGAAGAAAGACCCATGGGAGTCGCAGCCGCGCCGGCCCGCCGCGAAAAACGGCAGGCCGGCGCTTCGGATGCCCTGTGGGTCAGGCCTCGTCGGCAGCAGCAGCGCCGGCTGCCACGGGCGGCAGTTGCGAGACGCCCAGGCCGTCGCGCACCTTGTTCTCGATCTCGCGGGCGAGGTCGGCGTTCTCGCGCAGGAACTCGCGTGCGTTGTCGCGGCCCTGGCCGATCTTCTCGCCGTTGTAGGCGTACCAGGCGCCGCTCTTCTCGATGATGCGGGCATTCACGCCCATGTCGATGATCTCGCCCTCGCGGCTGATGCCTTCGCCGAAGAGGATGTCGAACTCGGCCGTCTTGAAGGGCGGGCTCACCTTGTTCTTCACCACCTTCACCTTGGTCTCGTTGCCGATGGCCTCGTCGCCCTTCTTGATGGTGCCAGTGCGGCGGATGTCCAGGCGCACGGAGGCGTAGAACTTCAGCGCGTTGCCGCCCGTGGTGGTCTCGGGGCTGCCGAACATCACGCCGATCTTCATGCGGATCTGGTTGATGAAGATGACCATGCAGTTCGTCTTCTTGATCGTGGCGGTGAGCTTGCGCAGCGCCTGGCTCATCAGGCGGGCCTGCAGGCCGGGCAGCGCATCGCCCATCTCGCCTTCGATTTCCGCCTTCGGGGTCAGTGCTGCGACCGAGTCCACCACGATCAGGTCCACGGCGCCGGAGCGCACGAGGCTGTCCACGATTTCCAGGGCCTGCTCGCCGGTGTCGGGCTGGCTGATGAGCAGGTCGGGCACGTGCACGCCGAGCTTCTGGGCGTACTGGATGTCGAGCGCGTGCTCGGCATCGACGAAGGCGCAGGTGCCGTTCTGCTTCTGCATCTCGGCGATGACCTGCAGCGTGAGCGTGGTCTTGCCGGAGGATTCGGGGCCGTAGATCTCGATCACGCGGCCGCGGGGCAGGCCGCCCACGCCCAGGGCGACGTCCAGGCCCAGCGAGCCGGTGGAGACGACCTGGATATCTTCGATGGCTTCGCCTTCGCCCAGGCGCATGATGGTGCCCTTGCCGAACTGCTTTTCGATCTGGGCGAGTGCCGCCTGCAGGGCCTTGGCCTTTTCGCTGTTGGCGGCGTTGTTCTTGACGGGTGCGTCCATGGAGTGCTCCTGAAAAAGGAAAACGTGGAAAGGAAGGCCGGCGAGTGCGATGCCACCGGGTGGCTGTCTTCAATCACAGGCTGGATGCTTGACCAGTAGTGTAGGGGCGGGATACTTTCCAAACAATGCACTTTTTAGTCAGTTTGCCTGACAATTGCCGCATGGCTTTTTCCCCGTTTCCGCAGCCACCTTCGGCCACGCTGGCCACCCGGGACGACGCATGGCGCCTCACCCACCTGGGCCGCCTGCTCGGCCACGCCATGCGCCGCTTCGACGCGCGCGTGCTCGAGCTGATGGCGCACGACGTGCAGGTCCCCCTGGCGCTCTCCCACCTGGCCGCCCGCGACCAAGTCAGCGCGGCCCATATCCACATCACGCGCCACCTGTCGCTGCAGGGTGACCGGCTCACCGACCTGGCGGCACGCGCCGGCATGGCCAAGCAGTCGATGGCCGCGCTGGTGGACCAGTGCGAAGCCTGGGGGCTGGTGATGCGGGAGCCCGACCCGCGCGACGCGCGGGCGCGCCGGGTGCGCTTCACCGCCACGGGCCTGGCCTGGCTCCAGGCCTTCCGCGGCGCGGTCGCGCAGGCCGAGGCGGAATTCGGCGCGGAGGTGGGCGATGCCGTGGCCGCTGTCGTGCGGCTGGGCCTGGAGGCGTATGCGGGAGGCGATGGCGTGGAGGCGTGATCCGCCTCCGTGCCGCGCACCGGCCGATGTCCCTAGAATCGACGGAACGCCCGGGGCCGGCCACACCGCCTGCGGAGCATTCCCAGGAACACCGGAGACAGGCCCCATGCGCATCCTCATTGCCGAAGACGATCAGGTTCTGGCGGATGGGCTGCTGCGCACGCTGCGAGGGTCCGGGGCCGCGGTGGACCACGTGGCGAGCGGCAGCGATGCCGACACCGTGCTCGCGACGACGCAGGAATTCGACCTGCTGATCCTCGATCTCGGCCTGCCACGCATGCATGGGCTGGACGTGCTCAAGCGGCTGCGCGGCCGCGGCTCGGCGCTGCCGGTGCTGATCCTCACGGCGGCCGACAGCGTGGACGAGCGCGTGAAGGGCCTGGATTACGGCGCCGACGACTACATGGCCAAGCCTTTCTCGCTGCAGGAACTGGAGGCGCGCGTGCGCGCCCTCACGCGCCGCGGCATGGGCGCCACCAGCAGCACCATCCGGCACGGCCCGCTCGTCTATGACCAGGCCGGACGCATGGCCACCATCGACGGCAAGCTGGTGGAGCTGTCCGCCCGCGAGCTGGGCCTGCTGGAAGTGCTGCTGCAGCGCGCGGGACGGCTGGTGAGCAAGGAGCAACTGGTGGAGCGGCTCTGCGAATGGGGCGAGGAGGTGAGCAACAACGCCATCGAGGTGTACATCCATCGCCTGCGCAAGAAGATCGAGCGTGGTCCGATCCGCATCGCCACGGTGCGGGGGCTGGGCTACTGCCTGGAGAAGGTCGCCGCTTAGGGCCTGTGAACGCTATGCAAGGGGTCGCGAAGCTCATCACAGCCCGCCCATCAAGGCGCGCGACGCCGTGCGTGTGTCCACACGTACAAGGAGCGCAACGCCGGGGGGCGGGCTGTGACGGGCTTCCCTTCGGGTTGCTTCGCGAAGGGGCCGCTTGCAGCGTTGCCCGTGCTTGCAAGGCCCCGGCCTTGCTACGCCCAGGCGCCTCGCACCCAGCCCCTTCGCGAAGCAACGCGATCCCCTTGCATAGCGTTCACAGGCCCTAGTGCGGCCTCCTCCTGCCGCGGGTGCCGTGCCTTGAAGATCTTCCAGCGCGAACAGCGGTCGCTTTTCGGGGAGATCCTCGACTGGATGCTCACGCCGCTGCTGCTGCTGTGGCCGGTGAGCCTGGCGCTGACCTGGCTCGTCGCCCAAGGGCTGGCGAACAAGCCCTTCGACCGGGCGCTGGAGTACAACGCCCACGCGCTCGCGCAACTCGTCACGGTGCAGGACGGCCGCGCGCAGTTCAACCTGCCGCAACCCGCCGGCGAGATCCTGCGCGCGGACGAATCCGACATCGTTTATTACCAGGTCCTGGGCCCCCGGGGGGAGTTCCTGTCCGGCGAGCGCGACCTGCCCCGGCCGCCGCCGCCCGACGACGATCGCCCGCTGTCCGGCCAGGTGCGGCTGCGCGACGCGGAGTTGCGCGGCATCGAAATCCGCGTGGCGGCCATCTGGGTGCGGCTGCCGGTGCAGGGGACTCCCGCCGCGCTGGTGCAGGTGGCGGAAACACGGGAAAAGCGCAGCGTGCTCGCCACCGAGATCATCAAGGGCGTGATGCTGCCGCAGTTCGTGATCCTGCCGCTCGCCGTGTTGCTGGTCTGGCTCGCGCTGGCACGCGGCATCCAGCCGCTGCACCGGCTGGAAGAGCGCATCCGCGCACGCGATCCGGACGACCTCTCCCCGCTGGACCACCGGGCGGTGCCGCTCGAAGTGGCGCCGCTCGTGGATTCGGTGAACGATCTGCTGCGGCGGCTGCAGGATTCGCTGGCCACGCAGAAGCGGTTCCTGGCGGACGCGGCCCACCAGCTCAAGACCCCGCTGGCGGGCTTGCGCATGCAGGCCGATCTCGCGCAGCGCGAAGGAACCAGCACGGAAGACCTCAAGCGCTCGCTGCAGCAGATCGGCCGCGCCAGCGTGCGCGCGACCCACACGGTCAACCAGTTGCTGGCGCTCGCGCGCGCGGAAGCGGGCGGCGCCGTGCTGGCGCGGCAGCCGGTGGATCTCGCGCGCCTGGTGCGCGAGGCCGTGCGCGACTGCGTGCCCCGGGCGCTGGAGAAGTCCATCGATCTCGGCTACGAAGGTGCCCAGCCAGCGGACCCTGGCGTGTGGGTGGACGGCAACCCGACCCTGCTCAAGGAACTGGCGCGCAATCTGCTGGACAACGCGATCAACTACACGCCGTCCAGCAGCGAGCGGCCCGGAATGGTGACCGCGCGCGTGCTGGCCGACCCGTTCGGACGCATCGTGCTGCTGCAGGTGGAGGATTCCGGCCCCGGCGTGCCGGATGCGGAGCGAGAACTGGTGTTCCGCCCGTTCTACCGGGCGTTGGGCACCGATGCCGACGGTTCGGGCCTGGGCCTGCCCATCGTGCTGGAAATCGCGCGCCAGCATGGCGCGCAGGTCCGGCTGGAGGATGCGCATCCCGGGATGAATCCGCCGGGCGCGTGCTTTTCGGTGCGTTTTATCGCCCGGGAAGACCCTGCTGCCGGATGAGCCGCCAGGCCGGGGCAACCCATTGCCATCTCTACCAAGCGACGAGGCCCGCCGGAAATCCCGGGCGGGCCTCGTCGCCGTGCGGATTCCGTGCGGAACCTGCGGAGATGCCCACGGGCATCAGTTCGTCATCGGCACGGTGCCCTGCTCGTACATGCTGGCCACGGCGCTCACGTCGCCGCCCTGGCGGCGGACTTCGGCGACGTACTCGGGGCCGCTGCGCAGGCGCTGGTATTCGGCGAAGCGTTCCTGATAGACGGGATCGCTGGCAAGGGAGCGTTCACCCATCTGGAACTTGTCCAGGCCGGCGCGGCGCCACAGGTTGGCATCGGCGATCACTTCGGCACGGGACAGCGGCTGCTGGCTGTATTGCGACGCCACGGGTGCCGGGCCGGCCCACTCTTCCTGAGACACGGGGGCCGCGGTGGCTGCGGTGGCGCCTGCGAAGGCGATGGTGGCGATGGCGATGAGATGCTTGCGATTCATGGCGATGAGTCCTTTCTTCGACAAGGGGGGAACAATGTGCAGCGCGCCGGATTGCGTTCTGCATGGAGGGAAGTTTGCGCCCCCAGCCGGCTTCTGCTTGTGCGAAAACGCACGGATTCGTGTAGGTCTGTGTCCGACCGCCCTGTGCTCCACCGCGTGCCGCGGCGTGGGAAAACAGATGGTTTCGCTTTGGGCCATGGGGGCAGGCCTGCGCCTGGAGACGTTCGCGTCTGTGCGAAAGCGCACGGCTTCGGGCAGAAGATGGTTGAAACGGCGGTTCAGCCGCCTTTCTGCGCCGCCACCGGGGAGGGGGCGTTCAGGCCGCGGGACCGGCGGGGGGCTCGGCCTGCTGCAGCAGCCAGTCGCGGAAATGGCCCAGCGCAGGCGACCGCGTGCGCCCGCCCGGATGGCAGAGCCAGTAGCCCAGCCGGCTGTTGAAGCCGGCCGCCGGCAGTGGTTCCGAGACGATGCCGGCCGCGATCTCGTCGCGCACGAGGCAGCGGGGCACCAGCCCGAGGCCCAGGCCCATGGCGACGCCCCGGACGATGCTCTCGAACAGATCGAGCACCGGACCATCGAAGCAGTTCAGCCCGGGCACGCCGTGGCGCTCGCTCCAGCGTTCCCAGATGTCGGGCGCGGACCCGTGCCGCAACAGCGTATGCCCTGCGGCATCGGCGGGGCTGCGCAGCACCGGCGAGGGGGGCTCCGCGCCGCCTGCGCCGGGCGGCGCGATCAGGGCCATGTCGTTGCCGGCGATGTAGTGGGCATGCATGCCGGGCCAGTGCCCGTCGCCGAACAGGATGGCGCAGTCCGTTCCCGGCTCCGGCGGACCATGGACGGCCGGCTCCGCCAGGTGCACCGTGATGCGCGGATGCCGCCGCCGGAAATCCGGCAGACGGGGCACCAGCCACTGCGCGCAGAAGGTGGGCAGCGCGGCGATATGCAGCGCGCCGCCGTCGTACCCGCTGGCCACGAGTTCGAGCGTGGCGGCTTCCAGGCGTGCCAGCAGGGCCCGTACCGTCAATTCGTAGCGCTCGCCCGCGGGAGTGAGCACCAGGCGCTGGCGGCTGCGCTCGAACAGCGGCACGCCCACCCAGCGCTCGAGCTCCTGGATCTGCTTGCTCACGGCGCTCTGGGTGAGGTCCAGCGATTCCGCCGCCGCCGATGCATTGCCGCAGCGGACCACGGTGCAGAGCGTTCGCAGCAGGTGCAGCGGGGGATTGAGCCGGCGCAGGGGCATGGGGGACGGTTCCGGGGACGAACAGCGATGAGGGTATGCCGAATCGGAATGCTAACCGGCATGCCCTTTGCGTCATTCATGCATTTATTCCAGTAATCTCATCGATAACCTCAAAGGGAAACCATGCAGCGTCGTTTCTGGCTCGCGGCCCTGGCCGCCTCACCCTTCATCGGCAATTCGGCACGGGCACAGGAGGGCAAGCCGCTGCGCATCGTCGTGCCCTTTCCCCCCGGCGGCGCGACGGACATCGCGGGCCGCGTGCTGCAGGAGCCGCTGCAGCGCCTGCTGGGCCAACCGGTGGTGATCGACAACCGCGCCGGCGCGGGCGGCTCCATCGGCATGGCCGAAGTGGCGCGCTCCGCGGGCGACGGGCTGACGTTCGGCGTGGCGACCGTGTCCACGCATGGCGTGAATCCCGCGGTGTTCTCGCGGCTGCCCTACGATCCGGTGCGCGATTTCGCCGGGGTCACCGAGATCGTGAAGGCTCCGGGCGTTCTCGTGGTCAATCCCCGGGAAATGCCGGTGCGCAGCTTCGGCGAGTTCGTGGCCTACCTCAAGGCGCGGCCCGGCCAGGTGTCCTATGCATCGCCGGGCAACGGCACCATCGGCCACATGTGGGGCGAGCTGTTCAAGATCAGCACCGGCACCTCCATGGTGCACATTCCCTACCGCGGTGCCGGTCCGGCGGTGAACGACGTGCTGGCCGGACAGGTGCCCGTGTATTTCGACCAGGTCGCCTCCGCGCTGCCCTACGTGAAGAGCGGCCGGCTGCGGGCGCTCGCCGTTTCCTGGCCGCAGCGCCTCGCGGACGTTCTGCCCGAGGTGCCCACCTACGGCGAACTGGGCCATCCGCAGGCCAACGAGCCTTCGTGGTTCGGCCTGGTGGCCCCGGCGGCCACGCCGCCGGCGGCGGTGCTGCGCGTGCAGCAGGCCGTGGGCACCGCCCTGCAGGAGCCGGCGGTGCGCGACCGGCTCGCCGGCCAGGGCCTCTATCCGACGCCCACCGCGCCCGCGGAGTTTTCCCGGCAGATCGGGCAGGAGATCGCCAGGATGCGGAAAATCGCTGTCTATGCCCAGATCCAGCTCGACTGACCGATGAACGGAGCCCGCCGATGCCCGCCCCGCAGCCGCTGAGCCCCGTGGCCGCCGCCGTATCGGTGGTGCCGGGCAGCACGCCCCTGGTTCTCGATTCGCCGCACAGCGGCACGGATTACCCGGACGACTTCCGCGCCGCGCTGGCCCAGGACGTGCTGCGGCGCGCGGAGGACACCCATGTGGAAAAGCTCTACGCCTTCGCGCCCGCCCTCGGCGTCGCGTGGGTGGAGGCGCATTTCCCGCGGATCTACCTCGATGCCAACCGCGACACCACGGAGATCGACACCACGCTCTTCGACGGCGAATGGCCCGGCCCCGTCACCGCCGACCCGGTGGTGCTGCAGAAGGTCCGGCTCGGCAAGGGCCTCATCTGGAAATGCACCGACGAGGGCCTGCCCATCTACGACCGGCTCCTCTCCGTGGCCGAAGGGCGCGCGCGCATCGAGCGCTGCTGGCAGCCCTACCATGCCGCGGTGCAGCAGGCCATCGAGGCCGCGCATGCGCGGCACGGCTGCAGCCTGCACCTGAACTGCCATTCGATGCCCTCCGTCGCGGCCAGCCACGCCACGCTCCACCCCGGCCTCGTGCATGCCGACTTCGTCATCGGCGACCGCGACGGCACCACCGCGGACCCGGCGCTGTCGCAGGCGCTCTGCGCCTTTCTGCGCGAGCGCGGCTACGGGGTGGACTACAACCATCCCTACAAGGGCGTCGAGATCGTGCGCCGCTACGGAGACCCCGCGCGCGACCGGCACAGCATCCAGGTGGAGATCAACCGCCGCCTCTACATGGACGAGCACACGCTGGAACTGCAGCCGGAGGGCTTCGCGCGCCTGCAGGCCGACCTGCGCGCGCTCGTGGAGTGGTTGCTGACGCTCGATCCGCGGCGCTCCATGGGCGGCTGACGCGGCGCTGCGCATCGCAGCAGGCCGTGCGGGCGGTTCGCATTTCGCGACGCCGCGTCGTGCGGGGCAGGGCAGGAGAGGCAAGCGCGCCCTAGATTGGAGGCGAGCCGCTTTCCTTGTCCTTCACCGCCCGCTGCCATGACTTCGCCCCTGCTCACGGCGCCTTTCGGCGCCTCCGTCCTGTCCTTCATGCCCCCGGAACGCGGGGGGGCGGCGGCTGCGCCACGGCAGGCCGGCGCCGCCTCCGGCACGCCCCTGCTGCACGCGTGGTACGAGGCGCTGCAGGCCTGGTGCGAGGCCGACGCGGCCCGGCAGCCGCCGTGTCAGGCAGGCGCCTCCGAGGGGTTGCGGGGGATTTTTTCGGCGCGGCGCAACAGGGGCGCCGTCCGCGATGAGCGGGCCGAGGCGTTCGCCGGCCGTTGCCGGGAGTTCGCCGCGGCCGCGGACCGTATCCTGGAGCGTGGAGACGCTGCGTTCGGTGCCACACAGGGCGGCCTGGAATTGCGCGAAATCGCCGTGGGCCGCCTGCTGCTCGCCCATGCAGAGGGCGCTCCCGCGCTGGACCTGCACGGCCTGGGGCTGACCGACCTGCCACCCGGCCTCGAATCCCTGCAAGCCCTGGAGCGGCTGGATATCTCGTGGAATCCGGCGCTGGGAGCGCTGCCCGAGCGGCTCGCCCGCTGCCGCGGACTGCGTGCGATCGATGCGCGCCACTGCGGCATCACCGAGGTGCCGCCGCAGATTTTCTCGCTGCCACGGCTGGAAACGCTGGACCTTTCGGACAACGCGGAACTGCGCTCGCTGCCCGCCGGATGGCGCCTGGACGACGCGCGCCTGCGGCTCGAAGGAACGCCCCTGGAGGGCATCGCCGGCCTGCTGCGGCCGCTGCCGCTGACGCCGCGCCAGCGCGGCACGCTCGCGGAGCATATGGACACCATCGCCCGCGCGTGGCCCCTGCTGCAGGCCCGGATGCGGGCGGAGCCCCGGATCGCGGAACAGGTCGGCCTGCTGCGCGCCCGGCTGTCGCTCGCGGTGCGCACCGACGGCATGGGCACGCAGGAAGCCTGCGAGGACGCGCACCAGGCCATCGCGGAGTGGCTGGACAACGGGGAACCGCTGACGACCGCACGGATGATGGAGCTGGGTTGGCGCATCAACTTCCGGCCGTCCGGCACGGGCCTGCTGCGCACGCAGGAATACGCAGACGATCTGTCCGGCCCGCAGGGCGCCGGCACGGCTGCCGGTGCGGGCCGTCCGTCTCCTGTCGCGCTGCCGCCGCTGCTGGCGGCGGTCGAGTCCTGGCTGTCGGCGGGCGATGCTCCCGATGCCGTGCTCGACCCGCTGTCCGCCATGGAGCGCGCCCTGCTGCTCTACCGCGTCCTGGTCGTCCTCCGCCCGCTGCACAAGGGCAACGAGCCCACTGCCCTGGCGGCCATGGACTGGGCCCTGCAGCAGCAGGGCCTGCCGCCGGTCCTGCTGCCCGACGACCCGGCCCTGACCACGGCGGTCCTGTTCCGGTTTTCGGGCATCGCGGCAGCGGACGCGGCGGCAGAGCTGCTGCAGGAAACCGTCCGGCACATGGACGCGCTCATGGCGCGGCTGGTGCAGCACGACCTTGCAAGTGCCGCAGATGAATAGCGCACGCGGCGCCTGCGTGCCGGCGGCCGTCTCGCGCACTCCGTTTTTCCACTCCCGATGCCAACGTCCATGAGTCCTTCCCGCATCACGACCGCCTCCGAACCGCAGCGCATGCGCTTCTATCCTTTCGGGCCGTCGCGGGCGGATGGATCGCGCCCGCGCAGCGAACCCGATGCGCCGAGGGCGCGGAGCGCTGGATGGCCGGCGGGGTTGGTGTCCCGGCGTACGGGACCGGCGCGCGAGCGCGCGGACACCGTGCGCACGGGCCGGCGGGCGGGTCCACCGAACGCCGGGCAGGCCGAGTGGAGCCGGGCCATGCGTGAATGGTGTGCCGCGGACCCCCATCGGGCTCCCCGGGGCGGATTCTGGTCGCGCATGGCCGGCAGCCTTTCACGGAAATCCGGCCGGCAGAACCTCCAGGGAAGCTTCATCGAGCAGCGGGAAGAAGCGGCGGCACGCATACTGCGGGCCCATGCGGAGCGCTCCACCGCGCTGGACCTCAGTGGTCTTGCGCTGTCGGAACTGCCCCCCGGGCTGGGGCGGCTGGCCCATCTGGAAACGATCGATCTTTCCGACAATACCGGGTTCTACCGCCTGCCCGAGGCGCTGGCGCAATGCACCGGCCTGCGCTCCATCTCCGCCCGCAACAGCTTCGTCACCGAAGTTCCTGCTGCGCTGTTCGCGTTGCCCCATCTGGAAACGCTGGATCTGTCCGCGAATTTCGATCTGTGCGAACTGCCGCAGGAGATCGAACAGGCCGTCCGGCTGAGGGAGTTGCGGCTGTCCCACTGCCGCTTTTCCACGCTGCCGGCGGCCGTGGCCGCGCTGCCGGCGCTGGAACTGCTGGACCTGTCCCACAATCCGCGGCTGCACGCCGTGCCCATCAGCGCCGAGGCGGCTGCCTGCCAGGTGAAGCTGCAGGGCACGCCTGCCGGGTTCACGGCCCAGCTGTTGCGCGCGCCCGCGTGGACCCGGGCCGAGCGCGACGCGCTGTCGGAGCGCCTGGGTGCGGCGGCATCCTGCGCCAGCGCCATGCATGGTGGCTTCGGCGCGGCTTTTGACGATGGGCCGCGGCTCGCGTTGTTCCTGCAGGAGCGGGGAGACGGCACGGCCACGGCGCAATCATGGAAGGATGCCGCGCGCCTGGTCGATGCCTGGGTGGGGGCGGGGCGTCCTTTCAGCACGGATGCGTTGCTCGAACTGGGCTGGATCGCCAATGGCCGCCCATCGACGGGGCCCGGCCTGCGCGCGCACGAGTTCCAGCGCGTGCCTGCCGGCGACGGGGCCGCGCTGGCCCACCGCGGCAGCAGTTTTCCGCTGGGCCGTGGGGAAATTCAGCGGGCCGAGCCCGCCGTGGCGGCGTTCCGCAGCTATCCCCCCGTGCAGTCGTTGCGGGGCCAGATGGAGGAAATCGCCGCGCGGCTGGAGCGCCGGCTTTCCCAGGACGATCCCGTCGCGGCCGTCGAGTGCGCCGTGATGCTCTACCGGGCCTTTGTCAGCTTGCGCCCCCTGCCCGCCGGCAATGCGCCAGCCGCTTTGCTGGCGATGGATTGGGCGCTGCTGCGGCAGGGGCTGCCGCCCATGCGGCTGCCCGAGGGGGATGACGAACTGTGCGATGCCATGATGTTCTCGGACGATACGTCGCCGGACGGCGTACGGGAACTGGCCCACCAGGTGGCCGAAGGCCTCGCGCAATGGGAAGCCCCGCGAGCCCCGGGCCGGGCTGCCGCAGACTAGCCGCAGTTGCGCAGCGGCCGGCCCGCGAGGGCCGTGCGCAGCTGCGTTTCGGCCTGGGCACGCAGGGCGGGCGTGGCCGCCGGCAGCCGCAGCACATGGCCGGTGGCGTCCGAGCGCTCCTGCACCACCCGGGCCGTGCGCACGCCCTGCGTGCCCAGCGCCGCCAGCGCCCGCTCGGCGGCTTCTTCGGTCGAGAAGCGACCCAGGGACAGGCCCGGCTCCAGGGCAGGGCCCGGCCGGTCGTAGGCCACCTTGCGCGCACGCAGTTCGGCGCGCTTCTTCTCCAGCGCGTCTTCGTCGGCGAAGCGCCCCATGTACACCATCCAACGGCTCGCGACCGACACAGGCTCCAGGCTCCAGCTATTCGGGGGCAGGGCGGCGGCGGCCGTGCGCAGTGCCTCGGACTGGCGCGCGTCGAACGGGCCGGCCTGCAGGCAGGCCGTGCTGTCGGCCGCCGCGGCCTGCGCCGGGCCCGCGGAGGCAGGGGCGGGATTGGATGCCTCGCTGGCCGGGGTGGCTGCGGAGGAGGGCGCCGCGGGTGGCGGGGACGCGGGGGCCGATGCCGCATCTCCGGACACCGGCCGGCCGATGCGCAGGTTCTCGGGATGGATCTGCTGCTCCAGGCGCTGGGGCTCGGACTGTTCGGCCGGCGCGATGCCCCAGTCGCGCAGCAGGCCTTGTGCCCAGGCGTAATAGCCGGCATTGGCCAGCAGCAGAACGAGGACGGCGGCGCGCAGCATGGTGGAAGGCTCCTTCAGTTCCGCGGCAGCGCCTGCCCGGCCGGCCGCACGCTGATCTCGGCGCTGGTCACGGCCTGCAGGCCCTGGGGCGTGCGCACCAGCAGCGCTCCGTCCGGGGCCACGCCCTGCGCGGTGCCGGCGCCGCCGTCGCTCAGGACTACTTCGCGGTCGCGCAGCACGTCGCGCTGCAGGAAGCGCGGCTGCACCGGCGCGAAGCCGTGGGCTTCGAACGACTGCAGCATCGCGACCAGCGGCGGCACGGTGCGCAGCAGTGCCGCGGGGGCGTCGAGCCGGGTATCGATCTCCTGCAGACTGCCGGGCGGCGTGGACAGGCCCTCGGCCGGCGGAGGCCGCACGTTGATGCCCACCCCGGCCACCACGTAGCGCGCCGTACGGTCCGGATGCCCGCCGCTCCAGGCGCCGGCAGCGCCCACGAGGCTGGCGGTTTCCACCAGGATGCCTCCCAGCTTGCGGCCGTCGTCCAGCCAGAGGTCGTTGGGCCATTTCAGGCCCAGGCGGGGCTGGCCGGCACGCGGCACCGGCTGCAGGCTTTCCGCGACGGAGACCCCCACGGCCAGCGACAGCCCGGACCAGTCCGCGGGCGCCAGCGGCAGGCCCAGCGAGAACATGAGCGAGTCGCCCGCGGCGTTCTGCCACGCGCGGCCCAGGCGCCCGCGCCCGGCGGTCTGCACCTCGGCCACGAGCAGCGTGGGCTCGCAGCGGCCCGCGCGCGCGCGCCGCATGAGTTCGGTGTTGGTGGAGTCTATGCTCGGCAGCACTTCGACGGTGAAGCCCGGCAGCAGCGGGGCCACGGCCTCCCACACCGCCTCGGCGGGCCAGCGCAGCGGCTGCGCCGTGCCGGTCATCGGCGCGCGCCCTTGCGGCCGGCCTTGGGCGGCGGCGCGGTGGGCCCCGGCGGCGCCCAGCCGCGCTTGGGCGCCAGCAGCGTGCCGCGGCAGTTGGCGCTGCCGCAAAAGCAGGGGTACTCGGCCTTGAGCCTGGGGGTGTAGCGCTCGTCGATGATCAGGCCGTAGTCGTAGTTGAGTTCCTCGCCCGCATGGATGTTGCGCAGCGCGGTGATGAAGATGCGGCCGTCGCGTTCGTCGGCGTAGCAGTTGGGCGCGCAGCTGTGGTTGATCCAGCGCGATGCATTCCCGCCATGGTTGGCATCGATGACGCGGTCTTCATCCACGTGGAAATAAAAGGTATGGTTCGGCTGCAGCGGATCGTGCGGGTGGCGGTCCTGGGCTTCCTGCCAGCTGATGATTTCGCCCGTGTATTCGATCAGCACTTCGCCTTCGGCGATATCCTGCACCGCGAACACGCCCTTGCCGTGCACGCCCGAGCGCCGCACCTGGATGCGGCGGCCGCCCCTGGCGGCGGAAGGGTCGGCGGCGGGCGTGGCGGTTCGGGGCATGGCGAAACTCTGTTAGTTTGAATAGGCACACATGCGCAGGCGCGCGTGTGCATGCGCGTGTACGCGCGAGAGACCGGAATTGTAGAAGCGCCCTCCGGGGCCGACCCCACAGAAAATGACCAAGACCCTGGTAATCGCAGAAAAACCGTCGGTGGCGCAGGACATCGTGCGCGCGCTCACCCCCGTGGCCGGCAAGTTCGACAAGCACGAGGACCATTTCGAGAACGACCGCTACGTCGTCACGAGCGCGGTGGGCCACCTGGTCGAGATCCAGGCGCCCGAGGAATTCGACGTCAAGCGCGGCAAGTGGAGCTTCGCCCACCTGCCGGTGATCCCGCCGTACTTCGACCTGAAGCCGGTGGACAAGACCAAGAGCCGCCTCAACGCGGTGGTCAAGCTCGCCCGCCGCAAGGACGTGACCGAACTCGTCAACGCCTGCGACGCGGGGCGCGAGGGCGAACTGATCTTCCGCCTCATCGAGCAGTACGCCGGCGGCGCCAAGGGCGGCCTGAACAAGCCCGTGCGGCGCCTCTGGCTGCAGTCCATGACCCCGCAGGCCATCCGCGACGGCTTCGGCAACCTGCGCTCCGACCAGCAGATGCAGGGCCTGGCCAGCGCCGCGCGCAGCCGCTCCGAGGCCGACTGGCTCGTGGGCATCAACGGCACGCGCGCGATGACGGCCTTCAACTCGCGCGACGGCGGCTTCTTCCTCACCACCGTGGGCCGCGTGCAGACCCCCACGCTCTCGCTCGTCGTCGAGCGCGAGGAAAAGATCCGCCAGTTCGTCAGCCGCGACTACTGGGAAATCCATGCCGGCTTCCATGCCGAGGCCGGCGAATACCTCGGCAAGTGGTTCGACCCGCAGTGGAAGAAGGTCGCCGACGACCCCGAGGCCCGGGCCGACCGCGTCTGGAGCTTCGAGCGCGCCCGCGAGATCGCCGACGCCGTGCGCGGCAAGGCCGCCACCGTCACCGAAGAGAGCAAGCCCACCACCCAGGCCTCGCCCCTGCTGTTCGACCTGACCAGCCTGCAGCGCGAGGCCAATGGCAAGTTCGGCTTCTCGGCCAAGACCACGCTGGCGCTGGCGCAGAGCCTGTACGAGCGCCACAAGGCCCTGACCTACCCGCGTACCGATTCCCGCGCCCTGCCGGAAGACTACCTGCCCGTGGCGAAGGACACCTTCGGTATGCTCGCCACCAGCGGCATGCGCCACCTGGCGCCCTATGCCCGGCAGGCGCTCGACGAGAACTACGTGCGGCCGAGCAAGCGCATCTTCGACAACGCCAAGGTCAGCGATCACTTCGCCATCATCCCGACCACGCAGGCGCCCAGCGGCCTCTCCGAAGCCGAGCAGAAGCTCTACGACCTGGTGGTGCGCCGCTTCATGGCCGTGTTCTTCCCGAGCGCCGAATACCTGGTCACCACCCGCATCAGCCAGGTGGTGGGCCATTCCTTCAAGACCGAAGGCAAGGTGCTGGTCAAGCCCGGCTGGCTGGCCATCTACGGCAAGGAAGCGGCCAACGAGGTCGAGGACGGCAAGGCCGGCGACAAGGGCCAGCCGCTGGTGCCCGTGAAGCCCGGCGAGATGACGCACACCGAATACGCCGAGGCCAAGGCCCTGAAGACCAAGCCGCCGGCCCGCTACTCCGAAGCCACGCTGCTGGGCGCCATGGAAAGCGCCGGCAAGCAGGTGGAAGACGAGGAACTGCGCTCGGCCATGCAGGAAAAAGGCCTGGGCACCCCGGCCACGCGCGCGGCCATCATCGAAGGCCTGCTCACCGAAAAGTACATGCTGCGCGAGGGCCGCGAGCTCATCCCGACGACCAAGGCCTTCCAGCTCATGACGCTGCTGCGCGGCCTGGGCGTGGAAGAGCTCTCGCGCGCCGAACTCACCGGCGAATGGGAATACAAGCTCGCCCAGATGGAGAAGGGCCAGCTCAGCCGCGAGGCCTTCATGCAGCAGATCGCCGCCATGACCGAGCGCATGGTGAAGAAGGCCAAGGAATACGACCGCGACACCATTCCCGGCAACTACGCCACGCTCTCCACCCCGTGCCCCAACTGCGGCGGCGTGGTCAAGGAGAACTACCGGCGCTACGCCTGCACGGGCGCCGACGGGCGCGGCGACGGCTGCGGCTTCTCGTTCACCAAGTCGCCCGCGGGCCGCACCTTCGAACCCGCCGAGGCCGAGGCCCTGCTGCGCGATCGCCGCATCGGCCCGCTGGAGGGCTTCCGCTCCAAGGCCGGCTGGCCGTTCACGGCCGAGGTCGCCATCGTGCGCGACGAGGAGGCCGGCAACTTCAAGCTGGAATTCGACTTCGGCGACGACCGCGCGGGCGAGGCATCGGGCGAGCTGGTCGAGTTCACCGGCGAACCGCTGGGCCCGTGCCCCATCTGCGGCGCGCCCGTGCACGAGCACGGCAGCAACTACGTGTGCAGCAAGGCCGTGCCCACCGCCGCCCAGCCCACGCCCAGCTGCACCTTCAAGAGCGGCAAGGTCATCCTGCAGCAGCACGTGGAGCGCGAGCAGATGGCCAAGCTGCTCGCCACCGGCAAGACCGACCTGCTCGACAAGTTCGTGAGCATGCGCACGCGCCGCAACTTCAAGGCCTTCCTGGCGTGGGACAAGGAGGCCGGCAAGGTGAACTTCGAGTTCGAGCCGCGCGAGAGCAAGTTCCCGCCGCGCAAGTTCGCCGGCAAGGCCGGCGCGGCAGCCGGTGCGGCGAAGGCGGGCACCGCGGCCGCGGCCAAGAAGGCCGCCAAGCCCGCCGCCAAGGCCGCCGCGAAGAAGTCCACCGCCGCCGCCAAGGCCCCGCGCAAGACCGCGGCCGGCAAGCCGCCGAGCGCCGCCCTGGCCGCGGTGATCGGCCCGGAGCCGATCGGCCGGCCCGAAGCAGTGAAGAAGATGTGGGAATACATCAAGGCCCACAATCTGCAGGACCCCAAGGACAAGCGCACCATCAAGGCCGACGCCAAGCTGCGCGAGGTGTTCGGCAAGGAATCGGCCGGCATGTTCGAGCTGGCGGGAATCCTGGGCAAGCACCTGCAAGGAGACAGCGAATGACCCCGCGCGATACCGCAACCCCCCGCCACGTCTCCGCCCCCACGCGCGCCTGGGCGGTAGCCGTCCTGCTGGCGGCATCGGCGGCCCTGGCAGGCTGCGATACGGTGCCCTCCCGGCCGGCCAATGACCCGGCCACGGGCACCGGCGCCCAGTCGGGCGAGAGTGGCGTCACGGTGTTCGGCACCATCGATACGGGCGTGGGGGCTGTGCGGTCCTCGCGCTGAGTCGGTCGCGGGCTCTGGCTAGTTCTGCCGGCCCGCTACCGTGAATTTCCCCGGTAGTTAAGCCATACGGTTGCGTTGCGACACGTGCGCAACCCTATCAGCATCCACCTCGGGTTTTCGTCAGGAACGAATAAGCATCGGCCCCTATAAGGTGTTTCGGAATGAAACAACTATGGGAGCGGAGGGGCATGGCTACATGGATCCCGGTCTTGGGTACATGCGCTGCACGTACGACTGCCGAAGAGCGAAGACTGGCCGAGCGGCTGGAACAGAAACTCGAGGACGAATATTTGCCCGGCTGGGGGATGCACGGCTCGGCTTCGCCTTGCTGCACCACCCACAAGCGCGCGTTCACCCTAGAGCACTTGTGCCTAGACACTGTCCTTGAGCGGCTAACACGACCCAGCGAAGCGGTTCTGGCTAGCGCCGTATCGCAGGCAGTACGAGTAGTACGACAAGATGCGGCAACGACGCCAGAAGGGTCGTGTCAGCCGCTCTTAGAGCCACCCGCGAGCGCTTGTCGACGGGCTCAAGCTGCGAAGGCGGGCGGATTGCTGATGCACTAATACGCCTGATTCTCCGCATAGCACGACATGGCCGTACTATGCCAAACCATAAGGAATTTGGAGGGAAATGCGGCAATTTCTGTAGGCAAGAGTTTGCTGCGCCGCATGCTGGTGATTATAAAGCGTAGGAGTAATGTTTTCAGTGGACAAAGGTGGCAATTGTAGCAGTCTATGCTAAAAAATTCTGGAATATATGAATGCGCACCATTTGATTTGCGTTGCAAACATGATGGTTTCAATAATTTGATTGCTTGGAGATAAAGAGTGGACCCACAGATCGCGGCGGCAATTATAAGCCCTTTAATAGAAGGGTTGATTAACAATTTTTCTGCTATTAAAAACATCATAGGCAAAAGTTCAAAAGCGGATCTGCAAAAAATATCTGAAAATATTGCTTCTAAAATATTTTCGATTGAGCATGTTAAGCCGATATTTAGAAGTGAACGGGTGAGCTTAAGAAGTTTTTATCATCCTTGTAAAATTAAATTCAATCCATCCAGTCGCTCAATGAGGGTTGACAGCCTGTTGGATATCGAGGCAGCCCAAAATATAATTATTTTGGGAACTGTTGGGCAGGGGAAGTCTATGTTCATGCGGCATCTGGCTGTTAATGAGCTATCCACTTCTGGAAAGATCCCTCTATTTCTTGAGCTTAGGTATGTTTCTGCGGAAGAAGGTCTAAATGGATTGCTTGTCAATGCTTTTAGGAGCATGGGGCTTTTAAATGTTAAAGAAAATCAAGTGCAAGAAATTCTTAAAACTGGGAAATTTACCCTATTTTTAGATGGCATAGATGAAATAAAGCGAATTAATATACTTAAGATAAAAAATGAATGCGATGCGCTAATGGGGGGTGTAAGGAGACTCGATTTGTATTCTCATCTCGACCAGGTTCTTTATCGCATTTGATTCAGAAAAACAGTACCCTGACACCCTTTTATATCGCAAACATTCAAAAAGAAGAAATACCTGATTTTTTGAGAAAAATGGGCAGAGAGGGCGAGCATCTTTCCTTTCTTTTGAAGGCAATAGATGCTAGTACAGCAGACGTCAAGGGTATTCTTAATACGCCTTTAATGCTGACTCTACTGAACTACTCTTTCGGAGGATCGGCCGTTATCCCAGATGGGCTGCAAGAGTTTTATAATTCACTGTTTCATGTGCTTGTTTCGCGTCATGATCTTGATAAAGAATTGTTCAAACGTGAGCGCGCAACACAGCTTAGTAATAGTGAACTACAGTATTTTTTCGAGTGTTTTTCTTTTCTGTCAAAACCAATGGGAGTGGCTCTTACAGATAATGATTTTGACAAATGCTGTACAAATGCCGCAAAAGTAACAAGAAAAGAAATTACAGCTGAGGGGTTTAAGACAGATATAGTTGAGGGTGTTTGTCTAATGATGCCGGATGGCCTTCATACCACTTATATTCATAAAAGCATACAGGAGTTTTTTGCTGCATCGTATATAGCAAGGCAAAAAAATGAAGAAATCTCAAAAAGTATATATGAGGGATTGTGGCGACGGGCCAATTGCGAGTGGAAAGTCGAGTTGGATTTTCTTAAGAAAATAGATGCTGATAACTATTTGCGATTCTACAAAAAACCAATAATAGAGGATTTTATTGAGTTGGTGGGGAGTGGTGATGATTCCAGTAATAAGCGGGTTCTGGATCTTATGAATGAGATATATAGAACGATACAAGTTGCAGGCGACACGGTGTATTTTTACCGAGGGGGCACGTTCAATCCTGAATTTCTTCGTGTAGTGGACAAAATTGTTGGCGCCAACGCTACTGATGGGAGATTTTACGAGCTGCTTAAAGAGGAGAAAATGGTTAAAAGGAACATCTTTACAGCGCGCTCGAGGAGTTATAAAAAAGCTCTTCAAGAGCTAAAGGTCGCTGTTGTTACTGCAAAAAGGACGTTGGGCACCATTGATCGTAAAATCGCTGAAACAAAAATCACCGCGGACAAATATATCCTCGGCTTGATCTGAATAAAGCTTGGCGGTCTAAAAACTGAAGTGCAATACCTGAACCTCAGGTAACTTGCCCAGATGACTTCGCGATACACGCATCTGCAGTCCGTAGAACACCTCACGCTGGCCTCGTTGGTCCAGCAAGGATGGAGCGGGCGGTCCATTGCCCGACTGCTCGAGCGCAGCCCAGCACCGTATGCCGTGAGCTGGTGCGCGACAGCACCCCTGGCGTTGGATATGCCTCGCGGCCGCCCAGACTGCCTGCCAGGCCCGCCGCGACGCAGCGCGCCCTGCACCCAAGCTGCATCCGCACAGCCGACTCTGGCGCACCGTCTGCGATCTCCTGCTCTGGCGCTGGTCGCCCCAGCACGGCCAAGCTCAACCGGGTGCCCGGCCCCTGCGCCAGACGCTCACCTACGACCAGGGCAAGGAAATGGCCGGCCATCGTGAACTCGCCCAGGCCACGGGCGTGCGGGTGTACTTCTGCGATCCGCACAGCCCCTGGCAGCGAGGCAGCTGCGAGACACCAACTTGAGGAGCCCCCTCAAACATTCGCCGAATCCGCCTCCGCCTCGGGCCACAACTGCGGAAACATGAAGCGCAGCGCGTGCTGCGGCAGGCCAAACCGCACCTTGCCCTGTGGCGAGTCGGACTTGAGCAGCCCGCGTTTGACCAGCGCACCCAGCGCATCGGTGGCACTCCGGTCGCTCATCCCGAGCATGGCTTTGAATTCGCCACGCGGCATTTCTTCGCCGCTCAGGAACAGGTAGTGCAGGCCGCGCAGGGCCTCTTGGCGGACGCCTTGTTTGAGCACGGTGGCTTCGTAGGCCAGGCAGGCTTCGATTCGGTTCTTGATGGCTTCGAAGTCCAGCAGACCTGCCATGAAGCGGACCTGGTCCAGGCAGGTGTCCAGCACGTAGTGGACCCACGCGATCAGGGCCTGTTCGCTCAGGTTGCCGCGTCCGTCCAGGTCGCCACGGCGCAGGCTGTCGGCGTCGGCCAGCAGCGCGTAATAGCGCTCTGTGCTGCGTGCAAAGCCGCGGAGGGGCGACCACAGCCCGCCTGTGTAGCCTTGTGCCGTGAGCCAGGTGTGGGTGTGCAGCCGCATGACGCGGCCATTGCCATCCACGAAGGGATGCACCCAGCCCAGCCGCTGGTGCGCGCAGGCCAGGGCCACCAAGGCCGCCTCGCCCCGGCGCACGCCGCCATAGAACGCAGCCCAGCGCTGCAGAAACAACGGCACGGTGGCATGGGCGGGGGCCACATGCTGGCCCACGCGCACGTCGCGCTCGCGCAGCGCACCCGGAACGATGGGCTCCTGCTCGGATGTGAACAGATCGGCGGCGGGCAAGCGGGAAAACAAAACATGGTGGATGTCCTGCACCGCCCCCGGCGCGTACAGCTTTCCAGCGCCTTCAGGCCCGGTATGGCGCTGCTCCAGCACTTGTTCGGCCTCGATGTGCGCGATGGCCAGGCGCTGCCTGGCGGCCAGCGCTGCATCTTGGGAGAAGTCTTGCCGCAGGGCTTGCTCGATTTCGTGCGGTCGCGTGTGCTGCCCCTCGATGCGGTTGGTGTAGTACGAATTCATGCTGCGCAGCAGGCTGCGCAACTCCGGCGGCACCCGCGTGCCGGCCAGGGTGGTGGCCAGCCGGGACAGGTCATGCGCCTTGGCCAGAAGAGGCTCCATCCGGGCGTCGGCTGGCAGCAAGGGCTCGAACTGGTGGACGTCGGTGTACATCAGGCGATTTTGCCAAGATTCAATTGCATCTAACTAATTGAAATCAAATATTTTTTTGATCAATTGCAGAATTATTTGCCAAGTTGTTTGCCGACCATCCAACCCATCCAGTACATGGTTCAACACCAGCGCTTGCCGGGCGTCCATGGGCGCATCCCCAGCGCGGCCAGATCCGTGCCCTGACACGGCGGGGACGCCTGCATGCGGCGATTAGCTGGTTTATTCACCGCAGAATCTGCGGTGAATACGCCCCGACACGGCCCCGCAACCACGCGAACCGGACGCTGCATTGGCGAAGCGCTGTCCGCTATCGCTCCAGGATCCTGGGCGAGAATCCGGCACCGACCCCGGCCCGACCGTGGGCCCCATCCAGCCATCCAGCGAGCGATGCCATGACCCTCCCCGCGAGTGCTCCCCCGGACGACCGCATCGATGCCTCCGACCTCGAATACGTCGGCTTCTGGGCCCGCCTGGGCGCGACGCTGCTCGACACGGTGCTGCTGCTGATCGTCACCGTGCCGCTGCTGGCGGCCGTCTATGGCTGGGACTATTTCAAGCAGACGGAGCGGCTGGTCGCGGGGCCGGCGGATTTCCTGATTTCCTGGGTGCTGCCTGCGGTGGTGGTGCTGCTGTTCTGGTTCTGGCGGCAGGCCACGCCCGGCAAGATGAACATCGGTGCCCGCGTGGTGGATGCGGAGACCGGCCGGCCCATGACGCCGGGGCAGTCGGTGGGGCGCTACCTGGCGTATTTCGTGTCGGCGATCCCGCTGTGCCTGGGCTTCGTGTGGGTGGCGTTCGACCGGCGCAAGCAGGGCTGGCACGACAAGCTGGCGGGCACGGTGGTGGTGCGGCCGAAGCAGCGCAAGTCCGAGTCGGTGCTGTTCGTCAAGGGCCGGTACTAGGACAGGCGCGGCCTGCGCGCGCATGCGCGACGCCCGGCCGCGATGGCGGCCGCTACGATCCGTGTCCTGGCCGGCAGCCCGGCCAGCGGCCTGGCCTGGCCTGGCCGGCAAGGCCATCACAGGAGACACATCGCATGTTCAGCCACGTCATCGTCGGCGTCACCGACCTCGAGAAATCCAAGCGCTTCTACGACGCCCTGCTCGGCACCATCGGCGTGCCGCCCGGCATCGCCAACAAGAGCCGCTATTTCTACCGCAGCCCCGGGGGGATGTTCGGCATCACGCTGCCGATCAACGGCGAGCCCGCCACGCACGGCAATGGCAGCACCATCGGGTTCGCGATGCAGTCGCCGGAGCAGGCCGATGCCTTCCATGCGGCCGGCTTGGCGAACGGCGGCACGACCTGCGAAGACCCGCCGGGCTACCGCGAAGGCCCCGCGGGCCCGCTGTACCTGGCCTATCTGCGCGATCCGGACGGCAACAAGCTCTGCGCGATGTACCGGCCGCCCAAGGCCTGATCACGGCAGGTCCGCGAGGAAGCGCGCGACGCGCTCCGCGAGCTCATGGGGCCGCTCGCGGTGCGGCACATGCGCCGCGCCGGGCAGGATCTCGACGCGCGCGGGCCCGGCGGCCCAGCGGGCGATGCGCGCGGGCTGCTCGAGGGATCCGTATTCGTCCCGGTCGCCATGCAGGGCGAGCACGGGGCAAGCCACGCGCGCCAGCACATCGGCCTGCGACCAGCCGGCAAAACCGGGGTGCAGCCAGGTATCCACCCAGGCATTCAGCACCCACCGCGCCTTGCCCTCGTCGCCATCGTGGTGGCGGGCGAGCCGCTGCAGCGCCTCGGGGCTGCGCTGGAACTGGTCGCGTGCCTCGCGGATGCCCGCCAGCGTGCGTTCTTCCACGCAGGCCTGCGCGGCCACGGTGACGAGGGCGATGCAATCGCCCGTGCCGCTGCCGTCCGCCGCGCAATGGGCGGCCATGGCCCCTCCCACGCTGTGGCCGAGCGCCACGTAGCGGCCGATGCCGAATTCCGAACGCAGCGCGGGCAGGCTGGTGCGTGCCTCGGCCGCGATGAAATCCGTCGGTAGCGCGCCCGTGCAGGGATCGGCGCGGCCGAAGCCCGGCCGGTCGTAGGCGATCACGTCGCGGCCGGTGGCCCGGCACAGCGCCGCGGGAAAGTCGCGCCACAGCGCCACGCAGCCCAGCGAGTCATGGAAGAGGATCACGGGAGCCGGCACTGTGGCGGGGCTTGCATCGCGCGGCGCAGGCTGCCAGCGGCGGGCGAACAGCCGGCCGCGGGCCGAGTCCACCCAGGCATCGTGCGCGGTCGGCTCCGGCATGGCGGCGGGCAGGGCGGGCGGAAGGGCGCTCATGCCGGCATTGTGCGGCGGCCCATGGGGTGCGGCCGTCACCGGGGTGCCAGGCTCCGGGAGCGATGCGGGATACTCCCTGCCGCCGAATCTTTCCCATTTTTTACCCAGCCCAGCAAGGACCTGCCTTTGAAATCCGCCAGCGCCACCCTGTTCGATGAGGCCTACTACCAGCGCTTCTATTTCGACAAGAAGACCAGCGTGGTGGACCCGCAGCACATGGAGCGCCTGGGCCAGTTCGTGTGCAGCTACCTCAAGTACCTGCGGGTGCCCGTGGAGCGCGTGCTGGACGTGGGCTGCGGCATCGGGCTGTGGAAGGACATCGTGGCGCGCCATTTTCCCGACGCGCGCTACCAGGGGGTGGAGTTCAGCGCCTACCTGTGCGAGCGCTACGGGTGGCAGCAGGGGTCGGTGGTGGACTATGCCGCGAGCGAGCCGTCCGACCTCGTGGTCTGCCAAGGCGTGCTGCCCTACCTGAGCCCGCCGGACCTGAAGGCCGCGCTCGACAACCTCGCGCGCCTGTGCCGGGGAGCGCTCTACCTCGAGGCGGTGACGCGCGAGGACTACGAGCAGGACATCATCGACGAAGACCTGACGGACCCCGCGCTGTTTCGCCACCGCGCCGAGGCCTACCGGCGTGGGCTGTCGCGCCATTTCCGGGCCGTGGGCGGGGGGCTGTGGCTGCGGCGCTCGCTGGAAGTCCCGCTGTTCGAGCTCGAATACGCCGGCGAATAACCGCCGGCACTGTGCTTTCCATCAGGCAGAAAGAAATTGTTTATCGCATAAAATTTCAAATAGATACAAGCCAGCAGAGAGAAGGAGGCTCCGTGGCGACTCTCATTCCCGCCATCGGCAGTTGCACGTCCCGCATGACCGCGGGCGAGCGGCGGCTGGCCCAGCGGCTGGAGCGCAAGCTCGACGGCGATTACTCCGTCTGGTACGACGTGCCGGTGGGGCCGAAGCAGACCTACCCGGACTTCGTGGTCATGCATCCGCGGCGCGGGGTGCTGATCCTGGAGACCAAGGACTGGCACCTGGAGACGGTGCGCAAGGCCACGCGGCAGTACTGGGAGATCGCCCCGGACGGCGGCGTTCCGAAGATCGTGAAGAACCCGCTGGAGCAGGCCCGCCATTGCGCGCTCGAGGTGGTGCGGGCGCTGGAGCGCGATCCGCAGCTGGTGCAGCCTTCGGGGCCGCACCAGGGCAAGCTGGCCTTCCCGTGGGGCCACGGCGTGGTGTTCACGCGCATCACGCGCCGGCAATTCGAGGCGGCGGGGTTGGCAGAGGCGATCGCACCGGACTACGTGGTCTGCCAGGACGAAATGCTGGAGGACGTGGAGCCCGAGGCATTCCAGGAGAGGCTCTGGCGCATGTTCCCCCATGCCTTCGGCGCGGCGATGTCGCTGCCGCAGATCGATCGCGTGCGCTGGCACATGTTCCCCGAAGTGCGCGTGCCCGTGCAGGGCCGGCTGTTCGCGCAGTACGGCGGGGTGGACGAGGTGCCGGACCTGCTGCGCGTGATGGACCTGCAGCAGGAGCAACTGGCGCGCTCGCTGGGCGAAGGCCACCGCGTGATCCATGGCGTGGCGGGCTCGGGCAAGACCATGATCCTGGGCTACCGCGCCGAGCACCTCGCGAAGCTGCACGGCGCGTTGCCCGACGGTGCCAAGCCGGTGCTGGTGCTCTGCTACAACGAACCGCTGGCCGTGAAACTGGCCAGCGCCATGGAGGCCAAGGGGCTGGGCGAGCAGGTGCACTGCCTGCATTTCCACAAATGGGCGCGGGCGCAGCTCGTGGCCTTCGGCCAGGGCCTGCCGGCGCCGTCGCTGCCGCGCGAGGCCTTCTTCGCGGACATGGTGGACCGCGTGGTGCGCGGCGTGGATATGGGCCGCATCCCCAGCGGGCAGTACGCCGCCGTGCTGATCGACGAAGGGCACGATTTCGAGCCGGAATGGCTCCGGCTCGTCTCCCGGATGGTGGACCCGGCCACCAACAACCTGCTGCTGCTCTACGACGACGCGCAGAGCATCTACGCCCGTGCACGGCAGAAGCAGTTCAGCTTCCGCAGCGTGGGCATCCAGGCCCAGGGCCGCACGTCCATCCTGAAGATCAACTACCGCAACACGCGCCAGATCCTGCAGACCGCCCACCTGATCGCGGCCGACCTGCTCGCGCCCGAAGACAGCGGCGAGGACGGCGTGCCCCTGCTGCAGCCCGTGAGCTGCGGCCGCGACGGCGAGGCGCCGGTGGTCGTGCGCCTGCCCTCGTTCCGCGCCGAGGCCGCCCAGGTGGCCGACCGCCTGGCCGCGGCCCACCAGGAAGGCCATGCCTGGGGCGACATGGCGGTGCTGTGCCGCCACTACGCGCAGATGGAGGAGTGCGCCACCGCGCTGCGCCACAAGGGCCTGCCGCACCAGGTGCGCAAGGGCACGGGCAGCTTCCACCCGGCGGACGACACCGTGAAGGTGATGACCATGCACGCCAGCAAGGGCCTGGAGTTCCCGGTGGTGGCGCTGGTGGGCGCGGGGCACATGCCATCCGACGGCGAGGACGAGCGGGAGGAGGCCCGGCTGTTCTACGTGGCGGCGACGCGCGCCACGCACCGGCTGGTGATCACCGCGAGCGGGGAGGGGGCGTTCGCGCAGCGGCTGGATGGGGTGGGGGTGGCGGCTTGATGTGGTGCAGGCATCGGTACGGTCATCACTCAGAGGTTCAGTTCCGGCACTGCTGGCAAACCAGTTAAGACGAAAGTGCTCGCATGGACGGCATTGCTGCGATCAAGATTTCGGACATCGCCACACTGGTACCCCTCGGCATCGCCCTGGGGCTTGGGGGAGTGTTTTTCTGGGTGATCTTGCGTACGGAGTCCTGGCACATGCTCCGTCGCCGTATCTGGCTGCTGGTGCATGGCAAGGACGAGATATCGGATCCTGGCATTCGTCAATATGTGGATGAACAGAACAATCTGGCCGCTTTCCATGTCTTCGCCGGTGTCCAGGTGGCGACGCTTGCCGAGGCACGCACACTCATGGAATGGTGTCGGGTAAGGAGTGTGGATCTGGGGGTGTTGCGCCTCTGCGGCTCCTACTTCGACCCGCAGGAGCGCCGTATCAAGGACCGGTGGCTTCCGCCAATTTGGATAGGGCAGGCAGTGGGCGCCGTGGCAATAGGACTCATGGTGGCCGGGTTGCTGGCCGCGTGGGCCATGACCTTGCCGGCAATGCTCACAGTGGCAAAGACTGGCCAGAGCTTTCTCGCAAGCGAGACGGAGCTTCGTCCGGTCTGGCCTTTGCCTCCCTTTTCTGCGCAGCGGATGAGGCTTGATGACTGCAGAAAGCCGCTCGACGAGGAGTCTGCCCGCCTGGGATTCTCGGAAGGTGACATAGCCATCATGTGTTCAGTTCTCAAAGACCCTGGGTTCGGAGCCTAGAGCGTGTTATGAACTTTGCTCCTCGGAGTGGAAGTCAAAGGTAGAGTCTGCGGATGCCCCGCAAGCCCTACCCGACGGATGTCAGCGATGAAGAATGGAGCTTCGCTGCGCCCTACTTGAGCCTGATGGACCAGCGCGCGCCCCAGCGCGAGCACGATCTGCGCGAAGTCTTCAACGCCCTGCGCTGGCTGGTGCGCGCAGGCGCGCCTTGGCGGATGCTGCCCAACGATCTACCTCCTTGGGAGGCGGTCTACCAGCAAACCCGACGCTGGCTGGAAGCGGGCTGCTTCGAGGCGATGGTGTCGGACCTGCGCTCGATCATCCGCGTGGCGCAAGGGCGCCAGGGACAAC
>NZ_FNEY01000022.1 GCF_900100305.1 Paracidovorax citrulli | reverse complement strand
AGCGCGACGGCATCTCCAATGCCGCGGCGACCGCATCGAATACGCAGCCTCGGGCTGCTTGATCGACGCGACAACTACCTTGACATGCTCCGGTCCCCTCACTATCCCACTGAGCTGGCAATGAAGCTGTCCGGTCTCAAGAACGTGCCCTGCATCCTCTGGTGTCTCGCGCTGAATGCTTGCGTGGTACTGGGCTGGTATGCAACCAAGCCAACGCTCTTCAACAGCTACAACAGCCCCCGCTACGTCTATCGGCTGGAGCTCTATCACGCCTCCCTGTGGCAGCGCATCATCCATTACGATCAGAAGGCTCCTTTCATTGTCCGGCTGCACCGCGTTGATCCCAAGGAACTGCTGGGCGAAAGCCAGGTGGTCGATCTTTGGAGCGGGATCGATATCGACTGGCAACTCGATCCGCTGGTGCAAACCAACAAGGTCTATGTGGGCAGGGACGTCATCTTCAGAAACATCCCTCCGGAATGCACGGAAGCGGCACAGCTACAGGGTTGTCCTAACACCAAGCCTTGACGAACGCTTCCTGTGGCACCACATCGCACGCAGTGGTAATGAAGCTTCCCAACCTCAAGAACGTGCCCTGCATCGTCTGGTGCCTGGGCCTGAATGCGTTGTTCCTGGCGGGGTGGGCTCTTGCAACGCCCACCTTCGCAGATGCCGAAAACAGCCCGCACCGGGTGTACCGCCTGGAGTTCCACAAAGCCTCTTTTCTGCAGCGCATCACCCACCCGAGCTTCAAGATGCCCTATGTGGTTCGGCTGTATCGCATTGAGCCCAAGACCTTGCTGGGCCAGAGCGAAGTGGTCGATCTCTGGTTGAACGGCGAAATCCACTGGTATCTGGACCCGCCCGTCGAACTGAGCCGCGTGCACGTAGGCCAGGATGTCACCTTCGAGAACATTCCACGGGAATGCACGAAAGAGGCGCAGATACCGGGCTGCCCTGATACCAAGCCGTGAAGATTGCTCCCAGGGTATGCATGAATCGCGCGTCCACTGCTGATCCCAGTGCAGTAATGATGAAACTGTCCAACCTCAAGAACGTGCCCTGCACCATCTGGTGGCTGGCGCTGAGTGCCTGCTTGGGGCTGGTCTGGTATGTGATTACGCCCACGCTTTTCATGACCTACAACAGTCCGCACGCTGTCTATCGACTGGAAATTCACCGCGCATCGCCATGGCAGCGCATCGTGCATCGCGACCAGGAAGCCCCGGCCATCGTCCGCCTGTACCGGGTTGATCCCAAGGAACTCCTGGGTGAAAGCAAGGTGGTCGATCTCATGGATGGCAGCGGGATCGACTGGCAACTCGACCCGCCTGTGCAAGCCAACAAAGTCTATGTGGGCCCGGGGGTAGTTTTCGAGAACATCCCGTCGGAATGCACTGCGGCAGGGGACATACCAGGTTGCCCCAACACCAAGCCCTGACGATCGCTTCCCATGGCACTACATCGCGCAGAGCGGCAATGAAGCTCTCCCACCTCAAGAAAGTGCCCTGCATCGTCTGGTGCCTGGGCCTGAATGCGTTGTTCCTGGCGGGGTGGGCTCTTGCAACGCCCACCTTCGCAGATGCTGAAAACAGCCCGCACCGGGTGTACCGCCTGGAGTTCCACAAAGCCTCTTTCCTGCAGCGCATCACCCATCCGCGCTTCAAGATGCCTTACGTGGTGCGGCTGTATCGCATCGAGCCCAAGACCTTGCTGGGCCAGAGTGAAGTGGTCGATCTCTGGCTGAATGGCGAAATCCAATGGTATTTGGACCCGCCGGTTGACATGAACCGCGTAAGTGTCGGTCGCGATGTGCTCTTCGAAAGCATCCCCTCGGAATGCACGACAGAGGCGCAGATACCGGGTTGCCCCAGCACCAAGCCCTGAACCTCACAACAACACGATGTCGTACTGCTCCTGCCCCAACCCGCTCTCCGCCTGCAGCGATATCGGCTTGCCGATGAAATCCGACAAGCCCGCCAGATGCTGGCTCTCCTCGTCCAGGAACAGCTCCACCACCTTGGCGGAGGCAACCACCCGGAACTCGCGCGGGTTGAACTGGCGGGCCTCGCGCAGGATCTCGCGCAGGATGTCGTAGCAGACGCTGCGGGCGGTCTTCACGCTGCCTTTGCCCTGGCAGTGCGCGCAGGGTTCGCAGAGCATGTGGGCCAGGGATTCGCGGGTGCGCTTGCGCGTCATCTCGACGAGGCCGAGCTGCGAGAAGCCGCCGGTCATGGTCTTGACGCGGTCGCGCGCGAGCTGCTTGCGGAATTCGGCCAGCACGGCGTGCTGGTGGTCTTCCCGCGCCATGTCGATGAAGTCCGCGATGATGATGCCGCCCAGGTTGCGCAGCCGCAGCTGGCGGGCGATGGCCTGGGCGGCTTCCAGGTTGGTCTTGAAGATGGTGTCGTCGAAGTTGCGCGCGCCGACGTAGCCGCCGGTGTTCACGTCGATGGTGGTGAGCGCCTCGGTCTGGTCCACGATGAGGTAGCCGCCGGATTTCAAATCCACGCGCCGGCCCAGGGCGCGGGCGATTTCTTCGTCGATGCCGTAGAGGTCGAAGATGGGCCGCTCGCCCTTGTAGAGCTGCAGCTTGGGCACGGCCGCCGGGGTGAACTCTCGGCCGAAGGCCTGCAGCAGGGCGAACTGCTCGCGCGAGTCGATGCGGATGCTGGCGGTTTCCTCGCCCACGAGGTCGCGCAGCACGCGCTGCAGCAGGTTCAGGTCCTGGTGCAGCAGCGAGGCCGGCGGCTGGCGCATGGCGGCCTCCTTGATGCGCGCCCAGGTCTTGCGCAGGTAGGCGATGTCCTCGGCCAGTTCCGCGTCGGACGAATCCTCGCCATTGGTGCGCAGGATGAAGCCGCCGCCCCCGCCCGTGGCCTTGTCGCCCACCAGGGCCTGCAGGCGGGCGCGCAGCGCATCGCGCTCGGCGGCCGGGATCTTCTGCGACACGCCCACGTGGTCGTCCTGCGGCAGGAAGACGAGCAGCCGCCCGGCGATGCTGATCTGGGTGGACAGCCGCGCGCCCTTGGTGCCGATCGGGTCCTTGATGACCTGCACCATGAGCGCCTGCCCCTCGAACACCTGCTTCTCGATGGGCAGCGGCGGCTCGCCCTTGCGCGCGAACATGGGTGCCTCGCCGCCCTCCTGCCGGTGCCACACGTCGGCCACGTGCAGGAAGGCCGCGCGCTCCAGCCCGATGTCGATGAAGGCGGACTGCATGCCCGGCAGCACGCGCGAGACCTTGCCCAGATAGACGTTGCCCACCAGCCCCTGCTCCAGCGTGCGCTCCACGTGCAGCTCCTGCACGGCGCCGTGCTCGACGACGGCGACGCGGGTTTCCTGGGGGGACCAATTGATGAGGATGTCTTGTTGCATGGCGGGCGGCGCGGGTCGAGGGCGGGCGGGATGGGAGCAGGTGCTCGGGAACCGATGATGCCTCAACGGCCCCCCGTTCGCCGGGAACGGGATTCACGCCCTGCCCCGGCCTGTGCCCCGGGGCCCGGCCACCTTCAGCCGGGCATGCCGGCCTGCCGCAGCAGTTGCGCCGTCTCGAACAGCGGCAGGCCCATGATGCCGGTGTAGCTGCCGGCGATGCGCTCCACGTAGCGGGCGGCGGGACCCTGGATGCCGTAGGCGCCGGCCTTGCCCAGCGGATCGCCGCTGGCGGCGTAGGCCGCGATCTGCTCCGCGGTCATCGGCGCGAAGCGCACCTGCGATACCGACAGCGCCGCGTGGCGCGCGCCGCCCGGCACCTGCACGGCCACCGCGGTGAGCACGCGGTGGGTGCTGCCGGACAGGCGCGCGAGCATCTGCCGCGCATGCGCCTCGTCCTCGGGCTTGCCGAGGATGTCGCGGCCCAGGGCCACGGTGGTGTCGGAGCACAGGATGGGCGCGGGCTCCAGGCCGCGCCGCGCATGCCGCGCCACGGCCGCATCCAGCTTGAGGCCGGTCACGCGCTGCACGTAGCGCGCGGGCGCCTCGCCGGGCCGGGGCGCCTCGATGGCCTCGGCGTCTTCCACGACGGCGTCGCCATCGGCGTTGGGCAGCAGCAGCACGTGCCGCACGCCGATCTGGTCGAGCAGCTGGCGGCGCCGCGGGCTCTGGGAGGCCAGGTACACGAAGGACGGCGCGGTGGCCTGCGTGGCGGAGGTGGTGGAGGCGGCGGAGGAAGGGGAGGATGGGTTCGGTTTCACGGCGGCAGGATAGCGGATGCCGGCGTCGCTTCGCGCAGCGGTGCATGGCATCGGATGGCCGCGCGGGCAAGTGGCCGGCGGGCGCGAAGATGCCGGGCATGTCCGAAGGTCTGCCCAGCTTCCACACCGAGCGCCTGCGCCTGCGCCCCGTCGTCCTGGAGGACGCCCCTGCCCTGCTCGCGATGAGCGATGCCCGTGCGCCGGGCACCTGGATCGGCTATGCGCCGCTGGCCGACCTGGAGGCCGCCCAGGTGTTCGCCGCGTGGATGGTGATGGTCGGGCGCAAGCCGGTGCCCGACATCTGCTGGGCGATCGAGCGGCGCGATGTGCCGGGCCTGATCGGGCTCTGCCAGCTCAAGGGCTGGGACCCGGTGGAGCGGACGGCGCAGGTCGGCTACGAGATCGCCCGCCCCCACCAGCGGCACGGCTTCATGCGCGAGGCGCTGGAGGCGCTGCTGCGCGGCTGCTTCCAGGGCTTCGGGCTGCGGCACCTGGATGCCCATGTGCATGCGGACAATGCCGCCTCCCTGGCGCTGCTGCGGCATGCGGGCTTCGTGCTGCAGGGCGAGCTGCCCGGGGGGGAAACCTGCGGCGGAACGACGCATGCGATGCAGGTCTGGCGCCGCTGCGCGGAGGCTATTCCCGGTGGTAGGGATGGCCGGCGTTCACGGACCACGCACGGTAGAGCTGCTCGATCAGCAGCACCCGCACCATCGCATGCGGCAGCGTGAGGTCCGAGAGGCGGATGCGCTCGTGCGCGGCCTGGCGGAAGGCCGGGTCGAGCCCGTCCGGACCGCCGATGACCAGCGCCACGTCGTCGCCGCCCAGCTGCCAGTCCTTGAGGCGGGCGGCCAGGGCCTTGGTGGTGAGCGAGGTGCCGCGCTCGTCGAGCGCCACCACGCGCGTGCCGCGCGGAATGGCGGCCTCGATGCGCTCGCGCTCGGCGGCGTAGAGGGTTTCCAGCGTCTTGGAGCCGCGCGGCTCGGTCTTGACGGCCTTGAGTTCCACCTTCAGTTCGGGCGGGAACCGCTTGGCATAGTCCTCGTAGGCGGTCTGCGCCCAGTCGGGCACGCGCTGGCCCACGGCCACGATGAGCAGCTTCATCGGTCAATGCTACGCGGGCGGCATGCCCGCCTGCCTGCTCACTCAGCCGGCCTTCTTGCGGGCCGGGGCCTTCCTGGCGGCAGCCTTGCGCGGAGCCGCCGGCGCCTTCGCGGCAGCGGACTTCGCGGCGGGCTTGCGGGCCACGGGCTTCACGACCACGGTCTTCACCTTCGGTGCCGCGGACTTGGCTGCGGGCGACTTGCCGGCGGCGGCTTTCGCAGGTGCCCTGGCGGGGGCCTTGGCCGGAGCCTTGGCGGCAGCGGCCTTCGCGGGCGCGGCCTTGCCGGCAGCCTTCCTGGCGGGAGCCGGAGCGGGGGCAGCGGCGGCGGCCTTGCCGCGGCCCGGCTTGCGTGCCGGCACTTCCGCTTCGGCCGCCGCGGCCTTCTTGCGCGGCGCGGCTTTCTTCTTCGCGGGCGCGGCATCGCCGGATTCGGCGGCCTTCACGGGCTTGGCGGCACCGAGCTTCAGGCGCACCGGCGTCTCGCCCCAGATCTCTTCCAGGCGGTAGTACTGGCGGATGGCCGGCTGCATGATGTGGGCCACGGCGGCGCCGCAGTCCACGATGATCCATTCGCCGTTGTCCTCGCCCTCGGTGCGCGGCTTGGGGAAGCCCGCCTCGCGCACGGCGTCGCGCACGCTGGCGGCCAGGGCCTTGGTCTGCCGGTTGGACGTGCCCGACGCCACGATGACCCGCTCGAAGAGCGGCGACAGCTTCTCGGTGTTGAACACCTGGATGTCTTGCGCCTTGACGTCCTCCAGGCCATCGACGATGGCGCGCTGGAGTTTCGTGACGTCCTTCTTGGCGGCGGATTCCGAACGGGTGGAGGTGGTCATCAGGGACGGGAAGTGTTGGGGGTGAGAGGCAATATAGCGCGCAACACGCGCGGGAGCCAATGGAGCCCTGCGGGCACGCGATGCGCCAGCGCAGCGGGGTTGGAGGGTGTTTCCTGCCGGGTACCTTGGCGAGGCGGACGCAGGCAGCTATTGAAATTATAGCTTTGCGCCCTCCACGGGGGCATGCGGCGGCGGCTCACAGCCAGTCGCGCCGCACGAGGAAGCGACGCGTCAGCTCGGCTTCGGGCGTGCCCGGGGCGTCCTGCCGCTGGTAGGCCCAGCCCGCCAGGGGCGGCATGGACAGCAGGATCGACTCGGTGCGCCCGCCGGACTGCAGCCCGAAATGCGTGCCGCGGTCCCAGACGAGGTTGAACTCGACGTAGCGGCCGCGCCGGTAGCACTGGAAGGAGCGCTCGCGGTCGCCGAAGTAGATGCCCTGGCGCCGCTGCACGATCGGCAGGTAGGCGCCCAGGAACGCATCGCCCACCGACTGCATCATCGCCAGGCTGCGGTCGAAACCCAGCTCGGAGAAGTCGTCGAAGAAGATGCCGCCGATGCCGCGCTGCTCGTCGCGGTGCTTGAGGTAGAAGTATTCGTCGCACCAGCGCTTGAAGCGCAGGTAGAGCCCTTCGCCGAACGGATAGACCGCGTCGCGGCAGCTGCGGTGGAAATGCACCGCGTCTTCCTCGAAGCCGTAGTAGGGCGTGAGGTCCATGCCGCCGCCGAACCAGCACACGGGCGGCTGCCCGTCGCGCGCGGCGGCGATCATGCGTACGTTCATGTGCACCGTGGGCACGTAGGGGTTGACCGGGTGGAACACCAGCGACACGCCCATGGCCTCGAACGGCGCGCCGGCCAGCTCGGGCCGGTGCTGCGTGGCCGAAGGCGGCAGCGCGGCGCCGCGCACGTGCGAGAAGCCGCAGCCCGCGCGCTCGAACACGCGCCCGCCCTCGAGGATGCGGGTGACGCCGTCGCCCTGCAGCGGCTCGCCCGGGGCCTTGCTCCACGCGTCGGAGAGAAAGCGCGCACCGCCCTGCCCCTCGACGCTCTCGACCGCGTTGGTGATGCGCGACTGCAGGTCCACCAGGTAGGCGCGCACGCGCTCGGCCGCATCCGGCGGCGGCGCGGAAACGCCCGGGGCGCGCCCCGGTCCGGAAGCCGTGGCCATCAGCTCTTCACCGCCCGGTGGCCGATGTCGCGGCGGTACTGCGCGCCGTCGAAGTGGATGCCGCGCGCCACGTCATAGACGCGCTGCTGCGCCAGCTTCACGCTGTCGGCCAGCGCCGTCACGCAGAGCACGCGGCCGCCGGTGGTGCGCACCACGCCGTCCTGCAGCCCGGTGCCGGCATGGAACACCATGGCGTCGTCGGCATCCGCCGGCAGGCCGGTGATGGCGTCGCCCTTGCGGGGGCTTTCCGGGTAGCCGTGGGCGGCCATGACGACGCCCAGCGCGGGGCGGCGGTCCCACTGCAGTTCGACCTGGTCGAGCTTGCCGTCCACGCCGGCGCCCAGCACGTCCACCAGGTCGCTCTTGAGGCGCATGAGGATGGGCTGGGTCTCGGGGTCGCCCATGCGGCAGTTGAACTCCAGCGTCTTGGGATGGCCCTTGGCGTCGATCATCAGGCCGGCGTACAGGAAGCCGGTGTAGGGGATGCCATCCTTTTCCATGCCGCGGATGGTCGGCAGGATGATCTCGCGCATGGCGCGCGCATGCACGTCGGCCGTGACCACCGGTGCGGGCGAGTACGCGCCCATGCCGCCCGTGTTGGGGCCCTGGTCGCCGTCCTTCAGGCGCTTGTGGTCCTGGCTGGTGGCCAGCGCGGCGACGTTCTTGCCGTCGCACAGCACGATGAAGCTCGCTTCCTCGCCTTCGAGGAACTGCTCGATCACCACGCGCGCGCCGCCTTCGTTGTGGCTCACGCCGTACTTGTTGTCCACGAGCATGAAGTCCACCGCGTCGTGGGCCTCCTGCGCGGTCATGGCCACGACCACGCCCTTGCCGGCGGCCAGGCCGTCGGCCTTGACCACGATGGGCGCGCCCAGGCGGTCGATGAAGGCATGGGCCAGCGCCGGGTCGGTGAAGGTGTCGTAGTCGGCCGTGGGGATGCCGTGGCGGCGCATGAAGGCCTTGGAGAAGGCCTTGGAGCTTTCCAGCTGCGCGGCGGCCTTCGTGGGGCCGAAGATGCGCAGGCCGTGCGCGCGGAACTCGTCCACCACGCCGGCGGCCAGGGGCGCCTCCGGGCCGACCACGGTGAGCTGGATCTTCTGCTCCTGCGCCCAGGCGCGCAGCGCGCGCACGTCGGTCAGGGGAATGTTTTCGAGCTTGGAATTGAGGGCGGTGCCGCCGTTGCCGGGGGCCACGTAGACCTTGATGACCTTGGGAGACTGCGAGAGTTTCCAGGCCATTGCGTGTTCACGGCCGCCGCCTCCGATGACAAGAACTTTCATGGGGTGTCCGGGTGCCTCGTCGGTCAGAGCGCGGCGTTGTGATAAACCTCCTGCACGTCGTCGAGGTCCTCGATCACGTCCAGGAGCTTCTGCATGCGCTCGGCGTCCTCGCCGGCCAGGTCGATGGTGACGTCGGGGCGCATGGTCACGTCGGCGGCGTCGGGCGTCAGGCCCGCGGCCTCCAGGGCGTTCTTCACGGCCTCGAAGTCGCCGGGCGCTGTGAGCACCTCGATGGCGCCGTCCTCGTCGGCCACCACGTCTTCGGCGCCGGCCTCCAGGGCCACTTCCATGACCTTGTCCTCGCTGGTGCCGGGGGCGAAGATGAGCTGGCCCACGTGCTTGAACTGGAAGGCCACCGAGCCTTCCGTGCCCATGTTGCCGCCGTACTTGCTGAACGCGTAGCGCACCTCGGCCACGGTGCGCACGCGGTTGTCGGTCATCGTGTCCACGATGATGGCCGCGCCGCCGATGCCGTAGCCTTCGTAGCGGATTTCCTCGTAGGTCAGGCCTTCGGCATTGCCGGTGGCCTTGTCGATGTTGTATTTGATGCGGTCGGCCGGCATGTTGGCGGCCTTGGCCTTGTCGATGGCCAGCCGCAGGCGCGGGTTGGCCGAGACGTCGCCGCCGCCAGCGCGCGCGGCGACGGTGATTTCGCGAATGATCCGGGTCCAGATCTTGCCGCGCTTTTCATCCTGCCGCCCCTTGCGGTGCTGGATATTGGCCCATTTGCTGTGTCCTGCCACAGGGAGTCCTTGCTGTTGTGTCTATCGATTAATCTAGGGAACCTCTGCACGAATCACCGCGCCGTGTGCATGTACGCGCACTTTCCGCCCGATCCGTCCAGGGGTTCCCGAGCGATTGCCGCGATTTTACTTTTGACTCTCCCCAGCCATGGCCGAACCGATCCTGATTGCGAAGCACGACACCGCCGAATGCCACCTGCTGCCCGCGCTGGCCAACCGCCACGGGCTCATCACGGGTGCCACCGGCACCGGCAAGACGGTCACCCTGCAGACCCTCGCCGAGGGGTTTTCCCGCACCGGCGTGCCGGTGTTCATGGCCGACGTGAAGGGCGACCTGACCGGCATCAGCCAGCCCGGCCGCATCGGCGAGAAGATGGCCGCCACCCTGGCCGAGCGCGGCCTGCCCCCGCCGGAGCCCCTCGCCTGCCCCACCACGCTCTGGGACGTGTTCGGCGAGCAGGGCCACCCCGTGCGCGCCACCATCTCCGACATGGGGCCGCTGCTGCTCGGCCGCATGCTGGGCCTGAACGAGACGCAGCTGGGCGTGCTCAACATCGTGTTCAAGATCGCCGACGACAACGGCCTGCTGCTGCTCGACCTGAAGGACCTGCGCGCCATGCTCGCCCACGTGGGCGAGAACGCGAAGGAGTTCACCACCGAGTACGGCAACATCAGTGCCGCCAGCGTGGGCGCCATCCAGCGCGGGCTGCTGCAGATCGAGGCGCAGGGCGGCGACAGGTTCTTCGGCGAGCCGATGCTCGACATCAACGACCTGATGCAGACGGTGGACGGCCGCGGAGTGGTGAACATCCTCGCGGCCGACAAGCTGATGCAGTCGCCGCGCCTCTACGCCACCTTCCTGCTCTGGATGCTGTCGGAACTCTTCGAGCAGCTGCCCGAGATCGGCGACCCGGACCAGCCGAAGCTGGTGTTCTTCTTCGACGAGGCCCACCTGCTCTTCAACGAGGCGCCCAAGGTGCTGGTCGAGCGCATCGAGCTGGTGGTGCGGCTGGTGCGATCCAAGGGCGTGGGCGTGTATTTCGTGACCCAGAACCCGCTGGACATTCCCGACAGCGTGCTGGCCCAGCTCGGCAACCGCGTGCAGCACGCGCTGCGCGCCTTCACGCCGCGCGACCAGAAGGCCGTGAAGGCCACGGCCACCACCATGCGCCCGCAGCCCGGGCTGGACATCGAGGCCGCCATCACCGAGCTGGCGGTGGGCGAGGCGCTGGTCAGCCTGCTGGACGCCAAGGGCCGCCCCGTGCCCACCGAGCGCGTCTTCGTGCTGCCGCCCGGCAGCCAGATCGGGCCGGTCACCCCGCAGCAGCGCCAGGCGCTGATGGCGCAGTCGCTGGTGGCGGGCGTCTATGAAAAGACGGTGGACCGCGAATCGGCCTACGAGAAGCTCAAGGGCCGGACCGAGGGCGCTGCCGCCGCCGCGCCCGGCCAGGCCAGGACCGGCACCGCCGACCCTGCGGGCACGGCCGATGGCGGCGGCCTGCTCGGGGGCCTGAACGACGTGCTGTTCGGCACCACGGGTCCGCGCGGCGGCCGGAAGGACGGGCTGGTGCAGACCATGGCCCGCTCGGCCGTGCGCACCATGGGCACCTCGCTGGGCAAGGAGATCCTGCGCGGGGTGCTGGGCAGCGTGTTCGGCGGACGCAAGCGCTAGGAGCACCGGCGCGCGTGCGCCGCGCCCGGGACAGCGCGGCGGCCGCCCCGCAGCCGGGTGGATCAGAGCAGGTTGACCGGGATCTTCAGGTAGGCCGTGCCGTTCGCTTCGGGCGGGGGCATATGGCCCGCCCGGATGTTCACCTGGACCGCGGGCAGCATGAGCGCCGGAAGGTTCAGCGTCGCATCGCGCTCGGTGCGCATCGCGACGAAGTCATGCGCGGCGATGCCGTCGCGCACATGGATGTTCGATGCCCGCTGCCGCGCGACGGTCGTGCGGCACTGGGCCTGCCGCCCCGCGGGCGGATAGTCGTGGCAGAGATAGAGCAGCGTCTCGGCCGGCAGCGCCAGGATGCGCCGCACCGACTGGAACAGCGTGCGGGCATCGCCGCCGGGAAAGTCGCAGCGCGCGGTGCCGACGTCGGGCATGAACAGCGTATCCCCCACGAAGACCGCATCGGGCCCCGCGGCGGGATCGGTGATCCGGTAGGCGACGTCGGCGGGGGTGTGGCCGGGCACGTGCAGGGCGGCGGCCTGCAGGCGCCCGATGGAAAACGTCTCGCCATCGGCGAACAGGTGGCCGAACTGCGAGCCGTCGGTGGGCAGGTCGGTCGCGTTGAAGATGCCGCGGAATTCCCGCTGGACCTGCGTGATTCCGGCGCCGATGCCCACCAGCCCGCCGAAGCGCTTCTGGAGCCAGGGCGCCGCCGAGAGATGGTCCGCATGGGCGTGGGTTTCCAGCAGCCAGTCCACCCGCAACCCCTTGGCCGCGATGTGGGCGGCCACGGCCTCGGCGGGCCCTGGGTCGGTGCGTCCTGCCTTCTGGTCGAACCCCATGACGGGATCGATGACCGCGCAATGGCCGGCGCCGTCGTCCACCACGTACGAGAACGTGGAGGTGGCGCTGTCGAAAAAATGCTGGACGGAAAGGGGCATGGCGCTTCCTCGTTGGGAAGCAATATTTTATACAATGAAAGATATTTCATTCAATAAAACATCCGGAGACTCCATGCACACCCCATCTCCCCTGCCGGAAGCAAGGCTTGTCGCGCATCTGTTCGACCAGGCATCGCAGCCCCCGTCACCGGCCACGCGCGAGCGCCTGGCGCAGGCGCTGCTGGACTGGACGACCGCCGGCCTGGCGGCGCTCGACCTGCCCGCCGCGGCCACGATGCGCGGCATCGCGATGGAGGTGTCGCCCGGCACGGGCCCGTCCCGCGTGTTCGGCGGCGCGGCCGCGCATCCGGTGGGGGCGGCCTTCGCCAATGCGGCCATCGCTCACCTGCGCGAGATCGACGATGCCCACCGCGCCGCGATGCTGCACCCAGGGGTGGTCGCCGTCACGCCCGTGCTCGCGCTGGCCCCGGCGCTGGGCCTCACCCGCGCCCAGGCGGCCCGCGCGGTCATCGCCGGCTACGAGGTCGCGTTGCGCCTGGGCGAGGCATTGGGCGCGGGGCACGCGGGGCTGTTCCATGCCACCGCCACTGCCGGCGCCGTGGGTGCCGCGGCAGCGGCGGGGATGGCGATGGGACTGGAGCCGGACCGCCTGCACCACGCGCTGGGCATCGCCGCCACCCAGGCGGCCGGCCTCTGGCAGTTGGTGGACGACGGGGCGCACGCAGCGAAGTCGCTGCATCCCGCGTTCGCCGTGCGCAACGGCATGGCGGCGGCCAGCGCGGCGCGCGCGGGCATGCCGGGCGCGCAGGCCTTCTTCACTGGGCGGCGCGGGATGTACGCGGCGCTGTCGGGCAACGGGCCGCTGGACGCGGTGGATGGCGGGCTCGATGCGCCCGGGCGCCTGCACACCGCCACCATCAAGGCATGGCCCGCCTGCGCCATGCTCTTCACGCCCCTGGATGCGACCCGGGCGCTGATGGTGGAGCACGGCATCACGGGCGCCGATGTGCAGTCGCTGCGCATCGAGGTGTTTCCGCATGCCCTCAAAATCGCGGGCGTGCACTGGCCCGCGAAGCCGGCGGAAGCGAGCTTCTGCCTGCGCTATGTGCTGGCGGTGCTGCTGCACAAGGGGGCGCTGGGCATCGCCGACACCGAAGCGCCGCAGCCCGATTCCCCCGCGCTGCGCGCGCTGGCCGATCGCATGGAAGTGGTGCCGTCGGACGTGTTCCAGCAAGCGTTCCCGCGGCGCCGTCCGGCCCGTGTGACGGCGACGCTGCAGGGCGGCAGGCAGGTCAGCGCCTACCGCGAACTGCGCCGCGGCGACCCCGAAGACCCCTACACCTGGGCCGGCCTGCAGCAGCGCATGCGCGACTTCGTGCCCGCGATGGACGATGCCGCGGCAGCCGCCATCGTGGCCTGGTGCGAAGCGTTCACGGACCCCGCGCGCGACCCGCAGCCGTGCGCGCCCGCCGCCGCGCTTTTCGCAAGCGCGCCGGCCCGGGGCCCGTCAACCGGCCCTAGCCCTGCCAGCCGCGCGGAGGCCGGCTGCTGAAGCCCTGGGCCTGCAGCGCGCTGCGCACCACCTGCACGGCGCGCCGCTGGGCCGTGGCGCTCTGCCGGGGCGCGATGCCGATCACGACCACGGCACCCAGGAAGCTGCCGTCGCTGTCGAAGACCGGCACGGCCACGGAGGCGATCTGGGGCACGCGCTCCTCCCGCGTCATGGCGAAGCCGTCGCGGGCGATGGCCTCGGCCTGCGGCGTTTCGCTGCCCGTGAAATGGCGCAGCACGTGGGATGAGGAACCGCCCGCGGTGAGCGGAATGCGCGCGCCCACCTCCACATGGTGGCGCACCTCGTTGCGACTGTTCTCGCGGTACAGGCAGACGCGCTCGTCGCCGTCGCGCACGTAGAAGGCCACCGTCTCGCCCGTTTCCTGCATCACGGCCTGCAGCGCCGGCTGCAGGCGCGCGCCGATGTCGAAGGTCTGCCGGTACAGCATGCCCATGTGCAGCAGGGCGGGCCCGGGCGCGTAGTCGCCGTTGTCGAAGCGGTGGACCATGCGGGAGCGCACCAGCACGCCGAGGAGCCGCAGCGCGGTGGCCTTGTCCAGCCCGGTCCGCTCCGCCACGTCGCGCAGCGGCAGACGCAGGCTGTCTTCGTCGAAACACTCGAGGATGGCGATGCCGCGTTCCAGCACCCCGGAGGGTGGACGCGGCGGCTCGGCGGAAGGCGTGGGCCGGGATTCGGTTCGGGAAGCTTTCATGGCGGGAAGGCAATGCCCGTGCATCCGGGCTGCCACCGTTGACAGCGCCGGACGACCAGGCCTATAGTTTTAATAACTGAAATGTATTTCATTCATTGAAATACCGCAAGCCAATCAACGCCCCCTCCATTGCCGCGCCACCGATGGTAGCGGCCGACCTGCACCGACATGCGCGCCACCGTGACCGATCCCTCCCTGCCCGCCACGCTGGCCGCCATCGTGGGCGCCACGCACGTGCTCACCGCCCCGGAAGACATGGCCCGCTACGAGGCCGAATGGCGCGGCACCTACCCGGGCGCTGCGCGCGCCGTGGTGCGGCCCGCCACGACCGGCGAGGTGTCCCGCGTGGTCGCCGCGTGCGCCGCCGCCGGCGCGTGCATCGTGCCGCAGGGGGGCAACACCGGCCTGGTGGGCGGCTCCACCCCGGACGACTCCAGGACCGAGGTGGTGCTGAGCCTGGGGCGCATGCGCGCGGTGCGCCGCAGCGACCCGCTGGACAACACGCTGACGGTGGAGGCCGGCTGCACGGTGCTGGCCGCGCAGGAGGCGGCGGCGTCCGTGGGCCGGCTGTTCCCGCTGTCGCTGGCCTCGGAAGGCAGCGCCACCGTGGGCGGCGTGGTGTCCACCAACGCGGGGGGCGAGCAGGTGCTGCGCTACGGCAATACCCGCGACCTGGTGCTGGGCCTGGAGGCGGTGCTGGCCGACGGGCGCGTGCTGAACCTGCTGGGCGCGCTGCGCAAGGACAACACGGGCTACGACCTCAAGCAGCTCTTCATCGGTGGCGAGGGCACGCTGGGCATCGTCACCGCCGTCACGTTCAAGCTGTTCGCGCGTCCGCGCAACGTGGTGACGGCATGGGTGGCCGTGCGCGACCCGCAGGCGGCCGTGGAGCTGCTGTCGCGCCTGACCGATGCGGTGGGCGAGCGCGTCACCGCCTTCGAGCTGATCGGCGACGGCCCGCTGGGCCTGGTGCTGCGGCACGGCACGGCCGGCATGCGCTGCCCGCTCGGCGAGGTGCCGGCATGGTCGGTGCTGTTCGACGTGTCCGAGGTGTCGGCCCGGATGGATCCCGCCCCCGCGGTGGAAGACGTGCTGGGCGCGGCGATGGAGGACGGGCTGGTGCAAGACGCCGCGCTGGCCGCGTCGGACAGCCAGGCCCATGCCTTCTGGGCGCTGCGCGAGCATGTGCCCGAGGCGCAGCGGCTGGAGGGTCCGTCGATCAAGCACGACATCGCGGTGGCGATTTCGCGCATTCCGCAATTCATCGGCGAAGCCGGCGCGGCGCTGCAGGCCTTCATGCCCGGCGTGCGCATCGTGTGCTTCGGCCACGTGGGCGACGGCAACCTGCACTACAACCAGAGCCTGCCCCCGGGCATGGCGCCGGCGGATTTCCGCGCGCAGGAAGACGCGATCCACGACATCGTGCATGCCACGGCCGCCCGGCTGGGCGGTTCGATCTCGGCCGAACACGGCATCGGCCGCCAGAAGCAGCAGGCGCTGCTGCACTACAAGAGCCCCGTCGCCCTGGAGGCGATGGCGCGCATCAAGCGGGCCATGGACCCGCGCAACACATTCAACCCGGGCCGCATGCTGCCGCGCGCGCTCGTGGAAGCCACCGCGTCCCTTTCCGACCACTGAACCCCGACACTTCGACAGGACACCCATGCCCGTTTCCGTATTCGACATGCAGTCGCTCCAGCACCTCTGGGGCACCGACGAGTTGCGCACCATCTTCGGCGAAGAGAACCGCGTGCAGAAGTGGCTCGATTTCGAGGCCGCGCTGGCCGCGGCCCAGGCCGAGATGGGCATCATCCCCGCGGCGGCCGCCAGGGAGATCGCAGAGAAGGCCCGGGTGGAGAACATCGACATCGCGAAGATGTCGGCCGAAATCCGCCGCATCAAGCATTCGCTGGTGCCCGCACTCCGGCAGCTCCAGGCCGCCTGCTCCAGGGAGAACGGCGAATGGGTGCACTACGGCGCGACCACGCAGGACGTGGTGGACACCGGCGTGGCGCTGCAGCTCAAGGAATTCCACGCCGTGGCGATGCGCGACCTGCAGGCCGTGGGCCGGGAGCTGGCCCGCCTGGCCGTGGCGCACCGCGACGTGCCCATGGCCGGCCGCACGCACGGCGTGCAGGCGCTGCCCATCACCTTCGGCCACAAGTGCGCGCTGTGGCTGGACGAGCTCGGCCGCCACCACGAACGCCTGGTGCAGGCCGCGCCGCGCGTGCTGGTGGGCATGCTGGCGGGCGCCGTCGGCAGCCAGGCGTCGCTGGGCCCGAAGGCCATCGAGCTGGAGGAGCGCATGCTGGGCAAGCTGGGCCTGGGCGTGCCCGCGATCAGCTGGGCCCCCGCGCGCGACCGCTTCGCCGAATACACGAACCTGCTCGCCATGCTCGGCAGCACGCTTTCCAAGATCGGCAACGAGCTGTTCAACATGCAGCGCAACGAGTTCGGCGAAGTGGAGGAAGGCTTCTCGGAGGGCAAGCTGGGCTCCTCCACCATGCCGCACAAACGCAATCCCACGTCCGCCGAGAACCTGGCGGGCCTCTCGCGCCCGCTGCGCTACAACGCCGCGATGATGGTCGAGGGCATGGTTTCCGAGAGCGAGCGCGACGGCATCGCCTGGAAGATGGAATGGAAGGCCGTGCCCGAGTGCTGCATGATCGCCGGCGCCATGCTGTTCCAGGCGAAGAACCTGCTGGCGGGCCTGAAGGTCAATGCCGACGTGATGGCCGCCAACCTCGACAAGATGCGCGGCTACCTGCTCTCCGAACGGGTCATGCTGGAACTGAGCGAACGCGTGGGCAAGCAGACCGCGCACGAATGGATCTACGAGGCTTCCATGCACGGCATCACCCACAAGCTCGGCTTCGCCGACGCCATGCGCCAGCACAAGGGCCTGGGCGAGCTGCTGACCGACGCGGAAATCCAGGACCTGACCGATCCCGCGGGCTACCTCGGCCAGTGCGGCGCCTCGGTGGACCGCGTCGTCGCCGCGCAGAAGTCCTGGCTGGACTGACCTGCGCCCCCCCGGCGGAGGCGGGACCACCCGCCCCGCATTCCTGCAAGGAGACAAGACCCATGTTCGATACCCTTCCCCGCCGCCGGCTCGGCGCGCTGGCCCTGGCCTGCGCCGCCACCTGGGCCTGCGCGGCCCCGGCGCATGCCGCGTTCCCCGAGCAGCCCATCAAGCTGGTCGTCGGCTTTCCGCCGGGCGGCGGCGGCGACCTCTACGGCCGCCTCATCGCCAACGCCATGGGCAAGACCATCGGCCAGACGGTGATCGTGGAGAACCGCGCGGGCGCGGGCGGCAACATCGCGGCCGACACCGTCGCCAAGGCCAGGCCCGACGGCTACACCCTCCTGCTGGCGATGAGCGGCAACCTGGCGGTATCGCCGGCCGTCAAGCCGCAGAGCATTCCGTACAAGGCCCCGGACGATTTCGCGCCGGTCGGCCTGATCCTCGAGGCGCCGCACGGCCTCTTCGTGGGCCACAACTCGCGCTTCACCTCGGCGCGTGCCCTGCTGGACGCGGCCAGGAAGGAAAAGCTCAACTTCGCGTCCACCGGCACCGGTGCCGCCGCCCACATCGGTATGGAGATGGTCAAGCAATCCGCGGGCGTGGAGATGCTGCACGTGCCCTACAAGGGCTCGGGCCCGGCGATCACCGACCTGCTGGGCGGGCAGATCGACAGCTTCTTCGCCACGGCCTCGCCCCTGGTCGGCCAGGTCCGCCAGGGACAGCTGCGCCTGCTGGCGATCACCGGCGGCCAGCGCAACGCCGCCATCCCCGACGTGCCGACCTTCAAGGAACTGGGCGTGAACGTTCCCGTCACCCAGTGGTACGGTCTGGTCGCGCCGGCGGGCACGCCCCGGCCCGTGCTGAAGGTGCTCTCCGAGCACCTGAGCCGGGCGCTCGCGACACCCGAAGTGCGCGACGCCATCCGCAAGGACGCGGCCACCGAGCGCGACCTGCCGCTGGACGCCTTCCGGCAGTTCATCGTCGAGGACATCGCCCGCTACAAGGCCGCCGTCACGCCCGCGCTCCTCCAGGAGATCTCCCAGTGAGCGCCGCCGGCGCACGGCAACAACCCGAGGACATTCCCATGGCATACGACACCCTGATTTCCGCCGCGGAGCTGGCGGCCGCCCGCGAAGCGGGCACCCCGCTGCTGGTGCTGGACTGCAGCTTCGAACTCTCCAGCCACGATGCCGGCCGGCAGGCCTACGACGCGGGCCACATCCCGGGCGCGCGCTACGTGCACCTGGAACATGTGCTGTCGGCGGAGAAGACCGGCACCAACGGCCGCCACCCGCTCCCGGGCCGCGAGGCCTTCGCGCAGGCGATGGCCTCGCTGGGCGCGCAGGACGACACCCAGGTGGTGGCGTACGACAACGCCGGCGGCATGTACGCGGCGCGCCTGTGGTGGATGCTGCGCTGGGCCGGGCACCGGGCCGCGGCCGTGCTCGATGGCGGCATGGCCGCCTGGAAGGCCGCGGGCCAGCCGGTGTCCACCGAGGAGCCGGCCCCGCCCTCCGCGGGCCGCTTCGCCCTGCGCACGCCGCTGGTATCGACGCTGGACTACGAGGACGTGAAGGCCAACATCGGCACCGGCCGGCGCCTGGTGCTCGACGCCCGCGCGCCCGACCGGTTCCGCGGGGAGAACGAGACCATGGACCCGATCGGCGGCCACATACCGGGCGCGAAGAACCGGCTGTTCAAGGACAACCTGGGTGCCGATGGCCGCTTCAAGCCCGCCGCCCAGCTGCGCGGCGAGTTCGACGCCGTCACCGGCGGCCGCCCGGCGGCGGAGATCGTTCACCAGTGCGGCTCGGGCGTCACGGCCTGCCACAACCTGCTGGCCATGGAGGTCGCCGGGCTCCCGGGCGCGGCGCTCTACCCCGGCTCCTGGAGCGAGTGGAGCGCCCAGCCGGGCGCGCCCATCGCCACGGGCGCGGCTTGACCACGGGAAACACCATGGCACGCAAACGCTCTCTCTGGCGGCTGGCCGCCGCCGCGGCCGCCACGGCCGCCTGGATCGGCTTTGCCGGTCCCGCCCTCGCCGCCTACCCCGAGCAGCCCGTCCGGCTGGTCGTCGGCTTCCCGCCGGGGGGCGGCGGCGACCTGTACGGACGCACCATCGCCCAGGCCCTGTCCAAAACTATCGGCCAGACCGTGATCGTGGACAACAAGGCGGGCGCGGGCGGCAACATCGCGGCCGAGAGCGTGGCCCGCGCCAGACCCGACGGCTACACGCTGATCCTGGCGATGAGCGGCAACTTCGGCAGCGCCGTGGCGCTGCGCCCCAACCTGCCCTACAAGGTGCCGGACGATTTCGTGCCGATCGCGCAACTGGTGGAAACCCCCTTCGGCCTGATGGTGGACGGCAACTCTCCCATCCAGACCGCCCGGCAGTTCATGGCCGAGGCCAAGGCCCGGCCCGGGAAGATGACATACGCGTCCACCGGCACCGGCGGCGCCGCGCAGATCGTGATGGAAATGGTCAAGCAGAAGGCCGACGTGGACATTCTGCACATCCCCTACCGGGGATCGGGTCCGGCGCTCAACGACCTGTTCGGCGGACAGGTGTCGAGCTTCTTCGCCCCCTACACCCCGCTGATGGGCCAGATCGCGGGTGGCAAGATCCGGCTGCTGGCGGTCAGCACCCGCAAGCGCATTCCGTCCCTGCCGGACGTACCGACGCTGCAGGAATCGGGCATCGACGTGGTGATGACGCAGTGGTACGGCCTGGCCGCGCCCGCCGGCACGCCCCGGGAGGTGACCGACCACATCGGCCGCGCGGTGAAGGAAGCCATGAAGGACCCGGAGCTGCTCAAGGTCTATCGCGCGGACGGCGCGCAGGAGTCGCACCTGATGGGCAAGGCCTTCGGCGACTTCATCGTGCAGGACATCGCCAACTACCGGCGGGCCGTCGAGAAGGGCCACCTCAAGGCCGAGTGAGAACAGCATGCGCACCGACACACCCCGCTTCCAACCGCACAGCTCCCACTGGGGCGTGTTCTCCGCCGCCTGGGACGGCCAGACCCTCTCCGTCCAGCCGCACCCGGGCGACCCGGACCCCAACCCGCTGATCGACAACCTGCCGGCCGCGCTGCGGCACCCGGTGCGCGTGGCCACGCCCATGGTGCGCCGCGGCTGGCTCGAACGCGGCCCCGGGCCCGATGCGATGCGCGGCAGGGACGACTACGTGCCCATGCCCTGGGACGAGGTGCTGGACCTGCTCGCCGCAGAGCTGCGGCGCGTGAAGGACCGGTACGGCGCCGGGGCCGTGTTCGGCGGCTCCTACGGCTGGTCGAGCGCCGGGCGGTTCCACCATGCGCAGAGCCAGGTGCACCGCTTCCTCAACACCACGCTGGGCGGCTACGTGCGCTCGGTCAACAGCTACAGCGCGGGCGCCTCCGGGCCCATGCTGCCCCACGTGATCGGCACCATGGAAGAAGTGGCGCGCCGCAACGTGACCTGGGAACAGATCGTGGAGCACACCGACGTCGTGCTGGCCTTCGGCGGCATGGCGCTCAAGAACTCGCGCGTGGCCTCGGGCGGCATCAGCCGGCACGTGGAACGCGATGCCATGCGCAGCGCCGCGGCCCGGGGCTGCCGCTTCGTCTCCATCAGCCCGATCCGCAGCGACCTTCCGGACGAAGCCGCCTTCGAGTGGCTGGCCCCCGTGCCGAACACCGACACCGCGATGATGCTCGGCCTGGTGCACCAGATCGTGAGCGACGGCGCGCACGACCGCAGCTTCCTGGCCCGCTGCTGCGACGGCTGGGAAACCTTCGAGGATTACCTTCTGGGCCGCGGCGACGGCGTGCCCAAGAGCTGCGCATGGGCCGCCCCCATCTGCGGGCTGCCGGAGCGGCAACTGGTGGACCTGGCGCGCTCCCTCGTGGGCAAGCGCGTGCTGGTGGTGGTGGCGCATTCGCTGCAGCGTGCCGAGCATGGCGAGCAGCCCGTGTGGATGGGCGCCGTGCTGGCGGCGGCGCTCGGCCAGCTGGGCCTGCCCGGCGGCGGCTACAACTATGCGCTCGGCACGCTGGCGCACTACGGCAAGCGCAACAACGCCGTGCCCGCGGCCGCCTTGCCGCAGGGCACCAACGGCATCCAGGCATTCATTCCGGTGGCCCGCATCAGCGACATGCTGCTCCACCCCGGCCAGCCCTTCGACTACAACGGGCAGCGCCACACCTACCCGCACATCCGCCTGGCCTACTGGGCGGGCGGCAACCCCTTCCACCACCACCAGGACCTCCACCGCCTGGCCGAGGCCTTCCGCCAGCTCGAGACCTTCGTCGTGCACGAGATCGCCTGGACCGCCACCGCCCGCCATGCCGACATCGTGCTGCCCTGCACCATGACGCTGGAGCGCGAGGACATCGGCGCCACGCCGACGGACCCGCTGGTGGTGGCCATGCACCGCGTGGCGGAACCGCACGGCCTGGCGCGCGACGACTACGACATCTTCTGCGACCTGGCGCGCCGCCTCGGCGGGCTGGAGGCCTTCAGCGAGGGCCGCGACACCCGCCAGTGGCTGGCCCATCTGTACGAACACACCCGCGCCGGGCTGGAGGCCCTCGGGCACGAGGCCCCCGGCTTCGACGCGTTCTGGGAGCGCGGTGAACTCACCCTCCCGCAGAAAGAGGACGACGGCGGCGTGCTGCGGGCCCTGCGCGAAGACCCCGTCGCCAATGCACTGAAAACGCCCAGCGGCAAGGTGCAGATCAGTTCGCCCACCGTAGCGGCCTTCGGCTACGCGGACTGCCCCGGCCACCCCGCCTGGCTGCCGCCCCGCTACAGCCCCACGGCGGAACACCCGCTGTGGCTCGTGGCCAACCAGCCGGCCTCCAGGCTGCACAGCCAGCTCGACTTCGGCGGCCACAGCCAGTCCACCAAGCGCCGCGGCCGGGAAGTCTGCACGCTGCATCCGGACGCGGCCCGTGCCCGGGGCATCGCGGATGGCGACATCGTGAGGATCTTCAACGAAGTCGGCGCCTGCCTGGCCAGCGCCCGCCTCGACGCCGGCATGCGCAGCGACGTGGTGCAACTGCCCACGGGCGCATGGTACGACCCGGTGCCGGACGCCGGGGGGCGCTCCCTGTGCGTGCACGGCAATCCGAACGTGCTGACGCGGGACATCGGGACCTCCTCGCTGGCGCAGGGCTGCGCGGGGCAGCTGAGCACCGTGCAGGTGGAGCGCTACACCGGGGAGCTGCCGCCGATCCGGGCGTTCGACCCTCCCGCCGCCTGCGAGCGGCCGGGCCAGGGCGCGCAGTCTCCGGCGGGCTCCGCCCTCCGTTGAAAGGACGGCCCGCGCAGTGCGGGGCTTTCGCGCACGGCCCCTGCGGCGCGCGGGCAAGCCGGCTACAGTGGCCCGCTACCCGTTCCCTGGAGCCCACAGCATGATCGACCTGCACTACTGGACCACCCCCAACGGCCACAAGATCACCATGTTCCTGGAGGAGGCCGGCCTGCCCTACCGCGTGCTGCCCGTGAACATCGGCCGCGGCGAGCAGTTCCGGCCCGGGTTCCTGCGCATCGCGCCCAACAACCGCATCCCGGCCCTCGTGGACCACGATCCGGCCGGCGGCGGCGAGCCGGTCTCCGTCTTCGAATCCGGCGCCATCCTGCTGTACCTGGCCGACAAGACCGGCCGGTTCATTCCGCAGGACCTGCGCGGCCGCACCGAGGCGCTGCAGTGGCTGTTCTGGCAGATGGGCGGCCTGGGCCCGATGGCAGGGCAGAACCACCATTTCACGCAGTACGCGCCGGAGCCGGTGCCCTACGCCATCGACCGCTACGTGAAGGAGACCGCGCGGCTCTACGGCGTGCTCGACAAGCACCTTTCGGACGGCCGCGAATACATCGCCGGCAGCTATTCGATCGCCGACATGGCCTGCTACCCCTGGATCGTGCCGCACGAGAAGCAGCGCCAGGACCTGAAGGATTTCCCGCACCTCGCGCGCTGGTTCGGGCGCATCGCCGAGCGCCCCGCCACCGTGCGGGCCTACGACGTCGCGAAGTCGGTCAACACCGCGCCCACGGTGGACGAGGACGCCAGGAAGATCCTGTTCGGGCAGGACGCCGGCACGGTGCGACGCTGACCGTGCTGGCCGGCGCCCGGCGCACCCCGCGCGGCCGCCGTCGCGCAGGTGACGGCCGGCCGCGCCGCATCCCGCCTAGAGTGCGCCGCATGACCGACACCGCCGCCCTCACCTGCTTCCGCCTGACCGTCACGGACCACGTCGCGCACCTGGTGCTCGACCGCCCGGACGCGCTCAACACCATGCACCCCACCTTCTGGCGCGAGCTGGACACGGCGCTCGCGCGGATCCACCGCTCGGGCGATGCGCGGGCGCTGGTCATCAGCAGCACCGGCAGGCACTTCTCGGCCGGCATGTCGCTGGACACCTTCGGCGGCGCCGTCGCCATGGACGACCAGAGCCCGGAAGGCCGCGCCGCCATCTTCGACCTGCTGACCGACATGCAGGCCACCTTCACCCGCATCGAATCGCTGCGCATCCCGGTCATCGCCGCGATCCACGGCGGCTGCATCGGCGGCGCGGTGGACATGGTGACGGCCGCCTGCATCCGCTACGCCACCGAGGACGCCTTCTTCTGCATCCAGGAGATCAACATCGGCATGGTGGCCGACGTGGGCACGCTGCAGCGCCTGCCCAAGCTGATCCCGCTGGGCATCGTCAAGGAACTGGCCTACACCGGCCGCCGCCTGCCCGCCGCCCGCGCCCTGGCCTGCGGGCTGGTCAACGAAGTGTTCGCCACGCAGGAGGCCATGCTGGAAGCAGCCCTGGCCTGCGCGCGCGAGATCGCCGCCAAGCCGCCGGTGGCCATCTGGGGCACCAAGCAGGCCGTGCATTACGCACGCGACCACTCCGTGGACGACAGCCTGCGCCAGATGGGCTGGCTGCAGGGCACGGTGTGGAGCAACCGCCACGTGGGCGAGGCCGTGGGCGCGATGCGCGAGCGGCGCGCGGGCGACTTCCCTGATCTGGCGCCAGTGCAGCGCTTCAGCGAACTGGGCTGACCCGGCCGGAGGGCCCCCGGCGGCCGGATCCGGCGGACGCAGAAAACGGCCTGGCCGGTCTATGATGCGGCAACCTTTTTCCGGACACCGCACACGCTTCGCGAGGACGCTCCATGGAAACGCATTCCCCGGCCCCACCCACCTACGACGACGTGGCCGCCGCCGCCCGGCGCCTGGCGGGCATCGCCCACCGCACGCCCGTGCTGCGCTCCAGCACCGCCGACGAGGCCCTGGGCGCCCAGCTCTTCTTCAAGTGCGAGAACCTCCAGCGCATGGGGGCCTTCAAGTTCCGGGGCGCCTACAACGCCCTCGTGCAGCTGGACGCCGCCCAGCGCGAGCGCGGCGTGCTGGCCTTTTCCTCCGGCAACCATGCGCAGGCGATCGCGCTCTCGGCCCGCCTGCTCGACATGCCCGCGGTGATCGTCATGCCCGAGGACGCGCCCGCCTCCAAGATGGCCGCCACGCGCGAATACGGCGCCCAGGTGGTCACCTACGACCGCTTCCGCGAAGACCGCGAGGCCATCAGCCGGCGCCTGGCGGAGGAGCGCGGCATGGTGCTCGTGCCGCCCTTCGACCACCCCCACGTCATCGCCGGCCAGGGCACGGCCGCGGTGGAGCTGCTGGAAGACGTGCCCGGGCTGGACTATCTCTTCGTCTGCCTGGGCGGCGGCGGCCTGCTGTCGGGCTGCCTGCTCGCGGCCGAACAGCTGGCACCGGGCTGCAAGGTGGTCGGCGTGGAGCCGGAAGCCGGCAACGACGTGCAGCAGTCGCTGCGTGCCGGGCACATCGTGCGCATCGAGACGCCCCGCACCATCGCCGACGGCGCGCAGACCCAGGCGCCCGGCGAGGTCACCTTCCCGATCATCCGGCGCCTGGTGCACGAGGTCGTCACCGTGGCCGACGCGCAGCTCGTCCAGGCGCTCCGGTTCTTCGCCGAGCGCATGAAGATGGTCGTCGAGCCCACCGGGGCGCTCGCGCTGGCGGGCGCGCACCACGGCGGCATCGACCTGCGGGGCGCGCGCGTGGGCATCGTGGTCAGCGGCGGCAACGTCGATCTGCCGCGGTATGCGCGGTTTCTGGCAGACTGAAGGGTTGTCTCCTTTTTCCCCTCCCTTTCCCACGCCCATGAGCACCGAGAACCCTTCCGGCAACGTCCACGTCATCACGCACCCGCTGGTGCAGCACAAGCTGACCCTCATGCGCCGCAAGGACGCCAGCACCAACAGCTTCCGCCGCCTGCTGGGCGAGCTGAGCACCCTGATGGCCTACGAGATCACGCGCGACATGCCGCTGTCGGACATCGAGGTCGAGACGCCGCTGGAGACCATGACCGGCAAGGTCATCGACGGCAAGAAGCTGGTGCTCGTCTCCATCCTGCGCGCGGGCAACGGCTTCCTGGACGGCATGCTGACCGTGGTGCCGGGCGCCCGCGTCGGCCACATCGGCCTCTACCGCGACCCGCAGACGCTGCAGCCGGTGGAGTACTACTTCAAGATGCCCTCCGAGATGGAAGAGCGCGACATCATCGTGGTGGACCCGATGCTGGCCACCGGCAACTCCGCCGCGGCCGCCGTCGCCAAGCTCAAGGAACTCAAGCCGCGTTCGGTGAAGTTCATGTGCCTGCTGGCCGCGCCCGAAGGCGTCGCCACGCTGCAGAAGGCGCACCCGGACGTGCCCATCTTCACCGCCGCGATCGACCGCGAACTCAACGACCACGGCTACATCCTGCCGGGGCTGGGGGATGCGGGGGACCGGATTTTCGGCACCAAATGATGAAGATGGCCTGAGCCGCCCGCGATAGGCCAGCGCGCACGGGCATGCCGCGCGCTGCAGTGCGCGGACCGATCCTCTCGCGCCCGCCGGGGCGGTTCGCGAGAGGGTCCTGGCCGCCGGCGATCAGGTCCAGTGGGTCGCGATCACGTTCGACAGGCTGCTGCGGTAATCGGGAGGCAGCGTCGTCTGCCCAGCGGCCGGAGGCGCGAAAGCCGCCATGCCAGCAGTTCCAACTGGGTAATGGAAAGGCGGCGGACACCCGGCAGGTCATGTCGGCTTCCGCGGCAAGGCACTGCCCGGCGCCTTGCTGTTCGCGTTCTTCGATGCGCTGCAACTGCGCCTGCAGCAGGCCCGCGCACGGCAGGCCGAGGCACGCGGCGCACTACCATCGGCGGATGCCGACCCCCGTGCCAGACCCTGCCGCTGCGGACCGCATGCCGGACGCCCCTGCCGCCATCGACCCCGCCCTGCTGCGCTCGCCCCGGCTGCGCCTGCGCCCATGGACGTCCGCGGACCGCGCGCCGTTCGCCGCGCTCAATGCCGATCCCGTGGTGATGGAGCATTTTCCGGCGCCGCTGGACCGGGCCCAAAGCGACGCCATGGCCGACCGCATCGAGGCGCTGATCCACCGGCAGGGATGGGGCTTCTGGGCGGCAGAATGGCTGGAAGGCCAGGACGGCGCGGGCACGTCAAATGGGATGTTCATGGGCTTCATCGGCCTGAACCGGCCCACGGCGCCGCTGCCGTTCGCCCCCTGCGTGGAGATCGGCTGGCGGCTCGCCCGGCCCTTCTGGGGCCGGGGCCTGGCCACGGAGGGGGCGCGGCTGGCGCTGCGGGCCGGCTTCGACGCGCTGGGCCTGGAGGAGATCGTCGCCTTCACGGCGCGGCGCAACCGCCGCTCCCGCGCGGTGATGGAGCGCCTGGGCATGCGCGAATCACCCTCCGAAGCGTTCGATCATCCGTCCGTCCCCGAGGGCCACGCGGTGCGCCCGCACGTGCTCTACCGGCTCACGCGCACGGCATGGCGCGCCTCCCTGCAAACTGCCTGAACACCATCGTCGGGCGGGCCTCGCCGTCCCGGCCGCCGTGCTCCGGCTTCCCGCGCAAGCCCCCGCCCTGGCCCGCCTTCCACCCGCAGGGCCACAATGGGGCATGCGACGCGTCTCCCTTTCCGCCCTCCTGCTCGCCGCCGCCCTTGCGGCCGCGGCTGCCTGGACCATGGGCCGCCGGCAGGCGGCCCCCGCAGTTCCCCCGGCTCCGCCCCTGGCCGCGGTCGAGTCCCTGGGCGACCTCGTCTCCGTCCGGGTGCGCTACGCCAACGTGATCGAATTCCACCGCACGATGACCCAGGGCATCCCCTGGACCCGTTGGGAGCTGCCGATCGGCGAAACCCGCGTGCTGCTGGTGGCGCGCGGCGACTGCCTGGTGGGCACCGACCTGCGCGCCGCCCGCTACGAACAGGTGGACACCGCCGCGCGCACCGCCGTGCTGGCGCTGCCCGCGCCGCGCACGGTCTCTGCCCGCGTGAACCACGGCTCGCGCGACGAGGGTGGCTCGTACTTCTATGCGCTGCACGGCAGCGGCCTGGAGCCGCTGGTGCCCGGATCGGAGCACCGCACCCAGGCGATCGAGGCCGCGCTGCGCATCGCGCAGCAGGATGTCGAGCAGACCTGCGCCACGCCCGGGACCTTGCGGGAAGCACGGACGAACACCGAGGCCGTGCTGAAACCGCTGCTGTCGGCCTCCGGCTGGAACGTGGCGGTGCGCTGGCCGTGACCGCGACGCGCGCACGGGCGGCTGGCCCAGAATATGCAACCCGGCAGGCATCCGTCCTGCCCCTTCGATCACACCCCACCCACGACCCGGTGCCCCCATGCTCGACCTGCTGATCCACGACGCCACCCTGCCCGACGGCCGCACCTGCATGTCGGTGGCGGTGCAGGACGGCCGCATCGCCGAGGTCACCGAAGGGCTGCGCGCGCCCGCGCACGAAACGGTGGACGCCGCCGGCATGCTGCTGAGCCCGCCGTTCGTGGACGCGCATTTCCACCTCGATGCCGCGCTCTCCTACGGCCTGCCGCGCGTGAACGCCAGCGGCACGCTGCTCGAAGGCATCGCGCTCTGGGGCGAACTCAAGCCGCTGCTCACGCAGGAGGCCATCGTGGAGCGCGCCCTGGCGTACTGCGACTGGGCCGTGGCGCGCGGGCTGCTGGCCATCCGCAGCCACGTGGACACCAGCGACCCGGGCCTGCTGCCCGTGGAGGCATTGCTGGAAGTGAAGCGCCGCGTGGCCCCCTACCTCGACCTGCAGCTGGTGGCCTTCCCGCAGGACGGCGTGTTGCGCACACCCGGCGGCCTCGAGAACCTGCGCCGCGCGCTGGACCTGGGCGTGGACGTGGTCGGCGGCATTCCCCACTTCGAGCGCACCATGGCGCAGGGCGCCGAGAGCGTGCGCCTGCTGTGCGAGCTTGCCGCCGAGCGCGGCCTGCGCGTGGACATGCACTGCGACGAGAGCGACGACCCGCTGTCGCGCCACGTGGAGACCCTGGCGCATGAAACACACCGCCTGGGCCTGCACGGCCGCGCGACCGGATCGCACCTCACGTCCATGCACAGCATGGACAACTACTACGTGAGCAAACTGATCCCGCTGATGGCCGAGGCGCAGCGGGGCGTGGTGGCGAATCCGCTCATCAACATCACCCTGCAGGGCCGGCACGACACCTACCCCAGGCGCCGCGGCATGACGCGCGTGCCCGAGCTGCTCGCGGCCGGGCTGACGGTGGCCTTCGGCCACGATTGCGTGATGGACCCGTGGTACGGCGGCGGCAGCGCCGACATGCTGGAGGCCGCGCACATGGGCCTGCACGTGGCGCAGATGACCGGGCAGGAGGCGATGCGGCAGTGCTTCGACGCCGTGACCGGCAACCCCGCCCGCCTGCTGGGCCTGGAGGGCTATGGGCTCGCCCCGGGCTGCCACGCGGATTTCGTGCTGCTGCATGCGCGCACGCCCGCGGAGGCCATCCGCCTGCGCGCCACGCAACTGGGCGTCTGGCGGCGCGGACGCCGGTTGGCGGCCAGCCCCCTGCCCACGGCCACGCTGTCGCTGCCGGGCCGGCCCGCGCAGGTGGACTTCCTGCACGGTCGCTGACCGGAGGCGCGCCCGGCCCCGGGTGCCGGCCCGCCGGTTATCCCCGCCATCCGGCCTGCCGCAGGCAATCCGTGTAGTGCGCCAGCAGGGCCCCGTCCGCGAACGGATGGCCGGCCCGCAGCGCCTCGGCCGGATAGGGGCCGAAACGGCGCGCCTGCTCCAGGGTGCGGCGCCCGTCCGCCCCGTGGCCCGCCGCCGCCTGGCAGGCCGCCAGCAGGTAGTGATTGAACAGCCAGTCCGGCCGCTGCGCGAGCGCCTGCAGCGCGAAGGACTCTGCACCACGGTAATCGCCTTCCACGAACCGGGCGATCGCGCGCGTGCGGATCCACAGGCTCATCTGTGGGTCCAGCGGACTGGCTTCGCAGGCCTGGCGGGCGTGATCGTCCGCCTCGTCCGTGCGTCCGCTGAACGCCAGCAGGCGTGCGAGTTCGCCGGTGGCGGCCGCGAACCGCGGACAGATGGACAGGGCCAGCGCCTGCTCGGACATCGCCACCGCGAAATGGCCCGAGAACGACAGCGCGGTGCCGAGCGTGAAGTGGGCGAAGGCATCGGTGTCGTCGCTGCCCACCGCGCGCAGCGCCAGGCGCCGGGCCTCGGAAGCGTCCACGCGCACGCATGCCGAGCGTCCCGCCCACACGCGGGCCATGTGCACGAAGGCCAGCAGGGCCAGGCTGGACGCATCGTCGGGGCGCGCCTGCAGCGCGCGGCGCGCGTAGTGCTCGGCCTGCCGCAGGTGGTCGCGGCCGGAACGCCAGAAATGCCAGCGCGCCCGCATGAGCAGCGGCCAGTATTCGCCGTCCTGCGGCGGCACGGCGCTGTGCAGGCATTCCTCCCGGCGCAGGTGGACGGGCTCCACGGCGCTCGCGATGGCCGCGGATATGGACGATTGCGCCCTGGCCGCATCATCGGCCGGCCGCTCGTAGCTTTCGGTCCAGACGGTCTCGTTGCGCGGCGCGTCGATCAGATCGGCCGTCACGCGCACCCTCCCCGCGTGGAAGCGCGCCTGGCCAGCCACCAGATAGCGCACGCCCAGTTCCCGGGCGATCGACGCGTTGGACGGCAGGGGATGGCCGTAGCGCTGCGTCGCGTTGCGGGCGATCACGCTGATCCAGCGCGAGCGGGACAGCCGGTGGATGACGTCCTCGGCGAGGCCGTCGGCGAAGTGGCGCTGGGCGGCATCCGGGGCCGCGCCGAAGGGCAGCACGGCGATCGACCGCCCTGTGGAGGCATCCGGCAACGGCGCCCGCGCGGCCTCCTGCCCAGGCTCCGGCGGGCCGGCCACGCGCCCCACGAACCGGTAGCCCTGGCCGGGGATGGTGACGATGCGGTCCGCGCCCACGAGCTTGCGCAGGGCGGACACATGCACCTGCAGGTTGTTCTCCTCCACGACCATGCCGGGCCACACCTGCCGGAACAGCTCGGACTTGGTCACGAGCGTGCCGGCACGGTGGACCAGCGTGCACAGCACGTCGAAGGCACGGGCGCCCAGGGCGACCGGGCACCCGTGCGAGAGCAATTGACGCTCCCGCACCTTCAGCACGAAATGGTCAAACGCGAATTCTGGGGCCATCGTTTCTTTCTCGAACAGGCTCTGCGGTCTCCTCCCCCGCGGTCTGCACTCTACTCCGGCCATGGCGCCGGATGGCACCGATGTAATCGGATGCAATCTGCCCCTGCCCGATGTGGGCGGGCTGCTCATCACTGCCCGCGTTTCCGTGGTTTAAGGAATTTTCAGAACAATAAAGATGCGGTTAAAGGCTGAAGACGCGGAGGACTCCAGAATCCGCCTGCCTTCGCATCCGACCCCGAACCGCCGCATCCGGCCCGGACCGATCCGAAGGCGAGCCCACGGCCGGAACCACGGAAGTTGCACGCCTCCGGCCTTCACTCAGCAACTGATACCGGAGAGGAAAGACCATGTCCGACTGCAATTGCAATTCCCAGAACAACGGCGCACAGGGTGGAAACCACGTTCCCAACTACGCGCTGACCGGCTTCGCCGCCGCTCCGCAGAACGCAGCGCCTGCCGCGCCCAGCGTGAACATGGAAGGCGTGCATGCGCTGAAACTCTCCGTGTGCGTGGGCGGCAGCTACAACCAGTCCACCAACCAGATCTGCTTCTCCATCCCGATCTACGGCAACCTGTGCTTCACGTCGCCGATCCACATTCCGGTCAGCGCGCAGATCAAGGTGTGCGCGGAAACCTGCGGCAGCTTCATCCCCACGGGGCTGAAGGCCACCGTGTACCTGAACGGCAGCAGCCAGCCGTCCTTCACCGTGACCGTGTTCGGCGTCTGCTGAACCCGGGCACCGAACCACACCCGAGAGGAAGTACCACCATGGCATCCTGCCCACCCTTCAGCGTCGATTTCACCGGCAGCGCCCAGGATCTGTTCGTCAAGATCGCCACCATGATCCATGACCACGGCGGCACGATCACCGGCGGCCCCAGCGGCGGCGCGTTCTCCGTCGGCACCCCGCTCGGCACCGTGGCGGGCACCTTCATGGTGAGCGGCCAGACCTGCACGATCACGATCACGCAGCGGCCGTTCCTGCTGCCGTGCAGCGTGATCCAGAACTTCATCCGCAGCCACCTGCCCACGGTCACCCAGGCGCAGTTCGGCGACCTCTGATGCCATCGCGGCCCGCGGGCCGACGACGAGCCGCCCTGGCACCGCCGGGGCGGCTTTTTATCTTCCGGCACGGCCAACCGGTCCCGCGGCCCGGTTGCCGGTCGCGAAACGGATCGGATACAGCCACTGCTGCAGGCCGTGCGGCCTGCCCGGCCGCGGGGGCACGGCGGCCGCGTTCAGTCCACGCCGTCCGCCACGTGGCATTCGCGGCGCAGCAGCGCGCGCGCCTCTTCCAGGCGCTCGTCCCGGTGGTTGAGCAGCGTGGCGGCCGACTCGTCCACGAAGGACTTCCAGAGCGCGAGGTAGCTGCCCTGGCGCGCGCTGGCCGCATGCGCGCGGATGAACTCCTCCGCGAGCTCCGGCTGCCAGCCGTGCCGGCGCACGCGGCGCACCAGGCTCGCGGCGGCCTTCTCGGTCAGCACGGTCTTGCGCGGCACGCCGGCCGCCAGGCAGAGGAACAGCGTGAGCAGCGAATGCTCGTCCTCGTGGCCCTGCGTGAGCCGTTCCCAGGTCCGGCTGGCCGGCGCGGGCGCTGCGTCTGCGTCGTCCCCCGCTTCCAGCAGGGCGTCCAGCCCCTGGTGGTAGTCGTCCACCTCGGCGAGCGGATCGTCCTCCAGGAAGTAGCGCGCGCGGAAGCTGCCCATGGGCCGCAGCAGCGCGCGGGGCGCCGTGGCCGCGTCGAGGATGCGCGCGGCGTCCGCCAGCACGGCCGCGACGTGCCCATCCGCCACGGCCGCCACCCCGGCCGGCATGCCGGCGGGCAGCGGCAGGCGCGACGGCGCGGGAATGCCCTTGCGCCGCATCACGGACAGGCGCTTCTCGAACGACACGGCATGCGGCCAGGCCTCGGCCGCCGGATGCATCCAGTGCCACAGCAGGCCCATGCGCACCACGGCCTCGGCCTCGGCGCCGGCCGCCTCCAGGGAGCCCTCGTCCAGGTCCAGGCGCTCCGCGAACCAGCGGGCGGCCCCGATCGCGGCGGCGATGCCGGTGCGGCGCTCCAGCTCCGCGCGGTATTCGGCATGGCTGCGCAGCGACCAGACCGACAGCTGCTGCACGTCCGGCTCGCCGGTGGTGGAAAGGAACCCGAAATTGCTGCTCTGCGGCAGCGCGATCAGGCGGCGCAGCCGGTCCGATCCCGCCTTGGAACGCGACAGGAAGCTGTGCTCGCGCAGGCTCTGCGCGGCGCGGTCGAGGTCGCCGCCGCTGTCCTCGAGCAGGTCGAGGCTGACGAGGTTCACCATGCGCTCGCGCGCGCGCTCCAGGTCGGGCCGCAGGAACTCCGTGCCGAAGTAGCGGGCGATCTGCACCATGCCCTTGGGTGCGTCGGCCGCGATGGCCTCCACGCGCTCGGCCGGGACGATGCCGTGGCGGATGCCATGCACCAGGGCCTTCTCGAAGAACGGGCGGCCGTCGTGCAGCGACAGCGCCGTCGCGCCCCCCGCGGCCGGGCTGGAATCGGAAACGCTCATCGCGGCGGCCTCCGGCTCAGATCGCCGACTCTTCGTCGGACGCGCGCGCGGCCGGCGTGGCCTTGCCGCGGTCGGTCTCGCTGGTCTCGAACTTGCCGTCGTCGTCCTCGTCCGTGCCGGCCTCGTCGTCGCCCAGTCCCTCGTCATAGGCCTGGGCCTTGGCGCGCAGCACCAGCAGGGTCTCGATGAACAGGTCCGGGCACTGGTAGCGCAGCAGCCAGGCCAGCTGCATCCAGTCGCGGTCGGCCACCTCGTCCTGGTCCACCTTGGGCGGCGCGTAGGCCACGTTGAAGAGCTGGTCCTCGGTCAACGCCGGGCCGTAGTCCTCGGTGGCGTCGAAAAGACCGGTGCGCGCGAAAGCCTCCAGGCGGCTCCACTTCTCCGCGAAATAGTGGGCCAGGGCCTCGCTGCCGCCCTCCAGGTCGCCGATGGCGGTGAGGAACTCCACCGGATCCACGTCGCCGCGGAACACGACGGCGTTCACCATGCTGCGCAGGTAGGTGTGGGTGGCGTCCTTGTACTGCTTCTCCAGCACCAGCGCGCGCGCGAACTGCCGGGGCGTCACCAGCATGTTGACCACCGAGGCGCGGGATTCGTCGTATTCGCGCATCACGGCCAGCACGTCCTTGGGCGCGAGCTCGTCCAGCACCTCGACCAGGGCGCGGTCGCCCTCGTCGTCGGCGAGCCGGGACAGGGCGGACTCGGCGCCCACGATGTCGCCGGCGGCGATCAGGGCCTGGGTCTGGGTGATGAGTGCGAGATGTCGTGACATGGCGATTACTCCTTGCGGTCGAATCCGAGGTCGGCCATCCAGTCGGCGGCGGCCTCTTCGCGGTCGGCATGGCTGCGGGGCTCGCCGGCGTCGTCGGCGCTCCAGCGGGCCTCGTCGTCATCGCCCTGCTCCGCCTCGTCTCCGCCCTCGTCATCGTCGCCTTCGCCGGCCCCGGCGCTGTCGGCGCCCTGGCCGGCGAAGCGCGCGTGCTGCCGCTGGTATTCGAGCAGCGCAGCCAGGGACAGGAAGCGCGCGCCCGACGGTTCGGCCAGCACCACGTCCGCCAGCGGCTGGGCCCAGGGCTCGAGCGTCGCCGCCCCGCCCAGCGCGGACCATTCCGGCAGGTCGGACACCCCGCCCCGCCCCAGCAGCGGATCGAGCGTGGCCGGCCGGTGGAAGCGGAAGCCCTGGTGGAAGGCCACCGCCACCATCTCGGGGCTGAAATCGATCATCTTGGCCAGGAAGGCGATCTCGCCGCGCTTCTGGGCGAGGCGCTTGCGCAGCACGTCCTTGCCCTCGGAGTCCTGGGCGAGGTCGTCGAGCTCGGCCTGGTAGGCCGAGCGCAGGTCATGGAAGAAAGGAGAGGGTTTCACGAGGAAAGCACGTTCTTGAAATAGGACTGCCAGATCTCACGCGCCGTCTGGAGCGGATCGTCGAGCAGGTTGCGGCGGCGGTTGTCGTCGTAGGCCTGGCGCGCGGCATCGTCCGACAGCACCTCGTAGGCCTTCTGGGCCGCGCGGAAGCGCTCGGCCGCATCCGGCGAGGGATTGCGGTCGGGGTGGTAGAAGGCCGCCTTCTGGCGGAACGCCTTCTTGATGTCGGCCAGGCTCGCGGTCGCGCTCAGACCGAGGGCGGCGTAGTGGTCAGTCATGCTCGGGGGATGGATCGGTGGTGCCGGCAGGCGCGGGGCGCGGCGCCGCGGGTGTCCGGGGAGGCGCGGTTATACACCAAGAGCGGCGCACGTGCCCGGGTGCCGCGGGCAGCCCCTTCCGGCCGGGCGGGCGGGCCGGCCGGCACGCCCCCGCTCCCGGGCCGGCCGGCGGCGCCCGCCAGAGGCACTGTTCCGCCATGCAACACCCCTGCGCAGGCACTGTTCCATAACGGAACACATGGAGCACTCCGCCGGCCTCCGCGGTGCGTGATACGCGGGGCGCATGCGCTGGCATGCGGCTTGCGCAATGTCCTGCACCGGAGAGCGCACGGTGCGCCGCCCGGACATTCCACCACCACAGGAGACAAACACCATGGACATGGCAGAAATCGCCAACCTCGGCATCGCCAACCCCTACAAGAAGCAGTACGGCAACTACATCGGCGGCCAGTGGGTTCCCCCGGTGGACGGCCAGTACTTCGAGAACAGCTCGCCCATCAACGGCCAGGTGTTCACCTCGGTGCCGCGTTCCAACGACAAGGACGTCAACGCCGCGCTGGACGCCGCGCACAAGGCCAAGACCGCCTGGGGCAAGACCTCCACGACGGACCGCGCCAACATCCTGCTGAAGATCGCCGACCGCATGGAAGCCAACCTGCTGACCATCGCGGTGGCCGAAACCATCGACAACGGCAAGCCGCTGCGCGAAACCATGGCCGCCGACATCCCGCTGGCCATCGACCACTTCCGCTACTTCGCGGGCGCCGTGCGGGCGCAGGAAGGCGGCATCAGCGAGATCGACCACGACACCGTGGCCTACCACTTCCACGAGCCGCTGGGCGTCGTGGGCCAGATCATCCCCTGGAACTTCCCCATCCTGATGGCCGTCTGGAAACTGGCCCCTGCCCTGGCCGCCGGCAACTGCGTGGTGCTCAAGCCCGCGGAGCAGACGCCCGCCTCCATCCTGGTGCTGCTGGAAATGATCGGCGACCTGCTGCCCCCGGGCGTGGTCAACGTGGTCAACGGCTTCGGCCTGGAGGCCGGCAAGCCGCTCGCCTCCAGCAACCGCATCGCGAAGATCGCCTTCACGGGCGAGACCACCACCGGCCGGCTCATCATGCAGTACGCCAGCCAGAACATCATCCCGGTCACGCTGGAGCTGGGCGGCAAGAGCCCCAACATCTTCTTCGAGGACGTGCTGGCCGCCGACGACGCCTTCTTCGACAAGGCACTGGAAGGCTTCGCCATGTTCGCGCTGAACCAGGGCGAGGTCTGCACCTGCCCCAGCCGCGTGCTGATCCAGGAATCGATCTACGACCGCTTCATGGAACGCGCCTTGAAGCGCGTGGCCGCCATCACCCAGGGCCATCCGCTCGACAAGTCCACCATGATCGGCGCGCAGGCCTCGCAGGAGCAGCTGGAGAAGATCCTCTCGTACCTGGACCTGGGCAGGCAGGAAGGCGCCGAATGCCTGATCGGCGGCGAGCGCAACATGCTCGGCGGCGACCTGGCCGGCGGCTACTACGTCAAGCCCACGGTGTTCAAGGGCCACAACAAGATGCGCATCTTCCAGGAGGAAATCTTCGGCCCGGTGGTATCCGTCACCACCTTCAAGACCGAGGAGGAAGCACTGGAGATCGCCAACGACACGCTCTACGGCCTGGGCGCCGGCGTGTGGAGCCGCGACGGCGCACGCGCCTTCCGCATGGGCCGCGGCATCCAGGCCGGCCGCGTGTGGACCAACTGCTACCACGCCTATCCCGCGCATGCGGCCTTCGGCGGCTACAAGCAGTCCGGCATCGGCCGCGAGAACCACAAGATGATGCTCGACCACTACCAGCAGACCAAGAACCTGCTCGTGAGCTACAGCCCGAACAAGCTGGGCTTCTTCTGACGTCTTGACCTGCATCAGCAGCGACCGAGGGAGGGCGGCATATGGTGGAAGCCAGCCCTCCCCGTTAACCCTTCGGATACAAGAAAGGATTCCCGTTCCATGCTTCCCAAGACCATGAAAGCCGCCGTCGTCCGCGAATTCGGCAAGCCCCTCGCCATCGAGGAAGTCCCGGTCCCGACGCCCGCCGACGACCAGATCCTCGTGAAGATCGAGGCCTCCGGCGTCTGCCACACCGACCTGCACGCCGCCGAAGGCGACTGGCCCGTCAAGCCGAACCCGCCTTTCATCCCCGGCCACGAGGGCGTGGGTTTCGTCGCGGCCATCGGCAAGAACGTGAAGCATGTGAAGGAAGGCGACCGCGTGGGCGTGCCCTGGCTGCATTCGGCCTGCGGCTGCTGCACCCACTGCCTGGGCGGTTGGGAGACCCTGTGCGAATCGCAGAGCAATACCGGCTATTCGGTCAACGGCGGCTTCGCGGACTATGCGCTGGCCGACCCGGATTTCGTGGGCCACCTGCCCAAGGACGTCAGCTTCGTGGGCATCGCCCCCGTGCTGTGCGCGGGCGTGACCGTGTACAAGGGCCTGAAAGTGACGGATGCGAAGCCCGGCGACTGGGTGGTCATCTCCGGCATCGGCGGCCTGGGCCACATGGCCGTGCAGTACGCCAAGGCCATGGGCCTGAACGTGGCGGCGGTGGACGTGGAGGACGACAAGCTGGAACTGGCGAAAAAGCTCGGTGCCAGCGTGACGGTCAACGCGAAGACCGCCGACCCGGCCGCCTACCTGCAAAAGGAGATCGGCGGCGCCCACGGTGCGCTGGTCACGGCCGTCTCGCCCAAGGCGTTCGAGCAGGCGCTCGGCATGGTGCGGCGCGGCGGCACGGTGTCGCTCAACGGCCTGCCGCCCGGCAATTTCCCCCTGCCCATCTTCGACATGGTGCTGCGCGGCATCACCGTGCGCGGCTCCATCGTCGGCACGCGCCTGGACCTGCAGGAATCGCTGGACTTCGCGGCACGCGGCCAGGTCAGGGCCACCGTGGCGACCGAGAAGCTGGAGAACATCAACGACGTGTTCGCGCGCATGCACAAGGGCCAGATCCAGGGCCGCATCGTGCTGGACATGGCGGCGCACTGACGACCGCGGGCCGGGCACGCCTTGCGCCCTGGCGGCAGGGCGTGTGCCGCCACCGGGCGTGCGCCGCTGCATCGCTTCGGGCACACTGCCGGAAGCGCCGCCCCCATGACAGGAGACACCGCATGACGACGACCGCGCCCCCCGTTTCCGCCAGTTCCCCCGCTCCGGCCGAATCCGGTGCCGGTGCCGCCACCCGCGTCTCGGCCACGCCCGAGGCCATCGCCCTCATCGAGCGGCTGCGGGCACAGCACGGGCCGCTCATGTTCCACCAGTCCGGCGGCTGCTGCGACGGCAGCGCGCCGATGTGTTTCGCGCTCGGCGAATTCATGCTCGGCGACTCCGACGTGCTGCTCGGCGAGATCGCGGGCACGCCCTTCTACATGAGCGAATCCCAGTTCGCGTACTGGGAACACACCCACCTGATCATCGATGCCGTGCCGGGCAACGGCGGCATGTTCTCGCTGGAGCGGCCCACGGGCCTGCGGTTCCTGACGCGCTCCCGGCTCTATGGCGACGACGAGTGGGCCGCCATCGAGGCACTGGGGCCGCCGCCGCGCGGGGCAGGCTGACGGACAGCGCCGCCGCGGCCCCGTTCACGACCTACACTCGTCCCATGCGGTATCTCCTCGGATTGGCGGGCCTGGCCGTCGGGATCGTGGCATGGGGCATCGTCCTGAACCTCTCGGCGCGCGGGCTGCCCTACGTCGGGGAAGGGAATGTCCTGCTGGCCTGGCTCATCTACAGCCCCGCCCTGCTCTGCCTCGCACCATTCGCCTGCCTGAAGCTCCAGCACGACGGGGTGGCCGCGATCTGGCTGTTCGCCATCGCGCCCATCGCGGGGCTGCTCAATGCCGCGGTCGCCGTTTTTGCGAGCACGGCCGATCCCGAATCGCTGGTCGTCGCATGGGTGTTGTCCATCCTCTGGGCCTGTCCCATCGCCAGCGTGGCCTGGGGCACGCTGGCGAAAATGCGGGCTTCGAGGCATCGGGCCGGGCGATAGCCCGACTGACACCGGCACCCGGCCCTCAATGATGGGCGGCCGTTCCGTCCATGGATTTCAACCGCCGATACACCGTATTGCGCGACACCCCCAAGGCCCGCGCCACGGCGGACACGTTGCCGCCATGCACCGACAGCGCATGGCGCAGCGCATCTTCCACGGTCTCGTCCCATGAGCGCACCGCAGCCGGTGCGGGCCGGTGCGCAGCACTCCGGACGGACGGGGACGGCTCGGCGTCCCGCGCCGATGCCCCGGGCACGGCATCGCCGGCTGTGGGAAGGCCCTCGTCGAACAGATCCTCCGGCAGGTGCCCGATATCGATCTCGTCCGCATCGCCGGCCATCAGCGCCGCCGTGCGCAGCGCATTCGAGAGCTGGCGCAGATTGCCCGGCCAGCGGTGCCGCAGGAACAGATCCATGGCCCGGGACGCAACCTGCAGGGGCACCGTCCGGCGCGGTCGCTGCCACCCCGGCGTGGAGCCTTCGGCAGCCTGCTCGCGGTCCTGCGCCTGCAGGAGGCGCTGCACGATGACACGCAGGTCCGAACGCTCGCGCAGGGCCGGCAGGCGCACCACCAGCCCGTTGAGCCGGTAGTACAGGTCATCGCGGAACAGCCCCCGCACCATCATGTCGCGCAGGTTGCGGTGGGTGGCGCACAGCACGTGCACGTCCACCGGGATCTGTCGCGCCGACCCCAGCGGTGCCACGGTGCGCTCCTGCAGCACGCGCAGCAGCCGGGCCTGCATGGCCAGGGGCATGTCGCCGATCTCGTCCAGGAACAGCGTGCCGCCGTGCGCCTGGGCGATCTTGCCCACGCTGCCCCTGCGGCGCGCGCCGGTGAAGGCGCCCTCTTCGTAGCCGAACAGTTCGGCCTCGATCAGCGTTTCCGGGATCGATGCGCAGTTCACCGCCACGAAGGGCCCGCGCGCGCGCGGGCCGTCCTGGTGGATGGCGCGGGCCAGCAGTTCCTTGCCCGTGCCGGTCTCGCCGAGGATGAGCATGGGCACGTCGCTGCCCAGCACGCGCGAGACGCGGTCGATCACCTGCGCCAGCTGCGCATCGCCCGTGTCCAGGTAGCGCAGGCCGGACAGCCGCGGACCGCCGGCCGGTACCGGGGCGATGGGCCTGCGGGCCGCCCTTGCCGTGGCGGAAGCTGGTGCCACGGGCCCGGGCACCGGGGTGTCCTCGTCGCTCCCCTGACCCGTCCAGCCGAGGGCCGCGGCCCCTTTCGGGCGGAACTCCACCATCGCGTTGACCACCACCCCGCCCGGCAGCGCGAGCTGCAGCGGCCTGGGCATGGCGCCGCGCGCATGGGCCAGCAGCGCGCTCATCGGCATGCCGAAGAGCGACGGGAAAGTCTGCGCCTGCAGTGCGTTCGCCGACATGCCGAGCTGGAACTGCCCGCTGCGGTTGGCCGCGAGGAAACGGCCCTCCGGCGTGAACGCGGCCAACCCCTCCACCAGCGTCCCCAGGAACTCCGGCCGCGCATGGAAGCGCAGCCGCACCGCGTCCTCATAGACCTTGCCGAAGAGATGGTTCTCCACCATCCGGGCGGACATGCGCACCAGGGCCAGCGTGTGGGCGCTCTGCTGGTGGCGGTCACCGCTCACGTCGAGCGCGCCGATCACCTGGCCCAGCGGGTCGCAGATGGGCGCGCAGGAGCAGGTGAGGAACTGGTTGGCGGCCAGGAAATGCTCGTCGCCGTTCACCTGCACCGCGTCACCCAGGGCCAGGGCCGTGCCGATGGCGTTCGTGCCCTTGCTGCGCTCGGACCAGGTGCCTCCGGGCCGCAGCGCGACGCGCTGGGCGCGCCCGAGGAATTCTTCGTCGCCCAGGGCATGCAGCACCACGCCCTGGGCGTCGGTGAGCAGCACCATGCTCTGCGTACCCGCGATCTGCGCGGAGAGGGTTTCCATGACGGGGAGCGCATGTGCGCAGAGGGCGTCGTTGCGCGCCACGGCCCAGGCGAGCGCGTCGGGCGCCAGGGGCTGGAGGTCGGCGGATGCATGCCGGTGCAGGCCGAAGGAGCGGGAGCGCTCGTGCGACTCGGCGATGACGCGGGCCGAAGGCAGCGGCGCGAAGGCGGCGGCCTGCGCCGCTGCCCCGCCATGGAGGGAGCTCTGCATGGGTTTGTCTCCTCAGGGCCCCGGCTCGCGCTCTCGGCGCGGCCCGGGCGTTATCCGGTCACCATAGCACCATCGGCGGGCGCCGTCGCGCAAACCCGCCCGTGCCGCCGGGTCATGCGGCCGGCGGCACCCCTCGGGCCGGTGCCAGCGCCTGCGCCAGGGCTTCCAGCACGCGGCCCACGTCGTCCTCGACCTTGACCGCGATCAACCCGTCGGCGCGCGTCACGCCCCGGTTCACGGCCGCCACCGGCAGCCCGGCATCCGCGGCCGCCTGCACGAAGCGGAAACCCGAATACACCATCAGCGAGGAGCCGGCCACCAGCAATCCGTCGGACCGGGCCAGCGCCGCCCGCGCGGCCTCCACGCGCTCCCGTGGCACGCTTTCGCCGAAGAACACCACGTCCGGCTTCAGGGGACCGCCGCCGCAATGGGGGCATGCGGGCAACTCGAACGCGGAGAAGTCGCGGCCGTCCAGGTCGGCATCGCCATCCGGCGCGGCGGCCGCCTCCAGGGCCGCCCAGGCCGGATTCCGCGCCTCCAGCCACGATTGCAGGTCCGCGCGTTGCATGCGCGCCTCGCAGGCCATGCAGCGCACCGTATCGATGCGCCCGTGCAGGTCGATCACCCGCTGCTGGCCCGCCGCCGTGTGCAGGCCGTCCACGTTCTGCGTGAGCAGCATCTCCACCCGGCCCATCGCCTCCAGCGCGGCCAGGGCACGGTGCGCGGCGCCCGGCGCGGCGCTGCCCATGACGCGCCAGCCGATCATGCTGCGCGCCCAGTAGCGCCGGCGCACCGCCTCGTCGCCCATGAAGGCCTGGTAGGTGACCGGCGGTGAGCGCTTCCAGGCACCGCCCTCGTCGCGGTAGTCGGGAATGCCGGATGCCGTGCTGCAGCCCGCGCCGGTCAGCACGAACAGCCGCGGGCAGGCACGCGCCCAGGCCAGCAGGGCGTCCACCCCGCCGGCAGATGCCGCCAGGGGCGCGGGCTCCCCCCGGCCTGCGCCTTCGGGCCCGTCAGAAATCGGGAGCGATGCTTTCTGCATATTCGTACAGCGCCCCCAGGATCGCCTCGCCACGCTCGTCCGCGGTTTCGCCCAGCGTGTCCAGCCGCGCGAAGAGCGCGTCGAACGTCAGGCCGCCGCCCTCGCCTTCCATGAGGCGCGCCACGCGCAGCGCCTCCCAGCGCTCGCGGTCCGCCTCGTCCAGCGTTTCGGGAAAATTGCGTGCGCGGAAGCGCCAGGCCAGCTCTTCCAGGCGCTCGTCGTCGAAACCCGGCCGGGCCAGCGCCAGCTCCTGCGGCGGCAGCGTGCGCAGCCGCTGCAGGCGGCGCCGGTCCTCGTTGCCGACGAAGCCGCCGTACAGGTCCTGGTCCACGTCGGCCGGTGCCTCCCTGGGCCGCGCGAACACCTCGGCCCAGATCGCGCTCATGTCGGGCAGCGCCCGCGCGAGTTCCGCATGGGCGGCGGCGCGCTCCACGTCGATGCCCCAGCGCTGCGCCATCGCGGGCGTGAGGGTGTTGACGTTGCCCACCACCATGGGGGACTTGTTCAGGTGCACGCTCTTGACCGGCAGCCGCGCCACGCCCTCGGGCAGGTCGGCGGTGCGCGTGAAGAGGCGCTCGCGGATGCGCGCGGCGTCCAGGCCGGCCAGTTCGGACGGGTCGTGCGCAAGGTCCCACGCGATGAGCTCGTTGCGGTTGGTCGGGTGGCTGGCCAGGGGCCACAGGATGCCCAGGCAGCCGCGGTCCGCCGGGAACATGCCCGACACGTGCAGGAAGGGGCGCGCGGTATCGGCCGTGGCGGGCAGGCGCAGTTCCGCGGCCACGCGGTCCTTGCGGCGCAGGCCGAGCGCGAACTCGAACAGCCGCGGCTGGCGCTCGCGGATCAGCCGCGCCAGCGCGATCGTGGCGCGCACGTCCGACAGCGCATCGTGCGCGGCCTCGTGCACCAGGCCGTTGGCGCGCGACAGGTGTTCGAGCTTCAGGCTGGGCGATCCGTCCTCCTTGCGCGGCCATTCGATGCCGTCGGGGCGCAGCGCGTAGGTCAGGCGCACCACGTCCAGCAGGTCCCAGCGGCCGCATTCGTTCTGCCATTCCCGTGCATAGGGGTCGATCAGGTTGCGCCAGAACATGAAGCGCGTGATCTCGTCGTCGAAGCGGATCGTGTTGTAGCCCACGCCGATCGTGCCGGGCCGGGCCAGTTCCGCCTCGATGCGCGCGGCGAATTCGTGCTCCGGCAGGCCGCGCTCCAGGCACAGCTGCGGCGTGATGCCGGTGAGAAGGCACGACTCCGGATCGGGCAGGTAATCCGGCGCCGGGCGGCAGTAGATCATCACCGGCTCGCCGATCTCGTTCAGGTCCGCATCCGTGCGGATGCCCGCGAACTGCGCCGGGCGGTCGCGCCGCGGGTCCGCGCCGAAGGTCTCGTAGTCGTGCCAGAAAAACGTGTGCATGGATCGGTGAAGCGCAGCGGCGCGTAAAACTCCAGCCCGCAAGTATGCCGGCACCGCCGCGGCGCGTGGACAATGGGGCATGCAACGAAGAAACACGACGACCGCCTCCGCCCTCCGTCCCTCCTTCCGCTTCCACGCCGAGCCCGCCAGGCCGTGGTGGCCCGCCGCCGGGGCAGGCCTGCTCTGCGCCCTGCTGGCCGGGTGCGCGGCCCCTCCTCCCGCGGCGGCCGTGCCCGCCGCCCCGCCTGCACCGGCCGCCACACCGGCGGTGCCCCCGGCGCCCCCCCCGGACACGCCGGCCACCATGGCCCCAGCCGCCCAGCCCGCCACGCCGGCGGCCGATGCCGCCCTGCCTTCCGCAGAGGCCGAACAGGCCGGCTTCGCGGAGTGGATCGCGGGCTTTCGCCAGGAAGCCCTGCAGGCCGGCATCCGCCCCGAGGCGGTCGCCGCCGCCCTGGACGGCGCGCAGTGGCTGCCCCAGGTGATCGAACTCGACCGCTCACAGCCCGAATTCACGCGCACGCCCTGGGCCTACCTGGACAGCGCCGTCTCGCCCACGCGCATCCAGCGCGGCCGCGACGCGCTGGCCGAGCAGCGCGCCGCCCTGGACTCGGCGGCCGCGCGCTATGGCGTGCCCGCCGAGGTCATCACCGCCATCTGGGGCATGGAAAGCAACTACGGATCGAATTTCGGCACCTTCCGCACCGTCGATGCGCTCGCCACGCTGGCCTACGAGGGCCGCCGCCGCGACTGGGCGCGCGGCGAACTGCTGGCCGCGCTGCGCATCATCGACCAGGGCGACATCGCCGCCGACCGCATGATCGGCTCCTGGGCCGGCGCCATGGGCCACACCCAGTTCCTGCCGTCCGTGTTCCTGGGCTATGCAGTGGACGCCGATGGCGACGGCCACCGCGACATCTGGGGCAGCGTCCCGGACGTCGCCGCATCCACGGCGAACTTCCTGTCGCGCATGGGCTGGCAGCCGGGCCAGCCCTGGGGCGTGGAAGTGCGCCTGCCGCCGGGCTTCGACTACGAGCGCGCGGAACTGGCCGTGCGCCACCCGTCCACCCAGTGGGCGGCCGAAGGCGTGCAGGCCATCGATGGCCAGCCCCTGCCCGCGCTGGACGGCGCATCCATCCTCGTGCCCGCGGGCGCGCGCGGCCCGGCCTTCATGGTGGGGCCGAATTTCCGGGTGATCCTGCGCTACAACAACTCCATCAACTACGCCCTGGGCGTGGGCCTGCTCGCGAGCCAGATCGCCGGCGGCCCTGGCGTCACGGCCCCGTGGCCCCGCGACCTGCAGCCGCTGACCCGCACCCAGATTCGCGACCTGCAGAATGCCCTCAACGCACGCGGCTTCGCAGCGGGCACGGCGGACGGGGTGATGGGCCCCGCCACGCGCGCCGGCCTGCGCCGCTTCCAGCAGAGCATCGGGCAGGTGGCGGACGGGTATCCCACGCTCGAGCTGCTGCAGCGACTGCAGGCGCCCTGACAGCCTGCCGGCGTGCCCCCTCCCGCGGCCGGCCGCCGGGGCCTGCGCAAAGAAAAAAGCCCGCGGACCCCTGGCGGGGGCCGCGGGCTCGGCGCTGTGCCGCAGGGCACCGGCGCCTGGCGGGCCAGGGACCGTCAGTCCGCCGTCGCCTCTTCGGGTTCCGCCGGCTCGGACTTGGCCGAGCGGTCCTTCTTCGGCAGCGGCTGGATGTCCAGCAGCACGTCGGGCGTCTCCACGCCCTTCTCGTCGGTCTTGACCTCGATGTCCACCGTCAGGCGGCCACCTTCGGTCAGGCGGCCGAACAGCAGCTCGTCGGCCAGCGCACGGCGGATCGTGTCCTGGATCAGGCGCTGCATCGGGCGCGCGCCCATCAGCGGATCGAAGCCCTTCTTCGCCAAGTGCTTGCGCAGCGGGTCGGTGAAGGTGACTTCCACCTTCTTCTCGGCGAGCTGGGTCTCCAGCTGCAGCAGGAACTTGTCCACCACGCGCAGGATGATCTGCTCGTCCAGCGGCTTGAAGTTGACGATCGCATCGAGGCGGTTGCGGAACTCGGGCGTGAACAGGCGCTTGATGTCGGCCATCTCGTCGCCGGCCTGCCGCGGGTTGGTGAACCCGATGGTGGCCTTGTTCATGGTCTCGGCGCCCGCGTTCGTCGTCATGATGATGATGACGTTGCGGAAGTCGGCCTTGCGCCCGTTGTTGTCCGTCAGCGTGCCGTGGTCCATCACCTGCAGCAGCACGTTGAAGATGTCCGGGTGCGCCTTCTCGATCTCGTCGAGCAGCAGCACCGCGTGCGGCTTCTTCGTGATGGCCTCGGTCAGCAGGCCGCCCTGGTCGAAGCCCACGTAGCCCGGGGGCGCGCCGATCAGGCGGCTCACGGCGTGGCGCTCCATGTACTCCGACATGTCGAAGCGGATCAGCTCGATGCCCAGGATGTAGGCCAGCTGCTTGGCCGCCTCGGTCTTGCCGACGCCGGTCGGGCCGCTGAAGAGGAACGAGCCGATCGGCTTGTCGCCCTTGCCCAGGCCCGAGCGCGCCATCTTGACCGCGGAGGCGAGCACTTCCAGCGCCTTGTCCTGGCCGAACACCACGCTCTTGAGGTCACGCTCGATGGTCTGCAGCTTGCTGCGGTCGTCGTTGGAGACGTTCGCGGGCGGGATGCGCGCGATCTTCGCCACGATTTCCTCGATCTCGGCCTTGCCGATGGTCTTCTTGCGCTTGCTGGCCACCAGGATGCGCTGGGCCGCGCCGGCCTCGTCGATCACGTCGATCGCCTTGTCGGGCAGGTGCCGGTCGTTGATGTACTTGGCCGACAGCTCCGCCGCCGCCTGCAGCGCCGCGGTGGCGTACTTCACGCTGTGGTGCTCCTCGAAGCGGCTCTTGAGGCCCTTGAGGATGTCCACCGTCTCGGCCACGGTCGGCTCGACCACATCGACCTTCTGGAAGCGCCGCGACAGGGCCGCGTCCTTCTCGAAGATGCCGCGGTACTCGGTGAAGGTGGTCGCGCCGATGCACTTGAGCTGGCCGCTGGAGAGCGCCGGCTTGAGCAGGTTGGACGCGTCCAGCGTGCCGCCCGACGCGGCGCCCGCGCCGATCAGCGTGTGGATCTCGTCGATGAACAGGATCGCGTTCGGCTTGTCCTTGAGCGACTTGAGCACGCCCTTGAGGCGCTGCTCGAAATCGCCGCGGTACTTGGTGCCGGCCAGCAGCGCGCCCATGTCCAGCGAATAGACCGAGGCTTCGGCCAGGATCTCGGGCACGTCGTTCTGCGTGATGCGCCAGGCCAGGCCCTCCGCGATCGCGGTCTTGCCCACGCCGGCCTCGCCCACCAGCAGCGGGTTGTTCTTGCGGCGGCGGCAGAGGATCTGGATGGTGCGCTCGACCTCGTAGTTGCGGCCGATCAGCGGATCGATCTTGCCTTCCCTGGCGGCCACGTTGAGGTTCTGGGTGTACTGCTCCAGCGGGGAAGCCTTCTCGCTGCGCTCGCCGCCGGCGCCGCCCTCCTCGGCCTCGGAGGGGTTCTCGGCCTTGGCGGGCTCCGGCGGCTCGCCCTTCTTGATGCCGTGGGCGATGAAGTTGACCACGTCCAGGCGGGTCACCCCCTGCTGGTGCAGGTAGTACACGGCGTGCGAATCCTTTTCGCCGAAGATGGCGACCAGCACGTTCGCGCCGGTCACTTCCTTCTTGCCGTTGCCGGTGGACTGCACGTGCATGATGGCGCGCTGGATCACCCGCTGGAATCCCAGCGTGGGCTGCGTGTCCACCTCGTCGGTGCCCGCCACCTGCGGCGTGTTGTCCTTGATGAAATTGGCCAGCGACGAGCGAAGATCCTCGATGTTGGCCGAGCATGCGCGCAGCACCTCGGCTGCGCTGGGGTTATCAAGCAGTGCAAGCAACAGATGCTCCACGGTGATGAACTCGTGGCGCTGCTGGCGGGCCTCGACAAAGGCCATGTGCAAGCTGACTTCCAGTTCCTGGGCAATCATGTGAACTCCTTTGTGCTTGCGGGGAAGGGATAACGATAGATCGGGACCCGGGGCCGGTTATTCAACCGGCTCGCTCAGGCATTGCAGCGGGTGGCCCGCCTTGTGCGCGGCTTCGCGCACCTGTTCGACCTTGGTGGCGGCCACGTCGCGCGAATACACTCCGCAGACGCCTTTGCCGTCCAGGTGGATCTTGAGCATGATCTGCGTGGCCGCTTCGCGGTCCTTGCCGAAGAACTCCTGCAGCACGACGATCACGAACTCCATGGGCGTGTAGTCGTCGTTCAGCATCACCACCTGGTACATCTGGGGCGGCTGGGTCCTCTGCGTGCGCCTCTCGAGCACGACCGAGCCGCCATCGTCCCGCGGCGGCGCTCCCGTGGGAGGCGTCGGGGTCATGGAGGGTGGTTTAGTTGCCATGCGGACCATTCTAGAGCGTCCGGGACAGTTTGCCCCAGAGCGAAAAAGCCCAGTGCCGGGGTGCAAATTCCGGTCTTGCGACACGGTTTCGCATGCCGTTCGGCACGGGCGGGAATCCGCCGGCGGAAGACGCACCGTCCCAGTTGCCGCCGCGCGCCGGGATTTCAAGCCCGCACCACCGTGGAACGCCCCTGCAAGCCATCTCAGCCGGCGTCGTACACGACGTTCACCATCCCGCTGCCGGCCTCCGCGCTCCAGGCCGCCAGGGCCGCGTCCGAGGGGAAGAACCGGCTGCCCTCGCCCAGTTGCAATTCGGCCACGGCCTCCTGCCCCTCGGAGCGGCAGCGCACGCCCATGCGCACGCGCAGGCCGTGCACCAGCACCTCGCCTTCGGGCGTTTCCTGGCGCTTCGGGGGGAATTCGCGCACCAGGCGCTGCACGTCCGGCGCGCAGTCGCCCACCGCCACCTGCAGGTAGCGGCCGAACTTGGCGCGCGCGCTGGCGAGATCCCAGGCCTGCATCACCTTGACGCGCAGGCCCCCGCTGAAATGGTCGAGCTGCAGCCGCCCCAGCAGCACCACGAATTCGTCCTCCTTGAGCAGGTCGCGGTGGGCATTGATCACGTTCTCGTCGGCCGAGGCCTCGATCATGGCCGACTTGTCGTCGAGCTTGAAGAGCGCCAGGCGGCCCCGCTGCCCGTTGATCACCCGGAAGTCGCTCACGATGCCTGCCATGATCTGCGGCTCGCGGCTGTCGGCCAGCTCCTCGATCGGGGTGCGCACGAAGCGGCGGACCTCCTTTTCCACCTCGTCGAACAGGTGGCCCGACAGGTAGAAGCCCACGGCGGTCTTCTCCTGGGTGAGGCGCTCCTTCACGCCCCAGGGCAGCATCTCCACCAGGGCCGGGTCCTGGGTGCTGGAGCCGTGCGCGTCGTCACCCATCATGTCGAACAGGCCGCCCTGGTTGGCGTTGGCGATCAGGGAGTTGGCGAAGTCGAAAGCCCGGTCGATCGAGGCCACGAGCGAGGCGCGGTTCATCTCGATGGCGTCGAACGCGCCCGCCTTGATGAGCGCCTCCAGCGTGCGCTTGTTCAGCCGGGTGCGGTCCACCCGCGCGCAGAAGTCGAACAGGCTGGCGAACGGTCCCTTCGTGTCGCCGCGCGGGCCCACGCCGCGGCCCTCGCGCGCGGCGATGATGGCCTCGATGGCCTGCTGGCCGGTGCCCTTGACCGCGCCCAGCCCGTAGCGGATCACCTTGTCCGTCACCGGCTCGAAGCGGTACATGCCGCGGTTGACGTCCGGCGGCTCGAAGGTCAGCCCCATCTTCATGGCGTCTTCGTACAGCACCTTCAGCTTGTCGGTGTCGTCCATTTCCACCGTCATGTTGGCGCAGAAGAACTCGGCCGTGTAGTGCACCTTGAGCCAGCCGGTATGGTAGGCCAGCAGGGAATAGGCGGCGGCGTGCGACTTGTTGAAGCCGTAGCCCGCGAACTTCTCCATCAGGTCGAAGACCTCGTCGGCCTTGTCCTGGCCGATGCCCTTCTCGGCCGCGCCCTTGCGGAAGATCTCGCGGTGCTCGGCCATTTCCTCGGCCTTCTTCTTGCCCATGGCCCGGCGCAGCATGTCGGCGCCGCCCAGGCTGTAGCCGCCCAGCACCTGGGCGGTCTGCATCACCTGCTCCTGGTACACCATGATCCCGTAGGTCTCGGCCAGCACGGGCTCGACCAGCGGATGCGGGTACTCCACCGGCTCCTTGCCGTGCTTGCGGTTCACGAAGGTGGGGATCAGGTCCATCGGGCCCGGGCGGTAGAGCGCGTTCAGGGCGATCAGGTCCTCCAGCCGGCTCGGGCGCGCCTCCTTCAGCATGCCCTGCATGCCGCGCGATTCGAACTGGAACACGGCTTCCGTCTTGCCTTCGGAGAACAGCCGGTAGGTCGGCGCGTCGTCGAGCGGGATGTTCTCGAACGCGAAGTTCTCCTGCCCCTTGTGGCGCTTCATGATGAATTCGCGGGCGATCTCCAGGATCGTCAGCGTGGCCAGCCCCAGGAAGTCGAACTTCACGAGGCCGATGGCCTCCACGTCGTCCTTGTCGTACTGGCTCACGGCCGACTCGCTGCCCGGCTGCTGGTAGAGCGGGCAGAAATCGGTGAGCTTGCCCGGCGCGATCAGCACGCCCCCGGCGTGCATGCCGATGTTGCGGGTCATGCCCTCGAGCTTCTGCGCCATCTCGATGACGGTCTTGACGTCCTCCTCCTTGCGCACGCGCTCGTAGAGCATGGGCTCGAGCTCCAGCGCGTAGTTGTTCTTGTCGCCCTCCTTCTTCACCTCGGGCGGATAGGCCAGCGTATAGGACATGCCGGGCTTGCCGGGCACCAGCTTGGAGATGCCGTCGCAGAAGGTGTAGCTCATGTCCATGACGCGGCCCACGTCGCGGATCGCCGCCTTGGCCGCCATGGTGCCGAAGGTGGCGATCTGGCTCACGGCGTTCTTGCCGTACTTGTCCTTCACGTAGTCGATCACCCGGTCGCGGTTGGACTGGCAGAAATCGATGTCGAAGTCGGGCATCGAGACCCGCTCGGGGTTCAGGAAGCGCTCGAACAGCAGGTTGTACTGCAGCGGGTCCAGATCGGTGATCTTGAGCGCGTAGGCCACGAGCGAGCCGGCGCCGGAGCCCCGGCCCGGCCCCACCGGACAGCCGTTCTGCTTGGCCCACTGGATGAAGTCCCCCACGATGAGGAAGTAGCCCGGGAAGCCCATCTTCAGGATGGTGCCCAGCTCGAACTCCAGGCGCTCCACATAGCGCGGGCGCTGCTTCTCGCGCTCGGCCTCGTTGGGGAAAAGGTGCTTCAGGCGCTCCTCCAGCCCTTCGAACGAGGCGTAGCGGAAATACTCCTCGATCGGCATGCCGTTGGGCGTGGGAAAGTCCGGCAGGCGCGGCTTGCCGAGCACCAGCGTCAGGCTGCAGCGCTTGGCGATCTCCAGCGTGTTGGCGATGGCCGTCGGCACATCGGCGAAAAGCGCCTCCATCTGCGCGCTGGATTTGAAATACTGCTCGCGGGTGAAGCGGCGCACCCGGCGCGGGTTCGCGAGGATTTCCCCTTCCGCGATGCAGACCCGTGCCTCGTGGGCCTCGTAGTCGTCGGCGGTAAGGAACTGGGTGGGCTGGGTCGCCACCACGGGCAGGTTGAGGCGCGCCGCGAGCTGCACGGCCGCCACCACCTGGGATTCGTCCTCCGGGCGCCCGGCCCGCTGCAGCTCCAGGTAGAAGCGGTGCGGGAAGATCCCGGCCAGCCGCAGCGCCACGCGTGCGGCCCCGGCTTCATCGCCGCGGGTGAAGGCCTGGCCCACCGGGCCCGCCTGCGCGCCAGACAGCGCGATGAGGTCGCCACCCAGCTCTTGCAGCCATTCCCAGGTGCACAGCGGCACGTTCTTCACGACATTGCGCGTCCAGGCGCGCGCCAGCATCTCGCAAAGGTTCAGGTAGCCCTGCCGGCCCTGGGCCAGCAGGAGGATGCGGCCGGGCGGGCCGCCGGCCGTCTCCGGCTCGATGCTGACTTCCGCGCCCAGGACGGGCTTGACGCCCTTGCCGCGGGCTTCCTTGTAGAACTTGATGGCGCCGAAAAGGTTGTGGAGATCGGTGATCGCCAGGGCCGGCTGGCCATCTTTCGAGGCCGCCTTGGCCACTTCGTCGATGCGGGCGGTGCCGTCGACGACGGAAAACTCGGTGTGCAGGCGCAAATGGACAAACATGGGGCGTATTGTAGGAATCCGCCCCATCCCGGACCGGGAGCCCGGGTGCTGCCCGGCCGGTACAATGGTCCGTTGTCCGCAGCCCGCCGCACCGCGCCGGGCCTGCGCCGGCCTCCCCTTCACCGATTGTCAGAAAGCCGCTGCCATGCCGCGTTTTTCCCTGCCGCTCTTGACCATCCTGCTTGCCGCGGGCGTGCTCGCGGGCTGCTCCAGCACCCCCGAAGACAAGACCGCGGGCTGGAGCCCCAACCGCATCTATTCCGAGGCGCGGGACGAGCTGAACAGCAACTCCTACGACAAGGCCGTGCCCCTGTTCGAGAAGCTCGAGGGCCGCGCCGCCGGCACGCCGCTCGCGCAGCAGGCCCAGCTGGAAAAGGCCTATGCCCAGTACAAGGGCGGCGAGAAGGCCCAGGCGATCGCCACGCTCGACCGCTTCATGAAGCTGCACCCCGCGAGCCCGGCCTACGACTACGCGCTCTACCTGAAGGGGCTGGTCAACTTCAACGACAACCTCGGGCTGTTCTCCTGGCTGTCGCGCCAGGACCTCTCCGAGCGCGACCAGAAGGCGGCCAAGGATTCGTTCGAATCCTTCCGCGAACTCACCACGCGCTTTCCCGACTCCCGCTACGCGCGCGACGCGCAGCAGCGCATGACGTACATCGTCAATTCGCTCGCGCAGTACGAAGTGCACGTGGCCCGCTACTACTACCAGCGCGGCGCCTACGTGGCCGCCATCAACCGCGCGCAGATCGCCCTGGCCGACTACAAGGACGTGCCCGCGCTCGAGGAAGCGCTCTACATCCTCATCAAGTCCTACGACGCGCTGGGCATGACCCAGCTGCGCGACGATGCCCAGCGCGTGATGGCCGCCTCCTACCCGCAGAGCGAATACATGCGCAACGGCTTCAAGGCGAAGGAGGAGCCGTGGTGGAAGGTCTGGTGACGGCGGCCAGGCCGCGCAGCGCCTCGTCCCACTCCGCCTCGTCCTGAATCCGGCGCATGGGCGGCAGCGCGGCCAGCAGCCGCTTGCCGTAGCCCATGGTCACCAGCCGGGCATCGGCGACCGCGAGCAGGCCCCGGTCCTGCTCGTTGCGGATCAGCCGCCCCGCCCCCTGCTTGAGCGCGATGGCCGCGTCCGGCAGCGCGAAATGCCGGAAGGCACTCTTTCCCTCCTGCTCCAGGCGCTGCGACCGCGCCTCGACCACCGGGTCGCCCGGTGGCGGGAACGGCAGCTTGTCGATCACCACCAGTTGCAGCGCATCGCCGGGCACGTCGAACCCCTCCCAGAACGAGGCGGACGCCACCAGCACGCACCCCGGGCGGTCCCCGCCGGCATCGGCTTCGCGGAAACGTTCCATGAGCCGGCGCTTGGGCCAGTCGCCCTGCACCAGCACCTCGATGCCGGAGCCGTCGGGAAAACGCTCCCGCAGCGCGTCGCCGATCGTGCGCAGCGCCTTCAACGTGGTGGTCAGCACCAGCGTGCGCCCGCCCAGCACGCGCGCGGCATCTCCCGCCCAGCGCGCCACCGCGGCCCCGTGGCCCGGGTCGGACGGGGCAGGCAGCTGGCGCGGCACGTAGAGCGCGGCCTGGGCCACGTAGTCGAAGGGGCTGGGCACCTGCAGCACGCGGGCGCCTTCCAGCCCGCAGGCCGCCGTGAACCATTTCAGCGAGGCATCGTCGCCCAGCGTGGCCGAGGTGAACACCCAGGCACGCGGGCGCCCTCCCGCGTCGCCGGAACCCGCACCGGGGAGTGCCGCAGCCCCGGGGGCCGGCAGCGCGGAACCGGGGACGGGCGCTGCCCACGGATCGGGGTCGCCGCCTTCGTCGCTCCAGGGCAGGTCGTCCGGCGCGCGGGGGGCGGCGTCCGTAGCGGCATCGGCGGACGGCTCCGCGGCCCCCTCGTGCGGAAACCACAGCCTGCGCAGCGGCTGCGCGATGTCCAGCGGAACCAGGCAGGCCCGCACCTGGTGCAGCCCGACCTCCAGCCAGCGCACCGCATCCGGCGGGGCCGGGTCCAGGAACAGGCCCAGCCGTTCCATCAACTCGACGCAGCGCTCGTGCAGCCGCACGAAGTCGGGCGCGATCTCGCTGACCGTGTCGAGCGCCGCCAGCGCCTCGCGCGCCGCGGCCGACAACCGGCCGAGTGCGTCGTCCCAGGCCGCACGCTCCACGCCATCGGGCACCGGCCCCGACCAGCGCAGGCGCGTCCCCGGCGCCCGAGTGCTCCCGGCGGCCATGCGCCAGTCGCGCGCGGCCCGCTCGAGCGCGGCGGCGGCGCCCTGCCAGTCCGCCAGGCCCCGGGCGAGCTGCAGCCCTGCCGCCAGCACGTCGCGCGCGAAGTCCAGCCAGTGGGACGAGCCCATCTGCGTGCCCATGAACTGCACGCCCGTCTCGTTGAGCTGGTGGGCCTCGTCGAACACCACCACGCGCACGCTGGGCAGCAGTTCCGCCACGCCCGATCCGCGGATGGCGTGGTCCGCGAAGAAGAGATGGTGGTTGATGACCACCACGTCGGCCGCCATCGCCTCGCGCCGGGCCTGGTACACATGGCACTCGCGAAAGCGCGGGCAGGACGAGCCCAGGCAGTTGTCGCGCGTGGAGGTGAACAGCGGCGTCGCGGCCGACCGTTCGTCCCAGCCCGGCAGTTCCGCGAGATCACCGGTGGCAGTGGCGTGCGCCCACAGTTCCGCGCGCGCGAGCACGCGGGCGACGGCCGTGTCGGCCGCCGAAGGATGCTGGCGCGCGATGCCCAGCCGGTGCAGGCACAGATAGCTGCCGCGCCCCTTGAGCAGAGCCGTGCGCGCGGGCAATGCCAGCGCCTGCAGCAGCCGGGGCAGGTCGCGGCTGTGGAGCTGGTCCTGCAGCGCTTTCGTGGCGGTGGAGATCAGCACGCGCTCCCCGCTGAGCAGCGCCGGCACCAGGTAGGCGAAGGTCTTCCCGACGCCCGTGCCGGCCTCCACGACGAGCGCCCCGCCCCGGTCGATGGTTTCCGCGACGGCCGCGGCCATGGCGGCCTGCCCCGCCCGCGGCTGGAAGCGCGCCTGCGCGATCGCCAGCGGCCCGTCTTCCGCGAAAGCGGCCGCCACCGCCTGCACAAGCGTGCCGGGATGTTCCGCCCCGGCGCTCAACTCCGGCTCCGCGGGCCGCCGCAGGCGCGAGACAGTTCACAGAAAACGCGGTACATCCCTCGATAATAGGCCCCCCGGCCGCGTGCGGCCATTCCCGGCCCCACTGCCGGCTTTTCCCTGCCCCTTCCGATACCGCTATGACCAAACCGTTTCGCCTCACTGCGTCAACCGGTATCCACAAGGGCGACCGCGACTACCAGCAGGACCAGGTGGCGCTGCTCGCGCATCCCCGGCACAACGGCTGCGTGCTCGGCGTGGTGGCCGACGGCATGGGCGGGCGCAGCGGCGGCCGCAAAGCCTCCGACCAGGTCATGATGACCGCGCGCCAGCTCTTCGAGCGCTACGCGCCCGACAGCGACGACCCGGTCGCCATGCTCCGGCACATGGTGGAAGAGGCGCACATCGTGATCCGCCTGACGGCCATTTCCGCGGAGCAGGAGCCCCACAGCACCGTGGCGGCCTTCCTCATCCATCCCCGTGGCGACTGCTACTGGGCGCATGCGGGCGACTCGCGCATCTACCACTTCCGGGGCTCGCAGCTCGTCCACCGCACCAGCGACCACTCCTACGTCCAGGCGCTGGTGGACCGTGGCGAGATCACCGAGGCCGAGGCCAACACGCATCCGCACTCGAACATCCTGGTCGGGTGCCTGGGCACCGAGAGCGACCCGCCCGTGACCATCCACACCATCGCGCAACTGGTGCCCGGCGACGCGCTGATGGCCTGCAGCGACGGGGTGTGGCATTACTTTTCGCCCGCGGAACTCGGCTCCGTCGTGGATTCGCTCACCCCGCGCGAAGCGACTGAGTTCCTCATCGAAAAAGCACGCACCCGCGCACGCGGAGGCGGCGATAACCTGTCGCTCGCCATCGTGAAGATCGAGGCGCTCGCGGAAGCCGCCCCAGGGGTGGGCGCCCGGCCCCTGCCCGCCCAGCGCTGAACCGGGCGGATGCCGGCGGCGGCCGGGCATGCCGCGGGTCTGCCCGGTCAGCGGGCCGGCGCGGAACCGGCAGGCGCCGACGGGGGGGCGGGATCGGCCGGGTCCGGCAAGGGAGCCGCGGGCTTGCGGCCCGAGGCCGCGGCCTCGGCATTGGCGCGTTCGCGCTTTTCCCGGCGCTCCCGGGCGGCCCGCTGCTTGGCCTCGTAGCGCGCCCGCGCCTCGGCGGAACGGGCCGGCTGCGTGGCGGCGCGCTCGGCCTCGGCGTTGCGGTGGGATTCCTCGCGCGCGCGCTGCTGGGCCGCACGCGAGCGCGCCTCTTCCTCGCGCTGCGCGCGGTCCTCGGGCTGGGCCCGGGACCGCGACTCGGCGCGCATGGGCGCCGGGCGTTCCCCGCTTTCGATCTTCTGGCGCTGCTCGGCCTGCTTCTGCTCGATGGACTGCATCCGCAGGGCGGCTTTCTCGCGCCGCTTCGCGTTGTTCAGTTCCACCTCCCGCTTGCGCAGCACCGCCTCCGCATCGCGCACCTGGGAGCGCACCGTTCCCAGGCAGGATTCCACGGAAAAGCGCTGGTAGCAGACCGCCTCCTCCTTCTTCTTGCGCGCATCGAGCGCGGCCCGCTCTTCCTGGATGCGCGCGCGCTCCGCGGTCCTGGCCGCCTGCGCGGCCTCGAACGCGGCACGGGCCTGCTCGGCATCGCCCTGGGCTGCGGCCGCCGCCACCGGGCCGGCAACGGTCAGCAGCGCCCAGGACACCGCCAGGGCGAGGGCGCGGAGAAGGGAAGGCAGTGAAGAGTTCGTCATGCGTAAATCCTTTGCGGGCGACTTCAGGTCAGCCCCGTGTCCACCACCCGGCGCTCGAGCGCCAGGAACTCCCTGGACTGCATTTCATTGAGGCGGGATACGGTACGGGGAAACTCGTGCGCGAGCGGCCCCTCGGTGTAGAGCTGCTCGGGCGGCACGGCGGCCGACATGATGAGCTTGACGCGCCGGTCGTAGAGCACGTCCACCAGCCAGGTGAAGCGCCGGGCCGGGGATGCCATCGCCACGGGCATGTAAGGCACGTTCGACAGCAGCACGGTATGGAACTGCGACGCGATTTCCAGGTAGTCGTTCTGCGAGCGCGGACCGCCGCACAGCACGTCGAAATCGAACCACACCACGCCGCCGGCCTTGCGGCGCGCCCGGATCTCGCGCGCCTCGATGTGCAGCACCGGATCCTCGTCGCGGCTTTCGGCGAGCTGGTCGAAGGCGGCCTCCATCTCGGCCTCCGCCTGCGGCCCCAGCGGACAGTGGTAGAGCCGGACCTGCTCCAGCGTGCGCCGCCGGTAGTCGGTGCCGTTGTCCACGTTCACCACCTCCAGCTTCTGGTTGAGCAGGTCGATGGCCGGCAGGATGCGGTCGCGGTGCAGGCCGCCCGGGTACAGGTCGTCGGGCTTGAAGTTGGACGTGGTGACGAAGCCCACGCCGTTGTCGAACAGCGCCGCCAGCAGGCGGTGCAGGATCATGGCGTCCGTGATGTCCGCCACATGGAATTCGTCGAAGCAGATGAGCTTGTAGCGCCTGGCGATGCGCTCGCCCAGCACGTCCAGCGGGTTCACGGTGCCCTGCAGGCCCGCCAGTTCGCGGTGCACCTCGCGCATGAACTCATGGAAATGCAGGCGCACCTTGCGGCGGATGGGCACCGCGTTGAAGAAGCAGTCCATCAGGAAGCTCTTGCCGCGGCCCACGCCGCCGTACATGTACACGCCGCGCGGCACGTCGGGGCGGTTGATGAGCTTCTTCAGGGCGTTGGAGCGCTTTTCCTTGTAGGCGGCCCAGTCGTCCGCGCAGCGCTGCAGCGCCTCGACGGCCCTCAGCTGGGCCGGGTCGCTGCGGAACCCCTTGGCGGCCAGCTCGGCCTCATACGCCTGCTTCACGTTCACGGACGTCTCTCCCACGCAATCGATCAACGCATCCACATGAAAAACAACGGCTGCCGGCACGCGGATGCGCGCGCCGGCAGCCCGGGGGAGCGCGGCGCGCTCCCGATCGGCGCGCGATCAGAAGTTGAGCGTGCGCTTGTCCACGGCCAGGGCCGCTTCCTTGGTCGCCTCGGACAGCGAGGGGTGGGCGTGGCAGATGCGCGCGATGTCTTCGGCGCTGGCCTTGAACTCCATGGCCACCACGGCCTCGGAGATCAGCTCGCTGGCCATCGGGCCCACGATGTGCACGCCCAGGATCTCGTCCGTGACCGCATCGGCCAGGAACTTGACCATGCCGGTCGTGTCGCCCAGCGCGCGGGCACGGCCGTTCGCCAGGAACGGGAACGTGCCAGCCTTGTACTGCACGCCGTCGGCCTTGAGCTGCTGCTCGGTGCGGCCCACCCAGGCGATCTCGGGGCTGGTGTAGATGACCCAGGGGATGGTGTTGAAGTTCACGTGGCCGTGCTGGCCCGCGATGCGCTCGGCCACCGCCACGCCCTCTTCCTCGGCCTTGTGCGCCAGCATCGGGCCGCGCACCACGTCGCCCACCGCCCACACGCCGGGCAGGTTGGTCCTGCAGTCGGCATCGACCACGATGGCGCCGCGCTCGTCGAGCTGCAGGCCCACGGCCTCGGGATTCAGGCCGATGGTGTTGGGCACGCGGCCGATGGAGACGATGAGCTTGTCCACCGCCAGCTCGCGGGCTTCGCCCTTGGCGTCGGTGTAGGCCACCGTGACGCCCTCGCCGCCGGTCTTGATCTCGCCGATCTTCACGCCCAGCTCGATCTTCAGGCCCTGCTTGTCGAAGGCCTTCTTGGCTTCCTTGGCGATCTGCTCATCGACAGCGCCCAGGAACGTCGGCAGGCCTTCGAGCACCGTCACGTCGGCACCCACGCGGCGCCACACGGAGCCCATCTCCAGGCCGATCACGCCGGCACCGATCAGGCCCAGCTTCTTCGGCGTGGCGCCGATGCGCAGCGCGCCGTCGTTGGAGAGCACCTTCTCTTCGTCGAAGGGCACGCCGGGCAGCGCGCGGGGGTTGGAGCCCGTGGCCACGATGATCTGCTTGCCCACCAGGGTTTCCTGCGCGGCGCCGGCCACCTGGATCTCGTAGCCGCCCTCCGCGGCCTTCACGAAGGAGCCGCGGCCATGGAAGAAGCTGACCTTGTTCTTCTTGAACAGGTAGAGGATGCCGTCGTTGTTCTGCTTCACGACGGCGTCCTTGCGGCCGATCATCTTGGCCACGTCGATCTTCACATCGGTGGCCGTGATGCCGTGCTCGGCGAAATGCTTGTTGGCATGCTCGAAATGCTCGGAGGACTGCAGCAGCGCCTTGGAGGGGATGCAGCCCACGTTCGTGCAGGTGCCGCCGGGCGCGGGGCCGCCCTTCTCGTTCTTCCACTCGTCGATGCAGGCCACGTTGAAGCCCAGCTGGGCGGCGCGGATGGCGGCGATGTAGCCACCGGGACCGCCGCCGATGACGATGACGTCGAATTGTTTGCTCATGTCGTTCTCACTGTGTCAGTTGGAGAAAGACCCACTGCCCGGCTGGCCGGGGCCAACCATGCATGTGGGTCCGTCAATGGATTTCGGTCTTCACGGCGCTGTGCAACACCCCTGCCCACGCCATGCGCGGAGCCCAGGCCAGCGACCGCCGCGCAAGGGCCGCCCCGCAGCGCTGGCGGTGTCCCCCTTCCCGGATTGCGCAGCAAGCCGAGAGAAGGGGGAAGGCGCAAGGCGCCTCAGGGGGTTGGTCCATCAAATATCGAACAGCAGGCGGGCCGGATCTTCCAGCGCGTCCTTCATCGCCACCAGGCCCAGCACGGCTTCGCGGCCGTCGATGATGCGGTGGTCGTACGACATCGCCAGGTAGTTCATCGGGCGCACCACGATCTGGCCGTTTTCCACCACGGCGCGGTCCTTGGTGGCGTGCACGCCCAGGATGGCCGATTGCGGCGGGTTGATGATGGGGGTGGACAGCATCGAGCCGAAGGTGCCGCCGTTGGAGATCGAGAACGTGCCGCCGGTCATCTCCTCGATGCCGAGCTTGCCTTCCTGGGCCTTCTTGCCGAACTCGGCGATCTTCTTCTCGATGTCGGCGAAGCTCATCTGGTCGGCGTTGCGCAGGATCGGCACCACCAGGCCACGGGGCGAACCGACGGCGATGCCGATGTCGAAGTAGCCGTGATAGACGATGTCGTTGCCGTCCACCGAGGCATTCAGCACCGGGAACTTCTTGAGCGCGTGCACGGCCGCCTTCACGAAGAAGCTCATGAAGCCCAGCTTGGTGCCGTGCTCCTTGGTGAAGCTGTCCTGGAACTTCTTGCGCAGTTCCATCACCGGGGCCATGTTCACCTCGTTGAAGGTGGTCAGGATGGCGTTGGTGGACTGCGACTGCAGCAGGCGCTCGGCGATGCGGGCGCGCAGGCGGCTCATGGGCACGCGCTGCTCGGGGCGGTCGCCCAGGTTCGGCGCGGCGGGCGATGCCACCTGGGGCAGCGCCTTGGTGGGCACGCCCGTGGGGATGGCGCCCGGGGCGGCGGCAGGCTTGGCGGCAGCACCGCCGGCCACGGCAGCCAGCACGTCGCCCTTGGTCACGCGGCCGTCCTTGCCGGTGCCGGACACGGCCGAGACGGAGAGGTTGTTGTCGGCCAGCAGCTTGGCGGCGGCGGGCATGGCCACGTCACCCTTGGAGCCGCCCGCGGCAGGGGCGGCGTCGGCCGCTGCGGCGGCCACGGCGGGCGCCTGGGCGGCGGCGGTCGGGGCGGACTGCGCGGGCGCGGCGGCGGCACCGGCCTTGCCTTCGGTGTCGATCTTGGCGATGACCTGGTCGGCCACCACGGTGGCACCGTCGCCCTGCACGATCTCGGCCAGCACGCCGGCGGCCGGCGCGGGCACTTCGAGCACGACCTTGTCGGTTTCGATCTCGATCAGGATCTCATCGATGGCGACGGCCTCGCCGGCCTTCTTCTTCCAGGAGAGCATCGTGGCCTCGGCCACGGATTCGGACAGTTGGGGGACTTTGACTTCTACGATAGCCATGACGATTCTTTCGATTCTTTCAGAACGTGTTGTGTCGCTGTGGGATGCGGTTCGCGGGGTCGGGATTCACGCGCTCACTTGGCGAGGACGAAACCCTTGAGCTTGCCGAACGCGCCATCGACCAGCGCCTTCTGCTGCTCCTGGTGCAGGTGCGAGTAGCCCACGGCCGGCGATGCGGACGCCGCGCGGCCGGAGTAGCCCAGCTTCTGCCCGTCGAGCATGTTCTCGTGGATGTAGTGCTGCACGAAGAACCAGGCGCCCTGGTTCTGCGGCTCGTCCTGGCACCACACGATCTCGGTCGCATGCGGGTACTTCTTGATCTCGGCGGCGAAGGCCTTGTGCGGGAACGGATAGAGCTGTTCCACGCGCAGGATCGCGACGTCGTCGGCGCCCTTTTCCTCGCGCTTCTTCACGAGGTCGTAGTACACCTTGCCCGAGCAGGCGATCACGCGCTTGACCTTGTCGGCCTTCTTGTCGATGGCCTCGTTCTGCTCCGGGATCACGGTCTGGAAGCTGCCCTTCGTGAATTCGGACAGCGGCGAGGTCGCGTCCTTGTTCCGCAGCAGCGACTTGGGCGTCATGATGACCAGCGGCTTGCGCAGGTGGCGCACCATCTGGCGGCGCAGCACGTGGAAGATCTGGCTGGCCGTGGTGGGCTGCACGATCTGCATGTTGGCGTCCGCGGCCAGCTGCATGAAGCGCTCCAGGCGGGCCGAGCTGTGCTCGGGGCCCTGGCCTTCGTAGCCGTGCGGCAGCATCAGCGTGATGCCGTTCACGCGGCCCCACTTCACTTCGCCGGAGGCGATGAACTGGTCGATCACCACCTGCGCGCCGTTGGCGAAGTCGCCGAACTGCGCTTCCCAGATCACCAGGGTGTTGGGATCGTTGGAGGCATAGCCGTACTCGAAGCCCAGCACCGCCTCTTCGGACAGGATGGAGTCGATCACGACGAACGGGGCCTGGTTCTCGCTGACGTTCTGCAGCGGCACGTAGGTGCCCTCGTTCCACTTCTCGCGGTTCTGGTCGTGGATCACGGCGTGGCGGTGCGTGAACGTGCCGCGGCCGCAGTCCTCGCCCGACAGGCGCACCGGGAAGCCGCTGGCCACGAGCGACGCGAAGGCCATGTGCTCGCCCATGCCCCAGTCCACGTTGACTTCGCCGCGGCCCATGGCGGCGCGGTCGTCATAGACCTTCTTGACCAGCGGGTGCGGCGTGACGCCTTCGGGGATGGTCGTGATGCGCTCGGCCAGGCGCTTCCACTCGGTGAGCGGGATCGCGGTGTCGCCGGCATCCGTCCACTTCTTGCCCAGGAACGGGCTCCAGTCCACGGCGTACTTGCTCTTGAAGTTGGTCAGCACCGGATCGACCGTGTGCTTGCCGGCGTCCATGGCGGCGCGGTAGGCCTTGGCCATGTCGTCGCCCAGCGTCTCGCCCAGGCCCTGGGCTGCCAGCTTGTCGGCGTAGAGGCGGCGCGTGCCGGGATGCTGGCCGATCTTCTTGTACATCAGCGGCTGCGTGAGCGCCGGCGTGTCCTGCTCGTTGTGGCCCAGCTTGCGGTAGCAGATGATGTCCACCACCACGTCCTTCTTGAATTCCATGCGGAACTCGAGGGCCAGCTGCGTGGCCAGCACCACGGCTTCCGGATCGTCGCCGTTCACGTGCAGCACGGGCGACTCGATCATCTTGACCACGTCCGTGCAGTACAGCGTCGAGCGGCTGTCGCGCGGATCGGAGGTGGTGAAGCCGATCTGGTTGTTGATCACGATGTGCACCGTGCCGCCCGTGGAGTAGCCGCGGGTCTGGGCCAGCGCCAGCGTTTCCTGGATGACGCCCTGGCCGGCGAAGGCCGCGTCGCCGTGCACCAGCACAGGCAGCACCTGCTGGCCGTGCGGGTCGCCGCGGCGGTCCATGCGCGCGCGCACCGAGCCTTCCACCACGGGGTTCACGATTTCCAGGTGGGAAGGGTTGAACGCCAGCGACAGGTGGACCGGGCCGCCGGGGGTGGAGACGTCGGAGCTGAAGCCCTGGTGGTACTTCACGTCGCCGGCCGGCAGGTCTTCGGGCGCCGTGTGGTCGAACTCGGCGAACAGGTCCTTGGGCATCTTGCCCAGGGTGTTCACCAGCACGTTCAGGCGGCCGCGGTGGGCCATGCCGATGACGATCTCCTGCACGCCCTTGGTACCGGCCGACTGGATCAGCTCGTCCATGGCGGCGATGAAGCTCTCGCCGCCTTCGAGCGAGAAGCGCTTCTGGCCGACGTACTTGGTGTGTAGGAAGCGTTCCAGGCCTTCGGCGGCCGTCAGGCGGTCGAGGATCTGCTTTTTCTTCTCGTTGACGAAATTCGGCTTGCTGCGGATGGTCTCGAGCTTTTCCTGCCACCAGCGCTTCTGGTTCTGGTCGGAGGCGTACATGTATTCGACACCGATCGTGCCGCAGTACGTTTCGCGCAGCGCGTTGATCAGCTCGCGCAGCGGCATCGACTCCTTGCCGAAGAACGTGTTGCTGGTGTTGAACACGGTCTCCTGGTCGGCATCGCTGAAGCCGTAGAAGGAGGGTTCCAGCTCGGGAATGGAGGGACGCTCGGTGCGCTTGAGCGGATCGAGGTCGGCCCAGCGCTGGCCGACGTTGCGGTAGGCGGAGATGAGCTGCTGGACGGCGGTGCGCTTGCGGCCGAGTTCGGAATCCGCGCCGGTGGCCACCACGACCTGGGTGCCGCCCTGCTTGGCGCGCTCCGCGAAGGCGCTGATGACGGGCTGGTGGGGGACGTCCTTGGCGTTGGAGCCATCCACGGCGGGCACGTGCTGCAGCGCGTCGAAGTACTCGCGCCACGTGTCGGGCACGCTGCCCGGGTTGACGAGATAGCTCTCGTACATCTCTTCGACATAGGGCGCATTGCCGCCGAAGAGGTAGGTATTGCCCTGGTAGGCTTGATAGACGGACGTCGTCTCGCTCATTTCCGCTGACCTCCGCTTCCCTGCGGGAAGCATTAGCTGGTTGGTAAAACCTTCCGCGACACGGCTGAACCGGTTGGCGGATGCGACTGTGGCTCGGGGAAGGGCCTTGAATCTTGCGCCCACGATTGTGCCACCGATCACGGGCAGCGCCTAACCGGCCGTGTCCCACAGGGCGGAGCGGCCGTCCTCGCGTACATTTGCGCCAGTGTCCGCCACCGTCGAGCCATGAAGACCACCCTGCTGCAGAACCGCACGTTCATCGCCCTGCTGATCGCCGTCAGCCTGGCCTTCCTGGCCATCCTCTGGCCATTCCACGGCGCGGTTTTCTGGGGGGTCATCCTCGCCATCCTCTTTGCCCCCATGCACCGCCGGCTGCTGCGGCTCATGCCGCGCCGCACGAATCTGGCAGCCCTGTGCACGCTCACGCTGTGCCTGCTGGTCGTGATCCTGCCGGTGACCCTGATCACCGTCTCCCTGGTCCAGGAAGCCAGCCTGATCTACGAGCGGATCCGCTCCGGGCAGCTGGACTTCACGGCCTACTTCCACCAGGTGATGGCGGCGATGCCTTCCTGGGCGATGCAGATCCTCGACCGGCTCGACCTGACCACGGCGTCCGAACTGCAGGCGCGGCTGTCGTCCGTCACCGTGCAGGCCACGCAATTCGTGGGCGGCAAGGCGATCGACTTCGGGCAGAACACGCTGCAGTTCGTGGTGAGCTTCGGCATCATGCTCTACCTGCTGTTCTTCCTGCTGCGCGACGGCCCGGCCCTGGCAGCGCGCATCCGCGAGGCCACGCCCCTGGACGAAGGCCACAAGCGCCAGCTCGCCACCAAGTTCACCACCGTGATCCGCGCCACCGTCAAGGGCAACATCGCGGTGGCCGCGGCCCAGGGCGCCCTGGGCGGGCTGGCCTTCTGGTTCCTGGCCATCCAGGCCCCCGTGCTCTGGGGCGTGCTCATGGCCTTCCTGTCGCTGCTGCCGGCCGTCGGCGCCGGCCTGATCTGGGCCCCCGTGGCCCTGTACCTGCTGGCCACCGGTGCCGTCTGGCAGGGCGTGGGCCTCGCGGCCTTCGGCATCGGCGTGATCGGACTCGTGGACAACGTCCTGCGCCCGGTGCTGGTGGGCAAGGACACCAAGATGCCCGACTACGTCGTCCTCATCTCCACGCTGGGCGGCATGTCCCTCTTCGGGCTCACGGGCTTCGTGATCGGCCCCGTCATCGCGGCGCTGTTCATCGCGACCTGGGACCTGTTTGCACCGCACACCCACGGGCGGTGACAATACGGGGGAGCCCGCCGCGCCGCGGGCCACCCTCCCCCCTGCCGTTTCCGCGCGGACCCGTGCCGCCCGCTGCACATGTCCATGCGCCTGACCCTGCACTACCGAATGCTCCTGCTGGCCATCGCGCTGTCGGTCGGCATCGGGGCGCTCTTCGCGCGGGCCATCCTGACCATCCGCGACGATGAATGGAACTACGCGCGCGACGCCAACACGGCGCTCGCGCGCACGCTCGAGCAGAGCATCGGGCGCACGCTCGACAGTTTCGACCATTCACTGGCGGGCGTGGTGGAGATCCTGGGCCGGCCCGACCTCGCCAGCCTGCCGGCCGACGTGCAGCACGCCATGCTGTTCGACCACTCGCTGCGCAGCCGGGGCCTGGGCTCCGTGGCGGTGATCGACCCGGGGGGCAACGTCCTGATGTCGGCCGGCGCCACGCCCGCCAGCAAGATGCCCAACCTGGCCGACCGGGACTACTTCCAGTTCCACATGCGCGAGAGGGACCGGGGCGTGTACGTCGGCCGGCCCATCCGGGGACGGGTGACGGGCGAGTACAGCCTGGCGATGAGCCGCGCCTTTTTTCACCAGGACGGCAGTTTCGGCGGGGTGGTCGTGGGCACGATCCGGCTCAGCTACTTCAACGAACTGTTCGGATCGCTCGGCCTGGGCCCCCAGAGCCTCGCCGAGATCGTCCGCACGGACGGCACGGCGGTTTCGCGCTTTCCCGGGCAGATCCGCGGCGTCGGAGAGCCGGTGGCGCACGCCCATCTGGAGCGCCTCCTGCAGGAACGCGAAGGCCATTTCACCGAATCCTCGGACGAGGCGCAGGACGGCATCCCGCGGCTCCACGCCTTCCGGCACGTGAGAGATTACCCGCTCGTGGTTTCCGTGGCCCAGTCGGTGGACAGCATCCTCTCGCAATGGCAGCGCAACGCGGTGATCCTGGGGAGCTTCGCCGCCCTGCTCATGGCGGCCTGCCTGGGCCTCGCCCTGCTGTTCGCGCGCGAGCTGGCGCGCCGGCAGAACGTGGCCGCGCAGCTGCAGCGCGCGCAGCACGACATGCGCACCATCCTCGACAACCTGCCGTCGCTGGTCGCCTACTGGGACCGCAATCTGCGCAACCGCTTCGCCAACCAGGCCTATCTCGACTGGCTCGGCATGACGCAGGAAGAGATCCAGGGCCGGCCCATCGAGGAGCTGCTGCCCGCCGAGGCCTGCGAGACCGCTCGGCCGTACCTGCAGCGTGCGCTGCAGGGCCGCAGGCAGGTCTATGAACGGTCGGTGCCGTTATCGTCGGGCGAAGTGCGGCACATGATGGTGTCCTGCGTTCCGGACATGGACGGAGCGCAGGCCCAGGGCATCTTCGTGCAGATCGACGACCTCACCGAACGCAAGCGCATGGAAGACCTGCTCTTCGAGGAGAAGGAACTGGTCCGCCTCACGCTGCAGTCCATCGGCGACGCCGTGCTGTGCACGGACGCCTCGGGCCACGTGACCTACATCAACCCCGTGGCAGAGAAGATAACGGGCTGGCAGGCCTTCCACGCCGCCGGCCGGGACATCGACGAGGTCGCCCCCCTCTGCACCGCCAACGGTGTGCCCGCGGAGCATCCGGCCCGCAGCGCGCTGTCGGGCGCGCAAGCCATACCGGCCGTGCGCGGCCTCGTGCTGCACTGTCGCGACGGCCGCCGCATCGACGTGGAAAACAGCGTCAGCCCCATCACCGACCGGCACGGACAGATCACGGGCACCGTGATGGTGCTGCGGGACGTGACCGAGGCGACGGCACTGGCACGCCGCATGGCCCATCTCGCGCAGCACGACATGCTGACCGACCTGCCCAACCGGGTGCTGCTGCAGGACCGCGCCCAGCAGGCCATCGCCCAGGCACGCCGCGACGGACACGGCCTCGCCCTGATGTATATCGACCTCGACGGCTTCAAGCAGGTGAACGACACGCTGGGCCACGATGCCGGCGATCTGCTGCTGGTCCAGGTCGCCCGGCGCTTCTCCCGCTGCGTGCGCCGCTCGGACACCGTCTGCCGCCAGGGCGGCGACGAGTTCATCGTGCTCCTGCCCATCGTGGAACATCCCGAGCAGGCCTGCCACGTCGCCCGCAAGATCGTGGCCGCCTGCGAGGCGCCCTTCGACCTGCAGGGCGAGTCGCGGCGGATCGGCCTCAGCGGCGGTATCGCGATGTTCCCGCAGCACGGCTCCAGCTTCGAGGAACTGTGCCGCAGCGCCGACGTGGCGCTCTACACCGCCAAGCGTGCAGACAAGCAGCATTTCCGGATGTATGCGGGCCCCGAACAGGAGCCCGAGGTCGTTCCGCCTGCAGCGCCTGCCCCCGGACCGGCGCCCTCCGGCGCGCAGCCGCCACGCTGAACGCCGGGCGCAAAGGTTCCGTGGCCGGCGGCATCCGCGCCACGGCCGCGCAGCGGCTCACGCCGGGAGGGCGCCCTCCCCGGCCGCCGCGACAAGCCGCCGGGTGTAGGGATGCCGCGGCGCGTCGAGCACCTGGGCCATCCGGCCCGACTCGACCACGTCGCCATCCTTCATGACGAGCACGTCATGCGCCATCGCGCGGATCACGGCCACGTCGTGGGTGATCAGCAGGTAGCTCAGCCCGCGCTCCTTCTGCAAGCGCTGCAGCAGCACCAGCACCTGCTGCTGGATGGTCACGTCCAGCGCGCTCGTGGGCTCGTCGAGCACCAGCAGGCGCGGCTCCAGAATCAGCGCCCGCGCGATCGCGATCCGCTGGCGCTGGCCGCCGGAAAACTCATGGGGATAGCGCCCCAGCAGCCCCGGGAACTGCGCATGCGTCAGCCCCACGTCCGCCAGCGCCGCCTCCACGCGGGCGCGCCGCCCGGCCTCGCTCTCCTGCCGCGCATGCACCCGCAGGCCTTCGCCAACGATCTCCTCCACCGTGAGCCGGGGGGAGAGCGACGAGAACGGATCCTGGAACACCACCTGCACGCTGCGGCGCAGCGCCTGGTTGGCCGCGCTGTTGCGCTGCACCGGCAGCTCCCATGCCCGGCCGGCGATCTGCAGGTCGCCGCTGAACGGCAGCAGGCCGAGCAGCGCCTGCGCGAGGGTGGACTTGCCCGATCCCGACTCTCCCACCACGCCCAGCGTGCGGCCGGGATGGATCACCAGATAGGCATCCTTCACCGCCACGAATTCGCCGCGCCGGAACCAGCCCCGCAGGCCGGGCAGCGGCGTGGCGTAGGCCACGCGCAGGCCCCTGGCACTCGCGGCCGGCGGCTCCGCCCGGGCTGCACCGGCGGCCGGAGCGGAATCCGCGTCCATCCCCACATCCTCGACCACGTCCTCGATCACATCGCGCCGCGGCACGCTGCCCAGCAGCCGCCGGGTGTAGGCATGGGCCGGCGCGGCGAACACCTCCGCCACGGTGCCCTGCTCCACGAGCACTCCGCGCTCCATCACCGCCACCCGGTCCGCGAAACGCCGCACCAGGTGCAGATCGTGCGTGATGAGCAGCACCGCCATGCCGGTCTGGCGCTGCAGGTCCGACAGCAGTTCCAGGATCTGGCCCCGCAGCGTCACGTCGAGCGCGGTGGTGGGCTCGTCCGCCAGCAGCAGGCGCGGCCGGCTGGCCAGTGCCATGGCGATCATCGCGCGCTGGCGCTGCCCCCCGGAGAGCTGGTGCGGATAGGCGCCCGCGCGCCGCGCCGGCTCCGGCACGCCCGTCGCGGCCAGCAGTTCCACCGCCTGGGCCGCGCTCTGCGCGTGCGACAACCCCTGCTTGAGCTGGAGCACCTCGGCGATCTGCCGGCCCACCGGCATCAGCGGGTTCAATGCCGTCATCGGCTCCTGGAACACCATCGCGATGTCGCCGCCGCGCAGGCCGCGCATCTCGCGCTCCGGCAGCGCCAGCAGATCCTGCGCGGGCGCACGGCCGCGTCCCTGCAGCAGCGCCCGGCCGGACACCTCCGCGTCCGCGGCCAGGCGCAGCAGGGACAGCGCCGTGATGGTCTTGCCCGAACCCGATTCGCCCACCAGCGCCAGCTTCTCGCCCGCGCCGATGTCGAAGCCCACGCCATGCACGACCGCCTTGCCGCCGAAGGCCACGCGCAGGTCCTCCACGCGCAGCAGCGGCACAGCGGAGGATGGACGAGTAGGTGCAGTGCTCATGACTGGGTAGCTTTCTGTTCCCCGACATATCCCGTGGCGTGCGAACAGGGCGCGGCCTCGGCCAGCAACCGCCGCGCAAGGGCCGCCCCGCCGCGCTGGCGGTGTCCCCCCTCCCGGCGAAGCCGGGAGAGGGGGCTGAGGGCCGCGGCTCCGAGCCTGCCTGCGCAGGGTCGGACGTGCCCGAAGGGCTGACGCGTCTGGCGGCTGCACGGAGGCGCGCAGCGACTCAGGGGGGTGCTCATTGTTTCCTCGGATCGAGGGCGTCGCGCAGCGCATCGCCCATGAAGGTCAGCAGCAGCAGGGTGCCCACCAGCACGGCGAACGTGAAGATGGAAATCCACCATGCATCGATATTGTTCTTGCCCTGGTTCAGCAGCTCGCCGAGCGAAGGGGTGCCGGGCGGCACGCCCAGGCCCAGGAAGTCCAGCGACGTGAGCGAGAGGATGGCCGCGCTCATCCGGAAAGGCAGGAAGGTGACGACCGGCGTCATGCTGTTGGGCAGGATGTGGCGCCAGATGATCTGCCGGTCGGGCACGCCCAGGGCGCGCGCGGCCTTCACGTAGTCCAGCTGCCGGTTGCGCAGGAACTCCGCGCGCACGTAGTCCGACAGCCCCATCCAGCCGAACAGGCTGAGCAGGATCAGCAGCAGCGCCAGGCTGGGGGAGAACAGTGCGCTGAAAATGATCAGCAGGTACAGCTCGGGCATCGAGCTCCAGATCTCGATGAAGCGCTGGAAGGCCAGGTCCGTCCGCCCCCCGAAGAATCCCTGGATCGCGCCCGTCACCAGCCCCAGCACCACCCCGGTGATGGTGAGCGCCAGCCCGAACAGCACGCTCACGCGGAAACCGTAGAGCAGTTGCGCGAGCATGTCGCGGCCCCGGTCGTCCGTGCCCAGCCAGTTGTCGGCGGTCGGCGCGGACGGGTTGGGCGACTTCGCGAAATAGTTCAGCGTGTTGGGCCCGTACCGGTTGAGCGTGTAGAGCGCCCAGTTGCCTCCGGCGCTCAGGCGCTCCTGGATGAAGGGGTCCAGGTAGTCGGTCGGCGTGTCGAAATCCCCGCCGAACGTCGTCTCGGGATAGGACTTGAACAGCGGAAAGTACGTCTGGCCCTCGTAGTGCACGATGAGCGGCTTGTCGTTGCTCACCAGCTCCGCCGCCAGGCTGACGGCCACCAGCACGCAGAAGACCACCAGGCTCCAGAAGCCCAGCCGGTTGCGCTTGAAGCGCGTCCATGCGCGGCGGGAGGGCGAAAGCGACACCGGCGCGGGCGGGGGTGCCGCCGTGGACGGCATGGCGGCCGGAGCGGAAAGGTCGGGGGATGGAATACTCATGCGCTCAGTCGAACTTCACGCGGGGATCGACCCACACATAGCAAAGATCGCTGACGAGCTTGGTGACCAGCCCGATCAGCGTGAACAGGTAGAGCGTGCCCAGCACCACGGGGTAGTCGCGGCGGATCACGCTCTCGTAGCTCAGCAGGCCCAGGCCGTCGAGCGAGAACAGCGTCTCGATCAGCAGCGAGCCCGTGAAGAACGCGCCGATGAACGCCGCCGGAAAGCCCGTGATGATGGGGATCAGCGCATTGCGGAAAACGTGCTTCCAGAGCACCTGCCGCTCCGACAGGCCCTTGGCCCGCGCGGTCAGCACGTACTGCTTGCGGATCTCCTCCAGGAAGGCGTTCTTGGTGAGCATCGCCGTCACCGCGAAGCTGCCCGCCACCATCGCCGTCACCGGCAGCGTGATGTGCCAGAGGTAGTCCACGATGCGCGCGCCCCAGCCCATCTGTTCCCAGTTGGACGACACCAGCCCGCGCAGCGGGAACCACTGCAGCTGCCCGCCGAACACCACCAGCAGCGCCACCCCCAGCACGAAGCCCGGGATCGCATAACCCACCAGGACGAGCAGTGTGGTCACCAGGTCGAAGCGCGAACCTGCGCGCACGGCCTTGGCCACGCCCAGCGGCACCGCCACCAGGTAGCTGATGAAGAAGGTCCACAGCCCCAGGCTGATGGAGACCGGCAGCTTTTCCTTCACCAGCGCCCACACCTCCTTGTTCTGGAAAAAGCTCCGGCCCAGGTCGAAGCGGGCGAACTGCGCCAGCATCTGGAAGAACCGCTCGTGCGCCGGCTTGTCGAAGCCATACAGCGCCTTGATCTGCTCCAGCCGCTTCGGGTCCACGCCCTGGTCGCCGCGGTAGCTCATGCCGCCGGACTCCAGCCCGCCGGCCGCCCCGCCCTTGCCCGCCGCCGTGCGGGCCTCCGCCAGGTACTGCTCCACCGGGCCGCCGGGTACGAACTGGATGACGACGAAGGTGAGCAGCAGCACGCCCAGCAGCGTGGGCAGCATCAACAGGAGGCGTTTGGCGATGTAGGCGAACATGGTGGCGCGCGGTGTAATCCAAAGCTTCAGTGATCGACGGCGCTACGCGCCATCCACGCACCATGAAACCGCCGCGGCACGCCCCTTCCGCTGGCCGCGGAGCAGGCCATGCCAGCAGGCGCCGTGGAACCGGCTTCGCCGGGCCACCGGCGTCGTCCCCCTGCCCGACGTGCGCAGCACGGCGAGAGCGGGGGGAAGGCGCGCAGCGCCTCAGGGGGGTGGACTCTCACTTCAGGCTCCACCACGAAAACATCGCCCACTCCTCGGCTTTCGCATAGGGCGGCATGGGCGCGTGGTAGGCCAGACGCTGCTGGTTGTACACGATGCGGTGCGCGGACAGTTGCCACTGCGGGATGAGGTAGTGGCTGTGCATGATGACGCGGTCCAGCGCCCGGCACGCGGGCAGCAGTTCGGCCTTGGATTTCGCCCGCGTCAACGCGATCGCGAGGGCATCGACCGCCGGGCTCTTCACCCCCGAGTAATTGCTGCTGCCCTCCACGTCGGCGCGCCGGCTGCCGAACAGCTCCAGCATTTCCTGGCCCGGGTTGTAGGTGCCGGGGTAGGCCAGGGTGATCATGTCGTAATCGAACTTGTCCAGGCGCTGCAGGTACAGCGCGAAGTCCACCGAGGTGAAGCGCAGCGTGATGCCCAGCTTCTCGAGGTTGCGCATCCAGGGCGTCACCATGCGCGCGCCGGCCTCCTTGCTGTCGAGGTAGTCGATCACCATGGGCTCGCCCTTCGCGTTGCGCAGCGCGCCGTCTCGGTAGGTCCAGCCGGCGTCGGCCAGCAACTGGCGGGCGCGGCGCAGGTTGTCGCGCAGGGAATGGCCCGCCCCTTCGGTGACCGGGGGCGTGTACATGGGCCCGAACACGCTGTCCGGCACCTTGCCGCGCCACGGTTCCAGCAGCGCCAGTTCCTCCGGCCCCGGCACGCCGGTCGCCTGGCAGTCGGTATTCCCGAACAGGTCCACCACGCGCGGGTAGCCGCCGTAGAACATCTGCCGGTTCATCCAATCGTAGTCCAGCGCCAGCCCCAGCGCTTCACGCACCCGCAGGTCCTTGAGCATCGGCCGCCGCGTGTTGAGCACATAGCTCTGGAACCCCGCCGGCAGGCGGTGCCTGAGTTCCGTCTTCACCAGCACGCCCTGCCGGAACAGCTTGCCATCGATGCGGCGCGCCCAGTCGCCGGCCGAATATACGGTCATGAAGTCGAACTCGCCGGCCTTCACGGCCTCCAGCCGGGCGGTGTTGTCCTTGTAGATCTTGACCGTGATGCGGTCGAAGTTGTACGCGCCCCGGTTCACGTTCAGGTCGCGGCCCCAGTACTGCGGGTCGCGCACGTAGGTGATGTCGCGGCCGAACGCCACCGGGCCGATGCGATACGGACCGCTGCCGATGGGGATGTCGGTCACGATCTCGTCGAAACGCTTCGCCTTGCCGTCCGCCTGGCGCCCCCAGGCGCGGCTGAAGATCGGCAGGCTGCCCACGGTGAGCGGCAGCTCGCGGTTGGGGTGCTTGAAGCGGAAGCGCACCGTGCGCCGGTCCAGCACATCCACCCCTGCCACCTCCTGCAGCAGCGTCGCGTAGCTCGGCGACGCATGGGGCCCGACGAGCGTCTCGTAGGTATGCTTCACGTCGGCGGCCTCGACCGGGCTGCCGTCGTGGAAGCGCGCTTCGGCCCGCAGGCGGAACGTGGCGCTGAGGCGGTCCTCGGGTACCTGCACGTCCTCGGCCAGCAATCCGTAGCCCGAAGCCGTCTCGTCCATGGAGCCGGCCAGCAGGCTCTCGAACAGCAGGTCCGACAGGTAGGCCGGCGGCGACCCCTTCATCGTGAACGGGTTGTACTTGTCGAAGGTGGAATAGCGCAGGTTGCTCACCATGCGCAGCTCGCCGCCCTTGGGCGCGTCGGGATCGACGTAGTCGAAATGCGCGAAACCCGCCGGGTACTTGAGATCGTCCCACAGCGCGTAGCCATGCGCGGCCCAGGCCGGCAGCGCACACAGGCAGATTCCCCACAGCAGACAGATCTTCTTCCAGAGCCGCATGCGACAATTCTGCACTACGGTGGCGGGCCGTCCACGCCTGCCGGGGGATTTTCCCGGTCGGATTCCCGGCCGCCGCATCTTTCCGCCACGGGCCGCGCCGCGCCCCTCCGGCATTCCACCCCTACCGCATTCACTGGAGAACAACAATGGGTTTCCTGACCGGCAAGAAGCTGCTCATCACCGGCGTGCTGTCCAACCGTTCCATCGCCTACGGCATCGCCAAGGCCTGCCACGCGCAGGGTGCCGAGCTGGCCTTCAGCTACGTGGGCGAGCGCTTCAAGGACCGCATCACCGAATTCGCGGCCGAATTCGATTCCAGGCTGGTCTTCGATTGCGACGTGGCGAGCGACGAGCAGATCGAGCGCATGTTCGCCGACCTGTCGGCCACCTGGCCGAAGTTCGACGGCTTCGTGCACAGCATCGGTTTCGCTCCGCGTGAAGCCATCGCTGGCGACTTCCTCGAAGGCCTGTCGCGCGAATCCTTCCGCATCGCGCACGACATCAGCGCCTACAGCTTCCCCGCCATGGCCAAGGCCGCCCTGCCCTACCTGAACGACAAGGCCGCCGTGCTCACCCTGAGCTACCTGGGCGCACTGCGCGCGGTGCCCAACTACAACACCATGGGCCTGGCCAAGGCCAGCCTGGAAGCCAGCGTGCGCTACCTGGCCGAATCCCTGGGCCCCAGGGGCATGCGCGCCAACGGCATCAGCGCAGGCCCGATCAAGACACTGGCCGCCAGCGGCATCAAGGACTTCGGCAAGCTGCTGGGCACCGTGGCCGACGCCTCGCCCCTGCGCCGCAACGTGACCATCGAGGACGTGGGCAATGCCGCGGCCTTCCTGCTGTCGGACCTCGCCAGCGGCGTGACGGCGGAAATCATGTACGTGGACGGCGGCTTCAGCCAGACCGGCGGCATCAGCCGCGACAGCGCCAACCTGGCCTGATCGCCAGGCCGCGTCGGCGGGCGACCGAACCGATGCACGGACAGCCAAAGCCGCAAGGTCCCGCCATGGGGCGGCCTCGCGGCTTTCGCACATCCGGCCAGCGGCAATCCGCGCACCGGCGGGCAGCCACCGGGCACCAGCGATGCGTACTTACGGACGGACAGGGATTACTTCGGCAACAGCACCTTGTCCACGACGTGGATCACCCCGTTGGACTGGTACACGTCAGGGATGGTGACGGTGGACGTGCCGCCCTTTTCATCCGTCAGCGCGATGGACGAACCGCTGGCCCTGGCGGTCAGCGTGCCACCGGCCACGGTCTTCAGGCTGGCCGAGCCCTTGCCATCGGCGATCATCTTCGACAGCGCGGCCGCATCGATCTTGCCAGGCACGACGTGGTAGGTCAGCACCTTGGTCAGCGTGGCCTTGTTCTCCGGCTTCAGCAGCGTATCGACCGTGCCGGCCGGCAGCGCGGCGAAGGCTGCATTGGTGGGTGCGAACACCGTGAACGGACCGGGGCCCTTGAGCGTGTCCACCAGTCCCGCGGCCTTCACGGCAGCGACCAGCGTGGTGTGATCCTTCGAATTCACCGCGTTGTCGATGATGTCCTTGGTGGGGAACATCGGCGCGCCGCCGACGGTCACCTGCGCGAGGGCGGGCATGACGGCGGCAGACAGGACGAGCGTGAGGCTGGCGGCTGCGAGGCGGGCATTCAGGCGAAAGGTCATGGAAGTCTCCGTCGGTCGTTGGGATGGCCGCCCGGATAACTCGCGCGGCTGCCCACTCATACGGGCCATGGCACCGCCTGGATCAAGCCCGGTACCCATTCCATGCAAGAAAGCCCGGAGGCGCCTTCACGCCACCGGGCTTCCGCGAGCGGTACGCTCCGCCGTGCGTGGCGATCAGATCTTCCGGCCGAACGGCCCGTCGCTGCCCACCTGCACGATGTCCTCGGCGTCGGGCGCGTCCTTGCGGCCGCCGCGGCGGCCGGGCTTGGGCTGCTCGGTCCGGGTCACGCAATCGGCGTAGTAGCGCACGTGGCCGTTGTCGTCCTCGATCTCCACCAGGCCGTGGATGTCGGTCTCGAAGCCCGGACAGAGCTTGGCGAACTCGCGCGCGAATTTGAGGTAGTCCACGATCTTCTTGTTGAAGACCTCGCCCGGGATCAGCAGCGGAATCCCCGGCGGGTACGGCGTGATCAGGCTGGTGGTGATGCGGCCTTCCAGGTGGTCGATCTCCACGCGCTCGGTCTTGCGGTGCGCGATGTGGGCATAGGCGTCGCTGGGCTTCATCGCCGGCGTCAGGTCCGACAGGTACATCTCGGTCGTCAGCCGCGCGATGTCGTACTTGGCGTAGAGCGCATGCACGTGCTGGCACAGGTCCTTCAGGCCCATGCGCTCGTAGCGCTTGTGCTGCTGGCAGAACTCCGGAAGGATCCGCCACATCGGCTGGTTCTTCTCGTAGTCGTCCTTGAACTGCTGCAGCGCGGCCAGCAGCGTGTTCCAGCGGCCCTTGGTGATGCCGATGGTGAACATGATGAAGAAGCTGTAGAGCCCCGTCTTCTCCACCACCACGCCGTGCTCGGCCAGGTACTTGGTCACGATGGACGCGGGAATGCCGGTCTTGTCGAACTTGCCGTCCAGGTTCAGGCCGGGCGTGACGATGGTGGACTTGATCGGGTCCAGCATGTTGAAGCCGTCGGCCAGCTGGCCGAAGCCGTGCCACTTGCTGCCGTTCTTTTTGCCCTTGCCGTCGCTGCGGATGATCCAGTCCTCCGCGCGGCCCACGCCCTCGTCGGCCATCTTCTCCGGGCCCCAGACCTTGAACCACCAGTCGTCCTTGCCGAACTCCTCTTCCACCTTGCGCATGGCGCGGCGGAAATCCAGGGCTTCGAGCAGGCTCTCTTCCACGAGCGCCGTGCCGCCGGGCGGCTCCATCATGGCCGCGGCCACGTCGCAGCTGGCGATGATGCTGTACTGCGGGCTGGTCGAGGTGTGCATCAGGTACGCCTCGTTGAAGAGCGGGCGGTCCAGTTTCACCGTCTGCGAATCCTGCACCAGTACGTGGCTCGCCTGGCTGATGCCGGCCAGCAGCTTGTGGATGGACTGCGTCGCATACACCACCGAATGCTTCGGGCGCGCGCGCTTCTTGCCCATGGCGTGGTAGCTGCCGTAGAACGGATGGAAGGCCGCATGCGGCAGCCAGGCCTCGTCGAAGTGCAGGTTGTCCACGTAGCCGTCCATCATCGACTTGATGGTCTCGGTGTTGTAGAGCACGCCGTCGTAGGTGGACTGCGTGATCGTCAGCACGCGCGGCTTCACCGTGGTGGCGTCCACGCCCTTGAGCAGCGGGTTGGCGCGGATCTTCGCCTGGATCGCCTCCTTCTCGAACTCGGCCTGCGGGATCGGGCCGATGATGCCGAAGTGGTTGCGCGTGGGCTTCAGGAACACGGGGATCGCCCCGGTCATGATGATCGAGTGCAGGATGGACTTGTGGCAATTGCGGTCCACCACCACCACGTCGCCCGGCGCCACCGTGTGGTGCCACACCATCTTGTTCGAGGTGCTCGTGCCGTTGGTCACGAAGAAGCAGTGGTCGGCATTGAAGATGCGCGCCGCGTTGCGCTCGCTCTCGCCGATGGCCCCGTTGTGGTCCAGCAGCTGGCCCAGCTCCTCCACGGCGTTGCACACGTCCGCGCGCAGCATGTTCTCGCCGAAGAACTGGTGGAACATCTGGCCCACGGGGCTCTTGAGGAACGCCACGCCGCCGGAGTGGCCCGGGCAGTGCCACGAGTAGGAGCCGTCTTCCGCATAGTCCAGCAGCGCCTTGAAGAACGGCGGCTGCACGCTCTCCAGGTAGCTCTTGGCCTCGCGGATGATGTGCTTGGCCACGAACTCCGGCGTGTCCTCGAACATGTGGATGAAGCCGTGCAGCTCGCGCAGGATGTCGTTGGGCAGGTGGCGCGCGGTCTTGGTCTCGCCGTGCACGTAGATCGGCACGTCGGAATTCTTGCGGCGCACCTGGGCGATGAAGTTGCGCAGGCTCAGCACGATCGGGTCCAGCCCCGAGCCCAGCGTGAACTCCTCGTCGTCGATCGACAGGATGAAGGCGCTCGCCCGGCTCTGCTGCTGCGCGAACTGCGACAGGTCGCCGTAGCTCGTCACGCCGAGCACCTCGAAACCCTCGGCCTCGATCGCCTGGGCCAGGGCCCGGATACCCAGGCCCGATGTATTCTCGGAACGGTAGTCCTCGTCGATGATGACGATGGGAAAGCGGAATTTCATGCACAGCCTCCGAGCAAGCGGGCCCAAAAAACGAAACAGCCGCGAAGTGTAAGGAATAACGATGTCATCCCTTTGAAGACATCGGCATTTGACCCAGAATGGACGGGAAAGCACCGGCTCCGCCGGGCACGGACATGCGAGGAGGACACCCGTGATGCAGCATTCCACCCTCTGGTGGCTGATGGCCGGCGCGATGGTCGCCGCCGAACTCGTGACGGGCACCTTCTACCTGCTCATGCTCGCCGTCGGCCTCGTGGCCGGTGCACTGGCGGCGCATGCCGGCCTGCCGATCACCACGCAGCTCGTGGCAGCCGCCTGCGTCGGCGTGGGCGGCGTCGTCGCCTGCCACCGGCTGCGCCGCCACCGCATGGCCGCCGCGCAGCCCGCCGCGAGCAACCGCGACGTGAACCTCGACGTCGGCGAAACCGTCCAGGTGCCCGCGTGGAACCCGGACGGCACGGCCCAGGTGCGCTACCGCGGCGCGCAGTGGACGGTCGTGCTGCGCAGCGGCCCGGCCGGCGCGGCCGGCGCCCTGCCCGGCACCTACCGCGTGGCGGAGGTGGTCGGAAACCGCCTCGTAGTGGACGCCGCCGCCTGAAGCGACGCGCGCCGCGGGCACCGGCCCGTTCACGCGGCCGCGCTGCCGCCCCCTGTGCTTTTTTCCCTTTCGCCTGCGCCCCGGCGCAGGGTTCCTTCAACCTCCTTCCCGGCCTTGCTCCGGGGCTGCAAAGGACTCCATGGAAATCGCCCTCATCCTCTTCGTCATCGCCGGCATCTTCGTCGCCCGCTCCATCAAGGTCGTGCCCCAGCAGAACGCCTGGGTCAAGGAGCGGCTGGGCAAGTACGCCGGCACGCTCACGCCCGGCCTCAACTTCCTGGTGCCCTTCATCGACCGGGTCGCCTACAAGCACAGCCTCAAGGAAATCCCGCTGGATGTCCCCAGCCAGGTCTGCATCACGCGCGACAACACCCAGCTGCAGGTGGACGGCATCCTCTACTTCCAGGTCACCGACCCCATGCGCGCCAGCTACGGATCGAGCAACTACATCATGGCCGTCACGCAGCTCGCGCAGACCTCCCTGCGCAGCGTGATCGGCCGGCTGGAACTCGACAAGACGTTCGAGGAACGCGACATGATCAACGCCCAGGTCGTGGCCGCCATCGACGAGGCCGCCCTCAACTGGGGCGTGAAGGTGCTGCGCTACGAGATCAAGGACCTGACCCCGCCCGCCGAAATCCTGCGCGCCATGCAGCAGCAGATCACCGCCGAACGCGAGAAGCGCGCCCTCATCGCCGCATCGGAGGGCCGCCGCCAGGAGCAGATCAACATCGCCACCGGCGAGCGCGAGGCCTTCATCGCCCGCTCCGAGGGGGAAAAGCAGGCGCAGATCAACAACGCCCAGGGCGAGGCCGCCTCCATCACCGCCGTGGCCGAGGCCACCGCCCAGGCCATCGAGCGCGTGGCCGCCGCCATCCGCCAGCCGGGCGGCGAACAGGCCGTGCAGCTCAAGGTGGCCGAGCGCGCCGTGGACGCCTACAGCCGCGTGGCCGCGGACGCCACCACCACCCTGGTCGTGCCCAGCAACATGACCGAGGTTTCCACCCTCATCGCCTCCGCCATGAAGATGGTCCAGGGCACGCAGCGGCCCTGAACGCGGAGCACGGACCGCGGCGCCAGATGCCACCACCGGCCGCTCGAAAAAATTCCTGCGCCAGTTCGCGGGGAGCCGCCGGAATCACTGCTATACTTGCGGGCTTCAGGAGAGGTGGATGAGCGGTTTAAGTCGCACGCCTGGAAAGCGTGTGTGGGCTAATCCCCACCGCGGGTTCGAATCCCGCCCTCTCCGCCAACAATACTAAGCGCCATGCGGCTTCCAAGCCCATGGCGCTTTTTTACTCCACCTCCTACTCCCGTTCCAAATAAGTCTTACTGTATGAAACTGTAGAGCTTTGGCAAAGGTTCATCGATTCTCATCATCTCGAGCAGTCTGCGCGGCGCAAATTTGTTGACAACTCGTTACTTGCGAGTAGGCTCCACACCGTACATACAGAGAGGGGATGCAATGAGTGACGCTCACGGTGATGACGGGATCACCTTGTCGAGGGTTGTTGAGGTGATGGCGCGGCGACTGAACCACTTGGTGGGAGCGAGGTGCTTGCGAAGCAACGGCGTAGCGGTCGGAAGGAATTGGACCGAGACGCTTGCTAAGGTCTCGAAGGTCAACCAAGACACACTGCTTGCCAAGGATGTTACGCAGCAAGCTTTGGAACTGCTCCGGGTTCATTCGCTCATTGGAAATAAGCGAGTCACTTGGTACGATCTTAAAGGCCTGAATGCTGATATGGTCACGAGCTTTTCAAATTGGCTCGACAAGGCACTTGACTCTCCTCCATTAGATGAATCATGGGTAACACAGTACCCGTTCCCTTTGACGCCGATTGATGATACTTCGCTTAGAAATTTTGATCGGTCAAAGCCAAAATTGGTTAAAGTGTGGCAAGAAGGGGGGCGCACTTACTTTCAATTTTTCAGTGTGCGCACTTACAACGAGCGTGTCGAGCTGGCGCCTACATCTTTTTCAAAAGATGCATATGAAAATATCCGGCAGTATTCCAAAATTATAGGAATAAAGCAAAAATTTGCTCCCTGCTTTGATACCGTCGTTGTTGATCGTTCAGAACAGCGAATTGAATTGAGAGTAGATGTGCCAAGTGCACATGTTCCCAATGAAATACAGCAGATCGCAAATCAGCATGTACTTGGGTCGTTCAACGCTCTAAGCTACCAGGGCTGCCAAACTTCGATTGTCGGTTTATCTGCATTCGACTTCTTTCCTATGTTGCTTCCGCTGTACAGAGATAATACAGCCGGCAAAGTGAGTACGCTTGGTTTTGCGGCCTATGCGGAAGATTCTGCATCAAACAACACTGGCCGGCCAATTAGAAAAAAGGGTCACGACCTACGGGAGGATAAATTTCATAAGAGTGGAGCGGCGGCAGTCGAAGATCTTCGTCCTTACACGATTGGTGTCGAATGGCCAGCTCTTGGCCGCAAAGACGAAGTGATCGAACTGGAAATACCGGGGAGTATTCATTGTCTGTATAAATCACGCGCTCTGCACGTGGCAAATCTTAGCGGGTGTGTAACATTCGCTGAGTACGAGTTTCTGACCCACAAGATTTGGCACTACTCTGAAATTGCGGCAAAGCTTGCCGCTGAAGCGCTTAGTCAAGCACAGAAAGCTATTGAGTCGGCGAAGGCAGGGGCTTGATGAACACGCTCCAAATATTTGAGCAGGACTGGCCAAACGATGCCGATGTAGCATCGCTTTGCGCAGCCGTTCACGTTTTTTTGGAGCATGCTAGACCCCAGGATCACTACACATTTGCTCAGATCAGAAGCGCAGTTGGCGCAGAAAATGACGGCAAACTTGCCCAGGCGCTGCTTTACATGAGCAGCCCACGGTTAAAACTAATCAAGTTTATCTTTTTCAAGACATATGGCGAAGAGATCGTTGAGATTGAGCCTAATGAGGATGGTGAATTTATTGATGAGTATTCTGGAGATGAACTAAGCAGTGACGACCTCTTAACAGGCTTTGAGCGTGGCTCGTATTACTCTAAGCAGAAGTCGGTCACATGATTGATACCTTAACGCTTGCCCAGTTCTCTGCATTTTTTCCCGAGGATCATGAGGTTCCGAGGATGCTAAAGCGTCATGGTATTGCCCGAAACGGGGATTACGATGGCTTTGTGACTATTCTCTATGAAGACTTGGATGTATGCATTCAGGAATTCCAGAAAAGTCCGGAACTTCGGCAAAACGATAGCGAAGACCGACTTACTGAAGAATTAAACACCCAACTTCGACGACTTGGATATGACGCGACGCATGATACTTCAGCGGGTGGGCATGTAGATATCACAGTAAAATTGGGCACACTAACCTGGGTCGCTGAAGCGAAGAAGGATCAGAAATTTATCGAAGGTTTTCTGCAATTAAGCACCAGATACAGGCCTGCGTCAGGCAATCCTGCTCATAATGCGGCCGGCCTTATATTCTACTTGGTAAAAAATGGAAAGGATGTTGCGGAAAAGCTTGCTTCTTGGTTGATTGAGATGCAAGATCAAAAATTGCCGGATTTCACTCATCGAAATTGCCAGCGCAATCCATTCGCGTTTTTTACAGCACATAAAGCGGAATGGTCAGGCCTGCCTGTCCATATACGACACGTGATGGTCGGGATGCACCATGATCCAAAAGACGCGTCTGGTAGAGCCAAGGGAGCTCGTGCTTTAAAAGCAAAAGCAAAGCCAGCCGCGAAAAAAACTCGCGCAAAAAGAGCGCACCCCAAAAAAACGCCAAAGCCCCCAAGTACCTCTGGCAATCGCCCATAATCCCGTGGAGCCTGCGGAATGCCGCCAGCCAGCCGAAGCGTCTCTCCACTATCCAGCGCCGCAGCAGCCCTTCTTTGCTGCGGACCGCTTCAATATCTGCAGATCGATGTCGTTGTCCGGCGTCGCCTTGGATGCCGATTCATCCGCGTAGCGCTAGTCTGCCCAGGCCAGTTGTACAGTGTGGCCCGCATCCTGCCGTACGTCTTCGCACAGGCGCTGCACCTGCGCACGTTCCTGCTCGTCTGCGGGCGTGTCATGTACAGCCAGCGATGCTCCCAGCGTCCACGGTCTTGTGCATCTTGCTGCCGCGCTTGCGTCTGTAGCCTACCAGCACAGGACGTCGAACACTTCGAGCAGATCGTACTCGCGCTGGTTCATCAGTATCAGGTGGTGGCACCCTTCTCCATACCTGACGTCTGGTGGGGCAGACTTTGGGACATCAGCAAACTCTACCCTTGGCTTCGCGCTCATGAACAAAGGTCAGAACACGCTCTAGGAGCCTGCAAGCCCCTGCGATCCTCAAAAAGGGCCTCGCAAGTCGTTGATTCAATTCGTGGTAAGCCCGCCTCATCGTTTTAGAAGCGCGTGTATTGCAGCTGATACTGCAGAACTACTCCACCCAGGCAATTGAGAGGCCACCATAGCATATTTCTGTTGCAAAAAGATGCAAATTTACATCAACCACCAATTACATTTCACCAAAATTCTGCAGGACAATTCCCACCTTCAATACAGGAGGGTAGATGTCTGCAGATCTCGCCGCAACGTTCTACACCATGGGCTAAGGTCAAGAACTTGCAAAATCCATGGACAGCAATAAAGCTGATATTCTTGTACTCACTTTCCCGCAATATTTCAGCATACTGGAAGACAAGACCAGGAACAATCCAAGGCTCGAAAATACCATCAGAGCCATCCTGGCAAATACCTCCTTTGGCAAGTATTGGACAGGCACCTTCAGCCCCAATGCGTCTCAGCCTTGGGTGGGACCCGCGGCACAAAGTGCCAACGATGTATTGGCAATCACCAAGACGCTGAATGCCATTGGAATTGCGGGGATAACAAGCTACGTCAAAAACACGGCTAGCGGCTCGTATATTATTATCAAAGGATATGCTGCTCACCGCAGTGGTGCATTGACTGGGACAAGATACCTTGCCACCAATCCCTTGATGTTGAAATTTGGCCTTGGAGTTCAAAGCCTGAAGGGCATTGCAATCGGCGGCTTTATTCTGGGCGTCACCGTCTCGACCGGAATCGAGGTCATGGATTTCATTTTCAATAATGAAAAGACAATGTATGATCTCGTAGGAGGCATCGGGGTCGAGGCTGTCAAGGGAGGATTAGGTGGGCTTGTGGCTTATGGTATGGGTGTTGCCGTTGGCAGCTTCACGGCAGTGGCGGTAGCACCACTTGTCACCATGGCATTTTTTGCATTCCTGGTCGGCGCAGGCTTGAATTATGCTGATGAACAATACCAAATAAAATCAAGAGTCATATCAGCATTAAAATCCTTGCCAGAAAACACGAAACAGGGCTTATACAGAATAAATGAGAACTCCGAGTCGTGGCTGAACAAGATGCAAAGTCGCGTGCAAAGCAGCGCCCAGAAGACAGGTCAAGAGTTGGCGGATTGGCTCTGCCCCATATGTAGGAGATACTAATTGCCCGAACATATTGATCGACAGGAATTGCTGAAAATCCGGAAGGCAATGGTCATTGGACTACCTTCGATAGTTTTTGTGATTTTTCTCTGTTGCTTTTTTGTTTTGCCGGAAGTTTTCAGATCGATAAACGATCTACTGAATGACTCTCCTGTTGTCAGAATCTCTGTAGCTGGATCTTCCGTTTTTTTTGCACTTCCATTGGCTTTGATCATGCTTGTGCTTGCCGCATCAAAAGCAATCCCTATAAAATGGAATGGAGCCGACTTCTTTGTCAGATTACTTAACATCAATATCTTTGTAGCTGGTGCGTTTATGGTAATTGGAATGCCCGCATTGACCTTGGCCCAATACCATTACCTGCCCACGCTTGGCTACTCAAAATGCAATGAGCTCAGGGGACACCCTACCATGTGGTTCAACGACTGGGTGAAGAATCCTGAATGGTGCGTGCATGGAAAAGATAGAGCCTGGGTCATGGAGCAGGCACAAAAGGGAACCTCTCAATGATGTTGCCCCCGTATTCCCAGCCCCGTCCTATTCGCAATAAAGCGACTGTGACCTGCCCCCTGTAGCCATACCAATCATTGGGAGAGAGGTCCAGGGTTTTGCAGGTTAACTGATCCTGCATCGATGGTGGATGGTTCGCGGTGCCTGGCTGCAAATGCGGCAGGCGGTATCCGGCTAAATGCTTTCGTGGGGCCGCACTTCGTTGTAATCCTGGCGCCACAGGGCAATGACCTCCCTGGCCTGGGCCAAGGTCTCGAACCAGTTCTCGTTGAGGTGGGGTTGCCTTCCGGCAGGCAGGCCTGCGTGCGCCAGGAATGTGTCCAAGGGCGCTGGCGGGTCAATCTGCCTGCCGAATGGGCGGGGCCTTGCGGACCTTCCTCAGCCTTCAGTGGGCGCCAGTTCCCACTCGACGTTTTCACCGTCGGCAGAAAGCGGATTGAACTCGCCTTCAGCGGTAGGCAGGTCGGCCGGTCCAAGGGTGTAGCTGAACAACTCGTGCAGCACCTGTCGCATCGGCGTATAGAAGAAGATGGAACGACCACCGGGTTCGGCTTCGGAAATGATCCCGATCAAGTGCCGGTCGTAGGTAACGACCGGGCCGCCCGAGTCGCCGTGGTCGATGCTATTGAATTCAGACGATTCTGCGGCTTCGGTGTGCTCATAATTGGATCTGAGCATTCCGGGCACGATCGATATTCCCCGCCACAAGCAGCGGACGCCGGTGCGCCAGCCGCTTGTGCAGAACTGCTCATCCGGCGCGTTTGACCACCCGTTAACAGCAAGACGCGCTTCCCGCCCGCCGCGAGGCATGAAGACCTGGTTGTTCGCACGAGGCCTGTAGCTCTGGAAAGGGTTGCAGAACGCCGCGCTGCTGTGAGAGGCGCAGTACAGCGCCGCGTATGAATCCCGCTCGGGCGACACCCGCACAAGCTCGATATCCGACGCGGCCGACTGCCACACGACCGTACCGAGAGCATTGTCACCCACGTGGATCGTCGCGTACATTGGCGCGCAGTGCTTGGCCAGCACTATCCAACGGGTGGCACGTTGATACGCCGTCAGTCTGTGGAGGATGCTCGCGGGCACCAATACCGCCCCCACGGTGCATGACCCAGAGGGAACAGAGACCTTCGAGCCAGAGATGACCGGCAGAACGTCGCGGTCGGGATTGCGAGGCGGCACCGGCTGCGCGGTGGCGACCGAGCATGCGAGGGTGGTGATCGTGGCCAGGGCAGCCACGATCTTTTGTAGTGGTCGGGATTTCATATAGGGTCTCGTTCTCTGTGACATATAAGGATCGGGAACTGGGGGTGACGAGGCCCATTCACGTGTTGATGGTTCGATGACAGTCTTGCGCTTGACGGATCGAAACGGCGATGCGCGTTTCAATTGCACTGGTATTGATTGACATTGCCGGCCTATATCATTCGCATCGGCGGCTCCCCCGCGCTGCTGCATGCGAATTTCTTCGTCTTAAAACGAAGAAGGAAGGCGGCGTGATTTCCAAAAATTCTTCAAATCATGAGTTTCCAGATACTGATCGAAGGTTGGAACTGCTCTCGTGCATTGCATGGGTTGACACTGCAGGCCTGGGGATGAGACACATCGGCTGCGGATGCTGGTTGCCGGGATGACGCAGGCAGGCGCGACGCATTCACACCAAAACATAACGGAGACACACCATGCAATTCCCCCTCTCGCGCCCCCTGCCCGCTTCAGGCCGGAGCATGTCAAGGTAGTTGTCGCGTCGATCAAGCAGCCCGAGGCTGCGTATTCGATGCGGTCGCCGCGGCATTGGAGATGCCGTCGCGCTC
>NZ_FNEY01000024.1 GCF_900100305.1 Paracidovorax citrulli | reverse complement strand
ATCTGAGCCAGGATCAAACTCTACAGTTCGATCTTGAAATTTAAAGTCTTTCGACTTCACTCATAAAAACGGAATTGAAGTGAACTTCACTTCTATTCTCATGAGCGTTTGTAGTGCTAAGCACTAGTTCCGAAGAACTTGGCACTCGCCATCAAACGCCCACGCTTATCGGCTGTATATTTTTAAGGAACCGGAAGATCAGATTTCTCTTTTCCTCTGACTCGCTGCAATCAGCGAAGCCTTGAATTTTAACAGATTTTTTAAAGTCCTGTCAAACTTTGTGGTTATTTGTCTTTCGACTTCCAACCACCCGCCAACCTCAACCACCGCAATTTCTTGCAACACTTCAGATCAGCGAAGCCTTGAATTCTACACCAGTTTTTTCCACCAGCGCAACTCTTGGCAAAACTTTTCTCTTCTACCGCCTTCGCCACCTACCTTCATCGCAGCCCTCTCAGGAACCGCAGCAATCTCAGTAGCGAAGCCCGCTAGTATAGCAACAAAAAGTGGCCTCAGCGCAATTTCAATTGTTTTTCCAGCGCATCGACAAACAGGGAGGGGACGTCGCATGCCGTCTGGTCGAAGATCTCCTGGAAACAGGTGGGGCTCGTCACGTTGATTTCGGTGACGCAGTTCCCGATGACGTCCACGCCCGCCAGCAGCATGCCCCGCTCCAGCAGCACGGGGCCGAGCCGGCGACCGATCTCGACATCGCGGGCCGAGAGCGGGCGAGCCACTCCTTTGCCGCCAGCCGCAAGGTTGCCACGGACTTCCGATCCCTGGGGGATGCGTGCGAGGCAATAAGGCACGGGCTCCCCTCCGATGATGAGGACGCGCTTGTCTCCTTCGGATATCTCGGGAAGGAACTTCTGCACCATGACGGTCTGCGCGCCATCGTGGTTGAGGGTTTCGATGATGCTGCCCAGATTGAGTCCGTCGGCCTTGACCCGGAAGATGCCCATGCCGCCCATCCCGTCCAGCGGCTTGAGGATGATGTCCCCATGTTCCGCGTGGAAGCGCCGGATGTCGCCCGCATCCCGCGTGACGAGCGTAGGCCCGATGAGGTCGGGAAACTCCATGATGGCCAGCTTCTCGGGATGGTCGCGCAGCGCGCGGGGCTTGTTGAAGACCCTCGCCCCCTCCCGCTCCGCCTGCTCGAGGAGATGGGTGGCATAGAAGTACTCGCTGTCGAAGGGAGGATCCTTGCGCATGAGCACGGCGCCGAATCCGGAGAGCTCGGCCTCGCGCTCACCTGCCACGGTGAACCAGGCCTGCGCGTCACCCGTGAGGTGGAGGTCGCGTACGCGCGCCGTCACCTTGCTCCCCTGCTCCCAGCGGATATGGCCGGCCTCGCAAACGCTCACCACATGCCCCCGGCGCTGGGCCTCCCGCATCATCGAGAACGTGGTGTCCTTGTAGATCTTGAAGTGTTCGACCGGATCGGCAACGAAAAGAATGTTCATGGTCTCGTCTGGGCTGGGAAGGTGGCGTCAGGCGCCGCGGGGGCGGCGTCCGTACTGTTGCACAAATAGCGTGAGCACGCCGGCGACCACGCCCCAGAAGGCGGAGCCGACACCGGCGATCACGACACCGCTCAAGGTGACAAGGAAGGTGATGAGCGCAGCTTCACGGTGTGCGTCGTCGCGCAACGCGGTGGACAGGCCGGAACCGATGGTTCCGAGCAGTGCCAGACCGGCGATGGCAACCACCAGCTCGCGCGGGAAAGCGGACAGCAGCCCGGTGACCACAGCACCGAACAGACCGATGACGACGTACAGCGCACCGCAGGCTACGGCAGCGGTGTAGCGGCGCGACCGGTCCTCGTGCGCCTCGGGGCCCATGCACATGGCGGCGGTGATGGCGCTGAAGTTCAAGGCGTAGGCGCCGAAAGGCGCCAGCGCCAGGGTGGCCAGCCCGGTCATCGTCAGGAGGCGGGACACCGGCAACGGGTAGCCGGAAGCCCGGATGACGGCCACCCCCGGAAGATTCTGCGATGCCATCGTCACCACGAAGAGCGGCAACGCCAGCCCGACGGCTGCGGACACACTGAATGCCGGGGCCGTGAACACCGGCACCGCCCAGGCGAGGTGCACGGCCGCCAGGGATATCTGGCCTTGTGCGGCCGTGAACGCGATGGCAGCCGCCAGAGTGACCACGATGGCGTAGCGCGGCAGCAGGCGGCGCGCGACGAGGTAGGTAATGAGCATCAGCAGGATCAGCGGCAGTGCGGTCTGGGCGGCCGCGAAAGCCTGCATGCCGAACCGGGCCAGGACGCCGGCCAGCAGTGCAGAGGCGATTTCCGCCGGGATGCGATGCATGGCTCGCTCGAACCAGCCGGTGGCCCCCGCCAGGGCGATCAGTACGGCGCACAGCATGAAGGCGCCCACGGCCTCCCCCATGGAATATCCGCCGGCCAGGCCCGCCGACGCCAGCACCGCGGCACCGGGCGTGGACCAGGCCACCATCACGGGCTGGCGCAGCAGCAGCGAAGGAACCAGGGAGCACAGCCCCATGCCAAGCCCGAGGGCCCACATCCAGGAAGTGATCTGGGCGGGCGTGGCGCCGAAGGCCTGGGCCGCCTGAAAGACCAGGGTGACCGAACTGGTGAATCCCACCAGTACCGCGACGAATCCCGCCGCGGCGGCGGAGAGGCTGATATCTCTGAGAAAGGAGCGCATGAGGGGCAGGATTCTGTCACTCTCGGGCGTCCATCCTGCTCCATGAGGATGGCCCCGGGCTGCCCGGGGCTGCCCCTTCCTGTCTTTCAGATCTCGATCTTGGAGCCCAGTTCCACCACGGAATTGCTGGGGAGGTTGAGAAAGCCTGCGGCGCCGCTCGCGTTGTGGTGCATCTGGGCGAAGAGCTTTTCCCGCCAGGGTGCCATGCCGCTGCCGATCGTCGGGGTGACCACGTCCCGGGAGAGGAAGTAGCTGGTGGTCATCGACTCCAGTTCGCACCCGCGCCCGCGCATGAGTGCCAGCGCGCCCGGGAGGTCAGGGTCGTTCTTGAAGCCGTAGTGCACCATGACCTGCCAGCAGTCGCCGCCGAGCGCCTCGACCTGCAGGCGTTTGTCGAGGCCGATCCAGGGGACTTCGTGGTTGCGTACGGTGACGAAAAGGTTCTGCTGGTGCAGGACCTTGTTGTGCTTGAGGTTGTGGAGCAGCGCGTTCGGCACCGCTCCCGGCTCCGCCGTCAGGAAGACCGCCGTGCCGTCCACGCGGGTCGGGGGATTGACGAACACCGCCGTGAGGAAGTCCCTCAGGTCGATGGCATCGGCGCGCAGCTTCTCGTTCAGGAGCTCGCGGCCGCGCTTCCAGGTCATCATGAGCATGAAGACGATGGAGCCGATCATCAGCGGGAACCAGCCGCCCTGCAGCAGCTTGAGCAGGTTGGAGCCGAAGAAGGCGAGATCCACGAGGAAGAAGAAGCCCGTGGCCGCGATGCACAGCGCCAGCGGATACCGCCAGCCATAGCGGATGACGAAGAAGGTGAGCACGGTCGTGATGAGCATGTCCAGCGTGACGGCGATGCCATAGGCGGCCGCGAGATTGCTGCTGGAACGGAACATGACCACGGCCAGGACGATGGCGAGGAACAGCGCCCAGTTGACGAACGGTATGTAGATCTGGCCGGTATCGCGCACGCTGGTGTGCAGGATGTTCAGCCGTGGCAGGTACCCCAGTTGGATGACCTGCTTGGTCACGCTGAATGCTCCGGTGATCAGGGCCTGGGACGCGATGACGGTGGCCATCGTGGCCATGATCACGAGCGGAATGAGCGCCCAGTCGGGAGCCATCATGTAGAAAGGGTTCTTGACGGCTTCCGGCTCCGCGAGCAGCAGGGCGCCCTGCCCGAAGTAGTTGATGGTGAGGGCGGGCATGGCCACGCTGAACCATGCCAGGCGGATCGGCTTCTTTCCGAAGTGCCCGAGATCGGCGTAGAGGGCTTCGGCACCGGTCACGCAGAGGACCACGGCGCCGAGGATGATGAAACTCGTTCCCGGGCTGCGCCAGATGAAGCCGAGGGCGTGGTGCGGGCTGAGGGCGCCCAGGATTTCCGGATGGCCCACGATGTGCGGCACGCCCAGGGCGGCGATGGAGGTGAACCACACGAGCGTGACCGGGCCGAAGTAGCGCCCGATGCCACTGGTGCCGCGCTTTTGCACGGCAAACAGGCAGAACAGCACGATGAGCGTCAGGGGTATGACGGCTTTGCCGAAGTGCGGCGAAACGACCTCGAGCCCTTCCACCGCCGAGAGCACGGATATGGCGGGCGTGATGACCCCGTCGCCGTAGAACAGGGAGGTTCCGAAGACGCCGATGCCCAGCAGCGCGGAGCGCAGTCTCGGTTTGTCCTTCACGGCCTGGGAGGCCAGTGCCAGCATGGCGATGAGCCCGCCTTCGCCGTTGTTGTCCGCCCGCAGGACGAGCACGACATACTTCAGCGAGACGATGGTGGTGAGCGTCCAGAAAAGGATGGAGAGGACGCCGTAGACGTTCTGGGGCGTGAAGGCCACGTGGCCGGAGCCGAAGACTTCCTTGACGGCATACAGCACGCTGGTGCCGATGTCGCCATATACGACGCCGATGGCGCCGAGTGTGAGCGCCGCAAGCGAGGATTTGGAGCGTTGCACTGCAGGGTCCCTCCGGCACCATGCCGGACGGGGTTCCGGTATTGGGGGACCGCTATTGTGACAAGGAGCAGGGAAAGCGCTCCGGCCGCCCGCTCCATGTTGCAGAGCAGCAACTAAGCAGGACGGGCGCGCCGCTGCGCAGGGGCTTATTCGTAGATCTCGGCCTCGGGGTTGGTCGCCTCGAGTTCGTAGCTGGCCGCCAGCATGGCCAGCCGGGCGATCACGCCATACATGTAGAACCGGTTGGGCGCACTGGCGCCGGGCCTGGCGCCGGGCTGGGGGAGATGGGTGCTTTGCTCGAAGGCGAGCGGCACGAAGCTCGCCCCGGGCGCATTGAGGTTCTCGTCCACGCCGCGCTCGGCATGCATGCGGTAGAAGCCTCCCACGACGTAGCGGTCCATCATGTAAACGACGGGCTCGGCGACGGCCTCGTGCACGCGCTCGCGGGTCAGGACGCCCTCCTGGATGATGACGTCGGTCACCGGCTGGCCGTCCTTGACGATGGCCATCTTGTTGCGCGTCTTGCGGTTGAGCGCGTCGAGGTCCTTGGCGTCGCGCACGGTCATGACGCCCATGCCGTAGGTGCCGTTGTCGGCCTTGACGATGACGAACGGCTTTTCGTTGATGCCGTATTCCTTGTACTTTCGCCGGACCTTGGTCAGTTGCGCATCCACGGCGGAGCGCAGGGCCTCCACGCCGGCGCCTTCGCTGAAATCCAGCCCTTCGCAGTGGCTGAAGAGCGGATGGATGAGCCAGGGGTCGATGCCCAGGAGCTTGCCGAAGCGCTTGGAAACCTCCTCGTAGCTCTGGAAGTGCCGGCTCTTGCGGCGTACGGTCCAGCCGGCATGCAGGGGCGGCAGCAGGTACTGCTCATGCAGGTCCTCCAGGATGCCCGGAGGGCCGGCGGACAGGTCGTTGTTGAGCAGGATGGTGCAGGGGTCGAAGTTCTTGAGCCCGAGGCGGCCCTTGTCGCGCACCACCGGCTCCAGCGTGACCGAGTCGCCGTTGGGCAGCGTGACGGTGGTCGGCTTCTTGATCTCGGGGCTGATGGAGCCCACGCGCACGTTGAGCCCGGCCATGTTGAAGATGCGCTGCAGCTGGATCACGTTCGCGAGGTAGAACGTGTTGCGGCTGTGGTTCTCCGGGACGATGAGGAGGTTGCGCGCTTCGGGGCAGATCTTCTCGATCGCGGCCATGGCCGCCTGCACGGCCAGCGGGAGCATCTCGGCCGTGAGGTTGTTCCAGCCCCCCGGGAAGAGGTTTGTGTCCACGGGCGCGAGCTTGAAGCCGGCGTTGCGGATGTCCACCGAGGTGTAGAAGGGCGGGGTGTGCTCCATCCACTCGAGCCGGAACCAGCGCTCGATCGCGGGCATGGCGTCGAGGATGCGTTGTTCTAGTTCGTTGATCGGCCCCGTGAGGGCGGTGATGAGATGCGGAACCATGGGTACCCTCGGAAAGCGGCGAAGACGGCATTGCGCCGAAAGCGGAGTCGATTGTAGGGATTTGGGGGCGCGGGCCCGGTTCGCAAGCTCTCCGCGCCGCGAAGTTCCACCCGTCAGCGCCGCCAGAAGGCAGGCGTCAACAGCGCCATGAAACTGAGGATCTCCAGCCGGCCGAGCAGCATGGCGAGCGTGCAGACCCAGAGTTGGAAATCGGTGAGAACGGCGTAATTGGCAGCGGGACCGATGAGACCCAGGCCCGGGCCGGTGCAGTGGACGCTGGCGATCACGGCGCTGAAGGCAGTGACGACGTCCAGATCGGTGAGAAGCAGAACCATGCTGAGCACCGTGATGGTGGCGCCATAGACCAGCATGTAGGCCAGCACGGCGAAGATCATCCGGTTCTCGACCACGGCAGCGCCCAGGCGCACGGGCTGCACCGCGCGTGGGTGCACGAGCCGCGTCATCTCGCGGCGCGCCTGCTGCAGGAGGATGAGCACACGGACCATCTTGATGCCCCCGCCCGTGGAGCCGGCACTGGTCGCCACGCCGGACAGCATGAGCAGGAAGACCGGGGCGAATACCGGCCATCCGAGGTAGTCGGTGGTGGCGAAGCCGGTGGTGGTGGCCACGGACACGGTGTGGAACATTCCGTGCCGCAACGCGTCCAGGGGCCCGTAGATGCCTTTGAACCAGAGCAGCAGCGCCACGAAAAGGCCGCTGCCGAGCAGGGTGCACACGGTCGCACGCAGTTCGGGATCGCGCCAGCAGGTGCGCCAGTGCCCTTTGCGCAGGGCGACGAAATACAGCGCGAAGTTGCAGCTGGCCAGCACCATGAAGACGATGGCAATCGCTTCCAGCAGGGGCGAGTGGAAGTGGCCGAAGCTGGCGTCGTAGGGTGACAGCCCTCCGAGGCTCACCGTGGCGAACATGTGCATCAGCGCATCCGGAACCACCATGCCGCCAGCCCAGAACGCGAGCGCGCAGACCAGGGAGAACACGACGTACACGCCCCAGAGTCCCTTGGCCGTCTGGGTCATGCGGGGAGTGAGCTTGGTGTCCTTGACGGGGCCCGCGGCTTCGGCCTTGAAGAGCTGGCTGCCGCCCACGCCAAGGAGCGGCAGCACGGCGACGGCCAGGATCAGGATGCCCATGCCGCCGATCCATTGCATGAAGGTGCGCCAGATGTTGACCGACAGGGGCAGCGAGTCGAGCCCGGACAGTACGGTCGCGCCGGTGGTGGTGAGCCCGGAGACGGCCTCGAAGTAGGCATGGGTGAAGCCGATGGGGCGACCGATGGCATGGAGCGCCCCCATGAGCGGCAGGGATGCGAACAGCGGCAGCAGCAGCCAGACCAGCGACACGAGCATGACCCCGTGGCGGGGTTGCAATTCCCGTGCGTGCCGGCGCAGGCCGAGCCAGAGTGCGACACCGCATGCGAGAGCGAACCCCAGGCTGGCGGCATAGACCGGCCACAGGCCTTCCCCTGCCCACAAGGATGCACCCAGGGGAACGGCCAGGGCCCAGGAGAACATCGCGAGCAACGCGCCGAACACGCGCAGCACCGGCAGCAGATCCGGCAGGGCCTCGGAAAGCGCGGAAGGCACGGACATCGCGATCAGAAAAACGTCGCGCTCACGCGGAAGGCCTTTTCCACCTCGCGCACCAGCCGCTTGTTCGGGAGGAAGAAGACGACATGGTCGCCGCTTTCGATCACGGTATGGCTGTGCGGAATGATGACCTCGGGCTCACCGGCAGGCACCGACATGCCCTCGCCCGCGTCGGCCGTGGCGTGTTCGCCGAGCCCGCGCACGATGAGGCCCATGTGCACGTCATGCGGCAGGTGCAGTTCGCCGACGCGGCGGCCGACCACGCGCGAGCTCTTGCGGTCTCCGCGGGCGACGATTTCCAGCGCCTCCGCCACGCCGCGGCGCAGACTGTGCACCGCCTGGACGTCGCCGCGGCGCACGTAGGCGAGCAGTTCGCCCAGCATGGCCTGTGCCGGCGAGAGCGCGATGTCGATCTGCGTGCCGTGCATGAGGTCGGCGTAGGAGCGGCGGTTGATGAGCGCCAACACCCGGCTCGCGCCCATGCGTTTGGCGAGCAGGCAGGCCATGATGTTGTCCTCGTCGTCGTCGGTGATGGCGAGGAACAGGTCCACCTCTTCGATGCATTCGTCGCCGAGCAGGTCTTCGTCGGTGGCGTCCCCGTGCAGCACGAGCACCTCCGCGGGCAGCACCGACGCCAGCTCCGTACAGCGATCGGCATTCGATTCCAGGATCTTGACGTGGAAGCCCCCCTGCTCCGCCAGCTGGCGTGCGAGCCGCAGCCCCACCCGACCGCCGCCCGCGATCATGATGCGGCGTACCGGCCGCGGCGGCACGCCGCCGCGCTGGTGCAGTGCCGCCAGCACCCGCGGGACCTGCTCGCGGGCAGCGAGCACGAAGACTTCATCGCCTGCCTCGATCCGGGTCGTGCCGTCGCAGGCGACGAAGCGGTCGGGCTCCTCCGGAAAGCGGCGGTAGATCGCGACCACGCGCATGGCGACTTCGGAAGCGCTGGCCCGCACGTCGGCGATGCGCATGCCCACGACCGGGGCGCCGCCCCGCGCCCGGACGGAGGCCAGGCAGGCACGGCCGCCCGCGAATTCACGCACCTGCAGGGCCTCGGGGTACTGCACGAGCTTGCCGATGTAGCGCGTGAGAGACTCTTCCGGGCAAATGATGCGATCCACCGCGAAGCCCTCCTTGCCGAGCAGGGCCCGGCCCCGATCGTCGCCGGTGCCGAAACCCGACGAACGGACGCGTGCGATGCGCGTGGGAATGTTGAAGAGCAGCTGGGCGATCTTGCAGCAGACCAGGTTGGTTTCGTCGAGCGCGGCGCAGGCGATGAGCAGGTCGGTATCGGCGGCGCCAGCCTCTGCGAGCACATCGGGGTCGATGCCGCTACCCACGACACCACGCAGGTCGAAACGCGACTCCAGGTCGCGCAGGCGCCCGGCATCGGTGTCGATGACGGTGATATCGTTCTTCTCGGACACCAGGCTGTCGGCCACGCTCTCGCCCACGCGGCCCGCGCCCAGGATGATGATCTTCATGCGGCAGGAACGATGAAGGGGTTTGGAGGCTGGAGGCCCGCAGGCGGCCGCTCAGGCGCGGATGTCGCCCTCGCCGAGCACCACCCATTTGAGCGAGGTGAGCCCTTCGATGCCCACCGGGCCGCGCGCATGGAATTTGTCGGTGCTGATGCCGATCTCGGCGCCCAGGCCATATTCGAACCCGTCGGCGAAGCGGGTGCTGGCGTTCACCATGACGCTGGCCGAGTCCACTTCCCGCAGGAAGCGCTGGGCATGCATGTGGTCCCGCGTGAGGATGGCGTCGGTGTGGTGGCTGCCGTAGCGGTTGATGTGGGCAATGGCTTCGTCCAGGCCCTCCACCACCTTGATGCTGATGATGGGCGCCAGGTATTCCTCGGACCAGTCCTGTTCGGTGGCGGGTACGAGCGTAGCTCCAGGCACGCCGGCCAGCAGGGCCAGGGTCTCCGGGCAGCCGCGCATCTCCACGCCCTTGGCCGCATAGACGGCGCCGATCCGGGGGAGGAATTCGGCGGCCACGCCACGCGCGACGAGCAGCCCCTCGCTGGCATTGCAGGGGCTGTACTTCTGCGTCTTGGCGTTGTCGGCCACCTTCACGGCCATGGCGACATCGCAGGGGTCGTCCACGTAGGTATGGCAGTTGCCGTCCAGGTGCTTGATGACGGGCACCTTGGCATCGCGGCTGATGCGCTCGATCAGGCCCTTGCCGCCGCGGGGGATGATGACGTCCACGTACTGCGGCATGGCGATGAGGTGGCCCACGGCCTCGCGGTCGGTGGTCTGCACGAGCTGCACGGCATCGCCGGGCAGGCCGGCTTCCTCGAGCGCCTCCTGCACGAGGCGCGCGAGGGCGCGATTGGAATCGATGGCCTCGGAACCTCCGCGCAGGATGCAGGCGTTGCCGCTCTTGATGCTCAGCGAGGCGGCCTCGATGGTCACGTTGGGGCGGCTTTCGTAGATCATGCCGAAGACGCCGATCGGCACGCGCATCTGGCCGACGCGGATGCCGCTGGGCTGCTGGCGCATGCCGGAGATCTCGCCGATCACGTCGCCCATCGTCGCGAGTTGTTCGCAGCCCAGGGCGCAGGTCTCCAGAACCTTGGGAGTGAGCTTGAGCCGGTCCACCATGGGTTCGGCGAGGCCGGCAGCCCGGGCGCGCTCGAGATCGCGGGCGTTGTCCGCCTGCAGGGCGGTGGTGTTGTCGCGCAGGCGGCGGGCCAGCGCCAGCAGCGCACGGTTCTTGACGGCCGATGGCGCCCGGGCCATCAGCGCGGAGGCGGCCTTGGCCTGGGATCCGAGGGCGTGGAGGGTTTCGGCGATGTGCTGCGCGTTCATGGGCGTGATTTTGACGCATCGCTGCGTTGCCCGCCCGGCGCGGGTTTCCCCGCCAGGCGGCACGTCCCGGTTTTGCTACCCTCGCGCGCCATGACGACCACCCCGCCCACACCGTTGCCAGCCGCCCAGCTCACCACCCTCGCCACGGCCCTGGCGGAGCTGCGCACCGCGCGCATGGCGCCGCACACCTTCAGCGGCCTGGCGCGTGCACAGTCAGTGTTGCTGGACGCGCTGCCGCCGCGCTATGCCCAGGTGCTCTGGGACCTGCTGGACCGGCTCGAATCCTCGGCATTGTTCTCCGAGGAAAGCTGCTCGTTCAGCCAGAGCGGCCTGATCGACAGCCTGCAGGCCTGGGTGGACAAGGCACGGGCCCAAATCGGGGGCATGCACTGACGTGCTTCACCCGTCCAATGGCCGCGGAGCAGGCCACGCCAGCAGACGCCGCAGAGCCGGCTTCGCCGGGCTGCTGGCGTCGTCCCCCTTGAGGGGGAAGGCGCCGCAGGCGACTCAGGGGGTGTTCACTTCACCGCCTTGCACAGCTGCAGCGCCAGGCGGTGCAGTGCCTGCCAGCCATCGGCGGGCCAGTCGGGCACCTTGAGCCCCTTCACGATGCCGTCCACGATGTGGGCGGACTGCAGCAGGCGCGATGCGGCGGCATCGGAAAAACGGGGCACGATGCGCTCGAAGAGCCGCTCTTTCGTCCCCCAGACGCGGTTTTCGCGCAGGGCCATGGGCAGGGGCTTGCCGGCATTCACCGCATCCTTCACGCGCTTCAGGGACCGGATGTCTTCGGCGAGGGCCCAGTGGACCAGTACCTCGGCCTCGCCTTCGGCCTGCAGGCCGTCGAGCATGCGCTGCATGCGCGCCACCTGGCCGGACAGCACGGCCTCGGAAAGCTTGAAGACGTCGTAGCGTGCCACATTGAGCACGGCGGCTTCGACCTGCGCCCAGGAGAGTTCGCCAGGCGGATGCAGCAGGGCGAGCTTCTGGACTTCCTGGTGGGCGGCCAGCAGGTTGCCCTCCACCCGGTCTGCGAAGAACTGGAGCGTGCGCTGGCCTTCTTCCCCCGCGGCCACGCGCTGGCCCTGCGCCGCCAGGCGCTGCGCGATCCACTGCGGCAGGGCGCCGCGCTCCACCGGGTCGATCTGCACGCTCACGCCCTCGCGGTCCAGGGCCGAGAACCAGGCGCCGGTGCGCGTGGCCTTGTCCAGGCGCGGCAGCACGACGAGCGTCAGCGTGCCTTCGTTGCCTGCGGCGGCCGTGGCGATCTGCTGCAGGGCCGCGCCGCCGTCCTTGCCCGGCTTGCCCGAGGGAATGCGGATTTCCACGATCTGCTTGTCCGCGAAAAGCGATAGCGAACCGCCCGACGCCAGTACCGCGCTCCAGTCGAAGTGCGCACCGGCCACGGTGTGGCTGCTGCGCTCGGTGTAGCCCTGCCCGCGCGCGGCGGCGCGGATGGCATCCGCGGCCTCCTGTTGCAGCAGCGGCTCATCGCCATGTAGCGTGTAGAGCGGGCGTACCCCCTTCTGGAGGTGGGCGACCAACTGGTTCAGCGCGATCTGCATGGCGATGCACGACCTGCCCCGCAGGGGAGCGGCCAGACCATTCTCATTGCATGCGCGCCGCGGCCAGACGCCGCAGCAACTGCTGCACGAGATCGGTCTGCATGTTGCGGTAGAGGAGCGCCTCTTCGGCCTCCTTGGCCAGGGCGATGCTCTCGTTGTAGCTCACGTCGCGCTGCTGGACGAGTTCGGTCGGCGCGATCAGCTCCGTGCCCTGCTGGTTGCGCAGCCTGAAACGGATGCGCAGGCGCAGTTGCAGTTCGCGCACCTGGCCGGACGCGTTGTAGCCGACCACCACGCGCTCGCGCTGCTCCGACAGGAGCTCGAAGACCGCTTCGGCCTTGGGCAGCTCGGCGGGATCGCGCAGCACGGTGAGGTTGCCACCGGCGCCCTTCAGCGTGCGCTCCAGTTCCCGGGCGAGGGCCGAGCCGTTGCCGGCCTGGATATAGAGGGTGCGGAACTGGAACTCCGGCGCGCCGCGCAGGCGGAAGCCGCAGGCGCCCAGGGGGGCCACGGCCATCAGGGCCAGGAGCGTGCGTTTGCTGTTCAGCATGAAGCGGGCTCTCCTATGCAGTGGATTCAGGGGCAGCGGAACGAGGATCCATTCAGACCACCACGTTCACCAGACGGCCCGGCACGACCACGACCTTCTTGGGCGCAGCGCCGGCGGCATGCTTGTGGAAGTCCTCGCTCGCCAGGGCGATGCGCTCGATCTCGGCCTTGTCCGCCCCGGACGGCACGCGGATCGCGCCGCGCAGCTTGCCGTTGATCTGCAGCACCAGTTCGATTTCGTCCTGCATCAGCGCGCCGGCGTCCACCTGGGGCCACGGCGCATCCAGCAAGTCGCCCAGGGAGCCCGCATAGCCCAGCCCGCTCCAGAGGCCGTGGGCGATATGGGGCGTGGCGGGATAGAGAACGCGCAGCAGGATGCCGAAGCCTTCGATGAGCGCGACCAGGCCACCAGGTGCGTCGGCGGACTTGAAGTCCTCCAGCGCGTTGAGCATCTTCATCGCGCCGGAGACCACGGTGTTGTACTGCATGCGCTGGTAGTCGTAGTCCACCTGCTTGAGCACGGTATGGATCTCCAGGCGCAGCGCCTTGGCTTCCTTGCCGAATTGCACGTCCTGCAGGCTCTGCGCGCCCTGGATGGCGGCCTCGGTGGCTGCGGCATCGATACCCGCGAGCTTCACGCCGAAGTTCCACACCCGGCGCAGGAAGCGGTAGCTGCCCTCCACGGCGGCGTCGTTCCACTCCAGCGTGGCCTCGGGCGGTGCGGTGAACATGGTGTAGAGGCGCGCCGTGTCCGCGCCGTACTTCTCGATCAGTTCCTGCGGATCGACCCCGTTGTTCTTGGACTTGGACATGGTGCCCACGCCCTCGTAGTCGATCGGCGTGCCGGCCGGCAGGTCACCCACCGCGTTTTTCAGGCGGGCGCCGGTGATCTTGCCGGCCTCGTCCTGGATGTGCTCCACGTCGTGCGGCCAGAAATACTCCTTGCCGCCCTTGTCGGTGCGGCGCGAGTAGATGTGGTTGAGCACCATGCCCTGCGTGAGCAGCTTGGTGAAGGGCTCGTCCACCTTCACCAGGCCCAGGTCGCGCATGACCTTGGTCCAGAAGCGCGCGTAGAGCAGGTGCAGGATCGCGTGTTCGATGCCGCCGATGTACTGGTCCATAGGCATCCAGTAGTCGGCGCCGCCGGCCACCATGGCGTCGGCGTTCTTCGGGTCGCAGTAGCGCATGAAGTACCACGACGAGTCCACGAACGTGTCCATGGTGTCGGTTTCGCGCCGCGCGGCCTTGCCGCAGACGGGACACTTCACGCCGGCATGGAAGCCCTCGTGCTTGTGCAGCGGATTGCCGGATCCGTCCGGGATGCAGTCCTGCGGCAGCACCACGGGCAGGTCCTTCTCGGGCACCGGCACCGCGCCGTGCTCGTCGCAGTGGATGATCGGGATCGGCGTGCCCCAGTAGCGCTGGCGGGAGACGCCCCAGTCGCGCAGGCGCCAGGTGGTCTTCTTATCGCCCAGGCCTTTTTCCTGCAGCGCATGCGCCACGGCGGAGACGGCCTCCTGGTACGACAGGCCGCTGAAGTTGTCGGAGTTGATGGTGACGCCGTTCTGCTTGTCTCCGTACCAATCCTGCCAGCGGTGGTAGTCGAAGGTCTCGCCGTCGACGAGCACGACCTGCTTGATCTCGATGCCGTACTTGAGCGCGAAGGCGAAGTCGCGCTCGTCGTGCGCGGGCACGCCCATGACGGCGCCGTCGCCGTAGCCCATGAGCACGTAGTTGCCCACCCAGACCTCGATCGGCTCGTCCGTGAGCGGGTGGGTCACGGTCAGGCCCGTGCGCACGCCCTTCTTCTCCTGCGTGGCCAGTTCGGCTTCGGTGGTGCCGCCGGTCTTGCATTCCTGGATGAAGGCGGCCACGTCGGGGTTGGAGCGAGCGGCATGGGCGGCCAGCGGATGCTCGGGCGCCACGGCGCAGAAGGTGACGCCCATGATGGTGTCCGCGCGCGTGGTGAACACGTACATGCGGCCGTCGCCGATCGGCTGGCCGTCCTCCCCGCGGATGTCGTGCGTGAAGGCGAAGCGCACGCCTTCGCTCTTGCCGATCCAGTTCTCCTGCATCAGCCGCACCTTGTCGGGCCAGCCGGTGAGCGTGGCATTCGGGTTGCCCACCTGCACGTGGTCGAGCAGTTCCTGGGCGTAATCGGTGATCTTCAGGTAGTAGCCCGGGATCTCGCGCTTTTCGACCAGGGCGCCGGTACGCCAGCCGCGGCCGTCGATGACCTGCTCGTTGGCGAGCACCGTCTGGTCCACCGGATCCCAGTTGACGACCTGGGTCTTGCGGTAGGCGATGCCCTTCTCCAGCATCTTGAGGAACAGCCACTGGTTCCACTTGTAGTAGTCAGGATCGCAGGTGGCGACCTCGCGCGACCAGTCGATGGCCAGCCCCATCGCCTGCATCTGCTTCTTCATGTAGGCGATGTTGTCGTAGGTCCACTGCGCGGGCGGCACGCCGTTCTTGAGCGCCGCGTTCTCGGCCGGCAGGCCGAAGGCGTCCCAGCCCATGGGCATCAGCACGTTGTGGCCGTTCATGCGCAGGTAGCGCGTGAGCATGTCGTTGATCGTGTAGTTGCGTACGTGCCCCATGTGCAGCTTGCCGCTGGGATAGGGCAGCATGGAGCAGGCATAGAACTTTTTCTTGCCTGCGTCTTCGGTCACGCGGTAGGCATCGCGGGCGGTCCAGTGGCTGTGCGCTGCGCGCTCGACCTCGGCGGGGGTGTATTTGTCTTGCATGGAAAAAAAGGGACCGGGCCGCGCTGGCGGCCGCCGGTGTTTTCGCAGGAGGAGGGTTCGCGGGATTTTAGGCGCGATGCGGGCATTGCCCACCGGACCCGAGGCCGGGGGAGCGCGGGGGCTTCAGATGCACTCGCTCTGCTTGAACACCAGCCGGCCGATGGGGATGCAGTCCGGCTCGGCCCAGGCCTTGCGTGGATAGCGGGCCTGGTCGGGGTTGTCGCAGGAGATCCACCAGCGCCCGTCGTCGCGCTGGGCGCGCCGCAGCAGCACTTCGCCGAAGCCGTTGATGGCGAAGACCTGCCCGTCGCGCAGCGTGGTGTCGGATGTGTTCACGACCACGATGTCGCCTGCCTGGATGGACGGCTCCATGCCGCAGCCGCGCACGCGGATGGCCAGCAGGCACTGGGGAATGTAGCCGCGCCGCTCCAGCCATTGGCGGTGGAAGGTGATGGGAGCATCCTCGTCGGTCTCGTCGGGCCAGATCGCGTAATCCGCGATGCCGGGCCGCAAATGCAGGGAGACCGGGAAGAGCTCGTACATCTCAGGCCCTGCGTCGAAGTCGTACGCGGCGGAGGATTCCCGGGTGCCAGCCGGCGCCGGCGGCTGCGAGAACCAGGCATGCATGCCGCGCATGGACTCGATGTGGCGCACCGTCTTGTCCGACACGGCACGGTTGCCGCAGAGCATCTGCCGCACGAATGCGCCGCCGCGGTAGCCCAGCAGGCGGCCGAAGGCCGCCACATTGCCCTCGGACAGACGACGCACGGCATCGGCGAGCCGTGCCCGCCGCTGCTCCTGAATCCGACGCTCGTCCATCAATCCAAGTTAGCATGCCGGATGGAACCATTTGCTATGATGATTTCATACCAATTGCTGACAATAGTAGCCGATCCGCACGTACGACGGCACGACTCTCGTGGGAGGCGAGCGCAGCATGGAAGACACCCAAAGAATGGAATCCGTGGATTCCGCTGCTGCGCTGGCAGCACCCGTCCCCGGCAGCGAGGCCCGGCCGCCTCCGCGTAGGGAGCCCCCCTGGCCGGATTTGCTGCTCGGCATGGGCGGTGAAGCCTGCGCGGTCTTCGCGCTCGACGCCCAGGGCCGGTTCATCTACGCCAGCGAGGGAACGGGCCTGTTGCTGGGACGGCCGGCCGCGTCCCTGCCTGGCCAGCGCATGGCGGACGTGTTGGCATACCCTCCGTCCGACGTCCACCTGTACCGGCTGCTGCTCGGAGGCGCTCTGCCCGCGGCGGCCTCCGGCTACCGCTGCGAAACGCTGCTGCACCCCCTGGACGCCACGCCGCTCTGGGTACAGGCGGTGCTGCATCCGTCGCACGGGTTGATGACAGGCATGCTGATCGACATCACGGCCACGAAGGTGCGCGAACGGCTGCAGCACCGGGTTCTCGACGCGATGGCGCATGACCTGCCCCTGCCCGACATCGCCTCCGGCCTGTGCGAAGACATCGAAGCCATGCTGCCGGGGGTCGCCGTGTCGGTGCTGGAACTGGACGGGCAGCACCGGTTGCGGTGCCTGGCTGCGCCCAGGCTGGAGGACGTGCTGGCAGCCCACGCCGACGGCCAGCCCGCCGGGCCGGACGCGGGCACCGGCGGCGCGGCCGTCTGGCAAACAGCCTCGGCAGCTTGCACCGACATCGCCGCCGACCCGCGTTGGGCTCCGTGGCGCGAACCGCTGGCGGCACGGGGCTTCACGGTCTGCTGGTCGGCCCCGGTCCTCGACCGCGACGGACACCTCCTGGGCTCCTTCACCCTGCATGGCCGAAGGGCCCTGGGCTGCGACGGACTGCCCCGGCACGCGCTGGAAGCGGGAGCGCGGCTATCCGCCCTGCTGCTGGAGCGCGAGCGCGCCCAGCAGAGCTTTCGCCGCCTGGCCTACCAGGACGCCGTCACCGGGCTGCCCAACCGGGCGTTTCTACTGGAAGCCACGGAGCGCCTGATCCGCGAGGCGCGCCGGGAAGGACACTCCCTGGCGATCGCCTTCATCGATCTGGACCGGTTCAAGCAGGTGAACGACCAGCTGGGCCACCGGGCCGGCGACGACCTGCTGCGCGAAGTGGCGCAGCGGCTGCAGGGCGCCTCGCGACGGGCCGACATCGTGGCCCGCATCGGGGGCGATGAATTCGCCGCGGTACTGCCCCGGTGCGGCAGCCGGGAGGCAGCCGCGGCCGCGCGCCGGCTGCTGGAGGCCGCGGTGCGCCCCGTGATGCTCCATGGCAGGTGCTGGAGCCTGGGCGCCAGCATCGGCATCGCCCAGTACCCCCGCGACGGTACGAACGCCGCCACGCTGCTGCACCACGCGGACCTGGCCATGTATGCCGCCAAGCGGGCAGGCGGCCAGCGCCTGAGCGTCTTCCGGGGCAAGACACCGGGCGCCCCGGTGGTGCGCGAGGTCCTGGACGGGTGAGCGGCACCCCACCGCCGGCGAGGAGCGCCCCGGCAGGCGGATCAGGGGCGCGCGGCGGCAGCGGCCGGCGGGGAGGCCTCGGGCTCGGCCACGAATCCGATGCGGTGCAGGCCCGCGGCATGGGCGGCGCCCATCACCTCGACCACCCGGCCATACGGCACGCCGGCATCGGCACGCAACTGCACCTCGGCTTGTGGATGCGCCTGTGCCACGCCGCGCAGCCGTTCGGCCAGGGCGGCGCCATCCACGGGCACGCCGCCGACGAAGACCTGGCCCGCGGCATCGATCGCGACTTCGACCGAGTCACCGGCGGCGCCCTGCGTGGTGCTTTGCGCGCGCGGCAGGTCGAGCCGGATGGCACTGGCCAGCAGTGGCGCGGCCAGGATGAAGATGACCACGAGCACCAGCATGACGTCCACCAGGGGCGTCATGTTGATGTCGCTCATCGGCTTCGGGGCGGATGTGCGTTCGAGGCGGCCGAATGCCATGGGTCGCGGGCGGGCTGAAGGCAGTGGATCAGCCGCCGCGGGAGGGCGGCCCGTCCAGGAGCAGTTCGCGCAGGTCGAGGGCGAAGCCTTCGAGCTCGGCTTCCACGCGGCCGATCCACCGCCCGAACAGGTTGTAGGCCAGCACGGCGGGGATAGCCACGGCCAGGCCCGCCGCCGTCATCACCAGCGCCTCGCCGACCGGACCGGCGACGCGGTCGATCGATACCGCCCCGCCGCCGGCCAGCGCCGTGAGCGCATGGTAGATGCCCCAGACCGTGCCGAGCAGGCCGACGAAGGGTGCCGTGGAGCCTACGGTGGCCAGCAGCACCTGCCCGAACTGCAGGCGTGCGAGGACCCGGTGCAGCGCATCGCGCAGGACACGCGTGAGCTGCTGGGAACGCTGCCCGCTGGCGGCCAGCGAGCCGGCATGGGCGTTGTCCGCCACGCCGGTGGCGGCGTCCACCAGGGGCCGCAGGAGGCCGTCGGGATCGGCCGGCACCAGGCGCTCGCGCGCCGATGCCAGCGTGGGCGAGCTCCAGAACTCCGCGGTGCTCCGCTCCACACCGGCCACGGCGCGCCGCAGCAGGCGCGCTTTCCAGAGGATGACCACCCAGCTCGCGATGGACATGGACAGCAGCAGCAGTGCCGAGATGCGGGTGACCATGTCCCCCTGATGCCACCAGTGCCACGCGTTCATGGATACGCCACCAAGAGTAAGGAGAAGGGCTGGAAGGGCGGGCGGGCGGACCTGCCGCTACCGGGCCGCGCCGGTCGAAGGCGATCAGCCGTGCAGGCCGAGCACGTCGAACATGTCGAACAGGCCCGTGCGGTGCGCCGCCAGGAAGCGGGCCGCGCGCAGGCTGCCCTGGGCATAACCCGAGCGGCTGGAGGACTTGTGGGAGATCTCGATGCGCTCGCCCGTGCCGGCGAACAGCACCGTATGGTCTCCCACGATGTCGCCGCCGCGCACCGCGGCGAAGCCGATGGTGGACGGGTCACGCTCGCCGGTCAGCCCTTCGCGCCCATACACGGCACAGTCCTTGAGATCGCGGCCCAGCGCCTGGGCGATGACCTCGCCCATCTTGAGCGCCGTGCCGGAGGGGGCATCCACCTTGTGGCGGTGGTGGGCCTCGATGATCTCGATGTCGTAGCCCGTGGACAGCGCCCGGGCCGCCATCTCCAGCAGCTTGAAGGTGACGTTCACGCCCACGCTCATGTTGGGCGCCATGACGACGGCCGTGCGCTGCGCGAAGGCTTCGATCTCGGCCTTCTGTGCTTCGGTGAAACCGGTGGTTCCGATCACCGCCTTGACGCCCCGCTCCGCGCAGACCGCCAGATGGGCCAGCGTGCCTTCCGGCCGGGTGAAATCGATCAGCACGTCGCAGCCGGCCAGGCCTTCGTGCAGGTCGGCCGTGACGGCCACGCCGCTGGCATGGCCCAGGAAGGCCTCGGCATCGGTCCCCAGGGACGGGCTGCCCGGCACGTCCAGCGCGCCCGCCAGGACCAGTTCGCTGCCGCTGCCGCGCAGCGCCTCGATCAGCATGCGGCCCATGCGGCCGGAGGCGCCGGCAACGGCGACACGGATCGGCGCCGGAGTACCGGAAGAAGACGGGATCGAAGCAGCGGATACGGTCATTGCGCGCGGAGGGAAAATTCGGAAGGGGGCGGCTTCCACCGCCCGCTCAACGGGTGGTGGATTCGAGCGGAGGGTAGCTCGACGGCGGAGGCGGCACCGCCGAATCGGCCGGTTCCGGCAGCGTGGCCGTGGCAGCCTTGGGGTACTTGGCGAGCTGTTCGGGCGTGGCCTCGAGCTGCGGCACCTTGGGCTTGATCTTGCGGGACGTGCCGAGCGTGGCGACGAATTCGGCTTCGGTGGGCATCTCGTCGCCTTCTACGCGATCGAAGGCGTCGCCCTTGAAGAACACCGTCAGCTTGCGGGACTGCGCCTCGACGCCGGGGCGCTTGAGGGTGAAGACATAATCCCAGCGCTCGGCATGGAACAGGCTGGTCACCAGGGGTGTGCCGAGGATCTCCTTGACCTGCTGGCGCGACATGCCGGGCTGCAGCGCCTCGACCTGCTCGCGGGAGACGAAGTTGCCCTGCACCACCTCGACCTTGTAGGGCGTGACCATGCTCGCGATGCGGTTGCTGGCGCTGTCGAAGCTGCCGCAGGCCGAAAGGCCCGCGCCGAGCAACAGGATCAGGCCGGTGCGGGCGCTGCGATGGGCGTGGACGGACATGGAAATTGGCATAAACGATATGATCGGACCATTGTAGCGGCTGGTCTCCCAGGCCTTGGCGCGCGCCCCTGGCACACCGAAGGACCCTGTCATGACGAACATCGACGAACTCAAGAGCACCGGGCTCAAGGCCACCCTGCCCCGCCTGAAGATCCTCGAGATCTTCCAGAAAGGCGCACAACGCCACATGACGGCCGAAGACGTGTTCCGTGTGCTGCTGGACGAACGTTCCGACATCGGCCTGGCCACCGTCTATCGCGTGCTCACCCAGTTCGAGCAGGCGGGCATCCTGATCCGCAGCAACTTCGAGAGCGGCAAGGCGGTGTACGAGCTCAACGAGGGCCAGCACCACGACCACTTCATCTGCATGGTCTGCGGCAAGGTCGAGGAGTTCTTCGACCCCGAGATCGAGAAGCGCCAGCAGCTCGTGGCCAAGGCCAAGGGATGGGTGGTGCAGGACCACTCGATGGCCCTCTACGGCCAATGCGCCAGCTGCGCCGCGAAAGCCTCTTCCGGCAACGGCCGCTGACCGATTCACCCCTCTCTCAGGAGCCGTCCCGCTGCTCCATGGCGCGGCGGTGGCGCTCGACGAATTCCTGGTAGGTATCGATGCCGCGCAGGTTGAGGATGGTGTTGCGCACCGCCGCCTCCACCAGCACGGCGATGTTGCGCCCCGCCACGACCTGGATCACCACCTTGAGCACGGGCACGCCCAGCACGTCCTGGGTGAGGGGCTCGTAGGGCAGGCGTTCGTATTCGCGCTCCAGCGTTTCCTTGCGCACGAGATGCACGATCAGGCGCAGCCGCATCTTCCGGCGCACCGCCGTCTCGCCGAAGATGGCCCGGATGTCCAGCAGGCCGATGCCGCGCACTTCCAAAAGGTTCTGCAGCAGGTCGGGGCACTTGCCCTCGATGGTGGTCTGGTTGATGCGGAAGAAGTCCACCGCGTCGTCCGCGACCAGCCCGTTGCCGCGCGAGATGAGTTCCAGCCCGAGTTCGCTCTTGCCCAGCCCCGACTCGCCGGTGATGAGCACACCCAGCCCCAGGATGTCCATGAACACGCCGTGCATGGTGATCCGGTCGGCGAAGTGCTTGGACAGGTAGGCCCGCAGCACGTCGATGACGAAGGCCGACGATTCGTGCGTCGCGAACATGGGGATCTGCGCGCGCTCGCACATGGACAGCAGTGCGTCGGGCGCCATCTGGCTGTCGGCCAGCACGAGCACCGGGGGCTCCAGCGTCACGATGCGCGCGATGCGGCGCTTGCAGTCCTCGGGCGTGGCGTTGACGAGGTAGGCGATCTCGCGCTCGCCCAGGATCTGCACCCGGTAGGGGTGGATGTAGTTCAGATAGCCGACCAGGTCCGCGCCGGAGCGGGCGGACCGCACCGCCACTTCGTCGAAGCGGCGCTCGGACGCTCCCAGCCCGGCCACCCACTCCCACTTCAGCGGGGAACGGAAGGCTTCAAAGAGGACATCGGCGCTGACGACGTTGGGTTTCACGTATTGCGCGCCGTTGCAGCCAAAAGGAAAGGGATCACGCGGCAGCCTGGGCGGACTGCCAGCCAGCGATGAGGCCGTGGAGTTCGGCCGCGTCGGTGGAGGACTTGATGCGCTCGCGCAGCGGGCCGTCGCTCAGCAGCTCGGCGATTTCCGAAAGGATTTCCAGGTGCTTCTGCGTGGCGGCTTCCGGCACGAGCAGGAAGATGAGCAGGCCCACGGGCTGCTCGTCGGGTGCGTCGAAGCCGATGGGATGCGCCAGTTGGAAAACGGCCGCCATGGGCGCCTTGAGTCCCTTGATGCGTCCGTGGGGAATCGCAACGCCGTGGCCCAGGCCGGTCGATCCCAGGCGCTCGCGGGCGAAGAGGCTGTCGGTGATGAGCGCGCGAGAGAGGCCATGCTCGCTCTCGAACAACAGACCCGCCTCCTCGAAAGCACGCTTTTTGCTGGTGGCATCGACGCTCACGAGCACTTGAGCGGCCGGCAATATGGAAGCTAGACGGTTCATGGTGAAGGGTTGCGATTATGCACCCCCTAGCATAAACCCTGAGCCCCCGGAAAGGGGCATGAAAAAGCCGCCTTTCTGGCGGCTTTGCGGGCGATGCCGGGGTGGCGGCCGGTCAATCCCGCTGAATGGAATCCTTGACGTTCACTTCGCGTTCGCGATCACGCCGGCTGGGCCCGCTTGATGGCGCAGTGGTGGTCCTGCAGACGGTCCTTGTGGCGCACGACCTGCCGGTCGAGCTTGTCCACCAGTTCATCGACCGCCGCATAGAGGTCGGAGTGCGAGCTCTCGGCGAAGAGGTCGCTGCCCTTGACATGCACGTTGCATTCAGCGCGCTGGCGCTTCTCCTTCTCCTTCTGCTTTTCCACGGTAAGAAGCACCTTCACGTCAACCACCTGGTCGAAATGCCGGCTGATCCGGTCCAGCTTGCCCGTCACATAGCTGCGCAGAGCGGGGGTGACCTCGAGGTGGTGGCCGCTGATCGTCAGGTTCATAAACAAGTCTCCTTGGCACGTTGAAGTAAACGCCGTCGCCTCGGCGACCGAGGTGGCGGCCCGACGGATGGGAGCTCATGCATGCGCTGTCGAATCCACTATGCGCGCCACTGCCGGGAAATGCAATCCTGACCTCGGCACGGCCGGGGATACTGCTGTTACAGGTGACCAGGCCGCGGGACGGGCGCACAATGCACAGGCTGTACGGCAGGGCGCGCCCTAGAATCCGGGCAGCCCCGGCGCCCTCCCGGCCGGGGCCGGATTACCGCCTGCAACCCTTTTCACACCATGACCCTGCCCAGCCCCCCCGCCCTGCACACCTCGTCCCTGGCTTCGCTGCCGCTGCTCGCACGCGGCAAGGTCCGCGACAACTACGCCGTGGGCGACGACCGCATCCTCATGGTGGCGAGCGACCGGATCTCGGCGTTCGACGTGATCATGGGCGAGCCGATCCCGGGCAAGGGCGAGCTGCTGACGAAGATGGCGCTGTTCTGGTTCGACAAGCTCGGCCACCTCTGCCCCAACCACCTGACGGGCGGAGCGCCGGAAAGCGTGGTGTCGCCCGAAGAGGCCGCGCAGGTGCGCGGCCGCTCCATGCTCGTGCAGCGGCTGCGCCCGATTCCCGTGGAGGCCGTGGTGCGCGGCTATCTCGCGGGCAGCGGCTGGAAGGAGTACCAGGCCACGCGCTCGGTCTGCGGCGTGCAGCTGCCCGAAGGGCTGACGAACGCGTCGCGCCTGCCGCAGCCCATCTACACGCCGGCCGCCAAGGCCGCCGTGGGCGAGCACGACGAGAACATCACGTTCGAGCGCACCGTGGAGATGGTGGGCATCGACCTCGCCACGAAGATCCGCGACACGAGCATCGCGCTGTACGAGGCCGCGGCCGCGATCGCGCTGGAAAAGGGCATGATCATTGCCGACACCAAGTTCGAGTTCGGCCTGGCTCCCGACGGCACGCTGGTGCTGATGGACGAGGTGCTCACTCCCGACAGCTCGCGCTACTGGCCCGTGGAAGGCTACGAGGCGGCCCTGGCCGCCGGGGAGAATCCGCCCAGCTACGACAAGCAGTTCGTGCGCGACTGGCTGGAGCAGGCCCAGGTGAACGGCGCTCCCTGGAACAAGTCCGCTCCCGCGCCGCGCCTGCCCCGAGAGGTGATCGAGAAGACGGCCGCGAAGTACCGCGAAGCCCTGGAGCGCCTCACTGGCGGCCAGTGAACGGGCCGGGGCCCTGCTCCGTCACTTCAGGCGCAGTTCGGGGGCCTCGAAGCGCAGCAGGACCTTTTCCTTGCCCGGCCCATCGGCCCGGGCGAGCACAAGCTGGCGACCCTCGATGCGGTAATGCTCCGCGGCGCGCAGCGCCTCGAGGTACAGCCCTTCGGCCAGCCCGGTATCGAAGCACAGCCGCAGCCCCGAATCGATGGAGCCGATGCGCAGGTCGCCCCCGGACATCTCGTAGGTGGCGATGAACGGATTGCAGCCACCGGATCCCGTGATCCGCCCTTCCTGGGGCTGCACGACCAGATGCGCCTGCGGCCGGCCGGCCGGGGCGGGCGGGAGCGCCATTCCGTCCACTTCCGTGAGCTTCCAGTAGGTTTGCGCGAGCGGCACCGCGGCCTGCTCGGTGGCTGCATTGCGCGGCAGCGGCTGCAGCAACACATCCACGTGGCGGTAGGCCGGGTCGCGCTGCAGCGGATTCACCCCTTCGCTCGCCATCCAGGCGATGCCGTTCACCGACACCATGGCGCGGACGACGTACCGCCGGTCGGGCACTATCTCCGCGGAGCGGTAGGGGATGCGCAGCGTCACCGGAAGCCGCTCGAACTCTTCCAGGGTCTGGCGTCCGACGATGAGAGGCGGCGCATCCGCATCGGTCACGTCCAGGACGACCACCTCGAACGCCCCGCCCGACGGGATGAAGAAGCGCTGCCGGGCATAGGCCACGCCCGTCACCACGGCATCGGGTGGCGGGGGCAGGATGCCGCAGCCCGTGGCGCATATCGCCAGCACGGCCAGCGCGAGCCATCCCACGCGGCGGGAATGCCACCACATTCCGGCGCGGCGGCTCCGTACTGCGCGCGCGGTGCGCGCCATGCCCGTCACATCAACTCAGCACCACGCTGGAGAGGCGGCGCCGGTAGGTGGCCACGACCGGATCTTCCGGGGGGATCTGCCCTTCGGCGACCTTCGCGCGGGGGGGCTCGATGATCTCGAGGACGGCGACGTAGGTCTTGCGCGCGGCCTCGTCGTTCCAGGCCTTGTCGCGCATGAGGATTTCCAGCAGTTCGTCCATGGCGTCCGTCCAGCGCTGCCGGGCGATGAGCCGGCGGGCGCGCTCGAAGCGCGCATCGAAGTCCCGCTTGTTGGCGCCGATCTTCTGCGCGAACGCGGCTTCCGCGGCGGCGTCGTCCCGGGCGTTTTCGGTGGCGTCGATCGCGTCCATCCACACCTTCAGCGCGCCGAGCCGGCGCGAGCCGGCGGCCTTGGCGATGACGGGCGCGAAGGCGACCTTGGCGTCGTCCACGCGGCCGAGCTGCAGCAGCAGCTTCACGTAGTCGAAGCGCGCGTCGTCGTTCGCCGGGTCGGTGGCGACGGCATGCTGGAGCTTTTCGAGGGCGGTGTCGGTATCGCCATCCTCCAGCGCCTCCTGGGCAGCCTCTTCCTCGGCCTCGGCCAGCAGTTCATCGGCGGTGGGCACGTGCTTGTCCAGGAAGGCGCGGACCTGGCCCTCGGACTGCGCGCCCATGAAGCCGTCCACCGGCTGGCCATTCATCAGCAGCACGCAGGTGGGGATGCTGCGGATCCCGAACATGGCGGCGATCTGCTGCTCCTGGTCGGAATCGATCTTCACGAGCTTGAAGCGGCCCGCGTACTCGATCTCGAGCTTCTCGAGGACAGGCCCGAGTGATTTGCAGGGGCCGCACCAGGGGGCCCAGAAGTCCACCAGGACGGGCACTTCCATCGAGGCGGCGATGACCTCGGCTTCGAAATTCTCTACGGTGACGTCGATCATTGTGTGCAGCAGGCGGAGGCTTGTCCCGCGGACGGGACGCGCCAAAAGTAAAATCCCGGGTTCCACTCAGGCGGGTGCGCGCGGCGCGCAGCCCCACTCCACATGAAACCCATCCAGATCGGCGTGGTCATGGGCTCCAGCAGCGACTGGGAGACCATGCAGCACGCAGTGCAGATTCTCCAGCAATTCGACATCGCCCACGAAGCACGCGTGGTCTCGGCGCACCGCATGCCCGACGACATGTTCGCCTATGCCGAGTCGGCGGCGCAGCGTGGCCTGAAGGCGATCATCGCCGGCGCGGGGGGCGCGGCCCACCTGCCGGGCATGATCGCGGCCAAGACCACGGTGCCCGTTCTGGGCGTGCCGGTGGCCAGCCGGCATCTGCAGGGCGTCGATTCGCTGCACAGCATCGTGCAGATGCCCAAGGGCATTCCCGTGGCCACGTTCGCGATCGGCACGGCCGGCGCGGCCAATGCGGCCCTTTTCGCCGTCGCCCTGCTGGCTAACGAGAACCCGGCCCTGCGCGAGCGGCTGGAGGCATTCCGCCAGGAGCAGACCGCGGCGGCTCGCGGGATGGCGCTTCCGACCGAAGCGGCATGACGATGCCCGGCTCCTCGCAGCACCCCATCCTTCCCGGCGCCACCCTCGGCGTGCTGGGCGGCGGCCAGCTGGGCCGCATGTTCGCCCATGCCGCCCAGGCCATGGGCTACTTCACGGCGGTCCTGGATCCCGACGCCGAAAGCCCCGCCGGCCGCATCAGCCACCACCACATCCGTACGGCCTACGAGGATCCGGATGGATTGGCGCGCCTGGCCGCCCTGTCGGACGCCGTCACCACGGAGTTCGAGAACGTGCCCGCGCAGGCGCTGCGCATGCTCGGCGCCGAGCGCCCCGTGGCACCTGCGGCCGACGCCGTGGCGATCGCCCAGGACCGCGCTCGGGAGAAGGCGCATTTCGTGGCCTGCGGCGTGCCGTGCGCGCCCTATGCCGTGATCGAGACGCCGGGGCAGCTGGAAGCCGTGCCGGCCGGGCTGCTGCCGGGCATTCTCAAGACCGCCCGGCTCGGCTACGACGGCAAGGGCCAGGCCCGTGTGGCCACCGCCGGGGAACTCGCATCCGCGTGGGAGGCGATGGGCCGCGTGCCCTGCGTGCTTGAAAAGCGCCTGCCGCTGGCTTTCGAGTGCTCGGTGATCGTGGCGCGCGGCCACGACGGCGCGTGCGTGCACCTGCCGGTGCAGCGCAACCTGCACCGCGACGGCATCCTGGCGGTGACCGAGGTGCACGCAGGCAACGTGCCGGAGCCGGTCGCGCGGCAGGCCATCGCCGCGGCCCGGTCCGTCGCGGAGGGGCTGGGCTATACGGGCGTGCTGTGCGTGGAATTCTTCGTTCTCGAAGACGGCTCCCTGGTGGTCAACGAGATCGCTCCGCGCCCCCACAACAGCGGCCACTACAGCCAGAACGCCTGCGACGTTTCGCAGTTCGAGCTGCAGGTGCGGGCCATGGCGCGGCTGCCGCTGACGCCTCCGCGCCAGCACAGCGCCGCCGTGATGCTGAACCTGCTGGGCGATCTCTGGTTCGCCCGCGGAGCGGCGGCCAGCGCGCCGGACTGGGCCGCCGTGCTGGCCCTGCCGGGCACCCACCTGCACCTGTACGGCAAGGCCGAGGCCAAGCCGGGCCGCAAGATGGGCCACCTGAACGTCACCGCGCCCACCGCGGAAGCCGCACGCGCCACGGCGCTGCAGGCCGCCGCGCTGCTGGGCATCGCCGCGTTCTGAGGCCACCGCCATGATCCTCGACGGCCGGCTCCCCTCTTCCATCGATGCGGCGGCCCGGGCGCTGCGGGCCGGCAGGCTGCTGGGCCTGCCCACGGAAACCGTGTACGGGCTCGCGGCGGATGCCGCCAGCGACGCGGCCGTGGCACAGATTTTCGAGGCCAAGGGCCGCCCGAGCGACCACCCGCTGATCGTGCACGTGGCGGGGCCCGAAGGCATACCGCACTTCGCCGCGTCCGTTCCGCCTTTCGCCGAGGCCCTGGTACGGGCTTTCTGGCCCGGCCCCCTGACATTGATCCTCCCGCGCCTGCCGGACAGGGCTGCCGCGGCGGCCGGCGGCCAGAACAGCGTGGGCCTGCGCTGCCCGGCGCACCCGGTGGCGCAGGCCGTGCTCAAGGCCTGCGCATCGGACGATCCGGCGCTGGGCGGCCAGCCGGTGCATGGCGTGGCGGCGCCCAGCGCCAACCGCTTCGGCCGGGTGAGCCCCACCACCGCGCAGCATGTGCAGGACGAGTTCGGGGAAGGCCTGGTGGTCCTCGACGGAGGGCCGTGCGCGGTGGGCATCGAATCGACCATCATCGACTGCACGCGCGGCGTGCCGGTGCTGCTGCGCCCGGGGGCCATCACCCGCGCCGAGATCGCCGCGGCCTGCGGACTGTCGCCCCTGTCGAAGGAGGAACTGCCTTCGCACACGCCGCGGGCATCCGGCACGCTGGAAGCGCACTACGCGCCCAGTGCCAAGGTACGGCTCATGGACGCCAAGGCACTGCAGGCCGGGCTGGAACTGCTGGGCGCCGAGGCACGCCACCTGGCGGTGTATGCACGCGCCCGTCTTCGTTCGCCATCGCCCGGCGTGGTACTGCGCCGCATGCCGGAAGATGCCGCGGCCGCCGCCCGGGAACTTTTCGCGGCCCTGCGGGACTTCGATGACGCGGGTGTGAAACTCATCTGGGTGGAAACACCGCCGGAGACACCGGACTGGGAAGGCGTGAGGGACCGCCTGCAGCGGGCAGCCGCCGCCTGAATTCGCGGGACGCCTCGGCGACACCCCCGGTTGCAAAGCCTTACAGCGCCAGTCGTTACACTCTTGCTCAATTTTCCTGGAGAACAACATATGGCAGCAAATTGGATGCGCCGCTCCTTCCTGATCGCCGCCTGCGCATCGGCGGCGCTCGTGGCAGCCTGCGGTTCCAGCACCACGGAGTCGGCCCTGACGCCCGATCGCATCATCACCTTCGGCGATGGCTTCACCGACGTCGGCCAGAACGGTGCCCTCTACACCGTGAACGACGGCTCCATCAACAACTGGACGCTGCAGATCGCCAACAACTACGGTCGCCCGCTCGCGCCCTCCGCTTCTGGCGGGATGGCCTACGCCCGGGGCAACGCCCGGGTGACGGCATCCACCGATGCCGCGGGGGGCTCGGCACCGTCCACCACCCAGCAGATCACCACGTTCCTGGCATCCAACACGCTGGGCGGCAACGACCTGGTGCTCATGAACGGCGGCATCAGCGACCTCATCGCCGGCATGTCCGCCGTCACGGCCGGCACGATGACGAGCGACCAGTTCCTCTCGGCCGCGGCCACCGCCGGCACCGAACTGGCCGCCCAGGTGCGCCGCCTGTCGAACGCGGGCGCCAAGCACGTGGTGGTCATCGGCACCTACGATCTCGGCAAGAGCCCCTGGGCCGTGGCGCTGGGCCAGCAGAGCCTGCTGAGCACCGCCAGCACGCGCTTCAACCAGTCGCTGCTCGTGAACATCGAAGATCTGGGCAAGACCGTGCTCTACGTGGACCTGGAGTACTACGGCAACCTGTTCATCGGCTCGCCGGGCGGATACAACTTCACCAACAAGGACAACCCGGTCTGCACGTCGGTCGCTTCGGGCAACGACATCGGCATCGGCGCGGGCCAGGTCAGCTCCCTGCGCTGCAATGCGTCCACCCTGGTGAGCGGCGCGGACCAGAACCGCTACGTGTTCGCCGACAGCATCTACATGACGCCGTCCGCCCACCGCCAGTTCGGCACCTACGCTTACGACCGCCTGCGCGCCCGCTGGTGAAGCGGGGTCGCGCCGGCCTGGGCCGGTGCGGTCCGGCACCTGGAGCGCCAACGCAAAAGCCGACCCGAGGGTCGGCTTTTTCATGTGCCACTGCGACTTTGGGTTCAGAACCGGTAGCCGATGCCCACGGCAAAGACGTTGGGATTCAGCCGGATGTCGATGGTCTGGCCGCTGGACAGATGCGTCCTGGTCTTCAGGAAGCTCTTGTAGTAGGCCGCATCGACGAACCACTTGTCGTTGATGTTCCAGACGAAGCCGATCTGCGGCGTGATGCCCCATTTGTCGTCGATGGACGCCGTCGTGGGATTGGCGGGCGTGCCGCCCGTGAGGCCGTTCAGCGTGGCGGTGGTGCGCTCCTTGAAGAACTTGGCGTAGGTCACGCCCAGGCCCACGTAGGGGCGGAAGGCGGACTTCGCCTCGCCGAAGCGGTACTGCGCGAACACGGTGGCGGGCAACACCTTGGTCTCGCCGACCTTGCCCACGCCGTCGATGGCGCCGGCGCCGCGGAATTCATGCTTGAACGGCAGGCCGAACGGCACATCGACCGCCCAGTTGTCGGTCACCATGTAGTTGATGCCGCCCGTGAATGCGGTGTCCGATCCCACATCCACCCGGGTGTCGGGAAAGGCCGGGGCGGACAGGTTGCCGCTCTTGACCTGCGGCGAAATGTGCGTGGCACCCAGGCGCACGCTCCAGGTGCCCGCGACCTGCGCGGAGGCGCCGGAACATGCGAGCAGGGCGAGGGCACCGGCGGCCAGCGCGGCGGCGGAAGGACGGAAAGAGAGGAATCGAGCCATGGCGAACACTCCTATCCGCATCAGAGCCAGCCCGCCTGGGCCAGCGAACGTGCCACCAGCTGGCCGATCAGCTGATGGCCATAGGGCGTGGGATGGAAGCTGTCGGCGAAGCCGTAGCTCTTCCACCAGTCGGCGCCGCCGGTGGCTCCTGCGGGCGGGGTGGCGGCAGACAGCGCGGCGGCCGTGCAGGTGGGGAAGTTGTAGGTCGGCAGGCCATCGCTGTCCACGCCGGTCGCGGGGCAGACCGGCGTGGTCGCGTTGGTCAGCTGGTACTGCGCCGGGTTGGTGGCCTGGTCCTTGAAGTTGCTGTAGAAATCGACCACCGTCACCCGGCTGTCGCCGCTCAACGAAGCGCCGAGGCGGGCATTGAAGGCCTGCACCCAGCCGTCGAACACGGCGGCGGCCTGGGTGGCCGCCGCGGCGCCATTGGCGGCGGCGACACCGGCCAGCACGAAGCGGAAGCGCGGCGTGAGCGTGACGCCGGGCGCATTGAGCACGGCGACCCGCTTGGCGCCCTTTTCCAGGACGTTGGAGCGGATGGTGCCGGCGAACTGCGTGGCCAGCGCCTGCATGTACAGGCCGCCCGCCTGAGCGAGCCCGGCCGCACCTGCGGCGAAGGCATTGGCGACGGTGGCCGCGTCGAGCTGCGTGAGCAGCAGCGCGCGGTAGGCTGCCCCCCCGTCGCGGGGCACCCGCAGGTAGGCGCCGATGATGTCCGCGGCATCGTTGCCGCCGCCATCGATCAGGACGAGATCGCCGTCGGAGAACCCGGCCGAGCCGGCATCCTTGATCTGCTGGGTGATCGACGCGGGCGCATTCGGTGCCGTGGGATTGTTGATGCGGCCGCCTCCCACCGCGTAGTTGGTGCACGCGGGGTTGACGGTGAACGAGGCGCCGTTGAAGAGGTAGTGGGCGCACAGCGTCTGGCTGTAATTGGCCGCGACGCGTTCCGGCCAGATCTGCGTGGACCCCGCGCCCGTGGCTGCCGTGCCCTGCACGGTGAACTTGAGGCCGAAGGTGCCGCTGTCGGCCAGGCTGTCGCCCATGACCTTCACGGAAGTCACCCGCGCCGCCGGTGCGGTGTCGGAACCGCCACCGCCGCAGGCCGCAAGCATGCAGGCGGCGGCCACCACGGACCAGGACGCTCTGTTGTAGATGGTTTTAGAGATCACGTTTGCTCCGTCTGGTTAAAAAAGCACGATCGTGCGCTTTATCGGAACCCATCGTAATCCTGCACACATTCCACCCAGGGCAGGGGAATTACCGATACCACGCCCGCCCGGTCTGGAAGATAAGTCGCGCGGTCAACTCCAGCGCAAGACTCGCATACCTGCCGTGGCGTGCGCGTATCGTGCCCTGGCCTCAGCGCTCCGACGCGGCCCAGTCCACCAGGGCCTCCATGGCCGGGCGGGCCGCCGCGGCGTTGGGGTGGTTGGCCAGCGCCACGACCACGTAGCGGCGCCCTCCCGCTGCGTGCACGATGCCGGCGAGCGCGGACACGTCGCGCAGCGTGCCGGTCTTGAGATGCGCGGCACGCGCGGCGCGCCCCATCGCGGAACGGCGCAGGGTGCCGTCGGTTCCAGCGATGGGCAGGGACGAGAGCAGTTCCGGCATGACGGGAGAGGCCCAGGCGGCCTGCAGCATGCGCGCGAGCGACGCAGCGCTCACGCGTGCCTCGCGGCTCAGGCCCGCGCCGTTGTCCAGCACGGGCGCCTCGGCCGCCGGCACGCGCTGGCGCCACCACTGGGCCACGGCATTGCGCGCGCCGTCGAAGGTGGCCGTGCCGTTCTTCTGCAGCGCGATGGTCAGGAAGAGCTGCTGCGTCATCACGTTGTTGCTGTATTTGTTGATGGCGCGCACCGTTTCGGCCAGGGGCGGGGACGACACCGTGAACGATGGCGCGAGCCCCGCGGGCACCCGCCCCTCCCGCACGCTGCCGGTGAGCTTGCCACCCAGTTCGCGCCACATGCCCTCCACGGCGCGGGCCGCGAAGCCCTGCGGATCGGGCGGCGCGACGGACCAGACGCGCTCGCCGCAGGCCGCAGGGAACACGCCCTGGAAGGCGACGCCGCCCACGGCACCGCCTGCCGCCGCCTCGGGCCGCAGCGCCGCGCGCCAGTCGCCGCATTCCGAGCCCGGCGCCGCGAGCGGCACCGTGGACGGCCATGGCGCCCCGGCCATCGGCGGCTCGGCCGCCACGCGCGCCAAGCCGGCCGCCACGTCGGGCACGAAGGTCAGCGTGACCGATTTGAAATTGACCAGCAGCGCGTCCGGCGCGGCGTTGTAGGGGCGCAGCGGCTCGCCGTCGAACAGCCCGGCGTCGTGGGACGGCAGGTCGAAGGCGGAGCGATCGAGCACGATGTCGCCGACGATGACCTGCACGCCCTGTGCCTGCAGACGCCGCAGCATCAGCCAGAGCCGCTCCATCACCAGCTGCGGGTCGCCCACGCCCTTGATGTACACATTGCCGCGCAGGCTGCCGCCCTGCGGCCTGGCGTCGAGATAGACGGGGGTGTCCCAGGTATAGGCCGGCCCCAGCAGTTCCAGCGCGGCGTAGGTGGTGACGAGCTTCATCACCGATGCCGGATTCATGGGCTCCTGCGCGCGCCAGGACAGGCGTGGCGGCTGGCGGCCGTCGGCATCGGCCACCACGAAAGCGACGGCATCGGAGGGCACCTTGGCGCGCTGCAGGGCAGCCTCCACCGCGGCCGGCAGGGCGGTATCGGCCGTGCGGACCACCGCTGCGGGGCGTCCGGCGGCGGCCGGGAGGGCTTTCTGCGGCTGGGCGAGCGCCAGGGGCGCGAAAAGGCCCCCGCAGGCCATGCAGGCCCCCAGGGCCAGCAGGCGGCCCCAGGGAGCGAAGGAGGGTCGGCGGGACGGAGAAAGGGTCTGTGCGGGCATGGCCCGGGAGTCTAGCGATCCCCCTGACGCACCCCGCCCGGAGCGCAGCGCGGATAATCCCCCTCTTGCACGCCCCACCCGACCTGCACCGCGGCCGCGGGTCCGCAGCCCCCATCCCACCATGCACCTGCTCGCCTTCGACACCAGCACCGACACCCTGTCCATCGCCGTCCAGCGGCCGGCGGCGGACGGCGGACCGGCGTGCCTCTGGCAGCGCAGCGCCCCCGGCGGGGCCCATGCGTCGGCCGGACTGCTGCCGGCGATCCGGGAGCTGTTGTCGGAGGCCGGGCTGTCGTTCGATACGCTGGACGCCATCGTTTTTGGCCGCGGGCCCGGTTCCTTCACCGGATTGCGCACGGCCTGCGCCGTGGCCCAGGGCCTGGCATTCGGCGCCCGGGGCGGCGCGGGCGTGCCCGTGCTGCCGGTGGACACCCTGCTCGCGGTCGCCGAGGAGGCCCGCGCCGCCCACGGCTGCACGCAGGTGGTGGCGGTGCTCGACGCGCGGATGGACGAGGTCTATGCGGCACGCTATGCATGGCATGCCGAAGGAGGATGGCAGGCAGCGGACGGCGACACCTTCGGACTCTGCGCACCTGAAGCCGTCCAGGTGCCGGAAGGCCATGCCGTGGCCGGCAATGCCCGCGCCGCCTACGGGGAGCGCCTCGCGCCCGGCGCACCCGCCGCGGCGCACGTGGCCGCATTGCCCACGGCCGCGGCGCTGCTGCGCCTGGCGCCCGCGCTGCTGGCCGCCGGCCAGGCGGTGCCGGCTGAGGGCGCGCTACCGCGCTACGTCCGCGACAAGGTGGCGCAGACCACGGCCGAGCGGGCTGCCGCCCGCGAGGCGGCATCCATTGCCGGCAACCCATCCAGCGCCACGGGCGCTGGCGCGTCCCCGCAGCCATGAGCGTCCATTTCCCCCATCCGGACGAAGTCCGCTTCGAGCCGCTCACGCCAGGACGCCTGGACGCATTGCTGGAGATCGAGCGGCAGGCCTATTCGCATCCCTGGACGCGCGGCAATTTCACTGATGCGCTGGCCGCGGGCTACGAAGCGCCGCTGCTGGTGGCCGGCAACGGGGAGCTGATCGGCTACTTCGTGGCCATGCGCGGCGTGGACGAAGTCCACCTGCTCAATCTCACCGTCGCGCCCGCCCACCAGCGCCAGGGCTGGGCGCGCGTGCTGCTCGACGCGCTCGTGCTCTGGGCACGTGGCCAGCGGGCGCAGTGGCTCTGGCTGGAAGTGCGCGTGAGCAACCAGCGCGCCCGCGACATTTACCTGGCCCACGGCTTCCGCACCGTGGGGGAACGCAAGCGCTACTACCCCGCGGCGGACGGGGGCCGAGAAGATGCCATCGTGATGAGCCGCCCCCTATGAGCCTCGACCTCGACGCCCGCCAGCGCGCCATGCTGGCCGAAATGGGCATCACCGTATGGGCACCCACCCCCGTGGCACCGGCCGAGGCGCAGGCAGCCCCGGCACCGGCCACGCAGCCGGCCGTACCCGTCCGTGCCGCCGCCGTCCACGCCCCGCCTCCCGCCGGGGGCACCGGCGTGCGGCAGGCGCCCGCGCCGGCCACGCCGCGGCCCGCGGCCCCCGTGCAGCCTCCCCCAGCAGCGCCCGCCGCCGGAGCGCGCACGCCGGAGGCCACCGGGCCGTTGCTGCGACTCCATGCGCCGCTGCCCCTCTATCCGCAGGCGGACCCCGCCGCCGCGCCCGCCGAGCTCGGCAGCGGCTGGCTCGTGGTCGGCGAAAGCCCGTCGCCCGGGGCGCCGCTGTCCGGGGATACCGGCAAGCTGCTGGACAACATGCTGCGCGCGATGCGCCTGCACCGCCATCCGCGCGCGCATTTTTCCGCCGTGGAGCGGGCCGCCCCCGGGGCAGCAGAGGGCGAGGAGGACACCGCAGGATCGCTGCAGGCCGCCATCGCCACGCTGCGGCCGGCGATGGTGCTGGTGCTGGGCCTGCCGGCCGCCCGGGCCGTTCTGGGCAGCCGCGAGCCGCTCGGCCGGCTGCGCGCCACGGCGCACCAGTTGCCGGACGGCACGCCCGCGGTCGTCACCTACGACCCGGCCTATCTGCTGCGCGCGCCCGAAGCCAAGGCCGCGGCCTGGGCCGACCTGTGCCGGGCGCTCGCCAGGGTGCGCGCGGCTTCGGCGCCGCCACCCGGATGACCGCTCGCTGGCCCCGGCATGACACGCGGCCGTCACACAGCCGCTCTGCCGCGATGCGATAATTCGCGGCTTGCTTTTTTGGAGAAAGCTCCGTGGAAACCTACCCTAGTCGGTAGCTTTCAACTCCCGGCATGCCCAGGGCTTTCGGGGGGTTGAAAGCACCCTTGCGTCATCCCTTCGCCAACGGCGCCGCCGCGCCAACCCACCGGGAACGAGCCCATGCTCAACATTTTCACGCTCGCCAACGGCCGCCTCGTCCAGGAAGAGATCGAATCCCTGGAAGACCTCGCCCGCTTCCAGCCGATCTGGGTGGACCTGGAATCGCCCACGCTCGAAGAGAAGCGCTGGATCAAGCAGCACTACGGCCTGCAGATCCCCGCGGACGCGATGGACGAGGACATCGAGGAATCCGCCCGCTTCTACGAGGAAGACAACGGCGAGCTGCATATCCGCAGCGACTTCCTGATCGACGACGAGGACAACCCCCGCTCGGTGCGCGTGGCGTTCATCCTCAACCTGGTCAACGACACGCTCAAGAGCAAGGGCGTGCTGTTCTCCATCCATGACGAGGACCTGCCCGTCTTCCGGCTGCTGCGCATGCGCGCGCGCCGGGCGCCCGGCCTGATCGAGGACGCCAAGGAAGTGCTGCTCAAGCTCTTCGACCTGGACGCGGAATACTCCGCCGACACGCTCGAGGGCATCTATGACGAACTGAAGGAAGTGAGCACCCAGGTGCTGGCGGGCGACGTGACGGACGCCCGCGCCGGCGAGGTGCTGGCCGCCATCGCGCGCCAGGAGGACCTGAACGGCCGCATCCGCCGCAACGTGATGGACACGCGCCGCGCCGTGAGCTTCATGATGCGCAGCAAGATGCTGAACGCCGAGCAGTTCGAGGACGCGCGGCAGATCCTGCGCGACATCGAGTCGCTGGACAACCACACGGCGTTCCTGTTCGACAAGATCAACTTCCTGATGGATGCCACGGTCGGCTTCATCAACATCAACCAGAACAAGATCATCAAGATCTTCTCGGTGGCGAGCGTGGCGCTGCTGCCGCCCACGCTCATCGCGAGCGTGTACGGGATGAACTTCCAGTACATGCCGGAATTGCAGTGGACCTACGGCTACGCCTACGGCATCGCGCTGATGGTGGCGAGCGCGGTGGGACCCATGTGGTATTTCCGTAAGCGCGGATGGTTGAAGTGAATCCCCGCTGAGGCGCTGCGCGCGCTCCCCCCTGGAGGAACGACGCCGGTGGCGCGGCGGAGCCGGTGGCGCGGCGTATGCCGGCCTGGGCCGCGCCTCCTGCGTGGCACGGGGAAGCATCGGAGGCTGTCGCATCACGCTGTGGATCGGCAGCTCTCCTGGTTTAAAGCATTTGCAGCAAGCGGCGGATGATGCCGTCCGCATAGCGGGCGGCCACGGCCTCCACGAAGCGGGCGAAATCCACGTGCGCCGTGTCGTCGGCGCGGTCGGAGATCGTTCGCACGGCGCCGAAGGGGATGCCATAGTCCGCGCAGACCTGGGCGACCGCGGCGCCTTCCATCTCGACGGCCAGCACGTCGTGGTCCGCGGCGCGCAGTGCGTCGCACAGCGCTTTGGCACCGGCCGCGGTGGAGACGAACAGGTCGCCGCTGGCGACGAGGCCGGCGTGGCGGCGGGGTGCGCGCGCGGGGCCGTCCACGCCGCCGGCCGGCGTGCCAAGGTCCGGATCCTGCAGGCAGCCGTCCACCGCGGCCGAGAGCATGGCGGCCAATGGGGGATCGCACGCCAGCCGCGCGCGGCCGTAGCCGGGCAGCTCCCAGCGCGGAAACAGCGGCGACGCGTCCATGTCGTGCTGCAGGTAATCGTGCGCGACCACCACGTCTCCCACCCGCACGCCGTCACCCAGGCCGCCCGCCACGCCGGTGAACACGATGCGCGCGGCGCCGAAGCGCTCGATGAGCGCCGTGGCGGTAGTCGCCGCCGCCACCTTGCCGATGCCCGACAGGGCCAGCACCACGTCCTGCCCCTCCAGCGTGCCGCAGAAGAACGTCCTGCCGGCGTGCACGATGCGTTCGCCCGATAGCAGGGCGGAGGACAGACCCGCCTGTTCTTCGGGCAGGGCGCTCAGGATGGCGGTTCGGAGCATGGAGGGCAACGCCGTTGCCGGCGACGAAAGACACAGCGATAAAAAAAGCCGGCGGCATCGCGCCGCCGGCCGCCGGGCGAAGTCCCGTTCAGGACTTCTTGCTGTCGCGCAGCTCGCGGCGCAGGATCTTGCCCACGGGTGTCTTGGGCAGTGATTCGCGGAACTCGATCACGCGCGGCTGCTTGTAGCCGGTGAGGTTGGACTTGCAGAACTCGCGCACCTGCGCTTCGGTCAATTCCTGGTTCTTCTTGACGATGACCAGCTTCACGGCCTCGCCGGTCTTCTCGTCGGGCACGCCCACCACGGCGCACTCCATCACGCCCGGCAGCGTGGCCACCACGTCTTCCACTTCGTTCGGGTAGACGTTGAAGCCGCTGACCAGCACCATGTCCTTCTTGCGGTCCACGATCTTGAAGAAGCCGCGCTCGTCCATGGTGCCGATGTCGCCGGTCTTGAAGTAGCCGTCCTCGGTCATGACCTTGGCCGTCTCGTCGGGGCGCTGCCAGTAGCCGGCCATGACCTGCGGGCCGTGGATGACGATCTCGCCGGTGCGGCCGGGTTCGGTCACCGTGCGGCCTTCGTCGTCGATGAGCTTCATGCGCGTGCTGGGCAGGGGCACGCCGATGGTGCCGGTGTATTCCTTCGTGGTGACGGGATTGCAGCTCGCCGAGGGGCTGGTCTCCGACAGGCCGTAGCCCTCGCAGATGGGGCAGCCGGTCTTCTCGAGCCACAGGCGCGCCACCGCGCTCTGCACGGCCATGCCGCCGCCGACGGACACCTTGAGATTCTTCCAGTCCACCGTGTTGAAGTCCGGATGGTTGGCCAGGCCGTTGAAGAGCGTGTTCACGGCCGGAAAGCTGTGGAAGGTGTGCTTGGAGAGTTCCTTGAGCACCGCGGCGAGGTCGCGCGGGTTGGGGATCAGGATGGTCTTGGCGCCGGTGCGCATGGCCAGCATCATGTTCGCGGTGAACGCGAAGATATGGTAGAGCGGCAGCGCGCACACGCTCGCGGGCTGGACGCCCTCCGGGATCTTGCGCATCGCGGGCTCGTTCCAGGCCTCCGACTGCAGCACGTTGGCGATGAGGTTGCGGTGCAGCAGCACGGCGCCCTTCGACACCCCGGTGGTGCCGCCCGTGTACTGCAGCAGCGCGACGTCGTCGGGCCGCAGGTCGGGCTTGGCCAGGCTGGCCCGCGCGCCGCGCGCCAGCGCGTCGTTGAACCGCACGGCCCCCTGCAGCGAGAAGGGCGGCACCATCTTCTTGACCTTGCGCACCACGTAGTTCACGAGCATGCCCTTGAGCAGGCCCAGCTGGTCGCCCATGGCGCACAGCACCACGTGCCGGACCTGCGTGGCGGCGATGCAGGCCTGCAGCGTCGCGGCGAAGTTCTCGATGATGATGATCGCCCGCGCACCCGAGTCCTTGAGCTGGTGCTCCAGTTCGCGCGGCGTGTAGAGCGGGTTCACGTTGACCACCACGAAACCCGCCCGCAGGATGGCGGCGACGGCGACCGGGTACTGGGGCACGTTGGGCATCATGACCGCCACGCGGTCGCCGCGGACGAGGCCCAGGCCCTGCAGGTAGGCGGCCAGGTGGCGGCTCTGCACTTCGGTGTCGGCAAAGCGGATGTCCTTGCCCATGAAACTGTAGGCCGTGCGGTCCGCGTGCTGCCGGAAGGCCTCCTCCATCAGGGCGACGAGCGACGGGTACTGCGTCGGGTCGATGTCGGCCGGCACCCCTTCGGGGTACGCGGCAAGCCACGGACGGTCGTTCATGCTGTATGTCTCCAGAACCTGCTGTTACAAAGGAACCCGCATTCTCGGGGTACCGGCCCCGGGCGCGTGTCTGGGCTTACCCTAGCGCCCGCCCCGCCGGGCCGTCACTGCGCGGGAGGAATCGCCGGCGAAATGGGGAACGGAGGGAAGACCATCCGCCCGTCCATCATCGACACGCTCAGGCGCGCCGCGTCTGCGAGTTTCTCGCTCCAGCGGAAGGCGGGCCGCCCGGCCACGAGGAACTCGTCGTTGGTGTGGGTGACGGGCCGCAGCAGGCTCTGGGCCGCGACCACGTCCACCGAGATGAAGCCGCCGCGGTTGTTCGCGTAGCGGTACATCACGTGCGAATAGGGCACCCCGGGGGCCATGCGCTGCTCCGCCATCCACCGGGACACCCCGGGGCGACTGAGCGCGAGGTAATTGCCCGTATCGGCGCGCCGGCGGTAGCGCAGGCAGTCGGCGCGGGCCGGGCTTGCGCGCGTGCGGTCCTCCACGAAGACGCCATCCTGCTGCGGGCAGGGCAGCGTCCACAGCGTGGTGTCGCGCGGGTAATTGGTGGCATTGGTCTGCACGAAGACCAGGGCCAGCAGCGGACGGTCCTTGCCGGGGCCGCGCAGGGCCATGATGGTGGTTTCCATCGGAAGGTCGTCGGCCGTGTCGTCGGGCAGCACGTCCACGACCATCGGCTTGCCGGGCTGCAGCACTTCCCAGTCGCCCGGGGGCAGTTCAACCTGGGCCCGGCCGACGTGCGGCAGCGACGGCTTCACCGGGGCGCAGGCCGCGAGGGTCAGCAGGACGGCCCCGGCGAGGGGAAGGCATAGACCCGCGCGCGCGGGCAGAAACGACAGGGGCGGCTTTTTCACGGAACTGGGCGCCTCGAAAGGAATGCGGAAGAACCCCGCGGACATCCGGCCGGGCCGCGACGAAGGGCGCGACCCGGCCGAAAGGCGGAGTGCGAGCTTAACCCGGACCCGCAGCCCCGCTCCCCGGTGCGTCAGTTCACCACCTGTGCCAGCGCGCCCGAGGCGTACAGGCCGGCCATCTCCTGCAGGGAGCGGCCCTTGATCTTCGCGCCCTGGCCTTCGCAGCCGAACTCGATGTAGCGCTGCTTGCAGATCTGCCTGGCGGCTTCGCGGGCAGGCTTGAGCCACTCGCGGGCGTCGAACTTGTCGGGGTTCTCGGCCAGGAACTTGCGCACGGCGCCGGTCATCGCCAGGCGGATGTCGGTGTCGATGTTGATCTTGCGCACGCCGTACTTGATGGCTTCCTGGATTTCCTTCACGGGCACGCCGTAGGTTTCCTTCATCTTGCCGCCGTACTGGTTGATGACGGCCAGCAGCTCCTGCGGCACGGAGGAGGAACCGTGCATCACCAGGTGGGTATTGGGGATGCGGGCGTGGATTTCCTTGACGCGGCTGATGGCCAGGATGTCGCCCGTGGGCGGGCGGCTGAACTTGTAGGCGCCGTGGCTGGTGCCGATGGCGATGGCCAGCGCGTCGAGCTGGGTGGCCTTGACGAACTGCGCGGCCTCTTCGGGATCGGTCAGCATCTGGCTGTGGTCCAGCTTGCCCTCGGCGCCGATGCCGTCTTCCTCGCCGGCATCGCCGGTTTCCAGGTTGCCCAGGCAGCCCAGTTCGCCTTCCACCGTCGCGCCGACCTTGTGGGCCATGGCCACGACCTTCTGCGTGACATCGACGTTGTAGTCGAACGACGACGGCGTCTTGCCGTCGGACATCAGGGAGCCGTCCATCATCACCGAGCCGAAGCCCAGGTCCAGCGCGCCCTGGCACACCTCGGGGCTGGTGCCGTGGTCCTGGTGCATCACCAGGGGAATGTGGGGGTACATCTCGGCGGCGGCCTGGATGAGGTGCTTGATGAAGGGCTCGCCGGCGTACTTGCGGGCGCCGGCGCTGGCCTGCAGGATCACCGGGGCGCCGACCTCGTCGGCCGCCGACATCACCGCCTGCACCTGCTCCAGGTTGTTGACGTTGAAGGCGGGGATGCCGTAGCGGTTTTCAGCGGCATGGTCGAGCATTTCGCGCATCGAGACGAGTGGCATGGGGTGGTTCCATTCAAGGGTGGGGATGGAGCGTCCGGCCCGTGCAGAGCGCACGGCGGGCCGGGGCATTCTCGGCGGGCCGGCGGTGGTAACCGCTTCGTAACCGGAACATTTTAGCCGGGGGCACCCGCCCCTGCGGCGGTGCGCAGTTCCACCCGGTAACACGTGGTGAAAGGCGCGGGCGCCGCGGCTTCGGCGAAGCGGCCGCCGTGCGCTTCGGCCACGCGGGCGATGATCTCGTGGCCCAGGTGCAGGCTGTCCACCGGCGCACGCGCGTTGCCGGCACCGCGTGCCCCTTCCAGGGCTCCCGGCACGGCGGTGGAAGCGTTTCCGGGTTCCGTGGCACGCCGGCCGTCGTCGCACACCTGCAGCCAGCCGCCGCCCGCGCCCAGGGGACCGGCCTGGATCTCCACGCGCGTGCCGGCCGGTGTGTGGCGCAGCGCGTTCTCCACCAGGTTGCGCAGCGCCATGTCGAGCAGCACGGCATTGCCGCGCACCGGCACCGGGACGTCGGCCGCCACCCCCAGCGCGGCGCCGTGCTGCCAGGCGGCCTGGGCGAAGTCGGCGGCCACGCTGCGCGCCAGCGCCGCCAGGTCCAGCTCCGCCTCCAGCTCGTGCAGCCGCGTGCGGCTGGCCCGGGCGAGCGCCAGCAGCTGGTTGAGCACATGGCCGGCGCGCAGTGCGTCCTGCCCGATGCGTGCGAGCGCCTCCGCCTGCGCCGGGCCGTCCAGGCCGCCGCCGAGCGCCCGGGCCTGCAGCACGATGGACGACAGCGGCGTGCGCAATTCGTGCGCCACTTCGTTGGCCAGGCGGCGCTCGCGCACCAGCGCCTCCTGCTGCCGGTCGAGCAGCGTGTTGATGGAGGCCACGACGGATTCGAACTCGCGCGGCGTCTCGCCGGTGGACAGACGCCCGGCGCCGGCCACGTCCAGCGCGGCCACGTCGTGCGACAGGGTGTAGAGCGGCCGCAGGCCGCGCCGCACCGCGAAGCCCAGCACCAGCATCACGACGGGCAGCAGCCACAGGCCGGGCTGCACCATCTGCGCGGCGATGTCCTCGGCGAGGTCGTCGCGTTCCTGCAGGTCGAGCAGCACGGCCACCTTGCGCGAGCGCGGACCGTCCCATTGCGAGAAGCTGCGCCAGGGCGTGGACTTCTGCCCAAGGTGCAGGGTGGCGAAGCCTTCGGGCACGTCGAAGGGCGGCAGCGGTGCCTCGCCGCTGTGCGAGAGCAGGCGGCCGGAAGCGTCCCACTGCACCACGTTGAGCGACTGCTGGTAATCGTGCGCCCGCAGCCAGGGCGTGGGGGCGCGCTGCGTGGCGTCGGCCGGGTCCACCGTCTCGCCGGGGCGCAGGTTGAGCAGCAGGGCCGCGACGCTGGCGAGGTGCCCGTCGGTGAGTTCGTCGGCCTCCTCGATGCCGGTGAGGTAGGCCACGCCGACGAAGGTGGCCCACACGACCAGCAGCGCGCCGAGCGTCCAGAGCACCAGGCGGCGCGTGAGGGAGGGGATGCGCGCGGCAGGGCGCTGCGGTGCGGAGGCCATGGCGCCGGTCACTCCCACGGAACGAAGTAGCCCACGCCGCGCATGGTCTGGATGCGCTCGCTGCCGAGCTTCTTGCGCAGGTGGTGGATGTGCACCTCGATGGCGTTGCTCTCCACGCCGCTCTGCCAGTTGTAGAGGCGCTCCTCGATCTGCTGGCGCGAGAGGACGCGCCCGCGGGCGTCGAGCAGCACCAGCAGCACGGAGAATTCGCGCGGCGACATCTCCACCAGTTGACCGGCCCGCCGCACGGTGCGCGCCGCCGGGTCCAGTTCGATGTCGTGCACGCGGATGACGGGCGAGGCGCGCCCCGCGGCGCGGCGCAGCAGGGCACGCAGCCGCGCCTCCAGTTCGTCCACGTCGAACGGCTTGGCCAGGTAGTCGTCCGCGCCCTGGTCCAGGCCGGCGATGCGCTGGTGGACCTGATCGCGCGCGGTCAGGATGAGCACCGGCGTGGCCGGGTCCGGCAGTCTGCCGGGCTGGCCGCCCGGCGCGGCGGGCGGCGCCGCACGCAGCCGCGTGAGCAGTTCGCCGCCGTCCCCGTCGGGCAGGCCCAGGTCCAGCAGGACGGCATCGAACCGTTCGGATCGCAGCGCGCTCCAGGCCGGGGCGATGCCGCCGCACACGTCCACGGCGTAGCCGCGCTGCTGCAGGTTGGCCCGCAGGCCCGCGGCGATGCCGTCATCGTCTTCGACTACGAGGATTCTCATGGCGCCGATTGTGGCGGTGCCCGCGGCGCGGCGCCATACGCGCGCGTGAGCATGACGGAAGCCACGGCCCCGGCCCCACGGAGGGGAGCGGGCCGTGGGGTCATTAAGACGGCGTTAATGCACGCTCCCTAAGGTCGCGCTCCATGTTTTCCGCGCACTCCTCCACCCCGCCGTCCGCAGCCACCGCCGCGGGGGCCGCAGGTTCGCCCTCCCGCCTCCAGGCCGGCACCCTCTTCTGCACCCTGGCCTGCCTGGGCCTCATCGCCGCCTGGGACGCCACCGCCTTCGATACCGCGCTCGCGCGCGTCTTCGGCAACGCCGGCGGGTTTCCGCTGCGCGACAACTGGTTCTTCGTGTCCGTGATGCACGAGGACGCGCGGCGCGCGGGCTGGGTGCTGATGGTGCTGCTGGCCGCCTCGGTCTGGTGGCCGGTGGGCTGGCTGCGCCGGCTCGCCACCGCGGACCGCATGCAGATGGCAGCCAGCGCCCTGCTCGCGCTCGCCGTGATCGCGGTCTTCAAGCGGGCCAGCGCCACCAGTTGTCCGTGGGATCTGGCCGAGTTCGGCGGCGTGGCCCGGTACGTCTCGCACTGGTCGCGCGGCATGTTCGACGGCGGTGGCGGCCATTGCTTTCCTGCCGGCCATGCCGCTGCCGGCTTCGCGTTCCTGGGAGGCTACTTTCCGCTGCGCCGATGCCTGCCGCGCGTGGCCCGCTGGTGGCTGGCCGCCTCCCTCGCCGCGGGCTTCACGCTCGGCCTGGCGCAGCAGGTGCGCGGTGCGCATTTCATGAGCCACACGCTGTGGACGGCCTGGCTGTGCTGGACCACGGGCTGGGCCTGCGATCTCGCGATGGCCGCGCTGCAGCGCCTGCGCCCCCTGCCGGGCGCCCCACTGCCCGACGGCATCGACACGGCCCGATGATGACCGGCCTCGACACCACCCTCTTCCTGGCGCTGAACGCCACGACCGCCACGCCGGCCGACGTCATCGCCGCCGCACGCTGGCTGTCGGAGGATCTGCCCGTATTCGCCGGCCTGTTGCTGCTGCTGGAACTCGCGCGCGGGCTGCCGGCCACGCGTCGTGCCGCCGCCTGCGGGCTGCTGTCGATGCTGCTCGCCTGGTGCGCCGTGCGCGGCTTCCGCGAGCTGGTGTACATCCCGCGCCCGGCGGAACTCGGCCTGGGTATGCAGTGGATCGAGCAGGGTACCCGCCCGGGCTTCCCGAGCATGCATGCGGCGGCGGCCTTCGCGCTGGCGCGCGGCTTCGTGCGGGGCCTGGGGCGCGGCACGCCGCCCCTCTGGCGGTGGCTGGCCTACGGGATCGCGGCCGCCATCGCCTGGAGCCGCCTGTGCCTGGGCGTGCACATGCCGTCGGACGTGGTGGCCGGCGCGCTGGTGGGCATGGCCTGCGCGTGGCCGGCCCACCGGATGCTGCGCGCGTGGATCAGCCGGCGCGGCAGATCTTCAGCATATTGGTTCCGCCGGGTGCGCCCATCGGCTCTCCGCAGGTGATCACGTAGAGATCGCCCTGCTGCACGATGTTGCGGCTCTTGAGGTGGCTTTCGGCCTGCTCCAGCGCCGTGTCGCGGTCCACGCTGGTATCCATCAGCAGGGGCCGCACGTTGCGGTACATGGCCATCTTGCGCTGGGTGGCGACTTTGGGCGTGAGCGCGTAGATGGGGATGTGGATGCGGTGGCGGCTCATCCAGAGCGCCGTGGAGCCGCTGTCCGTCAGGGCCACGAGGGCCTTGGCGCCCAGGTGGTGGGCGGTGAAGAGCGCGCCCATGGCGATGGACTGGTCGATGCGGCCCAGCGTCTGGCCCGTGAAATCCGAATCGCGCTCCGGATCCTCGGCGGCCTCGGCGGCGGCGCAGATCTTGGCCATTTCCTCCACCGTCTCCAGCGGATAGCGGCCGGCGGCCGTCTCGGCGCTGAGCATCACGGCGTCGGTACCGTCGAGCACCGCGTTGGCCACGTCGCTCACCTCGGCGCGCGTGGGCACCGGATTGGTGATCATGCTCTCCATCATCTGCGTGGCGGTGATGACGACCTTGTCCATGTCGCGCGCCATGCGGATCATCTTCTTCTGCAGCGCGGGCACGGCGGCATTGCCCACCTCCACGGCCAGGTCGCCGCGCGCGACCATGATGCCGTCGGACACGCGCAGGATCTCTTCCAGGCGCGGCACGGCCTCGGCGCGCTCGATCTTCGCGATCAGGCCCGGCTTGTGGCGGAACTCGGCGGCGGCCACGTTGCAGAGCTGCCGCGCCATTTCCATGTCGGTGGCGTTCTTGGGGAAGCTGACGGCCACGTAGTCGGCCTGGAAGCTCATGGCGGTCTTGATGTCCTCCATGTCCTTGGCCGTGAGCGCCGGCGCCGTGAGGCCCCCGCCCTGCTTGTTGATGCCCTTGTTGTTCGACAGCTCGCCGCCCACGCGCACAGTGGTGAGCACCTGCTCGCCGCGCACCGCGTTCACCGTGAGCACGATGAGGCCGTCGTTGAGCAGCAGCACGTCACCGGGCTTCACGTCGCGGGGCAGTTCCTTGTAGTCCAGGCCCACGCCGGCCACGTCGCCGGGCTCGGTGCGCGATGCATCGAGCACGAAGGCAGCGCCGGACTCCAGCCAGACCTTGCCCTCGGCGAACCTGCCCACGCGGATCTTGGGGCCCTGCAGGTCCGCCATGATCGCGACTTCGCGGCCGGCGCGCTGGGCCGCGGCCCGCACCTTCTCTGCCCGGTCGATGTGGTCCTGCGCCGTGCCGTGGCTGAAGTTGAGCCGCACCACGTTCACGCCCATGGCGATCATCCGCTCCAGCAGGACCGGATCGCTCGACGCGGGCCCCAGGGTGGCGACGATCTTGGTGGCTCGGCGGATGCGCATGGGGGTGGTCTCCTTGTGGACGGCGTTGGGATGTAATCGGGTTTCAATTCTGCATGAAAACCGGTTACAGCAAATTGGGACAGCCTCCGAACGTCCCAAACCACCAACAAAAAAGAACATCGCTCGACATGCCAAGAGGGCCTCACGTCCTGGAAAGCACCAGCCCTGCCGGCAGCCAGTCGCTCAGTGCGGACAAAAAGCGGTCCAGCCCGGCAGCCCCCCCCCCCCCCCCCCCCCCCCCCCCCCCCCCCCCCCCCCCCCCCCCCCCCCCCCCCCCCCCCCCCCCCCCCCCCCCCCGCGTCCAGGTACATGCGGGATGCAGATCGGTCAGGCGCCATGGAGGCTTCTGTTAGCTCCCATTGGGAGGGCCTGCGCTGCGGCGCCCGTCAGGCACGCATCAGCGCCTCGATCTCGTCCGCTTCCACCGGCACGTCGCGCGTGATCAGCTCGCAGCCGCTGTCCGTGACGATCGCGTCGTCCTCGATGCGGATGCCGATGTGGTGGAACGCCTCGGGCACGCCGGGAGCGGGGCGGATGTAGAGGCCCGGTTCGATGGTGAGGACCATGCCGGGGCGCAGGATGCGGCTGGGGCGGTTGGTGATGGTTTCGCCCGACAGCGGGTCCTTGCGCTCGCTGGTGTCGCCCACCTCCGACGGCTCCACGTAGCTGCCGCAGTCGTGAACATCCATCCCGAGCCAATGGCCGGTGCGGTGCATGTAGAACGGGAAATACGCGCGCTGCTCGATCACGTCCTGCGCGGAGCCGTACTTGCTCTTGTCGAGCAGGCCCAGGTCCAGCAGGCCCTGCGACAGCACGGCCACGGTGGCTTCGTGCGGGTCGTTGAAGCGCGCGCCCGCCTTCGTGGCGGCCACGGCCGCATGCTGGCTCGCGAGCACGAGGTCGTACACGTCGCGCTGCGGCCCCGTGAAGCGGCCGTCGGCCGGGAAGGTGCGCGTGATGTCGCTGGCATAGCCGTCCAGCTCGCAGCCGGCGTCGATCAGCACCAGCTCGCCCGCGCGCACGGGCGCAGCATCGGCGCGGTAGTGCAGCACGCAGGCATTGGCACCGGCAGCGACGATGGAGTTGTACGCCACCGCCTGCGAGCCGTGGCGGCGGAACTCGTGCAGCAGCTCGGCGTCGAGGTGGTATTCGCGCACGTCCTCGCCGGCGCGCAGCATGCGCGCGCTGCACTGCATGGCACGGATGTGGGCGCCTGCGCTGATGCGGGCGGCCCGGCGCATCACGTCCTGCTCGTGCGCGTCCTTCACCAGCCGCATCTCGTCGAGCAGGGTGCAGAGGTCTCCCTGCTGCGCCGGACAGAGCGCGCCGAAGCGCACGCGGGCGCGCACTTTCTGCAGCCAGCCGTCCACCCGTGCCGCCAGACCCTCGTGCGTGGCGAAGGGGAACCACACCCGCTCCCGGTTTTCGAGCAGCCGCGGCAGCAGCAGCTCCAGCTGCGCCGTCGAGTGCGCGGCGTCCACGCCCAGCGCCTCCACGGCCGCGTCGGGCCCCAGTCGGTAGCCGTCCCAGATCTCGCGCTCCAGGTCCTTGGGCTGGCAAAAGAGCGTGGAACGCCCTTCCGCGGTAAGCACCAGCCAGGCCTGGGGTTCGGTGAATCCGGTGAGGTAGTAGAAGTAGCTGTCGTGCCGGTAGAGGTAATCGGTGTCCCGGTTGCGCAGATGCTCGGGCGCCGTGGGGACGATGGCGATGCCGCCCTCGCCCAGCTGGGAGGCGAGGTGGGCGCGACGGCGGGCGTGGAGGGAGGAAAGGGCGGTCATCGTTCGGTCTGTCTGGTACTGGAATGCGGATCGGGATGCCGGCGGGGGCGTACCTCGCCCGGCCTTCGCACAGAACCGGGTTCTACCACCGACAGGGCGGCCCCTCCTCGGCGGGGCCATGTATAGGGTACGCCGGATTCCCGTACAGCCCGCGCACGGAACGCGGTTTTCAGCGATTCAACGCCGCCAGCCGCTCCGGCGTCCCCACGTCGGTCCACCGCCCGGTGTAGAGCGACGCCGTGACGCGCCCCTGGTCCATGGCACGACGCAGCAGCGGTGCGAGCGGCGCGGCCGCGCCGCCGGGATTGCCTGCGGGGATATCGCACCAGGGCTCGGCGAAGAGGTCCGCCCGCAGCAGCGCGAGCGTGCTGTAGGTGTAACGCGGCCCTGGATGATCCGCCGGGAGGTTGAGCGCGCGGCCGTCCGGCGAGAGGCCGAAATCGCCGCGCGGGTGGTGTGGCGGATTGGGCACGAGCCAGAGATGGGCCAGCGCCTCGCCAGCTTTGAAAGCCGCCGCATCCTCCGCCGCGAACCGGAAATCGGGTGCGAACACATCCCCCGCCGCCAGCCAGAACACGTCCCCCAGCTGCGGCAGGGCGCGGGCGATGCCACCCGCCGTCTCCAGCGCGGCACCGAAGTCGCGGCCTTCATGCGAGTACGCGATCGACAACGCCTCGCCCGCTGTCCCGTCGCCCGCGGTGAACCGGCCTCCGAACCGCTCGCCGATCTGCTCGCCCAGCCAGGCCGTGTTGACCACGGCCGAGCGCACGCCGGCCGCGATCAGGGCCTCCAGGTGCCACTGCAGCAGCGGGCGACCGCGCACGGCCAGCAGCGGCTTCGGGGTGGCGTCGGTCAGCGGGCGCATGCGTTCGCCCCGGCCGGCGGCCAGCAGCATGGCCGGCGGCTGCGGGGCCGTGGCGGAGAGGGGCGGAGCGGGAGATGTCGTCGGTGGAATCGTCATGCGGGAAACGGATCGTGAGGCAGGTCAGCGGCATCGTGGCGGCCATCGCCGGGCACGAGGGGCGCCCCGCGCCGCAGCGCGTGCCGCTGTACGCCGGCCGGCTCGAAAAGCGCCAGCAGCGCATCCATCAAGGCATGGGCCTGCGCGGAATGGTCGGCGCCGAAGTTGCACACGTACACGTCGAGCGTGACGGCGCGGCGCTCCGGCCAGGTGTGGATGCACAGGTGCGACTCCGCCAGCAGTACGGTGGCGGTGACGCCGCCCGGACCATGCGCGGTAGCGGGGAAGGAATGGAACAGCCGGCCCACCGCCTGCAGGCCGGCCGCACGCACGGCATCCAGGCAGGCCCGGCCCAGCGCATCGGCATCGAGCAGCCAGCGCGGCGCGCATCGGCAGCCATGGAGATCGGCGGTGAGGTGCAGGCCTTGCATGGCCCGCACTGTAGTGCAGGGCACGGCCATTCCATGGGCAAAGCAAGGGGTGGCCCGGTAAAATGCGCGGTTTTCCCCTCCCCAGCCCCTTCCGGAGCCGCCCCTGATGGCCAATTCTCAACAGATGGCGAATGCGATCCGCGCACTCGCAATGGATGCAGTTCAACAGGCCAATTCCGGCCATCCCGGTGCCCCGATGGGCATGGCCGACATGGCCGTCGCGCTGTGGTCCCGCCACCTCCGCCACAACCCCGCCAATCCGCAGTGGGCCGACCGCGACCGCTTCGTGCTCTCCAACGGCCACGGCTCCATGCTGCTGTACGCGCTGCTGCACCTCACGGGCTACGACCTGCCCATCGAGGAGCTGAAGAACTTCCGCCAGCTGCACAGCAAGACGGCCGGCCACCCCGAATACGGCATCACCCCCGGCGTCGAGACGACCACCGGCCCGCTGGGCCAGGGCATCACCAACGCCGTGGGCTTCGCGCTGGCCGAGAAGCTGCTGGCCCGCGAGTTCAACCGCAGGAACGGCGACGTGGACCACACCATCGTGGACCACCACACCTACGTGTTCCTCGGCGACGGCTGCCTGATGGAGGGCATCAGCCAGGAGGCGATCTCGCTGGCCGGCGCCTGGAAGCTGGGCAAGCTGATCGCGCTCTACGACGACAACGGCATCTCCATCGACGGCCAGGTCGCGCCCTGGTTCGTGGACGACACGCCGGGCCGCTTCCGCGCCAGCGGCTGGAACGTGATCGGACCGGTCGATGGCCACGACGTGGAGGCCGTGGCCGCCGCGGTGCAGAGCGCCAAGACCAGCATCGACAAGCCCACCCTGATCGTCTGCAAGACCGCCATCGGCAAGGGTTCGCCCAACCGCGCCGGCACCTCCAAGGCCCACGGCGAGCCGCTGGGCGCCGACGAGATCACCCTGACGCGCAACGCCATCGGCTGGAGCCACGTGCCCTTCGAGATCCCGGCCGAGGTCTATGCGGACTGGAACGCCAAGGACGCCGGCGCGCAGGCCGAGGCCGACTGGCAGCAGCGCTTCGACGCCTACGCCGCCGCGTATCCCGAACTGGCCGCCGAATTCCTGCGCCGCATGGCGGGCGACCTGCCCAGGCACTTCGCCCAGACCGCCGTGGACACCGTGGTGAACGCCCACACCAAGGCCGAGACCGTGGCCAGCCGCAAGGCCAGCCAGCTCGCGCTGGAAGCCTTCACGGCCGCGCTGCCCGAACTGCTCGGCGGCAGCGCCGACCTGACGGGCTCCAACCTCACCAACACCAAGAGCACGCCCGCGCTGCGCTTCGACGAGCAGGGCGACGTGGTGCAGGTGGAAGTCAACACCGGCGGCGCGGAAACCGCCAAGCTGGGCGGCCGCCACATCAACTACGGCGTGCGCGAGTTCGGCATGGCCGCGATCATGAACGGCATCGCGCTGCACGGCGGCTTCATCCCCTACGGCGGCACCTTCCTCACGTTCAGCGACTACAGCCGCAACGCCATCCGCATGGCCGCGCTCATGAAGCTGCGCGTGGTGCACGTGTTCACGCACGACTCCATCGGCCTGGGCGAAGACGGCCCCACCCACCAGTCGATCGAGCATGCCGCCAGCCTGCGACTGATCCCGGGCCTGGACGTCTGGCGCCCCGCCGACACGGCCGAGACCGCCGTGGCCTGGAGCGTGGCCCTGTCCAACCGCAACCGGCCCACCGCCCTGCTGCTGTCGCGCCAGAACCTGGCCTACGCGGCCAAGCGCGACCTGGGCGACATCTCGCGCGGCGCCTACGTGCTCTCCGAGCCGGCCGACGCGGGCATCAAGAAAAAGGCCCAGGCCGTGATCATCGCCACGGGCTCCGAAGTCCAGCTGGCCCTGGCCGCGCAGAAGCTGCTGGCCGAGAAGAAGATCGCCGTGCGCGTGGTCTCCATGCCCAGCACCACCACCTTCGACCGCGAGGATGCGAAGTACAAGGCCAGCGTGCTGCCGGCCGGCGTGCCGCGCATCGCCGTGGAGATGGGCGTGACCGACTTCTGGTGGAAGTACGGCTGCGCCGCCGTGGTCGGCATCGATACCTTCGGCGAATCGGCCCCGGCCCCGGTGCTGTTCAAGCACTTCGGCTTCACGCCGGAGAACGTGGCCGACTCCGTGATGGTGGCGATCGGCGCCGCGCGGCTGAAGAAGGCCCGCTGACACCGCGGCACGGCACCTCAGTCGATCCAGCGATGGCAACCAGCAGCAAAGTGAGCAAGGCTCTGGTATTCGTGGCGACGGGGGCGGTGGGTGCCGTGGTGCTGTTCTTCGCCCTGGCATGGGCCACATTCGACGTCAGCGACGTCAGGCGCGGATCGCTCACCTATCGCATCGCCGCCCCTGCATCGCTGAAGTCTGTGGAGCTGGTAGGAGAGTGCCGGGCCGCAACGGCCCGCTGGAAGGGGCGCGATGGAGAGGGGGCTCCCTTCAGTGTGGTTTCGTATGGAAGCTCACTTCCAAGCGAAGACATACTGGACTTCTATCGCGCCACCTTCACGAAGCAGCGGTGCCAGCCCGACCTGACGATCAACGCGTCGGAATCAAGAAATCTTCTTGCCATGGCCTGCAATCACCCGGATTTTGTATCGGTCAAGGTGGTGGTCGGAGCCACAGGCGCCTGCAAAGACGTCGATGTTGAGTTCATAGAGAGCTATTGAAACCAGCATACCGCCATGTTCGATCGCGTACATATCTTCAACGAATGGTGCCCATGGCGGCGGTAATCATGGCGGGCACCTACGCTTATAACGAACTCTCTCAACTTTCTCCAGAGGAGCTTTTCTTCTGGATAGGTATAGACCAGACCCTGGATCAGCTGGGCGGCGTGGATATTGCTGCTGCAGCGGCCATCCTCTCGGGGCAGCCCATACTGCCAACGCGCGGCAAGTTCGGAGGTGCCACGCAGGGAACATCCGTGGCTTCCGTCATATCGAGAAGATTACTCCAGCACCGTTTGCCATTCGCACTGCCAACAATTACAGGAGCCAGCCTGACCACGCTCAAAATAACGTTCACCAAAAACCTGGGGGCCTTCGTGGGCCGTCTGGTTCCCGGTGTCGGCTGGACTATATTGGCATATGACGTTTTTCAGATCGTCAACAAGATGATAACGACCTACAACGCTCTCGCAAGGGAGGAAGACCGCCTATGGTAAGCTCCTCCGACCTGTGGGAACAATTGGTCCAGCTTGCGTCGAACATCGACTCGGTAGGCTTGCGCCAGTTGGGGCGCCGTATTACCTACACCAGGGACACTGAATTGGTGAAAGACCTGGGGCTTACGGGGGATGATGCATTCCAATTCATGGAAGATTTTGCATCCAGATTCAATGTCATGACAGGAGATTATCGCTCCGAAGATTACTTTGAACCCGAAGGCCTCTGGCTTCTTTCTGCTTTCAGAAAAAAGAAAGCCACCACCCCGGTGACGCTGGGCATGCTTCTCCTGGCGGCACGCGACGGGATCTGGGATAAGAATCGGCTCGAGCAGGCGTACTACCGGAAAGAATACGACTGAGCTTCATCCCTCCTGCAGAAATACATCACCGCGGAATTCATTGTTTCCATCCTTTCTTTCACTTCCATAAAGGACTACCCATGACCATCAAGATCGGTATCAACGGCTTCGGCCGCATCGGCCGCAACGTGCTGCGCTCGGCCGTGCAGAACTTCAGCGACATCGAAGTCGTGGGCATCAACGACCTGCTGGAGCCCGACTACCTGGCCTACATGCTGCAGTACGACTCGGTGCACGGCCGCTTCGAGGGCACCGTGTCGGTCGAGGGCAATACGCTGGTGGTGAACGGCAAGAAGATCCGCCTGACGCAGGAACGCGATCCGGCCAACCTGAAGTGGGGCGAGATCGGCGCCGAGGTGGTGATCGAGTCCACGGGTCTGTTCCTCGACAAGACGACGGCCCAGAAGCACCTGGACGCGGGCGCGAAGAAGGTCGTGCTGTCGGCGCCTTCCAAGGACGACACGCCGATGTTCGTCTATGGCGTGAACCACGACACGTACGCCGGCCAGGCCATCATCTCCAACGCCTCGTGCACCACGAACTGCCTGGCCCCCGTGGCCAAGGTGCTCAACGACAAGTGGGGCATCAAGCGCGGCCTGATGACCACGGTGCACGCCGCCACGGCCACGCAGAAGACGGTGGACGGCCCCTCCAACAAGGACTGGCGCGGCGGCCGCGGCATCCTGGAGAACATCATCCCCTCCTCCACCGGCGCCGCCAAGGCCGTGGGCGTGGTGATTCCCGCGCTGAACAAGAAGCTGACCGGCATGTCCTTCCGCGTGCCCACCTCCGACGTGTCGGTGGTGGACCTGACGGTGGAGCTGGAGAAGGCCGCCACGTACGAAGAGATCAAGGCCGAGATGAAGGCCCAGTCCGAAGGCGCACTGAAGGGCGTGCTGGGCTACACGGAAGACAAGGTGGTCGCCACCGACTTCCGCGGTGACGCACGCACCTCCATCTTCGACGCCGATGCCGGCATCGCGCTGGACGGCACCTTCGTGAAGGTCGTCTCCTGGTACGACAACGAGTGGGGTTACTCCAACAAGTGCCTGGAAATGGTGCGCGTGGTCGCGGGCAAGTAAGCCGCTACCCATGCCGGGCCGCCGCGAGGCGGTTCAGGCGCGATCGAAGCCCGGGGCCTGCGGCCGCCGGGCTTTTTCATGGGCGCTCGTGCCCGCCGCCCTCCGCCCATGGCAACGTGCTACGGACTGCGTGGAGCGTCGGCCGGCACCCGAGGCACCATCAGCCACCGTCCCGCCAGCGTGCAGGCCGCCGCGGCGCCCCAGACCGCCCCCCAGCCCCAGGGAGCCAGCAAATGGGGGATGAGCAACGGCACCAGGAAGCACACGATGAATACGCTGGTGTTGGCCATGCCCAGCGCCGTGCCCGCGCGGCCGGCGCCCACCCGCACCACCAGTTCCGTGTACGCCACGCCGTGCCAGGCCGACACGCACAGTCCGCAGGCCGCCAGCAACGCCAGCAGCACCCCTTGCATGCTCCGTGCCGATCCCTCCGCGCTCCATCCGGCCAGCACCGCCATGGCGGCGAACAGCAGGGCAGCGAGTGCGCAGCAGGCCCGCAGATAGGCAGGCCGATTGCGGCGACGGTCGGTCCAGCGCCCGCTCCACACGCGCAGCGCCATGGCGCCGACCTGAACGGCCGCCATGGTCGCGGTGGTGGCCTCCAGCCCGGCTCGCACGAAGTCGTGCAGGAACACGGTACCGAACGACAGCACCGCGAACTGCGGCGCGCATGACAGGCCGATGCCCGCGGCCAGGCGCCAGGCACGTGCATCGCGCAGCGGCCCTCCCGGGTCCATGGCGGGCGCGGCGGCAACGCCATGTGCCACCTGCCCGGGCTCGCGCACCCAGGCAGCCGCCATGAGGGCCGCCAGCAGGGACAGCGCCGCCAACACCCCGTACACGGCGGCGAAACCGCCGTGCAATGCCAGCGCGGGCAGCAGCAGCGCGCCGATCGCGCCGCCGAGCGGTACGGATGTCTGGCGGATGCTCATGGCCAGGCCCCGCTCGCCCTCGGCGAACCATTGCATGATGGCCCGGCCGCTGGCGCCATTGACGCTGCCCCCCAGCAGGCCGACCAGCACCAGTCCGCCCGCGAGCAGCCCCCGCGCCGGCACATGCCCGGCCGACGGCACGGCCCAGAAGGCCATGGCTGCCAGGGCCAGCGCGGTGCCTGCCAGCCCTGCCAGCAGCACGGGCCGGTCGCCCCAGCGGTCGGTGAGCATGCCCCACGGCATTTCGCTCACGGCGATGCCCAGCCCCATGAGGCCCAGCATCAGCCCGAGGACGGCGGCATCGAGCTGGTAGCTGCTGCGCATCATCACGGCGGTCATGGGGATGCCGCTGAAGGCGACGGAAAACGCCGCGTTGGCGCACACCCCGGCCGCCAGCACTTTCCAGCGGTGGCGGGAACGGGAGGTACCGGGGACGGGAGGCCGTGCGGCACAGGCCGCGGACATCGAAGTGCAGGTCGTCATGCGGCGCAGTGTCCGCGCCCGCGACCATTCTGAAAATCAGAAAATAATGGCGCCATCATCCTGATTTTCAGGACGGTTCCACCCAGGAAGCCCACATCATGGCCCGCACCCTCTACGACCTCGACGTGCTGCGCACCTTCACCACCGGCGTGGCACTCGGAAGCTTCGTGCGCGCCGCGGACAGGCTGGGGCGCTCCACTTCGGCGGTGAGCGCGCAATTGAAGAAGCTGGAATCGCAGGCGGGCACGCCCCTGCTGCGCAAGTCCGGCCGCGGCCTGGTGCTCACCGAGGCCGGCGAAATCCTGCTGGCCTATGCCCACCGCCTGCTCGACCTGAACGACGAAGCCGCCGCCGCCGTGAGCGGCAGCCCGCTGCACGGGCTGGTCCGCCTGGGCCTGCAGGAAGATCTGGGTGAGACGCTGCTGCCCGGGGTGCTGGGGCGTTTCGCGCGGGCGCATCCGCAGGTGCGTATCGAGGTCTGCGCGGCCCGCAGCACCGAACTGCGCGAGCGGTTCGCCGTGGGCCAGCTGGACCTGGCACTGCTTTGGGATGCGGGCATCGATCTGTCGTGCATGCGGGCCGAGCGGATCATTCGCCAGCCCCTGCACTGGATCGGCCCGGCCGGCGCGGACACGCTGGACGAAGCCCCCTGGTGGCAGGGCCGGCATGCGCTCACGCCATCGAGCCGGCCGCCGCTGCCGCTGGTGCTGCTCGAAGACCCCTGCCCCCTGCGGCGCATCGTCACGACCGCGCTGGATCACGCGGGCCTGCCCTGGCGCCACGCCTTCCACAGCAGCAGCCTGGGCGCGATGTGGGCGGCGACGGCGGCGGGGCTGGGGCTTTCCGTGCGCACGTCCTTCGGCCTTCCGGCGCACGTCAGGCCCCTGTCGGCCTCGGCCTGCGGACTGCCCGAGCTCCCGTCCATGGAGCTGGTGCTGGGACGCGCCCGGGACCCGCTGGATGCCGCCTCGGAGCGGCTGGCCGCGTTGCTGCTGGATGCCGTGCGGGAGCACATGGGCTTTTCCGGCAAGGGCGGCATCGTGCCGGCCGCCTGACGTTCCGGCGACCGGGCCTGTAACCGTAAGAAACGGCCCACGGCGCCTGCTGCGCTGCACCTACGCGGCCGGCCGGGGCGGCTGCCAACAATCGGAAACCTTCCTTACCGTCGCGCTCACCGCCTCCGGTATTCGCACCCATTCAAAGGAGTTCCGCCATGCAGACTGCCACCTTCTTTCGCACCGCCACGGCCGTTCTGGCTCTGGGAGCGCTCGCGGCATGCTCGTCCACGCCGCCACCCACCGACCAGATGGCCGTGACCCGCACCACGGTCAACCGCGTGGCCGGCGAGCCGCAGGTCACGGCCAATGCGCCCGTGGAGCTGCAGCGGGCCCGCGACAAGCTGGCGGCCGCCGAGAAGGCCATGGCCGACAAGCAGTACGACATGGCCCGCCGCTACGCCGCAGAAGCCGAAGCGGATGCCCGCATCGCGGAGACCAAGGCCGAAGCCGCCAACAACGCCGCCACGCTGCAGCAGGTGCGCACCAGCATCCAGTCGCTCCAGTCGGAAATCACCCGGCGCGATCCCGCGCCCGCGGCCGCCCCCGGCGCGGCCGCCGTGCCCGCCCCGATGCCTGCGCCCATGACCGCGCCTGCGGTTGCGCCCCGGCCGGCCGCCACCCCGACCGCCGTGCCCGGCATGCCGGTGCCCCCCAACCCGGTCCCCGCCCGCTGAGCCCGACCGAACGAACGACCACCCGACAGGGAGAACCACACCATGCGCCATACCCTTCGCCGCTCCACCGCCCTCGCCGCCGCGCTCGTTGCCTCAGGCCTCCTGGCCGCCTGCGCGACGCGCGCGCCACTCGATTCGGTCGAAACCGCCCGCATCGCCGTCAACCGTGCGGCCAATGACCCGGCCGTCGTGCAGAACGCACCGCTGGAACTGAAGGCCGCCACCGATACGCTCGCCCGTGCGGACCGTGTCTGGAGCGACAAGAACGACGCCGCCGAGGCCAACCACCTCGCCTATCTCGCCACGCAGCGCGCCGATATCGCCTCCAACGTGGCCCGCTCGCGGGTGCTGGACGCCGACATCAAGAAGGCGGGCGCCGATGCCGAGCGCCTGCGCCTGACCAGCGAAGCCGACCGGGCCCGCATGCAGGCCGAGGCCAACGCCCGCAGCGCCCAGCAGGCACAACTGCAGGCCGCGAGCGCCGAACAGCGTGCCGCCGACAATGCCGCCCGCGTCCGTGCGCTGGAAGCGCAACTGCGCGACATCGAGGCGCAGCAGACCGAGCGCGGCCTGCTGGTAACGCTGGGCGACGTGCTGTTCGCCTTCAACAAGGCCGAACTGTCCGCCCAGGCCGGGCCGCGGCTGGACAAGCTGGCGAACTTCCTGCGCCAGTTCCCGGACCGCAAGCTCATCATCGAAGGCCATACCGACAGCGTGGGCGGCGACGCCTACAACCAGAGCCTGTCGGAGCGCCGTGCGCAGGCCGTGCAGAGCGCGCTGGTGCAGCGCGGCGTCGCACCGGACCGCATCACCGCCCGCGGATACGGCAAGACCTACCCGGTGGCCGACAACAGTTCGCCCGAAGGCCGCGCCATGAACCGGCGCGTGGAAATCGTCATCGCCGACGAGAAGGGCAATCTGCGGGGCCGCTGATCCCCAGGCCCAGGCCCTGACCGCGCCCGCGCCGGCAGGGCCTTTTTGCCGCGCGGCGCGGCTCTGTCCGATACTGCATCCCATGACCGCCCAAGACGTCCTCCATTTCTGGTTCGATGCAACCACGCCCGAGCAATGGTTCCGCAAGGACGATGCCTTCGACGAGGCCATCCGCGAGCGCTTCGCAACCCTGCACCGCCGGGCGTCGCTGGGCGAGCTGTGGGAATGGCGCACGGATGCGGAAGGGCGCCTGGCCGAGGTGATCGTGCTCGACCAGTTCTCGCGCAACCTGCTGCGCGGGCAGGCGGCGTCGTTCGCCCAGGACGGCATGGCCCTGGCGCTCGCGCAGGAAGCCATCGCTCAGGGCCTGGACGCCGAACTGCCGCCGCCCCGGCGCGCATTCCTGTACATGCCGTTCATGCACAGCGAGTCGGCGCGCATCCAGGCGGAATCCGTGCGGCTCTTCACCGCACTGGGGCAGCCGAACAACCTGGACTACGCGCTGCAGCACCAGGCGATCGTGGACCGCTTCGGCCGGTTCCCGCACCGCAACGCAGTGCTGGGCCGCGAAACCACGCCGGAGGAGGCGCTGTTCCTGCAGCAGCCAGGCAGCTCCTTCTGACGAGCTCCTTCTGACGCTCCGGCCCCGCGTGGCACCGGAGCCCATCGGAGCAAAGGCATGCGCTCCGCATGGGCTTTGGGCATGCCGGGCCCAGGACACTGTAAATTAATACAGTGTCCACCCTGTCCAAGCTCGCCATCCTCGCAGACGCCGCCAAGTACGACGCATCGTGCGCCTCCAGCGGCACGTCGGCACGCAACTCCGTGGGCGGCAAGGGCATCGGATCGACCGAGGGCATGGGCATCTGCCACAGCTATGCGCCCGATGGGCGCTGCATCTCGCTGCTCAAGATCCTGCTCACCAATTACTGCCAGTACGACTGCCTGTATTGCGTGAACCGCGTCAGCAGCAACGTGCCCCGCGCCCGCTTCTCGGTGCAGGAGGTGGTGGATCTCACGCTGGACTTCTACCGGCGCAACTGCATCGAAGGGCTGTTCCTCTCCAGCGGCATCATCCAGAACCCCGACTACACCATGGAGCGGGTGGTCGAGGTGGCCCGGGCACTGCGCGAGGACCACGACTTCCGCGGCTACATCCACCTCAAGACGATTCCGGACGCCGCCCCCGAGCTGCTGGAGCGCGCGGGCCGCTACGCCGACCGGCTGAGCATCAACATCGAGCTGCCCACCTCGCAGGGCCTGGCAGCGCTGGCGCCCGAGAAGGACGGCGCCGCCATCCAGCGCTCCATGGGCCGCATGGCGGTGCACATCGACGAAGCACGGCAGGCGCGGGCGCAGCAGCAGGGGCGGCGCGCCGGCACGGAGCGCATCGTCTCCCTGCCCGGCCGCGCCCGGCGGGCCGAAGCGCCGCGCTTCGCGCCCGGCGGGCAGAGCACGCAGATGATCGTGGGCGCGGACGGCGCGGACGACCGCACCATCCTGGCCACGAGCGCACGGCTCTACGGAGGCTTCGGCCTGCGCCGCGTGTACTACTCCGCCTTCAGCCCCATTCCCGACGCCCCGCGCGCCCTGCCCCTGGCCGCGCCGCCGCTGGTGCGCGAGCACCGGCTCTACCAGGCCGACTGGCTCATGCGGTTCTACGGGTTCACCCACGACGAGATCGTCCCGCCCGCGCCGCGCGGCGACGGCACGGGCGGGATGCTGTCGCTGGACATGGATCCCAAGCTCGCCTGGGCCGTGGCGCACCCGGAGCATTTCCCCGTGGACCTGAACACCGCGGCGCGCGAGCGGCTGCTGCGCGTGCCCGGCCTGGGGGTGCGCACGGTGGAGCGCCTGCTGGCCGCCCGCCGCGTGCGCCGGCTGGGCCATGCCGACCTGGGCCGGCTGCACGTGCCCCTGTCCCGCGTGCTGCCCTTCGTCTGCGTGGCAGACCATCGCCCCGCCGAGCGGCTGCGCGACCCGGCACGCCTGCGCGCCTGGCTGTCGCCGCAGCCGTCGCAGGCCCGCCTGTTCGCATGACCGCCGTCGGCACCGCGCACCGCACCGTCGTCCTGCAGCATCCTGCCGACTGGCAGGGGTTCCGGGCGGGCGCACGCGCCTGCCTGCATGCCGGGATGGCGCCGGAACAGGTGGCCTGGCAGGTCGTCGGCGCGGTGGAAGACGATCTCTTCGGCACTGCCGATGCCCGGCACGCAGCCGGCGGCGCGCATGGCGCCGCGCCACCCTCCGGCCCGGAAGGCGCAGGGGGGCCGGCCGGCACGCCCGTGCATGTGCCGCGGGCCTTCGTGGCGCTGTGCGAGAGCGCCTGCCTGCACCGCGATCCGGCCCGCTTCGCCCTGCTCTACCGCGCGCTCTGGCGCATGGCGCACGAAGCGGCGTTGCGCCACGACCCGCTGGACGCGGACATCGCGCGCGTGCAGCGCATGGCCGCCGCCGTGCGGCGGGACATGCACAAGATGCGGGCCTTCGTGCGCTTCCGCCCGGTGGACGATGGCGGCGCCGGGCCGCTGCACGTGGCCTGGTTCGAGCCGGACCATTTCATCGTGCGGGCCAATGCCGCCTTCTTCGTGCAGCGCTTCACGCAGATGCGATGGGCACTGCTCACGCCCGAATGCAGCCTGCACTGGGACGGCACCGCGCTGAAGACCGGGCCGGGTGCCACGCGCGCGGATGCCCCGCCCCCCGATGCCGGCGAAGCGCTCTGGCTGACCTACTACCGGCACACCTTCAACCCCGCGCGCCTCAAGCTGGACATGATGCGGCGCGAGATGCCGGTGCGCTACTGGAAGAATCTGCCGGAGGCCGCGCTGATCGGCGAGTTGGCGCAGGGCGCGGCCGAGCGCAGCGGGCGGATGGTCGAGGCGCCGGCCACGGTGCCCCGCCGGCGCATCGCGCAGGGCCGCGCCCTTACTCCGTGACGGTGCGGATGGTTTCGCGCCCGTTCTTGTCCTTCAGCCGGCCGAGGTCGGTATCGATGGCACGGGCCAGCTTGTCCACGGCCGCCGTGAAGGCATCGGCGACCTTGTCGGCGTCGGCGTTCACGGCGATCGGCTGCCGGCCGGCGAGCCGCGCCTCGGCCACGCAGCGCTTGTCGCCTCCGCCGGACTTGCCGGCATCGAGGTCCGACAGATGCACTTCCACCCGGGTCAGATGGTCCCGGAAACGCGCCAGCCGGCTGGCGGTTTCGGTCTGGACCCACTGGACGAGCGACTCGCCGCCCTGGATGTGTTCGTCGTACTGGACCTGTACTTGCATGGATGCCTCCTCGGTGGGAACGAAAAAAGGTGCTGTCACAAGGAGAGTCGCGGCGCAGGCCGGAAATGCAAGAGCCGCCCGGCACGGCTGTGCTTCCAAAGGTGACGAAACGCGCAGTCGCACGCACGTTCGCCGCCTGCGTGAACCGTGGGAACAGGGAGAGAGGCGCAGGCACGCGGGCGGCGGGTTCCTACAGCAGAGTCGCGCGGGATGGGCTAAAAATTCCCCATGCTTGATGTTCCCCCTTTCCGCGGGCCGCCACCCGCGCGGCGTGCCACGGCACTCCCGGCCGCCCAGCGGCTCAAGATCGGGCTGTCGGCCTGCTTCTCGCATGCCGACCCGGCCCGGTCGCTGTTCACCAACAAGACGCTGCAGTACGTCGAACAATCCATCGCGCACTGGATCATGTCGGCCGGCGCCATGGTCGTCATGGTGCCGTGCCCCACGGGCGAAACGGCCCGGGGCGACGTGACCCTGGCCCACTACGCCGAATGGCTGGACGGTGTCGTGATGCATGGCGGCGCCGATGTGTGGCCCGGCAGCTATGGCGAGGTGCCGCTGAAGGATGCCTGGCTCGGCGATCGCATCCGCGACCTGTACGACCTGGCCGTGGTGGAAGCCTTCGAGCAGGCGGGCAAGCCCATCTTCGGCGTGTGCCGGGGGCTGCAGCTCATCAACGTGGCCTTCGGCGGCACGCTCTACCAGGACATCGAGACCCAGCACCCGGGTGCCCAGCAGCACCGCAACGCGGTCACCTACGACCAGCACTTCCACGAGGTGGAGATCGTGCCAGGCACGCGGCTGTCGCAGCTGTATCCCCAGCAGCCGCGCATGGTGGTCAACAGCATCCACCACCAGGGCATCAAGAACCTGGCGCCCGGCTTCGAGATCGAGGCCTGGAGCCATCCCGACGGCGTGCCCGAGGCGATCCGCCGCAACGCCCACTCCGGGCGCGGCTACATCGCCGCGACGCAGTGGCATCCGGAATTCTTCAAGCCGGGCGCCTCGCAGACCATGGACGACGCGCCCATCCTGCATGACTTCCTGGCGGCCTGCATCCGTGCGAAATCGCGACCCGCGCCCGGGCACAGCCCCTTCCGGATCCGCGACCGCGCGGCCCGGCTGCTGCGCCAGGCCCTGCTTCGGCGCTAGCCGCAACCGGGCCGTTGCAGCTCGGCAGTAGTGCGGGCCGATGGCTGCGGCCAGTGCTTGCTCTGGAATTCCACTTATACGCGGGCATTCCCATCGCCCTTAACATGCTGTACAACAGCACGACAGAGGTGGCTTGATCCACCCGGGCTTCCCGCGGGAAGCCGCTTTTCTTTTTAGAGGCAGGGGCAAAAACGCCACGGACGGCGGCGAGCGGTACCGACCGCAGCTTCCGCACCGGTTTTTTTCTGTGGAGGAGAAAGCGATGGAAGCGACATCCAACCATTTGGCACCGCGGCGGGGCCGGATTGCCGGGCGCAAGGCACGCACCCTGGCCACTGCAGGCGTGCTGGCGCTGGCCGCGGGCGCCGCGCCGCTCGGGGCCGCCACCCTGTCCGGCGTGCTCGGCGCGCGCATGATGCTCACGTCCGGCTGCGTGATCAACGGCGGCCCGGGGACTGTATCGGGCGCGGATTTCGGCACACTGGACTTCGGATCCCGGCCGGCGACCTTCGTGGGCACGGCCACCGCCACGGCCAGCGGCGGAGAAGGCGGCGCGGGCGCCACCCAGATCGTGTGCTCGCCCGAGATCACCGCGTTCAGCATCACGATCGACAGCGGCACGCATGCCGGACAAGGCGCCGGCATCGGCACGGGCACGCGCGCGATGTCCAACGGCAGCGCCTTCCTTCCCTACGACGTGTACCGCGATCCGGGCCATACGGTGCCCTATACGGCGGCCACGGCCGTCACAGGCATCGCCGTGCCGTCGGCGGGCAACCCGTTCACCCTGCCCATCTATGGCCTGGTGAACAAAACCAACGCGGTGGCGCTGCCCGCGGGCCTCTACACCGACCAGCTGCAGGTCACGCTGACCTTCTGAATCAGGGAGCGCCGGAGCCTCCGGCGGCGAGGGAGATCTTTCGATGCCACATGCCATCCGCCCCGCGGCGTGGAGCGGGCGGGCCGCCGCCTGGCCGGCAGGACCGCTGCTGAGCCTGGCCACGCTGCTGCCGCTGTCCGCGGTACCCGCCACGATCCCGACCACGGCCACCCTGTCGGTGAACGCCGCCATCGTGCGCGGCTGCCTGGTGTCGGGCGCTCCCGGGCAGGTCACGGGCGTGAATTTCGGCACGATCGATTTCGGCACGCACTCCGCCGTCCGCACGGGCAGCGAGATGCGGCTCGCCGGCTCCGGTGCCGGCGGGCAGGCGTTGATCCAGTGCACCCCGGGCACGGCCGTGCAGGTGGCGGCGGATGCCGGGCAGAACGCGCAGGGCAGCCAGCGCAGGCTCTCCAACAACGCGGGCGCCTATGTGCCCTACGCGCTGGCACTGGCCACGGGCCCCGCCACGGCGCTCGTCCCGAACGTGCCCGCCGGCCTCACGCTCGGCGCCAGCGCCGCCGCCCTGCCGGTCCAGGGCACGGCCACGTTCCCAGGGTTCGGCCTGCCGGCGGGCGTCTATACCGATACGGTACAGGTGACGCTGTCATGGTAGGGGCCTGTCCGCCTTCCCTCCTGCGCTGCCCGGACCGCAGGGCCTGCCTGCGGAGGATGGCCACGGCGCTGGCATGGGCGCTGCTGCCGGCCCTGCCGGGGACGGCGCACGCGGCAGCCCCGCTGATGATCTGGCCGGTGGATCCCGTCATCGCGGGCGAGCAGCGGGCGGTCGCGCTCTGGGTGGAGAACCGGGGGACCGAGCCGGTGGCCATGCAGGCCAGGGTGTTCGCCTGGCGCCAGGAAGAGGGCGATGACCGCTTCACGCCCCAGCAGGCGGTGGTGGCGAGCCCGCCCATCAGCCAGATCCCCCCGGGAGCGCGGCAGATGGTGCGGCTCATCGCGACCCAGCCCGTACCGCCCGGGCAGGAACAGGCCTTCCGGGTGCTGCTCGACGAATTGCCGACGCCCCCCGCTGCCCCGGGCACCACGCAGGGCGCCTCCCAGGCAGCGCCCCCCGCCCAGTTCGGCGTGCGACTGCAGATCCGCTACGCGATCCCGCTGTTCGTCTATGCCCCCGGCACGATGGGCCCGCGCATGCCCGCCACCTACGCGGACCTGCTGTCCGCGCTGTCCACGGGCGCCACGCTGGAGCCGGCCCTGCGCTGGAGCGTGGACCGCGGCCCGGACGGCAGGCAGCACCTCGTGGTCCGCAACACGGGGGCCGGCCATGCGCGGCTCACGGCCGTGCGCTGGCAGGCCCCGGGCCGGGAGGGGCCGGTCGTCACGCCGGGGCTGCTCGGCTACGTGCTGCCGCACAGCCAACGGCGCTGGGTGCTGGACCAGCCTCCCCCCGCGAAGCCGGAACTGCTTGCCACCGTCAACGGGCGCGAGGCGCCCCTGCCCCGTGCCGAGCCATGACACCGCGGGCCACCGCCCTGCCCCCGCGCGTGCCCACGGGCTGGCGGTGCTGCTGGCCTGCCTGCCCCAATGGCTGTCCGCAGGCGACCTTCCACCGCCGCCGTCCGCCACGGGCGTGTCCACGGAGGCCGCCGCCCTCTACCTGGAGGTGGAAGTGAACGGCCGGCCCGGGGAGGGTCTCGTCGCGGTCCGACAGCGCGGATCGCATTTCGAGATCGATGCGGCCACGCTGCGGCGCCTGCACGTGCAGACCGACGAGCCCGACGGCACGCCCGTGGCCGTGGACACCCTGCCGGGCGTTTCCGTGGCCTACGACAGCCTCGCGCAGCGCCTGCGCATCGACGTGCCGGCGCAGTGGCTGCCGATGCAGCGGCTGGCCGGAGAGTCGCCGGAGGATGTGGCCCTCTCCCGGGGCACCGGGCTGCTGATGAACTACGAGTTCTACGCCACGCGGACCCAGGGCCGCACGGCGGCCTCGCTGTGGTCGGAGCAGCGCTTTTTCGGCCTGCACGGAGTGGTTTCCCACACGGGCGTGCTGCGCCGCGTGGACGGCGGCGCCAGCAACGGCTACCTGCGCTACGACACCGCCTGGACGGACACCGATGCCGGCAGCGCCACGGCCTGGACGGCCGGGGACGTCATCACCGGCGCGCTGCCCTGGACCACGTCCGTGCGCCTGGGCGGGGTGCAATGGGCGCGCAATTTCGCCGCGCGGCCCGACCTGGTGACGTATCCGATGCCCGAGTTCGCCGGGCAGGCGGCCGTACCGTCGGCCGTGGACGTCTTCGTCAACGGCTTCCGCGCCGGCCGGCACACCGTGCAGCCCGGACCTTTCACGCTGGGGGAGCTGCCGGCCGTGAATGGCGCCGGCATGGCGTCCGTGGTCACCACCGATGCGCTGGGCCGTCAGGTGGTGACGTCCGTGCCGTTCTACGTCAGCAGCCAGCTGCTGCGGCCGGGGTGGACCGATTACTCGCTCTCGATCGGTGCGCTGCGGCGCGGCTACGGCGTGCGCAGCTTCGCCTACGGCCGGCCGCTGGCCGCGGGCGTGCTGCGGCGGGGCGTGACCGATGCGATCACGGTCGAGGCCCAGGCCCAGGCCGCCCGTGGCCTGGGCGTGCTGGGCGCGGGCGGGCTCATGCGCTGGGGCACCCTGGGCGTGTTCAGCGCTTCGCTCACCTACGGCCGCGCGGTACCCGGCGACACCGCGCTGCCGGACCGCAGCGGCGGCTGGCAGTGGAGCGCGGGCTACCAGTACAACACGCCGCGCGGCGGAATCTCGCTGCTGGAAACGCGGCGCCTGCACGGCTTCGGTGATGCCGCGGACTACGGCGGCAGCCTGCAGCCATCCCGCCTCAGCCGGCAGGTGAACGCGAGCCTGGTCGTCGGCTCCGCGTCGCTGGGCGCAGGATGGATCGATCTGCGCGGCGCGGGCGCGGAGCGCAGCCGGCTCGCCTATGCCAGCTACAGCACGCCCCTCGGGCGCGACGCCTTCTTTTCGCTGACGGCGGGCCGCACCGTCGAGACCGGAGAAACCCAGGTCCGCGCCCAGTTGACGTACCTGCTCGATCCGCTGCTGACGGCGCAGGCCGCCGCGGCGCACACCGGCGGGCGGACGCAGGGGGAAGCGGGGCTGCAGCGCAGCCTGCCGAGCAACGGCGGCTTCGGCTGGCGCATCGCCCAGACGCGCGGCGGCGGGCCCGCTGGCGGCGCGGGCGGCAACTACCGCCTCGCGAGCGCGCAATACCAGGGCCGGCATGGCATGGTGCAGGGCGGGCTCTTCGGCGCGGCCGCGGACACCACGCACTGGGCGGGTGCTTCGGGATCGCTGGGCGCCATGGACGGCTATGTGTTCGCCGCCAACCGCGTCACGGACGGCTTCGCGCTCGTATCGACGGACGGTGCGCCCGGCGTGCCGATCACGTTCAACCACCAATCCGTGGGACGCACCGACAGCCAGGGCTATCTGCTGGTTCCCAACGTGCCCGCCTACTATCCCGCGCGCTACGCGATCGACCCGCTGTCCCTCCCGCCGGACGTGCACACGCCCGCTCTGGAACGGCGCATAGCCGTGGCGCGGGGCACGGGCACGCTGGTGCGCATGCCGGTGCTGCGCATGCGCACGGCCACCCTGACGCTGGTGGACGCGGCCGGCGAGCCGCTGCCTCCGGGCAGCGCCGTCGTGCACGAGCAGGGCCAGGTACCCACGGTGGTGGGGTGGGACGGCGTGGTCTACCTGACGGCGCTGCACACGCGCAACACGCTCGCGGCCCGCATGCCCGACGGGCGGGAATGCCGGGCCGCCTTCGATGCGGCGGAGCACGCGGCGCAGCGCGACCTGCGCGTGGTCTGCCGCGAGGGCGGGGCGCCGCGTTCTTCCGTCAGCTCCGGGGGGGAGGCGCTGTGACCCGCGCAGCACGTCCGGCACGGAGGGCGCCGGGGGCCGCCCTGCCGCTGGCGGCAGCGGGGCTGCTGGCGGCCCTCTGCCGCACGGCATCGGCCGATTGCGTGAACAGCGAAACCGGCGGCAATCTCGGCACGGTGCCCTCGCAGCGGGTGCTCTCCGGCCCCGCCGTCACCACCACGGCGCAGTTCACGCTGGGGTGCGGGGGCATCGTGCTGTCCACGCTGGGCACGTCGACGGTGCAGGCGAAATTCTTGAGCCCCACGACCGGGCTCACGCTCAAGGACGGAACGAAGCCGGCCATTCCCTACCAGATCACCAACCTCGCGGGCGCCAGCTACACGCAGGGCGCGCTGGTGATCAATGCCAGCGGCGCGAACGTGATCGCGCTGCTGAGCAACAACACCGCGTCGCTGCCGCTGCGCGTCACCACCGCGGTCGGCGCGAACGTGCCCGCGGGCACCTACACGGACACCATCACCGTGAACTGGGCCTACGCCAACATCTGCGAAGGCCTGCTCGGCGTGGGTGGCATCTGCGTGGGCACGCCGCGCAATGGCAACGTGAACCGACTGCTGACCGTGCGGCTGGTGGTCACGAACGACTGCACCCTGTCCGCGCCGAACCTGCAGTTCGGCTCCGCGCCCCTGCCGGCGGCTTTCCCGGCGGTGTCCGGCAACATCTCGGTGGTCTGCACGCGCGGATTGTCCGTGACCGTGGGGCTCGGCCCGGGCGCCTATCCCTCGGGCGGCCGCAGGCAGATGGCCAGCGGCGCGAACCGGCTGGCCTACGACCTGTTCCGGGCCGACGGCAGCCTCTGGGGCACGGCCGCGGGCACGCGCACGGCCGGAACGGCCGTCACGGACGGCACCGCGCCCATCGTTCTGCCCTACACGGCGCGCATCTACGGCGACCAGACACCGCCGCCGCCCGGGGTGTACCAGGACAACGTGGTGGTGGACGTGCAGTACTGAACGGGCTCAGTGGTGGTGGCCGTGCCCGCCGTGCACATGGCGGTGGGCGACCTCATCGGCCGTGGCCGGCCGCACTTCGGTCACCTTGCAGGAAAAGCGCAGGGCCTGGCCCGCCAGGGGGTGGTTGCCGTCCAGGTGCACGACGGGGCCCTTGATCTTCACCACGTTGAAAAGCTGCGGCTGGCCGTCGTCGCCGACGCCGCGCAGCTGGCCGCCCACTTTCACGCCGGGCGGGAATTCGGTCTTGGGGATGGTGCGCACCAGGCTCTCGTCGCGCTCGCCGAAGGCGTCCGCCACCGCCAGCTCGACGGTGGTGGCGAAGCCGGGCGCCTGGCCGTCCAGCGCCGCCTCGACCTTCGGGAACAGGTTCTCGTAGCCGCCGTGCAGGTAGGCAACATGGCCCGAATCCAGCGGCTTGCCTTCGGGGCTGGTGATCTTGTAGCTCAGGGTGACGGCGGTGTCCTTGGAGATATTCATGGCGGCAGGGGCTGGCGGTACGGTGGAGTCGGAAGAAGAATGTGCGCCGATTGTCCCGCATCGCCGGCCGGCGGCGCACTCCGCCGGCCCCGCGCCCGGTGCGGGATCAGGTCGCGATCGCCTCGGGCACTTCGTCGGCGGCTTCGCCGGGCCGCCGCGCGAAGCGGCGCGGCTGCGGGCCGTGCACGGGCGCGCCGTCGCCCCAGGGCCAGCCGCCGAACTGCGTGCGGCGGTAGTCCGCCAGCGCCTGGTGGATCTGTGCCTCGGAGTTCATCACGAAGGGGCCGTACTGCACCACCGGCTCGCCCAGGGGGCGCCCCTGGAGCAGCAGGAACTCGGCGGCCTGTTCAGCGCTGCCGTTCACCAGTTCCACCGCGGCGCCCGCGCGCAGCTCCAGCGCGGCATGGCCCACGGCCTCGCCGGCCACGCGCACGCCCTCGCCCGCGAAGTGGTAGAGCATGCGCCGCGTGCCCTCTCCCGCCGCGGCGGGCAGGGTGTAACGCGCGCCGGGCGCGAGCCGCAGCGTCCAGATCGCCACGTCCGAGGCATCGCGCGCCGCCCAGGAGTGCGGGGGCGGTGCGAGCGGCTGTGCGCCCGCACCGGGCACCCGCCCGGCGATCACGGTCAGTTCGGTGCGGTGCCCGGCATCGTCGGTGGACACCAGGCGCGGGATGTCACCGGCCCAGAACATGGTGAAGTGCGGCGGCACCATCTTGTCCGCCGCGGGCAGGTTGAGCCAGATCTGGAACAGCTCGAGCGGGTTGGGCCGCTGCACGTCCAGCAGCGGGAACATTTCGGAATGCACGATGCCCTGGCCCGCGGTCAGCCACTGCACGTCGCCCTGCCCGAACCGGGCGGCGGCGCCCAGCGAGTCGGCATGGTCGATGAGGCCGGTGCGCACGATGGTCACGGTCTCGAAACCGCGGTGCGGATGGGGCGGGAAGCCGGGCACCTCGTCGCCGTGGTACATGCTCCAGCCGTCCTTGCGCGAGAAATCCTGCCCGATCTGCCGGCCCGTGAGCGGCGCATCGGGCCCCAGGCGGCCATTGCCGCGCGGATAGGCATCGTCGTGGTGGGCGCAGAAAAGGAACGGGTCCAGCGTGGGCCAGAGGGGGCCCAGGGGCTGGCTGCCGAGCAGGGGGGACGGGGTGGACATGCGTGGATTCTCCAGAAAAGCTCCGGAACACGTGGGGTTGTCCGCGGCAGTCCCAAGGCCCGGTGCCTGCAACGCACCGGCGCACGGATGGAACGATCGCCCCGCTCCACAGCGGCGTGCCGGGCGCCCTGGCCCGTCAATACAGGCGGGGGCGCTGGGCCGCGAATGGGTCCTGCAGCGGAAGCTCCAGTCCGCCGGACACGCCGTCGATGTCGCGATGCAGGAAAACCGCCACCGCGGTGCCTTGCGGCCATGGCGACGGATCGTCCGAGGTTCGAGCCCCTTGCGGCGCCGGTGCAACGAACACCGCGCACACCTCCGGATGCGCCAGGGCCTGCGGGTACTGCTGCGTATCGAAGGCCACTACCTGCAGACTGAACAGGCCCTGCATGCCGCTGCGGACATCCGATTCGCTGTACAGCAGATGGCGGCCGTATCCGTGTTCGCCCGCCGCGGAGGCCGCGTACACCGCGGGATCGAACCCCTGCGCCTGCAGCAGCGCGGGCAGTTCGCGGGCCAGGGCCGCGCGCAGGTCGCCGCCGTCCGCCCGGACCGCGCCGGCGCCCTCGCCCGACAGCCAGGACGCCAGGGCCGTATCCAATGTCCGCTGGTGCTGCTGGTGCGCGGCGAGGGCGGCGGGGCTGCCGGGCTGCGCGTACACCGCCGGCAGCAGCGCTTCGGCCCGGCCGAGCCAGCCCTGGTGCCCGTGCCACGTGCCGCGCGGCACGGCGGCGCCCACCATGGCATCCAGCGACAGGCTGCCGTCCGCGGAGCGGCTGGACGTGGCGATGCGGTAGGCCTCGGCCAGCAACGGATCGGGCGCATCGCCCGACGCTTCGAGCCGCTGCATGCCGGCCCTCCAGTAGTCGGCGCTCGGCCCGCCATAGTGCTTGCCGTCGCGCACGAATCCGCCTTCGCCCGCGATGAAGAAGGCCAGCCGCTCGGGGGTCAGCCCCGCCTCGTCGCCGAACGCGTGCCGCAGCGACTTGGCACCGTCGGGGTTGGTCTCGAACAGCAGCGCATGCACCGTGCTGCCATCCTGCAGCGTGACGGGTCGCACCGCCGGCTGGTACATCAGGCTGGAGCGGGGCCGGCCCTGGGCATCGGGCGGTGCGCGCAGGTCGGCCTCCGCGCCGATCTCGCGCGTCAGCAGCACGGTGAGCAATTCCTCCGCGCGATCGAAGGGCAGCTTCAGGAGCGTGCCGGGCACCTGCCCGCCAGGGGACGGCGCGATGGACGCCACGGCGCCGGGATGCTGCGGCCGGCCCCGGTATTCCGTGCTCGCCACGAAATCCATGCCGTAGTCGCCGATGCGCGCAGGGACCGTGTCACGGCCTTCCTGCACCTCGTCCTGGCTGGCCTTGCCCAGCTCCCGGTAGTTGTCGGTGCGCAGCGACCAGTGGCCGAACACGGGGATGAAATCGAGCCCTTCGGCCTCGACATGGCTGCGCAGCGCCTGCACCGCGGCCGCCAGCGCCTCCCGCTCCCGGGCGTTCAACCGCTGGCGCTGCGCGGGCGGCAGCATGGCGATGCGCTCCCAGGCCGCATCGGACAGGGCCGGGCGCGCCCCGGCGGCCATCGCACCCGCCGCACCTGTCACCGACGGCAACACGGCGGCACGCGGCCGCGGCGCGCCCGATGCCGACGCGGCCGCCGGAGCAGACCGCCGTGGTGCGCCGGACTCGGGCAGCCTGCCGGAGCGGCCCGACGTTGCGGAGGTGCCGGACGACGACGGGCTCCCGGCGCCGGCCGGGACGGCCGCGGCACGGGGGGAAGAAGGAGGCGTGATGGAAGGAGAGGAAACCATGATCGGAGAAAAGACATGAAGATGGGGAAACTGTACGGTTCCCTTCCATGGAATCCCGATCACCGGCCGAAGCCGGGACATGCAGCTCGAAGCCATGCACATGCCACGCGCTCCGGGATGTGGCTGAAAACTCGAAAAGCGGATATACGGGCAGCCATCCGACCACACCTCGCATAAGGATTTCCTCCTGCGGGGCCGCCTCCGGGACCGTCTCAGTCCGCGAGCGGCTGGATCAGCTCCGTGCGCCACCCGCCCGGGTCGCTGCCGGTTTCCGGCCCGGTGAGGTAGCGCTCCCACACGTCCTCCGCCGGCCGTACGCCCTGGGCACCGATCCACCGGTGGAATGTCTCCCACGCCTGCGGCAGGTCTTCATAACGTCCGCGGTACTCGGTGCGCGCCACGCGCATGGCCGGCCACTCGCCGGGCTGCAGGCCGCCGTCCGGCCCGGGGCCGACGGGCTTGTCCACGGGCACGCCGAGATGGAACTCGAAGGTGTCCGTCGGGCGGCGCAGATGGTGGGTGAAGAGCGGCCCGGCAGGAGAGACGCCCTGTGCGGCGAGCGCGTCCATCAGGGCGCGCACGCTCCGGCCCATGACCTGCTGGATTTCCTCGCGCGTGCACGACACGGGCCACAGCGCGGCCGGCTGCGCCTCCATCTGGACGATGCGGGGGGTTTCGATCATGGGGACACCTCCTGGGAAGAACCGCCGGCCTCCGGGACGTCGGCACGCGCGGGGGGAACCATCTGCACCTGGCGCACGGGCACGCCGAACTGCACGCCCAGCGTACCCAGCTCGCGCAGGATCGCGAGATTGATGGCCTGCTGCACGTCCATGTAGGCGTTGTAGCCCGCGTCCAGCACGATATAGACCACCTCGTATTCGAGCGCATTGGCGCCGAAGCCCTTGAGGTGCGCGCGGTCGAAGCGCACCTTGTCCTGCGCCTCGATGATGCGCTGCACCGCCCGGGCGACGGCCTCGGCCTGCGCCGCGGTGGTGGCGTAGCTCACGGAGAAGGTGAAGACGATGCGCCGCTCCTGCAGGTAGCGGTAGTTGTTGATGGTCTGCTTGAGCAGGTCGGTGTTGGACATCACGATCTGCTCGCCGCCCAGGCTGCGGATGCGCGTGGTCTTCACGCCGATGCGCTGCACCGTGCCCGCCACGCTGCCCACCACGATGAAATCGCCCACTTCGAAGGGCTTGTCCACCGCGATGGCCAGCGAGGCGAAAAGATCGCCCAGCACGTTCTGCACGGCCAGGGCGATGGCGATGCCGCCCACGCCCAGGCTCGCCACGAAGGCCGTGATGTTGACCCCGAGATTGGCGAGCATCGCCAGCACGATGGTGGCCCATAGCAAGGTGCGCAACCCCCAGGACATCAGCGTTCCCGAGGCGCTCACCTGCACCGACGGCGCCCCCAGGTGCCGCGCCTCATAGCGCCGGATGGCGATGCCGATCGCGCGCGTTCCCCACAGCGCCATCTGCAGCGCCAGCGCGATGAACCAGAGCTGCCCCACGCGCGCCTGCCAGCGCGGCGCCAGGTCCAGCATGCCCACGCCGACCAGCAGCGCCACCAGCAGGATCAGCAGGTGGCTGGTGCCGCCCAGCACTTCGGCGGCCACGGCCGCCACGCTGCCCGCCCCTTCGCGCCCCTGCGCCGCGCGCGCCTCGGCGAGCCGCCGGGTGCGCCGCTGCGCCACGCCCAGCAGCAGCGTGATGCCCAGGTACACGCCCAGCGCCGAGGCGACGGCCAGCGCGATGCTCGACAGCGAGAGGCCCCAGACGGTTTCGTCGCGGAGCCAGGACAGGAGGGAGGCGGTGGAGGGGGCGTCGTTCAGCATGCAGCTCCTTGCTCGATGGCCCGCCCCGCCTCCCTCGATAGGGAGATGCCGGAGCGGCGTCGGTGGAAGAAAAAAGTGGAAAAGGAAAGGAAAGGAATGCGGCAGCGACCCGTGGCCGGGCCGGCCCCGCGGCCCGGTTCAGGATGGTAGCGGTACCTGGAAGCCAGGCCGCTGCGGCGCTATCGCGGCCGGCTCAGACATCGGCCGCGATGGCCGGCTCGCCCTTGCCCAGGGCATCCAGGGTCACGTGGATCTGCGAAGCGTCGATGAGATCGGGCCGCTCGCCTCCCACGTCGGCCAGTGCGGTGAACTGGCCGTCGAGGAACAGGAAGGTGACCGCACCCACGATGGCGGCCAGCGCGTGCTCGGGCGATTCGAAGCCGCCCGCGGCGATCTTCTCGTCGGCATCGAGCTGGTAGGCATAGCCGGCGCCGTCGCGGTCCAGCCGGCCCAGGTCGATGAGCTTGTCCTTCACGTTGCTCGCATAGACCCGGCCGTTGGCCGCATAGAACGTGAAAGGCACGGCGGTGGGCGCGGCAGCGGCAGCGCGGACGCCGGCGGTGGGGGCGGAAGACTTCATGGCGTGTGTCCTGTGCTGGTGGTGCCGCTGCGCCGTGGGGCGTTCGGGGGGGGGAGCAGCCGGAACCGGCATGCGGCGGGCGGGCCGCGCGGCAGCGGCTGGAGCCATCCTAGGCATGCATCGCGCCAGCGGGTGTAGGAGGAGGCCCCACACGGCCGGCGCTGACCTTGCCCCGCCGTCAGTGCGGGGCCGGTTCCTGCCGGACCTGCGCGCGGGACGCTTCCGCCAGGGCCGCCACTTCGGGCGGAGACCACCGGTAGCCCGGACTGAGCACATCGCGGTCCGCACGATAGCCCTTCCAGTCGATGCGCAGCAACTGCACCAGCGTATGGCCCGCCCAGTCCGCGCGCAGTGGACGCCGGTCCAGCCCCTGCGGGGCCAGCGGCGCACGGCCGTTGTGCCACACGATGGCCGGAATGCGGTAGCCCGCCGGCGTGGCCGGGCTGTGCCCGGCCCAGTTGGCGCCGTGCCCCACTTCCTGTCCATGGTCGGAGAGGTACATGAAGGCCCGGTAGCCGCCCGGCGTGCCGCCTTCGCGGGTACGCCGCAGGACGGTGGAGACGATGCCGTCGTGGTAGAGCACCGCCGCGTCGTATTCCTCGCGCCGGTCGCGCAGCCAGGCCGGCCGGCCGGCGCGTTCCAGCATCGCGTCCACCGCATCCGGCCGGTCGTCGAAGGGATTGGCGCCCTCGGGGAAGCGCAGGTCGTAATGCGGGTGCGCGCCCATGAGATGCAGCACGAGCAGCTTGCGCGGCGCGGGATCGGCCAGCGCTTCCTCCAGGCCATCGAGCACTTCGCCGTCGAGCGACGCCCCGGAGCGGCCGGGCGTGCGGTTGTTCATCTCGGTGATGTCCGCCATGCGCGCGTGCATCTGCTCGATGCCCACGTCGTCGTGATTGCTCATCCACCAGACCTTGTAACCGGCCGCGCGCGCGATGGCCAGCGCATGGTGGGGGTGTGCCGCATCGGGTTCGCCGAAGCGGAAGAAATTGCGCAGCGCGGGCAGCGTGGTCGCATCGGCCGACCAGGCCTGGCGGAAGGCCGTGAACGCCTCGCCCAGCACTGCCTGCTGCGCCTGCAGCCCCGGCGTGGTGGGCCGGGCATAGCCGTAGAGCGACATGTTGTCGCGGTTCACGCTGTCGGAGATCACGAGCACCACGAGCGCGGGCCCGTCCTCGGCCATGGAAGGGGCATCGGCGCGCGCGCGTTCGAGCAGCGCCTGCCGCGCGCCCTGCTGCCCGGCCCAGTCGGCGCGCACGTGCTCGACCTTGTCGCCCCACTGCGTCCAGAAAAGCACCGGGTGCAGCCGCCGCCAGGGCTTGCTGGCATAGGCCGCGGCACCCGGCAGCATCACCGCGCCGCCCAGCCCCCACAGGGCCGCGCGGCGGGCGCGCGACGGCGGCCGGGGCCGTTCCCGGGCCGGCGGCTGCGGGCTGCGCAGCCCCCGCGCCAGGCAGACGGCCAGCACCGCCGCCACGGCCGTCACACCGGATACCGCCAGCAGCGCGGCGCGCCAGTGCATGCGCAGGTACTCCGCGCCCTCGCGCGCATTGGTGTTGGCCACGGCACCCAGCACCATCGCGCTGTCCGGCGCGGCCTGGTAGGCGTCCAGCAGGTAGGCGCGCGCCACACCGTCGAGCGCGAACGCCATCGCCCAGGCCCACAGCAGCGCAGACCGCAGGCGATGCACCCAGGCGCGGCGCACGGGCAGGAAAAGCCAGGCGAAGGGGGGCGCGGCCAGCGCCACGAGCTGCGCCACGCGCTTGCCGTCGTGGCCCAGCACGATCAGGCCCAGGGCCAGCAGGCAAACCAGTACCAGGGAGAACCATGCGCTGCGCAGCAGCGCATGCCCACGGGACACGAACCAGGAGAGCGAAAACACCATGGGAGGGCGGTCTGTCGCGGGCCCCGGCACGGCCCGGACCCGCAAAAACGCGGCATTGTGCCGCGCCTGCAATGCCCCCTCGACACGGTCGAGGTATTGATGAGTTGCAGCCGCCCCGGAGCAGCCGGTACGGTCAGTGGGTCAGCGCCGCTGGCGCCCGGCCCACCAGCCGTAGGCGATGCCCGCCACGCCCAGGGCCACCACCAGCCCCACCGCGCCGGCGCGGCGCTTGCGGTGGCCGCCCGCCACCGCCGTGCCCTGCGAGGGCGCGAAGAGATTGCCGTCGCTTTCGGGCTCCGGCCGCGCCCGCGCGAGGCCCCAGTCGGAGAGGCAGCGCATCCAGCGCGCCACGGTGTCCGGCGCCACCGCATGCGCCACCCGGCCGGGCAGCGCGCCCAGGCCCATCCAGGTCACGGAGCGCGGACGCAGGGCCCTCGACAACCCCACCACGGTTTCGGCGACCCGGTGCGGATCGACCATCGGCAGCGGCGGCCGGATGCGCCGGCCCGTGTAGTTGGCGCCATGCGAGAGGCCGGGCGAATCGACGAAGGTCGGCGCCACGTCGCAGACATGCACGTGCGGCAGATCGGACACCTCGGCGCGCAGGCTCTCGGACAGGCCCCGCAGGCCGAACTTGCTGGCGGTGTAGGCCGCGGCGTAGGGCGCCGGCACCCAGCCGCCTATGGAGATCAGGTTGATGAGCCGCCCCACCCCGCGCTCGCGGAAATGCGGCAGCACGGCGTGCGCGCCGTGCAGGTGCCCCAGCAGGTTGGCCTCCAGCACCCGGCGGTGGGCCTCCACCGGCACCTCGTCGAAGCGGCCTATCGCGCCCACGCCCACGCCGTTCACCCAGACGTCGATGCGGCCGAAATGCCGCAGCGCCTTCTGCGCAAGCACGCGCACCGCGGAGGCATCGGTCACGTCGGTGGGCACGCCGATGGCATGGCCGCCGGCCTTGCGGCAGGCCAGCGCCACGGGGGCCAGCGTATCGGGATTGCGCGATGCCAGCACCAGGCAGGCCCCGCGCCGCGCGAAGGCCAGCGCGATGGCATGGCCGATGCCGCTGGAGGCACCGGTGATGACCACCACCGGATGCTCGGGCACGTGGGCGGCGTCGGCCGCCCGGGCCTGCGTGTCCGCGTCGGCCGTCTCGGGATCGGAGGAAGAGGGATCTTCGCGCAGGGCGCGATCGGGATCGTCGGAAAGGGGCATGGAGATATCCTGCAAAAGCGATGCCCGGCCCTTGTGGCCGGGCTCTTGCCCCGGTTGTAGGCCATGCGGCGGCACGGCCGCGTAGGACGATGCCGGACGCACCCTCGCGCCGCCGCTCCGGATCAGTAGCCGTTGTCCAGCGCTTCCTGGGCAGCCCTGCGCTCGGCATCGTCGGCGGCCCTGCGCTCGGCGGCGGTGGTCGGGATACCGTCCATCATGCCCATGCCACCCATCCGGCGGAGGGCGCGATCGGCATCGCGCACCATGGCGTCGAGCGCGGCGTAGTTCTCGAAACCGCGCAGCACGGACTCCAGCTCCTGGCGTGCCGCGAGCGGCAGCTCGTGCTGCTTCAGTGCCGTCCTGAGGGTTTGGGCCTTCCCGGCCAGATCGCTGACGGGGCCGAACTGCGCCTGCGCGCTGCGCAGGGCGGCGGCATTGCTGCGCAGTGCCTGGGCCTGAAGGCGCAGCTCGCCCGCATGGCGCAGGGAGCGCGAGTCCACCAGAGCCGGCGCACCGGAGAATCCCCGCAGTGCCTGCATCTGCCGGGCACCGCCGCGGTCCGCGCCACTGAGGATATTGCTCATCAGAATGACGCCGGCCCGCTCCTGCTTGAGCGCGTTGATGGCAACCTCGGCGGCAGAGTAATCCTCGTCCGTTTCGGCGGAATCACGCGCGTTGGTCAGGTCATAGAGCTTGCGGCTCGACGCCTTCACCTGCTCCTGCAAATCGGCCGCGGCATCCGCGACCTCGTCCGCATGCGACCTGCGCACCGGCCCGGCAGGCGCCGGCTGGTACCCCGTGCGCAGGGGGGCGGCCTTAGTGGGCGATGCCGCATGCGCCGCGGCCGATGCCGGAGAGGCCATCGCCGCGATGTGCTGCAGGCCGACCGGCCCGGAGGCCGGCCGGGCCTGGGCCTGGGGCCGGGCCTGGGGCCGGGCCTGGGCCTGGGTGAAATGCGGTTGCGGCATGGCAGGGCCATGGGATGCCAGGGGCCGCTGCGGGGCCGGCCGCGTCGGTGCGGGCCGTGACGGCGGCGCGGCATGGCCCTGCGGCGCGGAATACCTCGCCGCTCCAGGGCGCGCCGGATTGCGCGGGGCCATCGGCGTGGGCCCCTGCCGTCCGTGCCGCGCGCCCAGGCCCTCGGGCTGGACGTGCTGGCCCGATCCGGCATGCGGACGGGTGGAAGAGTTCTTCGCCAGGCCGGTCAAGTGGCCCAGGCCGCTTTGGAGCCGCTTGGCCCCTTGGGAAAGTAATCGTGAGACGGACATCATTGCGCTCCGGGAACGCGAGGCACGGCGGGAGCGGCCAGATACCGCCCCTCACCGCAGGATCGCAGTGGGAATGCCCCAGCATGCGCTTGCGCCCCGCACGCCGGCCGCCAACGCACGAAACGATGCCCGGTCGCGCGAAGGCATGCCGCCCCCGTGCCGGCCGCCGTCAGGCCATGATCGCCAGCAGCCCCACGGCCAGCCCGGCCAACGCCATCGCACCGAGCATGAGCAACCCGTCGCGCGCCATCACCGACAGGCCGAACATCGCTACCGCCGACATGGGCGCGGAACTGGCGAACGGCACGAGCTCCAGCGGCGGCACCGTGCAGGCCAGCGCGATGCAGCCGGCCGCCGCCACGCGGATGAACACACCGCCCGTCAGCACGCACAGCCGCCCGTGGAACCAGCGGTCGGCGCGTTCCGCCCAGGGACGCAATGCGCGCACCGCACGCGACAGCCGCGCCGCGCCGAGGCTGCGCCGGGCCAGGAAGCCCGGGACCCACACATGGCGGCGGCCCACGAGCATCTGCGCCGCGAACAGCACCACCACGCACGCGAGCGCCGTCGGCACTCCGGGCACCGCGCCCACCGGCGACAGCTCCAGCAGGGCCGGCACCACGAGCAGCGGACCGTAGCTGCGGCGGCCGAACGCCGCCACCATATCCTCTACGCGCACTACGCCGGCCCGCCCGGCCAGCGCCGCCATCTGGTCGAGGATGTCCGTCAGGCTCTCGGCATGCACCACGTGCGCCGGCAGGGGCGCGTTGGCGGCACGGGCGGAGGCGGCCCGGTCCGGAGCGGCGGAGAGGTTCGAAGGATCGATGCTGCGTTTCATGGGCGGGCGCGAGGGGGACGGGTGCGCGGCCCTGCGCGGGCGGGCACGCGACCCGGCGGCGGCAGGCACCTTGTCCCACTGTGCAGCCCGCACGCTCCGGTGCGCTGTAGGACGGCTCCGCCCGGTCCCGCCAGCCCGTGCGGCGCTGTCAGGTCTGCGGCGCCACCACCATCCAGGACACGCCGAAACGGTCGGCCACCATGCCGAAGGCGGGCGAGAAGAACGCCGGACCCAGCGGCACCTGCACCTGCCCGCCTTCGCCCAGCGCGGTGAAGACGCGCTGCGCATCGGCCGCATCGGCCGGCGTGATCGCCAGCGAGATGCCTTCGAAGCGGGGCTGCCCGCCGCACATGCCGTCCGAAGCCAGCACGTGGGTTTCGCCGATGCGGAACTCGGCATGCATCACCTTGTCGGGCGACGGCGCGGGCGCCCCCGGCGCGCCGCCGCAGGTGCCTTCCTGGGGTGGATCGGGGTTGTCCTTGAAGCGCAGCAGCATGGTGACCTCGGCGCCCAGCGCCTTCTGGTAGAAGGCCAGCGCCTCCTCGCAGCGGCCGTCGAAGAAAAGGTACGGTTGGATTTTCATGGGGTCTCCTCGGCTGGGGGGCCATCCATATGTGAACACCGTCCACAAAGGTAGCAGAGACAATGGACACTGTCCACATCGCAAACGCCATGGCCTCTTCCACCCCGCCATCCGCCACCACCCCCCGCGCCACCTACCGCCACGGCGACCTGCGCCGCGCCCTGCTCGATGCCGGGCTGGAACTGGCGCGCCAGGGTCGCCCCGACGCCGTCGTGCTGCGCGAGGCCACCCGGCGCGCGGGCGTGGCGCCCAACGCGGCCTACCGCCATTTCGCGAGCCGGCAGCACCTGCTGGACGCCGTGCGCTCCGCCGCCGTGGCCGCCATGGCCGTGTTCATGGAAGAAGAGCTCGCCAACGTGCCCGAGGACGCCCCGGCCGCGGAGCGGGCCTACGGCAAGGTGCGCGCCGTCGGCCGGGGCTACCTGCGCTTCGCCCAGTCGGAAACCGGGCTGTTCCGCATGGCGTTCGGGCAACCCTTCACGGTGGAGAGCGAACCCGATCCCGACAAAGGCGGTGCCAGCGGGCTCAACCCCTTCGAGCACCTGGGCGCGGCCCTCGACGACCTCGTGGCCGCCGGTGCCCTGCCCGCCGAACGCCGGCCCGGCGCGGAATACCTCGCCTGGTCCACCGTGCACGGCATGGCCTTCCTCGCCATCGACGGCCCCCTGCGCAGCGCCCCCGAAGCGCTGCGCGAGGCGCTGGCGCAGCGGCTGCTCGACATGGTGGAGCGGGGGCTGTAGGGGAGCGCCCGGGGGCGGTCGGGCTCAGGCGCGCCAGAACTGCCACCAGCGGCGGGCGGGTGCAGGTGCAGCAGCGGATTCCTGATGATGCGCGGGGTACCGGGCACGCAACTGCGCCACCGCCTCGGCACGGGAAAGCTGCGCGAGCGCCTGCGCTGCCGGGTGGTGCGCCGCGCAGAAACAGGCCAGTCCTTCGGGATGCCCCAGGCCGGATGCCTCGGCGCCTGCGTAGTCGATGAACTGCACCCAGGCCCCTCGCGGACCCCTGCGGTCCGCCTCTTCGGCTCCCGAGGTACCGCACACCGGACAGACTGCAGGGTTCATCGTCCGGGCTCCGGGGCCGTCACGAACGTCCGCCCCACATGGGCGAGTGCGATGCGATCAAGGCGCCGGCTTCTGCACGAAGTCCACGCGCAGGCCACGCTCCGTCACCGTGATGGGCCCGGGCTGCATGCCCAGCCCGTCGGCCAGCGCCAGGTCCTGCGGACGCAGGGTGTGCAGCACCACCTCGCCGAGCGATTGCGTGGCCAGCTGCTGCGCGTAGGCGTTGAGCATCTCGGAGGCGGACGACCGGAGCCCTTCGATGCGCAGCGAATTGACGTGGATCTGCTGGGCGCGCAGCGTGCGGTCGGAGGGCTCGTAGCGCAGCCCGAAATCCACGTCGAGCGAGCCGGAGGCATCGCGTGCGCCATCGGACACCGCCAGCCCTGAAGCGACAACGGGCAGCACCGCGTTGATGCGGTTCTGCGCCGGCAGCAGGCGCAGCGCGGGCACCTGCACCTCCAGGTTCAGCAGTCCGCCGAGCCGGTAGCGGCGCGGCAGCTTTTCGGCCAGGGCATCCTGGATCTGCGGCGTGGTGATGGTGTAGGAGGGCTGGGCCTGCGCGGGCGGCGTGACCAGCGCCGCGCCCAGGCCCACGGCGCCGGACACCAGTGCGACTGCGCGGCAGAAGGCGCGCCGGGAGGGCTGCACGGGCCCGGTCAGAAAAGAGGAAATCGGCATGCGTGGATTTTCAGCGGCACGGCCAGGGGCGGGGCTGTTGAGGACGTAACACTTGGTTGTCGTACCTGCTCGAAGGTCATGGATGACCGAAGTCGAGTTCCATCTGTGCGCCGGGCAACGAAGGATCAACCCGGCGGAGCAGCAGCTTGCGAGCACAAACCATCCGCAACGCCATCACTGCGACGTAATAGGCAAGCGACAGAAAAAACCCCGCCCATATCGCCAGGTAGATCCATTGCTTTTTGAGCGCCTTGTCCACATAGAGCGTGTTATGAACTTCCCGCCGCAGCCAGCACCCGTGCGGCTGCAGGCAACATGAGCACGGCAAAGACCAGGAAATGCAGCCCGCCGAGCACTTCGGGTAGGCGCTCGTAGTCCCGCGTGAGTCTGCGGAATCTCGCCAGCCACCCGAAGCTGCGCTCTACCACCCAGCGCCGGGGCAGCAGCACGAAGCCCTTTTTCGCTTCGGGCAGCTTCACGATCTGCAGATCGATGCCGTTGTCCCTTGCAGCCTCTGCTGCCACCTCGCCCGTATAGCCCTGGTCCGCCCAGCCCAGCTTCACCGAGTGGCCCGTGGCCTGCTGTACGTCTCCGCACAGAC
>NZ_FNEY01000001.1 GCF_900100305.1 Paracidovorax citrulli | reverse complement strand
CGACAACGGCTCTGGCTACAAAAACGCCTTCCGCGCGGCCTGCGAGGAATTGGGCATCCGCCACATCCGCACGCGGCCCTATACGCCCAAGACCAACGGCAAGGCCGAGCGATTCGTACAGACCAGCCTGCGGGAGTGGGCCTATGCCAGACCCTACGAAAGCTCAGCCCAACGCACGGCTGCCCTGCAGCCCTTCATTGACGGCTACAACTGGTGCCGGCCACACTCCGCGCTCGGCCATCAGCCTCCCATCACACGCATTCCGGGTGTGAACAACCTCGTGAGACTCAACAGCTAGCGCAGGTAGTCGCCCTCGGCCTCCGGCTGGTGCTGTATGCCCGCCACGGTGGCCTCGCAGGCCTCGCCGCGCGGGGTGCACCACCGCGCGGTCTGCCCGACGCGCAGGCCCAGCAGGCTGCTGCCCACCGGCGACAGCACCGAGACGAAACCCGCCGCCAGATCGGCATCCCGCGGGTAGCAGATCGTCAGCACCTGGCGGGCGCCGGTCGCGGTGTCCACGAGTTCCACGCGCGAATACATCGTGACCACGTCCGCTTCCACGGTCCGGGAACTGGTGACGTCCGCGTTCTCCAGCAGGTCCGCCAGGGACGGGGGGGCGGGCTGCTGGCTCGCGAGGCGCGACAGGCGCGCGAAATCGAGATCGGTGAGCACGCGCTCGCTGTGAACCTGAACCGCTGCATGCATGGGAAGGCACTCCATCGTGGGGTGCGGCGGCCCGCTGCCATCCAGCGCAAAGGGGCAACCGCGTTGGTTCGCGCAAGGCAGGAGCCCGGCGGCGGAGGGTTGCGCAAGAAGAACGGTGAAGAGGGGGGAAGGGAGCGGGCCGCCGGGCTCAGGAATGTGCAGGCAGGAGCGGGCGGCGCATCCGCTTGGCGGCCGCTCGCGCGCCGGCCGCTGCGTGCAGCAGTGCGGCCAGGGTGGCGAAGGCGCAAGCCAGGGAGGTCATGGGTGCCAGTGTAGGCACGATTCGGTCCGCCGGCACCCAAGCCCCCATGCGCCGTGCCAGTATCCGGGGGGTCGCCGGCGCAGCATGCGGCACCGGCCGGGTTCAGCGTGCGGCGCGCGGGTGCGCGAGGAAAAAGCGCAGCATCTCCGCGCTCGCATCCACGCCCGACGGGTCCGTATAGCTGCCGCTGGCGCTGCCGCCCGACCAGGCATGGCCGGCGCCGTGCAGTTGCCAGTACTCGAGCGAATCGCGGCCGGCCGCGTCCGTATAGACGGTGCGCGTGTGCCGCGCGCCGCGGCCGGACTGGCCCCGGGTCACGCGCGGGGCGGCCGCTGCACCGGAAGCCGCGCCCCGCCCCGAACCGCTGCGCAGCGCCGCCACCAGCGACTCCGCGTTGCGGACATGGACGGTGGTGTCCGCATCGCCGTGGAACACGATGGTGGGGAGCGCCGTGCTGCGCGCCCCTGTAGTGGCTCCCGGCGCAGGCCCCGGGCCGCTGCGCATCGCCGACAGCGCCGAGGCGACATCCGCCGCGCAGCCGTATGGCAGGCCGGAATGCACGCCCACGGCAGCGAACACGTCCGGGTAGCAATGCCCGACCACATCCGCCATCGCGCCGCCCGCGGACAGGCCCGCGACATACACCCGCGCCGGATCCACCCGGTGCGCGGTGGCGATCGAACGCGCGAGGGCGGCGATCACCGCCGGCTCACCGCGCCCGCGCTGCTGGTGCTGCGGTTTGAACCAGTTCCAGCATTTCTGGGCATTGGCGCGCTGTGTCTGCTCCGGGTAGAGGACCACCACGCCGAGCTCCCGCGCCAGCGCGTTCATGCGCGTGCCCGCCGCGAAATCCTCCGCATGCTGGGTGCAACCGTGCAGCATGACCACCATGGGCCGCGGTGCACCGTCGCCCGGTACTTCCGGCGGGAGGTAGAGGCGGTAGGCCAGCGCGCGGTTCTGGTGGCTGAAACTGCCGGATTGCCATTGTTCGCCGCAGCCCTGGAGGGGTGCCGTGCTTGCGGGCCGGCGCGCCTCGCGGGCCTCACCCGCCGCGTTCGGATCGTGCACCTCGCGGACCAGTCCATCGAGCACCCTGGGGTCCGCCGCAGGGCCCGGCGCACCGCGGAACACCGGAGGCGGCCCCGCGACTGACGCGCCAGCCGCCTGTGCGTGTGCGTGTGCGGCCGCCCCGCGCAACGCGCGCTGGATGGCCTCGGTGGCTTCGCCGAGCCGGCCCCCGCGCGTGGAACGCGTGGCATCGGCCATCAGTTGCTGGAAGAGTGGGTTCACGGAGTGCTTTCGTGGGGTCAATGGATGCGTCCGGCCAGCGCGGTCTTCACGGCGCTGCTGGCCTGCAGTGCGCCGAGCACGGTGAGGGAATCGATGGTGGCCAGCGCCAGTTCCGGCGTGACGTCCGGGTCGATCGTGGCAAGGCCGAGCACGCGGATCTGCAGCCGCTGGCCCGCGGCGCGCGCAGCTTCCAGATCGGCTGCCGAGAAACGCTGCAGGCCCAGCACCAGCATCTTGCGTGCCACCACCTGCCGCAGCGCGTCGGCGTGCACCGCGAGCTGGTTGCGGATCGCCGTGCGGATGAAGTCCGTGCGGTTGCCGTAGAAGCTCTCGGCAACCAGCAGGTCGATGTGGCCGAGGTCAACGTATCCGAGGTTGATGGTGATCTTTTCGGAATCACTCACCTTGGGCGGGCGCTGAACATTCTGGAGGGAAGTCATGCGCCATCCTATTACCATCCCACTGGATGGTCAACGGATGTTTTCTTGGCACTCATCGTGGCGGGCCGGCACCCGCTCCGGGCAGTTCCGGGTCCACGCCCGCATCGCTCCCGCCGCCGGCAGGCGATACCCGGTCCTCCACGCGCTCCCGCATCGATCCGAAGGTGCGCGCATACACCCATGTGAATTCAGCCCCCATCAGGAAGATCTGCGCCGAGTAGTACACCCACACGAAAATGACCACCAGCGACCCCGCGGCACCGAAGCCGGAAGCCAGCGCGGTCTTGCCGATGTAGAGCCCGATGAGCATCCGGCCCACGGTGAACAGCACCGCGGTGATCGCGGCGCCCAGCCAGACGTCGTGCCAGCGCACGCTCACGCGCGGCATGATCTTGTAGATCGTCGCGAACACCACCGTGGTGAGCGCAAAGCCCACCGCCGCGTTGATCGCCTGCGCCAGCACCTCCCAGCCGCCGAACGCGGGCGCCCACCACTTGCCCAGCGCCGACACCCGAACGACAGGAACCGCGCGCGAAGCAGCCCCCATAGCCCCGTGGCCCCTTCACGCACCGGTGCCCGCCAGATGCGGTCCAGCGCGTCCTGCAATTCCCCGAACACGGTGGTGGCGCCGACCAGCAGCACGCCCAGCCCGATCACGGCAGAAGCGACGCCCGTCGCGGGCCTGGCGGCGGCATTGAGCAATTCCTCCACCGCCGCGGCGGCATCCGTGCCCATCAGGCCGCTGAGCTGCGCGAATACCTCGCCGCGCGCGGCCTCTTCCCCGAACACGAGCCCCGCGATGGAAATGACGATCACCAGCAAGGGCGCGAGCGAGAACACGCTGTAGTAAGACAGCGCTGCGCCCATGCTCGGCGCGTAGTCATCCACCCACGACGAGGCCGCCTGTTTGACAAGGGCCCATGAACTCTTGAGATTTTTTTCCGGCATGGGCCCGAAATTAGCCCCCGCGCGCATGAGCCCCTGTAGGACCAGGGAACGACGCGACATGCCGCCCCTGGCTGGCGGATCCGGCTGGCGCGGCAGGCCCTCCTGCAGGGACGGCAGTTCAAGGCCATCGCGGCGGACATGGATTACCGCCGCGAAGCGGAGCTCTCCAGGGCCTTCGAGGCACACTGCGGGCTGGGACCGCGGGAACGGCGCCCGCCAGGCCGCAGCCCCCCCGCCACACCGCCCCGCACCCGGCGGCCGGCTCCATGAAAATCCCGCGTCCCCCCGCGGCGAACATCCGCACGTTTTCAGAAGGCTCCCATGGAAATCGAATTCAAGTTCCTGATCCCCGCGCACCGCCTGGAAGGCGTGGAAGCCGCGCTGCAGCAAGGCCCCTTCACCGCGTGCCGCATGGAGGCGCATTACTTCGACACGCCCGGGGGCGACCTCGCCCGCCACGGCATCGCATGGCGCGTGCGCAACGAAGGCGGGGCCTGGGTGCAGACCGTGAAGACCCTGGGCGACGGGCCGCTGGCGCGCGGAGAGCACAACGCGCCCGTGCCGCGGCCCGCCGACCCGGCCGGCATTCCCCGCCCCGACCCCACCCTGCATGCCGGCTCCACCGCCGGCCGGCAGCTCGCCAAAGTGCTGGCGGGCACCCGGGCCGCGCCCGTTGCCACCTACGGCACCGAATTCGAGCGCGTGGCGCGCGACATTCCCCTGCCGGGTGGCGGGGCGATGGAAGTGGCGCTGGACGTCGGCCGCGTGGTGGCCCGCCGCGGCGGTGCGGACGAGGTGTCCGAACCCCTCTGCGAGCTGGAACTGGAACTGAAGCAGGGCTCCGTGCCCGCCCTCGTGGCGGCAGCCACCCAGTGGGCCCGGACGCACGGGCTGGTGCTCAGCACCCTCTCCAAGGCCGAGCGGGGCGAGCGCCTGCGGGCCGGGCAGGCCGCCGGCCCGGCGGCCAAGGCCGGCCCGGTGCGCGTGCCGAAGGGCCGCCTCCCGGCAGGGCAGGACCTGCAGCGGACCGTGGTCGCCCACTGCCTGGAGCAGATCCTGGCCAACGCGAGCGAGATCGCGCACGGCCACGTCGGCGAGAAGCACATCCACCAGCTGCGCGTGGGCCTGCGGCGCCTGCGCACCGCCCTGCGCGAACTCGACCGCGTGGCGCCCGGCCGCTTCGATCCCGCGTGGCAGACGCCCCTGCGCTCCGCCTTCCGCCGCCTGGGCTCCCTGCGGGACGGCGGGCACGTGATGGAGCAGATCGGCGAGGCCCTCCGCCAGGCGGGAGCGCCCGCCGTGGACACCGGCAGCGCACCGTCCGAATCCGCGCAACACATCGTGGCCGATGCAGCGTTCCAGTCCACCCTGATCGCACTGATGGGGTTTGCCGCCACGCCGGGCCGGCCGCCGCAGGCACGCGTCGGCGAGGAATGCGGGCTGGACGCGGACGCCACCCGGCGCGTGCTGCGCAAGGCCTTGCGCAAGCTGCACCGGGGCCTGGCCGAAGATGCGACCTCGTTCGCCAGCCTGCCGGCCGAACGTCGCCACGGCGTGCGCAAGCGCATCAAGCGCCTGCGCTACCTGGCCGAATTCCTCGCGCCGGCGCTCAGGGGCGGCGGCAGGGATTTCCTGCGCCACCTGGAGCCTGCGCAGGAGGCCCTGGGCCGGCTCAACGACGAGCAGGTGGCACAAGCGCAATACCGCCAGCTCGCGGCGAAACACCCGAAGGCCTGGTTCGCCGTCGGCTGGCTGGCGGCGCGGCGCGAGTCCCTGCTGGCGGAGTGCGAGCGCGCGCTGCGGCGGCTGAAGGAGGGGCCGGAGGTGCGCAAGGGCGGGTTCCGCCAGGCCGGAGACGGTGTGAGAATCGAACGATGAGCACTTCGACCTCCTCCTTCCGTTCCGATGCGGACGGTACTTCCGTCGCGACGTATTCCTGGACCGACGTGTCCGGCGAACCCGCGGGCGTGGTGCAGATCGCCCACGGGCTCGCCGAGCACGGCGAGCGCTACGACCGCTTCGCCAGGGCGCTGAACGCCGCCGGGTTCCTGGTTCACGCGGTGGACCACCGCGGCCATGGGCGCACCGCGGGCGGACGCATGGGAGACTTCGGCGCGGCCGGCTTCGACGGCCTGATCGCCGACGTGGCCCAGTTCGGCGCCCTGCTGCGGGCCCGGCACGGGAATCTTCCACTCTTCCTCTTCGCGCACTCGATGGGCTCCTTCGCCGCGCAGGCCGCCCTCCTCGACCACTCGGCGACGTGGTCGGGCGTAGTCCTGTCCGGTTCGACCGCGCTGGACCTGTTCGCCGCCGACCTGGCGAATCCGCCGCCAGGCGCTCCTGCCGGCCTGGCGGCACTCAACGCCGGCTTCGTGCACCGCACGGGCTACGAATGGCTGTCGCGCGACGCTGCCGAGGTGGATGCCTACGTTGCCGACCCGTGGTGCGGATGGGACGTTCCCCCCGACGTGTTCCCGGCCTTGATGGCGCCCGCCGCCCGCCTCGCCGATCCGGCCCGGCTGGCGGGCATCCGCAGCGACCTGCCCATCCTCATCGCTTCAGGCGACGCGGATCCGCTCGCTGCCGGCGGCGAGCGGCTGCGGATCCTGGGCCAGCGCTACCACGACGCGGGCATCGCCGACGTGACCGTCAGGCTTTACCCAGCCGGCCGCCATGAAATCCTCAACGAGACCAACCTTGGCGAAGTGACTGCCGACATCGTGGCCTGGCTGCGCGCGCACGCGGCATGACGCGGCCGCCTGCCGGTCAGAAAACGCCGTACCGGTAGGCGAAGTACAGCGCGGCCAGCACGCCGATCACGGAGAGCGCGGTCATCAGTCTGGACATCGAAACTCCTTGGGAAATAGCTACCCGGGCAATTTACCCTTTTTATCCAGGAAAAGATAAAATATCTTCCCACGGATAAAACAAGGTAATCGCATGATCGCCTACCACCGCACGGCACTGGCGCAGCAGCTGGTGCAGGCCCTGCAGGGGCGCCTGCTGCTCGGCGATGCACACAACGGCCTGTTCCTGGCCGCGCCCCGCCGCACCGGCAAGAGCACGTTCCTGCAGGGCGACCTTGCCCCCGCCCTGCGACAGGCAGGTGTCGTAGTGGTGTACGTGGACCTGTGGGCCGACATCCGCCGCGACCCCGGCCCCCTGATCGCCGAGGCCATCGCCCAGTCCCTGCAGGCGCACCTGGGACTGGTGGCCCGCACCGCGAAGAAGGCGGGCGTCAAGGGCGTGAAGGTGGCGGGCGCTCTGGACATCGACCCCAGCCGGATCGGCCAGGTCGATGGCCTGACGCTGGTGGACGCGCTGCGCAACCTGCAGCAGGCGGCGGGCCGGCCCGTGGCGCTGATCATCGACGAAGCCCAGCATGCCCTCACCAGCGAGGCGGGCGAAGCAGCGATGACGGCCCTGAAATCCGCGCGGGACCAGATGAACGGGCCCGGCCAGGTGAGCCTGATGCTGGTGATGTCGGGCTCCGACCGCGACAAGCTGCTGCGCCTGGTGGTCAGCGCGGGCGCGCCCTTCTACGGATCGCAGATCCAGGCACTGCCGCCGCTGGACACCGATTTCATCGCCCACGTGGCCGGGCTGGTGGAAGCCCAGCGGCCGGACCTCGTACCGGTGGATCGGGCCGCGCTGCAGGCGGCGTTCGCCGCCTTCGGCCACCGGCCCCAGTTCTTCATGGCGGCGATGGGAGCCGTGCTCAGCCCCCTGTCGGGCCACAGCGGCCGCTTCGAGCCCGCGCTGCAGCAGGCCGCACACGACCAGCAGGCGCGGGACGAAGCGCAGATGGAATCCGACTACCTGGGCCTCAAGCCGACCGAGCAGGTGGTGCTGTGGCGCATGCTGGCCCAGGGCCCGCGCTTTCGCCCCTACGACGCCGAAGCCCTGCGCTTCTACCGAGACAAGCTGGACCGGCCGGTGAGCGTGCAGCAGGCGCAGAAGGCGCTGGAATCGCTGCGGCAACGCACACCGGCCCTGGTGTGGAAATCGGCACGCGGCGAGTACGCGGTCGAGGATGCGGCCATGCACCGGTGGTTCGAAGCGCGCCTCGCCGCAGGCATGTGGCCGCCCGGCCAGCGGCAGGGCAGCACGCCGCTGGCGAGCGGCTGAAAATCCAGCCGCCGCACGGGAGCACAGCCCCGCTCACGCCCCGGATGCGCCCGCGTCCTGGGCGAACCACCGCCCTCCCTCGCGCCGCTCCAGCCCCGCATCCCCGAACCGCCACAGATGCAGCCACCCGTGGCCCAGCAGCTGCTGCAGCACGGAATGTTTGCCGATGACCGCCTCGATCGCAGCCGCGGGCGCGTCGATGACCACCGTCAGCCGCAGCGGCTCGTGCACCCAGCGCTGGCCATCGTGCAGCGACTGGCGCGACAGGCCGATGCGCAGGTCGCCGCCGTTGCCCTCGAACACGCCGATGTGCCCGCCCACCACGTTGTGCAGCAGCTTGTTGCCGCTGCCCAGGCGCTCGGGGTCGCACGTGGAGGCGTGGTATTGCCAGTTGATCCAGTGCGTGACGAGCATGGGCGCCGTCATCAGCAGTTCCAGCAGGCTGCCGTCGGTATCCTGGGCGGGGTCGTAGTCGTGCAGGAAGGCGCGGCCGCCCAGTTCCGCGTCCCGGGTGCGCGAGCGCGGCGCGATGACGAAGGCGGCATTGCCGGCCAGGCCCCATTCGGGACGCGTCTGGGCGCCGTCGTTGGCGCGGCGGCGCAGCGCGGACAGCAGATCGCCGGCGGCGGCCCGCGCGTCCAGGCCCAGCGAGGGGGCGCGTTCGCGGCGCACGCGATCGCCTGCGGCGGAGAACACCGGCTGCCAGCGCTCCCAGCGCGCACGCGCCTCGGGCGGCAGCAGGTCGAGGTCGAAGCCCTCGATCTCGTCGGTCGTCGTGTTGTGCAGCGCGGCGACGAAACACGTGGCCTCGGGCAGCGCGATGCCCAGGGCGGGCAGCGCGGTGCGCACCTCGGCATCGTTGAGCAGCAGCGCCAGGGCACGCGCGTTGACCTCGCCGGTCTGGCCGCAGCAGGCGCCGCAGTCCAGCGCGGCGGCCTGGGCGTTGTTGGCCGACTGGCTGCCATGGCCCACCAGCATCACCAGCGGCGCGGCGCCGCGGGCCAGGCCCAGGGCCTTGAGCACGCGGGCGGCAAGCGCAGCGCGCTCCTCCAGCGACAGACCGCTCAGCATGGGCCGGCAGACGGGGCGGTAGCGCGCCGGCAGGCCCGCATGGTCGCCGCTGTCGCGGGCCTGTTCGCGCGGCCACAGCCAGCCGCCCAGCTTGCCGAGGTAGCCGGCCCCCAGCGCCTCGACGAAGGAGAAGGCCGCGCCGGGCCAGCGCGTGGTGGACTCCCACTGCGCAGCCCAGGCCAGGCGGCGGTGGCGGGCGGTGACGGCGGCCCCGGGATCGGGCAGCTGGTCGGTCACCTCCATCGCGGGCGGCAGCAGGCCTGGCAACTGCGGCCGGCGCGCCGCAGTGCCCAGCGGCGTGTACGCCGCCGGCACCCCGAAAAAGCCGGCGAAACCCAGCGTCTGCAGCGTCGGCGCAGTGGCTTCCAGCGCGCGGCGCAGCGGCTCGCTGCGCACATCGATGCAGAACACGGCCTGCGCCTCGGGCACGGCGGACGGCAAGCCGGGCGCCCGGGCCAGCCGCCCGGCCAGTTCGCGCTGGTAGCCCAGCTCCAGCGCGAGCTGCCACACCTCATCGACGACCAGCGCCTGCTCGGCCTGCTGCAGCCGCTCCGGAGCGCGGCGCCACTCGGCCTGCAGCGCGGCGAAGGCCTGGCGCGCGGCGGCGTCGTCCTTGCACTCCAGCAGCACGGCTCCCCATGCCAGGCGGATGGCCAGCAGGTCGCGCAGGTGCTCGCGCTCCGGCGCGCCCTCGGGTGCCTGCCAGGCGAGGTACGCGCACCACGAGGCCCAGCCGTTGACCGTGAGCAGCACCGCCTCCAGGTAGTCGGCCCAGGCGCCGCCCTGCAACTGCAGGTGGTGCATCGCCCAGGCCTCGGCGTCCTCGCGCGTCGCCGGCAGGGCCTGCACGCCGCGGTGCAGGCCGGGCAGCCCCATCAGCGTGCCGATGCCGTGGTCATGCGTCAGCGTGTCGCGCCAGAAGGCGTAGAGGCCCGGCCCGCGCTCGGGCTGCCAGTCGGCCTGGGCCCGGTCGAAAAACGCGGCGCAGGTCTGGCTGACCTGGTGGGTGATGGCCTGGCGCCAGGTCAGGCGCGTATCGCGGGCAGGGTCGTTGTCCAGCACGTCGATCAGCAGCGGCAGCGGCTGCAGCCCGCCGGGGCGGTCCAGCGCGGCGACGCAGTCGGCCTCGGCCAGGCCGGCCGCATCCGGCAGGCGCTGCAGTGCCAGGGCCAGGTCCTGCGGGGTGATGCGCCCGCCCTGCCAGGCCTCGCGCTGGCGCTCGCGCGGCGGAAACACCTGGATGCCGCCCAGCAGCGCCATGCGCGCGGCGACGCGGCGCAGCGGCTGGCCCGTGCGCTGCCAGTGCGGGTTGACGGCGATGGCGCGATCCAGCGGCCAGGCGGGGGCGATCGCGCTGCAGGCCTGGGCGCAGGCAGCCTGGATGCGGTCGTGCGCCCCGGCCCGGGCCAGGGCGTCGTGTTCGAGGGTGTCGGTGTGCATGGTTTTCTTCTTTCTCTGTCAGATCGTGGCGGGGCGCGGTGGGGGCGGCGTGGGCGTCCAGCGGCGCGGCCACAGGCGCAGGCTCCAGCGGGTATAGAACTCGTCGAGGTAGAAGCCGGCGTAGCTCCAGCGGCGCGCGGTGAGCAGTGCCTGCGGGCGCATCTGCAGCGCGACGAGCACGGCGTAGAGCGCGGCCATGCCGGCCAGGGCCAGGAAGCCCAGCGCGTCATGCGGCGCGTCATGCAGGCCCAGCGGCAGCGCGTGGGCGGCGCGGGCCACGGCCGTCAGCAGCGCCGTGGCGGCCAGCCCGGCGACCAGTTGCCGCAGCGTCGATGCCCACAGCAGCGGTGCCCAGGCCAGCGCCATCACACCCGTCCACCACAGCGGCCAGCCGCCGCCCACAGCCGCCACGACCGCCCCGGCCAGCAGCGGCGCGGCGAGCAGGCTGGCGCGGGCCGGCAACTGCGGCGGCCGCAGCGCACGCGCCCGGGTCTGCCGCACCACGTCGGACGCGGCCAGGAAGGCATGCGCCTTGTAAATGGAATGGCCCAGCAGGTGCAGCGCCGCGAGGGTGTAGAGACCCAGGCCGCATTCCACCAGCATGAAGCCCATCTGCGCCACGGTGCTCCAGGCCAGCCGCACCTTGATGCTGATGCGGGTCAGCATCACCAGGCCGGCGCCCAGCGCCGTCGCCAGGCCCAGCGCGACGAGGATGGCGCGCGCCGGCATGGCGTGTTCCAGCAGCGGCGCGCAGCGGATCAGCACCACGCCCCCCAGGTTCACGACACCGGCATGCAGCAGCGCCGACACCGGCGTGGGCGCCTCCATCACCTGGATCAGCCAGCCGTGCACCGGCATCAGCGCGGTGCGCAACACGACGGCGGCCACCAGCAGCACGGCAGCCACCTGCAGCGGCGCCGACAGGCCCGTGGCCTGCACATGGGCCGCCAGGTCGCTCAGCGAGCCGCTGCCCACCGCATGCCAGCTCAGCGCCGCGGCAGCGACCAGCAGCCCATCGGCCGCGCGGTCGGCCACGCGCTTCTTGTGCGCGGCCAGCAGCGCGAACGGGCGGTCGGCATAGAAGCACAACAGCCGCTCCAGCGCCAGGCCGATGCCGGCCCAGGCGGCGATCAGCACGGCCCAGTGGTCGGCCAGCAGCAGCACCTGCACGCCGCCCAATACCGCGGCCAGCGCGGCGGCGTAGCGGGCCTGGCGCGGCTCGCCGTCCAGGTAGCGGGTCGAGAACACGCCCACCACCCCGCCCAGCGCCTGCACGAGCACCGCCACGGCGGTGCCCGGCAGCGTCGGGCGCAGCCAGGGGGCGAGCGGTGCGGACGCTCCGGTGGCCACGGCGACCAGCGCGGCCAGCGCGGCCATCAGGCCGAGCGCAGATGCCGCGTGCAGCGCCCGCCAGGCAGGGCGCACCGCACCCCGGTGAAGCGACAGCCCGGCCGCGGCGCCCAGCATCAGCGCCGCGGGCAACAGGGCAGCAATGGAGAGAAGAAAGTCGAGGTCTTGCATGGGTCGCCATGGTGGCGAGCCGCACATGTTCTGTAAAATTCATTAAAGGAAACAGATTGATCTTTTAAACAGAACAATGCGCCTCGAGCAGCTCAACTTTCATCACCTCTTCTACTTCTGGCGGGTGGCCAAGCTGGGCCACCTGACGCGGGCGGCCGAGGAGGTGCATGCCTCGCAGTCGGCGCTCTCTGCGCAGATCCGCCAGCTGGAGGAGCGGCTCGGCGAGCCGCTGTTCACGCGCGAAAACCGGCGGATGGTGCTGACCGAGGCGGGACAGGTGGTGCTGTCGTATGCCGAAGACATCTTCGGCCTGGGCCAGGAGCTGCTGGGGCGGCTGCAGGGCCGCAGCCAGGGGATGACACGGCTGCGCGTGGGCGCGGTCGCCACCATGTCGCGCAACTACCAGGAGAACCTGCTGCGCCCGCTGCTGGCCGACCCCGACGTGGTGCTCACTCTCGAATCGGGCCTGCTGGACGACCTGCTGCAGCGGCTGCTCGAGCACCAGCTGGACGTGGTGCTGGCCAACCAGAGCGTGCCCGCCGACCCGGGCCGGCCGCTGCACTGCCGCTTCCTGGCCAGCCAGGCCATCTCCATCGTGGGCCCGGCCCACCGCTGGCCGGCCGGCGGCCTGCGCGTGCCGCAGGACCTGCACGGCATGGACATCGCCCTGCCCGGCCCCCGCCATGCCGTGCGCGGGCCCTTCGATGCACTGTGCGCTTCGGCCGGCGTGGCACCGCGCCTGCGCGCCGAAGTGGACGACATGGCCCTGCTGCGCCTCATCGCCCGCGACAGCGGCTGGCTGTCGCTGCTGTCCGAGGTGGTGGTGCAGGACGAGCTGAAAAGCGGGCTGCTGGTGATCGCGGGCCAGTCGAGCGAACTGACCGAGAGCTTCTACGCCATCACGGTGCCGCGGCGGCACCGGGTGGAGGCGCTGGAGAAGTTGCTGGGGGCGTGACCTTTCAGGGTGTCATCGCCAATGAATTTGGTAGATCAAAAATGGAAACGCCACGGGTATTGCCGAGTCCCGTTGGGTCAATCGTGGTGATCTCAACTCTGTTAGGAGGTTCACCGTTCAACAAGCTGTAGACCGGTGGAAAGATTAAATATTGATCTTGGCGGCTTGACGGACCTTCACCTCTATAAGCGCGTGCCTAAAAAGACGATCGGGCGGCTACTTACAACGAAAATCGCGTGCTAAACTTGATTTCGTCACAAAATCATGAAAACGCAGTCAACAAAGCCAAGCCACGGCGGCACCCGACAGGGCGCCGGGCGCAAGGCCGCCTATGGAGAACCCACCAAAACGGTTCGTGTGCCGCAGAGCCTCGTCCCAGTGGTAGTAGGCTATCTGAATGGCCTGAAGCGCGCGCCTCAACCGGCAGGCGTTGATACGCGGGCCCTGAGGCCGATCGCCGGACCCCGCTCCGCCACTATGGTGCCCTCCCTTGGGCGTCGTGTTCGCGCTGGTATGCCCACCTCAGGTGATGACTATCAGGCAGACGCCGTCGATCTTGGCAAGCACTTGGTGCGAGACCCGAGCAGCACCTTTGTCATGAAGGTCCACGGCTGGTCAATGCGAGATGCAGGCATCGCCGACGGCGACGAATTGGTCGTCGATCGTGACGTAGCCGCTGAAGACGGTCGCATCGTCATCGCGGATATCGCTGGTGAATTGACTGTGAAGCGCTTGAAGCGCACGGACTCAGGCTGGCTGCTTCAGGCAAGCAATCCAGATTTCGCCGACATCCCGATCAGCGACAAGAGCGAACTGAACATCTGGGGCGTCGTCACGCGCGTTCTGCGCGTTGTGTAGTCGCATGCACCCAATTTCAAGAAATAGGAGAACCTCATGTCTCAAGCAAGCAGGATCGAATGGACCGAGGCGACATGGAACCCTACGGTAGGTTGCACCAAGATTTCGCCGGGCTGCAAGAACTGCTACGCCGAGGCAATGGCCAAGCGACTGCAGGCCATGGGAACGCCAGGCTACGAAAACGGGTTCAAGCTCACCATACTCCCTGAGCGCCTAGCAGAACCGCTGGCACGCAAGAAGCCTACCGTGTACTTCGTCAACTCGATGTCCGACCTCTTTCACAAAGGTGTAGATGACAGCTACATTGCCCAAGTTTTTGATGTAATCCGTCGTTGTCCGCAGCACACCTTCCAAGTGCTGACGAAACGAGCCGATCGCATGGCCAGCTTCTTCCGGACGCACGATGTGCCAACGAACGCCTGGATAGGCGTATCCGTCGAGGATCGCAAATATGGCGTGCCTCGAATCGAAGGCCTGCGCAAGGTCGACGCTCGTATTCGCTTTCTTTCTGTCGAACCGCTGCTCGAAAATGTCGGTGAGCTCAACCTAAGCGGCATCCATTGGGTGATCGTCGGAGGGGAATCCGGGCCCAAGGCACGGCCGATGAAACTTGAATGGGTCGAGAATATCCGTCAACAATGCGAAGATCAGGGTGTGCAGTTCTTCTTCAAGCAATGGGGCGGCTGGGGAGCGGACGGGAAACGTCGCTCCAAGAAGGCCAACGGCCGCTTGCTTGGGGGTAGGACCTGGGATGACATGCCAGCACTTTCCGCCCATATTTAAAGGAACACATGACGCTGAAGCAATACAACTGGAAGAACGGCCCAGACCTCATCCAGCAGCACAGCGTCGCCAAACACCGCATTCTTCAGGCGTATCTCGCTGCCTATTTTCGAACGCTCGTCAGTTCACCGAACCAGGATGTCCTAAAGCTGACCCTAGTCGACGGCTTTGCCGGCGGTGGTTTGTACATCCACAATGACACGCGCGAACCGGTCAAGGGCTCTCCCTTCATCTTCCTCGAAGCCACCCGCGAAGCAGACTTCATGATCAATAAGGACCGGCGCAAACCAGTCCAATTGCAGGTCGACTACTTTTTCACCGAGGCCGATCGCCATGCATACATGCACCTCGACAAGGTGCTGCGCGAAGAAGGCTATGGTGAAAGGATCGGCAGAAGCATCTTTCTTGAGCACGCGCGCTTCCAGGACCGGGCAGACGCGATCATTGCCTTCATCAAGAAGAAGAGCCCGAAGAATGGCCGCTCGATCTTCGCCCTGGATCAGTACGGCTACAAGGACGTGCCCACGCAGCTGATGCGCCAGATTTTTGACGCGTTACCGAGAGCAGAGATCATCCTCACGTTCAACGTCGACTCGCTCATGAACTTCGCCAACGACGGTGACCAGATGAAGGGTCTTTTAGGAAATCTTGGTATCCCTGACATCTTCGGTGGCCGACCGGTAGATGAGATCAAGAATTCCGACCGCGACTGGCGCCTGCTATTGCAAAGCACCGTGTATCGCCGCCTCGTCGAGAACTGCGGCGCACGCCACTTCACTCCGTTCTTCATCCGCAATCGCGGTGGTCATGGTGACTACTGGTTAATTCACATGTCACAGCACCATCGGGCTCGCGACGTCATGACCGAGGTGCACTGGGAAAATAACAACTATTTCATCCACTACGGCGGAGCCGGCCTCGACATGTTCCAGATGGTCGGTTACGACCCCGCACATGATTCGACCTACCTCAGGCAGTCACCCTTAGGCTTTGAGTTCGACGATGTGGCACGCCGCGCGAGCATAGCGGCGCTTAACGAGCACATCCCGCGCCGCGTGTACGCTGATGACGCCGGTATTAGCTTCGGTGAGTTGTTCGCCACCACCTGCAACAGCTCGCCGGCTTCGGCGCAAATCTACCGGGAGTCGATCGGCAAGCTGCTCGATGAACGGATAGTCGAGATCGTTGGCGCCGACGGTACTAAACGCAGATCGTCGGCCCAGATGAAGGACACGGACCAGATCATGTCTCCCCCGCAGAAAACGCTATTCCTGATCGGGTGAGGCTCGCTTCGAACCACAACATCGGGAGGTAGCAGAACTTGATTTCTTCGATCATTCCGGAAGCCTACGAGGGGCGCGAGCAAGCCCTGGTGAAGCATGCGCTCCTCAGGAGCTACCTCGAAAAACTGGTGCTGATCATCGGCATGGGCGCGAAGAAGGTCAGACGCGCAGAGATCTGTTTCGTGGATTGCTTTGCGGGACCATGGGGCGCGCTGGACGACGACCTCGAAGGCACGTCGATTTCGCTTTCACTCAAAACGCTTGCTGCCTGTAAAGAAACGCTTGCGAGGCTTGGCGTCGACGTCACGATGCGGGCTCTATACATTGAGAAGGACAAGAGTGCGTTCGAGCGACTCTCGACATTTCTCGGTTCAAAGGCCCCTCCAACAGTTGCCCAGGCCTGTCTGCACGGCGACTTCGTTGACTTGCGAGAGGACATCCTAAAGTGGTGCGGAACCGACGCCTTCACGTTCTTCTTCGTGGATCCAAAGGGGTGGAAAGACATCGGGATCGAGATCATGAGACCGCTACTTCAGCGGCCTCGGTCGGAGTTTCTGATCAATTTTGCCTACAACTTCATCAATCGCACGGCATCCATGGCTGCCTGGCAGGACGCGATGGTGAAGCTGCTTGGTTCATCGGTGAATCTCGACGGACTCCAGTCCACCGTGCGCGAAGAGGCCTTGGTCAATGCCTACCGATCAAGCCTCAAGGCGTGTGTTCCAAGCAGCAGTTCGGGGAACCGGCCGCGATCTGCCTACGTCACGGTACTCGACCCACTGCATCAGCGTACGAAGTATCACCTCGTCTATCTGACGTGCCATCCGATGGGAATCGTCGAGTTCATGGACATGTCTGAGAAAGCAGACTTGGTTCAAAGACGGGTTCGTGCCGCCAAGCAAATCGATGTCCGCGAGCGGAAGACCGGCGTCATGGACATGTTTGGTATCGAGCCACAAGCCGACCCGATGGATGGCCGCTGCAGTCCGGATGCTGTCGATGCCTTCTGGCAAAGACACCTTGCAGCCGGCGAGCGCCGCATTGGCACCGCCGAATTCGCCGACATCCTTGAAGCCACAAACTGGCTTCCGGGAGATTTGCAAAGCTCACTGGTACGGCTTGTGAAGGCTGGCACGGTTCGAAATCTCGATGCGGATGTCTCCAAGAGACGGACGAAACCCTTGCATTTTGATAAGGCAGAGCGCCTTCGACTTGCTCATGCGCTCTAATTTTCGCTTGCGATTCAAATCGCTTTATCGTGTGGCCCTGCCTCACTCCACCGTCACGCTCTTCGCCAGATTCCGCGGCTTGTCCACGTCCGTCCCGCGCGCGCACGCCGTGTGGTACGCCAGCAGCTGCAGCGGCACCACGTGCAGGATCGGGCTGAGCGCGCCGTAGTTCTCCGGCATGCGGATCACGTGCATGCCATCGGACGTGTCGATGTTGGTCTTGGCGTCGGCCAGCACGTAGAGCACGCCGCCGCGGGCGCGCACTTCCTGCAGGTTGCTCTTGAGCTTCTCCAGCAGTTCGTCGTTGGGCGCCACGGTGACCACGGGCATGCTGCTGGTCACCAGGGCCAGGGGGCCGTGCTTGAGCTCGCCGGCCGGGTAGGCCTCGGCGTGGATGTAGCTGATCTCCTTGAGCTTGAGCGCGCCTTCCAGGGCGATGGGGTAGTGCACGCCGCGGCCCAGGAACAGGGCGTTCTCCATCTTCGCGAAGTCCTCGGCCCAGCTGATGATCTGCGGCTCGAGCGCGAGCACGCCCTGCAGGGCCACGGGCAGGTGGCGCATGGCCTGCAGGTGGCGCGCCTCCTGCTCTTCGCTCAGGCGGCCGCGCGCCTGCGCCAGCGCCAGCGTGAGCAGGAACAGGCCCGCGAGCTGGGTGGTGAAGGCCTTGGTGGAAGCCACGCCGATCTCCACGCCCGCGCGGGTGATGTAGGCCAGCTTGCATTCGCGCACCATGGCGCTGGTGGAGACGTTGCAGATGGTCAGCGTGTGCTGCATGCCCAGGCCCTGTGCATGGCGCAGCGCGGCCAGGGTGTCGGCGGTCTCGCCGGACTGGCTGATGGTCACCACCAGCGCGCGCGGATTGGGCACGCTGGTGCGGTAGCGGTACTCGCTCGCCACCTCCACCTGCGTGGGAATGCCGGCGATGGACTCGAGCCAGTACTTGGCCGTGCAGCCGCTGTAGTAGCTGGTGCCGCAGGCCAGGATCAGGACGGAATCCACTTCCTTGAACACGCGCCATGCGGCGGTGCCGTCGGCGCCGTCGAACAGCTCGGGCGCCACGCCGCGCACGCCTTCCAGCGTGTCGCCGATGGCGCGCGGCTGCTCGAAGATCTCCTTCTGCATGTAGTGGCGGTACGGGCCCAGTTCGGCCGCGCCGCTGTGGGCCAGCACGGTGCGCACGGGGCGGCTCGCGGCATCCAGGGGCTGGCCGTCCTTGCCGGCGATCCAGTAGCGGCCCAGCTGCAGATCGACGAGGTCGCCCTCTTCCAGATAGACGATCTGGTCGGTGACGCCGGCCAGGGCCATGGCGTCGCTCGCCAGGAAGTGCTCGCCTTCGCCCACGCCGAGGATCAGCGGGGAGCCGGCGCGGGCGCCCACGACGCGGTGGGGCTCGTCCTTGTGGATCACGGCGATGGCATAGGCGCCATGCAGTTCGGCCACGGCGGCGCGCACGGCCTGGAACAGGTCGCCGCTGTAGTGGCTGTCCACGAGGTGGGCGACGACCTCGGTGTCCGTCTGGCTGGTGAACACGTAGCCGCGGGCCTGCAGCGATGCGCGCAGCGCCTCGTGGTTCTCGATGATGCCGTTGTGCACCAGCGCGACGCGGCCCAGGCGCAGCGGCTCGTCCGGGCCGGAGCCGTGGCTGAAGTGCGGATGCGCGTTGTGCACGGCCGGTGCGCCGTGCGTGGCCCAGCGCGTGTGGGCGATGCCGGTGGCGCCTTCGACATGCTCGGTGCGCACCTGCTCCAGCAGTTCCGCCACGCGCGCCGTGCTGCGGGCGCGGCGCAGGCCGCCGGTGGGCGTGGCGCCCAGGCTGGCGTCATGGATCGCCACGCCGCAGGAGTCGTAGCCCCGGTATTCCAGCCGCTGCAGGCCTTGCACGAGGATGGGAACGATGTTGCGCGTGGAGACTGCGCCGACGATGCCGCACATGGAGGGGGTCCTTCAGGGAAGAGTTCAGGAACGATGGAAAGGGGGACTGGGCGTGAGCGGCTGCCATCGTAGGCACGACCGCATAAAATTTCAGCTCGATTTGCGGCGTTGATTGGACTTTTATTTCATGTATCTTTTATGGAGAAATAAAATTTCATCTATAAACGATTCATGGAATCCCTTGCACTCGACGCCACCGATACGCGTCTGCTCGACCTGCTGCAGACCGACGCGAGCCTGAGCAACCAGGCCCTGGCAGAACTGGCGCACGTCTCTCCGCCGACATGCCTGCGCCGCATCAAGCGGCTGCATGACCTCGGGCTGGTGGAACGGCAGGTAGCCATCCTGCGGCCCGACCGGCTGGCGCAGCTGCAGGGCCACGGGCTGACGGCCTTCGTCGAGGTGACGCTGGACCGCCAGGGGGCGGAAATGCTGGATGCCTTCGAGGCGCGGGCCGTGGCCGACGGGGCGGTGCAGCAATGCTGGCGCGTGGCGCCGGGCCCGGATTTCATGCTGGTGGTCCACACCCCGGACATGCCCGGCTACCTGGCGCTCACCCAGCGGCTCTTCACGGGCGATGCGAACGTGCGCAACGTGAAGGCGTTCTTCGGCGTCAAGCGCGCCAAGTTCGACACGCGCATTCCGCTCTTGCGGGGCGAATGACCGAGGACGCCACGCCCCCTGGGCCGCAGGAACTTCCGGATCGAACGCTTTACGGCGTGGGTGCGCCTGCAGCGCCGGGAGGCCATGCCAGCACGACGGTGCAGCCTTCGCCCGGCACCGCGTCGATGCCGATGCGCCCGCGGTGGCGCTGCATGATCGCGCGCGCCTTGGCGAGGCCCACTCCCATGCCGTCGAAATCCGCATCGCGGTGCAGGCGCTGGAACACGCCGAACAGCATGCCGGCACGCGCCGGATCGAAACCCGTGCCGTTGTCGCGCACCGCCAGCCGGGCCGATCCGTCCCCGGCGACGTCCCCTTCGATCTCGACGATGGCCGGCGTGCGGTCGCGCGTGAACTTGAGCGCATTGCCGAGCAGCTCGGTGAACAGCTGGCGGAGCAGCGCGGCATCGCCCGCCACTGTCGGCAGGCCGGGGGCGATGCGCCACTCCACGCGGCGGCCGGGCGCCTCGCCGGCCAGCGCGGACGGCATGCCGGCCAGCAGTTCGTTCAGATCCACCGGTGCCCGGTGCAGCGGCGCGCGGGCGATGCGCGAGAGCGCGAGCAGGCCGTCGAGCATGCGGCCCATGCGGCGGGAAGCCTGGTCCATGGTGCCCAGGAAACTGCAGGCCTCCGCGCGCGCCCCGGCGGGCAGGCCCTGTGCCTCGTCCTCGACCAGTTCCCGCACCAGCGGGCCGAAGGACACGATATGCCGCAGCGGTGCGCGCAGATCGTGGGACACCGCGTGCAGAAACTCGTCGTGCGCGGCCGCCATGTCGGCCAGCGCGCGGTCGCGCTCGGCCAGCAAAGCACGCAGCGCGGGCGCATCCAGGCCCTCGTACGGGGATGGCCCCGGCCCGGACGGACAGGCGGCGCCGGCACGTTCTTCCGTCATGCCTTGGGCAGCTTGGCCGGCCGCTGCCAGTTTTCTTTGGTGACCTGCTTGCCGCGGGCCACGCTCAGAGCGCCCGCGGGCGTGCTCTTGGTGATGGTGGAGCCACCGCCCACCGTGCCGCCCGCACCGATGGTCACGGGCGCCACCAGCACGCAGTTGCTGCCGACGTGCACGTCGGCCTCGATCACCGTGCGGTGCTTGTTCGCGCCGTCGTAGTTGGCGGTGATGCTGCCGGCGCCATAGTTCACGCGCTCGCCCACCGTGGCGTCGCCCAGGTAGGCGAGGTGGTTGGCCTTGGCGCCGTCGGCCAGGCTCGAGTTCTTCACTTCCACGAAGTTGCCGATGTGCACCTCGCGCCCCAGCTGCGCGCCGGGCCGCAGCCGCGCGAACGGTCCGACCAGCGCCCCCTCGCCCACCTGCACGCCCGCCGGCTGCTCGCCGTCGATGTGGGTGTAGGGGTGGACCACCGCGCCCGCGGCGATGCGGGCGTTGGCGATGCAGCAGTGCGCGCCGATGCGCACACCCTCGCCCAGCTCCACACGGCCGGAGAAGATGCAGTTCACGTCGATTTCCACATCCTGCCCGCAGGCCAGTTCGCCGCGCGCGCCGGTGCGCGCATCGTCGCGCAGGTCGAAGCGCGCGGGATCCGCCAGGCGCACGCCCTGCTCCATCAGCGCGCGCGCCTGTGCGAGCTGGTGGGCGCGCTCCAGCTCGGCCAGTTGCAGCGGACTGTTCACGCCGGCCACCTGCAGCGCGTCGGCGATGCGGTGCGCCACCACGGGCACGCCGTCGGCCACGGCCATGGCCACGATGTCGGTCAGGTAGTACTCGCCCTGGGCGTTGTCGTTGGTCAGCCGCGCCAGCCAGCCGGCCAGCAGCCCCGCGGGCACGGCCATGATCCCGCTGTACACCTCGTCGATGGCGCGCTGCGCCTCGGTGGCGTCCTTGTGCTCGACGATGCCGCGCACCGCGCCGTCGCTGCCGCGCACGATGCGCCCGTAGCCCGCCGGGTCCGGCAGGGTCACGGTGAGCAGGGCCAGTTGCCCGCCCCCGCCCGCCGCCACCAGCGCGCGGAGGGTGTCCGTGCGCGTGAGCGGCACGTCGCCGGACAGCACGATCACCGTCCCGTCGCCCTGCAGCGCCGGCACCGCCTGCTGCACGGCATGGCCGGTGCCCAGCTGCGGCTCCTGCCGCACGCAGCGCACGTCCAGCCCGTCCGCCGCGCGGGCGATGAAAGGCTCCACCTCGGCCGCGCCATGGCCCGTCACGACCACGGCACGCCGGGCCTGCAGGCCGCGCGCCTGATCGAGCACATGGCCCAGCAGCGGGCGCCCCGCCAGGCGCTGCAGGACCTTGGGAATGCGGCTTTTCATGCGCGTGCCTTTGCCCGCGGCCATGATGATGACGTCCAGTGCACTCATGGGAATAGGAAGGGAAATGGGGGAGGAAAGATCGGAACGGCGCGCCACCGGCCATCGGGCCGGAATGGCCGATTATCCGCCGCCGCTGCTGGCAGGGCCGCCAGCCCGCCCCCCGGCGGTCACAGCAGGGGCACGGGCCGGGGAATGACGTCGTAGTATTCCCCGATGCGCGCCAGCGCCCGTGGATTGAGCAGCCGCAGGCGCCCCCCCGAGATTTCATGCATCCCCATCTCGGACAGGCGCCGCAGCGTCTTGTTGGTGTGCACCAGCGACAACCCCAGCGCATCAGCGATGTGCTGCTGGTTGATCGGGAAATCCACCGATCCACCCTCCGCCAGCCCCAGCCGGTCCAGGCGGCGATACAGGTGCACCAGCAGCACGGCCACCCGCTCGATCGCGGAGCGCCGGCCGGCCGTGAGCAGGTTGTCGTCCACCATGCCTTCGCCCCGGGCCGCCAGCCACGTGACCCCGTAGGCCAGCCGCGCATGTTCGCGGAACATCGACCACAGGCCATCGGCATCGAACGCGCAGAAGGCGCAGTCCGTCACGGCTTCCACGCCGTGCAGGGCGGCGTCGGAAAACTCCTGCTGCAATCCCACCAGGTCGCCCGGAAGCAGGAAATTCAGGATCTGCCGACGCCCGTCCGACAGCGTCTTGTAGCGGAAGGCCCAGCCGCTGTAGAGCGTATAGAGCCGGCCGCCGGACTGGCGCTCGCGGATCAGGGTGCCGCCCGCCCTCACCATTTCCACGCCGCAGCGGTAGGACTCGATGAAGGACAATTCTTCGCCCGTCGCCGGAGTGAAGGCCTGGGTGCGCTGGCGGAGCCGGCAGGCACCGCAATGGCGCGGGACCTCCAGGAGGGGCCCAGCGGAAACGACATCGGTACTCATACGGCCAGCGCTTGCGGAGGAAATGGAAGGGAGCGCAACAATAGCGCGGCGGCGATTCTAGGCAATCGGTGTTCCCGCAGGCTATGTCTTTTGACATTGCGGCCTGCCGAGGTGTTCTCTAGAGTGGAAAGTCCATGACGCTTTTCCCTCCTCCGCTGACGGCGCCTCTCCATGAAGTGCTCTATGTCAGCACGCTGGCGCCCGGGCAGCCCGTGGGCATCGTGGCCACCATCGCCGCCCACGCCCGCCTCTCCAACGTCCGGGACGGCATCACCGGCCTGCTGGTGTTCGACGGGCAACGTTTCTGCCAGCAGCTGGAAGGCTCCCCGGACCGCCTGGTTCCCCTGCTGGAGCGCATCCGCAACGACGGGCGCCACACCGCGATGGAAGTGCTGCATCAGGGTCCGCTCATGCAGCGCCGCTTCCAGCGGTTCAGCCTCGCCTTCAGCACGCTGGAAGACGAAGATGCGCTGCCCCGCATGGAGTCGCTGGCGGGCAGCGAGGCCATGGCCGCCTTCGAGGCGCTCGCCATCGACCTGGAAATTTGAAAACCGGCCGCGAGCCCGGCCGGCACGAGCGCCGGATAACCGGCGCGACCCGCGCTCAGGCGCAGCAGGCGGACACCACGCCCTGGCCAGCCGATTCGCCCTTCACCACGCGCGAGATGTCGAAGCGGTAGTACTGCACCGCATCCTTGCCCAGCGGCTCGATGACGGCATGCTGGCCGGCGGCGATCCAGAGCGTCTGGCCGGCATGCAGGACGATGTCGCCCGCGGCGGGATCGGACCCGCCCGGCAGGCCGTCGTCGATGGTCACCCATGCCCGGCCCGAAGCGATGCGCAGGGCCATCGGCACGCGCGGACGCAGGCTGTGGGCCTTGCCGGAGTCCAGCCGATAGACATCCATCCCGGTAGCACGGTCACGGGCGGCGGATTGTTGAAAATTCAGAACATGTGAAGCAGACATTGCTCTCTCCTGGTAAACCCTGGTCTTTTCAGGATTTTTCCTCTGGCACCGCAGAGCCGTCCAATGAAAAGCAGCCGGGAAAACCATGCGGTTTCCGCATCAATTCCCAAACGCGGCCCTATCGATGACCTGGACGCATCAATGGCGCCACTTCGCCAACCGCAGCGCAGACAGCGGAACGCCGTGACCGCCACGTGGCCCGGCGGCCGCGCTCCAGAGGGCCCGTCCCAGTGCCGCCACCGCGCCACCCAAGGCCGCATGGGAGCGGGCCATGTCGCCCAGGGCCCGCGCCACGGACCTGCAGGCCACAGCCACCGGCACGCTCTGCGTGCACTCCTGCGTCCACAGGAACGACACGCCGTCCGTCCGGCCCGAAGCCATCCAGGGCTCCAGCACGGCGTGCTGCCCCGCTGCGATACGGAACGTGTCGCCCCTGCGCAGGAGCAGATCCCCGCCCTGGGCCGCGGGGCCCGTCACCGTCAGCCAGACCGCCCCGTGGACGACCTCCAGGATCCCGGCGCGCCGCGGCCGCAGTCCGAGGGCGTGGCCGCAAGCCAGCCGCCGACCACCCGCCGGCATGCCCCATTGTTGCGAATCCGGAAATTGCAATGCATCCATGGCCTGCTCTCCAATGTCTTCAAGTGGTTGCCGTGCAATGAGTTTCTTTTCCAAAACAGATGCGGTCCAATGAAAACACGGCCATAATTTCATGCAATCGACTCATTAATCCAGCCGACGCAACCGGCATGCGAGCACCATGACAATTCCCGCCCCTGTTGCTCACCTGCGCACGCGGCCCGTGGCGGTCGGCCACTGGCGCGCCTTCCTGGCCGTGGCCCGGCACCTGAACTTCCGCGCCGCCGCCGAGGAACTGTCCCTCACGCAATCGGCGGTAAGCCGCCAGATCCAGGCACTAGAAGACGAGGTGGGCGTGCCGCTCTTCCTGCGGCACACGCGCGCGGTGGAGCTCACGAGCGCGGGGGCGCAACTGCAGCGCGCCGTGGCACCGGCCCTGGAAAGGCTCGATGCCAGCGTGCGGCTCGTGCGGCAGACCGCCGGGCGCAAGAGCGTGGCGATCACGACCTGGGCCAGCTTCGCCTCCATGTGGCTGATTCCGCGCATGGAGGAATTCCAGCGCGACAACCCCGACATCGACATCCGCATCGATGCGAGCGACGTGTCCGTGGACCTGGAAACCGCGGACGTCGATCTGGCATTGCGCTATGCCGTGCCGGGCTCGCAGCCGCATGGCGCGCAGCGGCTGTTCGGCGAGCAGCTCGCCGTGGTGGCCAGCCCGTGGCTGCTCAAGAGCGGCCCGCCCATCCGCAGGCCCGCGGACGTCGCCCAGTTCACGCTGATCGAGGCCGGCGACGCCCACCGCATGGCCTACCTGGAATGGCTGACGTGGCGGCGGTGGTTCGAGCAGAACGGCCAATCCAAGCTGCAGCCCAAGCGCTGGCTCTACTTCAACTACGCCCACCAGATCGTGCAGGCCGCGCTCACCGGCCAGGGCCTCGCGCTCGCACGGATGCCGCTCATCGCGGACAGCCTCGCATCCGGCGACCTCGTGGAGGTCCTGCCCGGCTACCGGCTCGACTCGCCGCTGGTGTACTGGCTGCTGGTGGGGCCGCGCAGCGGGCAGCGCCCCGAGATCAAGGCGTTCTGCGCCTGGCTGCTGCGCGAGGCGCAACTCACCCGTGAAGCCGTGGGCGAAGTCCCCGATCCGGACCTGAACGACGACCTGGGCTGACCAGCGGCGGCACCCGGGCCCAGGCCCCGGGTTCTGGTGTCAGCCCAGCGTCACGCGGGCGAACTTGCGCTTGCCCACCTGCACCACATAGGTACCCGCCTCCAGTTTCAGGCCGCGGTCGCTCACCACGCTGCCTTCCACGCGCACGCCGCCGCCGTCGATCAGGCGGTTGGCTTCGCTCGTGGACGGAGCCAGGTTCGCCTGCTTGAGCAGGGCGCCGATGCCCAGCGGCGCGCCCTCCAGCGACACCTCGGGGATCTCGTCCGGCACGCCGCCCTTGCTGCGGTTGGCGAAATCCGCTTCGGCCGCATCGGCCGCGGCGGCGCTGTGGAAGCGCGTGGTGATTTCCCGGGCCAGCGTCACCTTGGCGTCCTTGGGGTTGCGCCCACCCTCCACTTCCTGGCGCAGCGCGGCGATCTCCGCCAGCGACTTGAACGACAGCAGCGTGTACCAGTCCCACATCAGGTCGTCCGAGATGGACAGCACCTTGGCGAACATGGTGTTGGCGTCTTCGGTGATGCCGATGTAATTGCCCTTGGACTTGGACATCTTGTCCACGCCGTCCAACCCCACCAGCAGCGGCATCGTCAGGATGCACTGCGGCTCCTGGCCGTACTCCTGCTGCAGGTGGCGCCCCATCAGCAGGTTGAACTTCTGGTCCGTGCCACCCAGCTCCAGGTCGCTCCTGAGCGCCACGGAGTCGTAGCCCTGCAGCAGCGGGTAGAGGAACTCGTGCAGGCTGATGGAGCTGCCGTCCGTGAACCGCTGGTGGAAATCGTTGCGCTCCATCATGCGGGCCACGGTGTACTTGGCCGCCAGCTGGATCATGCCGGCCGCGCCCAGCGGCTCGCACCATTCGCTGTTGTAGCGGATCTCGGTCTTCGCGGGGTCCAGCACCATGCTCGCCTGGCGGTAGTAGGTTTCCGCATTCACCTTGATCTGTTCCGGCGTGAGCGGCGGACGCGTGGAATTGCGGCCGGACGGGTCGCCGATCAGCGTGGTGAAATCACCGATGAGGAAGATCACCTGGTGCCCCAGGTCCTGCAGCTGGCGCATCTTGTTGAGCACCACCGTGTGGCCGATGTGGATGTCCGGCGCCGTGGGGTCGAGGCCCAGCTTGATGCGCAGCGGAATCCCCGTCGCCTCGGAGCGCGCGAGCTTGCGCGTCCACTCGTCCCGGGGCAGCAATTCCTCGACTCCGCGCAATGACACCTCCAGCGCCCGTCCTACACCATCGGTGACCGGGAATGTTGTAACAGCGGATTGATTCATAAGGGTTTTACGGGGTTCGCCAAGTAGGTCGGTGGCTATACTTCCTGCCACCTTTGCAGCGGCGGATTCTAGTGCGCCCGCCGGCTCCGCCTTCCGGCCCGGTGCCAGCAGCCGCTGAGACCACGGACATCCCGCACATGCCGCCTTCCCGGGCCTGCATGCGCTTCACCCTGGGGTACAGACTCTTGAACAACGGCTTGACATCCGCCGGCCTTGCATTGCTGGATCGGCTCTCGCGCTTCGCCCGGACCCATCCCAAACGCATCACCGCAGCGGTCGCGGCCATTCTGCTCACCGGTGGAGGCGGCGCCTTCGCCGTGGCGTCGTTCGCCCCCGATCCGGGCGACCTGCCCCGCACCATCGTCGCGTACCCCGTCGAGTCCCTCGCAGGCGACCAGCCGCTCTCCGCGCTGGTGGGCATCCCCAGCTATTCGCTCTACCGCACCGACCAGACCCGCAGCAGCGACACGGCCGAAGCCATCCTGCAGCGCCTGGGCGTGGCCGACCCCGAGGCCGCCGCATTCCTGCGCGGCGACGGGCAGGTGCGCCAGAACCTGCTGGGCCGCGGCGGCCGCTCCGTGTCCGCCGAAACCACCGAGGACCACCGGCTGGTGAAGCTCACGGCACGCTGGGTGCAGGACGACAGCGGCAACTTCCAGCGTCTCGTGGTCGAGCGCCAGGGCGGCGCGTTCGCCTCCCGCATCGAGACGGCGCCCCTCACCGTGGGCAACCGGCTGGCCGGCGGCATCATCCGCAGCTCGCTCTTCGCCGCCACCGACGCGGCCAGCATTCCCGACGCCGTGGCCATCCAGCTGGCGGAAGTGTTCTCGAGCAACATCGATTTCCACCGGGCGCTGCGCAAGGAAGACCGCTTCTCGGTGGTGTACGAGACGCTGGAAGCCGACGGCGAGCCGCTGCGCAGCGGCCGCGTGCTCAGCGCCGAGTTCCACAACAACGGCAAGACCTACGATGCCGTCTGGTTCCAGGAATCGGGAGCGGCCAAGGGCTCGTACTACACGCTGGAAGGCGAGAGCATGCGCCGCGCCTACCTCGCCTCGCCGGTGGAGTTCTCGCGCGTGACCAGCGGCTTCAAGATGCGCTTCCATCCCATCCTGCAGAAGTGGCGCGCCCACCTCGGCACGGATTTCGCCGCGCCCACCGGCACGGCCGTGCGCACCGTCGGGGACGGCACGGTGGACTTCGCCGGCGTGCAGAACGGCTACGGCAACGTCATCTACATCAGGCACAACAACCAGCACGTGACGGTGTACGCGCACCTGAGCCGCATCGACGTGCGCAAGGGCCAGACCGTGGTGCAGGGCCAGACCATCGGCGCCGTCGGCGCGACGGGCTGGGCGACGGCCTCCCACCTCCACTTCGAATCGCGCGTGAACGGCCAGCACCAGGATCCGATGGTCCTCGCACAGCAGAGCGCGGCGGCCCAGCCCGTCTCGGCCGCTTCGCGCGCAGCGTTCAACCGCCTGGCAGCGAACATGCGCGTGCAGCTGGCTTCGGCCGCGCAGGTGCAGCAGGCCAGCGCGCAATGACCGCGACGACCTCCCCCTGAGCGGCTGCGCCGCGTCCCGCCGCCCGTGACCCCGGCCGCCGCCACCGAACGCTACATCGGCATCATGTCCGGCACCTCGCTCGACGGGGTGGACGGTGCGCTGGTCGAATTCGAAGGCCCGCGGATGCGCGTGGCAGGCTTTGCCTCGGCACCGCTGCCCGAGGCACTCAAGGCGGAACTGCTGTCGCTCAACAGCAGTGGAGCGGATGAGCTGCACCGAGCGGCACTCGCGGCCACCGGCCTGGCAGGCATTTATGCCGCCGTCGTGGCGCGGCTGCTCGCGGCGGCCCGGCTGGAGCCGGCGGCCATCCGGGCCATCGGCGCGCACGGCCAGACCGTGCGCCACCGTCCCGGCCTGTTCGACGGCACGGGCTACACGCTGCAGCTGAACAACCCGGCCCTGCTGGCCGAGCTCACCGGCATCGCCGTGGTGGCCGACTTCCGCAGCCGCGACGTGGCCGCGGGCGGCCAGGGCGCGCCGCTGGTGCCGGCGTTCCACCAGGCCATGTTCGGCCGGCCGGGGGGCACCGTGTGCATACTGAACATCGGCGGCATCGCCAACCTCAGCGTCCTGGGCCCGCAGGGCGAAGTGCTGGGCTTCGACTGCGGACCGGGCAACGCGCTGCTGGACCACTGGTGCGAGCGCCATACCGGTCAGCCCTACGACGCCGACGGGGCCTGGGCCGCGCAGGGCCACGTCCTGCCTGCCCTGCTCGACCGCCTGCTGGCCGAACCCTACCTGCAGCAAAAACCCCCGAAGAGCACGGGGCGCGACCTGTTCCACCCGGCCTGGCTGCAGACCCATCTCGAAACCTATTCCCGTGCGCACGGCGAGGCAGGCCCGGCCGACGTCCAGGCCACCTTGACCGAACTGACCGCCCGCGCCTGCGCGGACTGCGTCATCGGCCATGGGAACGGGAGCAGGCAGCTCGCGGTCTGCGGCGGCGGCGCGCGCAACGGCTACCTGATGCAGCGCATCGCCGCCCTGCTCCATGGCGTGGCCGTGCACCCCACGGATGCGCTGGGCCTGCCCTCGCAGCAGGTGGAGGCAGCCGCCTTCGCCTGGCTCGCCCGCCAGGCCCTGCTCGGGCTGCCGGGCAACCTGCCCCGGGTGACCGGTGCCGCGGGCCCGCGCGTGCTCGGCGCCATCCACCCGGCCTGACGGCAGGGCCTCGGCGCCCCGCCCTCATCCCTGGCCCGAGACCTCGGGTCCTTCGCGGGGCGGCGTCCGCGCCTCCAGGGGCAGTTGCCAGAACACGGCAGCCGAGGCGATGGTGATGAAGCCCACCGTCAGGAAGGTGGACTGGAAGGCGTGCAGCACCGCGCCGGGCACCTCCGGACCGCCGTACGCCTGGCTCCATTCCGAAAGCACCGCGCCGGCCACCGCCACGCCCAGGCTCATGGCAAGCATCTGCACCATCGACAGCAGGCCGTTGCCGCTGCTGGCGCTGGCACCGTCCAGGTCCTTGAGGGTGATGGTGTTCATCGCCGAGAACTGCAGGGAATTGACGGCACCGAAGGCCGCCAGCTGCAGCACCTGCCACGCCAGCGGCCAGCCGGGTTCGCGCAGCGCGAAGCTGGCCATCAGCATCCCCAGCATGGCGGTGTTGGCCACCAGGACGTTGCGGTAGCCGCAGCGGCGGATCAGCGGCGTCGCCACGCGCTTGACGGCCATGCCCGCGAGGGCTGCGGGCAGCATCATCATGCCGGCATGCAGCGGCGAGTACCCCAGCAGCAGTTGCAGCGACACAGGTATCAGGAACGGCATCGCCCCGCTGCCCAGGCGGCAGAACAGATTGCCCAGCAGCCCGACGGACAGGGTCCGCACACGGAACAGGTGCGGCGAGTACAGCGGCCGTTCGTGGCGCGCCGCATGCAGCCAGTACACGACCAGCGCCACGAGCCCGCCGACGCCCAGGGCCGCCGCCCCGCCGCGGCCCGCCACGCCCGCCGCCTCGATGGCCAGCGATATGGCCACCATGCCGAAAGCCAGCAGCGCGTAGCCCGCGGTATCGAAGGGATCGGGCCGCTCGGCCCGCAGCACGGGCATGAAGCGGGCCGTCGCCAGCATGCCGATCAGGCCCACCGGCAGGTTGATGAGGAACACCCAGTGCCACGATGCGCTCTGCACCAGCCAGCCCCCCAGGGTGGGCCCCAGCAAAGGACCGATCAGCCCCGGAATGGCGACGAAGCTCATCGCCTCCAGGAATTCGCCCCGGGGGAACGTGCGCAGCACCGCCAGGCGCCCCACGGGCAGCAGCAGCGCGCCACCCAGCCCCTGCAGCACGCGCGCCGCGACCAGCTCCCCCAAGTGCCGCGATGCCGCGCAGGCCAGCGAGCCGAGCGAGAAAACGGCGATGGCGAACAGGAACACCGTGCGCGTGCCGAAGCGGTCGGCCAGCCAGCCCGAGGCGGGGATCAGCATAGCCATGGTGAGCGAATACGCGACGATCACCGACTGCATGCGCAGCGGGCTTTCGCCCAGGCTGGCAGCCATCGCCGGCAGGGCCGTGTTGACGATCGTCGCGTCCAGCGTCTGCATGAAGAAGCCCACCGCGACGATCCACAGCAGGATGCGGCGGTCCGGGGCAGGACCTGGCGGAGGGGATATCTCGGCTGCGGAGCTGGAGGACATCGGGAGAGACGGCTTCTGCAGGAACAAAAAAGCCGCCCTCGGGCGGCTTGCTCTCACACGGAGGCGGTCAGACCGAGAAGCTCGATCCGCAGCCGCAGGTGGTGGTGGCGTTCGGGTTCTTGATGACGAACTGGGCGCCCTGCAGGTCTTCCTTGTAGTCGATCTCGGCGCCCACCAGGTACTGGTAGCTCATGGCGTCGATCAGCAGCGAAACGCCGTTCTTCGTCATGGTGGTGTCGTCCTCGTTCGTGATCTCGTCGAACGTGAAGCCGTACTGGAAGCCCGAGCAGCCGCCGCCTTGCACGAATACGCGGAGCTTCAGGTCGGGATTGCCCTCTTCGGCGATCAGGTCGGCCACCTTGGCGGCTGCACTGTCGGTGAAGACGATGGGGGCGGGCATTTCGGTCTGGATGTTCTCGGCTACTGCGCTCATGGGGTGTCTCCGGCTGAGGGGAGGAATTGGGCTCGATGGTACTGCAATGGCGTTTTCACGCCGTTCAGCCTGCCTTTGACGCCAATTTGAGTGTGGGCTTTTCCTCGATGAGCACCGTGGTCGGGCTCATCTGGCCGGAGATGGTGGCCCCCTGGTGCATCTCCAGCGCCTTGTAGTGCACGTTGCCGGTGATGCGCGCCTTGGGCTGCAGCTCGAGCAGCTCGGCCGCATGCACGGGACCGACCACCGTGCCGTTGATGATCACGTGGGCGGCGTGCACCGCCCCTTCCACGCGGGCCGATTCCGATACCACCAGGATGGTGGCGTGCTCGCCGTCCTGGGCGCGCACGTCCCCGGCCACCTCGCCGTCGATGCGCAGGCCCTCGGCGAACACGACCTCGCCATTGATGCGGGTGCCATGCGCGATGAGGCTCTTGATGGGGGGCTGCTTCTTGCGGGAAAACATGGTGAAACCTCCTTGGCGGGACGGCCGCTCCCGGCCCCTCTTCTCTTCGTTTCCGCAGGCGCGCCGGCGGTCATTGCATCGGGAACTGGTGGGCGGCACGGACCGCACTGCCCTCCAGGACCCGCGCGGTCACGGTTTTTACCACGGCGCCGGGAGGAATTTCCGACACCCCCTCCACGCGACGGTAATGCTCGAACTGCAGCGCCTGGGAACCACCGGGCAGCGGCTGCATCCAGGGCTTGCCGTCGCGCACCCCTTCCACCAGCAGCTCCAGGCGCCCCTTGAAAGCCGGCGCATTGCGCACCGGCTGGATCACCAGCACCTGCCAGCGCAGCTGGCCTGCGCCCATGGCTTCGGCCTGCAGGCCGCGGATGCTCACGCCATCGGCCCTGCCGGCGGGAATCAGCTTTTCGAAGAAACCCAGGTCGTCGCGCAGCGTGCGGTTGTCGGCCTCCAGTTGCCGCATGCGCGCCATCACGCGCTCCAGCGCCGTGCGCTCGGCGGTGAGCAGGGAGCCTTCGGCGCTGGAGGCCTCGTCGCGCGCGCGGTTTTCCTCCCGCAGCCGCGACACCTCTTCCCGCAACCGGAGCAGTTCATCCCTCGACCGGGAATCCAGCCCCGCGATGCTCTTGCCGAATTCGAAGGCCCACAGGGCGATGGCGGCGCACAGGCCGAAGAACACGGCCAGTACGATCCAGCGCAGGGGCCAGGGCATGGCGCTGCGGATCGCAACCCGCGGAGCGCTCACGGTCAGCCTGCGCCGCAGCAGCTTGAGTCGCATGCGTCAACCCTCCTTCAAAAAGCGTTCGCCCAAAGCAAAAAACCGCCAATGATGGCGGTTTTTCGTGACCGGAAGAACTCCACAGGAGCACCTCGCGGCCAGGTGCAGCGCACCGAAGATCAGCGCTTCGAGAACTGCTTGGCGCGGCGTGCGGAGTGCAGACCGACCTTCTTGCGCTCGACTTCACGGGCATCGCGGGTCACGAAACCGGCCTGGCTCAGGGCGGACTTCAGCGTTGCATCGTAGTCGATCAGGGCGCGGGTGATGCCATGGCGGGTGGCGCCGGCCTGGCCGGACTCACCGCCGCCGTGCACGTTGACCTGGATGTCGAAGGTCTCGACATGGTTGGTCAGCACGAGCGGCTGCTTGGCGATCATGATGGAGGTTTCGCGGCCGAAATACTGCTGAATGTCCTTGCCATTCACCGTGATCTTGCCGGAACCCTTCTTCAGAAACACGCGGGCGACGCTGGACTTGCGACGGCCGGTGCCATTGTTCCATTCACCAATCATGTCGGCTCCTTAGATTTCCAGCGCCTTGGGCTGCTGAGCGGTGTGCGGATGTTCCGCGCCGCCGTAGACCTTGAGCTTCTTGATCATGGCGTAGCCCAGGGGGCCCTTGGGCAGCATGCCCTTGACGGCCTTCTCGAGTGCGCGGCCGGGGTGCTTGGCCTGCAGGTCGCGGAAGTTCGTCGCCGTGATGCCACCGGGATAGCCGGAGTGGCGGTAGTACACCTTGTCCAGGGACTTGGTGCCGGTGACCTTGAGCTTGGAGGCGTTGATGATGACGATGAAATCGCCGGTATCGACGTGAGGCGTGTAAATGGCCTTGTGTTTGCCGCGCAGACGGAGAGCAACTTCGCTGGCTACTCGTCCGAGGACCTTGTCGGTCGCGTCAATCACAAACCACTCGTGCACGACCTCAGCGGGCTTTGCGCTGAAAGTGGACATGAGTTTCTCTTGCAAAAAGAGGGTTTGGCGGTCCTTTTCCACGGTCGGTGCTTCTCTGGACGGAAGCCTCTTAGGTGGGATGCATGCTTCGCCGCGGGACCAGAAAATCGCTGCGAAGCCCGCCATTATATGAAATACCTTCGGGTCAACGCAATTCCCCTCCCGGAAGCCGCCCCTGGCAATCGGCGTGGCGCTTCCGGCACGCAGCGACAGCGCTCTGCAGGAGCGCCGCCTGCGCTCACTGCGGCTGCATCAGCCGGCGGCGCTCCTCGGCCTCCAGCCGGCGGCGGTTCTCCACGCACAGGGGATGGTTCGCCACCGCGGGACGCTGGCATTCCTGGTGGATGCACATGGGCCGGGCCAGGAAGCCGGCATCCGCGCACGCCTCGTCCGGGCCGATCACGCGCGGGGCGGGCTTCGGTGGCGGCGCAGGCGCCAGCGCGGCCTGGGATGCCGTGGGCGTGGCGGGGGCGGCCGCCACGGCAGCCTCCGCCGTCTTGCGCACCGGCGGGCGGTTGCGCGGAGAAGACGCCGCAGCCGCAGTTGCGCCCGGCGCGGAGGCTGCCGCGGATCGGGTGCCGGCCTCTGCCGAACCCGGGGGCGCGGGGTCCGGCACCGCCAGGGCAGAGGATGCCCCCTGGGCCGCAGCGGCCGCAGGAGGAGGAGCAGGCTCCACCGTTTCCGTGATGATCTCCTCTTCCGGGGTCCTGGGCACGGCCGCTGCCGCCACCGCCGGCTGGTCGTCGGCGGAACGCGCGGCCCACCATCCCCCGCCAGCGGCGGCGACCAGAGCCACGGCCGCCACCCCCGCCATGATCCATGCGCGCGACCGCCGGCCCGCCGCAGACCCGGCTTTGTCCACGGCCGCTTCCCCCGCTCCGGGCGTGGCTGTACCGCCCGGCCGGTGTACGCCCGCAGGCTCGAACCAGGAGTCGCCGGCCTCGGCCGCACTGTCGAGGAAAACCGTATCGCCGCCTGGCGCCATGTCGCGGGGGGCACGCTCGGGCTCGACGGGAGGCGCGGCACCGCGGCGCACCACGGTGGTGACGGCGACTGGCTCGGGAGCCAGCACGGGCGCAGCCATGGGTTCGGGCACCGGAAGGCCCGACATCGGCGCCGGCACGGACGTGATGTCGATCATCGGAACGGCCACCCCCGTGGCGCGGCGATCGGCCGGCTCGACCCAGATGTCGCCGAGTTCGGCGCGGAAGTCGAATTGCTCCATGCCTTCCGGCGGGGCCGTCATCTCGAGGGTGCGCAGGAAATCGTCGATGCTCTGCGGCCGGTCCTGCGGCTGCAGCGCGAGCGTCTGCGAGACAGCGGCCACGAAGGGCGGCGAATACTCGACGCCGAACTGGCGCTTCACGGTCTTGGCGACACGGGAGAACGGCACCATCCGGTCACGGATCGCGCGCAGGGTCGCGGGCAGCGGCGTGTCGTTGCACAGGCAGCCATGCACGACGGCCCCCACGGAATACAGATCGCTCCAGGGCCCCTGGCGCAGGTCGTTGCCCTCGTCGTTGTACTGCTCGATCGGCGCGTAGTTGACCTTGAGCACCGCCGTGAGCCGGTGGGAATGGTCGGTGATCGCATGCCGGGCAGCGCCGAGGTCCAGCAGCACCGGCAGCCCCGAGTCCTGCAGGAAGATGTTGTCGGGAGAGATGTCGCGGTGCAGGGTCTGGCCCTCGTGCAGCACCCGCAGCGCACCCAGCACGGACCAGAGCACCTTGCGCAGCCAGGCCTCGGGCGGCGGCGTGCGCATGTGGGCGCGCGCCTGCTTGAGCGTCATGCCCGCATAGAGCGGCATCACCATGTAGGCGGTCTGGTTGGCTTCCCAGAAACGGAAGACCTTCACCAGCGAGGGATGGTCGAACTGCGCGAGCAGCCGGGCCTCGGCCACGAAGGACGCCAGGCCCGCCTGGAACGACTGCTCGTGCGAGGAGGAGCGCACCCAGAGCGACTGCCCGTGCGCACGGGCGGCCAGCGCCGTGGGCATGTATTCCTTGATGGCCACGAACCGGAGCAGCGAATGGTCGAATGCCTTGTAGACCATGCCGAAGCCCCCGACGCCGAGCAGCGAGACCACCTCGAATTCTCCGAGGCGGGATCCCGCAGGCAATGCGTCCACGTGGTGGGCTTCGCTCTGGGGTTCGGTGACGAGGGTGGGAGCGGACATAGGGAAAAAGCAAAAATCCAGGGGGCCGCCACGGCACGGCGGTGTCTGCCGGAGCGGCCGATGGCCGCCATCATGCAGCAAGCGGACCGTGGACGGGCAACAAAGCGCGTTCCCGGGCCAGGAAACTGCCGCGCCGCCCGGCCTCGCCCCATCGGCGGACGCGGGCGGGGCTGGTTACCATCGGGGCCTATGTTCAGCTATCGCCACGCCTTCCATGCGGGCAACCATGCCGACGTGCTCAAGCACACGGTATTGATCGCCATCCTGCAACACCTCACCCAGAAGGACGCCGCGCTCGCGGTGCTGGACACCCACGCTGGCGCGGGCCTCTTCCGCCTGGACGGCGATTACGCGGCCACGAGCGGCGAAGCGGCCGACGGCATCCTCCGCCTCCTGCGCACCGCGCTACCCGAAGGCACCCAGCTCGCCCCGGCGCTGCAGGCCTACGTGGACCTGGTGCAGGATTTCAACACCGGCCCGGCGGCGAAAGTCTATCCGGGCTCGCCCTTCATCGCCCACCGGCTGCTGCGTCCGCAGGACCGGCTCAAGCTGTTCGAACTGCATCCCACGGACCTGCGCTCCCTGGCTGGCAACGTCGCGCAGCTCGACGCCGGACGCCAGGTGGCGGTGCTGCACGAAGACGGCTTCGAGGGCATCCGCAAGTTCCTGCCCCCGCCTTCCCGGAGGGGTTTCGTGCTGTGCGATCCCAGCTATGAAATCAAGAGCGACTATGGCAGGGTTCTGGACATGCTGGCAGAAGCGCTCAAGCGCTTCGCCACGGGCACCTATGCCATCTGGTACCCCATCATTCCGCGGCCCGAGGCCCACGACCTGCCTCGGCGGATGAAGACGCTCGCCACCCGCGCGGGCAAGCCCTGGCTGCATGCCACCCTGACCGTGAAATCCAGCAAGATGACCTCGGACGCGGACGGAACGCAGCGGCGCCCGGGCCTGCCCGCGAGCGGCATGTTCGTCGTGAACCCGCCCTACACGCTCAAGGCGGCGCTGCAGCCTGCCCTGCCCCAGATGGCGCAGCTGCTGGCCCAGGACGCGCAGCACGCCGCCCACAGCCTCGAGTCAGGCGGCTGAGGCCGGTCACGGCGCCGCCGGGTCGTTCCGGGAACCGGGACAGGGTGCATCCGGATCCGCGGGCGCCAGGCTGATCGCCACCGGCTTGATGCCCAGGCCCAACAGGCCGAGGGATTGCGCGGCCGCCCGGCTCAGGTCCACGATGCGCCCGGGCGAATGGGGCCCCCGGTCGTTGATGCGCACCTGGACCGAGCGCCCGGTCACGAGGCTGCGGACGCAGATGCGCGTGCCGAAGGGCAGCGTGCGGTGCGCGGCCGTGAAGTCGTTCATGTCGAACCGCTCGCCGCTGGCGGTGCGGCGGCTGTGGAAGCGGGCGCCATACCACGAGGCCATGCCCTCCTCGCCGAATCCTGCCAGTTCGCCATCCAGGTCGAGTCCTGTCCCCGAGGAGCGCTCGTCTTCCTGCGCCCGCTGCTCCCGCGACCGGTCGGCCGGCGCGCGCTCCGGGATCTCATCGTCCTGGGCTGGCGCGGGCGCCGGGGCCGGGCTCCGGGAAGGGCGCTTCGCCGGTCTGGCAAGCCGCTCCGCCGGGGCCTTGCCCTGCGCGGCAGGGGCAGGGGCGGGTGCCGGCACCGGCGCGGCGGCGGGAGCGGTGGAATCGCCGGGCGCGGGCGCGACCGCGCAGGCGGTCACCAGGGTGCACAGCCAGAGTACGGACAGCCGGCCTCCGGGGCAGCACCAGTCAGCGCTGACAGCGCGTTGCAAAAACCTCTTCAAAACGCTTCAAGTCCTTTTGTTCGCCATCGGTGAGATCGGTACGCGCCCGCTTGGCCGCCAGGATGCGGCGCGACTCCGTGCATTGCTCGGCCCGCCGGGTGGCTTCCGCGCGGGACGCCAGTTCGGCCGCTTCGGCCTGCCGGAGTTCCTCGCGGCGCTGCTGGCGGACTTCACGCTGCTCCCGGTAGAACCGCGCGGACGCCTCCTGCTCCTCTTCCCTGCAATCCCTTTCGTACTCCCGGCGCAGGCCGTACAGCACATCGGACTGCAGGCCGCGCGCGGGGCCCGACCGGATCGCGTCCTGGAGCGTGCGGCACTGCGCGCTCATGTACTTCCGGTACTCGTTCGCTTCCGGGAAGGTGCGCAGCGGCGGCGGGGACGGCGGCTCGTACCGCGATGGCCCCGGGGCCACGGCGGGCTCCAGGGGACCGGCCGCAGCGGCGGTGGTCACCGTGCCCGCCGGGCAGGGGCGCGAGAGGGAGAAGACATTGCCCATGCTGTCGCGGCAGCTGTAGCGCAGCTGGGCCGAGGCAGAGGGCAGCACGGCCCACAGCAGGGCAACCATCAGGGAAGAAGCGAGAACGGGCGTCATGTCAGGGTCGCGCGGGGAGGCGCCATATTACCCAACACGGCCGAGTCCGCCGCCGGCCTCCGTCGCGGGTCAAAGCCCCAGGCGCCGGCAGATCTCCAGCGTCGCGGCGCTCTGGTTCATGGTGTAGAAGTGCAGCGAGGGCGCCCCGCCGGCGCGCAGGCGTTCGCACAGCGCAGTCACCACGTCGAGCCCGAAAGCGCGGATGCTGGCCGAGTCGTCGCCGAAGCCCAGCAGCCGCAACCGGATCCAGCGGGGGATTTCCGCGCCGCAAGCGTCGGAAAAACGCATGAGCTGGGTCGATCCCATGATCGGCATGATGCCCGGTATCACCGGCACGTCGAGCCCCAGGGCGCGCACGTCGTCCACGAAGCGCCAGTAGGCGTCGGGATTGAAGAAATACTGCGTGATGGCCGAATGCGCCCCGGCGCGTACCTTGGTGGCGAACGCCTGCAGGTCGGCCTCGGGGGAGCGGGCCTGCGGATGGACTTCCGGATAGGCGGCCACCTCGATATGGAAATCATCGCCCGCCTCGGCGCGGATGAAAGCCACCAGGTCGCTGGCGTACTGGAACTCCCCGCCGGCGCCATAGCCGCTGGGCAGGTCGCCGCGCAGCGCCACCAGCCGGGACACGCCCATGGCCTTGAGCTGGGCGAGCTGCGTGCGCACGCCCTCGCGGGTGGCGCCGATGCACGAAAAATGCGAGGCCGCCTGCACGCCTTCGGACAGGATCTCGCGCACCGTGCCGAAGGTGCCTTCCTGGGTGGAGCCGCCCGCGCCGTAGGTGACGGAGCAGAACTCGGGACGGTGGGCGTAGAGCTGCTGGCGCACGGTGCGCAGCTTGTCCGCGCCCTCGGGCGTCTTGGGAGGGAAGAATTCGAAGCTGACCGGAAGGGCCGCCTCGTGCGTGGAAAGGCTCATGCCTTCCTCCTTGCGTGGATGAAGAATTCGCGGTTGCCGTCGCCGCCGTCGATCGGGCTGTCGTGCCACCCGGCCACGTCCAGGCCCGCCGCGGCGCAGCATTCGCGCAGGCGCTGCTCCACCTGGGCATACAGGGCCGGGTCGCGCACGATGCCGCCCTTGCCCACCTGCCCCGGCTGCAGCTCGAACTGCGGCTTGACCAGCATCAGCAGCTCGCCGTCCGCCTTGAGCAGCGGCACCACGGCCGGCAGGATCAGCGTGAGCGAGATGAAGGACACATCGCCGGTGACGAGATCGAATTCGGGCGTGATGTCCACGTCCTCGCGTCCCGCACGGCGGCGCAGCTCGGTGGGCAGCGCACCCTCGGCACGCGCGCGCGCCCTGGCCTCGCGCTCGGCCTTGAAGGCCTCCACCTCGTGCTCCTTGGCATCGTCGCTGTCGTCGTACTCGTCGTCCACCTGGCCGCCGTTTCGCATCCACGCATAGGGCGCCACGGGCTGGGTCTCGTTGTCCTCCACGTCGCGTTCGACGCGTTCGGACAATGCCTCTTCGCAGGCCTCCTGCAGCGACTCGGCGGTCATGGAGCGGGCGTTCAGCCCTTCCACGCCCACCACGCGCGGATCATCGCGCAGCCGCTCGTGCAGTTGTCCATGGCCCACGTCCACGCCGATCACCTGCGCCGCGCCGTGCTGCAGCAGGCAATCGGTGAAACCGCCCGTGCTCTGCCCCACGTCCAGGCAGCGCCGCCCGGCCACCGACAACCCGGTGGCCTGCAGCGCCCCTTCCAGCTTGAGCCCGCCGCGCGACAGATACCGGGCCTCGGCCCCGTCCAGCAACTCGACCTCGGCGATCGCCGGGATGTCGTCGCCGTTCTTCGCCACCTTCGTCCACGCCATGCCGGCCGCCAGGCGCCACTGCACACCGGCCGCGATCAGGCGCTGCGCCTGCGACCGTGTGGCGGCATGGCCGCGCTCCACCAAAAACACATCCGCGCGCATGGCGCCTTCCTCTCCAACAGGGCCGGCCGCACACGCGGCCCGCCACATTTCAATCCATTGCAGCGCGGCTGAGAGAATTGTGCCGGCGACGTTGCCGCACGGCACGTCATACCGCCATGCCGTGTTCGCGACCAGGTTCGTTCGCAGAACGCTACCTGCGGCGCCCAACCGGCAGTCCGCTGCGGACAACCCGCACGGTCCTCAGCGCTTGCTGTTCGCCAGGCACCCGCACGCCCCCACGCCAGCAGACGCCGTGGAACCGGCTCCGCCGGGCCACTGGCGCCTCAGGGGGATGTCAGTACCTATACGTGTCGGCCTTGTAAGGGCCTTCCTTCTTCACGCCGATATAGGCGGCCTGCGCATCGGTCAGCTCGGTGAGCTGGGCGCCGACCTTCTTCAGGTGCAGGCGTGCGACCTTCTCGTCCAGCACCTTGGGCAGCACATAGACCTTGCCGGCCTGGTAGGCGTCGGGCTTGGTGAACAGTTCGATCTGCGCGATGGTCTGGTTGGCGAAGGAGGACGACATCACGAAGCTCGGATGGCCCGTGGCGCAGCCCAGGTTCACCAGGCGGCCCTTGGCCAGCAGGGTGATGCGCTTGCCGTCCGGGAAGATCACGTGGTCCACCTGCGGCTTCACCTCTTCCCACCGGTACTTCTCGATCGAGGCGACGTCGATCTCGTTGTCGAAGTGGCCGATGTTGCAGACGATGGCCTCGTTCTTCATGGCCACCATGTGCTCGTGGCGGATCACGTCCTTGTTGCCGGTGGTGGTCACGAAGATGTCGGCCTTGTCGGCGGCGTATTCCATCGTCACGACCTTGTAGCCTTCCATCGCGGCCTGCAGGGCGTTGATGGGGTCGATCTCGGTCACCCACACCTGGGCGCGCAGGGCGGCCAGGGCCTGGGCGCAGCCCTTGCCCACGTCGCCGTAGCCGGCCACCAGGGCCACCTTGCCGGCGATCATCACGTCGGTGGCGCGCTTGATGCCGTCCACCAGCGATTCGCGGCAGCCGTAGAGGTTGTCGAACTTCGACTTCGTGACCGAGTCGTTCACGTTGATCGCGCGGAACAGCAGCGTGCCCTTGGCGGACATCTCGTTCAGACGGTGCACGCCGGTCGTCGTTTCTTCCGTCACGCCGATGATCTCGGCCGACTTGCGGGTGTACCAGGTCGGATCCTGCGCGATCTTGGCCTTGATGGCGGCGAACAGGATGCGCTCTTCTTCGCTCGTGGGGTTGGCCACCACGGACAGATCCTTCTCGGCGCGCTGGCCCAGGTGCATCAGCAGCGTGGCGTCGCCGCCGTCGTCCAGGATCATGTTCGGGCCTTCGCCCGGCGTACCCTTGGCGCCGAAGTCGAAGATGCGGTGGGTGTAGTCCCAGTAGTCTTCCAGCGATTCGCCCTTTATGGCGAACACCGGCGTGCCGCCCGCGGCGATGGCGGCGGCGGCGTGGTCCTGCGTGGAGAATATGTTGCACGAGGCCCAGCGCACGTCGGCGCCCAGGGCCTTCAGCGTCTCGATCAGCACGGCCGTCTGGATGGTCATGTGCAGCGAGCCGGTGATGCGCGCGCCCTTGAGGGGCTGCGCCGCCGCGAATTCCTCGCGGATGGCCATCAGGCCGGGCATCTCGGTTTCGGCGATCTTGATTTCCTTGCGGCCCCAGTCGGCCAGGGAAATGTCGGCAATGGCCAGGTCGGCCTGGGGCTTGAGAACTGCGCTCATGGTTTTCTCCGTTGAAGAGTTCAAAAACCACGCGTTCGGCCAATGGCTCGCTCACCGCACCGGACAGCGTGGGCGAGCGTCGTTGCAAAATGATGACCCGAGCCTCGCGTCCTGCTGCCCCCTGGGCGACAGGGAATCAGGGCGCTGCAACGCTCCTCGGTAGGGCCGGATTATAAAGACATCGTGCCCGACAAACCAGAGCACGTGCGGCTGACCGTCGGTCGGCATGCAGTCCCCACGCGCCGACATGCAAGGCACGACTCCATCGATGCCCGGCATTCCCTCGCGCCCATTGGTAGAGACATGAAAGGGAGCAAAGAGGCAATGGCCACACCCCATCGCGGCAACCTGTTCGACCTGCTGCGCATCGCAGCGGCCTGCGCCGTGATCGTCAGCCACCACTTCCCCATCACGCAGACGGCGCCGCCGGCGTGGCTGCATGCCAGCATGGTCGGTGGAGTGGCCGTCATGACGTTCTTCGCGATCAGCGGCTATCTCGTCACCCAGAGCTGGCTGCGCCAGCCCGAGGTGCTTCCGTTTCTGTACCGGCGCTTTCTGCGGATCTGGCCCGGACTGCTGCTGGCCGTGCTCAGCAACATCTTCCTCTTCGGGGTGCTGTTCACCTCCCTGCCGGCGACCGACTTTCTGGCGCACCCCGAAACAGTGGGTTACTTCCGCAACCTGATGCTGGTCAAGGACTACCCCAACCTGCCAGGCGTATTTGAGGCCAACCCGCTCCCGCGCTTGATGAACGGTCCCCTGTGGACCATTCCCATGGAAAGCCTCTGCTATCTCGCTCTCGCAGGCGCGGGCGTGCTGGGCCTGCTCGCGTCGCGGCGACTGGCATGCGCCGCCGGCATGGGCTACATCGCATTCTTCCTCGTGGCGCGCAATGCCGATCTGACCGGCGAGATGCGGCACTGGTTCGAATATCCCGCCTATTTCGCCTATGGCGCGCTCATCGCCGTTTTCCGCAAGGAGTTCCACGCCTGCCCGGGCCGGCTGCTGCTTGTCCTGGCGCCGCTGGCCGCCTTCCTGTTCTTCGGGCTTCGCATGGAGCATTCCGCCGGTTTGCTGCTGCTGCCGCCGCTCCTGATCTTCCTGGGCTCGCTGAACATTCCCACGCTGGCCCGGCTGCAGCGGGGCGGCGACCCGTCGTACGGCATCTATCTCTACGGCTGCCCGGTACAGCAGTCCGTCCAGGCGCTCTGGCCCGGGCTTCCCTTCGCGCAGAGCCTGCTGCTGTCGATCGTGCTGGCCGTCATGGCCGGATATGCCTCGTGGCACCTCATGGAATCGCCGGCGCTTCGGCTCAAGCGGTTCATCGCGCGGACACCAGCGTCCCGGCCAGGCCCGTGACGGCAGCCCGCAGGCCGGGGGCGGCATCCCGGGGGCCGGCCTTTAGAATACGCCCCTTTCCACGCCCTGCGGCGGCGCGGCAGCACGCCAACTTGCGCGTGCACTCCGGGCCCCATGCCTGCCGCACCCTCTCAAGAATCACAGTGTCCTACGCTCCCGAAACACGGCGACGCCGCACCTTCGCCATCATCTCCCACCCCGACGCTGGCAAGACCACGCTCACCGAAAAGCTGCTGCTGTTCTCGGGCGCGATCCAGATCGCCGGCGCCGTGAAAGGCCGCAAGGCCAGCCGCCACGCCACGTCGGACTGGATGGAAATCGAGAAGCAGCGCGGCATCTCGGTGGCCTCGTCGGTCATGCAGATGGCCTACCGCGACCACGTGGTGAACCTGCTGGACACGCCCGGCCACAAGGACTTCTCGGAAGACACCTATCGCGTGCTCACCGCCGTGGATTCCGCGCTCATGGTGATCGATGCGGCCAACGGCGTGGAATCGCAGACGCGGCGGCTGATCGAGGTCTGCCGGCAGCGCGACACCCCCATCATCACTTTCGTCAACAAGATGGACCGCGAGGTGCGCGAGCCCCTGGACATCCTCGACGAGGTCGAGCGCGAGCTCGGCATGCCCTGCGTGCCCATGACCTGGCCGGTAGGACAGGGCAAGAGCTTCGGCGGCATCATCAATCTGCGCACCCAGGCGATGACCGTGTTCGAGGCCGGCAGCGAGCGCAGGCCGCAGGATTTCGAGGCCACCCCCCTGAGCGAGGCCGACACGCTGCGGGCCCGGTTCGGACACACCTTCGACGAGGCGCTCGAGAGCATGGAACTGGCCGTGGGCGCCTCCCCGGCGTGGGACCACGAGGCCTTCCTCGCGGGCAAGCAGACGCCCGTGTTCTTCGGCTCCGGCGTGAACAACTTCGGCGTGATGGAGGTGCTCGACGCCCTCGTGGATCTCGCGCCCTCGCCGCGCCCGCGCACGAGCAACCTCGTGGTGAACAGGCAGTCCGTCGAGAAGACGGTGTTGCCCGAGGAAACCAGCTTCTCCGGCGTGGTGTTCAAGGTGCAGGCCAACATGGACGCCAACCACCGCGACCGCATCGCCTTCGTGCGCGTGGCCTCCGGCAGGTACACCCCGGGCATGAAGCTCAAGGTGCAGCGCACCGCCAAGGAACTGCGTCCCACCAGCGTGGTGACTTTCATGAGCCAGCGGCGCGAAGCCGTGGAAGAAGCCTACGCGGGCGACATCATCGGCTTCACGACGCATGGCGGCGTGCAGCTGGGCGACACCATCACCGACGGCGCCAGCCTGCAGTTCACGGGCCTGCCCTTCTTCGCGCCCGAAATGTTCATGACGGTGGTGCTGAAGAACCCGCTGCGCACCAAACAGCTGCAGCAGGGCCTGGCCCAGCTGGGCGAGGAAGGCGCCATCCAGGTCTTCAAGCCCGACGCGGGCGGCAACATGCTGCTGGGCGCCGTGGGCCAGCTGCAGTTCGAAGTGGTGCAGCACCGCCTCAAGACCGAATACGACTGCGACGTGCGGCTGGAAAACTGCCAGTACACGGGGGCGCGCTGGATCACGGCGGACACGCCGGCGGAGCTGCGGGCCTTCACGGACGCCTACCCGATGCGCATGGCGCACGACGCGGCCGACACCCTGGCCTATCTGTGCACCAGCCCCTACGACGTTCGGCTGGCGCAGGAGAGGTTCCCCAAGATCCACTTCCACCCGCTGCGCGAGCATGCGGGACTTGCCCTGCAAACCAATGCCTGAGAACTACCCAGCCCGGACGCTCGCCGGCGCACCGGCTCCCAGCCCGGCCTCCGGCGGGCGCCCTTTCGCGGCGATCCTCGCATTGCTGACGGTGTACTACGCCGTCTGGCTGCTGATATTCTGGCCTGGCGTCCTCGGCGAAGACAGCCTGGGGATCCTGCTGGAAGTCCAGGATCCGGTGAACATGAGGTCCGGGAAACCCGTCTTCTGGTACTACTTCGTCAAGATCTTCTACGAGCCCGGCCACAGGGTGGAAGTGCCCATCGCGGTGCTCACGCTGATATGCGCCGTGGTTTTCTCGCGCATCCTGGCCTGGTCCTGGGCCCAGGGTTTCCGGAAGACCACCGCCTTTCTGCTCGTCTTCGTGGCGCTGGCGCCGCATACCGTCTTCTTCATCGAGACGCTCTATCCGGATGGCATCTACTCCGTCGCGGTGGCGGGCCTGACCTTCGAAATCTGGCTCAGCGCCCGGCACCGCAGACTGAGCAAGGCCTCCCTGGCCATGATCGCGCTGACCCTGCCGTTCGCGGCATTCGCAAGGCCCAACGGCATCATCTTCCTGGTGCCGGTCGGGATGCTGGTGCTGATGGTGGACAAGGGCCGGCGCCGCTGGCTGGGCGCCATCGTCCTCGCGTGGTGCACATTGATGGTCGGCGCCTCCCAGGCGCACAAGTCCGCAGGACACGGGGTGCTCTATCCCCTGGCGATCTACGAAACCGTCAACTTCCTGCAACCCCGTCCCATGAATCTCTGGATCTCGCAACCGCGGGTGTTGCCCGGCACGGTCGAAATCCTCGAGAAATACAAGCCGCTGCAGACCTACCTGGATTACTACGATCCCGACTACTGGGATCCGCTGCAGTTCGCGGAGAAGGGTCCCAGGGTGTCCGGAATGGCCAAAGCCGACCGCGACGCGGTGGTGAAAGACTTCTTCCGGTACAACCTGTGGCAGAACGTGCCCAAGTTCCTGGGAAGCCGCGTCAACATCTTCTTCGTCTCCGCCTTTGCAATGGGCGGAATGCCCGGGCACGTGTATGCACAGATCGTCCTGAGGCAGCTCGACACCGAGTCCACCTACCGGCTCTTCCAGTTGTCGGAAGCCGAGAAGGTGGCAACGGACATCTACGAATTCAGCTGGCGCTGGCGCTGGCTGCTATGGACGCCGTTCCTCGGCATCGCGCTGGTGATCTATGCGTTGCTCAAGGGAATCCGGCGCCGCGACGGTCCCCTGCTGATCACATCGATCCCCATGGTCGTCCAGCTGGGAGCGATCTTCATCTTCTCCATTGCGGGAGAATACCGGTACCTGCTTCCGTTCTTCATGATCGCCCTGCCCCTCCTGCCCATGCTCCTGGCACAACGGCTTCCACGGAGCGGCGGGAAGGCGTGCAGTGCGTGAGAGCCACCTGGCGGCCACGCACGCCTCCACGCCCGGCACGGAATGCCCCGGGGCAGGCGATCGAAGGCCGCTTCTCTCGAACGATCCTCTTTTTCCACCATCTGTCGCCCCATGTCGCTGCTACTCACCCTCCTGACGCTTCTGTGCGTGTTCGGCATTTCCGTCGGGCAGCTTCTCTTCAAGAAGGCGGCGATGCTCCTGCCGCCCCAGCCGGCCTTGACCGACTGGCTTTTCAATGGCTGGCTGATCGTGGCGCTGGCGCTGTACGGTGTGACCACCCTGCTCTGGATCTGGGTGCTGCGCAGCGCGCCGCTGCACCTGGCCTACCCCTTCATGGGGCTCGCCTTCCTGCTCGTCCCCACCATGGGCTGGCTGTTCCTCGGCGAACCGCTGCACCTGCAGACGTTCGTCGGCGGCGCATTGATTCTCGCCGGCATCGCCGTGGCCGGGAGGGCCGGGGCATGACGCAGGCACGCAGCACGATGTCCATCGCGGTGGCGATTCCCTGCTACAAGGTGACCCAGCACGTGCTGGAGGTGATCCGCGCGGTACCGGCGTCGGTGGCGCGCATCTATGCGGTGGACGATGCATGCCCCGAGGGCAGTGGAGCCTTCATCCAGGCGAACTGCACCGACCCCCGCGTGCAGGTGCTCTTCAATCCGGAAAACCGGGGTGTCGGAGGAGCGGTCGTGACGGCCTATCAGCAGGCGATCGCCGACGGCATGGACATCGTGGTGAAGATCGACGGTGACGGGCAGATGGACCCGGCCCTGTTGCCGCAGTTCGTGCGCCCGATCATCGCGGGCCGCGCCGACTACACTAAAGGCAATCGTTTCTTCCGGCCGGAATCGGTGCGCGGCATGCCCCCGGTGCGGCTTTTCGGCAATGCGGTGCTGTCGTTCATGACCAAGCTGAGCTGCGGTTACTGGACCATCATGGACCCGACGAACGGGTACACCGCAGTCCATACCAGCGTGCTCAGGGAGCTGCCGCTCGACAAGCTCGAGCGGCGCTACTTCTTCGAGACGGACATGCTGTTCCGCCTCAACACGCTGCGCGCCGTCGTGCGCGACGTGCCGATGGATTCCGTGTACGCGGACGAGGAGTCGAATCTGAAGATCGGCAGCGTGCTGCCGGAATTCCTGAAGAAGCACGCCTCCCGGCTCCTGCGCCGCTACGCCTACAGCTATTTCGTGCGCGACTTCAACGCAGGTTCGATCTACAGCATCTTCGGGTTGCTGCTGCTGGCCTGGGGCAGTCTTTTCGGCGCGCGGCAATGGATCCACAGCGCCCTGGGAGACCAGCCGGCCACCAGCGGCACGGTCATGCTGGCCGCGCTTCCCGTCATGGTGGGTATCCAGTTCCTGGTGGCCTTCCTGCACCACGACGTGAGCAGCGTGCCGACGGAACCACTGAGCCCGCAACTGGCGGACGAGCGCGAGCCGGGTATGGCCCGCCATCCCGAGGCCCTGCCGTGACGCGCATGTCTTCCGCGGTCCCGGCGCCCGCAGAAGATGCATCGCCCACACTGCCCTGGATATTCTGCGGCCTGGTGCTGCCGATGATCCTCTATGCGGCACGCATGGTCGGCGTGCTGGTCCAGACGGAAATCCCCTTCGACTCCCTGCATACCTACCTGCCCCTGGCGCGGCAGCTACTGGAAGAAGGTGCCCGTGTTTTCAGCACCGCGGACTCCTACAAGGTCGCTCCCGGCACCGTGGTGTACATGGCGCTGGCCGGTGCAGACCCGGTGCTCATCAAGTCCGCGAACCTCGCCATTTCCCTGGCGGCACTGGCCCTGGCCTTCGATGCCGCGCACAGGATCGGCGGACGTATCGCCGCGGTGGCGGCCGGCTGGCTGTATGCGCTTCCGCACATGCTGGTGGAGGCGGGTGGCACGCTGCTGGGCGAGTCCCCGTTCATCTTCCTCGTGGCCGTCTGGCTGTGGGCATCGAGCTGCGCAGCCCAGGATTGGCGGGGTCCACGCGCTCGCCTGCTCCAGGCGGGCGTAGTGCTCCTTGCAGGCCTGGCGCTTGCCGCGGCCACGCTGACACGGGCCACCTACATGTACTGGCTGCCGTTCGCCGCCCTGGTTTTTCTGCTGGCGGCGTGGCGCATGCACGGTGGAATGCGCGGCGCGGCGCTGCGCTTCGCGGCCATCCACCTGCTGGCGACCGCACTGGTCGGTACCTACGTCCTGCGGCAGAACGACGTCTTCGGCCGCCCGATGGTGGCGACAGGCAGTGGCGCGGCCCTCTACTTCGGCAGCAATCCGGTGCTGTCCGGCTACGAACCACCCTTCTTCGGCCTGGGGCACGACGAAGTGACCGTCCTCGGCCAGCAGTCGCATCTCAGCATGGAAGGCGACCGCCGCCTCATGGCAGTCGCCAGGACCATGCTGCAGGACCTGCCCACGACAGTGCTTCTGAAGATGTATGTGCGCAAGCTGGGTGCCGTGCTTTTCTTCAGCCGGGCGCATCTGAACCCGCACACGGTGATGAACGACCGGGCATGGCGCGTGGCGCTGGTGGTGTTGTCGGCCCTCGGAGTCTGGGGCCTGCGCCGCCATCCCATGGGCTGGATGGTGGGCGGGGCAGCGGCGTACCAGTGCGCAGTACATGTCCCCGTGCTCTACAACCCACGCTACAGCATCAGCGCACTGGACATCCTGCTGGTGCTGCTGGCGGCCCAGGGCATTGCCTGGATCCTGCGACGGCAACGGCCGGCAGCGGCAACCGCCTGCGCCGTGGTGGTCATCGCGGGAGGCATTGCGATCGGCATCTACCACCAGCGCCACAGCCGGCCCCTGCTCCCTGATTTCAGCCTCATTCCGGCCGTTCCCATCGCCCGGGCCCAGGCAGGCGAGCTGCGCACGGAGGGCTGGAGCGGTGATCCGTTCCAGGCCGAGGCACGCATGCTTGCAGGCAGTGCCTTGCTGGAGTGGAACCCGAAGAAGCCTGCGCCGCAGCACTGGATCACCTACCTCCACCTGGGCATGCCACGTTTCGAGGGCCGGTGCAGCCGGGCCTGGCTCATCCAGTCGGATGCAGGCGGAGCGACCAGATCCGTCTCCATCGGATTGAACGGTCTGCGCGAGGGCCAGGACATCAACTGGGGTATCGCGCAGGTACTGCTGCCTGAAGACCATGAGCGGAAATTCCAGTTGCGGTTCGAATGCCGCGAAGGCACGCTGATGCGCTTCGATGGCATCGGGCTCTACCAGGCGAGTCCCGGCCACTACTACGGACCCCGGGCTTTTCCCCCCTGAACCGCCGGCCCGGCAGGGCCGCGTCCCGCGAGGGCATGACGCTGCCGCCAGCGAACGGGGCCGTCATGTCTCTTCTCCGCTCCCGTACACCCCACCATCCCAGATGCCCCACTCCGACGCGCCTTCCCTTTCTCCAGCAGGCCTGCAGCCGCTGGCCCTCTGGCACGCGCCCGGTGACCTGATCGGCGTCTTCACCGACATCGACGACACGCTGACCACCGACGGCGCCATCACCGCCGATGCACTGGACGCGCTACAGGCGCTGCGGCATGCCGGGCTCGCGGTGATCCCCGTCACAGGCCGTCCAGCGGGATGGAGCGAGCCGTTCGCGGCCTCCTGGCCGGTGAATGCGATCGTGGCGGAGAACGGCGCTGTCGCCATGGTGCGCGTGGCCGGAGCGGACGCGGAGGAAGCCCCCACCCCCTGCGGAGAAGGCGCCGTGGTGGTGCATCCCGCGGGCCCGGGCGGGCCGGCGCTGTGCAAGCTCTACCAGCAGGACGCCGCCACGCGCGCGGTGCAATATGCGCGCATGCAGCAGGTGCTTGCACGGATCGAACACGAGGTGCCGGGAGCACGGCGGGCCACGGACTCCGCGGGACGGGAATGCGACATCGCCATCGACCACAGCGAATTCACGCACCTGCCCCAGGAAACCATCGATGCCGTCGTGCAGCGCATGCGCGCCGCAGGCATGCACGCCACGGTGAGCAGCATCCACATCAATGGCTGGTACGGCGACCACGACAAGCTCGTCGGCGCGCGCTGGATCGTTCGTGAACTCTTCGGCCGCGTGCTGGACGACGAGATCGGCCGCTGGGTCTACGTGGGCGACTCCACCAACGACCAGAAGATGTTCGAAGCCTTTCCGCACAGCGTGGGCGTGGCCAACATCGCCCGGTTCGTCTCGCAGCTGGTGCATCGGCCGCGCCACGTCACGCGCGCGGAGCGCGGTGCCGGCTTCGCCGAAGTGGCGCGCGCGATACTACAGGCCGGCAGGGCCACCGCCTGAGCTCCGCGGCCGGGCCCCGGCGGAGACCGCTTCGGATCACGCAGGCTTGGCCAGGCCCAGACGCTCGATGATGGCCTTTTCCCGCGAATAGGTATCCTGGGCGAATTGGCGGTATGCCGCCGTGTCCATGTAGATGGGCACCATGTCGTAGCGCGCCAGTGCGCTGCGGTAGTTCTCCTGGTCCATGGCGGCCTTGAAGGCATCGTGCAGCCGGCGGACGACGTCCGGGGGCGTTCCCTTCGGAGCACCGATGCCGAACGGCGAGTTCTGCACGATGTCGATACCCAGTTCCTTGAGCGTGGGCGCGTCCGGGAACTTCGCCAGCCGCTCCGCGCCCCAGGTATTGAGCACCCGCAGCTTGCCGGCCTCCACCTGCGGCGCGAACCCCGTGGAATCGGCTGCCGCCATGAGCTGCCCGCCGAGGATGGCCTGCATGAGGTCCGCGCTGCCCTTGTAGGGCACGTGCAGCAGTTGCAGGCCGAGCTGCTGGGCCACCCGCTCCATCGTCAGGTGCGGGCTCGTCAACGCCCCGGTGGAGCCGTAGCTGAGCTTTCCGGGGTTCGCCTTGGCGTAGGCCACGAAGTCCGCCCAGGTCTTGAAGGGAGAGTCGGTCGGGACGACCACGCCGAATGCGTAGCCCGTCACGTTGATCACGTAGTTGATGTCCTTGACGGGATCCCAGTTGATCTTCGTGGTGTAGGGCATGCGGAAGACCCCGAGCGGGATCTGCGCGACCGTGTAGCCGTCCGCCGGCGAGGACTGCAGCATCTGCGCGGGCAGCGTACCTCCGGCTCCCGGCTTGTTGTCGATGATGACCGGCTGGCCCAGCACCTTGGATGCATTCTCGGCGAGCACCCGCATGGTGATGTCGGTGGGGCCGCCCGCAGGAAAAGCGACGACCAGTTTGACCGGGCGTGCTGGAAAGCTCTGGGCCCGCGCCGAGAGGGCGGGCGCGAGAGCGGCTGCCGCACCCCACTGGATCCAACGACGTCGCTGCATGTACGTAACTCCTGAAGAAAACGGGAAGAAATGGATCGGACTATTGCACCGCGGCCTGTCCGGCGTGCCAACGCCGCAAACCCTGATGCACTGTCACCCGCGCGTCACGCGCCGCGTTCCGGACAGCCCTCCGGCGCCACGTGCAGCGGCGGGGCATCGCATCCCTGCCCGGCCGCGATCCAGCGCCGGGCCAGCCGGGCTATCCAGCGCAGTGCCCAGGCGCGGCGCCAGCCGGTGACCGCGGCCGGATCCGCCACCATGCCGCAGACATAGCGGCCCGAGGCATCCGGAACCGCGGCAGGACTCCACAGCAAGGCCTTGCAAGGTCCTGTGCGACGGCGTGAAACCACCATGCCCAGGGGACATGGCTCCGCGAGGCAGCACAGCCCGCAGCCATTGCAGGGTGCGCCGAAGGCCGGCTGCGGCGGAGCGTCGCGGTGCCAGAGCACCACCTGCCCGGTGGCGGCGGAGACATCGGACGGCGCCGCCGCGGAGGTGGGAGAGGCGTCCGAGGAGGATGGGGGTGGCGTCATGGGCATTTCCGGCACGCCATCATCCCGTGGCTGGCCCCGCAGGGCAAGCACCGTCATGCTCACGCCCCGACCGCCCGGGCCAGGAAAGGCTTGCCGCTGCAGAAAAAGAAAAGGCGCCCGGAGGCGCCTTCTGCCGCGGACCGGATCGCTCCGGCCGCCATGGCTTGGCCATGCACGGCTTCGCCGCGCACGCCTCAATGCTGCAGGATCTTGTTGAGGAAATCCTTGGTGCGGGGCTGCCGCGCATCGGGGTTGTTGAAGAACTCGTCCTTGGAGCAGTCCTCCAGGATCTTGCCGCCCACGTCCATGAAGATGACGCGGTTGCTCACCTTGCGCGCGAAGCCCATCTCGTGGGTCACGCACATCATGGTCATGCCTTCGTTGGCCAGGCTGACCATCACGTCCAGCACCTCGCCGACCATTTCCGGGTCGAGCGCCGAAGTGGGCTCGTCGAAGAGCATCACGATCGGGTCCATGGACAGCGCGCGCGCGATCGCCACGCGCTGCTGCTGCCCGCCGGAGAGCTGGCCCGGAAACTTGTCCTTGTGCGCGGACAGGCCCACGCGGTCGAGCATCTTGAGGCCGCGCTGCTTCGCCTCGTCGGCCTTGCGGCCGAGCACCTTGATCTGCGCGATCGTGAGGTTCTCGGTCACCGACAGGTGGGGAAACAGCTCGAAATGCTGGAACACCATGCCGACCTGGCTGCGCAGCTTGGGCAGGTTGGTCTTCGGATCGTGGATGGCCACGCCGTTGACGTAGATCTCGCCCTTCTGGATCGGCTCCAGCGCGTTGATGGTCTTGATCAGCGTGGACTTGCCCGAGCCCGACGGGCCGCACACGACCACCACCTCGCCCTTGCGGATGCTGGTGGAGCAGTCGTTCAGCACCTGGAAGCTGCCATACCACTTGGAAACGTTCTTGAGTTCAATCATTTGCTTTATTCCTCACTCACTTGCCGCACGGGTCAGCGGATGATGGCGATCTTGCGGTGCAGGCGCTTCACCGCCCAGGAGAGCGCGAAGCACATCATGAAGTACACGACCGCGGCCAGCAGGTAGGCCTCGATCGGGCGGCCATAGTTCTTGCCGGCGGTCTCGAAGCCCTTGAGCATGTCGTAGGCGCCGATGGCATACACGAGCGACGTGTCCTGGAACAGGATGATGGTCTGTGTCAGCAGCACCGGCAGCATGTTGCGGAACGCCTGCGGCAGGATCACGATCTTCATGTTCTGGCCGTAGGTCATGCCCAGCGCCTGGCCTGCGAACACCTGGCCGCGCGGGATGGACTGGATGCCGGCCCGCATGATCTCGCTGAAGTAGGCCGCCTCGAAGGCGATGAAGGTGATGATGGCCGACAACTCCGAGCGGTAGCTCGAGCCGATCCCGCCGGGCAGGGCCGCATAGAACGAAGCCGGCACCAGCAGGAAGAACCACAGGATCACCATCACCAGCGGGATGCTGCGCATGCCGTTGACGTAGATGGTGGCCGGCACGTCCAGCCACTTCCTGCCCGAAAGGCGCATCAGTGCCAGCACGGTGCCCAGCAGGATGCCGCCGATCGTGGCGATCAGCGTCAGCATGACGCTGAAATAGAAGCCCTTGACGACGAACTTGCTGATGATGTCCCAGTTGTAGAAGGAAAAGTCGAGATTCATCATGTCAGTGGCCTCCCCCCGTGCCGCCCGCGACGATGAAGCCCGGGACGCGCGCGCGCTTTTCGATGAAGGCCATGATGCGGTTGATGGCGAAGGCCGAGACGACGTACAGGCCCGTCACCGCCAGATAGATTTCGATGCCGCGCGAGGTTTCTTCCTGCGCCTGCATGGCGAACATGGTCAGTTCGGTCACCGACACGGCGAAGGCCACCGACGAGTTCTTGAAGATGTTCATCGTCTCGCTGGTCAGCGGCGGCAGGATGATGCGGAATGCCATGGGCAGCAGCACGTAGCGGTAGTACTGCACGGTGGTGAAGCCCAGCGCCATGCCGGCATAGCGCTGGCCGCGCGGCAGGGCCTGGATGCCCGAGCGCACCTGTTCGGCGATCCGCGCCGACGTGAAGAACCCCAGCGCCAGCACCACCAGGATGAAGCCGGAAACGCTCTTCATCACGGGGAAGATGGCAGGCACCACGTGGTACCACAGGAAGATCTGCACCAGCAGGGGGATGTTGCGAAACAGTTCCACCCACGCGTTGCCGAAGCCGACCAGAAACCTGTTGTCCGGCAGCGTGCGCAGCGTGCCGATGACCGAGCCCGCCACCAGCGCGATCACCAGCGCCAGCAGGGCCACCGACACGGTCCAGCCCCAGGCCGATAGCATCCACTGGAGGTAGGTCGGATAATCGCCCCCCGGGTCCTGCAGGAAGACCTGCCAATCCCAATTCGATCCCATGGGAATTCCTTCTCAAATCGTCATACGTCCTGAAAACCGACGGCCGTCCGCCCGCCGCAGCGGGACAACAAGCAAACGCCCACCGGCGAGGTGGGCGTTCGCAGGGGCGGACAGGTCCGTACGCATCAATCCTTGAGCGTGTATTCCTCCATGGGCTTGTCGTTGGGGTTCGCCCAAGCGGCCTTGGTGGCTTCGCTCGCCGGCAGGCCGATCTTCACGTTGTTCGGCGGGATGGGCTGCATGAACCACTTGTCGTAGAGCTTGGCCATCTCGCCCGACTTCATCATGCCCTTCAGGCTGTCGTCCACGGCCTTCTTGAAGGCCGGGTCGTCCTTGCGGATCATGATCGCGATGGGTTCCACGCTCAACGTTTCGCCGACGATCTTGAAGTCGTTGGGCGCCTTGGACTTGGCGATGTTGGAGGCCAGGATCGAGCCGTCCATGATGAAGGCGTCCGCACGGCCGGACTCCAGCAGCAGGAAGCTGTCGGAGTGGTCCTTGCCGAACACTTCCTTGAACGTCAGGCCCTCCGCGCGCTTGTTCTTGCGCAGGGTCTGCACCGAGGTGGTGCCCGTCGTGGTGGCGATGGTCTTGCCGTTCAGGTCCTTGATGCCGGAAATGCCCGAGTTGGCCTTGACGGCGATGCGCACTTCTTCCACGTAGGTGGTCACGGCGAAGGCCACGTCCTTCTGGCGCGCCTGGTTGTTGGTGGTCGAGCCGCACTCGATGTCCACCGTACCGTTCTGCACCAGCGGAATGCGGTTCTGCGAGGTCACGGGCTGGTACCTGGTTTCCAGCTTGGACAGGCCGAGCTGCTTCTGGACGTCGGAGATCACGCGCGCGCACACGTCGTAATGGAAGCCGGTGTACTTGCCGTCGCCCAGGGTGTAGGAGAGACCGGAAGACTCGCGCACGCCTTCGGTGATGGTGCCGGAGGCCTTGATCTTGGCCAGCGTGTCGTTCGCCTGGGCGAATGCGCTGCCCGCAGCGAGCGCCATCACTGCAACTGCCAACAATTGTTTCTTCATCACGATCTCCTTAGCTTATGGATACAAGGGAAGAGGCATTCTAGATAGACGCGCGCAAGGCATCTGCCGTTGCAGGGAATATCCCGAATGGGGTAAACGCGCGTGCCGGCGGCCCGCGTCAGAACGGAACCTGGTCCGACGGGTATTTCCAGAACTCACGCAGCAGATAGCTGACAGGCAAGTTCAGTGCCCGGTTCGTGGGGGGAGCAGGCTGGAGGAACCACCTGTCGTAGATGGGATGGATCTCGCGGCTGCTGATGAGCCGGCGCATCTCGTCGTCCACCACCTTCTTGAACTCCGGATCGTCCTTGGGCAGCATGATCGCCAGCGCTTCGGCCGTGACGAACTTGCCGACCACCTTCAGCGCCTTCGGGTCCGGGCGGCCCGCGGCGAATGCGTAGAGCAGGACGTCGTCCATCGCGAAAGCGTCGGCCTCGCCCTTTTCCACCATCTCCACGGCCCGCTGGTCGTCCGGCGCCTCGATCACGTTGATCTGCAGGGCATGCTCGCGGTTGAGCTGCTGCACGGCCCGCAGCGCGGTCGTGCCGCGGGTGGAAACCAGCTTGTGCCCACCCATGTCCTCGATGCGTTCGATCGGGCTCGACGCCTTGACGAGCAGTCGGGTGCCGGTGATGAAGTGCGGAATGGTGAACGCGACGTTTTGGCGGCGCTCCGCATTATTCGTGGTGGAGCCGCACTCCAAATCGGCTCCACCCTGGGTGATGGCCTCCATCCGGTTGCCGAGGTCCACCGGCACGTACGTGATCTCCATGCCCTTGCGACCGGTCTTTCGGCGCACCGCTTCCGCCACGCGCTGGCAGAGTTCGACGGCATAGCCGGCGGGACGCCCTGCTGCATCCTTGAAGGCGAAGGGAGAAGCCGCATCCCGGTATGCCACGACCAGCTTGCCGCCCGAAGCGATGCGCTCCAGCACCCCCGCATGGGAAGCCAAGGCACAGCAGAGTGAGGCGGCCCCCAGAAGGGCGCGCCACGGGCGTACAGGATTCATGGTTTGTCTCGGAATGGAGTACGGACCGACGCAAAAACCGCGCCAGACGGGCATCTCTTTTGCGGCAGTTCCGTAACTGCCACCTGGAGCCGGTCGGAACTGTAAGTCCTGTCCCCCACCTCTTTCCAATGCCGATTGCAGGATTACATCATGCAATCGAGACATAACCAAGTCAGCGCATGCTACAGCGGTTTGTCGGTACCGTGTGCCTGCAGGTAGGTCCAGAGGGCCTCCGCCGTGCCCTTGGCGCGCTCCTTGCCCGAAGGCCTCTGCCGGTAGGCCCGCACCTCCATGGCCATCTGCATGTCCGGCACGCCTCCGAGCACCGCACTGGCCAGCCGGCGCGAGCGCAGCTCCTTCTTCACCGCGCTGTGCGGCAGGAAGGCAACCCCATGTCCTTCCAGCGCCATGGCCTTGAGGCCCTCGGCCATGTCGGTCTCGTACACGCGGTCCAGGTGGATGGGAATGCCGGACTGCTTGAGGATGAGTTCCGTCACCCGGCCCAGGTAAGCCCCCGGCGCATAGCCCAGATAGGGCAGCGGATGGCCCGGCTCGCCTGGCAGCGCGTAGAGCGGCCGGCCATCGGCGTCCGCCCGCGCATAGGGCGACAGGACTTCCTGACCGAGCGTGAGCATCTCGTACCGGTCGGAATCCAGCTGCAAGGGCTGCGAGGGGTGGTGGTAGGCGATCAGCAGGTCGCAGCCCCCTTCCACCAGGCGCAGCACGGCGTCGTGCACGTTGAGGGCGATCAGCCGGCTCTTCACCGGTCCGAAGCGCTCGCGCAGCCCGGAAAGCCAGGCAGGAAAGAACGTGAAGGCCAGCGTGTGCGGAACCGCGAACTCGACCATGTCCTTGTCGGCGCTGGTGTGCGCCCTCAGCATCGCCCGCGTGTTCTGCAGCGACTGCAGCATGTCCAGCGCCTCCTCGTAGAGGGTCCTGCCCGCCGGCGTGAGCCGGGTGGGATAGGAACTGCGATCCACCAGATCGGTTCCGGCCCAGGCTTCCAGCGCCTGGATGCGCCGCGAGAACGCGGGCTGGGTTACATGCCGCAGTTGCGCCGACCGGCTGAAGCTGCGCGTCTCCGCGAGGCTGACAAAGTCCTCGAGCCACTTGGTTTCCATGGGGCGCCATTATCGGCTCCGCGGCATCCGCAAGGTCGAGCGCACTTCGGGAAATCATGTACTGCATTCGCAAGCATGCCGATCGCGCCGCGCCGCGTTGCGCCTACACTGCGCGCTGACCGTCCGGACCGGGGCGCGCGCCATGCCGCGCGCCTGGTTCCATTGCCCTCGCTCCTGCCATCTCCCATGCCTGCACCCCTGCCTTCCGGCGCAGAGGCCGACGCTTCCGCCACACCTCCCAGCCCCCCTCTGGGCGGGCAACCTTCTTCGGATACCGCCACCGAACGCTCCCTGCGCCTCGAGGACTGGCTGACAGTGGCCATCATGGCCCTGCTGGCGCTCATCACGTTCGCCAACGTGCTCGTCCGTTACTTCACCAACTCCTCCTTCGCCTGGACCGAGGAGCTCTCCGTCTTTCTGATGATCGTGCTGGCGCTGGTGGCGGGCTCGGCCGCGGTGGCGCGGGACGTGCACATCCGCATCGAGTATTTCGCCGAAGGCGGCTCCGCGGCGCGCCGGCGGCGCCTCGCGCGTTTCGGGGCCCTCTCGGTCGCCATCCTGTTCGCCGGTATCGCCGTGCTCAGCGCCCGGGTGACCTGGGACGACTGGCGCTTCGGCGAGACGTCGCCGGGCATCGGGGTGCCGCAGTGGTGGTACTCCATCTGGCTGCCGCTGCTGTCGGCCCTGATCACGCTGCGCGCCATCGGCCTCTTCCGCAGGCAGGGCGCAGCGGCCGCCACAGGGGGGGGGCGGCCATGATCGCGGCGCTGCTCTTCGCGGCCTTCCTGGGCATGATGGCCGCCGGCGTGCCGATCGGCGCCGCGCTCGGACTGGCCGGCAGCGCCGCCATCGCCATCGCCAACGCCGACTCGCCCTGGTTCGGCCTGCTGGCGGTGCCGCAGAACTTCTATGCCGGGCTCGGCAAATACCCCCTGCTCGCCATTCCCATGTTCGTGCTGGTCGGCTCGATCTTCGACCGCTCCGGCGTGGCGCTCCGCCTCGTGAACTTCGCGGTGGCCATCGTCGGCCGCGGCCCCGGCATGCTGCCACTCGTGGCCATCGCGGTGGCGATGTTCCTGGGTGGCATCTCCGGCTCCGGGCCGGCCAACGCGGCGGCCGTGGGCGGCGTGATGATCGCCGCCATGTCGCGCGCGGGCTACCCGGGCTCGTTCTCGGCCAGCGTCGTCGGCGCGGCGGCGGCCACCGACATCCTGATCCCGCCGTCGGTCGCCTTCATCATCTACTCGGTGCTGGTGCCCGGCGCCTCGGTGCCCGCCCTGTTCGCCGCCGGCATGGTGCCGGGCGTGCTCGCGGGGATCGCACTCGTCGTGCCCGCGGTGTGGCTGGCGCGCCGCCACCGCATGGGCGCACTGGAGGCCACCATGCCCCGCCCCCCTTTCTGGAAGAGCCTGCGCGAAGCCTCCTGGGGCCTGGCCGCGCCGGTGGTCATCCTCGGTGGCATGCGCGCGGGCTGGTTCACGCCCACCGAGGCGGCTGTGGTCGCGGTGTTCTACGGCCTTTTCGTGGGCATGTGCATCCACCGCACCATCGGCCTGCGCGACCTGTTCCCGATCCTGCGCGAGGCCGGCGAACTCTCGGCGGTGATCCTGCTGGTGGTTTCGCTGGCGGGCATCTTCGCGTTCTCGCTGTCCACGCTCGGGGTGATCGACCCCATCGCCAACGCCATCGTGCATTCGGGCCTGGGCGAATACGGCGTACTCGCGCTGCTGATCCTGCTGCTGATCACCGTGGGCATGTTCCTGGACGGCATCTCGATCTTCCTGATCTTCGTGCCGCTGCTTCTGCCCATCATGCAGCACTACCAGTGGAACCCCGTGTGGTTCGGGGTGATCCTCACCCTCAAGGTGGCGCTCGGCCAGTTCACGCCGCCGCTGGCCGTGAACCTCATGGTGTCCTGCCGCATCGCGGGCGTGCGCATGGAGTCCACCGTGCGCTGGGTGGGCCCCATGCTGCTGGCCATGTTCCTCGTGATGGTGGCCGTCATCGCCTTTCCGCAACTGGCCCTCTGGCTGCCGGCGCGCCTGGGCTATTGAAGCCGCGCGCTTTTTCCCTTCCGAAACCGACGATCCACAGGAGACGACTCATGCAACTGCGCACCTTCCTTGCCACCGCCGTGGCCGCCGCGGCCGCACTCGCGTTCAGTGCCGCACCGGCCGCCGCGCAGAACTACAAGAGCGAATACCGCATGTCGCTGGTGGTGGGCACCGCCTTCCCCTGGGGCAAGGGTGGCGAACTCTGGGCGAACAAGGTGCGCGAGCGCACGCAGGGTCGCATCAACATCAAGCTCTATCCGGGCGTCTCGCTCATCCAGGGTGACCAGACCCGCGAGTTCAGCGCGCTGCGACAGGGCGTGATCGACATGGCCGTGGGCTCCACCATCAACTGGTCGCCGCAGGTCAAGGCGCTCAACCTCTTCTCCCTGCCCTTCCTCTTCCCCGACTACGCCTCGGTGGACGCGGTCACGCAGGGCGAAGTCGGCAAGAGCATCTTCCAGACCCTCGAAAAAGCCGGCGTGGTGCCGCTCGCCTGGGGCGAGAACGGCTACCGCGAGATCTCCAACTCCAAGCGGCCCATCAAGACTCCCGCCGACCTCAAGGGGTTGAAGGTCCGCGTGGTCGGCTCGCCGCTGTTCCTCGACACCTTCACGGCGCTGGGAGCCAACCCCACCCAGATGAGCTGGGCCGACGCGCAACCCGCCATGGCCAGCGGCGCCGTGGACGGCCAGGAAAACCCCTTGTCCATCTACCTGGCCGCCAAGCTCTACACCGTGGCCCAGAAACATGTGACCCTGTGGGGTTACATGAACGATCCGCTCATCTTCGTGGTGAACAAGGACATCTGGAATTCGTGGACGCCCGCGGACCGCGAGATCGTTCGCCAGGCTGCCATCGAGGCCGGCAAGGAAGAAATCGCCATCGCGCGCAAGGGCCTGATCGAGACGGACAAGCCCCTGCTCAAGGAGATCGCCAGCCACGGCGTCACCGTGACGCAGCTCACCCCCGACGAGCGGCAGGCCTTCGTGCAGGCCACCCGCCCGGTCTTCGACAAGTGGAAGGGACAGATCGGCGCGGACCTCGTGAACGCGGCGGAAAAGGCGGTGGCGAAGAAGTAGCGCACTCCCGGGCGCCACGGCGCTTCCCGGCAGGGGTCACTCTTCTCGCGACTGCTGGCGCCACATGTCCGCATAGCGCCCCCCGAGCGCCAGCAACCGCGCGTGCGTGCCGCGCTCGACGAGCCGGCCCGCATCCATGACCAGGATCTCGTGCGCATCCACCACGGTCGAGAGGCGGTGGGCGACGAGCAGAACCGTCTTGCCCTGGGCGGCGCTGCGCAGTTCGGCCTGTATCGCCCGCTCGTTGGCCGTATCGAGCGCGGAGGTGGCCTCGTCGAACACGAGGATGGGCGGGTTCTTGAGCAGCGTGCGGGCGATGGCCACGCGCTGCTTTTCCCCGCCCGACAGCTTCAGGCCCCGCTCGCCCACCTGCGTGGCATATCCCGCCGGCAGCCCTGCGATGAAATCGTGGATGCGCGCGGCGCGCGCCGCGGCCTCGATCTCCGCCTGCGAGGCACCCGGCCTGCCATAGGCGATGTTGTAGGCGATGGTTTCGTTGAACAGCACCGTGTCCTGCGGCACGGCCCCCACGGCGCGGCGCAGGCTGTCCTGGGTGACCTGGCGGATGTCCTGTCCGTCGATGGTGATGCTCCCGGCCTGCACGTCGTAGAAGCGGAACAGCAGCCGCGCGAGCGTGGACTTGCCCGAGCCCGAGGGTCCGACCACCGCCACCGTGCGGCCGGGAGGAATCTCGAAATCGACGCCGTGCAGGATGGTGCGCGCCGGCTCATAGGCGAAATGCACGCCCTCGAAACGCACCGACGGCGCGGACGCGCCCAGCGACAGCGGCGGTGCCTGCGGCGCGTCCCGCACTTCCTGATCGCGGTCCATGAGCGTGAACATCTTGTCCAGATCGGTCAGGCTCTGCTTGATCTCGCGGTAGATCACGCCCAGGAAGTTGAGGGGAATGTAGAGCTGGATCATGAAGGCGTTCACCATCACCAGGTCCCCCAGTGTCATGCGGCCGTCGGCCACGCCCTGCGCCGCGCGCCACAGCATGGCGACCAGGGCCGTGGCGATGATGAGCTGCTGGCCCGCGTTGAGCAGCGACAGCGACGTCTGGCTCTTGAGCCTCGCACGCCGCAACTGCTCCAGGCTTTCGTCGTACCGGCGCACCTCGAAAGGCTCGTTGTTGAAGTACTTGACGGTTTCGTAGTTCAGCAGCGAATCCACGGCCTTGGTGTGGGCCGCGGAGTCGAAGGCGTTGGCTTCGCGGCGAAAACGCGTGCGCCACTCGGTGAGCATCACGGTGAACAGGATGTAGCAGGCCAGCGCGGCCAGCGTGATCCAGGCAAAGGCGGGATCGAATTTCCCCCCGAGTACCGCCAGGACCAGGAACACTTCGATGAGCGTGGCCCCGATATTGAAGAGCGTGAAGGAGATCAGCGATTCGATGCCGCGCACCCCGCGCTCGATGTCGCGCGTCATCCCCCCGGTCTGGCGCTCCAGGTGGAAGCGCAGGCTGAGCGCATGCAGATGCTCGAAGGTCTGCAGCGCGATACGGCGCGCGGCACCCTGCGTGGCCTTGGCAAAGACGAGTTCGCGCAACTCGGTGAAGACCGATGTGCTCAGCCGCAGCAGCCCGTAGGCCGCCAGCAGCCCGGCGGGAACCACCACGAGCGCGGCGGCGGAACCCGGCGCCGGGGCCATGGCGTCCACGATGCGCTTGAGCAGCAGCGGCACGCCGACGTTCGCGAGCTTGGCGCCAATGACGAACACGAGCGCCGCCAGGACCCGCCAACGGTAGTGCAGCAGATAGGGAATCAGGCGGGCGATCGTGGCGCGGTCGCTGCGGGCGGCAACGGGCATGGCCGCCGCAGCGGAGGGAGAGGCAGTGGTTGGGTCGCCGTGGGGGCGCATGGGGGACAATCCCGGTCGTTGTTTGTTCTTACCGAGAGATTGTGCCTATGACCTCCACGCTGCCCACGCAAAGCGCCCTGCCCACCGACAAGGAACTGGTGCTGAAAGTGATCCCCATGCCCGCGGATTGCAATGCCAACGGCGACATTTTCGGCGGCTGGGTGATGGCGCAGGTGGACCTGGCGGGCTCCGTGCTGCCCGCGCGCCACGTGCAGGGCCGCATGGCGACCGTGGCGGTCAACGAGTTCGTCTTCAAGCAGCCCGTGCGGGTGGGAGACATCCTCTCGTTCTTTTCCACCATCACGCGCATCGGCCGCACATCGGTGACCGTGGAGGTGGAGGTGTATGCGGAGCGATTCGCGGCCCAGGGCCGCTACGTGAAGGTGACGGAAGCGCGGCTCACCTACGTCGCGATCGACGCCTCGGGCAAGCCGCGGCCGGTTCCGCGCCCGGCGGGGAACGCCCCCGGGGGTGCCAGCGTGGCCGCCGATGCCGCCTGATCCAGACAGGCACCATTTCCGCGGGCCGTGCCCCGCGGCGGCGCCCCAGGCGAGAGCAAGGCGCCCCCTGCGGAGGCTGCCGTGTACCGGGAATCAGGCAGCCAGCGGCTGCGCCTCGCCGCGGGAGACATTCGCAGCGGAATGGTTCTGGGAACGCACCGAACCGACCGTTCCGGCCTCGATCTCGCCGGCCAGCTGTCCACCCTCCTCGATCACCACCTTGCCGTAGCGGATCTTGCCGTTGACCTTGCCGGTGCTGTAGATGACGAGCTTCTGCCGGACGGTGAGCGTGCCGTCGAACTCCCCGTGGATTTCGGCGATGTCGATCTCGGCCGAGCCCCGAAAGGCGCCCTGTTCCGCGATCTGGATCACGCGAGAGTCCATGGTGGCCTCCACCGTTCCTTCGACGACGAGCGTGTCGCAGTCGGTGATCTCCACGCCCTTGAGCTTGATGTTCGGGCCGACGGTGAGCTTGCTGCCCGCCCCTTCCGACGCGGCGCTGGCCGCGGGCTTCTGGACCGCAGGCTGTGCGGTGGGGGCGGTGGACGCGGCGCCGTTCACCGCGCTGCCGGAACCGCCGAGCATCGAGGTGGGCTGGCGGGGCTGGAAGGACTCGGGTTCACGCTTGCCGAAGAAGGGGTTTTGCACGGCCATCAGATCTCCTTGGAAAAAGTCTGTCCGATGCTAGGAGGCCGCCCCCGGCAAAAATCCACGCGTTACGCAAGAACGGTAACCAAACCCTTCGATCGTTGCATGCACTTGCAGGGCTTGCAGCGTCATACAGCGCCGCGCCGGTGCGTAGGCTGCCGACGCCCCCGCATGTCGGCCAAAAAAGGCTGACATCCCGGCGTTCCTCGGTTCAGGGCTGGAAGCCCGACCGGCGGACCACTGGTACCCACTGCGCCCTGTAGGCCGCCAGCATCTGCACCGTCTGCTCGCGGGACAAGGCCACGGGCACCATGTCCGCAGCAGTGAACCGCGCCTGCAAGGCCTTGTCTCCCATGGCTTGGAAGACGGCATCGGCTATGCGCCGCGCACGCGGCGCCGGCAGCCACGCGGGCGCGTAGAGGGCGTTCCAGCCCTGCGCCGACAGCGCGAGGCCCGCCTCCTTGAAGGTGGGCACGGTGGACAGCGCAGGCACGCGCTGGTCGTCGGACATCGCCAGAACGCGCAGTTTGCCTGCCTTGTGCAGCGGCTCCAGTGCGTCCAGCGTATCGATGGCCATCGGCACGTGCCCGGCCATGAGGTCTTCGAGCAGCGGGCCGGAGCCCCGGTAGCCCACGACGGGCAGCGTCAGGCCGAGCTGCTCGGCCAGCATGAGCGCGAAGAAATGGGGCAGGCTGCCGGTGGCCGGGATGCCGGCGGAGAGCTTGTCCCGGTGGGCCAGCATCCAGGCATGCAAATGGGAGAAATCGCGCACCTGCGCGCCCGCGCCCACTGCCACACCGAACGCATAGCGCGTGATCTGGGAGAGCACCACGTAATCCTTGTCGGGATCGTAGCCGTTGTCCTTGAAGACCAGGGGGGCGACCAGCATGGTGGCCGGGTTGGCCAGCACGACCACGTTCTGGCCGGTGTTTTCGCGGTGCAGCTGCTGCAACGCGAGCCGGCCGCCTGCACCGACCCGGTTGTCCACGGTCACCAGCACGCCCAGGCGAGGCGCCAGGGCCTCGGCCAGCAATCGGGCCGCGCGATCGGAAGAGCCGCCCGGCGGGTACGGCACCACCAGGCGCAACGCCCCCCCTTCCAACGGCCCGGCCGGGGCCTGGGACCGAGCCGGTCGCCATGGCGCGGCCACTGCGGCTCCGGCCAGCAGCCCCCACCGGAGCCACGTCCGGCGATGAACGGTCGAGGCGTCAGCAGAAGAGGTACGGGGCGTGCGAATCATGCCGGCAGCATCCGTTGATGGCTATGTCGCCGAATGTAGCGCCGACCAGCCGTTTTCGGCACGTATCGTTACCCCGGAGATACGCCGCCCGCCGGGATGGGCGAAACGCGTTCAGCTGGCGCTGAAGTCGGGCCGGCGCTTCTGCATGAACGCCGTGAAGGCTTCGCGGGCGGCCGGCTCCTGGAGCATCCGCCCGAAGACGGCGCCTTCCTCGGCGATGCGCTCGAGCAGGGGCGCGGTCTGGTCTTTCTTCATGAGGCGCTTGGTCTCGATGAGGGACGACAATGGCTTGGCCGCGAGCTTGCGCGCCTGCGTCTGGGCCACCATGTTGCATTCCGTCGGGGGCACGACGCGGTTCACGAGGCCCACTTCGAGCGCGGCTTCGGCCATGAACGGCTCGCCCAGCAGCAGGGCCTCGGCGGCGCGGTGGTAGCCCATCATGCGTGGCACCAGCAGGCTGGAGCCGGCTTCGGGGCACAGGCCCAGGTTCACGAACGGCATCGAGAACGCCGCATTGTCGCCCGCATAGACGAGATCGCAGTGCAGCAGCATGGTCGTGCCGATCCCCACCGCCGGGCCGCACACGGCCGCCACCACCGGTTTCGGGAACGTGGCGATCGCCCGCAGGAACCGGAACACCGGCGACTCCTGCGTGGAAGGCGGATTGTCGAGGAAATCCCCGATGTCGTTGCCGGCGCTGAAGATGGCCACATCGCCCTGGAGCACCACCACGCGCACGGCGACATCCTGCGCCGCGGCCTCGAAGGCGTCCGCCAGCGCGGCATACATGGCGCGCGTGATGGAGTTCTTCTTGTCCACCCGGTTGAACGTGATGGTGGTCACGCCGGATTCGACGTGCGTGAGGATGTCCTGGGATGCGGTCATGGGCGATGCTCCTGCGCTTTCTTTATTCATTCATTCTTTGTAGTAGACGATCTGGTGGCTGCTCGCGAGCATGGTGCCGCCCTGGTTCCAGAGCTGCACTGTCTGGTCGAAGAACCCGTTGCGGAATTCCTGCGCACGGGCCTGGCCCAGCAGGTAGCCGGCTCCCGTGTCCGCCAGCTGCTCGCGGCTGGCATGGAAGTACACGGTGAGCGATACCGTGCCGGCCGGCACCTGGCGCGCGCGGCGCAGCCACACGCGGGGAAAGAATACATCGGCCAGCGCGGCGAGTGCGCAGAAGTCGAGCGGCCGCGCGGGCTCGTCGCGCATCCACAGCTGGCTCAGGCTGCTGTCGCCGCCGCCGTCCCAGCGCGAGGGCAGCGCGCCGGCCACCGGCCGCAGGTCGTAGCGGTCGAGCCACTTCACGGGCATGCCGCGCAGCACGCGCTCCAGGCCGTCGGGGCCCGCCACCTCGGGCATCGGGGTGTCGGGCAGGCTCCAGGTCTCGCGGCGCACCGCGGTGACGGCCGTGGCCGTGGTGGTCACCACCGGCTCGCCGTCGGCCCCGGGCTGCAGCACCGACAGCGTCCAGTGCTGCGTGGAACGGTTCGTGCGCACGGGCACGGCCTGCACCGTGAACTCACCCTCGGCGATGGCGCCGGCATAGTTCACGGTGAGCGACAGCGGATCGCCCAGGCGCTGCGGATGCTGCATCACGGCCTGCAGCAGCACCGCGGCCGTGATGCCGCCGAACGGCCCGACCATGTTCCAGTAGGCGGGCGACGTGCGCGCCGTGTAGCGGCCGGGCCCGGCTTCCGTGAGCGCCAGCGCGTCGTCCAGTGGGTGCAGAGAATCGGTCATGGTGAGCGAGTGTGCCGTGGTTGCAAACGGTTGGCCGTCGTACCGGTGACTGGACAAAGGCAGAGCGCCCACGGTATTGGCCAGCAGACGCCGTGGATCTGGCTTCGCCAGGCCACCGGCGTCGTCCCCCTTCCCGCGCGCCAGCGCGAGAGAAGGGGGAAGCGGCGAAGCCGCTCAGGGGGATGTACTCACACCCTTTCGAAGATGCCCGCAGCGCCCTGCCCCATGCCCACGCACATCGTGACCATGCCGTATTTCAGGTTCTTTCTGCGCAGCGCATGCACGACCGTGGCCGAGCGGATGGCGCCCGTGGCGCCCAGCGGATGGCCCAGCGCGATGGCGCCGCCCATCGGATTCACCTTGGCCGGGTCCAGGCCCAGCTGGCGCAGCACGGCGAGCGACTGCGCGGCGAAGGCCTCGTTCAGCTCGAACCAGTCGATGTCCTGCTGATTCAGGCCGGCATAGCGCAGCGCGGCCGGGATGGCCTCGATCGGGCCGATGCCCATGATGCTCGGCGGCACGCCCTTGCTGGCGAAGCTGACGAAACGCGCCAGCGGGGTCAGGCCGAAGCGCTTCACGGCCGATTCGCTCGCGAGGATCAGCGCACCGGCGCCGTCACTGGTCTGTGAACTGTTGCCGGCCGTGACCGAGCCGCGCGCGGCGAACACCGTCTTGAGCTTGGCGAGCCCCTCCAGACTGGTGTCGGGCCGCGCGCCCTCGTCCAGCGTCACCGTACGGGTCTTCGCGACGCTCTCGCCCGACTCCAGGTCCGCGGTGCGGTCGGTCACTTCGATCGGCGTGATCTCGTCCGTGAATTCGCCCGCCTTCTGCGCGGCCAGCGCCCGCTGGTGCGACTGCAGCGCGAAGGCATCCTGGTCCTCGCGCGACACCTTCCACTGCTGGGCGACCTTCTCGGCCGTCAGGCCCATGCCGTAGGCGATGCCCACGTCGCCGTCCTTCGCGAAGATGCTGGGCGAGAGCGACGGCGTATTGCCCATCATCGGCACCATGCTCATGCTCTCGACACCCGCGGCGATCATCACCTCGGCCTCGCCCACGCGGATGCGGTCGGCGGCCATCTGCACGGCCGAGAGGCCCGAGGCGCAGAAGCGGTTGACGGTGATGCCGCCCACGCTGGTGGGCAGCCCCGCCAGCACGGCGCCGATGCGCGCCACGTTCAGGCCCTGTGCGCCCTCGGGAATCGCGCAACCGCAGATGATGTCCTCGATGGCGGCCGGGTCCAGCCCCGGCACCTGGGCCAGCGCGGCCTTCAGGGTCGTGGCCAGCAGGTCGTCGGGCCGGGTGTTGCGGAAGTAGCCGCGGTGCGACTTGCCGATGGGCGTGCGCGTGGCGGCGACGATGTAGGCGTCCTGCATTTGTTTTGCCATGGAGAAGGCTCCTTCAATCGATCCGTCGATCGGTCAGTCAATCGTTTACCTGGCGGGGCGGCTGGAGGGAACCCAGGCCCACGTGAATTCGCATTGCACCGGCTCGGCCCCGGACTCGTCCGTCACCGTGACCGGCACCTGCAGCTCGCCCTTGTCGGCGTCCCGCATCGCCTGGCGCTGCGCGTCGGTGAGCACCGCCACCGCGCGCAGCGCGCCCTTGGCACGCTGGCGGAAGGCCATCTTCATGTCCTTGGCGAGCGGCACGCAGTCGTCCCGCACGTTCAGCCCGACGGCCATGCCGGTGGCCGTCTCGGCCAGCAGGTTCATGGCCGAGGCATGGATGCCGCCGATGTGGTTCTGCACGCGCTGCACGTTGGGCAGGCGCACTTCCACGCGGTGCGGCGACATCTCGACGAACTCCACGCGCGCCGTCTTCGTGAACGGCACGGCGCGCCGCAGCACCAGGTTGCGCACCCAGGGGCGCAGGAACTCCGGGAACTCGTCCACCTGTTCCAGCTGCAGTTGCAGGCGGTTCGGCGCGAAAGAGGCGGCGGGGACGGCGGTCATGCGGGAGGTCAATTGCGTACCGGCTTGCCGGTGTTCAGCATGCCCAGGATGCGCTCCTGCGTCTTGGGATGCTGGATGAGCGCGCAGAACGCCTTGCGCTCCAGCGCCATCAGGTACTCCTCGCTCACCAGCGTGCCGGCATCCACATCGCCGCCGCAGACAATTTCGGCGATCAGCGTGGCGATGTGCTGGTCGTGGTCGCTGATGAAGCCACCGTCGCGCATGTTCACCAGCGAGCCGCGGATGGTGGCGATGCCGCTGCGCCCGGCGACCGGGAAGAGGCGCTTGTTCGGCGCGCGCCAGCCGCTGGCGGCCATGGCCTTCGCCTCGTTCAGCGCCACGAACAGCACCTCGTCCTTGTGCGGCACGACGATGTCGCTCTCCAGCAGGTAGCCGAGCTTGCGCGATTCCAGCGCGCTGGTTCCCACCTTGGCCATCGCGGCGGCGGTGAAACCCTCCGTGAGGAAGGGCAGCAGGTCCTTGCCCGTGGAGGCCGCGGCATTCTCCGCCGCGCGGCGGGCGATGTAGGTCAGCCCGCCAGCGCCCGGCACCAGGCCCACGCCCACCTCGACCAGGCCGATATAGCTTTCCATGTGGGCCACGCGGCGCGACGAATAGACGGCCAGCTCGCAGCCGCCGCCCAGCGCCATGCCGTGGATGGCAGACACCACCGGCACCTGGGCATAGCGCAGGCGCAGCATCAGGTTCTGCAGCTCCTGCTCGACGCCTTCGATCGCCGAGACGCCGGCCACGACGAAGGCCGGCATGGTGGCCTGCAGGTCGGCGCCCACGCTGAAGGGCGCGTCGCCGGACCAGATCACCAGGCCGTCGTAGTCGCGCTCGGCGGTGTCGATGGCCTCCATCAGCCCTTCCATCACGTCGGGGCTGATCGCATGCATCTTGCTCTTGATGCTGGCGATGAGAATCCGGCCACCGGAGGAGCCTCGATCCTTATCGAGCGTCCAGGTGCGCAGCGCGTCGGATTCGGACACCGTCGTGCCGGCCGTGCGCCAGTCGGGCAGATTGCTCTCGCCCAGCAGGCGCTCGGGGAAGTGCTGGCGCTCATAGACAGGCAGCTGGCGGCGCGGAACGAACTTCGACTTCGACGCGCTCCACGATCCTTCGGCGGTGTGCACGCCGCCGGCCTCGGCCACCGGCCCCTTGAACACCCACTCGGGCAGCGGCGCCTTGCTGAGCGCCGTGCCCGCGTCGATGTCCTCCTGGATCATCTTCGCCACCTCGAGCCAGCCGGCCTCCTGCCACAGCTCGAACGGGCCCTGCTTCATGCCGAAGCCCCAGCGCATCGCCTGGTCCACGTCACGCGCGTTGTCGGCAATCGTTGCCAGATGCACGGCGGCGTAGTGGAAGCTGTTGCGCAGGATCGCCCACAGGAAACGGCCCTGCGCACCCTCGGCATTGCGCAGCAGCTTCAGGCGCTCCGCGGCGGGCTTCTTCAGCATGCGGCCATAGACCTCGTCGGCCTTCTGGCCGCCGGGCACGTAGTCGCCTTCGGACAGGTCGAAACGCAGGATATCCCGGCCCACCTTCTTGTAGAAGCCGGCCTTGGACTTCTGGCCCAGGTGCTTCATCTCGATGAGTTTGTTCAGCACCTCGGGCGTGCCGAAGCTGCCGTAGAACGGGTCGGTCTCTTCGGACAGGTTGTCCTGCAGCGTCTTGATGACGTGCGCCATCGTATCGAGCCCCACCACGTCGGCCGTGCGGAAGGTGCCGCTGGAAGCGCGCCCCAGCTTCTTGCCCGTGAGGTCGTCCACCACGTCGTAGGTGAGGCCGAAATTCTCCACCTCCTTCATCGTCGCCAGCATGCCGGCGATGCCGACGCGGTTGGCGATGAAGTTGGGCGTGTCGTGCGCGCGCACCACGCCCTTGCCCAGGCCGCTCGTGACGAAGGCTTCGAGCTGGTCCAGCACTTCCGCCTTGGTGGTGGGCGTGTCGATCAACTCCACCAGCGTCATGTAGCGCGGCGGGTTGAAGAAGTGGATGCCGCAGAAGCGCGGCTTGATCGCATCGGGCAGCGCCTCGGAGAGCTTCGTGATCGACAGGCCCGAGGTATTGGACGCCACGATGGCGTTCGGCGCGACGAAGGGCGCGATCTTCCTGTAGAGGTCGAGCTTCCAGTCCATGCGCTCGGCGATCGCCTCGATGATGAGGTCGCAGCCGCGCAGCTGCTCCAGGTGTTCTTCGTAGTTGGCCTGGCCGATCAGCGCGGCATCGTCCGCCACGCCCAGCGGCGAGGGCTTGAGCTTTTTCAGGCCCTCGACGGCCTTGGTGACGATGCCGTTCTTCGGGCCTTCCTTGGCAGGCAGGTCGAACAGCACCACGGGCACCTTCACGTTGGCGAGGTGGGCGGCGATCTGCGCGCCCATCACGCCCGCGCCGAGCACGGCGACTTTCTTCACTTGGAATCGGGACATGGTGGTTTCTCGTGAATGGGTTACTGCACGCGCTGCCAGACCTGCGTGCGCCAGAAGGGCCCCAGGTAGCCGCGCACTTCCAGCCTGGCGCCGCCGTCGATGGGCGTGAAGCTGGCACGGTATTCCTTGCCATTCTCGGGGTCGAGGATCTTGCCCCCTTCCCACAGGTCCTTGCCTTCGGCCTTCTTGCCGCCGCGGATGATCTCCAGCCCGGCGATGGGCTGGCCCTTGCGGTCATCGGTGCATTCCTGGCACGTGGCGCCGGGCTGGGTGTCTTTCTTGAGCGACTTTTCGATGCGGCCCGACAGCGCGCCATCCGCCTCGGTGATGCGGATCTCGGCCTTCGCCTCGCCAGTCTTGTCATCGATGCTGCGCCATGTCCCCACCGGGGACATCTGGGCCCAGGAGGGCAGCGCGGCGGCTGCCAAGGCAATAGCCAACAAAGCGGTTCTCATAGCGGCATCCCTGTGGTCTGATTGAAATGAAGGCCGGGGCGACGGGGTCACGCCAGGGCGGCGTCCGTGTCCATCAGCGGCTTGGCACCGGTGCGCGCGGTACGCATCAGGGTCGCCGTCTCGGGGAACAGCTTGGCGAAGTAGAAGCGCGCCGTCTGCAGCTTGGCCTGGTAGAACGGGTCGGTATTGCCGGCAGCGATCTCCCGCAGGGCCACCTGGGCCATGCGGGCGAACATGTAGCCGAACACCAGGTGACCCGCCACACGCAGGTAGTCCACGGCCGCGGCGCCCACCTCGTCGGGGTTCTGGAAACCCTTGAAGCCGATCTCGGTGGTGAACTTCGTCATCTGGTCGCCCAGGTAGGCGATGGGGTTGATGAACTCGGCCATCTTCTCGTTCACGCCCTCTTCCTCGACCAGCTTGCCCACGAGCTTGCCGAACTTCTTGAGCGTGGCGCCGTTGTTGCCGAGGATCTTGCGGCCCAGCAGGTCCAGCGACTGCACGGTGTTCGTGCCTTCGTAGATCATGTTGATGCGGTTGTCCCGCACGAACTGCTCCATGCCCCATTCCTTGATGAAGCCGTGGCCACCGAAGACCTGCATGCAGGCATTGGTGGAAATATGCCCGTTGTCGGTGATGAAGGCCTTCACGATGGGCGTGAGCAGCGCCACGAGTTCATCACTGTCCTTGCGCACCTTCTCGTCGGGATGGCTGTGCGCCTTGTCCAGCAGCAGCGTGCAGTAGATCTGCAGCGCGCGGGCGCCTTCGGCGTAGGCCTTGGCCGTGAGCAGCATCTTGCGCACGTCGGGGTGCACGATGATCGGATCGGCCTCCTTGTCCTTGGCCTTCGTGCCCGACAGGCTGCGCATCTGGATGCGGTCCTTGGCATAGGCCAGCGCGTTCTGGAAAGCCACTTCGGTCAGGCCCAGCGACTGGTTGCCCACGCCCAGGCGGGCGGCGTTCATCATCACGAACATGGCCTGCAGGCCCTTGTGCGGCTGGCCCACCAGCGTGCCGATGGCGCCGTCGATGGAGATCTGGGCGGTGGCGTTGCCATGGATGCCCATCTTGTGCTCCAGGCCCGTGCAATAGATCGGGTTGCGCTCGCCGATCGAGCCGTCGGCGTTCACCTTGTACTTGGGCACCACGAACAGGCTGATGCCCTTGCTGCCCTTCGGCGCATCCGGCAGGCGGGCGAGCACCAGGTGCACGATGTTCTCGGTGAAATCATGTTCGCCCGCGCTGATGAAGATCTTGTTGCCCGTGATCTTGTACGTACCCTCGGGCGCGCCGGCCACGGGCTCGGCCCTGGTGCGCAGCAGGCCCAGGTCGGTGCCGCAGTGGGGCTCGGTCAGGCACATGGTGCCGGTCCATTCGCCGCTGGTGAGCTTGGGCAGGTAGAGCTTCTTCTGCTCTTCGGTCCCGTGCGCATGCAACGCCTCGTAGGCGCCGTGCGACAGCCCCGGATACATGGTCCAGGCCTGGTTGGCGCTGTTGAGCATTTCATAGAGGCACTGGTTCACGACGAACGGCAGGCCCTGGCCGCCATACTCCGGATCGCACGACAGCGCCGCCCAGCCGCCTTCCACATACTGCGCGTAGGCATCCTTGAAGCCCTTGGGCGTGGTCACTTCGTGCGTGGCCTTGTCCAGCGTGCAGCCCTCCTCGTCGCCGCTCATGTTGAGCGGGAACGCCACGCCCGCGGCGAACTTGCCGGCCTCTTCCAGCACGGCATTCACGGTGTCGGCATCCACCTCCGCATGGCGCGGGATCGCCTTGAACTCCTCCGTGACCCGGAAAACCTCGTGGAGGACGAATTGCATGTCGCGCAGGGGGGGCGTGTAGGTCGGCATGGATGGGCTCCTAGTTCGGTGCGTTGGATGGTGGAATGCGTAGGCGGAAAAGACGAAAAAAACGTTCAACCCGCCGGCCTGGCGGCATAGCGGGCGAGGATGTTGTCGAAGCCGGCCGTGGCCCGGCCCAGGGAGCCGGGCGTCTGCAGGAAGCGCGCCTCGTAGTGCAGCGCAAGGATAAGGCCGTGGATCTCGAACAGCATCTGCTCGGACTCCACGTCGGCGCCCACCTCGCCCAGCTCCTTGCACTGGTCGATCGCCCGCTTCATGGCGGCGTGCCAGGTGAGGACCGAATTCGCGAGCGCGTCGCGCACCGGCCCCGTCCGGTCGTCGAACTCGACGGCCCCGCTGATGTAGATGCAGCCCGAGTCGATCTCGATGGAGGTGCGCTTCATCCAGTTGTCGAACAGGGCGCGCAGGCGGGGCAATCCGCGGGGCGCCGACATGGCGGGATAGAACACCTCGTGCTCGAACCGCACGTGGTATTCGCGGACGACGGATATCTGCAGTTCCTCGCGCGAGCCGAAGTGGGCGAAGACTCCCGACTTGCTCATGCCGGTCACGTCGGCCAGAGCGCCGATGGACAGGCCCTCCAGCCCGATGTGCGTGGCCAGCCCCAGCGCCGCATCGACGATGGCCGCCTTGGTCTGCTGGCCTTTCTGCAGCGCACGGCCCTCCCGCGCGGAGGCGGGACGCTGGGTTTTGGAAGAGACAGTGGGAGGCACGGCAGCAGGAAATAAAACGAACGATCGTGCTATTTTGCAGCAAAAGAATGGTGGCAGCCAGCCTTGGCCCGGGGGCTGGAAGGAATTAGGGGTAAACACCGAGGATTGCGCGCCGCGCGCTTTGGCGTGTATTCACACTCGCTTTGGCGCTTTTTAACTGTGCCTTTGGCGCTACATCCACAGGCGGAACACAATGCGCCATGGACTACGAAGACAACGGCGACCTTGCCTGGGTGCAGGGCGTTGAAGAAGCCGATGCGAAATTGTCGCTGCCGCCAGCTGGACCGGAGCAGCCGTCCAGATTGACAGTGGACATCCAGGCCCAGCAGCTCGGCCCTACCCGGCTCACGTTCGCACAACATCGTTACAAGCGCGGCAAGAGCGTCTACTGGATCTGGGTTCCGGTTCGCGCGGACCGCCTTCCTCTCGGCACGCCTCGCATGGCCGACAGAAACTCGACAGATAAAAAAAATTCTTGACATCCCGCCCCGGAATGGTGGTCGTGACAAGAGACTGGGACTTCCTCTAACCCACCTAGGAGTCCGAGATGGACCAACGCACCTACCAATCCGAAGACCAGATCCGCGAGGCTGTCCGCCAAGCTGTGATCAATGACCCCCGCTCCGAAGGACTGCGGAGCCAGATCCCCTACTTCGCGGTTTCGCACACCCTGCCGCCCGCTGATCCCGGCAGCTGGAAGGTGGATGTCGCCCCCACTGCTTACCCACCTGAACTGACCGGCCCGCTGCACGATGCCGTCGTGAAGGTGCAAGCCAGCATGTTGCTGCACCCCCGGTGGCTGGGCCAGAGCTGTCAGGCCTAGGCCTCTCCCTCCACGTACGCCAGCGACGGGGCGGTGCCTTGAATGGCGCCGCCCTGCACAAAAACCCGTTGGCCCACGGTGGCCTCTCCCCTGGCCTGCATCTGCCCGCCGCCGATGATCTGCACGGTGGCCACGCCGCTGGCGGCGGCCAGCACCTCGCCCACCATGAGCGGCTCCGCAGGGATCAGCGCCAGGAATGCGCGGTAGGGGTTATGCAGCATGGGTCTCGATCTCCAGCGTTTGCCGTAGCGTGGGCCGGCTCCAGTCGATCGCCGTGCGCCGCACGATGCCGACCACCGTCCGGTCACCCACGTACCGCACGAACTGACCAGGGTGGATCACCCCCGTGTCCGGAAGCACCTGCATCCGGAGCGACACATGCTCCTGCCGGCCGGTGTCGGACAGCTCGGCGATCCCACGGGCGCGATGCACGTCCGGGTGCGTGATGAGCGCATGGTTGACCTGTGGCGCCGCCACGTCCCCGGCCGACCCTGCGCGCTTGAACGGTCCGAACACCCCCGCGCTGACGCCGCCGAGGAACACGAGGTTGTAGCCCGGGCGGTCGACGTGCTCGATGCCCACGACCTCGGCCGCGGCGCTCGGGATCTCGAAGTCCGGCACCACGCCGCCCCAGGTCCAGGAGGGGGCTGGATAGCGCGGCAGCACCCGGAAGACCGCGTCAGTAGGGTGCGGCTGGACGTATCCGCCCGCTGCCGCCGCGATGTCATTGATGGCATCGATGGCAGTGCCCTGCAGCGACCAGGCGCCCGCCGGAACCTGCCAGTCCACGATCTGCCAATCCACAGCCCAGCCGATCCCCACGCCGTTGAACGTGAGAGCGTCGGCCGCGAGCTGCTGCGCTGTGCGGGCGGTGGTGTTGAAGAAGGACTGCACGGGCGCATAAGGCGCGCCGAGAGGCATGGCCTTGCCCTTGCCCGATACCGACCAGCGCAACTGCGGCAGAAATCTCCGATCCTCGACCAGGCGCTCGATCCGCAGCCGGAACGGCACGCCGTTGACCTGGACTTCGATCTCTGCAGGGTCGCCCGCGCTGTCACGCCCGAGATGGGCGGCCGCGTCGTGGTGGAGCGACGCCGACCAAGTCCACGTCCACGATTGGTAGTCGAGCGACATGCCGAAGCTGTGCGCCCGCAGCTCGGCGCCGGAATCCACGCGCCGCAGGATGATGTTGTTGATCACGATGTACCTCCGGCGGACCGGGATGACGATGGTGGTGCCGGGCTCTGGGTCGGAGTGCCGGTCGCAGATGAACACCAGCTGCGCGGGTACGGCCGCGTCCGCCGCCTGGTCGAACACCAGGTGCGCCGGCAGACCCGGCACGTAGCAGGGATCGGGCTGGGGTGGCTTGGGTTGCGCCGAGATCCCAGGCCGCGGCACCCATGCTTCCTGGTAGTGAGCGACCCACGCGCTGGACCGGGCCACGGCGATGCCCATGCTGTTGGTCACGACCGCTGATCGCCGGTCCGCGTCCTGCCAAGTCTGAACGACCACCTGCCGCAGGCGCACCGCCTCTTCGAAGCCCTGCACGACGACGGCCGCACGGGACTGCGCCTCTTGCCAGCGCTGCTGCACAGCCCGTCGTAGCGCAATGCCCTCTTGGAAGCCCTGCAGCAGCCCAGGCGCGGCGAGCCGGCGCGCATCCTGCCACCCCTGGCGCACGGAGGAAGACACCGCGCTGGCGGCCTCGTAGCGGGCCAGCGCCACGGCTCGCACGGCCTGGCCGTCCTGCCAGCGCTGCTGGATTGCCGCCCGCACGGGCAGCCCCTCCTGGTAGCGGGCCTCGGCCGACGCCTGGCGCTGCGCTGCGTCATGCCAGCGCTGCATGGTGATGCCGACCACAGGCCGCGCCACGTTGACATCGTATGCGACTGCAGCCGCGAGGCGCAGGCCTGTGATCTGGCCCGTGGCCTGTGCCCGCACCGCCGACCGCAGCAGCACCGGCGCGCGCAGGCCCGTGATCGCGCCAGCCGCCGAAAGCTCAACGCTGCCGGCGCCGCCCTCGTCGTCGTCGTCCCCGAAGACGATTTCCACGGGCGAGCTCGGCGGGTTGACCGCCTGGCCGAAGACGAGATCCAAATCCGCCATGGTCAGGATCAGGTAAGCGCCGAGGGCGCCAGCACGACCAGGCCGCCCGCGAGCAGCAGAGGGCTGTCCTCACCGTCCGGGGTGGTGCCACCGGCCACCCGGAAGTCGCCGCCGTGCACGGCATCGGTCACGCTGCCTTCGGCGACTACGATGCCCGACGCACCGATCCACACACCCCATCGCGGGATGCCGGCGAGCATCACCAGCGCGCCGCCCGCGTCCTCGGCGTGCCACACGAGCGCGCCTCCGACGATGGATGCACAGGGCTTGGACAAGATGATCTCGGCCTGGGCCGTGCCGCCCGCCGCATCAACCACCGAGCCCGGGCGGGGGGTGGTGTGCAGGCGCACGCGGCACCGGCCGCTGCCGGCATCTGCCCGGGCGATCGTGGCTTCGAGCTGCGCTAGTGCCACCTCGGGTCCGACACGCCACGTCGTCATGCCACGGCCTCCAGACGGTTGGCCGCGACGGGACGATAGTTGCCTGCCTGGTCCTCCGCGAGGGTGAGCCACTGCTGCCGGGTGTCGATGCCGTTGAAGGCGAATGCGCCCGTCACAGGGTCGCTCCACGTCTCGCGGGCCACCATCTTGCTGCGTTGATGCATCAGGACCACTCGAGCCCGTGTCGGCGAGTTGGCCGGCTTGCCCTTGATGGTGGTGGTCCCCCAGATGCGGCCCGCTCCACCGTATTGCATATCGCGCGCCAGGCGCTCGATCGCCGCCGGCATCAGAGTGGCGCTTGTGCCGCTCACCGAGCCCAGGGCGTCCATAGGCACTTGCGGCACAGCCTTGGCTGGATAGTTGACGCCCCCGCTGACCCCGGTCGGTGGGGTGAAGTCGCCTGTGTAGCGTCCCGCGCCGACCGTGATGCGGATGAAGTCCATCTGCCCGGCCAACTGAGTGACTCCCCGGAATGCGTCGTAGGCCCCAATGTAGCAAGGCCGGTCGCCAGCAATATCAGTGGCATCGGAAGTCTCGAAGACCTTCACGCCGTCGACGAAATGCCGCAGCGTGCCCGCGACCCGCGCCACCGCCAGGTGGGTCAACGTGTTGGCCGAGAGCGACGTGGAGCCACCGAGCCAAGCTGTCCCGTTCGACCATTGCGGCACCCCGTTGTTGAGGCGAACCACGTTGGCCCACCGCTCTGCGGCGGCGTTACGCATCGAGACCAGCGCTCGATCTCCCATGCCCCCGTCCCAGCGCAGGTACAACTCAACGCAGAACTCTCTCATGCCGAAGGTCCAGCGGCTGCTCGGGGGTTGGGAGATGAAACAATCGGTGGACCCGTTGAGAGAGAGCGCGCCGCTGTCGCCAACACCGCCAGAAGCCACAACCGCGGCGCCGCCGGAAGCAGTCCACGCCCCGCTGCTGTCGGCGCTATCGGTCAGCGTGCCGCCGTCGAACAGCAGCAGCGACACCACCTTGTCGGCCCAGGGATCGCCAATCGATGGCAGAGGTGCGAGCACATGCGCACCGGGCCAGGCGAGGACAAACGTGCCGACGGTTGTCCAGGTGGCGCGATCCGTAGAGGACTGCAGGGTGTACACGCGCACCCATTGCGCCGGCGAATCACCGCTGCCGAACTGCACATTGACGGCATCCACTGCCGTGCCAGCGTCCCATGTCAATGCGAAGCCGGGAGCCGCCACCTGGGCGCGAGTCCATGCCGTGGTGTCGCTCAGCTCGCCATCGGTGAGGCTTGCCAAGCCGCCCGCCACTGGCGCGTGGCTGGCAGATAGGGCAGCAGGGATGACTGCAGACGCGCCCCACAGCACCGCCTGCGTGAGGGCCACGCCTGCAGAGCCGTCCGTCCGCAGGCCGATGACGCGCCAGTACCGTGCCGCCATGGTCACTCCCAAGGCCCGGTGACGTCGACGAACACAGTCCCTGCCAGCGACAGGTCCGCACCGGGCGCGCCGCATCGCAAGGCCAGCAACGTGCGTCCCGTGAAAGCACCTTCGCCCGGAATCGTGTCGCCGGTGAGGAATGCATCGCCGAGCACCTGCGCACAGTGATACACGCCAGCGAGTCGACCGCGAAGGGCGGGGCCCGCAGCTACCTCGACGGGCGCAATGCGCAATCCGAAATCCACGGGCGAGGGATAGGCGTAGCCGTTGGGGTTGTAGGTGGACGTGCCGCTGTAGCCTTGCTCGAGATTGTGCGCAGCCACTTTCTTGCAGCGGATCGACCCGCCAAGTGCAGTCGCCGCCCGCGCAAGATATAGACCATTGTTGGCTTCCCGAGCCGCATGGCCGTAGCCAAGACAGCCGCCAATCGGCGCTCCCGTGTTCACCACCACGTCAGATGCGCTGCCCAGGATCGCGCAGGCATAGGTGTCGCCGCTCCGATAGGAGAGCACATCGCCCCAAGCGAACGCGCAACCGTGGGGCGCACCATCCACTGGCGCAACCCAGATCAAGAACCAGCGGTCGCCTGTAACGCATCGCCAAGCGCGAGGCGCGGTGGACGCCACATTGCTCTTTGCCCAGTACAGCCCGCCCGAAATCTGCGCGTTGGTCGGGAATGGCCCCCACCCGGTGCTGATGTCGCTCATCGCCTCGTAGCCCACCACACGCGCGGTTGTAGTGCCTGTGTCGTCCAGGCGCAGCACGCAACCAGTGGCCTCCGGCACCGCCGGCTTCAGCGCGGTCACGTTGCTCAGCTGGCCCGCGAACAGCTCCTGCCAGCCAGCGGGTGCCATGCGGCTGGTGATGGAGCCTGCAGCGGCGCCGTCAGCAGCATCCGGGGCTGCGAAGGTCACGCGATCGGACGCGATCGTGAGGATGCGCCGTTCCCCGTTGATGCCCGCGCCCGTCGCTCCGGCGAAGAGCGCGACCGACCCCACGCGGAACGGGTGACCGGACGAGTAGATGGCGGTGGCCACGCCGGCAGCCACGGTGACCGATGCAGTGGCGCCCGCGCCGAAGCCGTCCACGAGGCAGGCCTTGAGGACAGCGCGCAGCGCGCCTGCCGTGCCCGAGAGGACGGGCGCGCCGGTCTGGCCGGAATCGAAAACCTTAACGGAAGTACTCATGATGATCCTGTGGGAGGTGATGGCTATCAGGCCGAGGGCGGGCGGTCCACGTTGCCGCGCTGCGTGATCTCGAACTGGTAGTCGGTGGCGGTTGCCACGCCAGGCTGCACGGCCCGAATGAGGGCGAACGGGTAGTACGCGCCGACGGTAGAAACGAAGACGACGTTGCCCGCCGCCCAGCCGTTGCCCCAGCCTGCAGCCTTCAGGGTGAAGTAAGGGGCGCCGCTGATCGGGTTGATGGGCGCGATATCGGTGTTGCGCGAAAAGGTGCCGACGTTGCCCACGTGTTCCCCGATCACCTCGACGTCGGTGCCCCCCGTCAGCACGCGCAGCGCGAAGCGCTCTGTGAGCGCGCCCTGATTGGTCACCAGCACGGGGAAAACAGCATCGTTGTAAGTGGAAGGTGCAGGGCCTTCAATGCCGACCGCGTCCAGCCAGGTCACGCCGTTCCAGCTGGCTTGGTCCCACACCGGCAGCGCGCGCGCCTGCAGGTTGCCGGCCATGAGCGCCGAGGAAACCACGGTCCCGACCGGGAACGCGTGCGACAGTTGCTGCGTCAGCTTGATGGTCCCGTCGATCTGTACGTCCGCGGCCCTGACCATCTGCTCGATGCGGTGCATCACACGCACCGGCTGCACCCACGTCGACGGGTCCACGACCTGCACCGTGCCGGCGTCCAGGTTGGCCGTCCAGCCTGTCTGGATCAGCTTGTTGTCAGCGCCCACCAAGTGGACGCGCGACAGCCGTGTGCGTGCAGCGGAGATGGTCTGCCCGGCCGCATACGTCGCCGCAGGCACCGTGCCCGTGTGGCCGATGACCAGGTAGCGCCCGACCCGGTAGATCGGCACCTGCCCATCCGGCGGCAGCCGGACCGGATCGAGCCCGAGAATGTCCGCGTCGAGCGGCAGGTAGAAATAGGCCACGCTGTTGTAGCGCAGCGTGGTCGGATCAACCGGCCACGGCCGCCAGATCTTGCCGGCCTCGACTGCACCCACGTCCGCCGCGCTGTACCACCACTCGGCCTTCTGCGCATCGGTGAGCGTGGCTGGGTCGACGTAGTCGCCAAACTGCAGTTCCGCGACGCCGGACTCGAAATCCATCCGGCCGCGCATGTGGTCGCCGCTGAACGCGCCGTCCACGCCGGCGGTGGCAGTAAGCGCATTGCCCTGGAGGTCCAGCAGCGTCAGCACGAGGCCACCCGGCTTGATCGGCGCGGACTGCGTACGGAAAAACACACTGGCCGTACTCCATGGCGAGCGCTGCGTCCAGAGGCTTTGGAGAGACACGCTCGCGGGCGACGGACCGACGACGTAGTCGCTCATGCGCGCCAGGCCTGCAGCGTAGTCCACGGTGCCCGAAGCAATGCCCGGGCTGCTGTCGGTGCGACCGCGGTAGAGGACGCCCTCGAAGTCGTCGTACACCTGGCCCATCCAGGAAAACCGAATGCTCCCCGGCACGCCGCGGTCCGTGGTGTACGGAAGCAGATCGATCACGATCTCCGCGCCCGCGAATCTCTCGACGGCGGTTGTGGCCGCTGCCGGTGCGACCTTGTAGCGCACGATCACCGCGCCGACCTGCTGCTCGCCGATGGCCGTGGTGCCGTACTCGCCACCTTTCGACGAGCTGGAGAGCGAGGGCTGCGGGCCGTCAGGATCGTCGAACACCTTGGCGTCCTCATGGTCGCTCTTGTAGCTGACCGTGGAGCGGTCCTGAGATGCCAGCTTGAGCACGATGGTCTTGCCCGAGTAGGACACGGTGCCAAGGCCGGAAACGAAGCCGCCAGCGCCATCGTCGGTGACGCTGTGCGCCGTGATCACGCGGCGGCTGTTGGTGGCGTCCTGTGCGGTCATGCGCGACCAGGTGCTGCTCGTCGTGTTGTTGGAGATGCGGTAGATCGGCACCCGCACCATCGACACCGGGGCCGTCATACTCGACACGGGCGGGGTGCTCACGTTGCCGCCGCCCCCGGAGAACACCGTCCCGTAGTACGCCTGCGAGACATAGCCCATCACCGATTTGGTCGTGCCAATGACCTTGCCGGCATCGGCGGCGGACAGCGACGTGCCGCTCGTGCTGGAGATTTCCTGGGCCGTCTTCCACGCCACCTCAATGCTGCCGGCCAGCGGTTGCTTGGTGAGCACGAGCGTCGCCTGGCCGGCGGCGTCGAGGGTCGGCGCGGCGATCACTTCCTCTTCCTGGCCGCCCGCGTCGTACGTCACCTCAAATTCGCCGCCCGGGTCGACCATGAAGCTCGGGCGCATGAAGATGCTGGACGACGGGTAATCGATCTCGCCCACCGCGTCGCCAGTGATCTTGCCAAGCCCGTTGTCGCTCGCAGTGCGGATCACACCACCCGAAGGCCAGCGGACCGTCCAGGAGCCCGGCGCGGTGCCACGCCGTGCCAGCTGCCACGCGACCTCGGGCGCTCGCACCTGCGCGCCCTGGCTGGAGCGGTCGGTGTACGCGACCCGCTCGGCCCACTGGATGATGATGCTGCTGGCGTTGTCTGGCAGCGCCTGCAGCGTCATGTCCAAGCTGCCCGTGGAATAGATCACGCGGCCAGAGCCCGCCCCCGTGAGGACGCCTGTGCCGTCATCAGCGAGGGCGTACCAGCTGCCGAGCGCCCGGTAGCTCACGATCAACGTGCCGGGGTCGGGCAGCGGTTTGAGCATCGCGACGAACGAAAATCCGCGATTGCTCTGGTTGATGCGGATGCGCCGCGTGTGGGCGGCTACGGGCACCTCCACGCGCCGCGGCGCCTGCGCGAGCACGATCGAGCGTTCGGCGGCCGGCCGCTGGTCGAGGGCCGTGGTCTCGGTCCGCGACGACGGGACGAGCTGGGTGTAGATGCTGGCGACCTTGATGACCGAGTCCCCGATCGCCGCGGCCACCGTCAGCGGCGAGGCGCCGTAGTACTCCGCGGCGTCCGCGACCGTCGTGTCGCGGATCACCGTCTTGTTGGCCGCCCCGGAAAAGTCGCGGCTCGGCGGAGAGCCAGGGAAAGCGAATCGCAGCGCATCGGTCAGGTCGACCTTGGTTACCGAGGCCTCGTAGTCGACGAACGAGCCCGAGCCTGCATAGGTGAAAGTGCGCGTCTCGGTTTCGGTCCGCGTGACGCGAACGAACTGCACGCGCTCCTGCGTCGTCCCCGCCTGGTATGCGAGCACGAGGGTGCGGCCGATGTCCGGCGCGGGCGTGCCCTTGCGGTGCAGGATCTGGATGGACCGCATGCCGGCGACGTGGTCCTCGAGCAGGTAGCCGGCCCACTGCGTGCCCTCGATCAGGTATGCGGCGATTGCCGCAGCGATCTGGCTGCGACGCGCGAACAGCCCGCACTTGGCGAGCGTGATGCTCACCTGCGGGTCGGTCGGGAGTTGCGACAGCACCACGTTGCCGCCCATGTAGACGTCGGTGTTGGGGGTCAGTACACCGACATGCAGCTGCCGGATCGCCACGTTGCCGCCAGCGCGATCGGTCTCGGTGACGTCGGGGACGATGTTGTTCGATCCCCCCCAGGGGATGACGTTGCCGGTAGGACCGCCGCCGCCCTCGGGCACGTCGGCCATTACCCGGCTCGCGAGCAGTTGGATGTCGCCGTCTTGGATTGGCATGGGTCAGATCTCGATGAATTTAAAGGTGGGGAGGAAGAGCTGCTGCGGCGACTCTTCACCGTCCTGCAGCTTGTAGACGGGCTGCGCCACGAAGCCGCCCTGCGCGTGGTCGAACAGCACGCGGCGCGTGACGCCACGCAGAACGAGGTCCAGCTCGATGCCGGGCAGCGCGGCCCAGGCCTGCAGCGAGTCGCACAGCGCGCGCGATATCCAGGCCAGGGTGTCTGTGCCCACAAGGGTGATAGGCCGGCCGGCCTGCTTGACCGCGACATCGACGAGCAGCGCGCCAGTCGTGCTGTACGCCGTGGCCTGGTCCACCGGGCTCCATGCGTACTCGTCGGTCCACAGCAGTCGGTCGCTGATGTGCGCGGTGGTCCCGTTGTAGGTGAGGGTGATAGCCATCAGATCGACGCTCCCTGAGCCTGCGCAAGCTTGCGCAGCAGCTCGACCTCGGTGTTGGCGCTGGCGGAATCCGTGTGGCGCGTGGTCCCGCGCACGACACCCCAGTCGCCGACGCCGTTGATCGTGATGTTGTTGACGTATACGTTGCCGCCGCCTGTGCCCCCACCGCCTGGGCTTGGTGCCGGTGTAGGAGACGGTGCCGGTGACGGCGCGGGCACCTGCGGCCGCCCTGTGGGCTTGTTCTTGTTCTTCTCGAATTCGAGGATGTTCTGGGCCTCCATCTTTCCGGCACCGTACTTGTAGTAGTCGGCCATCTTGCCCAGTGCTTCCGCCAAGGTAGAGGACTGTCCACCCCAACGCTTCTGCGCTTCGCTTGCCGTGTACGGCACGGACCCGTCAGGCTGGACGAACTGGCCGGCCAGGCGCTCCGCCACCAGCTCGTCGAGGCCTGCCTGCTTCAGGTAGTCGATGATGGTGGCCCGTGTCCACACCCATTGCTGCTGGACATTGCCCCTCGCATCGGACGTCATGCCGTCCTTGTTGCGGAACTGGTAGCCCCCCGAGCCAATCTCTTGCACCCCGGGTGCCAGCTCTTCACCCCGGCTGCTTCGCCTTCCAGATTCGTAGAGCCCCTTTTCCCCCTCGCCAGGCCGGCCGTAACGGTCCGCCATCCGTTGCTGGTACTCCTGCAGCGCGCGCGTCGCCCCGTTGATCGACGAACTCACCCCACCCCAATCCTTGACCATGCTTCCTGCAGCGCGATTGCTGGTGGATGCGGCGTCCGCGAGGGAATCGCGCAGCTTCAGCGTGCTCTTGCCAGCGTTGTCGACCACGATGTCGAAGCCGCGGATTGCAGCCTGCCCTTCAACCCACGCAGGCGCGATGCCCCTGTTGGCAGCGATCGCGGTCTCAGCAGCCCGTTTGAAGCCCTCTCCGAGTTCACGCGCGCTGGCCGTGCCGCTGGCGGTCAGCGTGTCGTAGGCTTCCTTCGTGTCCTGGGCGGCCTTCTTCAGCTCGGCCTCGGACGTGACGCCGAGCTGCTTGAGCGCCTCGCGTACGCTGTTGATACCGGGTGTGGCCTGGTCCAGGGCATCCTTCAACGCCAGGGCCTTGTCCCGTGCCTGGTCGAGCAGACCGTCGGTGATCTTGTCGCCCAGCACCTTGCGCATCTGCTCGATGCGGCCCCGCAGGTTGTCGATGGCGGCTTGTCCATCTGCAGTGTTGATCGCGCGTGTCAGGCTGGCAGCGAGCACCCGGCCTGTGTCTACTCCCTGGGCCTGGAGCCGATCCATTCCGGCGATGATGGCTTCCACGTCGTTGATTGCGCTGCGCGACGCGGTGCCGATGCGACCTTGCAACTGCTCATACTCAAGGCCGGTGCGTTTCACTGCCTCGCGAAGCAGGGCGTCCATCAACTGAGCAGCGCGCGAACTCTCTCGCGTCACCACTGCGAACGTCGCTTCAGCCTTTGCTTTCAGTGCCAACAGCTCATCGCCCGCTACTCCGCGCGCCATGGCGTTTTCGTACGCAGTCGCCGCCTTCTCGGCCTCAGCACGGGCCGCCCCGAACGCGGTGCGAGCCTTGATCTCAAAGTCGGCCAGATCCTTACCATCGAGCGCCTGGGCCCACGCAGCCTGCAGCTCGCCCAGCGAGATCTTTCCGTCTGCGGCCAGCTTCTCGAGCACCCCCGAGAGATCCCGGATGCCCTGCACCTTGGCGAGGTCGAAAGACTCTGACGCCTTCTTGAGCGCCTCGGCGGCGCTCTTCCCATCCTTGGTCAGTTGCGCGAATTCATCTACTGCTGTGCGCGCTGCCTTGGACAGGTCGAAGGTCCGATCGACAGCTGCCTGGATGGATGCCGCCAGACGCGCGCGATCAGCAGCGGCTTCCTTCGCGATTTCAGCCTGCAGCTTCTCGGCCCTGGCCAGTTCCTCGGTGCGGTCCTTGTAGCCCGCCAGCTTGGCAGCGCTCTCCCCGATCCACGTCCCGATGTCCTTGAAGTTGGCGACGATGCCCACCAGGGTGAAAGTCCGCAGGGTTGCCAGGATGGCGGCCAAACGGCCCACGCCGGCAGCGGCCGTCGCGCCAGCAGTGCCTGCGGCCACCATCTGCGCATTGCTGGCCGCGACCGCCGTTGCAGCCGCCTGGGCTGCGGTGCCGATGCCCAGGAAGTGCTGCGCCAGGCGCAGAGCGACGAATGCTGCCGTCGCCTGTCCCGCGTCGATCAGCAGGCCCGCGATGGTGCGCAGGTTGCTCGACACCGCGTTGATGGCGGTCGCCGCCGCCGCGCTCGCGCCCGTGGCCTTGTCTGTCTCGCCCACGTACAGCGTCCACTGCGTGGACAGGTCTTGGAGTGCGCGGCCGACCGTGGGCGGAAGCTTCGAGAACTCCGTGGCGACGGTCTGGCTCTGGCCCTGCAGGGCCTTGATGACCGTGTCGCTGGTGAGCAGCCCGGCCTCGGCCATCTTGCGCAGCTCGCCCGTGGTGACGCCCAGGCCGTCCGCCAGCGCGCGCGCCAGGCGCGGGGACTGCTCCATCACGCTGTTGAATTCGTCGCCGCGCAGCGCACCGCCCTGCAAGCCCTGCACCAGCTGCGTGATGGCGGCGCTCGAAGCCTGGGCGCTGGCCCCGCTCAGCTGGATGGCTTGGTTGATCGTCTCCGTGAGCGCCAGGCTCTGCTTCGTGGCCGCGGCGGTATTGAGGCCCGCATCCTTGCCGGCCTGCGTCAGGCGCGTGAAAAGCGTGCCCGTCTCCTCGAGCGCGCTGTGGGTGCGCAGAGCCACCTCGGTGACGCCCTGCCAAGACTTGGCGAAGTTCTCGTTCTCGCCCGTGACGAGCTTGATCCGCCCCTGCAGGTTGTTGACCTGGTCAGCCGTCGCCGCGAGATCCAGCGCCATCGCTTTGAAGCCCTGGATGCCCTGCAGCGCGACATAGAAGCTCTGCAGACGCGCGAGCTGCTGACTAATCGACTCGACCCCCTCACCGATCTGGCGATGCGTGCGGGTCATGGATGCGCCAGCGTTGGCCGCACCGGTAGCCGCCTGTTGATGGGCGGGCGCCAGGTCTTGCACGGCGTCGCGCACCGCCGTCACCTCCTGCCGCAGGCGCTGCTGGGCGTCGCGTGCGTTTTGGCCCGACACGCCGAACTGCTGCAGAGAGGCCTGAGCGCGGGCAACCGCCTCGCCTTCTTGCGTGAAGGCAACGCGGGCGGTGTCCACTGCCGTCTGCAGGCGCTGCTGCGCGGCGGCTTCCTGGGCCGTGGGCGGCCCCATCGCGCTGATCTGCCGGCCGTAGTTGGCCGCCTCGGTCTCCGCGGCTTTGAGCGCGCGGCCCGCATCACGCGCCTTGTCCTGCAGCTCCAGGAACGCCGTGATCGCTTGGTCCTGGTCGGCCAGCTCGCGCAGCCGCGCTGCGGCCCCTTGGGCCGATTTGCTCAGGTCGCCTGTGAGCACCTTGGCGACGTCGTCCAGGTCGTCGGCCAAGCCCGTGATGGACTCCCGGCCTGTCACGCCAATCTTCAGCTCTGTCGAGATTTGCCTGTCCGCCATCTTTTCCTACAATGCGGACATGCCGCGTTTTATCCTCTTCCTGCTCTGCATCGCGTTCCTTGCCGCTGCCGGTGGGCTGGTGACCATCGGAATGGCGCTCGGCCTGGTGGTCTGCTTCGCGCTGGGCGCATGGGTTACGCTGCTGCTGGCGCGCATGTTTTCCAGCTCGCCATGACAGCTACTGTCTCGCGCGACGGGCAAAAAAATAAGGCCGACGTATGTCGGCCTTTGCTTTTGGGGAAGAGGAAACGCGCAGCTTTTAAACCGTGCGCACGCGGTAGTACTTGCTGATTCCCTCCCCGGTCTTGGTATCGTCCTTGAGTACTGCGCCCGTCACGGGCAGGCTTGCGAAGCCCTTGTCCGCCAGCAGCCCGATGGCCGAGGCCACACCCTGGCTGGCACGCCAGATCTCCACGATCTTGGCCTTGCCGTCGTCCGCCTCGTTGAGCCCCTCGAAGATCAGCTCCAGCTCCTTGGCCTTGGTGGTCAGGGCTTCGATGACCGCGTAGCTGCCAAACGTGTAGCCCAGCTTGACCTGGTCGCCGTCAGCCAGTTCAGCGGCCTCGGGCAGGATGTACACGCCGGCCGGGCGCACTTCGTAGTTGCCAGTAGCAGGCACGACCGTGCCCACGGTCGCGTAGGTGTAGGAAACCCAGAAGCCCGTGCCGTCGGTCACGTCCGGTGCATTGGCCGCCACCTGGATGCCACCGGCCACCACGGTGTAGTTGCCCGAAGCCGACAGCAGCGTGGCGGTAGCGCTACTCGTGCCGGCCCGCACGGTCACGTTCGAGGCGGGAGCGGACGTCAGATGATCGAGCGGCACCAGCGTGCCCTTGGTGACGGCCAGGTGCTCCTCGTCGGTCACCGAGGCAGTTCCGGGCGTCGTGCCCTTGGTCACCACCACGTTTTTCGGGTTGATGTGCTCGGTACGCAGCAGGCCTCCACGCATCACGGTGTGGGCCTCGTTGCTGGCCGAGCCGGCTTCCACCCCACGCACCGTGCCCAGCATAGACCGGGCCTGGTTGGTCACGTTGAGGTCCGCGAGCTTCATACTGACTTCGACCTCCTCCACGCGGCGCATTTCCGCGTGCGTTCCGCCGCCCAGGGCCGTCATGTCCGGCTGCTTGATCACGTTTTCCTTGTGCGTCAGCTCCAGCTCGAGAACGTTGCCGAGCGGCATCGGGATCTGCGTGGTCCCGCGCTCGCGAGCGTAGACTTGGCCCACCAGCGCGGTCGGCGAGAAGATGCGTTTGATGATCTGGGAAGAGGTGGTCATGGGTCAGTCCTTCAGGGTTGTGATGACGCCGGCAGCACGCAGCCACCGGGCGGTTTCGGGGTGCACCAGCAGCTCGGTGCCAGGGGGCTCTTTCTTGCCCTGGTGTTCGTGCTCGCGGTCCAGGACCACGCGCTCCAGGTCCGCGGCTGGCAGGGGCGCTGCCTGTGTCCTTTGCCGGGGTCTCATGACTTCCTCCATTCCGCCCAGTTGCGGGTCTTGAGGCGCAGGGCGGCGCTGTGGCACAGCACGCCCGCGAAGTACACCGGCCCGGCGCTCTCGACCTGCACGCCACGCTCATCGGCGACGCTTGAGCCCAGCAGGCCAGGCAGGCCCAGGGAGCCGTCCACGCGCACCGCATCGCGCATGCGCTCGACCAGGTCGTCGAAGATCAGCTCGCTGCTGATGGCGTCGCGGAAGGCAAGGTAGCCTCGCACCAGCCAGGTGTGCTCGTTCAGGACGCGTCCGTTGGCCGTGACCTCGGCCGTGGCTGTGCGCCGGATGTACCAGCCCCGGATGTGCGGGGCTGCGGCGAAGGCATCGGCGGCCGGGTCGGCGTGCGTGTAGAGGTAGGCCTTTTTAAAAGCCTCTTCGCCCTCCGCGAAGCGCTCGCAGGCGTGCACCACACCAACGGCGGGCACGGCCTGCAGGACGGCCTGCAACGCGGAGCGCGATGCGGCCAGGGTGTTCGGCATGCTCACAATGCGGTCCCTTCCAAATACTTCGCGACCTGGTCGGCCGCACGTTCGAACATCGCCACGATCTGCCCTTCCGTGGCCTGCGCAGCGCGCGCCATGGGGCGCTGCGCGGGGGTGCCCTCCTCGGCGATCTTTCGCGCGACCAGGAAGGCCACGCGCTTGACGTCCTTGGGCTCGCGGATGCCGAGCACAGCACGCACCCACGGCTCGATGGCGGCCACAGGCGGCATGTGGGGGCGCGTACCCAGCTCGACGAAGAGCGCCGACGGCTGGCTGCTGCCCACGATGCCCAGAACGCCCGCGGGCGTGCTTGCCACGTCGCTGGTGATGCTCGACGCCGTGAGGCCCGATGCACGCGGCAGGCGCTCCTGCCACTCGCGTTGCAGCAGCAGGGTGGCCTCGGTCATTGCGGACAGGAGCACCTGGTCGGTGTACTCGGGCGCCTCGCGCAGCCCGCGCTGGAACGACTGGAGCGAACCCATGTTGATCGACAGGTTCACAGCAGGCCCCGCCGCACCAGGCTGTGGCGCGGATTGCGCGACGGCCAGCTCACGACCGCCGCGGCTGCGGCGCCCGGTGCGCTGGAGGAGGCCCCGGCCTTGAAGGGGTCAGGCAATCCGACCCCGGCGAAGTACGCCGTGCGCAGCTCGCGCGCGCGGTCCGCGAACTGGCGCGCCCGGGATTCCGTCATGCTGGCGTCCGAGCCCATTGCGGCCTCGCGCTGCGCGCTGTAGTGGGTGGCGAGCTGGTGGCACAGCAGGTGCGCCGCGTACTGCGCCACCGGCAATCGGTGGCGGGCGGGGATGGTGTCGGCCGTCGCAGACAGCTCATGCTCCGCCATGATCGTCACGCGCACGACCGCGCCGGCCGGCACGTAGGTCGCTGCGAGGAGCTGCGTCCCGGACGGACCCAGGTAGGCAGACACGTCGACGAGCGACACAGGGTCGCGGCCGATGGGGTACTCGGCCGACTTGATCCAGGCGTGCTCCGTCCAGGCGGTGGGCTTGGGGCCGATCGAGTCGGGCAGCCAGGTCAAGTCCTCGGGCAGCGCGCGTGGGTGGTCGCTGCTGTACTGCAGCCGCGCAGCCTCCAGGGCACGCACGCGGGCTTCGGGCGCCAGGACGGAGCCTTGGTCGCGGGCGAGGTCGTCGAGCAGTGCGGTGATGTCGGCCAGGGCCATGAGGATCGGTGCTTGGGTGGTAGTCGGCGGGGTTGGCAAAGGCTCCGCTCGGGAGCAGCGCCTTTGCCAACCCGCCCCCGGGTGGGGCGGGTCGGAGTAAGGCCGATCAGGCCACTACGGACTTCGTGAACGCGCGGTAGTCGGTCACCGCGCCGCCGTAGATGTGGCGAATCTTGTAGGTCAGCTTGTCGGCCGCGAACATGGAGCCCACGGTAGGCGAGTCCTGCACGAACAGCTCGGGCTCTTCCCGGCCATCCAGGAAGCCCAGCTCGATGCCGGGAATGTCGGCCGGGTCGGCGGCGGTGCACCAGTCGTTCGCATCGGTCCAGTACCACACCGGGATGATGTTCATGACCAGCGACTGGATGAACGTCTTCTCGTTGTTGGTCGCGAGGCGGAACAGGTCCACGGCGGCTTCCTGCAGTTCCACCGGCACGACGAGCCGCGTGGGTGTGATGCCGATGCGATCATTGCTCGACAGCTCACTCTGCTTGAGCATCGCCAGCCGGTGGGCGCCCAAGGACGTCTTGTCCAGCGCCGCCGTGAACAGGTTGCCGTGGTCGGCGTGGAACAGCGCCTTGCCGTCGTAGATCGCCGGGTTCGCGCGCAGGAAGTCGAACACGAACTTGGCGAGCGTGCGCTTGGCGGCGCGCGAGAGCTTCGTGGGGATGCGGCGAACGGCGCCCACGTCGTCGTTCTTGATCATCTCGAGGGTCAGCTCCTCGGTGCCACCGCGCTTTTCGGCCTTGTACGTAGCCTCTTCGTCGGTGGGGCTCGTGAGCGGCAGGTAGTCGGCACCTTCCGCCACCTTTGGCAGATCGCCGTAGCCACCCCAGCGCGTGCGGTGCTGCACCCGGAAGTCGCTCACGGGCACGACATTGACCAGCTGGCGCCAGCCGTCAAAGTCCACCGCGGAGCGGTACTCGGCCAGCATGCGCCGGGTGATGCTGTCACCCAGCACCTGGTCCAGCGTATCGGAGCCGAGCGACTCGGCCAGGCGCGAGCGGTCGCAGTCGCGCACGCGGCCGGTGACCAGGCGGTCGCCCGTCATCTCGATGTAGCACTCCTTGATGGACTGCACCCGACCGTGATCCTTGTGCTTGGGGTCCCAGAACGCGTCGAGCATCTCCCGCATGGTCAGGCTGCGATCGCCCACCTGGATGGAGCCCTCGCCGAACAGCGGCACGCGCACGGCGCCGCTCTCGGTCATGCGGGCGATGTAGTCGCCCTCGGCCTTGATCATCTCGCCCACGGCGGCCTCGGTCAGCCGATCGGCGCCCGCGGTCGCGATCTGCGTCTGCAGGCGATCCTTGGCGACCTGCGGGAGCTTGGCCGCGGCGATGCGATCGCGCGCAGCGCCGCGCAGCTCGAACACTTGCAGATCGGCCCGCGTCAGTGGCGCGTCCTGCGCTCCTGCGACGCGGTGGGTACCGGGCTGCGGCACCAGGGGGCCGCACACGGCTTCGTAAAGCTGGGTCACTTCGTCGTCGGTGGCGGACTCCACGTTCACGGCGGCGTGCTTCACCGGGTCTTTGGCCTTGATGGCCTCCAGCATGCGTTGCTTCCAGAGAGGCATTGCGTTTCCTTGAAAGTTGATCGAATCGGTGGCGGCTTCTACGAGGCGATCCAGGCCGCCACCAGCGCCCGGCTCGACAATCAGATCGACGGAGTCCACCTTCAGGAACTTCACTGCCTCGCGCAGTTGCTCGGCACCCGCCTTTCGCGGCTTGGTGCGCGCGGTGGCGTCGATGGAAAGGCCCAGCAGGCTCTGCATGCCGCGCTTGACGGCCTCGGTCATCTTCATGACCGCGGCATCGCTGGGGTTGAGCGGCTTGAACGTGCCCACCAGAGCGCCCGTGTCGGGCGTCTGCCCTTCCACGAAGCGCACGCCGTAGATGCCGCCGATCAGGTTGCGGACGTCCTTGCCCTTGCCGGCGATGTGATCGGCGTCCGACTTGGCGAACACGCGTACGCCATCGAACATGGATGCGGCCTCGCGCAGGGTCGCATCCGGGTAGTAGTTGCGGTTGCCGCTGCGGCCTGCCCGGATCAGCGTGACCTCGATGGAGCCGTCCTTGGCTTCGCAGAACTGCGCGGTGACGTCCTGCGCCACAGCCTCGCGCACGGCCGCAGCGGTGGCCGGCGCCGCAGCGGGCGCTGATGCCGCACCCACGGGGTTGTATTCGGCGACCACCTCGGCCGCCTCACCCACGGCGACGGTGTTGTCCTGGGCGATGGTGTAGGGGTAGCTGTAGAGCCGTCCCTTGTAGCCGACCACGACGCGCTCGGGCCAGATGCCGCGCACGTCCACGTAGTAGTCGCTGTTGGCCGTCAGGCGCAGCTTGTCGCGCACAGCTTGGCGCACCAGGTCGATGAGCTGGCCGTACTCGGTCGTGACGGCCTCGGTGAGGCGCGCATAGCCGGTGCCGGCGGGCAGGAGCTTGATCATCGCGCCGCGGCTTCCGAGTCGAGGCTGGAGAGCTTCTGGCCGTCGCGCGTGACGACGACGACATAGGTGCCGTAGTCGCGGAAGGACAGCACCTCATCGGCTTTCACGGGCACGCGCTTTTCGCGCACCTGCGGGACGGGCTTTCCGTCTTCGCCCTTGGCCTCGACGCGCTCGACCACCTTGCGCTGTACGCGCTTGGCGGCCTCGGCGGAGGTCAGTTCTTTGAGTGCGGCCGGCTGCTCGGCCGGGCTCTTGGTATCGGACATGCATCACTCCATCCAGGTAGGCCGCACAGGCGCGGCGGCGGTGGAGTGACTGTGCCGGGGGGGCACCAAAAAACTAAGGCCGACATATGTCGGCCCACCTAGTTATTGATGCGAGTTCGTCTTTTTCCTCTTTTTCTCTTCCCTTTTCTCACGGTGACGCTCCGCGATCTGGAGCCCAAATGGGGGATTCGCTCGGATAATGTATTTCTCGAGCCCCCTTCCAACCGTCGATCTTGTCCAGTCGGGATCGGCCTCCACGAGATCAATGCTGTCGATTGGGTCGTAGCGACTGGGCACCCATCGAGTGAACTCAGCGACGACGAACACCGAGCGGGCGTCTAAGTTGAAGTTCACTTCTGAAGGGTTCATATAGTACTGATAGTTGCTCAACTCCTTGTGGTTGAGCAGCTTGTAGAACTTCGTTCTCCAGTATTCCTCTTGCTCAGCTTGCATTGTTTGAAATAGCTCTGTGCGAAGGGAGTCGGTTAGCTTCTCGGCGCGAAGCAGGTGTCGGGCGGCTATCAACCAAGATAGGCGGTCAGCTTTTGGAGGGGCATCCTCGGTTTCCCGTCCTTCGGCAAGTACGTCATAGGCCCACTGATACGAGCTGCAGATTTGCCCGAGGATCTTCTCGTCTCTATCGAGCTGCCGCTGCTCAAACTGCGCCTTTCGCGTGATATGAATACTGATCAACACGCCGCCAAAGGCTAAGCCAGCGAACAGAGCGTTGACGCCGCCGAAAAGATCACCTACCTGGCCTAGTTGTTCACAAGTGGCATCCGAAGGGCAAGCAAATTGTTTGGTCCACTGCACTCCGAATGCAGCCCACAACCACCAGAGTGCAAGCGCGAACGTCATGGTAAGAACCATCGCCAGGACCGGCTTGCCGATGTCTCTAGAAAACTTTTCCCAGTACTCTTTCATGACTCCCTCCATGTTCACCATGATTGTGAGTGATCCTGACCCTGCCCCTACCCTTTTAAACCCCCTTTAAATCGCCAGCCAAGGCCATGAACAGGGAATCCTTAGGGGGTTGCCGCAACCAGCCCGTTTAAACGGTTGTAGAGGGCCGCACACTACTCGACTCGCCGACCCGCGTTTTTCGCCGCCTGATCCAGCGCCGCCTTGCGGCCATCGAGCTGCAGCTCTCTCCGGGCGAAAGGCTTGGCTCCCGGCGTCAGCACCTGCCAACTCTTCATCCAGGGGATGGAGATACACCCGCAGTTGATCACCTGTTCCGCCGGCGCCTTGGGATCGTGTGGGCACGCCATCATGTCGAAGCCCCCGCGCGGGTTGGGCACCTTGAAATCCTTGCCGGCGTCGACGACCTGGCCGTCCATGAGGTCGTGGTTCCAGCGGCTGTGGATCTTGCCGCTGCGCCGCCACTGCTTGCCCAAGCCGGGCACCAGCGGCGCGGCTTGTGCCAGGCGCTCTTTGCCAGCCACGGCGAAGACCTGGCTGACGCTGGTGTGCACGATGGTGGTCGCCCGTCGGTCCGTCTCGGCGCCCAGGATCGACTGCACCGCCCTGATCGCCTCGAAGGGCGTCTGCGTGCCGATGGTCACCAGGCCGAGCTGGCGGCCGATCTTGGTGGTTGCCTCGGTTCCAACGTCCTTGAGCCGCAGCCGGCCGAAGGCCTGCATCTGCTTGAGTACGCCCACATCAAGGGCGGCCAGGCGCATCTCCACCGCGTGCCCGGCGGCACCGAGCGGCTTGTCCACCAGATCTTCGCCTTGGCGCCATCCATCCTGCATGCGCAGATCGAAGGCGGTCCCGGCACGGCCTGTGGCGGCCTGCAGGATGCCTTCGATCTGCCCAAGCAGGCGCTGGAGCTGCCACTGCTGCCAGTCGCTGGGCATGCCCGCGAGCACGCCGAGGATCTGCGCGCGGGCATCCGCCAGGGTCTGCACCACCTGCGTCTGCCCCGTCAGCAGCAGCTTGGCACGCTCGGCCAGGCGCTCGCGCAGGGCGGCCTCGAAGTTCTTCTGCTCGGGGGTCGCCATGGTGGTTAAAAGAGCCCGGCGGGCTCGGCCTGGTAGTCCCAGTTGTAGATGACAAGTTCGCCGCGCTCGACGCGGTTGGCGCCGCCGCCCACTGTGTAGTCGAGGGTCAGCGCCTCCATCGCGTACCCCGCGAAGCACTCGCGGATCGCCGGGTGATCGTTAATGCTGACGATGGCCTTGCCCTGGATCGCCTTGAGCTTGGCGGCCATCAGCTCGTACTGCGCCCACTCGAAGGGCACGCCATACCCTTCCGTTTCCCAATACGGGGGGTCTAAGTAGAAAAGGCTGTGGGGCCGGTCGTAGCGGTCGACGCATTCCGCCCAGTCGAGCTGCTCGATGTAGGTGCCACCCGCCAGGCGCAGATGCGCCGCCGACAGCGACTCCTCGATCCGCAGCAGGTTGATGGCCGGCGCCGTGGTGGCGGTGCCGAAGGTCTGGCCCGCCACCTTGCCCCCGAACGACTGCTGCTGCAGGTAGAAAAAACGCGCCGCGCGCTGTACGTCGGTCAGCGTCTCGGGCCGCGTTTCCTGCAGCCACCGGAACACCTGGCGCGAGGTCAAGGCCCATTTGAACTGCCGCACGAACTCCTCCAGGTGGTGTGTCACCACGCGGTAGAGGTTGACCAGGTCGCCGTTGACGTCGTTGAGCACCTCGACGTCCGCGGGGTTGCGCGCGAAGAACACCGCAGCGCCGCCCGCGAAGACTTCGACGTAGCACTTGTGCGCCGGGAAACGGCTCAGGAGGAGGTCTATCAGGCGGCGTTTGCCGCCGATCCAGGGGACGATAGGGGATGCCATGTTTGCAAGCCTTTTAGCTGTTTAAAAGTCTGGTAGGCTCAGCGCGCTCTCGCGAGAGTGGCGGGCCTTGCCGGCTTGCAGCCTGTTCTGCATGTTGGGGTTCTGGGGCGGTGTGACAGCACCGTTCCAGGGTCGCCCGTCTTTTTTCTATTCCTGGTCCTGGCCTTCGCCTTGGGCCTGTGCCGCCTGCGGATCTGCGCTTGGTCTGAAGACGTCCTCAGCAGCGCGGGCTCGCTTGCGGTCATCGCGCTCTTTTCGCGCCGACTCCAGTTCCGTCTTGGCGTCGAAGTCCTGGCCGAATCGCTGCGCCACGTCCGCCACGATCTTGAGTCCGGTCTCTTCCGTCAGCAGGCCGGCTTCGATCATCAAGATGACCGAAGAGGCCACCGACTGCATCGCGGCCGCGAACTTCGTGACGTCGCGATTGAGCAGTTCGGGGAAGACCGCCGTGACCTGCCATTCGTCGCTGGCCCAGTCGGGTGTCTCGCCGCGGGCCTGAGCTTTGCACCACAGCACGTAGCGGCCGATCTCTTCGAGCATCAGCTTGAGCACGCTCTGCCGCATGCTGTACATCTTGAAGGTGGGCTCGCCCATCTCCGTGGCCGCTGCGCGGTTCACATCCCCACCCCCGCCGAACCAGTGTTCCGGCGTGGTGCTGCCTCCCAGCACATGGTTGCGCAGCAGCCGCGCGCTCTGGGTGGTGTCCGCTGCCTGCAGATCGGGCGTCTTGGCCTCCAGCTTGACCGTGTCGTTGTGGACGAACGTGCTGTTGGGGCCGGGCGGAACGAACGTCTTCTCGAACTTCGTGACAGCCGCCTCGTCGGCGCCGGTCATCGTCACATCCCACACAAACGAGCGCAGATATCCGATGCGATCCAGCTCGCTGAAGAGGAAGTCGTCATAGGCGTCCAGCCAGTCCATCTGGCCCAGCAGATCGCTGCGGCCTCGGCTGCCGCTGGGCAGCTTGTTGACCTGGTAGAGCAGGCAGTCGCCGTCCGCGAAGTCCTCGGCTCTGATGCGCACAGTGTTGGCGTCGAAGAGCTTGTCGTCGTCGCCGAGCACGATGACGCGGTACTTGTACACGCGGCCACGGCTGTCTCGCTTGGTGACCACGCCGATGGGCTGCTCGGGATTCGCGGGGTCGTTGACCACGGTAGCGATCTGGCGCGGGTCCAGGTACCCGAGGCGGACGAAGCCGTCACCATCGCGCACATGGGCGATGTAGCACTGCTCACCGTGCAGGCTGTAGGCCCGCACGCGCGACTGCAGCTTGAGCGGCCAGTTGTTGATGGGGTCCGACCAGAAGGCATTGAGCAGCTTCTGGTGCTCCTGGTCCTTGCACTGGAGCGTGACCCCCTCGGCGAGCAGGTAGGCCAGCGGCAGCTCCACCAGGCGGTTGGCGAGCAGGTTGCTCTGCCACAGGTACTCGGCGAGCTTCTGCATGCGGTCCTGTGCCATGGGCGCCAGGTCGCGGTCGTTCATGCTCGCGAGGTCACCACCAAGGCGCCGCCAGTGATCGCCATCGCCCTGGCCCTGGGCAGATGCCGCCTCACGCACCGGGCTCGTGGCTTCGGGCGCAGCCGTGGCCACGGGCTCGAGCTGCGCGCCGGCCCATGCTTTAAATCGGTCCCACATGCGCATGCTCAGGCCTCCGCATCCTGCTCTGCGCCCACCAGCGCGAGCGCCAACTGGCCGTGGTCGTTGTGGTGCAGAACCACCTCGCGCAGCTTGGCTGCGGCCAGCTCCACACCTTGGCGGTCGGCTTCGGGCAGGCCCGCGATAGCGCCGCGGATGAGCAGGAGGGCATGTTGGGCTTCGGTCATCATCGTTGCTTTCTGAACATGCGCGCCGCCTGGCGCGCGAAGCGCTCTCGCGCGGATTGGGGTTGGTGGGAGCTGCCGCCCTGAGCTGCTGCGGCAACGCCGCCGGTCACGGCCAGCATCCAGAGCATCTGGACCATGTCGGGGCCGTCGTCGTGATCCGCTTTCGGGAAATGGCGGAATTGGTCGATCAGCGTGGTCTGGCTGGAGTGCAAGCGGATCAGCCCGTTGTGCATGTGCGGCTGCAGGCTCTCGATGCGCAGCAGCTTGTCGGCGATGGGAATGAGTCCCCGCGCCGGTACGGGCACCCCAGCCTCCGCGCTGCGCTTGACCAGCTCGGTGCGGAGAAACTCCTGAAACTGCACCGTCTCGACGCCCCACACAATGCAGCCGTACTCGCTCTGCAGCTCGATGAGGTCGCTGATGATGCGGTCGGGCGTGCGCTTCTTGATGCGGGCCTCGACCACGTCGAGGATGCCCAGCGCGCGTTGGTATCCGCCAACACCGAGAGCGCTGGGGTCGCGGCTGTTTCCCGCCCGGCCCAGGCTGGGGTCGCAAGCGCCGTAGAAGATCCACTCGGCCAAGCGGTTGACCCAAAAGCGAATACTGTTCGCGAAAGGCGCATCTTCGCCCGCCACCGGATCGTTCTGCTGCTCCGAGTCGAATGCCGCATGGCCTTCACGCGCGCGGCGGATCATCAGCTTGACCAGCGGGCGCAGAGCGGGCCAGCTCACCACTGCGCCCTTGTCCATCTCCGCCTGGTGCTGGCGGTACAGCGCCATGGCCTCGGCCTCGCCGCGCTGCGGCGTGTCGGCCCCCAGCAGCAGTCCCTCGAACTGCTCCCACAGGTGCATGTTCTCCGGCCAATTGATGATGGCCTTGAACACCTTCTTGTTCCAGAGCGGGTTCTTTAAAAATCGCGCGAGCACCGAGTCGTAGTGCAGCACCGTACCGACGAGGATGGCGTGCATCGAATCGTCCGGCGGCCCCAGGTTGAGGACGCTCGCGGTGACGAACTTCTGCAGCTTGTCGCGCTGGGCCGGCGTGGTGACGTTCTCATCGTTTTCGATGTCATCCATCACCGCAAGGTCAGGGCGATGCGCTCCATGACGGCGACCTCGGATCTTCTTGGCCGAGCCGAAGGCTTCCACCTTGCGGCCGTTGCGCGTGACGATGACGCCCGCACGCCAGACGCGTCCCTGGCCGCACGCCTCGGGGAAGTCTCCCGCGATGCGCGGGTTCGCCTCCAGCTCCGCTTTGATGGCCTCCAGCATCTCCGCTGCCTGCTCGAAGGCGTCCATCACGATGATCGGATACCAGAGCTTTTCCGTGACCACGCACCAAGCCACAAAGCTCATGCTGATCTTCGTGGACTTCGCCTCGCCGCGGGGTGCGGCCAGTGCATCGCGCTGGCCCGACTTGCTCGCGATGATCTCGGGCAGTCGCTTGTAGAGGTAGAGGTGCAGCGCACTGGGCTCGGCGCGGCCGTAGTGAGGGAAGTAGTTGCGGTCCCAATACTCGTAGCCACTCACAGGGTCGCAGACCTTGCGGCGACGCTCGGCGATGGCCTCGGGGCTCATGTCCCAGCCGTCGAGGTTGGCGTCGATTTGGCGGCGCAGGCCATCGGCGAGCGAGGCCAGGTCGGCCAAGAATTGCTTGGGACTCTTCGCCATGTCAGCGCACCTTCGCGAGTTCTTCCCCGAAGGGTTCCAGCATCTCAGCTACCGCCTGCAGGTGCTGCGGGAACCGGGCCTGCGCGAACGTGACGAAGCGCTGCAGCACGTCGATCTGCACGGCCTGGCGGTCGAGGTCGGGCGCGAGGCGTTTGAAGGAGGCCATGGTCTTGTTGAACGAGTCAGACATGCTCGCGAGCGTCTCCGCCCGATCCCGCGCGCTCATGCCAGTGGCCTCGCGCAGCTGATCCATGGTGGCTTGGTGCTGCACCAGGTAGTCCTCCAGCAGCTTCTTCGACAACGACGCGAAGTTGTCGTCGCCCAGGGCCATGGCGGCGCGCACGGTGTCCCAATCGTCGCCTTTCTCGAGCGCCTCAGCCTTCCAGCGGTTTGCGGTGCTGCGCGGCACGCCCAGCTTCTTGCAGGCCGCCTCCATCGGCAGGCGCTGGTAGGTGTACAGCCCCCGTAGTTGGGTGCGTTTCTCCTGCGCGTGTGCCATTACTGACCCAGCCCCCCGCGGCCCAGCCACTGCTTCAACCCTTCGATCGCGAGCGCAACGCCGATGGACACGGCCGAGCCGCTAACAGCACCGGCAATCGCCGCCTTTTGCTCGACGACGCGCAGGCGCGCGTCGATCGCTACGTGGCGCTCCTCCTGCCGCTCTTCGGCGCGGTCCATCCGCAGTTCGTTGGCCTTGTGGCGCTCCTGCTGGCGGGCCTCCGACTGCTCCATGCGCTGTTCGTTGGAGCGGTGTCGCTCCTCCTGGCTCGCCTCCATGCGATCCATCCGGCGGGTCTGCTGATCCAGGCTGGTCTGCAGCGACTGCACCATGCCGTGGATCTGGCCGAGCAGCAACAGCTCCTGTTTCCTGTCGTCGGGCTTCGTGGGATCGCTCATTGGGGGCGGCTTTCTGGTGTGGATTGGATGAAGTCGATCAAGGCGCGGTAACGCTGCCGGTCGTCGGCGCAGCTGCGCGCGTTGGCGCGGTGGTTGGCCCAGGCGTCGTCGAGCGTGAGGCCGGAGTCCTCGGCACAAGCAGGACCGGCTCCCTCGGTGGCTGCAGTAGCGCCGCAGGCACCTGCAGGCGCGTCCGTGCTGGTGAGGGCGCCGTTCCACACCCGGACAGCAGCCAGGGTGAGATGAGGCACAGCAGCATCGGGAGGAGCAGGTAGCGGCACCCCCCCCGAGGGCGCGGCAGGCGCAGGGGCTGCGGGGCTGCTGACTGCACCGGCAGCGCCTGCAGGCGCAGGCCGATACACCACGAGCGGAGTGCGCTTAAGCAGCGCCTGGTAGCGGAGGTCGAGGGCGTCATAGCGGTCTGCCTGGTCACGGTGGTCTTGGAGATAGGTGGACGTGGCGGTGTCGGCTCGACGGGTTTCCGCATCGAGCGCCTTCTGTGCGGCCTCATCGTCTCGGGCCTTGCGCGCAGCCCACGCGTTGTCAGCGGCCTTGTGGCCCCAGCGGTAGCCCGCGCCGATGAGAGCCAGCGCGAGGATCAGGGCGATCAGGAGGCGGTTTGCCATGGCATCGACCTCAGTGCGGCAGTTGCCCGACCGCCCACATGGCGGCCAGGCCGAGCGCGCAGGCCCCGATGACGAGTGCCCCGGCGATGGCCCGCAGCGTGCGCATCACGGCGGCCCTCACTGCTGCGCCTCCATGCACTTCTTGTGGCGCTCGAGCTGGCGCGTCCACACCCCGCGGCACACCTTGTTGCCGGGCGTCGAGCAATCAAATTCCCAGCGGATCGGGCGGCCTTGGGCGCCCTGTTTGCTCACGACCCAGCCGGGGCCTTCCTTGCGCGAGCTGGTGAGCTTTCGGTATGCGAGCAGCTCGTCGCAGGCCTGCACGTAGTTGCCCGCGAGCAGCTCGCGGCGCATGCCCGACGCGCGCCACGCCGCGGAGCCGTACTGGTAGACCCAGTCCATGTAGACGTCGTATTCGGCCTGGTAGAGAGCCACGTCCGGCAGCGATGCGCGGAAGGCCTGCTCGTCGCGGCTGATGTGCGCCTGCGTCTTGATGAGGGCACGCACGGGCGTGGTCGTGTCGCCCGGCTTCACGGGAGAGCCATCTTCATGGAACGTGCTCCCGAACCCCACGGTGGGCCGATCGCCCTGCGTGGGGACGATGGCTTTTTCTGTGTAGCTTTCGTGCGTGACGATGCCGACCAGGCCAGCGCCTGACAGCGTGAGCAGCGCTACGAGCTGGCGGCCGGAGATGCGCCCGAAAAGGCGACGACGAGAGCGGAAATGCATGCTGCGACTGTCGCGGCAAGATTCCAAAAAACTAAGGCCGACATAGGTCGGCCCGAGCACTCGATATGGAGCGGACTACCTTATCACGGCCCGAACCTGGACGACAAGTCTGCGGCCAATCGCATCCCCGCCGCGATCGTAGGCATGCGCGTCAAGCAGGGCATCCCGCACGCCCGCGCTTGTAGATCTCCATCGCTGCAGAGGCTTCATCGAAGTCACTCTGTGCCAGGGTGCTACCCAGGTTGAGTTCGTTGCGCATGAACGTGAGAAAGCCTTTCTCCGTGCTGCTCATGCTGCGCAGCAAACCCGCTTTCCCAGCATCCAAGCAAGGGGGCACGGTGACCCCTTCGGTTTCGCGCTTGATGGCCTGCAGCGTGGCTACTGGCCCGGAGAGCGCGATGCGGCCGGTTGTCGATGCGACCTTCACCGCATCGTCCCAGCGGGCGACCAACGTGTCCATGGCCTTCAGTGACGAGGCTAGCGCATCTTTCTGCGCTTGCTCCTGTGCTTTACGTTGCTCCAGCACCTTTCGCTCCTCGTCGACTCGTGCCTGCTGGGCTCGCTTTGCCGCAGCCTCCTGCGCCTGCTGCGCGGCCAACCGCTCCCGGCTTCGGTGCTCGCTGTAGCGCCATGCGCCAATCACTGCTACCGCCAGTGCCAGCAGCACCACCCAGACCACATACCCTCTCTGTGCATCCCGTTTCATTTTTCCCTCTCTTTAAAAAAGCTCTCCCGTGTACCGACATGCGGCTGGCGTTCCTTCTTAGTTGAAGGTCACGCCGCCCCACCTGACACGACCCAACACCGCGAAGTCTCGCTCGGTTTCCTCGGTGCCAGTGACTTCGAAGGGCGCGTAGTCCTGATTGGCGCTGCTCACGCGTAAGACCTTGCCAGGCAGGCGCTGCACGAACTTCAGCATCAAGGCTCCGTCAAGCCGAATCGCGTGAATTCCCTCCGCGCCGACATCGTTTGCACGCCGATCAAGCAGGGTGGTATCGCGTGATCGCAGGTAGGGCTCCATCGAGTTGCCCACCACAGACACCAGCGCGAGGTCGTCGTGGGAGATGCCCAGCTCCTGACGAATGAACTTGGCGTCGAACGGTCTCATGGCGAGCACCGTCTCGACATCAGCGAACACGCCATGGCCGGCCGAGAGCTGCACATCGAAGTGCGGCACGAAGACATAGCTTCCCACTTCGACCGCGCGAATGTTCTTCGGCACGCTGGGGGTGGGCTCCTCCCCCGTCAGCAGCCATTGGACTTGGCACCCTCCGACCTCCGCCATGCGCAAAAGTACGAATGCGTCGGGGACCGTGAGCCCGCGCTCGAATTTGCCGATGGTGTTGACGTGCAGTTCGAGGCGCCGTGCGAAATCTTCGCGCGTCAGAGTGCCGCGGCACTTGCGGATGCGATCCCCAAGTGCCGACGCGTAGGTATCCCGCACCTCATCAGAAGGGTGAGGCGCTGCACTTTTTAGTGTGTCCATGGACACATTAAAACATGCAGCCATGACGCGGCGAAGCACCTAAATCAATCCCGGGTCTGCGGCAAGCATTTTTAGATGTGTCCCATGCACCTCTAGGTGTACTTGAAAGGTTGCCGAGAACACATATTTGTGTTCATAATCATGGCCATGGACACACAAAAATGTATGCAACCGAAGGACTGGCACCCAGCCGACGTAAAGGCTGCACTCGAAAAGAAGGGTGTGAGTCTTCGGAAACTGGCAAGAACCCACGGCTACTCCCACTTTCAGCGCGTGCTGACGACCCATTGGTGGGCGGCCGAACAGATCGTCGCTGCTGCTCTGGGCTTGCGCGCCGAGGAGATTTGGCCGAGCCGGTATGAGGTGTCTAGGGAGAGAGCGAAGAATCGGACATCCAAGATCTCCGTGAGCCGCAACGGGCGCATTCGGGCTGCGGGGGTGCAGGCATGACCTGGCTGACCGCCCGCGAACTTGCCGGCCTGCCCGGCATGCCCACGTCCGAACGCCGTACCCGGGACAAGCTGGTCGCGCTCGGAGCGTCCTCTCGCCCACGCCCTGGCAGCGCAGGCGGCGGCGGCCTCGAATACGACCCGTCCGGCCTTCCGGCAGAAACTCGCGCAGCCCTGGCCGCGCGCGTCATCAGCACCAGCGGCAGCCAAGCCCTGGCCCTGGTGGAGCCGGCACCTTTGGTTTCCTTCGCGCCGCCCGCTCCTCCGCCCGTACCGCTCGCACCGCTGCCCGCCCCGGCCCCTGGCCGGCGCCCGCCCAGCGACCACGACAAGGCTTGCGCCGATGCACGCATGGTGCTGATCAACCAGGTGCTCGAACTGGAAGCCATCCACGGCGTCAAAAAGGCCTGCGCCATCCTGGCGTTGCGCCTGGCGAGCGGCGAGGCTCCGAAGGAACTGCAGGCCACCGCCCGCGCCGCAAGCCAGCGTGCCCGCGGCGACCTGGTCAGCGCCCGGACGCTGGAGCGCTACCTGTCCATCTACCGTGCCGAGGGCTGGTGGGGACTACTGCCTGCGCCCGCGTCCGCCGCAGCCTCCACCCATGTCGACCAGGACGTCGCCGCAGTGCTGGGCCTGTACCACTCCCGCGACGCGCGCTTCCGCAAGCTGAGCGGCGCGGCCAAGGAAGTTACCCGCCAGCTCGGACGCGAGTTCGATACCTGGCGCGCGCTCTACGCCCGTGCACGTCGCGCACTGGACAAGCTGGGCACGTCGCCTGAGGCGAGCGTGGCGCTCATCAAGGCCCGCCACAGCGGCAGCGAGCGCGACGTGCGGCTGCCCTTCAAAAAGCGCGACACCAGCAGCCTATCGCCTCTGGATGTGTTCGTCATGGACGGCCACCAATTCAAGGCGAAAGTACGCCACCCCGACCATGGCTCTCCCTTCGCCCCTGAACTGACGCTCGTCCTGGACGCCGCCACCCGGCGGATCATGGGCTGGTCTGTGTCCCTCTCCGAGAATGTGCTCGCCGTGGGCGACGCGCTGCGGCACGCCATCGCGCAGCACGGCATCCCTGCAGTGCTCTACACCGACAACGGCAGCGGCGAAACCGCCAAGGCCATGGACTGCCCCGTCGACGGCTTCACCAAGCGCCTGGGCATTGACCACCGCACAGGCATCCCAGGCAAGCCGCAGGCCCGCGGGATCATCGAGCGTTCGTGGCAGACCCATGCCATCAACGCCGCACGCAAGTTCGGCAGCTTCCAAGGCTCCGACGTCGACGGCGGCGAGTTTCGCAAGGTCGCGGCCGAGTTGGCGAAGGAGCAGCGCGCCCTGCGCCGGGCGCAAGAAACGGGCGAGGTCGTTCGCCTCTCGACCAAGTGCCCGACCTGGGCGCAATTCATCGACGAGATCGAGCGCATGGTGGCCGAGTACAACGGCCAGCACCGCCACCGCAGCCTGCCCAAGCGGCCGGACGGCAAGCACATGACGCCCGACGAGTCCTGGGCGGCGAAGTTCGACGCGAGCCTGCAGCACAAGCCCTCGCAGGTGGAGCTGCGCGAGCTGTTCATGCCCGCGGTCCTGCGCACCGCCAAGCGCGGCCAGGTCACGCTGTTCAATCAGGAGTACCAGGCGCCCGAGCTGATGCGCCGTGACGTCGACGGCCGCGAGGTCAGCGTCCGCTACGACATCCACGATCCGATGTGGGTGCGCATCTACAGCCTGGACGGCGAGTACATCTGCGACGCGCAGTGGCAGGCCAACCGCATCGACTTCATGCCCAAGGCGGTCGTGCAGATCGCCCGGGAGAAGCGCGTCGCCGCGACGGTCAAGCGCCGCGAGCAGCAGATCGAAACCGCATTGCGCGAGCTGGGCACCATCGTCCAGCCCGCCCCCCTTTCCCTGCCGGAGCCGAGCGCGCCATTCGTGGTCGTGCCCTCCATCCCGGAGGCCTCTCCCTCCCTCTCCTCCCTCCCTTCCTCCGGGGTCGAGGTCGCGCAAGCGGCTTCGGGCAGGCCTTTCTTCGACTCATTGGGCGAGCGCTACGAGTGGCTCATGGGCCACCGCGACGCCTGGGACGAGAGCGACAGGCGCTGGGTGCAGGACTACGTCGCCAGCGACGACTACGAGTCCCTGGCCGACTACTACGAGGGGCGCGGGCTTGGATGGCCACGCGATCCACAGCAGGTTTTTAAAGGCGCTCTGTGAGTCCCGCGTAAGCCGGTCGCAGAGCAGCAGACAGCAGATCAACGAAGAGGAATCACTCCATGAAGACAGGGTTCGTCAAAACGGAAAATTTCCGCCGCCTGGCCGAGGCGCAGAAGCTGGTGGAGCGCCGCGGCGCGCGCGAAGCGGGCCTGGTGCTGGTCAAGGGGCCGTATGGAATCGGCAAGTCCGAGCTGACGGAGCGCTGGGCCACCGACAGCGGCTGGATCTTCGTCCGCGCCAAGGCGACGTGGACGAAGCGCGCGATGCTCGATGAGCTGGCCGACCTGATGGGCGTGTCCAAGACGGGCCGCAACCAGGAAGTGCAGGCCCGCATCATCGGCAAGCTGGCCGTGGACATGGTCCCCATGATCATCGACGAGGCCGACTTCCTGGTCGGCTCCACCGCCTCCCTGCTGGAGGTGGTGCGCGACATCACGGACATCACCGGCACCATGTGCTTCCTGGTGGGCATGGAGCAATTCGCCCTCAAGGTCGCCCGCCACGGCCACATCGCCAGCCGCGTCGCCAAGGTGGTCGAGCTGCAGCCGCTGTCGCTCGCGGACGTCAAGGCCACGGTCACCGCCAAGAGCACGGTCGCCATCGACGATGCCGTACTGCCGATCATCCTGGAGCAGAGCGCCGGCCGCATGCGCCTGGTGCTCGGCGCGATCGCCAACCTCGAAGCCTGGGCCGATGCCAACCGCTGGGAGCGCATCACGCTCGAGCACGTGGCGCGGCGCGCGCTGTGCACCGAATTCAGCGGCAAGAGCCTGGGCCGCCGCGCGCCCACGCTGGGAGGTGACGCAGCATGACCCACCTCTGGCTTTGCCGAGACGCACTCGTCGCGCTGGGCCAGCATCTGGCCCGCCGGCCGCGCGCCTTCACGGTCGCCGAGCTGGTCGAATGGACGCCGACCCTCGAGACCAAAACGGGCCACCGTGCCTGCCAACTGCTGCAGACCGCCGGGATGATCCAGCCCGCGCCGCCCGCCGCGGGCGACACGCGCGCCAACCAGAACCCAGCGCGCCCCGCGGCCTGGGAGCTGACGGCAGCGGGTCGCGAAGCAGCCCGCGCCGCCCACATGGAGGCGACGTCCAAGAAGCGCGCCGAGACGATGGCGGCGATCAACCGCCGGCCACGCACCGACGCGCTGCCCGCGCGGCTCTGGACCGTGCTGCGCGCGCGCACCACCCTCACCGCCGATGAGGCCGCTGGGGTGCTGGGCGACGCCGGGGCCGACCTCCGGCCGCTCAAGAAGGCGATCGGCAAGCTGCTCTCGGCCTGGCATGCCGTGGCGCCCGACCTGGTCAAGGTCGGCGCGAGGCGCGTGGGCAGGGCCTACCAGTACGTGCTGGTGGGCAGCGCCGGAAGGTTTCCGCCGGAAGTCCACACGCCAGAAGCCGCCGAGCGCATCCGCGCGCATTCCGCGGCCAAGGCAGAGGCCAAGGCGAAGGCTGAGGAGGCGCATGCATGACCGAGCGCCCCTACATGCAGGAGCCCTGGTACGCGCTGCTCATGTCGAGGTGCGCGGGCGGCGTGACGCGCACGCTGATCGCCAAGCAGCTCGGGCTCTCCAGCACCACGCTGTCGATGGTCATCAACGGCACCGGCCCTTACGGCGACGGCCGGGCCAGCACCGCGAAGGTGGCGGATCGGATCGTGCATACGTTCGGCCGCTACGCCTGCCCTCACCTCACCGAGCAGGCCGGCGAGAGCCGGGTCATCACCGCCGAAGAGTGCCGCGCGTTCGCCCACTGCGACCCGCCCACCGGCCGGCCCCGTGCCATGCAGCACTGGCAGGCCTGCCGTAAGTGCCCGCACGCCGCTGCGAGTGCCCCGCCCATCGAGCGCGCCCCTTCGCCGCGCAAGGTGATCCCGATTCAACCCCAGGAGGCATCTGATGTCGCTTTTTAAATCCATGCGTGAGCGGTGGCTCATGCGCCGCTACCTTCGCACCCGCGTGCTGATGCAGCGCGAACGCGCCCTGCACAACATGCACATGGCACAGCTTCGCGCCGAGCGGGATGCACTGGCCCTGCAGATCGGGAAGCGCACCGCGGAGGCCACACGATGAGCCACGCCCTCGCCCTCCAACTGCCAGCGCCCGAGCAGGCCTACCAGCGCCCGCCGCTACGCTGGATCATCCGCCGCGCGCGTCGCATCCAGCGCGCCTACGGGGTGACCCGCCGGCTGGCGATCTTCGACGCGCGACGCGACTACTGCGACTTCGTCGGCCTGAGCCACAAGCACCTGCTGCAGCTCGTTCGAGGAGGCACCCATGTCTAAGGGACTCACCCGCGATACGGCGCAGCTCTGGAACTTCCTGCGCGCCGACAAGGGCTGGTGGAGCGTGCTGCGCCTGACCGGCCACTGGGCGCCGACATTCACCGAGCGCGAGATCGAGGAGCACATGGAGACGCTGTCCCGCGGCGTCTTCGTGGTCTCCAAATACACCGAGCGCATGGGCACCGTCTATGCCGTCACCCCGGCCTGCCGCCTGCTGCCAGGCACGGATGCACCCGCCCCGATGCCGCAGCCGCCCAGCACCGACACCGAGCTGGTGCCGCCTCCGCGCCGCGACGTGATGAGCACGGTTTACCGGCCCACGCCGACCAACTACCGCCCTGGCGCCCTGGACCACCAGCGCCACCCCAGCCTGATCGGCGACAGGCGTTTCACCCACAGGAGCCCGAAAGCATGAGCACCGACCAATCCCGCCCCGCGATGTCTGATGCCGAGAAGGTCGAGGCCGTCGAAGCGCTCTCGAAGCAACTGCTGTCCTGCGCTCTGCAGGCGACCAATGCAGGGGTGGCTCTCGACGCGCTCGTGACCGCCTACATCAACTGCGCCTCCCACCTGGGGCTGCTCGATCAGGTTCCTGTCGCAGCTGCCGCAATGAGCGAAGCATCCATCCACATCCTCAACGTGCAGCGCCAACTCGGCCAGGGGCGCATGGGCACGGCCATCCATTGAAAGGACTTTTTCATGACCGAAGAAACCATCACCATCCCCAAGGGCTACTGGGCTGACGCCGATGGCGCGCTCATTCCCGTTTCGAAGATCAAGGACATCGACAAGGACCGCCACCGCACGGTGTCCGACCTGTGCGAAGCCGCGAAGAAGCAGCGCGACGAGCTGATCTCGTTCAAGTCGGCCGCGATGCTGGAGCTGGCGGACTTCATCGACCGCAGCCTGGCCGAGTACGACGTGAAGACCGGCGGCAAGAAGGGCAACGTCACGCTCTTTTCGTTCGATGGCCGCTACAAGGTGGTGCGCCAGGTGCAGGACACGCTGATGTTCGACGAGCGCCTCATGGCGGCCAAGGTGCTGATCGATGAATGCATCCAGGGCTGGAGCAAGGGCTCCAACGCGAACATCAAGGTGCTGGTCAACGACGCGTTCCAAGTCGACCAGCAGGGCAAGATCAACAAGGATCGCGTGCTCGGCCTGCGGCGGCTGAAGATCGAAGACGAGACGTGGCGCCGCGCCATGGACGCGATCAGCGACAGCATCAAGGTCGCCAGCTCCAAGCCCTATATCCGCTTCTACGAGCGCGATGCGTCGGGCGCCTACCGCCCCATCGTCCTCGACGTGGCGGCGCTCTGAGGGGGCAGCATGCATTTCGCTGAAATTTTCGGCGCTGCGTTCGGCCTGGCCGGCACCGTGCTGCTCGCGCTGCGCGGGCGGTGGGCCGGCTGGGGCTTCGTGGCCTACCTGGGCAGCAACGTCTCATGGCTGGTGTTCAGCCACGGCTTTGCGCACTGGGCCATGTTCGTCCAGTACCTGGGCTTCACGCTCACCTCGCTCCTCGGCATCTGGACCTGGATCGTGCACCCGTTCCTGCGCCGAGAGGAGACGGCCGAGGAGCGCACCGCCGCTCGGTCTCGCCGCGCCGCCGCGTACATCGACCACGCGCTGTGGGAAGACTCCCGCGTGCTCGACCAGCGCACGGACAAGCCGCGTGATGTGGTGGTGGTGTCGCGCGCTGCTCTGCATGCCATCTACGTGCAGGGCGAAGAGCAGGGCCGAGCGCTCGAGCGCGATCGGCAGGCAGGGGGTACGCGATGACGCGCGACGAAGCACTCAAGAAAATTAAAAAGTGCCTGGCGCTGGGCCGCAGCGCGAACGAGCACGAAGCGGCTGCGGCGCTGCGCCAAGCGCAAAAGCTCATGGAGCAGTTCGATCTGCGCGAGCAGGACATCTCCCTTGCGGACGTGAGCGAAGTGAAGGTGAAGGCCTGTTCCACCGCTGCCAACGCGTGGGAGCTGAGTCTGGTGGGCATGGTGGCAGACGCCTTCGGCTGCGAGCAGTTCGGCCATCTGGAGGGCCGCTACAACAGCGCAGGCAACTTCGTCCGCACGCGTCACTGGGTATTCGTCGGCATCGACGCCGCACCAACCGTGGCGGGCTACGCCTGTGAGGTGCTGCTGCGCCAGTGCGCTCGTGCCCGCCTGGCGCACATCGCCAAGCAGCCGAAGAACTGCAAGCCCATCACCAAGACAGCACGCGGCGACGCGTTCGCCTTGGGCTGGGTGGCCGCGGTGCGGGACAAGGTCAGTGCCTTCGCACGCCCTGCCGCCAATGAGGCCCTGCTGCTGGCCTACATCGAGCGCGAGCACGGCGAGCTGAAGCCGGGCAAGGTGCGCAACGTGACCAAGCGCCGCAAGGTGGACGGCCACCTGGCCGCGGGCTGGCGCGAAGGCCGCGACGCCAAGCTCCACCACGCTGTCGGCGGCGAGCCGGCAAGAGGGCTGCTGTCATGAGCGCACCCACCAAGAAGCAACTGGCCTCGCGCCACATTCGCCGCCTGCGCACGATGCGTGAGCAGATTCTCGACATGTCCCGTCAGTGGGAAGACCTCGATCAGTTCTGCGTCAACGAGCTGCAGGCCCTGGCAGACGCCGCGGAGGCCACCGCAGTAACCCTGCTGGATGACGATTCTTCGAAGGAGCTGTGATGAGCCGCACGCCCCCAAAACCCGTGCCCATGGCCTGCCTGACCATCGGCTACAACCACTACCTGCTACCAGCCGCGAAGGCGATCAAGGCCGCGGAAATCTTGCAGGACGCCTTCGACTGCGAGCACCACTACGACGACGGGGATTTCGTCTACGAAGTTGCCTCGACACAGCCGCGCGTGTCGTTCGCGCTGGTGCGCGCCAACCAGCTGCGCATGCCGCCGGGCGGGCTCATGCCCGACCCCAGCAAGCCCCTCCGGCTGCCGAGGTCGTGATGCCCTTTTACCGCCTGAAGACCGGCCTGGTGCATGTGCGGGGCACGAAGCTCCCACCGCCCTGCAGCGCGCGAGTGCTGGTGAAGGGCGAGCAGGTGCATTGCATGGCGCCCAGCGAATACCTGTGCGACGGCCCCAGCGCCGTCGAACCTCGCAGCACCTGCGACGCGGCGCTGTGCGAAGCCCATGCACACCGCATCGCCATCAACCGCCACCACTGCCCATCCTGCCACCTGGCGACCGGGCAGCGCAGCCTGTTCTCCTCCCTCGTTTAAAGCCATGGCACGCACCTTCGCATCCCACACGAACCGGCCCGCCGTGGAGGCCCAGCGCAAGCGCGACCTGGGCCTGATCCACCAGGGCAAGTCGGCACTGCATTGGTCCGACGACGACTACCGCTACCACCTCAAGCAGCTCACTGGCAAGACCAGCTCGAAAGACCTGGACCACGCCGCGCGCCGGAAGGTGCTGGCGCACATGGAGACGCTCGGCTTCAAGCCCAAGAGCACGTTCAAGCCTTTCGACCAGGCCGCGAAGATTCGATGGCTCTGGCGCAAGCTCGCCGAGGCCGGCGGCGTGCGCGATGCCAGCGACGCGGCGCTGCTGGCGTTCGTCGGGCGCACTGCGGGCATGGGCGTCGCCGATCTGAAGTTCCTTCCGGTCGCTCAGGCATCCACGGTGATCGAAGCGCTCAAGGCCTGGCTGGACCGCGCCAAACACGCACAGGGAGCCCCCCATGTCTGAGGTGCTCGACATCTTTTTCCGCTGGACCGGCATCACGTTCTGGTGCCTGGCCGTGGGCCTGCCTTCGTTGGCGTTTCTCCGCGCGCTCGCCGACCTGGTCGATTACCTGCGTTGGCTGCGCCACATCCACGGCCGTGAGCGAGCGAGCTGGCGTGCACTCGCGGGCATTGGCTGGCGCAGTCGCAGCGACTTCCTGCCCTTCGGGCGTTCGTTCACTTCCACTTCCATCGGACGTTTTTCCTGGCATGGCCTGCGCGACTGGCGCGAAGAAAGGAATTTTTAAATGGCCCACACTCACCCCACCGCTGCATCAACGGCACCCCAATCAGAAGCTCTGCGTTGCGCCGAATGGCTGGAACATATCGCCCAGGGTGGCGATGTCGTCACCATAGAGGAACTGGCACGGACGGCCGCAGCGGAGCTGCGCAGCCTGGACGCGCTCACCACGAACGGATTGGCCTGGGCGATCCATCGTTGGGAGGACGAGGTTAAGCATCGCCCGTTGATCAACGTCCACCGGCGATCTCTGGATGGCGCCTGGCGCCAGGTGGTGCGGTACTTCGGCGGGAGCCCGGAAACGCTCCTCGGTCCATCGCACGATGAGCTGGTCGCCGCGCCGCAGGCGGCCGAGCCCGCCCCAACCGAACCCGCGGCACCCGCAGAGGATGCTGACGGTCGGGCTTTCCGTGCAGCCGCGCGCCTCGGCCTCACGCTGCGCATGCACGGTGGCTGCGCGCAGTCTGGCATGCCGGGATCGCCCAGCGCGTACGAGGTGGTGGATGTCGCAGACCGAGCCGAGGCGATGCGTGAGGCAGTCGCGTGCGCCGAGGCGGTCATCGCCGCCGGGGGCGAGTCGCAACGGCTGCAACAGGCGTCCGCCGCCGCAGCAGCGCCTGCCCTGCTGGAGGGGCGGGCGCACCTGACCTATACGCTGACCGCGGAAAGCGGATACGAGCAGACGGGGGAGCACCACAACATCACGCCCGAGGTCTTCGGCGCGATGATCGCCGCGCTGCACTCTTCCACAGAGTTTACGAATGAGGTTTTGGCGACCGAGCATTCCACCGCTCTGGCGGAACACGCCGCGCGCTACGAATGGCTGCGCTCACGGGATCTGGACACCATTCAGAAGGGCGGCGTGTTCGCCGGCAAGACGCCCGACAACGTAGTGCTCAACGGTGCGGACCTCGACGCGGCAATCGACGCAGCTATAGCCGCGCAGCGCTGATCCCATGGACCGCCTGGCCCCCGCCATCGACACCGAGCTGCTGCCGCCCCTGCTGCAGGACTTCGTGCGCCTGATCGGCTTGGAGGCCACGCTCACCCTGGTGCGCGCCCATGGCGGGCTGCGCATCTTCATCCCCACACCAGCTCGCTGCAGGGAGGAGCATCCCTTCGCCCAGCTCATCGGGCTGGACAAGCTGCTCATCCTGGCCCGCGAGTACGGAGCCTCCAACCACTTCGCGCTCCCCAAGGCAGAGCGGGCGCTGCTGGCCGTGCGCGACGCCCGCATCGCCCACGCCTACGCCCACCACAAGACCGCCCGCGAGCTGGCGGCCGAGTTCCACCTGACCGAGCGTCACATCGAGCGCATCGTCGCTGCGGCCGGGGTCACGGCCCCGCGAGATCGGCAGCAGGGGACGCTGTTTTAAAAGGTCGCGCGGGGCTTTTTGCGTCCGACCTCATACATGGTCGGACGTCCACTGCGCTCTGTGGACAAGTACTCTAAGCCTTTGATTTTTTTCATTTTTCCTTGGTCGGACGCTGTTTTTCCCGTCCGACCAATGTGCGTCCGACCATAACGCCCCGGTATGGCACAGCCGGAGGCCGGAGCTGACGCCCATCCGTTCCGTGCTTTCCCAATGAAAACGCGCGCCAAGGGCTCGGGCTCGCTTCCTGGCACCCGAGGCCCACCCGGCCCCGGAAATCGCCCATTTCGGCCGTTTTGGCCCTACGACGTGCCCATTCCGCGCCAATCCGATCGTGACGCCACGGCAGGCCCCGATCGGCCGCAAATCCGCGCCAGCATTAGCGATCGACCAACTTATCCACAGGTCCGGGCAGTGCCATACCGGTCACCCCCCCATCCGAGACCCGCGACTGCGGGCCTGACGCTCAGTGCAGCAGCAATGCGAGCGTGGCGTCGAGGTGCTCGGTCGGCGGGCGGCGCAGCCCGCTGCGCGCATAGCGCTGCAGCCTGCCGCGCAGGAGGTCGCACAGCACGGCCGCGCGCACATGCGCATCGACCGTCGGGGTGGCGGAGCCGGCCGCTTCGGCGGCCCCCCGCAGGCACTGGCGCAGCGTGGATTCGATCCGGTCGAAGAACTGGCCCATGCGCTGCTGCAGCCGCTCGTGTTCGAAGACGAGCGCGTCGCCCACCATCACGCGCACCATGCCGGGATTGCGCTCGCCGAACTGCAGGACCATGGCCACCACGCGGGCGGCGCGGCGAGTCCCTTCCGTGGCATGGGGAGCATCCGGCATGTCGCGCTCCACGATCTGGGCGACGAGCGCGAAGACCGATTGCTCGATGAATTCGATGAGGCCTTCGAACATCTGCGCCTTGCTGGCGAAGTGCCGGTACAGGGCCGCCTCGCTCACCTCCAGCCGCGCAGCCAGGGCAGCCGTCGTGATCCGCTCGCCGCCGGGCTGCTCCAGCATGGCCGCCAGAGTCTGCAGGATCTGCACCCGCCGCTCACCCGGCTTGGGGCGCCGGCGGGCAGGTGCCGCAGGTGCCGCATCGCCGGCTTCCGCGCCGTCGTTGTTGGGATGGGAAAAGGATTCAGCCATGGCCGCAAATGTATGCAATTGATTCTCGCATACCGCCTCTGCCGCACGACCGCCGGCTCGCGCTCCACGCACCTATGCCGGAAGGGAAACGCTGGCACGCAGCCCCCGGCCCAGGCGTCCCGGGCGCAACTGCAGCGTCCCGCCGTGCCCGCGCGCGATCTCGTCGGCGATCGCCAGCCCCAGGCCGGTCCCCTCCCCCGCAGCGCCCGGAACCCGGTAGAACCGCTGCAGCACCTTGTTGCGCTCCGATTCGGCGATGCCGGGGCCGTCGTCCTCCACTTCCAGGATCGCGCAGCACGCTTCGCTGCCACCGGACCGCATCCCGCATCGCAAGGTGACACTGCCTCCCTCCGGCGTGTACCGGATGGCGTTGTCCACGAGGTTGGAAAGCAGCTCTCGCAACAGCCATCCGTGGCCGGGCACTCCGGCCGGCTCCACCTCCAGCCCCAGATCCAGCCCGCGGGCGGTGGCTGCGTCCAGGAAATCCTCCAGCAGGCTCTCGCAAAGCGCCTTGAGATCCACGCGGTGCTTGGGCTGGGCATCCACGCTGCCCGCATCGGCACGGGACAGGGCCAGCAACTGGTGCGCGAGCTTGGAGGTGCGGCGCGCCGCTTTGCGTAGCGCCTCGATGTCCTGCACGCCCAGGACAATGCCTCCCTGCACCAGTCCATCCCCGGCCCGGCCATGGTCCGCGGCCCGGGCGGCCAGCGCCCACGCCTCCACCTGGGCCTGCAGGCCCGCCAGCGGCGTTCGCAGCTGATGGGCCGCATCCGCGACGAAACGGCGCTGCCCCTCGGTCTGCGCATTGACCAGAACGAAGAGCCGGTTGAGCGAGCGCACCAGCGGGCGTACTTCGGCGGGCGAAGCCTCTTCCGGTATGGGGCTCAGGTCGCGCGGCGAACGGTGCTCGACGGCCTCGGCCAGATCCACCAGAGGCTTGAAAGCCTGGCGCACCGCCCAATGGATCGCCAACCCTGCCGCCGCGACCAGCACGAGATTGGGCAGCAACACCCGCAGCAGCATCTGCTGTCCCCACTGCTGGCGGCGATCCGACCCGTCGGCCAGCGCGACCACCAGTTCACCCGCCCCGGTACGGGTGCGCTGCACGGCGACGCGATAGATGACACTGTCATGCTCCACGCTGTGGAGCTCCGGCTCATGCGTGAGCGGCACCGCGCTGTACACCCAGTGGTCGCCGAGCAGGATGCGGCCCGAAAGATCCTGCACGCTGTAGCCCGCATAGCCGGCGTTCTGCCGCAGGAACTCCTCGACGGGTGGCGCCAGCAGGAGTACGGGGGGTTCCCCCTCGCGCCGGGACGGTGCGGCCACCGAATCGGCGAGCGCCGGCAGCAGCCGCACGAGGCGCTGGTCGTGCCGGCTGGCGGCCTCGTCCGCGGAGCGGTAGTCCAGCCAGGCCCCTGCCAATGCGAGAACGCACAGCGGCAGCACGAGAAAGAACAGCAGACGGTTGCGCAGCACCGATGTCATCGCACCAGACCTCCTCCATGGGGGCGGGGCCGCGCCAGGCGTGGCCGTCAGCCCTGCGCAGGCGCCAGCAACTCCAGCCGGTAGCCGAAGCCGCGGATGGAGCGCAGGGCCACGCCACCGGGCTCCAGCTTGCCACGCAGGCGGGACACATACACCTCCACGGCATTGGGCGTGATCTCCTTGTCCCAGCCGGTCAGCGCCTGGACCAGCTTTTCCTTGCTGGCCGGCTTGGGCGCGTGGATCAGCAGGTACTCCAGCACCGTCCACTCCCTCGGGCCGAGTTCGATGGGCTGGCGCAGCGCCGGCGCATCGCCGGTGGCCGGGACACGCAGGCTCGCGTGCCGCCCTGCCGTATCCAGTTCCAGCGGCCCGAAGCTCAGCACCGCGGTGGTCGCGGCATGCGAGCGGCGCAGCAACGCGCGAAGGCGTGCGAGCAGTTCGGGCAGCTCATAGGGCTTGACCATGTAATCGTCCGCCCCGAGGTCCAGCCCCTGGACCCGATCGTGCAGGGCATCGCGCGCCGTGAGGATGAGCACCGGCATGGATGGACTGGCCATCTCCGGCTCGCGCAGGCGGCGCGTCAGCTCCAGGCCGTCCATGCCCGGCAGTCCGATATCGATGATGGCGGCATCGAACGTCTCGCCGCGCAGCACCTCTTCCGCCCGCTCCCCACTGCCGACCCAGTCCACCGCGTAGCCCGCGTCGGTGAGGCCCAGCTTGATGCCGCTGGCCAGCATCACGTCGTCTTCGACGAGCAGCAGGCGCATGGAAGGAACAGCAGGCCCGCCGCCGCGCTCAATGGCTGCGGATCATCGTGCCGTAGGCCTGCTCGGTCAGGATCTCCAGCAGCATCGCGTGGGGCACGCGGCCGTCCACGATATGCACTGCATTGACGCCGCTCTTGGCCGCATCGATGGCGCCAGCGATCTTGGGCAGCATGCCTCCGGAAATCGTGCCGTCCACCACGAGTTCGTCGATCTCGCGCGCGGTCAGTTCCGGGATGAGCGCGCCGGACTTGTTGAGCACGCCCGGAATGTTGGTGAGCATCATGAGCTTCTCCGCCTTGAGCACCGTGGCCAGCTTGCTGGCGACCACGTCGGCGTTGATGTTGTAGCTCTCGTTTTCCTCGCCGAAACCGAGCGGGCTGATCACCGGGATGAAGGCATCGTCCTGAAGGGCCTTGACCACGCTGGGGTCGATGGACACGATGTCGCCCACCTGGCCGATGTCATGCTCCTTGCTCGGATCGTCCTTGTCCACCATCTTGAGCTTGCGTGCACGGATCAGCCCCCCGTCACGGCCCGTCAGGCCCACGGCCTTGCCGCCGGCCTGGTTGATCAGGCCCACGATGTCCTGCTGCACCTCGCCGGCCAGCACCCATTCGACCACCTCCATCGTCTCGGCATCGGTCACCCGCATGCCCTGGATGAAGTGTCCCTGCTTGCCCAGCCGCTTGAGCGCGGTCTCGATCTGGGGGCCTCCGCCATGCACCACCACCGGGTTCATGCCGACCAGCTTGAGCAGGACCACGTCTTCCGCGAAATCGGCCTGCAGCGCCGGATCGGTCATGGCATTGCCGCCGTACTTGATGACGATGGTCTTGCCGTGGAACTTGCGGATGTAGGGCAGAGCCTGAGCCAGGATCTCGGCCTTGTCCCGGGGGGCGATGGATTGCAGATCGGTCATGGAACGCTCGACGTGGAAAAAACAGGGCGGCAGTCAGTGGAGAAGTGCGCATTGTGCCCGCTCTGCCGCGCCTTGCGGCGCGCCGGGAGGCCACGCCCCGGCGCAGGCCGCTTCAGTGCCTCAGCCAGATGGGCACCTTGAACCGCACGATGGCCAGGTAGGCCGTCACGTAGGTCAGGCCGAACAGGCCGCAGAACACCATCAGCACCGGCGTATTGCTCCAGAACAGCACGGCCGGCACCACGGTGAGCATCGTGAAGCCCCAGAGATAGGGGGACGTGCGGTTGTTGCGCATGAGCACCCGCCGCGACTCGTCGTCGTGGAACACCCCGCGCACGATGCGCCGGTAGATGAGCTGGTGGAAATGAAGGGCATCGGCCACTCCCGGCGAAACGCCCCGCGCGAGCTTGCGGTAGCTGGAAAACACCGTCTCCCACACGGGGTACATCAGCAGCAGCATGGGAAACCAGGGGGACACGTCGCGGTTGCGCTGGACCAGCGCGATGCTGCTGAGCGCGATCATCACCCCCCATATGTAGGCGCCGCTGTCGCCCGCGAACAGCATGCCCCGCGGATAATTCCAGACGAGGAAGCCGACGGTGGCCGCCGCGGTGCAGATCAGCAGGGAAGCCAGGGCACGGTCGCCCACCTGCAGGCTCACATGCGCCAGCGCAAGGCAGACGATGAGCGCCACCATGCCGGCCAGCCCGTTGTAGCCGTCGATGATGTTGAAGGCGTGCGGCAGGCCCGCGACTGCCAGGACCACGATGCACATGCCCAGCCAGGGCATCTCCACCAGATGCGCGTCCAGCCAGGGCAGCCCCAGCCGGGGCACGTTCATGTTGAGCACCATCAGCGCGATCCCGCCGGACATCGCCGTGAGCAGCAGCCTGTAGCGGACGGGCAGGCGCTGCGTCATGTCCTCCGCCATGCCGCCGATGGCCGCCGGCAGCAGGCAGGCCATCCACCAGCCGACCCAGATGCCCAGCCGCAAGGATCCCGGATCGCCCCACAGGATCGACTGGAGCGCGCCCAGCGCCCAGCTGAGGACCATGCCGGCCAGCAACGCCGCCCCGCCCAGGCGGGGCACATCCCCCAGGTGGAAACGCTGCGGCATGGCATCGCCGTAGTTCGCGGCATGGCCTCGCCCCCAACGGACGATGCATGCAGCAGCGAGGGCCGTTGCCAGGAAACTGACCAGAGACAACCAGATCATGGGGCGCCGATCCTACGCGCTTGAGCGGTATCCGCCCGCAACAAAGGTCGCGCCCGGTGATACACAGGTGACGTCCATAGCCTCAACAGGCTCCGGACATGCCAGCCCAGATGGGCCAGCCGGTGCCGGCTGGCGCGCTGGCCGACATGGCCCACGCGCACCGGCACCCTGGCCAGCTTCCAGCCCATCAGGCGCAGGCGCAGGCAGAGATCCACGTCCTCGCAATACATGAAATAGCGCTCGTCGAACCCCCCTACCGCCTTCCAGGCAGCGGCGGGAAACACCAGGAAAGCCGCGTTCACCCAGTCCGCGCGGCGATCCGGCCGGTGGAGAATGCGCCGGCGCCAGAGGGCACCGGGCGTCGGCAGCTCCCGTTCGGAGTCCTGGACCTTGCCGCTGCCGTCCACCTGCTCGGGATAGGCGCAGCCGACACCCTGCTCCGATGCCGAGCGGAGCAACCGCTCGAACGGGTCAGTCCTCAGAAATGCGATGTCCGGATTGAGCACACCCACGAACGCCTCGGTGGCCCCGTCCAATGCCGCGTTGTGATTGGCGCCGAACCCCTGAGGCCGGGCATTGCTGCGGATGTCCAGCGTGAACGGCCAATCCATCTGCCCCGGCGGCAGCGGCGGAGCCGGCTCAGGTATGTTGAGAGTCAACACGACCCGTGTCACGCTCCCGGCGCACCAGCGGGCCATGCCGTGCAGCATGGCATGCAAAAGGGGGCCGTGGCCGTGGCTGACGACCGATACAGCCAGGCCGCCAGGTTGGGATGATGTTGTCATGAAGCGCGTATTGTCGTCTCCCGAGGCCGACACCTCTGTAGGAGACCGCTCACGCCACGTCCCAGGCAGCCCATCAGCGGGCCGTCATAATCCCTGGATGACTCAAACAATCGAGGATTTGCACGTCTATCTCCGCAGCATCCGCCCCGATGAGCGCACGTCCCTCTCGGTGCTGGCAGAGCAGGTACACCCCGGCGCAACGGTGCTGGACCTGGGGTGCGGCAGCGGCGCATTGGGCCAGTACCTCGCGCAAACCCGCAATGCCGTCAGCGACGGCGTGACCTGGAGCGAGGCCGAAGCCGGCCATGCACGTCCGCACTACCGCCGAGTCGTGGTCGATGATCTCGAAACATGCGATCTCGTTACCGTTTTTACCGGCCAGCACTATGACTATATCGTCTGCGCCGACGTCCTGGAACACCTGCGCCGCCCCGAGCACGTGCTGCAGCAATGTCGCCACCTGCTGGCCCCTGCGGGACGCGTGCTGATTTCGGTCCCGAATGCCGGCTATTGCGGGCTCGTGGCCGAGTTGCTGCAGGGGGAGTTCCGTTACCGGGAAGAAGGCCTGCTGGACCGCACCCACCTGCGCTTCTTCACCCGGCGCTCCCTGGCCCGGTTCCTGGGCGAACAGGCCTGGGCCCTGGAAGACATCGACACCATCCACCGGGAGATCCCGGAATCCGAATTCGACGCCGCCTTCGACAAGCTCCCGCCCGCAGTGGCCCGGCACTTGCTCGCCACGCCGGACGCCATGGCCTACCAGTTCATCGCCAGGGCCCAACCGGCAGCCGAAGCGGTGGCCAACGACGGGGCGGGCGCAGGCCATGGCGCGGAGCCCGCCCGGGCGCTTTTCACCGCCCAGCTCTACTGGGGCACCCGGCAAGGATTCGCTGAAGATCAGAAACTCACTGCCCGTGGAACGATCGGCGAGCACCGCCAGACCCTGCGCTTCGATCTCCCGGCCTCCGCCGAGCCCATCACCCAGTTGCGCCTAGACCCTGCAGACCGGCCCGGCTTCCTGCATTTGCACGGGATCACGCTGCGCGCGCCGGACGGCAGCCCCGCATGGACATGGCAAGCCGACACCTCCTCGCGCACCGTGATGGAGCAACAGCCGCAGCAACAGATGGCCTGGAACCTCCAGACCCTTCCTGCCGCCGCGGCAGCCAGTCTGGTGCTGCTCACCGGGGACGACCCGTGGATGCAGTTGCCGGTTCCACCGGAAGCGCTGGCCGCCGCGCGCGCCCTTCCCGGCAATGCCTGCCTGGAAGTGGAGCTGGGCTGGCCCATGTCGGCCGACTATCTGGCGCTTTCGGGCGCTGTTCGACCATTGCAGGACCAGATCGTCCAACTGAAGGACGAGCACCATGCCACGCAGGTCAGGATGAACACCGAGTTGGAGGTTGCGCGCAATGCCTGGGCGGAGGAACGCCAGGCGATGGAAGGCTGGAACCAGACGCTGGAATCGGAGCGCAGCGCCCTCCAGCAGGTACACACCAAAGTACTGCAGCAACGCAACGAACTGCAGCAGCAGGTCTCCCAGTCCCTGCGCGACATCACGCGGCTGCAGCATGAACTGGGCTGCATGCGCCGTGACTTCAATTCGCTCTCCAGCCACCTGCACTCCATCGAAAACTCCACCGTGTTCCGCGCCACGCGCCCCATCGTCCACGCCAAGATGCGCCTCGACAGAATCCTGGGCCGCGCGCCGCGCGCCGTGGAGCCGGTCCGCCACATTCCCGTTCCCGTCACGCCCCCCGCCCACCCCGTCGACGTCATCGTGCCCGTCTACCGCGGATTGGCCGACACCCGGCTGTGCGTGGAATCGGTACTGGCCAGCAGCTGCCGCACGCCCTATCGCCTCGTCGTCATCAACGACTGCAGTCCCGAGCCCGAAGTCACGGCCTGGCTGCGTGAACGGGCAGCAGGGGACGATCGCATCCTGCTGCTCGAGAACGAGGAAAACCTCGGTTTCGTCGGTACGGTCAACCGGGGCATGGCGCTGAGTGGCAGCAACGACGTGCTGCTGCTCAACAGCGACACGGAAGTCGCCAACGACTGGCTCGACCGCATCCGCCAGGCCGCCTACGGCGACGCTAAGGTCGCCTCCGTCACGCCGTTCTCCAACAACGCGACGATCTGCAGCTACCCGCGCTTCTGCAAGGACAACGACCTTCCCCCGGGCTATGACACGGCGCGCCTGGACGCCCTGTGCGCCAGGACGAATCCTGGCGCCGTGGTCGATGTGCCGACGGGCGTGGGGTTCTGCATGTATATCCGGCGGGACTGCCTGCAGCAGGTCGGCCTCTTCGACACCGAACACTTCGGCAAGGGCTACGGTGAAGAGAACGACTTCTGCCAGCGCGCCCAGGCTGCCGGCTGGCGCAACCTGCACCTGCTGGACACCTTCGTGCTGCATACCGGCGGCGTGAGCTTCGGCGACAGCAAGAGCCCCCGCGAACTGGCCGCCATGGAGATCCTGCGTCGCCTGCACCCGAACTACGACCGCGACGTGCATGCCTTCGTGCGCACCGATCCTGCGGCGCCCTACCGGCTGGCGCTCGACGCGGCACGCATCACGGAGGCCGGCCAACCGCTGGTGCTGGCCGTGCTGCACGACCGCGCGGGCGGTACGGTGCGCCATGTCCGGGAACTGGCATCCCACCTGGGCGGACAGGCGCAGTTCCTCACGCTGACGCCGGCGCACGGCCACAGCGTCAAGTTGCGCATGGCGAGCGAAGAGGAAGGGTTCGAACTGGCGTTCCGGCTGAACGACCAATACGACGCACTGATCGACGTGCTGCGCCGCCTGGGCGTGAGCCATGTGCACTTCCACCATCTGCTGGGCCATGGCCAGGAAGTGCGCAATCTACCCCATCTGCTGGGCGTGGCCTACGACTTCACCGCACACGACTACTACAGCTATTGCACCCACATCTCCATGACCGGTACCGGCCACCGGTATGCCGGGGAGACCGGGCCGGGCCAGTGCCAGTGCTGCCCCGCCGACATGCAAGCGCCGACCGGTGGCACGGTGGCCCAATGGCGCCAGGCCAATGCCCGCCTGCTGGATGGCGCACGCTACGTGCTCGCCCCGAGCCAGGATACGGCCCGCCGCATCGCGGCGTTCGCGCCCCATGCGCGGGTACTCGCCGTGCCGCACACCGACATGCCGGAAGCCTCCGCGCTGCCGGTGCCAGCGCCCCGCCCGCTGCCGGAAGGCCGCAGGCTGAAGGTGGCGGTCATCGGCGCGCTCAGCGCCATCAAGGGTGCGGACCTCCTGGAGGCCGTCGCCATCGAAGCCGCGCGCCGCAATGCGCCCGTGGATTTGCATCTCATCGGTTACGGCTATCGCAGCCTGCAGACCCAGCCCCGCGCGCACCTCACCGTGCACGGCGAATACGCCGAAAAAGACCTGCCACAACTGCTGGAGTGGCTGCAACCGGACATCGTGTGGTTCCCGGCCCAGTGGCCAGAGACCTACAGCTACACGCTCAGCGCCGCACTCCTCGCGGGACTGCCCGTGGCCGTTCCGGACATCGGCGCATTCCAGGAGCGTGTCGTCGGCCGCCCCTGGAGCTGGGTGCGCCCCTGGGATGCCACGGCGCCCCAATGGCTGGCCTGGTTCGACGAGATCCGCAGCATGCACTTCGCGACCGGCGAAGCACCTGCATTGCCGCAGCCGGTGCCCCTGCCCGACGGCATGGAAGGCCAGGCCGCGCCGGCAGATTTCCGTTATGACACCGATTACCTGTCGGGCGTCACGCCCGTGGTGCCGTCGCAACCGCTTTCCCTGGAGGAACTGCAGCGCCTCCAGCCCCAGGAAACCACCACGGCGGCCGCGAAATCGGGCCTGCTCTCGGCAGTGGTGTACCTCCGCTCGCTGCCGGTCCTGCGCGGCGTGGCGCGGCGCATCCCGGTCCATTGGCAGCGCCGCGTGAAGAACTGGCTGCAGGCATGAACTGAACGGCAGGCCGAGGCGAGCCAAGCCCGCCCGGCCTGCCGCCATCCGCTGCCACGAGCCGGCAGGCCTCAGCGCCCCAGCAACAGGAAGATCTCGTTATTGAGCAGCCATTCCGGCGGATACTTGCCGCGCAGCTCCTCGGGGATCTCCATCTGCAGGCTCCGGCGTTCCTGCCGGACCACGTGGAAACCGGCCTCCGCCGTCAGGCCGACCAGTTCGTCCGCCGTGAGACGGTTCAAGGCCCGGTACTCATTGAAGACGAAGCGCTTGTAGCCCTCCGGACCGAAATCCGCAAAACCGAAGTCGGTTTCGGCGGCGTCGATCGGTCCCTCGTGCGTTCGCACGATCTCCCACAATTCTTCTTCGCTCACCAGCAGATGGTGCCATGGCACCTCGTCGTAGCGGCGCAGGTGCGATCCATACGGCGAATAGAACAGCGGTTCGATCTGGATGAAGAAAAATCCCCCGGGACGCAGGCAGGCGTGCAGGTCCTTCAGGATGGGCAGCAGTTGGCCGCGGTCCACGTGCTCGAAGGTGGACCAGCTCATGATCCCGTCCACGGGGGCCTGCCGGCCCGCCAGCGGCGCACCGGGCTGGATGGTTTCGAATGTGAGCGCCGCAGGGATACGCGACATGCCCAGTTGCTCTCGCGCGATGCGCGGCAGTTTCCGGTACTCCTGGCGGATGTCCACCCCATGGATGTTCGTGGCACCGTGCCTCAGGACCAGCGCGAGATCCGTGATGCCATCGCCGCAACCGAAATTCAGCAGTCTGGACTTGGGCAGATCCAGAACACCTCCAACCCAGTCGTGAACGACATCCGCCGCGTAACCGAAATGCGCGCGGAACCATTCGTCCGTGATCCGTTCGCCATCCCACGGGGCCAGCCCCCAGAGACGCTCCTTCCATCGAGTCATCCAGTTCATGGATTCACCGCCTTTTCCTCCATCGGGTTGCTCCCGCCATCGGCACGCGCGCGAAAAAAGCGCGGCGCTTCCGTCCACAAATGCCACGCGGCAGGCCGTTGCCTGAGCAGTTCGTCGAAGTGCCCGAAAACCCGGTCGGTCAGCTCCTGAGGATCACTGCACGTACCGAGCGGTACGATCCTGAGCTTCCTGCGTCCCGACTGCAAATCGACGCCCATGTAGAAAACAGTCGTCGGCAGCAAGCGATCCACCGCCATCTGCGGCAGGACGGCCGGCACGCTGACGGGTTGACCCAGGATGATCGTGGTCCGCGTGACGTTGACCTGGTCTTCCGGCACGTCGATCACCACCACCACCTGTTCTTCGCGCCCAAGCGCCTGCCGGACGCCTTCCATGCCGCCAGGCACGAAGACCACCGGGCGGTTCAACGCCATCTCGACCGAGCGCATGCGCGCGCGCACGTACCGGCCGAACACCCATCGGCCAATGAAATCGCGCCCGCCAGGAGCGGCCAGCACCATATTGCCCTGCATGCCCTCCGCGGATGCATGGCACAGCGCCCACATCCCGGCGCCCCAGTGGAAGGTAAGCAGCAGTCCCGCCTTTCCAGCCCCTGACCATGCACCGTCCACCTCCACATGGCGCCGCATCCAGGCCGGTGAGCGCGTGCGGAAAAGGTAATGGTCCGCATGGTCCAGCAAGGTCACCAGCCTGCGCTCCGCCAGCCAATCGTCGGCAGGAACGCGTACCCATCCCCGTGAGCTGGCCTGCGCGAACGCTGCCTCGCAGGCGCCACGGTAAAGCCACCGCCATCGGGCCATGCGGCGAAACAGGCGAAAGCACACGGGCCACGGCAGCACGGCCGCGAGCCCCGGCAGCAGCACCACCTCCAGCACATCCCGGCTTTCCCTTTTCCACCGCGACCAGGCGCGGGCCCAACGTGTAGTCACCAACTCATTCCCAGCGGTGCGGCAGACGGACAAGGCCCGGCATGGGCTTTGGAAAAGAAAAATGGAAATGCAGGAACTGGAACCATTCGTCATACACCACCAGTCCCGTCTCGTCGAAGAGATAGACACTGATGACGTAGTCGCCCGTATGGAGCGGCAACTCGGGGAAGGTCAGGACCGACCGCCAGGAGCCGTCCTCCAGCCGGACCGGCTCCGCGCCCTCTTCATGGGTGCCCAGCGAGGTGATGCCCACGCCTCGGGACTGCTCGATCATGAAGCCGATGTTCGGACGCTCGTCCCCGCGCCCACGCACCACAATGGACACCACCAGGTCGCTGCTCCGCAACGTACCGGGCCGCTCGCCCTGCGGCTCGGCGAGATCCTTGACATCCACGGAAACGATACAGGCACTGCCGGAGTCTCCGCCAGCGGCGCGTTCCCGCCGCGCATGGCCCTCTCCGGCAACGGAGGGCATTGATTCGCCGGGCGGCGCCAGAGACGGGGCAGGCTCCGCCCCCTGTGGGAGCATCTCCTGGGGCTGGCCGTCACGCAGCCGGGTGTGCAGATCGTAGGCGGCCAGCACGGGCTCCGTCGGCCCGAACTGCTCCACGCAGCCATCCTTCAGCCACAAGGCCACGTCGCACAGATGCCGTATGTGATAGGGACTGTGGGAGCAGAACAGGATGGTGCAGCCTGCATCGCGGAAGGCCATGATGCGATCCACGCATTTCTTCTGGAAATGCTGGTCTCCCACCGCCAGTGCCTCGTCGATGATGAGCACGTCAGGCTGCACTGCCGTGACCAGCGCAAACGCGAGGCGCACTGCCATGCCCGAGGAGTAGGTCTTCACGGGCCGGTCCAGCGCATGGCCAAGCTCACTGAACTCGATGATTTCGGGCTCCAGCCGCTGCATCGTCTCCCGGTCGATGCCTATCAGGCTGCCGCCGAAGTACAGATTGTCCCGTCCGCTGAAGTCTGGATGGAAGCCGGCACCGAGCTCCAGAATGGCCGTCACCCGCCCTACGCGCTCGATCGAACCGGTCGATGGCTGAAGCGTTCCGGCCAGCAGTTTCAGCAGCGAACTCTTGCCGGCACCATTGTCACCAATCACGCCGATACACTGGCCACGCCGCAATTCGAAGGACACATCCTTCAGCGCCCAGTGGCTGCGGTGGTGGGAACGGCCGGTGATGAGCGACTTGAGGCGCTGGCGGGGAGACGCATAGATGCGGTACTCCTTGCCCAGATTCTTCACCTGCAGCACTGTCTCGGACGATGTCTGCAGCGGGCTCATAGCCAATCCACCAGTTGGTCGCGGCTGCGCCGGACAACCACATTCAAAGCCATGGCCACCACCACGAGCCATGCAGCGCCCGCCAGCCAGACACCCGCCGGAGGCCAGTCTCCCAGCAGCAGTACCTGCTGGTACCCGATGACCAGGGCCGTCATGGGATTGAGCCACAGCACCCAGCGCCAGTTCTCCGGAAACATGGACAGCGGGAAAAGAATCGGTGTGAGGTAGATCCCCACGGACAGAAGAAAGCCCACGATCTGCACCGTATCGCGCAACGCCGCCGCGAGAATCGCGAGCAGGTACCCGATGAGCAGGCAGAGAAGCAGCTGCAGCGCCAGCAGAGGAACCATTGCCAGAAGGGCCGGCCGCACGCCGTGCAGCGGGGTATAGACCAGCGCGACCAGCACCAGCAGGGGTCCGAAGATGACGCCGCTGGCCAGCACGGCCCGTGTCGTGAAGAGCACGGGCGGCAAGGGGTTCTTCTGCAGCATTCCGCCCGCCTCGATCAGGCTGTTCATGCCCCGGGACACGGCATCGCAGAACGCCATCCATGGCAATGCGCCCACGACCAGGAAGGTGCCCACGGCATGCGTGGGCGCTCCGCTGCCCAGTCGCATGGAGAACACCACGTCGAAAACGAGATAGTAGGCCGCGACGGTCAGCAGAGGCTGCAAGTAAGGCCACAGGATTCCGACGGCGGTGCCCGCATGGCGTGCCGCCACCTCGCGCAGGGTCAACACCCATACCAGAGAGCGGGCGCTCCAGATGGCGCGCCACTCGTTCCGCAAAGTCTGCATGAAGAAAACCATCAGCGGCGGGCGCTGCCCGCCAGGCAACGGCACAGACCCCGAATGGCCTGTGCCCCGAACACAAACGCAGAGCTTACGCGTTACGGGGCCGTCTTCACCGGCTGCGGGTTGTAGCCAGCTGCAAAAGCTTCGATGGCTTCCTTGTTGATTTTTGCTTCCTTCTGCATTGCCTGCGCGTCGGCAACGCGCGCTTCCTGCTGCACGTTCGCACGGACTTCCTGCATCAGTTCGCTGCGCACCTCATCGAAGCTGCGCGTTCTCGGGGCATGGCGGCCTTCGAGTTGCAGGATGTGATAGCCGAACTTGCTCTCCACGATGCCGCTCAACTCTCCTGGCTTGGTCAAGGCGAATGCCGCCTTGTCAAATTCGGGAACCATCTTTCCAGCCTCAAAGAAGCCCAGATCACCGCCCTTCGCGGCACTGCCCTTGTCCGCGGAACGCTCCTTGGCCAGTTGCGCGAAGTCCGCGCCGCCCTTGAGTTCCTGCTCGATCTTCTCGATCTGCGCACGGGAATCCGCCCCCTTGCCTGCAATCAGGATGTGCCGCACCTGCACCTGCTCAGGTACCTTGAAGCGTTCCGGCTTGGCCTTGTAGATATTGCGGGCCAGACCTTCGGCAGCCGAGTCCGAAAGCATGTTGTCCTTGTCCACCTTGGCCAGGTAGGCATCGGACAGCACCTTGTCGCGCGCTACACGCAATGCAGCCGCGACCTCTGGATCCTTCTCCAGTCCAGCAGCTTCGGCGCGCTGCGCCATGGCGCGACGTGCATACAGGTTGGACGCGATCTGGGTCACTGTCTGTGGACGGGACAGCACCGTATCGCGCATTTCCGGAGGCATGCGCAGTGCATCGGCCCGCATATCGCTGCTGTCGATCGCGATGTGCGGCCCCTGGATCAGCACGGTTTCCTGGGCATGGGCAGACAACATCAATGCGGAGAGCATGGCACCGGCGCAGAGGCGGAAAGCGGAACGTTTCATGTATGAGTCAACCATCAGTAAAAATAAAAAAAGGCGGGGGAGACCCCCGCCTTTTTTGGATCACATTGCTGTGAAAAGTGCCGTAGCAGCAGTGAATTACTGCGCAACAAAACGCGTGAAGCGGTGGGGCCACGTGATACCGTAGGTACCGGACGTGCCAGCCGATGCCAGCGGGTTGGCCAGCTTGATGAACGAAGCGCCCAGGATCGGCAGACCAAGGCCGTTGTTCGGCACATCCACGCGGCTCCAGCCGTTGGTGTAGGCACCGGTCGTCAGCTGTTGGGATGCAACCGAAGCACCCAGCACGGAACCGGAAGCGAAGCTCAGCACGCTGGTTTCGCCGCAGAAACGGGTCTGCGTCACGGAACCAGGCGAGAACACGGCGCCGGCGGTTTGCGTTTGCTCTTCGCGGTCGAAGAACGCTTGGCCGGTGGAGTTCACGCAGATCGCGCCGCCCACAGCTTGCAGCGAAGTGTTGGTGGGGTTGAAACGCTCATCGGCCACGCCGCCGCTGCCGTTCAGATCAGTGAACAGACGAACGTTGGACGTGTCGGCAGGGCTTTGGTTAGCCGCAGCGTAGTTCGCGGCCACGTTGTAGCGGCGGGTGGGCATGGAGAACAGCCAGTCGGTCTTGGCCGAGATGGAAGCATCCGTAGCGTACTGGTTGGTGATGGAGGTCACAGCCAGGGCGTTCGTCAGATTCGTGGCTTGCACCAGCGGCGACACAGCCGCGCCACCGTTGGCGGTGTAAGGCGTGGACATGTCGGGCAGGTCGTAGTTCGCAGCAGCGATCTTCGGAGACGTCACAGCCACACCAGCGGCGTTGAACACGTTCGTGGCACGGAACAGCGGGTCAGCCGTGAAGTTGTCCGGCGTAGCTGCGTTCGAAGCCATTTGCGGGAAGTGCACGAAGTTACCGACAGCGGGTGCGCCGCCGTTTTCAGCACGGATGGCCGTAGCAGCGCCAGCGAACGTCGTGGTTTGCGCCACGTTGATGATGTACCAGTCACCGACCAGGCCCGTGGTAGGCGTGTCGAAACCAGCAGCAGCCACGGCGGCAGGCGTCGTGAAGTTCTGCAGCGTTGCGTTCAGCGCGGAAGACGTGCAGGGAGCCACGCCGTTCACGTGCTTGATGGCCGTGTACAGGGGGTTCGTCGTGTTCGAGCCGGCCAGCGTGGCCGGAATGTCGGCCATGTTGAAGATTTCAACGTAGCCTTCACGGGTCTGGTTGGCCAGGTCAGCGGTGGCGAGGCCTTGGTTCAGGCGGTCGGTCACGAAACGCTGGGGCACGTTCTTCGCCAGAGCGGGCAGCGTGCAGGTGCCGTCAGCCGTCTGCAGCTGGGCCACGCCGTCGGAACCAGCCGTCACGGCGGCCGTCCACACGTCGCCAGGCGACATGAAGACCTGGAAGTCCAGAATGTCGTCGGAGTTCAGGGCGCCACGGAAACGGACCTTCACGGCCTTGCCGCGGGAGGTGTCGGTGTTCACCACGTGCAGAACGGTCATGTTGCCGTTTTGCGCGTTGAAGTAAGGCACCAGCAGTGCATGGCCCACGCCGCCTTCGGCGAACGACAGGGACGTAGCGTTCGTTGCCGTCAGCGGAGCAGCGCCGACGACCACATCAGCGGATGCGGCGCCGGCGAAGCCCAGGCCACCAATCATGGCAGCAATGCTCAGGGCCAGAACATTTTTCTTCATATCGAGAACTCCAGTTAAAAAGTTGGTAAGCGCAACTACCACGATTGATTACGCCAAAGAATAGTAGCACAGCGCATTCACGGCCTGTACTGCGGAACCTCTGCCAATCCTTCGCCTGTTGATGAAATGCAACAGTGTCTGGAAAGGCCCCGCACGAGGCCCACCCGAGCACGGCGGGGGTGAGCCCGACCATTCTTTGGGGCAGGGCCTGCAGACGCTGGAGAACCTGCGCGAAGCGTCCCGGAGGATGCTCAACGAGCCTGCCTCTCCGACCTCTACAAACCTTGGGGGCGAACAATACCAAAAGAACCCTGCATTCCCAAGCAAAAAAACCCAAGTTCACACACATTTCGCTGGGAGCGCGGCCAGCACAGTCAGCTCCGCACCCAGGCGCACACAGGCCTGCGGCAGCCTCGTCATCCGTGCAATGCGCCCTTCGGAATGCAGCAACGCCCGGCGCATGCGCGACCGGGCGCCGTTGGCTGGATGCTCAGTTGACAGGTCGGCATCTGGAGGCATGCCTAAAGGCATTCGGACGCATCAAAGATCCTGGAACCGCCACCATTGCCCATCCTCCTGCACCCAGGTTTCGTCAAGATAGGTATCGATGCTGTTGAGTTTGACGCCGATGATCATCGGCTTGGCGGTGAGCTTGATCTTCGCGACGCACTTCTCCGGCTGGCACTCCACATTCGTGACCTCGGCCGCGGTGACCGAGGCAGCATTGCCGAACTGCCGCGCGAACTGCTCCTTGGTGACGGCCGCCCTGTAAGAAGGAGGCGTCAGCACATAGGTCTTCTCGTACTGCCCTGCCATGCGGGCCTTCCAATACGCTTCAGCCCGCTCCTTCACCGCCTGCTCGGGGGTGGCAGGCGCCAGGGCAGCGCACCCCGCCAAGAGCATCGCACCCGCGACCAAGCTTGCCGAACCCGACTTGAGAATGAGAGTTTTAAAGTTCATAGGGAAAAATGATAAGTGAATCCATCACTGCGGAGGCAATGGCTGGATCGTTGTCGACGTACCCGACGGCGCAGCAGGGGTGCGTCCGTTCTCCTTCAGCTCGATGATCTGCAACCCCTTCAGGCGGTCGCGGAGTTCATCGCTGACCTCTCGGATGTCGATGTCGGTCCGCACCACTTTGGGCGTGATCACCACCAGCAGTTCCGTGCGATTGCCCGTCTTGCCGTTGTTGCTGAAGAGGCTGCCAACCAGGGGAATGTCCTGCAGCAGCGGGACACCGGATTTGGACGAATTGCTGGTGTCGCGGATCAGGCCGCCGAGCACGATGGCTTCACCCGAGCGCACGGCCACCTTGCTGGTGATCTGGCGCTGCTGGAACACAGGCTGCAGGGAAATGCTTCCCGAATTGTCCGCCACGGCATCCGTCACGGCCTGGTCGATCTGCATGGTCACCAGGTTGCCAGCGTTCACGGAAGGCGTGACGGCCAGACTCACCCCTGTATCGCGGTACTGGATCGTGTCGGCTACGGAGTTTCCACCACTGACGGAGGTGATCAACGAGCCCGTCTTTACCGGCTGCTGGTTACCCACGCTCATCATGGCCGTGTGGTTGTCCAGCACCATCAGGGAGGGGCTCGAGATCACCTTGAGCAGCCGCTTGGTGGCCAGGGCATTGAGCACGACACGGACACTGCCCAGAGAATTGGACAGAGCGTACGAGAAGCCGGAGCTCGTCGGCGTCGGTATGGAACTGCCGATAGGCGTTTTATCGCTGGGACCGTTGGTCAGCAACTGGCCCGCCCCGTTGAGATTCGAGGGCCCAGCATTGTTGAATGCCCATTGCAAGCCGTATTGGAGCGTGTCGTCCAGGGTGACTTCCACGATCGATGCCTCGATCAGCACCTGCGTCGGGGGCAGGTCGAGCCGCTTCAGGGTGGCCTCGATCTTCATGTAGTTGGCCTTCGTCCCCCAGACCAGCACCGAATTGTTGAGCTCATCGGCCATCAGCCGGACCCCACCGAGGTTGGCGCTGACCGCTCCCTGCTGAGTGCCCGCCTGGTTCTGGTTGCCGCGGTTACCCTGGAACGAACCGAAGCCGCTGCCGCTGCTGAAGCCCCCACCGAAACCTCCGCTGCTGCCGAAGCCACCACTGCTGCCGAAACCTCCGCTGCTGCCGAAACCTCCGCTGCTGCCGAAGCCGCCACCAAATGGCGAGTTGCCGAACCCTGACGAGCCGAAGCCGTTGTTGAAGGACGAGTTGCCGAAGCCAGAGGAGCCGTACGAGTTGGACGACGTCCCACCGAGGCCGGGCGCCACCCCGCTGTTCGCGACACTGCCTCCGGCTTGGCCGCCGAAGATGCCGCTCAGCACGCCGGCCAAGTGTTTCGCGTTGCCGTTCTGCACGTGGTAGATGAACAGTTGCGGCTCCGCGCCGTTGTCGCTGGGCTGGTCGAGCTTTTCGATCCAGCGGCGAGCCTCGTCCAGATAGGCGGCGCGGGGCGTGACCACGAGGATGCTGTTGATGCGCTCGATCGGCATGATGCGCAGCGCGCCGAACAGCGGATTGCCCTCTCCGAGCGTCACGGGAGCGGCATTGGCCTGGTTCGCACCCGCAGCCGCTGCCGCGGCAGCACCCGCCGGCGTGCCCGGAACGGCCCCGGGCGCGCTGCCGCCGCCACCGCTCACCACGCGCAGCGCAGCCTCGACCTCCTTCACGGAGGCGTACTTGAGCGGGAACACGCCTACGGACATGCCCTTGAGCAGATCCACGTCGAAGGTGTTGACCAGATCCATCCAGGCTTCCGCCTGGGTGCGCGTTCCCGACATCACCAGAACGTTGCGCAGGTTGTCCACGCGGACGATCGCATCGGGCGTCACCATGGGCCGCAGGATGGAGGCCATCTCGGCCGCGCCGATGTACTGCAGCGGAATGATGACGGCCCCGTTGCCGGGAGGCAGGGGCTCGCCGCTGCGGAACTGGCGCAGCGTGCCGCCGATGGCGCGCAGGGCGTCCGGGCGACCGACATGGTAGGTGCCCCGTGCATCCCGGATCATCCCCAGGCCATTGGCCTGCAGCGCGCTCTCCAGCAGGAACATGGCCTGGTCCGGAGGAATGGGATTGCGGGTGGCCAGCGTGACCGTGCCGTTCAGCGGGGGATGCAGCACGTAATTCGCCTTGGCGATATCTCCCAGCACCGTGCGGACGACCTCCGCCACGGGAGCCTCCTCGAAGCTGAAGGTCATGGGCGCACCGGTCAAGGCCGGGACGGGCTTGGGATCGGCCAGCACCTTGTCGGTGCCGCGCAGGATACGGGGCTGACCGCCCTGGTCGTCGCCTGCTGCGGCGCCGCCACCGGCCTTGCCTGCTGCCGTGCCGTCGGTGGCAGCCCCCGATCCGACGGCCGCTGGAGCACTTCCCGATTCGGTAACGACGTTGGTGGAGGGTGCACCACCGGGCGCGGCGGTCTGTGCCGCAGCCAACTGGCAGACGGCCATAGCGATGGAGGTCAGAGCGTATCGATAAAAAATCATGACTTACGTACCCGGAAGATGGGAAAGCGCACCTGCGCTGGAATTCAACGGGCCCGGCTTCCGCCGAAGACCGCGCGGCGCGGCGAGTTGGCCGCGCCCGCTGAAGGCGGAGCCACCGGCGGCTGGCCGACGTTGGAGCCAGGGGAAGGGAGCGGCGCGCCGGAATACACCGTCACGGCGGCCCTGGGCAGAAGCAGCGTGCGCGTCTCTCCTCCACGGCTGAAGGACACCACGCGATCCTGGATGGATTTCAGCACCCAGCCGTCGATGTTGTCGTTCATGCGCAGCCGGTGCTGCTTCCCGGCCACCTGGATGATGACGCCGCCTTCCCCGCCGCCCGAGTACACACCCGACAGGCGTGCCGAAGAGAGATTGTCCGGGGGAGGTTCGCTGGCCGAAGGCGGCGGCGGCGGCGGCGGGGGACGGCGCGACACCGAAAACAGCGGCCTATCCAGCATGGCGACGAACGCGCGGGTATCGGCCGTGCCGACCGTGGGCAGCACGGGCATCAGGCCGCCGACGTCCGACCTGCGAGGTTCGGGAGACTGCCAGCGGACGTTGCGCAGGGTGCCGTCCGGAGAGACCCACATCCATAGAAGCACCAGCGCCAGTGCGGCATTCACGCAAAGCAGCAGGTGCAGGGAGTAGCGCTTCATGACCGCTCCCTCAGCACGCTCAGGCCGAACGCGACGGACAACCGCGGCGCGCTCTTCGGATCCACGTTGCCGAACCCGACGTTCACCTGGATTTCGAGGTCGTCGATGAGAACCAGCGGCAACTGGCTGTTGAGCACCGCCAGGGCACTCTGAACGGCAAGCATGTCTCCTTCGGCCCGCACGTTCACGGGAATGCGATCGAACCCCTTGTTCTCCTTGGCAGGGAGCACCTGGCTGCTGCTCACCTGGAGCCCTGCCGCACCGAAGATGTCCCGCACCTTCTGCTGGGCCGCGTTGCCGGTCAGGCTCGCGTCCTGGTCTGCAGGGTAGATATATTGCGCACGCGCTTCGCCGGCACTCTGGAGGGCGGCGGCGATTTCAGACTTCTGGGCTTCGAGTCCCAGCAGGCGGGCATGGCGGGGTTCCAGCGCATCCAGCCGTTCCTGTGCATCCATGTGGCGCTGGGCGACGTACCAGCCGATCAAGACCAGGGGCAGGAGGACCAGCAGCAGGGTGGCGGCAAGTATCAACCGCTCTCGGGAAGGCATGCGTTTCATGGTTTGTCGCGCGTTGCTGCGGCGGAAGGGGAAGAAGCACTCCGGACAGGCGCCGCCGACCGGGGAGCGGTTCCGCCGAAGGTCGCCGTGCCGCCAAAGCTGGCCCGGGAAGGAGGAGACGTTCCTGCGGGTGGAGGGGCGGCGGGTGCAGAAGCGGCCGGGGCACTGGTCGCGGAAGCGGCTGCGCCAGGGGCGGACGCGGGAGCTGCGGGCGCCGCGGAAGCCGGCACGGAGGCCGTGGCGGCAGGTGCGGTGGACTTGGCAGACGCGCTGACAGGTGCGCCGAACACCTTCGGATCCAGCATGAATTCGATGGCGAAGGACTCTTTGCCCGTGTTGCCCATCCGGGTCGCTGCGGACGGAGCACGGACCTCCTTGAATCCGGCCTCGTTGCCCAGCAGTTGCATGAGGGTGGAGGCGTTCGCCGTCATGCCGACGATGGTGACCTTGGCGCCCTGGAGCCGGAAACTCTGGAGATAGGTATCGTCCGGCAGCAGTTGGGTCAATCGATCGAGCACTTTCAGGGGCTCGATGCGGCTGGAGACCAGTTCGGACAGCTGGGTGAGTTTCTCCGCCGACTGCATGAGCGATTCCCGCTGCCGGACCACCGGCTCCACGCGTTGCGCGACTTCAGCATAAGAACGGGCTGCTTCCAGCGCGCGCTCTCTCAATTGCAGGGTCGGCGTGATGGCGATGGCCAGCAGCAGCAATCCGATCGTGCCCAGCAGCGCGAAACCCGTGCGTCGCCACCGCAGCGCATGGGCCTTGCGCAATCCTTCGCCGTAGCCATCCAGCACGATGGGATCGCCATCGCCGGCACGCACCCAGACCTCCGGCTCCGCGCCTGCCAGGATGTCGGCGCGGTCCGCCAGGTATTGCGCGATCTGCCTGCGCGAGACGAGCACCAGATCCACTCGCACGTTTCCGCCGGGCAGCCATTGGGCGCGATGGCCCCAGGCCAGATCGCCCGCCGGGAACGGGCTGACGGAGCGTGCCTCCAGGGCGGATGCGTGGGCCACGTCGATGGCCGTCATCGGCGGTAGCGCCAGCGAACGGCGCAGCACCAGATCCTCCGGCAGTTCCACCGCGGTGAAGGGAGGTTTGGCGGCACCCTCGTGGTCCTCCCGGCGGCCTTGGCCCAGCCAGACGGACTGCCGCCCGTCGGGATGGATGACGCGCACCGGGGCCGCAGGTGCAAGCCATGCGAAAACGGGCCAGTCGTGCATGTGCGACCAGGGCTGGCGGATGTCGCGCCACAGCACGCGCAGATCGACTCCCAGAAAACGGGCTTCAGAAGAGAAAGAGGGCATCGCTTTTCAGGGATTGCGGACCACCGGCTCCACGCTGGACCCGGTGCGGAAGGAATACCACGGAGCTCCATCACGGGCGCGTGCGGTCAGATCGACGCTGCGCGATACGCGCAGCCAAGTGCCGTCCGGCATGGGAACCCGGGCCTCCATGCGGATCCGCCGAACCGAGGAGCTATCGAGGAAAGCGCTGTCGAGCGCACTCGTATCCACCCCCGGTTCACCCGCGTCGCGCTTGTCGGCGATGACCCTGGCTGCGGCCGCATTCCCGCTGGCCAGTACCGTCAGGACCTCAACGGGCGCGGCCAGGGGATTCACCAGCCCCCTACCCCGCAAGTCGGCAGTGACGAGGGGAAAAAGTCTAGCATAGAGGCCATAGTCGATCCCTGGGACCTTGAGCAGGTCTTCCTCGGATTCGAAGCGCTCCTGCAGCCCCGCCGGACCGCGCTGCTCGCGGACCTGCACGGTGGCCTGCGCCAACGCGTCCGCCTGCCCGGCAGGTACGCCGCCCGCGATCGCATATACCTTGGCCAGCAGCGGAACCGGCGCGCTGTTGATGTCGATGAGGCCGTTCAGCGGCATGGCCCGCACCTGCATGGCGACGCCTCCGTAGCGGATTTCCGACTGCAGCATGCGATTGATGGGCGTGTTGTTGGCGACGATGGCCTGCAGGGCCAACTGGATGGCTGCATCGCCCAGGGCCTGCGCCTGCACGTTCTGCCGGGCCAGCGCCATCATGCGAGCCTCTTCGCGGATGGTCCGCGTCACTCCGGTAACGATGATGCTGAGCGACGCCACGATCCAGAGCACCGCGATGAGTGCCATGCCACGCGACGAGCGGCCGGCACGGTAGTGGACAGGCGCTCTCATCGGCTGCTGCCTCCGAACGTGGCGCCACCGATGGAAGGATCGCTGTTCGGCAGCGCCCGCATGGGCACCACGATTTCCGGCCAGGCATCGGTGGCGGTGCGGATCTGTACCGATACCCGCTGGGGAAGGCGGTCGGTGATCGTCCAGGGGGCACCCCATTGCGGAGGCTCCGGCGCCGCGTCCTCATAGCGGAGTTCAAATCCGCTCACGGCGGACACCAGCACGTAGGTCTCGGCCCGTCCCCAGTCCGGCAAGGCGGGCGAATCCACGAAGGGAAGGTATCGGAGTACGAGCGACTGGCCGGCAGGTCCGTCCTCCAGGCCCAATCGCAGGAAGAAGCGCCCCCCCACGCCATACCGGGCGGGCATGATGCCCACCCACACCATTTCCTGCGGCCCCCCGAAGAAATAGTATGCGTTTTCATTGACATTGGTGATCCCCGGCCGTTTGCGCAGGGATATCCGTCCGAGCACCGAACGCAGGAAACCGTCGATGGTCCGCAGGTCGTCCACCTTGCGCAGGCGGGCATCCACGCGCTCTTCCGTCTGCGCGGTGGTGCGCAGGGCGGAGGCCATGGCCAGCATGACCAGCGACAGCAGGGAGATCACGACGAGCAGTTCCACGAGGGTGAACCCCGTTTCCCGCTCGCGGTTTCGGCGGACCCGTCCCATCAGCCGCGTCCCGGTTCCGGCAGCCTGCGCTGCGGGCGCAGGGTACTGAGTTCAAAAGTGCGGGTGCGGGTCCCGTCCGACCAGGAGATGACGATCATCACCTCGTGCAAAGGAGGAATGGTCGGCCCTTTGACGTCGGTGGGATAGGGTGCGCTGGCGATGCGCCACTGGTACCCGGCCGATTCGCCGGACTGGTTCCAGCCCTGCTCCGGCACGGCATCGCGCAGGGCCAGGAGCGACTGGGCCAGCACCACGGCACGCTGGTAGCGGTCCACGTCCGCGACGCTGCGGGCCGAGCCGCCCATGGCGCGATAGAGCATGCCCAGGGCGAGCGCCATGATGGCGAACGCCACCAGCAACTCCAGCAGGGTGAGCCCCTGCTGGCCGCGATGCCTGCGCCCGGTCATCGGGTCAGCGCCTCTTGCGTCACCCGGCCGGAAAGCCAGTCCACCCGCAGGCGCGTGCCTACGCCGGGCGCCCGGAGGATCTCGATGCTGCCGCCCGTGGCGCCTCCACTGGGCAGGAAGCGGATGGATGCCCGGCTTTGCGGATCCAGTTCCGAGCGGGCCACGATGGCCCGCATCTGCAGCGGCTCGGGCAAAGGCTTCAAGGCAGCATCCACCCCGTAGAGACGGTTGCGGAGATCGACCGAAAAGAGCACTTCACGCCCTTCGGCCATGGCCTGGAAGCGGGCCGAGCGCATCTGGCTGGACATGGTGCGGACGGCGTCGCGGTAGGACGAGGCTTCGCGCAGGCGCTCGAATGCGAAGGGCGCAAGGCCCACCACGAGCGCCATGATGGCGAAGACGACCAGCAACTCAACCAGCGTGAAGCCGCGCTCGCGCCGCATGGCCAAACGGCAGGAAACCGGAAACGTCAGGGCTTGTTGCGGATGTCGGCCGCTTCGCCTTCACCGCCCGGTGCGCCGTCCGAGCCCAGCGAGAGGATCTCGATGCCGCCGTTGGGACCGGGATTGGCGTAGCGGTACGGATGGCCCCACGGGTCCGTCGGAACGCCGCCCTTGAGGTAGGGACCGGCCCATCCGTTCACGGAACCGGGGCGATTGACGAGGGCATTCAGGCCTTCTTCCGTGGTGGGATAGCGGCCGACGTCGAGCTTGAAGAGCTCCAGCGACTTGTCCAGGTCGGCGATCTGCACGCCGGCCGTCTTGGCCTTGGCGCCGCCGAGCTGGCCCAGCACGCGAGGGCCGACCAGGCCTGCCAGCAGCGTCAGGATGGCCAGCACGACCAGCAGTTCGATGAGGGTGAAGCCGCGCGAGGATTTGCGTTGCATGGGCGTGCCACAGGAGCGGCGGGCAAGGGTGTGCGCCATGGAAAAGGACTCCTTGGACAAACGAAAATTATACGGCGAGGTCATTGATGGACAGGATACCGAGAAGGATGGAGACGATGATGGCGGCGATCAGCACGCCCAGCACCAGGATCAGCACGGGCTCGACCAGGGTGAGAAGGCGTTTGATACCGGTTTCGACCTCGCGGTTCAATATGTTGGACAGCTCGAGCATCATCTGGCCGATGCGCCCCGTCTCTTCCCCCACGCGGATCAGGTTGATCGCGATGGGCTCGAAGATGCCGGTGGCGGTGATGGCCTGCACCACCTTGCCACCCTCCTTCACGATGGGAGCCACCTTGGAGAGCGACTGCTGGAGCACGGTGTTGTTCACCGTCTCGGTGGCGATGTGCAGGGCCGTGAGCATCGGTACTCCGTTGCCGAGCAGCGTGCCCAGGGAGCGGGAGAACAGTGTCAGTTGGTACTTGAGGGCCAGCGGCCCCATGAGGGGCATTTTCAGAAGGCGCGACTGCCACCACATGCGGCCGGCCGGGGACGTGACCCAGCGGCGCACGAGCAGCCCGAGCCCCAGCGCCGCGATGCCGATCAGGAGGCCGTAGCGGGTGAAGGCATGGCCCAGGGCCATCACCATCTGGGTCGGCAAGGGAAGCGCGTCGCCCATATCGGTGAAAAGTTTCTCGAACTGCGGCACGACGAAGCCCAGCATGGCGATCAGCGACAGCACCGCGACACCCAGCAGGATGGCCGGGTAGATGGTGGCCGAGATGACGCTGTCTCGCAGGGCGCGCTGGCGCTCCATGTGGGCGACGAGTCGCTCGAGCACGGCGGACATCTGGCCGCTCGCCTCGCCCGAGCGGATCATGTTGATGTAGAAGTCGCCGAACAGGTCCCGGTGCTGCGCGAGTGCCCGGCTGAGTGGCGTGCCGCCCTTGACCGCGTCCAGCACACCCTGGAGCAGCGTGGCCATGCTGGGCTTGTGGCTCATGTCGATGAGCACGCGCAGGGCGTTGTCGAGCGCCAGGCCGGCGCGCAGCATGATGGAGAGTTCCGACGTGAGGGCGAGCACGTCCGCCTGCTTGACGGGGCCCTTGCTGCCGCGCCCGCGGGGCGCAGGAACCACGCCGGCGGCAGCGGCGGTTGCGGCGACGCCTTTGCCCGCGCCGCGCTCGGAGGCCGCGGCGACCGGAGGCGCCCCCGCGGCATCGCTGATGCCCAGGGGCGTGAGGCCCTGCTCGCGCAATTGCTTGAGCACCTGCGCCTCGCTCGGCGCGGTCTGCCGGCCTTCGACGACCTTGCCGGATGCGGCGACGGCGCGCCACGCGTAGTCAGGCATCGCCCTGGTCCTGCGTCACGCGGCTCAGTTCGTCCAGCGTGGTCATGCCGGCCGCCACCTTGCGCAGGCCGTCCTCGTAGAGGTTGAGCATGCCGCCCTGCGCCGCGAGCGTGTTGAGGGCATTGGCGTCCTTGCCGTCGATGATCGCGCGGCGCATGGGCTCGTCCAGGACGAACAGCTCATGGATGCCCGTGCGCCCCCGATAGCCGGAGCCGCGGCAGTGCTCGCAGCCGACGGCGCGGTAGATCGCCTGACCGAACGTGCTGAAACGGTGCAGCCCCGTGGTGCGCCGGACCTCGTCGCCCGGTTCGTAGGGCTCCTTGCAGTGGCTGCACAGCGTGCGCACGAGCCGCTGGGCCAGCACGCCATTGACGGAAGACGTGATCAGGTACCCCTCCACGCCCATGTCCTTCATCCGGATGACCGCGCCTGCGGCCGTGTTCGTGTGCAGGGTGGACAGCACCAGGTGGCCCGTGAGGGCGGACTGCACGGCGATCTGCGCGGTCTCGCCGTCCCGCATTTCACCGATCATGATGATGTCCGGATCCTGGCGCAGGATGGAGCGCAGCGCGTTGGCGAAGGTCAGGTTGATCTGCGGATGGACCTGGATCTGGTTGATGCCTTCCAATTGGTATTCCACCGGGTCTTCCACGGTGATGATCTTGTTGGATTCCGCATCGATCTTGGACAGCGCCGCATACAGCGTGGTGGTCTTGCCGGAGCCGGTCGGGCCGGTCACCAGCAGGATGCCGTGCGGCTTGGCCAGCAGCATGTTGAAGCGCTCGAGCGTGTCCTTCTCGAACCCCATCGTCTCCAGTTGCAGGCGCACGCTCGCGCGGTCCAGCACCCGCATGACCACGCTCTCCCCGTGCACGGTGGGCACGGTGGAAACGCGCAGATCCAGCTCGCGCCCCTTGACCCGCGTCTTGATGCGCCCGTCCTGGGGCAGGCGCCGTTCCGCGATGTCCAGATGGGCCAGCAGCTTGACGCGCGAGCTGACTGCGGCGCTCAGGCGCGGGGGCACCAGTTCGCCGAGCTGGATGACGCCATCCACGCGATAGCGTACGTGCAGGCCGTCGTCGAAGGGCTCCAGGTGGATGTCCGAAGCGCGCAGGTCGATGACGCGGCCGATGATGGCATTGACCAGGCGGATGACGGGTGCCTCGCTGGCGAGGTCCTTGAGGTGCTCGACGAAGTCGCCCCCATCGGCTCCGTCGCCGAATCCGTCGTCGCCCTCTTCCTCGCCCGCCTGTTCCACCGGTTCGGCGAGCGCCTTCTCGATATCGCTTTCGAGCGCCAGGCGCGGCACCACGGACAGGCCGGTCGCCAGATGCAGCGCCTTCACGACGAAAGCGTCCTGAGGCACCGCCATGGCCACGTGCAGCCTGCCGTCTTCGACGGACAGCGGATACACGCTGTTGGCCTGAAGGAACTCCGGCAGCAGGCCTTCCACCTCCGGCATCAGGTCGGGAAAGTCATTGGCGGAGATGAGCGGGATGCCCAACTGGCGCGAGAGCGCCTGGATCACGTCGGTTTCGGACACCAGGCCGAGCCGCACGAGCACGCGGCCCAGCAGCCCGCCCATTTCCTGCTGCGCCGAGAGAGCGCGCTCGAGGTCCCGCGCACTCAGCTTGCCCGACTGGACCAGCAACTCGCCCAGCAGGGGTTGCTGCACGGCGACGGCATCGGCGGTCGGCTCTGTACGGTCGGGAAGGATGGTGGTGGTCATGAACGTGAGGACATCGCCCTGGAAGCGGGGCCGATCCCGGCAATGCAGGGCGGCCGGGATCGAAGCCCTCAAGTGTAGCCGGCCAGGTTGCGTCGCCCGCATGGACCTTGCCGCTTGGCTTACAGTCGCAAGCCACCCGCCCACCCCGCCAACGCATGCAGTCTTCCCCCCGCCACCCCCGATCGATCCTGCCGCGCGCCGCGATGGCCGTATCCGCCGCCGCCGTGCTTCTGGCGGGTGCCGCGGGCGTCCATCTCCTGCACCGGCTGGCACCCGCGCCGCACTCCCCGCATGGAGAGCGCATGCTGCTGGCGCCGATGATCGGCGTGCTGGAACCCTGCATCTGGGGCCAGCCCGCCCTGCCCGGTGCGTTGGCCGGCATGCAGGAGCAGTGCCGCGGCGCCCAGGGTTCGGCGGCTGCGCTGGTGGAATCCACTTTGCGGACGTTGCAGCTCGAGCCGCATGCGGCCGCCTCCGTTGACCTGGGCTACACGCTGCCGGTACCTTTGCTCAAGCTGTTCGAGCGGACGCAGGACGGCGGCTGGCGGATCGACCAGGCGATCGTGGACCGCCTGGTGCGGACCCTCCGGGACACCCCGCGCCCGGCCATCCTGTACCTGTTCTCGACGCACTTTTCATCCGAGGCCCCCATCGAGTCGGTCCTGGCGGCCGATCCATCGAACATGGGATGGACGCGCGACGGCCCGCTGGGCATGGACGACTACTACGATTCGAAGGTCTTCAACTGGTCCTTCGCCACCATGCGCAATGCACTGACCGAGCGCAGGGCCGAAGCGGTCCGGGCCGTGGTGGACGCGGCATGCCGGCTTCCCGGGAAAGACCGCGCGAAGATCCGCGGCATCACGCTCCTGGGCGAGCTGCACCATTTGTTTCCGAATTTTCAGGCCGGGATGGGATTCGGCGGCACCTACCGGATCACCGATTACAGCCCGGCATCCGTCGAGGGCTTCCGCGGCTACCTGCGCGCGGAATTCCGGGACATCGCGCAGTTCAACCGCGCGGTCGGCGCCGACTATGCCTCGTTCGACGAGGTGGCTCCCCCGTCGCGCGACATCCGGTCGGAGCCCCTGCGCCGCTTCACGGAGCACATCGATGGATTCGCCCAGGGCACGCTGCCGGTGGCCGGCTGGGCCTACGTGCCGGGCAGCACGCCGGAGCGTCCTGCCCGCGTGCATGTGTACCGCAATGGCGAACGGGTGGGACAGACCACCGTGCACTGGGGACGGCAGGACGTGCTCGCGGCCAAGCCGGAATTCGGCGACGCGAACACCGGCTGGCGCCTGGACCTGGATTTCAGGCGGCTCCCGCCCGGCATGCACCGGCTGGACATTTTCCTGGAAGCCCGGCCCGGCCAGCTGACGCACCTGGGAACGCGCGACATCGCCATCATGGACCGCTCGCAGTCCACTCCGCAGCCGATGCCGCAGCGCGCACTTCCAGCCGCGGTCCCGCCACCGGATGCCCGGGTGCAGGCGCACATCGACTTTCCCGCGCAGGCATCGTCGTATTACTACAACCCGCTGGTCCCGCTGTGGCATGCATTCCGCGCCCGCCAGGTCGTGGACTACCTGCGGTACTTCGACGGCCTCTTGGAGCGGTCCTGCCTTTCCGGCGTGCCGCGCTATACCCACCAGATCATCCCGTTCACCAATCCCGGCTGGGATGCGAACAAGTTCGCGATCCAGGACTCGCTGCGTCCTGCACAGACCGGCATCCGGCTGGGCGTGAGCCTGTACGGGGAGCCGACCTACGGCCGGCCCTATTTCGACTGGCTCGCCGCCAGCGCCACCGCCCATTACGGAGTCACCGAATTCCATCCGCTCAAGGCCATGGATGCCGCGGAGATGCGGCGCGTCTTGCAGGCCCATGCGGCGCGCGGAGCGGAGTTCCTGTCCTTCTTCCTGGAGCCGCGCTGGAATGGCGAATTGGTGCCGCGCGGGCACAACATCTTTTCCTTCGACCCGGACAACCGGCAGTTCGCCTCGGACCGGCTGTACGAGGCCGTGCGCGGGGCGCTCGCACCCGCAGTCCGGCCATGAGCGGGCCGGAGGGAACCGCTCAGGGGAAGACTTCCGCCTCGCGCAGGGCCGCGCCTTTCGCGTCCTTGGCGGACAGGCTGGGCTCCCCGGCGAACCGCCAGTCGATGCCGAGCTCCGGGTCGTTCCAGGCGATGCAGCGCTCGTGCTCGGGCGCGTAGTAGTCGGTGGTCTTGTAGAGGAAGTCCGCGCTCTCGCTGAGCACGACGAATCCGTGGGCGAAGCCCGGGGGCACCCACATCTGGCGCTGGTTCTCCTCGCTCAGTTCCTCGCCGACCCATTGCCCGAAGGTGGGCGAACTCCTGCGCAGGTCCACGGCGACGTCGAAGACGGTGCCGCGCACGACCCGCACCAGCTTCCCCTGGGGCTGGCGGATCTGGTAGTGCAGGCCGCGCAGGACGCCGCGCGCGCTGCGGCTGTGGTTGTCCTGCACGAAGGCGTGGCGGCTGCCGGTGGCTTCGTCGAAGGCGCGCTGGTTGAAGCTCTCGAAGAAAAAACCGCGTGCGTCGCCGAACACTTTGGGTTCGAGGACGACGACGTCGGGGATGCGCGTGGGAAGGACGTTCATGGGAAAGCGTTGGATCGATGGCGCGGTCAGGAAGCGATATGGGTGACGATCAACCGGCCAGCAACCTGAGGAGGTAGGCACCGTAGCCGCTCTTGGCGAGCGGCCTGGCGAGGCGCTCGAGCTGGTCGTCGTCGATGAGGCGATGCCGCCAGGCGATCTCCTCCGGACAGGCGATCTTGAGCCCCTGCCGGTGCTCCAGGGTCGCGATGAACTGCCCGGCTTCGAGCAGGCTTTCGTGCGTCCCGGTATCGAGCCAGGCGTAGCCGCGGCCCATGATCTCGACGTGCAGGGACTCGCGCTCGAGGTAGACGCGGTTGAGGTCGGTGATTTCCAGCTCGCCGCGCGCGGAGGGTTTCAGGCCGGCGGCGCGCTCGACCACGTGCTGGTCGTAGAAGTAGAGGCCCGTGACGGCGTAGCTGGACTTCGGGACCTTGGGCTTTTCCTCGATCGACAGGACCTTGCCGGTGGCGTCGAACTCGGCCACACCGTAGCGTTCGGGATCCTGCACGTGGTAGGCGAACACGCTGGCCCCCTCCTGGCGCCCCATGGCGCTGCGCAGGAGATCCTCGAAATCGTGGCCGTGGAAGATGTTGTCGCCCAGCACGAGCGCACTGGGCTGGCCATCCAGGAATTTCTCCCCGATGAGGAAGGCCTGCGCCAGGCCGTCGGGGCTGGGCTGCACGGCATAGCTCAGGCGGATGCCCCACTGGCTGCCATCGCCCAGCAGTTGCTCGAACCGTGGCGTGTCCTGCGGCGTGCTGATGATGAGGATGTCGCGGATGCCAGCCAGCATCAGGGTGCTGAGCGGGTAGTAGATCATCGGCTTGTCGTACACCGGAAGCAGTTGCTTGCTGATGGCGAGCGTGGCGGGGTGCAGACGTGTGCCCGATCCCCCGGCGAGGATGATGCCCTTGCGTGCGGTCATGCTGTATGCAGGAAGTTTTTGGGGTTTCAGAGGATTTCCGCGAGCATCCGAGCGATGCCCGCCTGCCAGTGCGGCAGGGCCAGGCCGAAGGTGGACTGGAACCTGCGCGTATCGAGCCGGGAGTTGTGCGGCCGGACGGCGGGCGTGGGGAACGCGCTGGTCGGTACGGCGGCCACGTCGCGCGCGGCGATCTTCAGCGCAGGCTGGATGCGCTGCGCCTGCTCGAACACGTAGCAGGCATAGGCATGCCAATGGGTTTCCCCCGCGGCCACCAGGTGGTAGAGACCGGCGTCGGCGGGCCGCTGCTGCAGGTGGCGGATCGCGTGGGCCGTGGCGTCGGCCAGCAGGTCGGCGCCCGTGGGCGCGCCCCACTGGTCGTCGATGACGGTCAGCCGCTCGCGCTCCTGCGCCAGCCGCAGCATGGTTTTGGCGAAATTCCCGCCGCGGGCGCCATAGACCCAGCTCGTGCGCAGGATGAGGTGCCGCGCGCCGCTCGCCCGGATCCGTTGCTCGCCTTCGAGCTTGGTGCGGCCATAGACCGACAGCGGCGCAGGAACGTCGTCCTCCGTCCAGGGACGGGAGCCGCTGCCGTCGAACACGTAGTCGGTGCTGTAGTGCACCAGCCATGCCCCCAGGCGGGCGGCTTCCTCGGCCAGCACGCCCGGCGTGGTCGCGTTGAGGGTGCGGGCCAGATCCGGCTCGCTTTCGGCCTTGTCCACCGCGGTGTGGGCCGCGGCATTGACGATGACATCGGGCCGCAGGGCGCGCACGGTGCCGGCGATGTCATGGGGCCGGGAGAAATCCCCGCAGTGCGAAGTGCTGTCGAAATCGAGGGCCGTGACCGTGCCCAGGACGGACAGGCTGCGCTGCAGTTCCCAGCCGACCTGCCCGCCCTTGCCGAAGAGAAGGACGTTCATGCGGTGGCGGCGTCCTGCACGGCGGGCTTGCGGTACTGGCGGTCGATCCACTCGCGGTAGGCGCCGCTGGTCACGGCATCCACCCATTCGCCATGCGCGAGGTACCACTCCACGGTCTTGCGGATGCCGGTCTCGAAGGTCTCGGCGGGCTTCCATCCGAGTTCGCGCTCGATCTTGCGGGCATCGATGGCATAGCGGCGGTCGTGGCCCGGGCGGTCCTTCACGTAGGCGATCTGGCTTTCATAGCGCTCGCCATCGGCACGCGGACGCAGTTCGTCGAGCAGAGTGCAGATGGTCTTCACGATTTCGATGTTGGGCTTTTCGTTCCAGCCACCGACGTTGTAGGTCTCGCCGGGCTGGCCGGCCTGCAGCACGCGGCGGATGGCGCTGCAGTGGTCGCGCACATAGAGCCAGTCGCGGATCTGCATGCCGTCGCCATACACGGGCAGCGGCTTGCCGGCCAGCGCGTTGACGATCATCAGGGGGATCAGCTTCTCGGGAAAGTGGAAGGGGCCGTAGTTGTTGCTGCAGTTGGTGGTCAGCACCGGCAGGCCGTAGGTGTGGTGCCAGGCCCGGACGAGGTGGTCGCTGGCGGCCTTGCTGGCGGAGTACGGGCTGTTGGGCTCGTAGGGATGGGTTTCGGCGAAGGCAGGGGCCTCGGGCGCCAGGGTTCCGTAAACCTCGTCGGTAGAGACGTGCAGGAACCGGAACGCGGCGCGCTCGTCCCCGGACAGGGACTGCCAGTACTCGCGGACGGCTTCGAGCAGGCGGAAGGTGCCGACCACGTTGGTCTGGATGAAGTCTTCCGGGCCATGGATGGAACGGTCCACATGCGATTCGGCCGCGAAATTCACGACGGCCCGCGGCCGGTGCCCGGCCAGCAGCCGGGTGAGCAGCTCCCGGTCGCCGATGTCGCCCTGGACGAACAGGTGGCGCGCATCGCCTTGCAGCGAAGCGAGGTTCTGCAGATTGCCTGCGTAGGTGAGCTTGTCGAGGTTGACGACGGGCTCATCGCCGCAGGCCAGCCAGTCGAGGACGAAGTTGGCGCCGATGAAACCCGCGCCGCCGGTGACCAGAATCATGGATCGTTTTGAGCAAAGACGCCTTGCGGCCGAACGCGGGATTATCCCATCGCGTTACAAACGACCGTAACGAAGCGCACGATGACGGCTGCAGGGCGGAGGATGGCCCTTCGCAAGACCCCGCATGATGCACTGCAACAGGACGCGGAGGCTGTGGCAGGGTAGAGTGGACCGGCAAGGGAGCGGGGAACATGGACCGGGTCCGCCGCGCGCGGACCGGCAAGAGCACGCGACAACTATCCCCCGCCCAAGGCACAAGGGAGGCACCGATGGCAAAGAAAGCGCCGCGGCGTACCGCGGAGCGCATCCTGGAGACAACGCTGGAGCTGTTCAACCGCTTCGGGGAACCCAATGTGTCCACCACGGCCATCTCGGCGGAGTTGCGCATCAGCCCGGGCAACCTGTACTACCACTATCCGACCAAGGACGAGCTGGTCACGGCGCTCTACGCGCGCTATGAAGCGGAGCTGTCCGAGCTGCTGGAGTCCGCCCCCGGGGTGCGCGACGTGGAGGATGCCCGGCTGCTGCTGCATGCGGTGCTCGAGCGCATCTGGCAGTACCGGTTCCTCTACCGGGACCTCAACGACCTGATGTCGCGCAACCGGCATGTGGAGACGCATTTCCGGGAGCTGCTGGCGCGCAAGGCCGGCGCCGTGCGTGCCATGCTGCGGGGCATGGAGCAGGCGGGCTCGCTGCGGTTCGGACCGCGGGAACTCGATACCGTGGCCGACAATCTCATGGTGGCCGTCACGTACTGGTTGAGCTTCGAGTACGTCCGCGATCCGCGGCACGCGCTGGAGCCCTCCAATGCACGGAGCATGCTGCTGCGCGGGGCCCAGCATGTGCTGGGACTGCTGGGGCCCTACCTCGCCGACGGCCAGCGCCTGCATCTCCAGGCTTTGGACGACAGCCACGCACCGGCCGATGCCGCATGATGCGGCCGCCTTTCTTCCGGACGAACGCAGGACACGCCATGCCATCCTGGACCCCCTTCCCCTATGGCGGCGAGTACGCCTTCACGACCGGCGACGTGCTGCGCGGATGGGAGCGGCTGCACCAGGGCGATGCGGAGCCCGTACCCCGGGAGCCCGCGGCGCTCGAGGCCTGGACGCTGTTCCACTGCGGAAGGTTCGAGGAAGCCGCGCGGGTCGGGCTGGCGGCCGGCGGAGCGGGCGTTACCGCCGCGAACAAGGCTACGATCGTTTACGCGATCTACCTGGAGCCCAGCGAAAGCCGCCGGCTCGAGTTGCTCGGCGAAGCGGCGCAGCGTGCGCGGGCCCAGGCGGATGCGGAGCCCGACAATCCGAATGCCTGGTTCTGGCATGCGTATGCCCTGGGGCGGTACAGCCAGGGCATCAGCGTGGCGAAAGCGCTGGCGCTCGGCCTCACGCGCCAGGTGCGGACGGCTCTCGACCGCACGATCGCGCTGAGCGACCGCCACGCCGATGCGCGGCTGGCACTGGCCGTGTTCCACGCCGAAGTCATCGACAAGGTCGGGGAGATGGTGGGCAGCATCACCCACGGCGCGCGCCGGGAGGAAAGCCTGCGCCTCTTCGCCGAATCCTTCGCCCTGAACCCCCACTCCGTGATCGGACGCATCGAGCATGCCAATGCGCTCCTGATGCTGGACGGAGCGAAGCACGAGGACCTGGCCGCCAAGCTCTACGAGGAGGCGGCAGGCGCCGAGGCCGCCGACGCGGCGGAGCGGCTGGCCGTGGAACTGGCGCGGCTGGAACTCGCCGAAGGCTAGCGGAACCGCTCCGCCGCGATGGCGAGCAATCCCTCGAAGATCAGGTTTTCGATGAGATCGAACGGCCGGGTCATGCTGGGCGCCATTTTCCAGCCTGCCCCCCCGGTCATCATGCACGCGGGCTCTTCGCCGCAGTGCTGGATGACATGCTGCACCATGCGCTCGACGGCGCCGGCGATGGCGTAGGTGCCGCCGCTGGTGAGCGCATCGCTGGTGTTGGTGGGGAACAGCTTCACTTCGCCGGTGGGAACGTGCAGCCCCGCGGTGCCGGATTCCAGGGCCCGCAGCATGATGCCGTGCCCCGGCAGGATGAGGCCTCCGAGGAAGCGGCCTTCGGCATCGATGGCTTCCACGGTCACCGCCGTTCCGACCATCACCACCACCAGGGGCCGGGCCGGGCCCTGCCGCAGCAGCCGGTGGCGCGCGCCGATCATGGCCACCCAGCGGTCCGAACCCAGGCGCGTGGGATGGTCGTAGCCATTGACGAGCCCCGCCTCCTCGGCGGAAGGCACCACCCAGTGGGAGGGCACGTCCCACCATTCCATCTGCTCCATGACGCGCCGGCGCACGGCATCGCCGGCCACCACGCAGCCGAGCATGCGCGTGGGCGCGGGCAGCCCTGCCCAGGCGCTGTCAGCGAGGCGCTCGATGTGGTCGAGGAATTCGGCGCCGTGGGCCAGCACGGCGGCGCCCGGCTTGGGAGCGTCATACATCGCCCATTTCAGGCGGGTGTTGCCGACGTCGATGGCCAGAAAAGTCATGCGGCGGATTATCACGAGTTTTACAAACGCGGCTGTTCCGTGCGGCACACCGCGGTTGCGCCCTGCCTGGATCCACGGCCGGGCTCGGGCCGATGTCCGACAGGTCGGGCGCGCCCCCAGGCGCTAAAGTGTTCCGGGCCGGCAGCCCGCCGGCCGTTCTTTCACTCATAAAAAGGAGCAATGCCATGGGACTTTTCAGCTTCGTCAAGGAAGCCGGGGAAAAGCTGTTCGGGGGCAAGGAGGCGCATGCCGCGCCAGCCGCTGCGCCCGCCGCACCGAGCCAGGACGAACTCAACGCCACCGCCGGCAAGGCGATCGAGACGTACATCGCCTCCCAGAACCTGGGCGTGCGCGATGTGCGGGTGACGTTCGCGGGCCCGGAGGGCAAGGTGACCGTGCAAGGCGAGGCGCCGACCCAGGCCGCCAAGGAAAAGGTCACGCTGTGCTGCGGCAATGTGTCCGGCGTGACGAGCGTGGACAACCAGATGGCCGTGCAGGCGCCCGAGGCGGAAGCGCAATACCACGACGTGGTGCGCGGCGACACGCTGTCGGCGATTGCCAAGAAGTACTACGGCGATGCCAACAAGTACCCGCGCATCTTCGAGGCCAACCAGCCCATGCTGACGCATCCGGACAAGATCTATCCGGGCCAGAAGCTGCGCATTCCGCCGCTGTAACGCGCATTCCGGCCGGAACACGCAGCGGTGATGGCCACTTCCCGAGGGTCTGCGTGAAGTAGGCCCAAGTGACCGGTTCCATAGTGCCCCCGATGGGGGCACATTCACGGGCAGGCCGGCGGGTGCCGGCAGCCGCCCACCAGCCCCTCCTCCGACCATGTACCTGCCCGCCGCCTTCGCCGAACCCCGGACCTCCGAACAGCACCGCCTCATCGAAAGCCATCCGCTGGGGATGCTGGTCACCCAGGGGGCGCGGGGCCTGGATGCCAACCACCTTCCGTTCCTGCTGGATGCCGGCAAGGGGCCGCTCGGCACGCTGGCGGGCCACGTGGCCCGCGCCAATCCGGTATGGACGGAGGTGGCGGACGGGAGCGAGGTGCTGGTGGTGTTCCGCGGCGCCGAGGGGTACATCTCGCCCCAGTGGTATCCCGGCAAGGCCGAGCACCACCGGCACGTGCCCACATGGAACGAAGCCGTCCACGTCCATGGCCGCATGACCGTGCGCGACGATGGCGCATTCGTGCGCGGGGTGGTCGCGCGGCTGACGCGCAGGCATGAAGCCGCCATGGAGCGGCCCTGGAAAATGGGTGATGCGCCCGCGGACTACCTGGATGCGATGGTGCAGCAGATCGTGGGCATCGAGATCGCCATCACCCGGATGGAAGGCAAGCGCAAGCTCAGCCAGAACCGCGACGACCGCGATTTCGCCGGTGCGGTGCAGGCGCTGCGCGAACGCGGGCAGGAGGCGCTGGCGGATGCCATGCGGCAGGCATCGCCCGTGCGCGGTCCGTTCTGAGAGGAATCAGCCCTGGCGCCAGGGCAGGCCGCGCAGGCGCCAGCCGCCCGTGCGGTTGCGGTGCCCGTCGGCATCCGCATCGCCTTCGAAGCCTTCGAGGATGTTGTAGGCGGTGAGCCCCAGTTCGGTCGCGCGGCGGGCCGCCGCTACGGAGCGCACCCCGCTGCGGCACAGCATCACGGCCTGACCGCCCGGAGGCACGGCGGCACGCAGGGCTTCGTCGAAACCAGGATTCAGTGCCATGCCCGGATAGACCTTCCAGGGAATGGCCACGGCTCCCGGCACGAAACCCACCCAGTCGCGCTCCGCATCGGTGCGCACGTCCACCAGCACGGCCCGGCCACCCTGCACCCACTGCCATGCGGTCTGGGGAGAGACATCGCCGGCGTAGCCTTCGGCAGGAAGCACTTCGGCGGCGGGGGAAGAAGAGGAAGGAGAGGAAGTGGTCATGCCCGCATTCTGTGCCAGCCGGTCGGGCCGAGGCAATGCGGTGCGTTCAATCCCACTGCGGCGCGGGATCGTCGCGCAGCCGGTCGCGCAGCGCGGCGTAGTCGGGCACCACGGTCGCCACCGTGTCCCAGAAGCGGGGGCTGTGGTCCATGTGGCGCAGGTGCGAGAGTTCGTGGGCGACTACGTAGTCGATGATGGCGGGCCGGTAGTGCAGCAGGCGCCAGTTCAGCCGGATGGATCCATCGGCACGCGCGCTGCCCCACCGGGTGTGGGCGCTCGACAGCCGCAGCGTGCGCCATTGCACACCCAGGAGCGGGGCGAAATGGTCCAGCCGGGCCGTGAAATGGCGGCGCGCATCGCGCATGAGCCAGGCCTGCACGGCATCGCGCACCTGCACGGGCGTGGCCGCACGGGGCAGGCCGACGTGGAGGCGCAGGGCACCGTCCGGACCGGGCACCAGCGCGCCGCCCTGCCCCCGGAAGCCGTGCGCCGGGTCCAGCACGATGGCGACCGGCTCGCCCATGTAGGGCAGCACGGCACCGTCGCCCCAGGCGATGCGCGCATCTGCCTGGCGCCGCTGGCGCTCCCGGGCCTCGCCGAGCTTGCGCAGGATCCAGGCGGATTTCTCCCGCACGGACGCATCCACGTTGGCGAGCGAGACCCATCCGGGCGCGCGCACGGACAGCCCGTCCGCGCCCACGGTGAAGCCGATGGTGCGCCGGCGGGACCGCTGCAGCGCGTAGGCGACCAGCACGTCGCCCAGCAGCAGTTCGCGGTTCGCCCGGGGGTGGCGGAATTCCACGGGCCCGCGCAGCACGTTGCCGCCTCCGCCCGGCGCATCCGGACCGGCCACGCTCCGCGGCGCGGCGTCGGGGAGGATGCCGCGCGGCGGGACCGGCGGAGCGGCACCACCGTCCCCGCCGAAGAAATCCAGTGCGAGCTGCACCAGGCGCTGCATCACCGGTCCGTGCCGGAGGCTCCGTAGGCGTCCGGATCCAGGCGCCGCATCTCGCCTTCGATCCAGGCTTCGACCTCGGCCATGAGTTCGTCGGGCTTGCGCCCGATGGGGGAAATGGGGCGGCCGATGGAGACATCCACGGTGCCGGGGCGCTTGACGAAGGCCTTGCGTGGCCAGACCTTGGCCGAAGTCACGGCCACCGGCACCACGGGCACGCCGGCCTCGATGGCGAGGCGTGTGCCGCCGCTCTTGTAGTCGCCCTTCTGGCCGCGGTCGATGCGCGTGCCCTCGGGAAACATGATGACCCAGGTACCGCGGGCCAGGAGCGCACGGCCCTGCTGCAGCACCTTGACGAAGGCGCGCGCCCGCTGGGCGCGGTCGATGTGGATCATGTCCAGGCTGCCGATGGACCAGCCGAAGAAGGGAATCTGCAGCAGTTCCTTCTTGAACACGTAGGCCAGGGGGCGCGGCATGATCGCCGGCATCAGGAAGGTTTCGTAGGTGGACTGGTGCTTGACCAGCAGCACCACGCCCTGCCCCGGGTCCTGCGGCAGGTGTTCCATGCCGGTGATGCGGGTGCGTATGCCCATGATCACCCGGGCCGCGTCGGTGCTGAGCTTGAGCCAGGCACGCGCGATGCGGTAGCGCACGCGCGTGGGCGCGCCGAACAGCCGGGCCACGAGGATGGCGAGGGTGTAGGGCACCACGGTGAGGGCCATCCAGAGCAGATGGAGAACGGAGCGGATGAAGGCCATGCGATGGACGGGAGGAAGGAAAGGAAAATTCAGCGGGAGCGGCGGCAGGGTACGGTTCGGTGCGCAACGCCGCAGGTACGTGTCAGTCGCCGGCCGGCGGAGGGCGCTCGCCCGCGGCCAGGAGCTGGTCCGCGAAATCCGCGAGGCTGGCATGGCGTTGCACGCCGGGCGGCCAGGGACGGCTGCCCTCGGGCGGATCGCCCACCGCATGGAGCCGTGCGCCGATGGCGGTCCCGGCCCACAGGTGCTCCGGGCAGTTGCCCACCACGAGGATCTCGCCGCCCTCCACGCCGTACCGCTCGCGGATCTGCTCCATCAGCCCCGGCGCCGGCTTGCGGCAGGCACACCCCTCGTCGGGCGCGTGGGGGCAGTAGAACACCGCCTCGATGCGGCCGCCGGCGGCGGCCAGCACCCGGTGCATGCGCGCGTGGATGGCATTGAGCGCCAGCACGTCGAAGAGGCCGCGGCCCAGGCCGGGCTGGTTGGTGGCCACGGCCAGGCGCCATCCCGCGTGGGTGAGGCGCGCCACGGCCTCGGGCACGCCCGGCATGGGCACCCATTCCTCTGGCATGGAGATGAATTCCTCGCCGGACGCATTGAGCGTGCCGTCGCGGTCGAGAATGGCGAGTTTCATGCGCGCGATTATGGAAGATGCGGCCCGCCGGGCGCTGTGCCGCCGGTCGGCGGCGCGTCCCAGCCGGTGACGTAGAGGCCGCCGAACCGCCCCCGTGCCCACCGCAGACGCACCACCTGCCCCGGTTTCCAGGCAGCGGCGGGGTCATCGGGCAAGGTGGCCTGCCTCAGCAGGGGGGCTGCATCGCCGCCGGTCTCCGGCTGCCAGCGCAGCATGACCTGCGTTCCGCCCGGTCCGCGCAGGCTGGCCGGCTGCGGCCGGCTGCCCGCCACGACCACGCCGGCATCCGGCAGGGGCTTCAGCAGCCTGGCGTCCCAGTGCCTCAGCGCCAGGGCCATGGCGCCTCCGGCGCAGGCCAGCACCCACGCACCGAGGGCGGCGTTCCGGGCGGCGGGCCGGCCCCATCGGCGCGCAGCCCAGCGCAGCAGCACCCCGGCGACGGCCACGGCCGCGGCCCCCATGCCGAGAAAGGCCAGGCCTGCGCCGGGCTCCCGCGTGCCGTCGAACGGCGCCAGCGCCCAGACGACCGGCCCGGGCCAGCGGTCGTCGTGCCATTGCAGCAGCCAGCGCAGCCCGACGAGCGCCGCGGGCGGCGTGAACAGCAGCCACGCGGTGCGGGTCGCGCCATCGGCAGCGCCGCGCACGGGCATGGCTGGCTCGACCATGCAGGCTCAGGCCACGGCCAGGCGGGAGAGATCGGCCACGCGGTTCATCGCCACGTGCAGGCTCTGCAGCAGGCCCTGGCGGTTCAGGCGCAGGTCCAGTTCCTCGGCGTTGACCATCACGTCGTCGAAGAACGCGTCCACGGGCGCGCGCAGCACGGCCAGGGTCTGCAGGCTGCCCGTGTAGTCGCCCGCGGCGAAGAGCGCGTCGGCCTCGGGCACGAAACGCTGCAGCGCCGCATACAGATCCTTTTCGGCCTGCTCGCGCAGCAGGTCGGGATTGACGTGCGCATCCACGTCGCCGGCCTTCTTGAGGATGTTGGTGACGCGCTTGTTGGCCGCGGCGAGCGCCGGGGCCTCGGGCAGCGCCGCGAAGGCACGCACGGCGGCCAGCTGCTTGCCGACGAGGGCGAGGCGCTGGGGGCGCAGGGCCAGGACGGCATCGACTTCCTGGGCGCTGTAGCCCTGCTCGCGCAGGCTGCCGGCGAGGCGGTCGTAGATGAAGTCGGCCAGCGGCGCGGTGGGGTCCTGGATCTTGTCCCCGAAGGCGGGCAATGCGCTGTGCAGCAGGGTTTCCAGGTCGAGCGGGAGTTCCTTCTCGACCAGCATGCGGATCACGCCCAGCGCGTGGCGGCGCAGCGCGAACGGGTCGCGGTCGCCCGTGGGCAGGTTGCCGATGCCGAACATGCCGACCAGGGTTTCGAGCTTGTCGGCCAGCGCCACCACCACGCCCACGTCGCCGCGCGGCAGCGTGTCGCCCGCGAAGCGGGGCTTGTAGTGGTCTTCGATGGCATCGGCCACTTCGGCGGGCAGGCCGTCGGCCTGGGCATAGTAGCGGCCCATGGTGCCCTGCAGTTCGGGGAATTCGCCCACCATGTCGGTGACGAGGTCGGCCTTGGCGAGTTGCGCGGCCTGGTCGGCCTGGCGGGCCAGTTCCACGTCGCCGATCTGCTGGGCGATGGCCCGGGCGATGGCGCGCACGCGCTCCACGCGCTCGCCCTGGGTGCCCAATTGGTTGTGGTACACCACCTTGGCCAGCGAGGCTACGCGGGATTCGAGCGTCTTCTTGCGGTCCTGGTCGAAGAAGAACTTGGCATCGGCCAGGCGCGGGCGGACCACGCGCTCGTTGCCGCCGACCACGGCGCTCGCGTCGTCGGGGCGGATGTTGCTCACCACGAGGAAGCGGTGCGTCAGACGGCCTTCGGCATCGAGCAGCGGGAAGTACTTCTGGTTGGCCTTCATCGTGAGGATGAGGCATTCCTGCGGCACGTCGAGGAACTGCTTCTCGAATTCGCACACCAGCACATTCGGGCGCTCGACCAGGGCCGTCACCTCGTCGAGCAGCGCGTCGTCCTGGATGGGGCGCACGCCGCCACCCACCTGCTCGGCAGCGGCCTGCAGCTGGCGGGCGATCTCGGCGCGGCGATCTGCGAAGGCGGCGATGACGGCGCCCTCCTCGGCCAGTTGCTGCGCGTAGGTGTCGGCGCTGCGGATGACCACCGGGTCCACGGCCGCCTCGAAGCGGTGGCCGTGGGTGGCATTGCCGGCCGTGAGGCCCAGCACCGAGACGGACAGCAGCACCTCGGTGCCATGCAGCGCCACGAGGCCGTGCGCGGGGCGCACGAAACTCACGCTGGTCCAGCCCGGCTGTTCGCAGCCCGAGGAGAGCTGGTAGCGCATCACCTTGGGAATGGGCAGTTTCGCCACGGATTCCTGCAGGGCCTTCTGCAGCCCTTCGGACAGGGTCGCGCCGCGCACGGTGCTGTCCAGGAACAGGGCCTCCGCCTTGCCGTCGGGCGCGCGGCGCAGGCCGGGCACGGCGGAAGCGTCGGCGCCCAGGGCGGCGAGCTTCTTGAGCAGCGCGGGCGTGGCATTGCCGGACGCGTCCAGGCCCACCGTGACGGGCATGAGCTTCTGAGAGACGGCCTTGTCGGCCGCCTGGGGCGCGACCTCGGTGATGTGGGCGGCCAGGCGCCGGGGCGAGGCATAGGCCGTCACGCGCGATGCGGCGGAGGCGAGGCCCTGGGCCTGCAGTTGCGCGAGCAGCACGCCGGCGAAGGCGTCGCCGAGCTTCTGCAGGGCCTTCGGGGGCAGCTCTTCGACGAACAGTTCAACGAGAAGATTCGGATGGGTCATGGTGGTGTCTCTCGGTCCGCGGTGCCGGCGCCCTCAGGCGGCGTCCTTCTTCTGCGATTGCTGCTGCTCGGCCTTGGCGATGTCGGCCAGCACTTCGTCGGCCCAGGCGCGGGGCGCCATGGGGAAGCCCAGGCGCGCGCGGCTGTCCAGGTAGCTGCGGGCCACGGCGCGCGCGAGGTTGCGGATGCGGCCGATGTAGGCGGCGCGCTCGGTCACGGAAATGGCGCCGCGCGCGTCCAGCAGGTTGAAGCTGTGCGCGGCCTTGAGCACCTGCTCGTAGGCGGGCAGCGCGAGCTGCTGGCCCATGAGGTACTGCGCCTGCTTCTCGTGCGCAGCGAAGGCGGTGAAGAGGAAGTCGGCGTCGGAATGCTCGAAGTTGTAGGTGGACTGCTCCACCTCGTTCTGGTGATAGACGTCGCCGTACTTGAGCGTATCGGTCCAGGCGAGGTTGTAGACGTTGTCCACGCCCTGCAGGTACATGGCCAGGCGCTCCAGGCCGTAGGTGATCTCGCCCGTGGCGGGCTTGCAGTCGATGCCGCCCACCTGCTGGAAATAGGTGAACTGCGTCACCTCCATGCCATTGAGCCAGACCTCCCACCCCAGGCCCCAGGCGCCGAGCGTGGGGTTCTCCCAGTCATCCTCGACAAAGCGGATGTCGTTCTTCTTCAGGTCGAAGCCCAGCGCCTCGAGCGAGCCCAGGTACAGCTCCAGGATGTTGTCCGGCGCGGGCTTGAGCACCACCTGGTACTGGTAGTAGTGCTGCAGGCGGTTCGGGTTCTCTCCGTAGCGGCCGTCCTTGGGCCGGCGGCTGGGCTGCACGTAGGCGGCCTTCCAGGGCTCCGGCCCCAGCGCGCGCAGGAAGGTCGCGGTGTGCGAGGTGCCCGCGCCCACTTCCATGTCGTAGGGCTGCAGGAGCGCGCAGCCCTGGGCGTCCCAGTACGACTGCAGCTTCAGGATGATTTGCTGGAAGGTCAACATGCGTGTGTGTCCTGGCGGCCGGGCGGCTGCAAGCCGTCTGCCCGGGCGCGCGGTCTTGGAGGATGGTCGCGCAGCGCGCGGAACCGGGGATTCTACGGGGCCGGGCTGCCGCGCCTCCACCCCGGCTGGCGCCGCATTCGCAAGCATGGATGGCGGTGCGCGCCGCAGGATGCCGGCGGCCCGGCATTTACAGCGAGAGGCCGTGCGGATATATTCCGCACAATGGAATCAATGCAGGCCAATCCCTGGTTTTCATCTGGATTCCTGCGCAGGCCGCGGTGCCCGCGCTGCCTTCCCCCCCATTCACAACGACTTTCCCGCCCCGAGGTGGTCACCCCGGGGCAGCCCCGACGATGACCGTGAAACGCACGGGCCTGCAGGCCCTGGCCATTGCAATGGCAGCCATCCCATTGGCCGCCGGCGCCTTCGATATCGCTCCCCACCACGTGGGCGACACCCTTCCCACCGAACAGGCCCGGGCCATGCTGGCACGCCATGCCGCCCGGCCGCCGCAGCCCTGGCGCGAGCCGGACGCCACCCGGCTTCCCCCGGGGCCGGAGGGGGACGCGGTCCGAGAGGGCATCGATCTCCTTCGCAACACCTCCTCGCGCGTCGGCCGGCTGGCGCCGGACGCCTCGAAGCGCCTGTCCTGGAACAGCCTGAACTGCGTGCATTGCCACCAGGCCGGCCCGTCGGGCCTGCCGGGCACCAAGCCCTATGCGCTGCCGCTCGTGAATGCCGTCAACGACTATCCGAAGTTCGACATCAAGTCCGGCAAGATCATCTCGCTGGAGCAGCGCGTCATCGGCATGTTCGGCGCCGGCAGCGTGCCCATCGGGCCGGATACGCCCGAGCTGCGGTCCATCATGGCCTATCTGCGCTGGCTGGCGCAGGGGACGGTGCCGCATTCCGCCATGGAGCGAACGGGGCTGCTGCCCATGCCGGCCGTCGCGCGGGCGGCCGACCCGCAGCGCGGCGCGCGGCTGTTCGCCTCGATGTGCAGCACCTGCCACGGCGTGGACGCCACCGGCCAGCGGCGCCCGGACTTCGCCCAGGGTGGCGGCTACCTGTTTCCGCCGATCGCCGGCACGGACACCTACGACAACGCGGGCCACATGTTCGCGGTGCCGCTGCTCGCGCGCTACATCCGCGCGTCGATGCCTTCGGGCACCTCCTACGAGCGGCCGCGGCTCACACCCGAGCAGGCGCTCGACATCGCCGCCTTCCTGAACGACGACGCCACGCCCCGCCTGCAGAACCCGAACCGGCTGCGCCTCTACCCGGACCCGGCCCTGCGACCGCAGGGCTTCGCGATCCCGGAGCATTTCCCCGGCCAGCCGCAGGCCTACCGCCGGGCGAAGTTCGGCCCGTTCCGCGACGTCAACGAGAACTACTGACCGTCCCAGCGCCGCAGCACCAGGCTGGCATTCGTGCCGCCGAAACCGAAGCTGTTGGACAGCGCGGTACGCAGCGGTGCCTCGCGCGTGGCGGCCGCCAGGGGCATGCCTTCCACGGCGGGGTCGGGCGTCTCGACATTGGCGGAGCCGGCGATGAAGCCCTTCTGCAGCATGATGAGGCAGTAGATCGCCTCCTGCACCCCGGTGGCGCCCAGCGAGTGGCCGGTGAGCGACTTGGTGGAGGAGAACGGCGGCACCGCGTCGCCGAAGACCGCGCGGATGGCGCGCAGTTCCGGCACGTCGCCCACGGGGGTGGAGGTTCCGTGGGTATTGATGTAGTCGATGGGCGCGTCCAGGCCCTCGATGGCCTGGCGCATGCACGCGATGGCACCGTCGCCCGAGGGCGCGACCATGTCGGCGCCGTCGGACGTGGCGCCGAACCCGATCACCTCGCCGAGGATGGTGGCGCCGCGCGCCTGGGCATGCTCCAGGCTTTCGAGCACCACGGCACCGCCGCCGCCCGACAGCACGAAGCCGTCGCGGTTCGCGTCGTAGGCGCGCGAGGCTTTCTCGGGCGTGTCGTTGTACTTGCTGGACATCGCGCCCATGGCGTCGAACAGCAGCCCCATGCCCCAGGTGACCTCTTCGCCGCCGCCGGCGAACATCACGTCCTGCATGCCCCAGGCGATCTGCTGGGCCGCCGCGCCGATGCAGTGCGCGGACGTGCTGCAGGCCGAGGTGATCGAATAGTTGATGCCCTTGATGCCGAAGTTCGTCGAGAGGCAGGCCGAGACGGTCGAGCTCATGCAGCGCGTGACCTGGTAGGGCCCCACGCGGCGGATGCCCTTGGAGCGCAGGATGTCGGCGGACTCGATCTGGTTCTCGGGCGAGCCTCCGCCCGAACCCATGATGAGGCCGGTGCGCGGGTGCGAGACCTGGTCCGGCGCCAGGCCCGACTGGGCAATGGCGTCTTCCAGGGCGATGTGGGCATAGGCCGCGGCATCGCCCATGAAGCGCAGCTGCTTGCGGTCGATGCGCGCTTCCAGGTCGATGTCGGGCACGCCAGCCACCTGGCTGCGCATGCCCAGTTCGGTGAACTTCGGCATGGCACGGATGCCCGGGCGGCTCTCGCGCAGCGAGGCCTCCACGGTGGCGAGGTCGTTGCCGATGCAGGAAACGATGCCCGCGCCGGTGATGACGACACGCTTTCTCATGCTCATGCCCCCGCCTCCTCCCGCGCCGGCGCAGCCGCCGCGGCGTCTTCCTTCTTGAACAGGCCCACGCGCAGATCGGAGGCCACATAGATTTCCTGGCCGTCGGCCAGCAGGCGCGCATCGCCGATCGCCATGACCAGCTTGCGCTTGATGACGCGCTTGATGTCGATCTCGTAGGTGACGAGCTTGACGTTGGGGCCCACCTCGCCGGTGAACTTGACCTCGCCCGCGCCCAGTGCGCGCCCCCGGCCCGGCAGTTGCAGCCAGGTCAGGTAGAAACCGATGAGCTGCCACATCGCGTCCAGGCCCAGGCAGCCCGGCATGACCGGGTCGCCCTGGAAGTGGCAGTCGAAGAACCAGAGATCCGGCCGCACGTCCAGTTCGGCGCGAATCTTCCCCAGCCCGTGCGCGCCGCCGTCGGCGTCGATGTGCGTGATGCGGTCGAACATCAGCATGGGCGGCAGCGGGAGTCGTCCGCTGTCAGGGGTGAACAGCCTGCCTTCGCCCGAGGCGATCAGTTGTTCATAGGAAAAGGATTCAGCCATTGTCAGTCGTGCTCCAGGTCGGCGCGCAGCGCCGCGTTTCGTGTGCGCGGCCCTTGCATCGCCGAGGGCCGCGGATGCGCATTATCCAGTCTGCGGCGTACGCGCCTACCGCACGGGGGCGACAGACCCCATGCGGGAATGCCGCACCCGCTTGACGCCGCGCAATAAAAAGGGCCGCGCACGGCGGCCCTTCGGGAGATCCGGCCCGGCGGCAGGCGTGCCGCCGGGCCGTGCGGCCGAGCCGCTCAGTATTGCCAGAAGATGCGCTGCAGTTCCTGGCTGGTCTGGGGCTTGGTCAGGGCGACGGCCGCCAGGATGCGGGCCTTCTGGGGGTTCAGGTCGTGCGCGACAACCCAGTCGTACTTGTCGTCGGGCTGCTCGGCGTTGCGCAGCACGAACCCGTCGGCCACGCGCGAGGAGCGCACGATCTGCACGCCCTTGCCGCGCAGCTCCTGCAGGGCAGGCACCACGCGGTCGGCCACGGAACCGTTGCCCATGCCGGCGTGGATCAGGGCTTTCACGCCCGAATTGCCCACGGCATCGATGGTCGAGCGCGGCACGTTGCCGTATCCATAGACGATGTCCACGGGCGCCAGGGTGGTGATGTCGTCGATGTTGAACTCCGACTGCATCGTGTGGCGCTTGACGGGGGCGCGGAACCAGTAGGTCTTGCCTTCCACCACCATGCCCAGCGGGCCCCACTGGCTGCGGAACGCCTGGGTCTTGATGTTGACGCCCTTGGTCACGTCGCGGCCGCTCTGGATCTCGTCGCTCATGGTCACCAGCACGCCCTTGCCGGCAGACTCCTTGCTGGCGGCCACCGAGACGGCCTCCAGCAGGTTCAGCGCGCCGTCCGCGGACAGGGCGGTGCCCGGGCGCATGGAACCGACGACGACGATGGGCTTGTTGGTGTGGACGACCAGGTTCAGGAAGTAGGCGGTCTCTTCCAGCGTGTCGGTGCCGTGCGTGATGACGATGCCGTCCACGTCGGATTGCTTGGACAGCGCGGAGACACGCTTGCCCAGCTGCAGCAGCTGGTCGTTGGTGAAGCTCTCGGAAGCGATCTGGAAGACCTGCTCGCCCTTCACGGCCGCCACGTTGGACAGCTCCGGCAGCCCTGCCAGCAGCTTGTCCACCGGCACCTTGGCCGCGGCATAGGAAGCGCTGTTGGCGACCGTGGCGCCTGCGCCTGCGATGGTGCCGCCGGTGGCCAGCACCACGACGTTGGGCTTGGCCGCCGGCTGCGTGGGGGCGGCGGACTGCGTCTGCGCACCGGCCACGAGGCCCCAGGCAGCGAAGGCGGCGCCGGCCAGCAGGCGCTTGATATTCATTTGCGGGAACATGACTCGTTCATCTCCTTGATTAATTGTTACAAGCCCGTGAAACGGGTGCAGTATGGTAGGAAGGCCACAACACGGCAGTGGGGAATAATCCAGGGCCGGGTGTGAATGGAATTCACACCCCCTCCGATCCGCCTCCCATGCCATGAATCTCCGGCAACTAGAAGTCTTCCAGGCCGTCATGCAGACCGGCAACATGAGCGCCGCCGCCCGACTCGTCAGCATCACCCCGTCCGCCGTCAGCAAGACCATCGCCCATGCCGAACTGCAGCTCGGCTATCCGCTGTTCAACCGCGTCCGCGGGGCCCTGGTGCCCACGCCCGAGGCGCAGGCGCTGTTCGCGGCATCGGCCCAGATCCACCGCCAGCTCGAAGAGCTGCGCCGTACCGCCGTCAACCTGCGCCAGCCCGAGGGCGGGCAGGTGCGCCTGGGCGCGATTCCCTCGGTCACGCACACCTTCCTGCCCACCGTGCTGGAACTGCATGCACGCGAATCCCCTCGCGTGAAGGTGGAGGTGCGCACGCTGCACCCCGACCAGATGGCCCAGGCGCTGCTGACACGGACGGTGGATTTCGCCCTGGGCTTCTATCCCCATCCGCATCCGCAGGTATGCAGCGCCATCCTGGTCAGCGGGCCGCTATCGATCGCGGTGGGCCGCGACATCTGGCAGCGGGCCGTGCGCCTGAGCCGCAACGACCCGATCTCGTTCCTGTCCAACACGCCGATGATCCAGTTGCTGGGCGACGATCCCATGCGCGGGCCCATGGCCGGACTGGCCCGGGACCTGGGGGGGCATACCGAGCTGGGCATCCAGGTGCAGACCTCGCAACTGGCAGTGGAGCTGGTGCGGCGCGGCCTCGGCTGGACGGTGGTGGATTTCCTCACGGCCGGCAACCTGGACCCGGCCACGGTAGTGGCGGTACCGCTGCGCCACCTCCCGCCCATTCCCCTGCATGCCTACCATGCCGAGCACCGCCCGCCGGACCGGCACGCGGCCCGGATGCTGGCACGGCTGCCGGGGCTGCTGCACGCGGTGCTGCGGGGCGCGCCCTCGGCGGAGCAGCCGGTGCCATCCGGCGGCTGATCCGGGGCGACGCCGGGCGCCGGCCGGCGGCCGTGGCCCCATGCCGTGGTATCAGCGTCCGCGGGAGCGCAGCGCGAACGCCGCGGCCACCACCAGCCCGCCCAGCAGCCACAGCGGCCACAATCCGGCCCGTGCCGCCCACCAGGCGAACGGGGTGGGCGGCCCGTCGCGCCCCTCCACCTCGCCGCGCAGGATGCCGCGCTGCACCGAGGGCAGGCGCGCGGCCACCACGCCGCGGTGGTCGATCAGCGCGGTGGCGCCGGTGTTGGTGGCGCGCACCATCGGCCGCTCGAATTCCAGCGCCCGCATGCGGCTGATCGCCAGGTGCTGGTCGATGGCCACGGAATCGCCGAACCAGGCGATGTTGCTCAGGTTGATGAACACCGTCGGGGCGGCGGCGCGGTCCGCGAAGCGCGCGGCCAGCTCCTCGCCGAACAGATCCTCGTAGCAGATGTTCGGCGCCAGGCGCTGCCCGGCCCAGGCGAAGGGCGCCTGGACCATCCCGCCCCGGTTGAAATCACCCAGCGGGATGTTCATCAGTTCGGTGAACCACCGGAAGAACGGTGGGACGAACTCCCCGAACGGCACGAGGTGGTGCTTGTCATATTGGTAGGGCGCCGTCCCGCCCGGCGCGTAACCGATGACGGAGTTCGTATAGCCCCGCTCCGGGTCGCCCAGCGGGATGCCGATCAGCGCGGCCCGGCCGCCCCGCGGGCCGCTGCGGGTGAAACGCTCCGCGATGGACTCCAGGTAGCCCGGCACCAGCTGCTGGGGCAACAGCGGGATGGCGGTCTCCGGCGCCACGACCAGAGCGGCATCCGCTTCGCGCAACGCATCGCCGTACCAGCGCAGGGCCATGGGCACGCCGCTGCCGGCCTGGAATTTCTCGTCCTGCGGGATATTGCCCTGCAACAGCGCCACGGACAGCAGGGAGGGGGCTGCGGCCACCGGCGTGCCGCAGCGATCCACCGCGCAGTGGCGCTGCGCGGCCAACCCCGCCCAGGCGCATGCCAGCGCCACGGCCGCGGCCCAGCACCGGGGACGGCGCAGATCGGCGATGCGCAACTGCACGGCCAGCATCGCCAGCAGGGCCGCCACGGCGCCGATGCCATACACCCCCACCCAGCGCGCGAGCACCCGCAAGGGCCCCTCGACGTGCGCATATCCGCCGGCGCCCCAGGGGAAGCCGGTCCACCACACGCCGCGCGCCAGTTCGGCCAGCAGCCAGAGCGCGGCGAAGGAGGCGGCCTGCCAGCCCCTGCGGCGCGGAAGGCGGTCGCGCAGATGCACGAACACCGCCGACGCGGCCGCGTAGTAACTGCCCAGGAAGGCTGCCAGCGCCAGCACCGCCAGTGCGGCCAGCGGCGCCGCCAGGCCGCCGTAGGTGTGCATGGAAATGAACAGCCACCAGAAGGTGCCCGCGAGCCAGGCCGTGGCGAAGGCGGCGCCGAGACCGGCCCCCTGCCCTGCCCCGCGCGCCCACAGCAGGACGCGCGCGAAGGCTGCCAGCGAGGCGAGCTGCAGCCACCAGAGCGGCTCGCCGCCCCAGGGCCAGGCGATGGAAGCCGCCTGCGCCAGCCCGGCCAGCACGGCTGCCGTCCACAGGAGCGCCGCGGGCGCGCGCGGGCGCCCGTTGCCATAGGCTTGCAGGAGCATGGTCAGCCGGCGTCCGGTTCGGCGCCCGGGGGCTGCGGCGACACCTTGAACCAGCGCACCGCGCCGCCCTTGGTGTGCAGCACGACGAAGCGCAGGCCGCCGAGGTCCAGCGATTCCCCGCGGCGCGGCGCATGGCCCAGCTCGTGCGCGATCAGGCCGCCGATGGTCTCGAACTCCTCGTCCTTGTCGGAGCCTTCGAGGGCGGGCAGGTCGAAGGCCTCGGCCACGCGCTCCACGGGCGTGTCGCCGCTCACGCGGTAGGTCCGGTCCGCCAGGGCGAAGATGTCGCCCTCGTCCTCGGGGATGTCGAATTCGTCCTCGATCTCGCCCACGATCTGCTCGAGCACGTCCTCGATGGTGACCAGCCCGGCCACCCGGCCGAACTCGTCGATCACCACCGCCATGTGGATGCGGTTGGCGCGGAACTCGCGCAGCAGGTCGTTCAGCCCCTTGCTCTCGGGCACGTACACCACGGAGCGCAGCAACGCCCGGAGGTTCAGCTCGGGCGCCCGCTGCAGCTTGAGCAGGTCCTTCGCCATGAGGATGCCGATGATGTTCTCGCGCTCCCCCTGGTACACCGGGAACCGCGAATGGGCGGTGTCGATCACCTGGTGCAGCAGCGCCTCGAACGGCTGGTCGATGTCGATCAGGTCCATGCGCGGCGCAGGCACCATCACGTCGCTGGCCGTCATCTCGGCCATGCGCAGGACGCGTTCGAGCATCACGCGCGCATCGGCATTGATGACGTCGTTGTCCTCCGCCTCGGCCAGGGTGGCGATCAGTTCATCCTTGGAATCGGGGCCGGGATGGATGAATTCGATGAGGCGCTGCAGGAACGTGCGCTTGTCTTCGCGGTCGGAGGGGCGCGCAGGGTGGGGGTCGGACACGGTCTCGGTGTGCAGGACGTGCGGTGGTTGTCAGGCCTCCAAGGATAGCGGATGCCCGCGACACTCCCCGCTGGCGTGCCGCGGACCGGCCCTCATACCCTGGCACGAATTCGCCCGGCGCAGCCCGGCCGCTGCGGGCTGCCGCTTCCTGTCATGCCGCCTTCCGGGGCGGCGCTGGCGCCATGCGCGATGGCGGCCGGCGGCCCCTCTACACAGGCAGCACGGCAGGCGGACGAGATAGGTCACGTGCCGGTGTGGGCGAGGCTGGCGCGGGTGGGATTGCGGCTGGCGTCGGGGATGGTGGAGACGCTGCTGGTGGCGGGGGTGGTGGCGCTGGCGGCGGGGAGGATATCAAGATAGCCCGATGGCCGCGCCACGGCCTTGCGGGACGGCAGGTTCCGATGAGCGCGAAGAGGCTTCACGCCCCCGGCGGCGTCCCGCTCCGCGCAGCCTGCATCCCCGCAAGAAATGCCCGGAACTGGCGGGCCTGGCGCTTGAGCTGGTAATCCATCTCGGCCAGGCGGTGCACCACCTTCTGCGCCATGCGCGATTGCAGGCCTGCGGGCGCGATCTCAAGGTAGGCCTCGGATTCCGAGCCGTCCCGGCGCACGACGGCACCGGCATTGCGGGCGATGCGCAGCATGGCGGTGTTTTCGCTGAGCGCGTGGATGAACACCATGCGCACGTCCCGGTTGCGCGCATGCATCACGGCGCGCTCGAAGAGCCGGGCGCCGAAGCCGCGGCCCCGGGCCTGGGCGAGCACGGAGACGCCGAACTCGGCGCAGCTGCGGTGCTCGGCCGCGTCACCGTAGGCCAGGTGGGCGACGGCGATGAGTTCGAGCCGCCGGTTGTAGATGCCGAACACCTCGTCCCGCACGAAGTCGAGCTGCTGCACGTAGCGCAGCACCTGTTCGTCCGATGCGGCGTAGCCGAAGCGCAGGTAGCGGCCGCCGGGCTCCAGGCGCAGCAGGTGGACGGCGATGCGTCCACGGTGCTCGGGGCCCAGCGAGCGGATCGGCACCACGACAGGCGCGCCGCGCCGCACGGGCTGGCGCGGGGGGTGGGTGTCGGTGGCAGGCGCGGGCATGCGCGAATTTTAGGGTTTTCCCCTAGCGCATGGCGTGCCGTGGCCTGGAAACCACGCACACGCCGGCCTTCCGAACTCTCGGGCACGGGCAGTTCCAGACGCCCTGCCCTCGGCGCTCGGTTGCTACTTATTCAATGGCAAACATCTGTCGCCAATGTGTCAGACGGGCACCGCGGTGGTGCTCTTCACGCGGTCGAGCACGAAGCTGGTCTTGCAGTCCTGCACGCTGGGGTGCTTGAGCAGGGTGTCCATGATGAACCGGCTGTAGTGGGCCATGTCGGCCACGACCACGCGCAGCAGGTAGTCCATCTCGCCGGTGAGGGCGGAGCACTCCACCACTTCGGGCCAGGTCTGGACGCTCGCGCGGAACAGGTCCATGGGGTTGCGCTTGTGGCTTTCGGTGTGCTTTTCCAGGCGGACGTTGAGGTAGGCCGTGAGGCCCAGGCCCACGGCCTCCGGACGCACCAGGGCGACGTAGCGGTCGATCACGCCGGCATCCTCCAGGCGCTTGGCGCGGCGCAGCACCGCGCTGGGCGACAGGCCCACCTGTTCGCCGATGACGTCGTAGGTTTCGCGGCCGTTGTCCTGAAGGCAGCGCAGGATCGCCCGATCAAGCCGGTCCAGTGCGTGGGAAGCGCTCATGGCACAGGATTCTACGAAGCCCCGCGTGTGCGGGCACGGCCCGCCGGCGCCCTCCCCGGGTTTGTCCGGGTGGAACGCGGCCATGGGCGGCGAATAATGGAATTCACAAAAAAGAACGGTCGTTCTTTTTTGTGCGCATCACTACAACGACGGAGACAAGCAACCATGAACGGAACCCTTCGCGGCCTCGGCCGCTTCAGGGCGCTGGCGGCGCGCGCCGCCCTCGCCTTTTCCCTGGGCTGCGCATTCACCGTGCCGGCCGCCCATGCGCAGAGCGGCTACACCCAGACGCGCTATCCCATCGTGCTGGTGCACGGCCTGTTCGGGTTCGACTCGGCCCTGGGCGTGGACTATTTCTACGGCATTCCCGATGCCTTGCGCAGGGACGGCGCGCAGGTGTTCGTGGCCCAGGTGTCGGCCACCAACAGCACCGAGGTGCGCGGCGAGCAACTGCTCGCCCAGGTCAAGCAGGTGCTGGCGGTCACGGGCGCAGCCAAGGTGAACCTGGTCGGTCATTCCCACGGCGGCCCGACCATCCGCTACGTGGCGGGCGTGGCGCCGCAGCTCGTGGCATCGGTCACGTCGATCGGCGGGGTGAACAAGGGCTCCCGCGTGGCGGACGTGGTGCGCGGCGTGGCGCCGCCGGGCTCGGTGTCCGAATCGGTGGCGAGCGCCGCGGCCGGTGCGCTCGCGCAGGTGATCAGCGCGGCATCGGGCGGCTCCGGCCTGCCGCAGAAGCCGACGGCGGCGCTCGACTCGCTCACCACGGCCGGCGCGGCGGACTTCAACCGGCGCTTTCCGCAGGGGCTGGCCAGCGGTTGCGGCAACGGCGCCGACGTGGTGAACGGCGTGCGCTACTACTCCTGGACGGGCACGCAGCCGGTCACGAACGTGCTCGACCCGAGCGACGCGGGCCTGGCCCTGCTGGCGCCGGTGCATGGCGAGGCGAACGACGGGCTGGTGTCCGCCTGCTCCTCGCGGCTGGGCCGGCACCTGGGGGACTACCGCCAGAACCACCTCGATGAAATCAACCAGATGGTGGGGCTGCGGCACCTGTTCTCTCCCGACCCGGTGACGCTCTACCGCCAGCACGCCAACCGGCTGAAGCAGCAGGGGCTCTGAGCGATGGCGGCGGCACGCGGGCGCATGGCTGCTGCGCTGCTGGCGGCCGCGGCGCTGGGCCTGGCCGGCTGGTGGGCGCAGCGCGCTACGGCGTACGGAGCCGGAGAGGCGGGGGCGCGCCCTGCAACCCGCCTGGTGGCGGACGCCTCCGCATCCGCGCGCCGGCCGTCCGGCGGGCCCGATCCGCGGTTCCTGGCCTCCCGCTCCACGGCAGAGCTGGAGGCGCTCCAGACCGACCCGCTGCTGGGCGCAGGGTTGCGCGACACGCTGGAAACCCTGCTGCAGGAAGCCCTGGACGCCGGGCCGACCACCGACGCGGCCACGCTCAAGCGCCGGCTGGAGGGCCTGGTGGACCGCCATTTCCCGGCGGCGGTGCGTGCGCGTGCCCTGGCGCTGGCCGGCCGCTACGTGGATTACCGCGCGGCGCTCGGCACGGTGACGCCACCTGCGGACCTGTCCGACCCGAAGGCGCTGCGGGCCTCCATGGAGGAGCGCGACCGGCTGCGCGAGCGTTTCTTCGAGCCTGGCGAAGCGGCCGCCTTGTTCGGGGGCGAAGCAGTGCTGGACCGCCACACGCTCGCGCGGCTGGAGATCCTGCAGGACACCGGCCGCTCTCCGCAGGAGAAGGCCCGGGCGCTCCAAGCCGCCGAGGATGCGCTGCCCGCCGACCTGCGCGCCGCCCGCCAGGCCTACGCCACGCCGCAGGCGGTGGCGGAGCAGACGGCGGCGCTCGATGCCCGCCAGGCCGACGACGCGACGCGCCATGCGGAGCGCAGCGCCCGTTACGGAGCGGCGGCCGCCGACGCCCTGGCGCGCCTGGACGGCGAGGAGCGGCAGTGGCAGCAGCGGCTGGACCAGTACCAGCAGGCGCGGGCCGCACAGGGCGACGGTCCGGCGCTGCAGAAGCTGCGCGAGCAGTTGTTCACGCCCGAGGAGCGACTGCGCGTGGAAGGGCGCTGGCGCTGCGATCCACGCGCCCCGGTACAGCGAGCGGGAGCTGAGGCCGGCTCCATGGCCATGAAATGACCGCCAGGCGGACACCAGGCGGCCGCCGGCTGCGCCGCCTGGCCCCTTGACGCAGTTTTCCTGCACAGGCCCGGCAACGTTGCGATGTTTATGCCAGAAACATGAGCCTGCGTGCGCCTACAGTGGCATGACGCAGATCAACGCGCCAACCCCGGAGACAACGCATGAACACCCCGCTGCCCCACCCCGCCGTCCAGGACACCGCCGCCTGGGAGAACCCGATGGGTACCGACGGCTTCGAATTCATCGAATACGCCGCTCCCGATCCGCAGGCCATGGGCCGGGTGTTCGAGGGCATGGGCTTCAAGCCCGTGGCGCGCCACCGCCACAAGAACGTGACGCTCTACCGCCAGGGCGAAATCAACTTCATCATCAACGCCGAGCCCGACAGTTTCGCGCAGCGTTTCGCGCGGCTGCACGGCCCCAGCGTCTGCGCCATCGCCTTCCGCGTGCACGACGCCAAGGCCGCCTACGAGCGCGCGCTGAACCTGGGTGCCTGGGGCTACGCCGGCCAGGCCGGCCCGGGCGAGCTGAACATTCCCGCCATCAAGGGCATCGGCGACAGCCTGATCTACCTGGTGGACCGCTGGCGCGGCAAGAACGGCGCGCAACCGGGCGACATCGGCAACATCGGCTTCTTCGACGTCGATTTCGAGCCGCTGCCGGGCGTGACCGCCGAGGAGGCGCTGAATCCCAAGGGCCACGGCCTGACCTACATCGACCACCTGACGCACAACGTGCACCGCGGCCGGATGATCGAATGGGCGAACTTCTACGAGCGCCTGTTCAACTTCCGCGAGATCCGCTACTTCGACATCGAAGGCCAGGTCACCGGCGTGAAGAGCAAGGCCATGACCAGCCCCTGCGGCAAGATCCGCATCCCGATCAACGAAGAGGGCAAGGAAAAGGCCGGCCAGATCCAGGAATACCTGGACATGTACAACGGCGAGGGCATCCAGCACATCGCCATGGGCTCGGACGACCTCTACGCCACGGTGGACGCCCTGCGCGGCTCCGGCGTGCGCCTGCTGGACACGATCGACACCTACTACGAGCTGGTGGACAAGCGCATTCCCGGCCACGGCGAGAGCGTGGAAGAGCTGCACAAGCGCAAGATCCTGATCGACGGCAAGAAGGACGCGATCCTGCTGCAGATCTTCAGCGAAAACCAGCTCGGCCCGATCTTCTTCGAGTTCATCCAGCGCAAGGGGGACGACGGCTTCGGCAACGGCAACTTCAAGGCGCTGTTCGAGAGCATCGAGCTCGACCAGATGCGCCGCGGGGTGCTGCAGGGCGCCTGAAAGAACGCCTAAAGCCATTGGCAGGCCGATTGACGTAACCAACTGCATCGGCATGGCCCCCGTCTCTATACTGCGCCGTCCCAATGAGCACGAGAGAGAGAGAGACACCCATGTTGCGCCGCAGTTACCTTTTGGCCGTCCTGCTGGCGGGAGGGGCCTGGAGCGTCCAGGCCCAGAACGCCTCGGCGCCGCTGACCATCGTCGTTCCGTACCCCGCGGGCGGGCCCGTGGACGCGTCCGCCCGCATCGTGGCGGAGGGCGTGCGCGGCACACTCGGCCCCGTGGAGGTGCAGAACAAGCCGGGCGCCGGCGGCACGACGGGCGCGGCGCTGGTGGCCAAGGCTCCGAAGGACGCCAACTGGCTGGTGATGGGCGCGGTCGCCACGCATGCGGTGAATCCGTGGCTGCAGGCAGGCTTCCCGTACGACCCGCTGAAGGATTTCAAGCCGATCGCGCTCGTGGCGCGCACGCCCAACGTGCTCGTCATGGAAGCGGAGCGTGCCAAGTCGCTGGGCATCCGCACGACCGGGGAGCTGGTGCAGTACCTCAAGAAGAACCCCGACCAGTTGCGCTACGGATCGGGCGGCAACGGCAGCATCGGCCACATCGCGGCCGAGATGTTCAAGTCGCTCACCAATACGCGCGTGGCGCACGTGCCCTTCCAGGGATCCGCGCCCGCGCTCAAAGCCCTGCAGTCGGGAGAGGTCGCGTTCTTGTTCGACAACCTCGCCTCGTCGCTGCCGCTGGTCAAGGCCGGCAAGCTCAAGGCCCTCGGCGTGACCAGCCTGGGCCGGGACGACGAGCTGCCGGACGTGCGCAGCATCAACGACGAGGTGCCGGGATTCAACGTGGTGACGTGGTTCGGGCTGTTCGCCCCGGCCTCGCTGCCCGATGAGGATGCCCGCCGCTATGCGGCGGCCATCACCGCGGCGATGAAGGAGCCCGACAGTGCGCAGAAGCTCAAGGAGATGGGCATCGACGCCGAGGACCTGACGCTGGAAACCTTCGGCCAGTTCGTGCGCGCGGAGCACGCGAAGTACGGCTTCCTGATCAAGGCCGCGAAGATCAAGATGGACTGACAGCGCGGGGCGCCCTGGCATGGGCATTCCCGCGCATTGCATAACCAGGAGACATGCCATGGGACAAGCCCCCGTCGTTTACGGCCAATCCGACCGCCCCCCGCGCGGCGACTATGCCCGCGCCGGCAGCGACTACACCTGCGCGCAGGACTATGCGGCCTACACGCCGCAGGACCACGACACCTACCGGCGCCTGTACGCCCGCCAGTCGGCGCTGCTGCCGGGCCGCGCGAGCGAGGCCTTCATCGCCGCCCTGCCCTCGCTGGGCGCGAGCGACCGCATCCCGCGCTTCGACGAGATCAACGAGCGGCTGCAGCGCGCCACGGGCTGGGAGATCGTGGGCGTCCCGGGCCTGATTCCCGAGGTGCCCTTTTTCACGCTGCTGGCGAACCGCAAGTTTCCGGTGACGGACTGGATCCGCACGCCCGAGGAGTTCGACTACATCGTGGAGCCGGACATCTTCCACGACCTGTTCGGGCACGTGCCGCTGCTCTTCAACCCGGTGTTCGCCGACTATGTGCAGCGCTACGGCCAGGGGGGCCTGAAGGCGCACGGGCTGGGTGCCTGCGAGATGTTGTCGCGCCTGTACTGGTACACGATCGAATTCGGCCTGATCCGCGAACGCGGTGCGCTGCGTGCCTACGGGGCGGGCATCCTCAGCTCCTCCGGCGAACTGGAATATTCGGTGAACAGCCCCGAGCCGCAGCGCCTGCCGCTGCAGCTGGAACGCACCATGCGCACGCGCTACAAGATCGACACCTACCAGCAGACGTATTTCGTGATCGACAGCTTCGAGCAGCTGTTCGCGATGACGGAGCCGGACTTCGGGCCGGTGTACGAGCGCCTGCGCGGGCAGGCCGAGTTCGCCGCGGACGAGCGCGAGGCCGTGGCGGCCTGAGGGGCGCCGGAGGACCGCGCAGGGCCGGGAAGGGCCGGCCTGCGTTGGAAGGCGCCCTGCCGGATGACTTCGTGCGCCGGCAATACGTTTCGGGTGGCGCGGGGCGGGAGTGCCGAGGAACGGCGAGGATGGCAGCCAACCTTTTTTGCCGCGCCCGCCGCCGCGCGGGACCGCCCCGTACGGCGCTGCCGGCCCCTTCTTGCACGAGGAAGCCGCCATGACCCGTGTCTCCGGCATCACATCCAATCTGTTGCGTCCGCCTCCAGGCCTGTCGTCCGCGGCCCTGGAAGGCCGCGTCGCCCCCGTCGCGCCGCTGGTACGGCGCTTTCCCTCCGCCGCGCCCGAACCCACCGTGCCCGGCGTCGCGCGCCGCACGTCGTCGGCCGCCTCGATGGCGCCACGCGCCGCCGCGGGCCTGCTGGCGGGGCCGGAAGGGTTCGCCCGGCATGGCCGGCTGCCGCCGCAGTTCCATGCCCAGGGGCAGGCCCGCGCCTCGCGGCAGGCCACCCATGGCACGCCGCTCTGGAGTCCGCGCCCGGCAGCGGAGGCACTGCTGGCGGCGCGCTCCGGTACGCTGCTGCACCGGCAACCGCTCGCCGCCTGAAACGCACCGCTGCGGAGCCGGGCAGCCGTCGTCAGGGCTGCCCCGCGATTTCCAGGCACGCACGCACCACGTCCGGGTGGAATGCCACGTGCACGTGGGCCGCACCGGCCACGAAGCGGTTGTCCGCCCCGGCCAGCATGGCCGTGCTGGCGGGATAGACCACGTTGTCGCAGTCCGAGTGGAAGCAGGTGAAGCGTGCGCGCACGGACGGCGGCTCGGACGCGTCCAGGGCCTGCAGCCACGGGTGCCCCGGCACCATCTGCCGGCCGTTGGCCGAGCGGCTGAGCCGGGCCGCTTCCGTGCCGCCATGCGGCGTGCCGAGCGTGACCACGCGATGCACCCGGCCGATGCCCGTCTCGCCGCAGGCGCGCAGCCAGGCCCGGACCGCAAGGCCGCCCATGCTGTGGCAGATCACGAGCGGAGGCCGTCCCGTGGCTTCGGTCACCCGCCGCACGGCCGCGTCGATGGTGGCAGCGTAGTCGTCGATCGCACCGAAGGGCGGCTCCAGCGTCACGGCCACGAACGCATGGCCGCGGCGGCGCAGCAGCGCGAACCAGGGCATCCAGAAGCCGCGGTTGCACAGGAATCCATGCACCAGCACGACCCCGCGCGGCGTCGCGGTGGCGCCGGCCACCGCGGGTGGAGGCAGCCAGTCCGGCACGGCCGCATGGCGAAAGGGCTGCCACCATCCGAACACCCAACTCGCCCACCGGGTTTCCGCCCACCAGGCACGCAGCACACGCCCCGCAGGAGGGGCCGGTACCGGATCGCCCCGGTTGGCACGCAGCATGACCAGGAACTGCAGTCCCAGCCAGAGACGGGGTCCCACCAGCCAGAGGGCGGCGCCGGCCAACGCCCCGGCGGGTGACAGGGGCCAGAGCCACCCCAGCCAGCCCGCGGCCAGCGCGAGCTGCGCCATCACCATCCACCGCTGCCATCTTGCATTCGTCACGTCGTTCCTTTCCGGTGCCGGGCCGATCGTGCCCTCGTCCAGTCCGGATCCTGTCACACAGGAGACGCGAAGACGCGCACAAGGCCCAAGCCCTGGGACTGACCCGATGGACAGGCGCGCAGGGGTTTCCACAATCGTCGGCGGCTCCCGCCAATCGGCCCTTGCGCCCCTGCAATGCCGCATCAACCGCCCGCTGTCCGGCGGAGCGCGAAAGGAAGACGAATCCATGGACCGGATCTGGCTGAAGAACTATCCCCCCGGCGTGCCGCACGAAGTGGATCCCGAAAGCTACCGCTCGGTGGCGCACCTGCTGGAGGAATCGCTGCGCCGCCATGCGGACCATCCCTTCTCGGTCTGCATGGAGCAATGGATGGACTATGCCGAGCTGGACCGCCTGAGCACCCGGCTGGGCGCGTGGCTGCAGGCCCAGGGACTGCCGCAGGGCGCGCGCGTGGCGATCATGCTGCCCAACGTGCCGCAGTTCGCCGTGGCCATGGCCGCGGTGCTGCGCGCCGGCTACACCTGCGTGAACGTGAACCCGCTCTACACGCCGCGCGAGCTGGAGCATCAGTTGCGCGACTCGGGCGCGGAGGCGATCGTGATCCTCGAGAACTTCGCGCGCACGTTCTCCGAGGTGGTGGAGCGCACGGCCGTGAAGCACGTGGTGCTCACCGCGTTCGGCGACCTGCTCGGGCCCGTGCGCGGGCGCTGGCTCACCTTCGCGGTGCGGCATCTCGCACGCATGGTGCCCGCCTTCGACCTCCCCCTGTCGGACGGCCGCCGCGTGACGACGCTGCCCGCGGCCCTGGCCGAGGGCGCGCGGCACGCGCTCGCACCCAGCACCGCCAGGCTCGATTCCGCCGCGTTCCTGCAGTACACGGGCGGCACCACGGGGCTGTCGAAGGGCGCGGTGCTCACGCACCGCAACATCGTTGCGGCCACCCTCCAGGCGGAGGCCTGGTTCACGCCGGCGCTCGCCCGCATCGGCGACGTGCGCCAGGCCAACAGCATCGCGGCGCTACCGCTCTACCATATCTTCGCGCTCACGCTGTGCCTGCTGGCCATCCGCCAGGGCTCGCACCTCACGCTGATCCCGAACCCGCGGGACATACCCAAGCTCGTGGCGGTGCTGAAGAAGCGTCCCTTCCACCTGCTGCCCGCGGTGAACACGCTCTTCAACGCGCTGCTGCAGAACGCGGAGTTCCGCACGCTCGATTTCTCGCACCTGTGCGTGTCGCAGGCGGGCGGCATGGCCGCTTCGGAGAGCACCGCGCGGCAATGGCAGAAGGTGACGGGCAACACCATGATCGAAGGCTGGGGGATGAGCGAGACCTGCGCCATCGGCACCAACAATCCCGTGGACAACACGGAGTTCACGGGCACCATCGGCCTGCCGCTGCCCGGCATCGACATCGCCATCAAGGACGACGCGGGCGAGAGCCTGCCGGTGGGCCAGTCCGGCGAGATCTGCATCCGCGGCCCGAACGTGATGTCGGGCTACCACCAGCAACCCGGGGAAAACGCCCGCGCCTTCACGGCCGACGGTTTCCTGCGCACGGGGGACATCGGCGTGATGGATGAACAGGGCTACACGCGCATCATCGACCGCAAGAAGGACATGATCCTGGTTTCCGGCTTCAACGTGTTCCCCAACGAGCTGGAACAGGTCATCGCCCTGTGCCCGGGCGTGCTCGAGTGCGCGGCCATCGGGGTGCCCGACGAGAAGCAGGGCGAGGCGATCAAGGTCTTCGTGGTGCGCAGCGACCCGGCGCTCACCGAGGAAGCCGTGGCGCGGTACTGCAACGAGCATCTCACCGGGTACAAGCGCCCGCGCCACATCGAGTTCCGGGATGCGCTGCCCAAGACGAACGTGGGCAAGATCCTGCGGCGAGAACTGCGCTCGCCTCAGTAGCCGCGGGGCGGTGTTCGCGGCAGGCGGCCGCCCCGGCTGCGGCACCGGGGATCCGGGCCTGAAGCCCTGAAGAAGCGTCCGGGCCTGCCACGGGCGGCTCCCTGGCGCCCCGCTTCGCGTGACTTGGCAAGGGCCGCTTTCGTGGGAACCGGCCCTTTTTTGCATCCAGATGTAAACAATTTCAACCCGCCCCGACGGAGATGCCATGCATTCCGGTGTTGCAATGGATAAGCGCAAACGTTTGCGCAAACGTTTTCTTTCGCTACCATAGCACCCCCGCAGGATCCTCTGCCGCGAACGGCGGCAGGCCTGCGCCCGACTATTCTCTTTCCGCCCACAACCAGGAGACTTCCATGACCCTGAACCGCCGCACCCTCCAGACCGCCGCCGTCCTGGCCCTCGCCGGTGGCCTGTTCGCGCAGCCTGCCTTCGCGCAGGACAAGCCCAAGGTCGCGCTGGTGATGAAGTCGCTCGCCAACGAGTTCTTCCGCACCATGGAGGACGGGGCCAAGGCGCACCAGAAGGCGCATGCCTCGGAATACACGCTGGTGGCCAACGGCATCAAGAACGAGACCGACACTGCCGCGCAGATCAAGATGATCGAGCAGGCCGTGGCACAGAAGGTGAACGCCATCGTGCTCGCGCCCGCCGATTCCAAGGCCCTGGTGCCGGCCGTGAAGGCCGCGGTGGACAAGGGCATCCTCGTGGTCAACATCGACAACCGCCTGGATGCCGACGCGCTCAAGGAAAAGAGCCTGAACGTGCCCTTCGTCGGCCCGGACAACCGTGCCGGCGCCAAGCTGGTGGGCGACTACCTGGCCAAGCAGCTGAAGGCCGGCGACAAGGTCGGCATCATCGAGGGCGTGTCCACCACGTTCAACGCGCAGCAGCGCACGCTGGGCTTCCAGGACGCGATGAAGGCCGCCAACATCAACGTGGTCGGCGTGCAGTCCGGCCAGTGGGAAATCGAGAAGGGCAACACCGTGGCCGCCGGCATGCTGCGCGAGCACCCGGACCTGGTGGCGCTGCTGGCCGGCAACGACAGCATGGCGCTGGGCGCCGTGGCCGCTGTGAGGGCCGCCGGCAAGGCCGGCAAGGTGCAGGTGGTGGGCTACGACAACATCAACGCCATCAAGCCCATGCTGGCCGACGGCCGCGTGCTGGCCACGGCCGACCAGTACGCCGCCAAGCAGGCGGTGTTCGGCATCGAGATGGCGCTGAAGGCCCTCGCCGCCAAGACGCCGCAGGCCCAGCTGCCAGCCGAGGTCAAGACCGAAGTGGTGCTGGTGACCAAGGGCACCGGCAAGTAACGCAGCGGCGGCGCGCGAGGGCAGGAGGCGCTGCAGGGCGCCGCGTTCACCTTCCGCGCACCGCATGGCCGACGCCGCGCGCAACCCGCGCGGCATTCCTCTTTTTTCCGGGTTCGCACACCGTGGCCGACCATTCATCCCCCATCGCCGCCGCGCCGGCGCCCGCCCCCGTGCCCCTGCTGGAAATGCTGGGCGTGGGCAAGGACTACGGTCCCACCACCGTGCTGCACGGCGTGACGCTGTCGCTGCATGCCGGCGAAGTGCTCGCGCTCACCGGCGAGAACGGCGCGGGCAAGAGCACGCTGTCCAAGATCCTCTGCGGGCTGGAGCCCGCCACGCGCGGCAGCCTGCGCCTGGCGGGGCAGCCCTATGCGCCGTCTTCCCGCCGCGACGCCGAGCACCAGGGCGTGCGCATGGTCATGCAGGAGCTGGGCCTCGTGCCGACGCTCACCGTGGCCGAGAACCTGCTGATGGGCCGGCTGCCGCACCGCATGGGCTGGCTGCGCCGGCGCGCGATGCACGATGCCGCGCGCGCGCAGCTCGCCAAGATCGGGCTCACGGGCATCGATCCGGCGACACCCGTTTCCCGCCTGGGCATCGGCCAGCAGCAGATGGTGGAGATCGCCCGCAACCTGCAGGACGACACGCGCATCCTCGTGCTCGACGAGCCGACGGCGATGCTGACGCCGCGCGAGACCAATTACCTGTTCGAGCAGATCGCCCGGCTCACGGCCCGCGGCGTGGCCATCATCTACGTCTCCCACCGGCTGGAGGAGCTGCGGCGCATCGCCGACCGCGTGGCGGTGCTGCGCGACGGCGCGCTGGTGGACGCCCGCCCGATGGCGGGGCTGTCGGAGGCCGACCTCGTGCAGCGCATGGTGGGACGCGCGGTGAACGATCTGGAGCACCGCCCCCGCCGCACGGCCGGGCCGGTGGTGATGCGGGTGGACGGCATCGGCCGGGGCACCGCCGTGCAGGACGTGAGCCTGGCGCTGCGGGCCGGCGAGGTGTTCGGCATCGCGGGCCTCGTGGGCTCGGGCCGTACCGAACTGCTGCGCCTGTTGTTCGGCGCGGACCGCGCCGACCGCGGCAGCGTGACGCTGGCCGCCGGGAGCACCGTTTCCGGCGGGGCCGCGGAGCGCACCCATGTGCGCGGGTTCCGTTCGCCGCTGGCGGCGATCGCCGCGGGCATCGGGCTCGTGAGCGAAGACCGCAAGTCGCAGGGCCTGCTGCTCAGCCAGCCGATCCGGGTGAACGCCACGCTGTCGGACCTGTCCGCCGTTTCGCGCGCGGGCTGGCTGCGCCGCGCGCATGAGAGCACGGTGGTGCAGGGCTTCATCCGCACGCTGCGGGTGCGCTGCCGCGGGCCGGAGCAGCCCGTGGGGCAGCTGTCGGGCGGCAACCAGCAGAAGGTGGTGTTCGCGCGATGGCTGCACCGCGACGGCCGCGTGCTGCTGCTGGACGAGCCCACGCGCGGCGTGGACGTGGGCGCGCGCGCCGACCTGTACGCCGAGCTCGACCGCATGGCCGCCGAAGGCCGAGCCCTGCTCATGGTGTCGTCCGACCTGCGCGAGCTGATGGCCATGGCCGACCGCATCGGCGTGATGAGCGGCGGCCGCCTGGTCGCCGTGTTCGAGCGCGGCGAGTGGACCGAGCAGTCGCTGCTGGCCGCCGCTTTCTCCGAAGCCGAAGACCGCCCGCGCGCCGAAGGCGCCGGTTCCGCATCCCCCCTTTCCCCCGCTTCCGCATGACCGCCACCACGCACCCCTCTTCCGCTTCCGCCGCGCCGTCGGTGCCGCTCTGGCGCACGCAACTGGGTACCTACCTGGGCCTGGCCGCCGTGCTGGTGGGCATGGTGGCGCTGTTTTCCTGGCTGTCCGATTTCTTCTGGAGCGCCGAGACCTTCGTCACCATCGCCAACGAGATTCCCGCGCTGGCCGTGATGGCGGTGGGCATGACCTTCGTGCTGATCATCGCGGGCATCGACCTGTCGGTCGGCTCGGTGATGGCGCTGGCCGCGGCGACGTCGGCCGCGGCCATCCTGCAATGGGGCTGGAGCGTGCCGGCGGCCGCGGCCCTGGCGCTGGCCACGGGCCTGGTGTGCGGCACCATCACGGGCGCCGTGTCGGTGGCCTGGCGGCTGCCGTCGTTCATCGTGTCGCTCGGCATGCTGGAGGCGGTGCGCGGCAGCGCCTACCTCGTGACGGACTCGCGCACGCAGTACGTGGGCGACGCGATTTCCTGGCTCGCCGCGCCGGTGGCGGCCGGCGTCTCGGTGGCCTTCGGCATCGCGCTGCTCATCGTGGTGCTGGCCCAGCTCGTGCTGTCGCGCACGGTGTTCGGCCGCTGCATGGTGGGCATCGGCACCAACGAGGAGGCCATGCGGCTGGCCGGCGTCGATCCGCGCCCCATCCGCATCGCCGTGTTCGCGCTCACCGGCCTGCTGGCCGGGCTGGGGGGCCTGATGCAGTCGGCCCGCCTGGAGGCGGCCGACCCCAACGCCGGCGCCGGCATGGAGCTGCAGGTGATCGCGGCCGTGGTGATCGGCGGCACCAGCCTGATGGGCGGGCGCGGATCGGTGGTGACCACGGCCTTCGGCGTGCTCATCATCGCGGTGCTGGAGGCCGGCCTCGCGCAGATCGGCGCGAGCGAGCCGAGCAAGCGCATCATCACCGGCTGCGTGATCGTGGCGGCCGTCATCGTCGACACGCTGCGGCAGCGCCGCGCCGCGGTCTGACGCCGGCACGCGAAGACATGGCGACCATCAAGGACGTCGCGCGCGAGGCCGGGGTGTCGGTGACCACCGTTTCGCACGTGCTCAACGGCACGCGGCACGTGAGCGACGACGGGCGCGCGCGCGTGGAGGCCGCCATCCGGCAACTGGGCTACGTGCCCAGCGCGATCGCGCGCAGCCTCAAGAGCAACCACACGCGCACGCTGGGGATGCTGATCCCCAACAGTTCCAACCCCTACTTCGCCGAGGTCGTGCACAGCGTGGAGAACCGCTGCTTCGGCGCGGGCTACAACCTCATCCTCTGCAATACCCACGACGAGGCCCAGCGGCAAAGCTCCTACCTCCAGGTGCTGGCGGAGCGGCGCATCGACGGGCTGATCGTGGTGACCACCGGGCAGGACGCGGCGCTCGCGCGCCAGCTCGAGGGGCTGGGCGTGCCCACCGTGCTGGTGGACCGCGAGATCGAGGTCTCCCGGCAGCCCTGCGACCTGGTGGAGACCGCGCACCGCGAAGGCGGCCGGCTGGCTACGCGCCACCTGCTCTGGCTGGGCCACCGTCGCATCGCCTGCATCGGCGGTCCCCCGGACCTTGCTCCCAGCATGCAGCGCATCGAGGGCTGGCGCGACGCGCTGGCCGAAGCGGGCGTGGACGATGGCGGCCTGCTGTGGCACGGCGATTTCACCAGCCAGAGCGGCTACGAGGCCATGCAAGCGGTGCTGGCCTCGCCGCGCCCGCCCACGGCGGTGTTCATGGGCAACGACCTGATGGCCATCGGTGCGCTCTGCGCGGCCCACGAACGCGGGTTGCGCGTGCCCGAGGCCATGTCCATCGTGGGCTTCGACGATATCGCCCTCGCGGCCTTCACGAGCCCGCCCCTCACCACCGTGGCCCAGCCCAAGCGGCAGATCGGCGTGGCTGCCGTGGACATGCTGCTCGAACGCATCGACGGCGCGCGGCGCGAACCGTGCCAGTTGCTGCTGCAACCGGAGCTGCGGCTGCGCGCCTCGACCGCGGCATTGCCCCAGGGCCCCGTTTCCACCGCCGCGCCGCACGGCCGTTTTCCTTCCCGCCATCCCAAATGACCGTCTCTTCCCGCTCCGCTCAGGAGAACCATTCCCGCTCCGCTATGCCGCGCATCGCCGTCGTGGGCAGTCTCAACATGGACATCGTCCTGCGCGTTCCCCGGGCCCCCGGCGCGGGCGAGACCGTGATGGCCGATTCACTGCACCATATTCCCGGGGGTAAGGGCGGCAACCAGGCGGTGGCCTGCGCCCGCCAGGGCGCACGGGTGCATCTGCTGGGCCGCGTCGGGAACGATGCGCACGGCGCGGCGCTGCGCGCGGCACTGGAGGCGGACGCCATCGACCATGCCGGCGTGCAGACGGATCCCGAAGCCCCCACCGGCATCGCCTGCATCACGGTGGAATCCACCGCGCAGAACCGGATCGTCGTCGTCGGCGGGGCGAACGCCCGCTTCGAGGTCGATGCGCGGGCCCTGGACACGGCGCTGCAGGGCGCGAGCAACCTGCTGCTGCAGTTCGAGGCGCCCCTGCCCCAGGTCATGGCCGCCGCCAGGCAGGCGCGGCAGCGTGCCTGTCCCGTGGTGCTCAATCCTTCGCCCATGCAGCCGATTCCCGACGTCCTCTGGCCGCTGGTGGACACCCTGGTGGCCAACGAGGTGGAGGCCGCGCTGTTCGCCGACTGCGACGTGCAGACGCCCGAAGACGCGGCCCATGCGGCCCGCCTGCTGCGCGCCCGCGGTCCCCGGCAGGTGGTGGTGACGCTGGGCGCGGCGGGTGCCGTGGCCTGCGACGGCAGCGGCTGCCGCCACCATCCGGGCCTGCGCGTGGACGCCGTGGACACCACGGCCGCGGGCGACACTTTCCTGGGCGCCCTGACCGTCGCCCTGGCGCGCGGCGAATCGCTCGACCTGGCGGTGCAGACCGGCGTCCGCGCCGCGGCGCTGTGCGTGACCCGTCCGGGCGCGCAGCCATCGATCCCCACGCGCGCCGAAGTGGCCGCATCCCCCATGCCCCCTGAATGGAGCCGCATCGCATGAAACGCACCGCACTGCTGCACGCCGACCTGTCCCGCGCCATCGCCGCCCTGGGCCATGGCGACATGATCGTCATCGGCGATGCCGGCCTGCCGATTCCGCCCGGCCCCCTGCGCATCGACCTGGCCGTGACCCCGGGGCTGCCCGCGGTGGCCGACGTGCTGGCCGCCGTGCTCTCCGAAATGCAGGTGGAGCGCGCCCTGGTCGCCACCGAGGCGGTGGAGCGCGCTGGCGGGGCCCTGCCCGGCTGGGCCGGCGCGCTGCCCGTGGCCCCGCAGACCCTGTCGCACGAGGAATTCAAGCGCCTCACGCGCGATGCGCGCGCCGTGGTGCGGACGGGCGAGTGCACGCCCTACGCCAACGTGATCCTCTGCGCGGGCGTGACGTTCTGACCGGACTTCAGGTGCGTCCCAGCGGCATGGCACCGCGCGCGGACCACCACAAGCCCAGCAGGCGCAGTGCCCGCCCCGCGCCGGCTCCCGCGAACACGCCGTAGAGCAGGCTGACCGTCCCGGCGAACAACGGATCGCCCGACATCGCCGGATGCGGGGCGGCGCGAAGGGTTGCGCCGGATGGATGAACGGCGGGGGCCGGTGCCATACTTTCCCGCAGAGGCTCTTCCCATGCACATCCCCACGCCCCAGGCCCCCGTCGGCGGCACCGCGCCGCTCCTGCCGCCCGGCACCACGGTGCTCGAACGCGGCTGGCTTTCGGCCAACAACATCGTCTGCGTGGGAGAAGACGCGGCGGCCGTGGTGGACACGGGCTACTGCGCGCATGCGGCCCAGACGGTGGCGCTGGTGGCGGCCGCCCTGGAGGGCCGGCCCCTGGCGCTCATCGCCAACACCCACCTGCACAGCGACCACTGCGGCGGGAACGCGGCGCTGCAGCAGGCCTGGCCGGCGGCGCGCACCTGGTGCCGCCCGGGCAGGCCGAACACGTGCGCGACTGGGATCCGCAGGCCCTGAGCTATACGCCCACGGGGCAGGACTGCCCGCGCTTTCGCATGGACGGCCTGCTGCAGCCCGGAGGCACGGTGCGCCTGGGCGCGCACGACTGGCAGATCCATGCCGCGCCCGGGCACGACACGCATTCCGTGGTGCTGTTCGAGCCCCGGCACCGGGTGCTGCTGTCGGCCGACGCGCTCTGGGAGAACGGCTTCGGCGTGGTGTTTCCTGAACTGGAAGGCGAGCACGCGTTCGAGGATGTCGCAGCCACCCTGGACCTGATCGCCGGGCTGGCGCCGCGCACCGTCGTGCCCGGGCACGGTTCCGTGTTCACCGACGTGGAGCGCGCGCTCGGCGCCGCGCGGCGCCGGCTCGACGGGTTCGTGCGCGCGCCGGAGCGGCACGCGCTCTATGCCGCCAAGGTGCTGATCAAGTACAAGCTGCTCGAATGGCAGAGCGTGCCGCTCGCCCGGCTGCACGCCTGGGCCGAGGCCACGCCGTATTTCGGCCTGCTCCATGCCGGCCATTTCGCGGACCGGCCCCGCCCCGCATGGCAGGAGGCGCTGGTGCACGACCTCGTGCGCAGCGGAGCCGCCCGGCTGGAAGGGGAGACGCTGCACAACGCCTGAAGGGAGCGGGCCAGGGCCAGGCCGGCGTTGCCGCTGGACGGAGCGCGCGTGGCGCTCCCGTCCGTTCTCAGGGCAGTTCGCGGCTCGGGTCCGGCGTGGCCGCGTCGCGCGGGCCCACGTTGCCGAGCCGGCCCTTGAGCGACTGTGGCTGGCCCGTCAGGATCGCGGCATACATCGTGGTGTTGGAGAGCACCTTCTTGACGTAATCGCGTGTTTCCGAGAACGGGATGTTCTCGGCCCAGATCGCGGCCTCCAGCACAGGACCGTTGCGCCAGTTGCGCGGCCGGCCGGGACCGGCGTTGTAGGCGGCCGCAGCCATGGGCATGGAGCCCTCGAAGTCGTCGAGAGCGAGCTTGAGGTAGGCCGTGCCGATGGCGATGTTGGTGTCGCGGTCGTTGATCTGCTCGGGCGTGAAATCCGCCATGCCGATCTTGCGGGCCGTCCAGCGCGCGGTGGCCGGCATGACCTGCATGAGGCCCGACGCGCCGACGCCCGAGCGGGCATCCATGATGAAGCGGCTTTCCTGGCGGATGAGACCATAGACGTAAGCCGGGTCCAGTCCGATGGACTGAGCGCGCGCCACGACCGCACTGCGGAATGGCATGGGGAAGCGCTGGCCCACGTCGGCAAACGACTTGGTGCGTTCGCTGGTGTTGATGCAGCGGTCCCAGATCTCGCGCTGGCAGGCGAGATCGGCGGCGGCGAGCAGTTCCCGGTCGCCCATGCCGCCCGGCGAGTGCAGGTTGGTGGTGTAGTTCCATTCGCGCACGCCTTCGTGCCGCAACCCCAGGCCGATGGCGTAGAGGCTGCGCACGAAGCCCGGGTTCGCGCGCGCGGCGGCCTTTTCCTCGGGCGTGGGCGGCAGCGGCGGCGCGGGCGGGACCACGCGCTGGCCGAGTTCCTCCAGTGCGAGCTGCTCGTAGAAGCCGCCCGGGCCCGCGATGCGTTCGAGCAGTTCGCGCGCCTTCGCCCGGTCTTCGTCGCCCGGGCGGTTGGACAGCCAGGCCCGCGCACGCCAGTAGGTCCATGCGGGATCCTGCCGCCCCGCCGGGCTCATCGCGTCGATGGCGCGGGCCACCTGCTTCCACTGGCCCGCGCGCAGGGCGGCGCGCACCTTCCAGCCGAGCATGTCGTCGGTCAGGTCGGCATCCCTGGAGACATTGCCGAAATAGCCCAGCGCGTCCGGCGACAGCGCCACGGCGGACTGCTTGCCGATCACGCCCCACACCCAGTTGCGCTCTTCCGGGCTGAGCTGCGGACCCCATTTGGAATCCAGCAGGCGGGCCGCGGTGCCGGGGTCCGACATCGCCATCTTGATGAGGGACAGCACCACCAGTTCCTGCCGCATGCGGCCCGGTGCCGTGGCACGGCTCGCGAGGAACTTGGCGGGCGCGTCGAACACGTCGCGCAGCAGCGGCAGCGCCTCGGGAGCGACGATACCGACCGCATTGCGCGTGGCGCGCGCACGATTGGCCTCGGCCGCCAGCCGGGCCTTGCGCCACACGTCCAGCGCAGCGATGCGCTTGTCGGAGAAGAACTCGGCCGCGGCGTGCGTGCAGCCGTCGTCCGCCTCGCGCAACCCGTACCAGTTGCGCAATACCTCGTCGGCCGCGCCGGGGGCCGCGGAGCCCTTGATCTGGTCCACGAGCAGGGCGTAGCAGCGCACTTCGCGGTCGTCGTTCATGCGGTAGAGCGCATGCAATTCGCTGAACTGCGCCCAGTCGCGGCGCTGGCCGACGAGCAGCAGCCAGTCGTTGCGCAGCCGGTCTTCCTGGTAGGTGCCGGCGTAGCGCTGCAGGAAGGCCGACACGTCCTGCGGCGTGGCCTGGTCGAGCCGGGCGCGCAGTTCCCAGTAGGCGCCCCAGGGTTCCAGCACGTGGCCGCGCACGTCCGGCAGGAGCTGCGCGAGCCGCGCGCGGTCGCCCTTGCGGTAGGCCTGCTGCATTTGTAACAGCGCCTCATCGCCCCGGTTTTGGGCCTGGACAGGCGCCGACGCGGAGGCGAACGCCGCGGCAGCCAGGAGCGATGTCAGAATCGTGAGCAATTGCATTGGGGAATTATGTGATGGACAAAACAGCCCTGCGACGCGCATTGATCGAGGAACGCCTGAACCTGCCGGACCGCCTACAGCGGGCCGATCTTCTGCAACGCGTGATGCGCATCTGGCTGGTGGACCGCCCGGACACCGTCATCGGCGCCTACTGGCCCATCAAGGGCGAGTTCGACCCCCTGCCCGCGCTGCACCGCTGGAAGGAGGATGGCGAACTGCTGGACGAGCCCCAGCGCCGCCGCATCGGCCTGCCGGTGGTGAACAAGGAACACAAGACCCTCACCTTCCACGCATGGTATCCCGGCTGCCCGATGGAAGAGGATGCCTATGGCATCCCGAAGCCCAAGGACACCGAGGTCATCGTGCCCACCCTGCTGTTCGTGCCCTGCGTGGGCTACGGCCCCGGCGGCTACCGCCTGGGATATGGCGGCGGCTTCTACGACCGTACGCTCGCCACGCTGTACCCGGTGCCCACCACCGTGGGGCTGGGGTTCACCCACGGCTTCCTGGAAGACTTTGAACCAGAGCCTCACGACCTGCCACTCGACGCAATTCTCAATGACAACGGGGTCGTCTGGCCATTGAAGTGACTCCCCCCTGAGCCGCCTTCGGCGCCTCCGTGCAGTGCGGGTTCCAGGGCCGCACGCCAGGCAACCGTCGCACGGAGCCATCTCCATGCCAACGCACCGAAGGCAAGGCCAGGCAGTGACTGTCAGGGCGCCGGGGGCAAGTCGCTCGCGAAGGCGAAGCACTCCGCCCCGGCCTGCGGGCCGCGGCGCTTGCTGGCGTACATGGCGGCGTCGGCGGCGCGCAGCAGGGATTCCAGGGTCTGGCCGTCGCCGGGATGGCTGGCGATGCCCACGCTGAGGCCCACCGACAGGTTCCGGCCTTCGAAGCCGAGGGGCACGGCCACGGCATGGGCCATGGCGCGGGCCTTGTCCGCGAGGGCCGTGCGCGGCGGTGATCCGGCCAGGAGCACGGCGAATTCGTCGCCGCCCAGGCGTGCGATCAGGTCGCCTTCGCGCAGCAGGGCGCGCAGGCGCTGCACCAGGGCCACCAGCACGGCGTCGCCCGCCGCATGGCCGTAGGTATCGTTCACGGCCTTGAAGCCGTCCAGGTCCAGCAGCATGAGCGTGAACGGCTCGCCGGCCTCCAGGGCCGCCCCGGCACGGCGCGCCAGTCCGGCGCGGTTCGCCGCGCCCGTGAGGGCGTCCGTGCCCAGCACCTCCACCAGTTCGCGGGTACGCCGGCCGAGCGCCTGTTCGGACATGCGGAGCATGCGCAGCCGCGACGCCATGGCGGCGGCGAAGATGACGGTTTCCGCCACGAGCGCGGCCTGGGTCAGGTCCATCTGGCCCGGCGTCCAGGCCACCCAGCCCCAGCTCGCGACGATGATCGCGCAGATGCCCAGCAACAGCAGCAGCACGCCGGCGCTGTAGAGCACGGCGGGCCAGTAGCGCCTGCGCATCGCGATCAGCGCGCCGGCGGCCAGCACCACGGTGGACACCATCACCGACGCCTGCACGGCCCGGAACAGCCAGAGCGGATGGGGGCCGGACAGCCCGTACACGGTCGCCGCGCCCAGCGCCGCGACCAGTGCGAGCACCAGGCGATCGATGCGCGGCGCGTAGTGCGAGAGGCGCAGCAGGCTGCGCCCGAACAGCAGCTTGGACATGGCCCAAAGCGGCGGCGCCAGGGTGTAGAAGAGGCCCGCTGCCGCCGGCCAGTGGGCGAACGGATAGCGCAGCGTGTGCCCGTTCAGGCTGGCCAGCGCCAGCAGGGCACAGGCGCACGAGAGCGAATACCAGGCATAGATGCCCTCGCGGAACACCAGCAGCATCGCGAGGCTGAAGGCCAGCAGGCCCAGCAGCAGGCCATAGCAGGCACCGTCGAACATGCGCTTGTCCTGCGTGGCCTGCAGGTAGTCGGCCAGATCCCAGGCCCTGGCGGCATAGAAACGGGCGAAGGTCGATTCCACGCGGAAGTACGCCGTGTACGTCCGCTCATCCGGCAGCCGGAAGCGCCAGGCCATCTGCTCCGATCCCGCCGGCCGCGTGGCCCACGGATGGCGCATGCCCGTCACCACGGGCGGCGCCAGCGCGCGGCCGTCCGGGCCGTAGGGCCCGTAGAAGCGCAGATCGTGGGTGGACACCGTGGGCACGACCAGCAGCCATTCGCGCAGGGCGTCCGCCGGATCGGCCAGGCGCAGCTGCACGCGGAACCAGAGCACCCGGTCGGCCTCGGCGCCCCGCAGGGGATCGTCGGGATGGGCGAAGCGTGCCGCGTTCTCCGGCGCGAGGATGTCGCCGATCCCGAGGCGTCGGCCGGGGTCCTCCAGCACCTCCATGTGGGGTACGAGCGAAATTCCGCCCTCGCGCGCCGCGAGCCCCGCAGGCTCGACGGCTGCCGCCTGCGCGGCGGGCGCCGCGAGGACCATGCACAGCCACGCCAGGGCGGCGGTGCGCAAAAGCAGCAGGCGGGCGGAAGGAAAAACCGGCACGGGACGCAATGGCCTGGCGCGCAGGGGCCGCGGCACGGGCGAGGACTGGAAAGGAAAAGGCAGCGGCGGATTGTGCCGCAGGCCGCCCGGCGCCGCGTTGCATTGATGCGCGGCATGTATCAATCGGCGGGACATACGGCATTGGCAGGCGCGGCGCATGGCCCTAGCATCGGCCTTCCCTTTCACCCCCTGCGAGTGCTGCCCATGCTCCAGCTCTACATCGGCAACAAGAACTACTCCTCCTGGTCCATGCGCCCCTGGGTGCTGCTGCGCGAGGCGGGCATTCCCTTCGAGGAAGTGGCCGTGCGCTTCGACAGCTTCGAGCCCGGCTCCCGCTTCAAGCAGACCCTGCAGGCCGTGAGCCCTGCCGGCAAGGTGCCCGTGCTCGTCGATGGCGGCATCACCGTGTGGGACACGCTCGCCATCGCCGAATACCTTGCGGAACGGTATCCCGACAGGCACCTGTGGCCCCGGGACGCGGCGGCCCGTGCGCAGGCGCGCAGCGTGACCGCCGAGATGCACAGCGGCTTCGGCGCGCTGCGCAGCGCCTGCCCCATGAACATCGAGGCCCATCTGCCGGAGACGGGCGCCCTGCTCTGGCGCGACCGGCCCGGCGTGCGCGCCGACGTGCAGCGCCTCGTGGAAATGTGGGGCGCCCTGCTGCGCGAGCACGGCGGCCCGCTGCTCTTCGGGGACCGGTTCACCATCGCGGACGCCTTCTTCGCGCCCGTGTGCATGCGCCTGCGCACCTATGCCCTGCCCGTGCCGGAGCCGATCGCCGCCTACGTGGAGCACGTGGCCTCGCGGCCCGGCGTGAAGGCGTGGATCGACGCGGCGCTGGCCGAACAGGACTTCCTGGATTTCGAGGAACCCTACCGGCTCGGGCGCTGATCAGCCCTGGCGGAACTGCTTGCGCAGGAAGGCGCGGTGCCGCGCGATGTGCGCCATCTGCGCCGGCGCGATGGAGCCGCCCAGGTCCTCGTCCTCGGTATTGAGCACCCGGTTCGCGCAGGCCAGCGCCCGCGCCACCACCTCTTCCTGGGGCACGCCCTGCTGCGCGGCGAGCTCCATCGCCACGCTGCGCATGGCGCGCTGCGACAGCACCCACATCGCGGCGAAGGCGTCCCAGGCCGCCGCCGTTTCCTTGAACCGGTCACGCTCGGCCAGGATCTCGCTGAGCGGCTTGTCCAGCACTTCCTGCAGCGACTCCAGCCGCTGCTTCAAGGCCTCGGCCTCCTCCTCGCGGCGCAGCGCCTCCACGGCCGCGTTGGCGGCGGCATCCGGCGATTCGGGCACGGGCACGCTGCCGTCGGGGTTCATCTGGGCGATGGTGAGGGAGGAGGAAAGAGACATGGGCGGGGCATAAAAGTCGCTGGCGACTATACGCCCGGAATATGGCCCCTCCGCGGCCGCAGGGAGGCTTCGCGCTGTCAGCGCATGGCTTCGCACGGCACAGCACATCTACACCGCCTTGCGAATATGTTGGTGCCACCCGTCGCCCCCCAACGCGTCCAGGCACACCCCAAGCATCCGCTCCCACCCCCATGCTGACGCCCCTGCATTCCACCCGGCGCGATACCGGTTTGCCATGTCCTCCACCGCAAAACGCAGCGGAGGGGGGACGTGAGGCCTCGCGCTCGCCCGGCTCCAGCAGCCGGCTTGCTTCGCCGCAAGGACTGGAGGCGCGCCCGGTGCACGGTGCGGCGCCCACCCGCCGCCGCGGTCCGGATTTCGACGAGGAGTTGGCCGCACAGCGCAAGCCGCACCTGCTGTCTTACCTGCGCCTCCTGGAAAGCCGGATGGCGGACAGGACGGAACGCCCGGTCACGGGCGACACCAACGAGGACATGTACCACCTCGACGACCTGATGCAGGCACTCAACACCGCTGATCCATCGCTGCAATTGCGCAGGTACGCCTTCGAATTCGACCAGCGATGCACAGGGCTGGCGCAATCGGGCCTGGTGTCCCACCTCCTGCAGGGCATGCAGAATCAGGCGCAGTGGAATGCGATCTTCGACCGGGACGGCAAGCACCGGTCCGCCGCCAGCATACGGTGCGCGGAACATGCGGCCTCGTTCGTGGTCGTGGACAGCCTTGCTGCGGACAGCATCACCGAGAAGGCGCATACCGACATATGGCAGCGTGTGCTCGGCCAATTGCAATGGTTTCTCGAACGGAAGCGGAACTTTGCCGAACCCCACGTGCAGCTGCGGGCCCATGTCGTCTTCACCCATGCCCAGAAATCCAGCGAGGGGTGCACGATCTTCGCCTTGTCGGCCGCCAGAAAGATGGCCTCCGCCACCGCGATCGCGGACCTCCATCAGCAGGCACTTGCGCCCCGGCCATCGGACTCCTGGGCTGAGCCCGAGGTGAAATTCCTGGCCGCCAGCGTGCTGCCGCCGGCCTTCATGAAGCATGCGACCTCCGCCAGCGTGCTGCGCGACTATCTGGAAAAGCGCCGCCAGGGGCCGGTGGCCCTGGAACCCGGCCACGGCGCCGTCAACAAGCGCGGGGAGACGCTGCTTGAACGGCATGCCGCCTACGCGGTCACGCGGCCCAAAGCACCTGCGCCAGAGCCGACGTGGATGACGCCGATCCTCCAGTGCCTCGGGCTGGACACGGGCCCGAACATGGTGACCTACAGCGACTCCTACGCCCATAAGCGCATCGAGTTCGTGCGCCTGGCGCTGGCGCACTTCGCACCTCCCGTGACCGGCTCGTCCCCGCAGTAGGGCTTCGATCCGCGGCGGCTCCCCAGTGCACCGTACACTGCCCGCATGCAGATCTACATGGTGGGCGGCGCCGTGCGCGACCGGCTTCTGGGCCGCCCGGTGAACGACCGCGACTGGGTGGTGGTGGGCGCCACGCCCGGTGACCTGGCCGCGCGCGGCTTCCTGCCCGTCGGGCGCGATTTTCCCGTCTTCCTCCATCCCGAGACGCGCGAGGAATACGCGCTGGCGCGCACCGAGCGCAAGAGCGGGCGGGGCTACCGTGGCTTCGTGGTGGACACGGCCCCGGACGTGACGCTGGAGCAGGACCTGTCGCGCCGCGATCTCACCATCAACGCGATGGCGGTACGCGGCGAAGACCCTGCGGCATGGGAACTGGTCGATCCATACGGCGGCGCGCGCGACCTGCAGGCGAAGCTGCTGCGCCACGTGACCGACGCATTCCGCGAAGACCCGGTACGCATCCTGCGCGTGGCGCGCTTCGCCGCGCGCTTCACCGATTTCTCCGTCGCTCCGGAAACCATGGCGCTCATGCGGGAGATGGTCGATGCCGGCGAGGCGGCCGACCTCGTTCCCGAGCGCGTCTGGCAGGAGATCGCGCGCGGCCTGATGGAAGCCGCCCCGTCGCGCATGTTCGAGGTGCTGCGCGGCTGCGGCGCCCTGGCGGTGCTGCTGCCCGAGCTGGACCGGCTCTGGGGCGTTCCGCAACGCGCCGAATACCATCCCGAGGTGGACACCGGCGTGCACGTGATGATGGTGCTGGACATGGCCGCACGGCTGCATGCACCGCTCGCCGTGCGCTTCGCCAGCCTCGTCCACGACCTGGGCAAGGGCACGACGCCGGCCGACGTGCTGCCGCGCCATATCGGGCACGAGCAGCGCAGCGCCACCCTGCTGGCCGATGTGTGCGAGCGCCTGCGGGTGCCCGTGGAATGCCGCGAGACCGCCGACGTGGTCGCGCGCGAGCACGGAAACATCCACCGCAGCGCGGAGCTGGGCGCAGCGGCCCTGGTGCGGCTGCTGGAGCGCTGCGACGCGCTGCGCAAGCCCGCCCGTTTCGCCGACGTGCTGCTGGCCTGCGAGTGCGACGCGCGCGGCCGGCTGGGATTCGAGGAGACGCCTTATCCGCAGCGCCAACGCCTGCTGGGCGCGCTGCAGGCGGCACGCTCCGTCGATACCGCCGCCGTGGCCGCGCGGGCCCAGGCCCGCGGCGCCGCCGGCCCGCAGGTGGGCGAATGGATCCGCCGGGCGCGCGGCGACGCGGTGCAGGAGTGGATGGCGGCGCAGCCGCCCGCGGCCGGAACCTGACGGCCCCGTGCCGCGGGCCCGCGGCCTCAGGCGCCGCCGGCCGTCCGCACCCAGCGCGCGATGTCGGCGGCGCCCATCGCCCCCGAGATGCGCGCGACTTCCCGCCCCTGGCGGAACATCACCATCGTCGGGATGCTGCGGATGCCCAGGCGCGCGCCGATGGCGGGATGCGCCTCGGTGTCGAGCTTGGCGAGCCGCACGCCCGGCTCGAGCGCCCGGGCCGCCTGCGCGAAGGCCGGGGCCATGGTACGGCAGGGACCGCACCATGGCGCCCAGAAATCCACCACCACCGGAATGTGGCTGCGTTCGGTATGGCGCCCGAAGGAGGCATCGTCGAGCGCCACGGGCTCGCCCGTGAAAAGCGGCCGGTGGCACTGCCCGCAGTCCGCCTCGACCGTGCCGGGCGGCGCGGCCAGCCGGTCGGCCGCGATGCGGTTGGTGGTGTGGCAGTGCGGGCAGACGATGTGCAGGGATTCGGGCATGGGCGGCAGATGCGCGGCGCTGCCTGGGTTTTCAAGGCGCGCGCATGGCGGCTGGGCACGCCTACAGGGCGCCAGCCTCGCGGACTACAGGCTCGGCAATGCCATCTGGTAAGGTATGTGCCAATGCAAAAGCCACCGTTGCTGACCGCGCGCCACGCGCTGTTTCTCGACTTCGACGGCACGCTTGCCGACATTGCACCGCACCCCGATGCGGTGCAGGTGCATCCGGGCGTGGTGCCGGCCCTGCGGGTCCTGCACGAACGCCTGGAGGGCGCCCTGGCCATCGCCACGGGCCGCACGCAGGCCGATATCGATCACTTCCTCAGCCCCCTGCAGCTGCCGCTGGCCTGCGAACACGGCGCCCAGTACCGGATGGGCAACGGCGTCATCGGCGGCGTGCCGGCCCCCGATCTCGCACCCGTGGTGCGTGCCGTGCAGCCGCTGCTGGACCGTTATCCAGCGCTGGTGCTCGAACGCAAGAGCGCGGGCATGGCGCTGCACTACCGCCAGGCGGTGGAGCTGGAGCCGCTGTGCCGCGCCGCGCTCGAGCATGCGCTGGCGCAGGCGCCCGGCCTGGAACTCATGCAGGGCAAGTGCGTGCTGGAGATCAAGCCCTCCGGGCCGAACAAGGGCCGGGCGATCGCCGACTTCATGCGCCAGACGCCGTTCGCGGGCCGCATCCCCGTGTTCGCGGGAGACGACGTGACCGATGAATACGGCTTCGATGCGGCCCAGGCGCTCGGCGGCATCGGCGTCAAGATCGGAACCGGCGACACCCGGGCGCTGGCACGCTGCGGCGACACCACGGAGCTGCGCGAGTGGCTGTTCCAGATGGCATCGCCGGAAGGGTTTCCCGCATGACATCTCCGGCCTCCACGCCCCCTGCGTCGGCCCCGGCCCCGGCATCCGCTGCCGCCAGCGCCGCCGCGGCCGCGGCGGCCAGCGCGCCGACCTTCGCCGACGGCAACCTCGGGCTGTCGCACGATCCGCTGCCGCGCCCGCCGGGCTTCGCTGCGCCCGGGGAGGCCTCGCTGTCGCTCGGCATGGTGGGCAACTGCGCGGTCAGCGCGCTGGTGGACGCGAACGCCCACATCGTGTGGTGCTGCCTGCCACGCTTCGACGGCGATCCGGTGTTCAACGCCCTCATCCAGCCCGGCGAACAGGGCAGCCGATTCGCGATCGAACTGGAAGACCAGGTCGAGAGCCGCCAGTGGTACGAGCCCAATACCGCGGTGCTGCGCACACGCCTGACGGACCGCTCGGGCAACAGCATCGAGGTGACCGATTTCGCGCCGCGGTTCCACGCACGCTCGCGCTTCTTCCGCCCCATGCTGCTGGTGCGCCGCGTGCGCCCCGTGCAGGGCTCGCCGCGCATCCGCGTGACGGCGAACGTGCGCTTCGGCTGGGGCAGCGAGAAGCCCGGCGTCACGCGCGGCAGCAACCACGTGCGCTTCGTGGGCGCGGACCAGACGCTGCGGCTGAACACCGATGCCCCGCTCTCGCACGTGCTCTCGGGCCAGCCGTTCGTCATCTCGCGCGAGTACAACTTCCTGCTGGGCGCGGATGAATCGCTGCCCTTCGGCATCGCGGACACCGCCCGCTCCTACGAGCAGGAGACCGTGGCCTACTGGCGCCAGTGGACGCAGCGCCTGGCGGTGCCGCTGGAATGGCAGGACGCCGTGATCCGCGCGGCGATCACGCTCAAGCTCTCGCTCTACGAGGACACCGGCGCGATCGTCGCGGCCATGACGACGAGCATCCCCGAATCCGCCCACAGCGGCCGCAACTGGGACTACCGCTACTGCTGGCTGCGCGACGCATTCTTCGTGGTGCGTGCGCTCAACAGCCTGTCCGAGACGGCCACGATGGAGGACTACCTGCGCTGGCTGAGCAACGTGGTGGTGGAGGCCAGCAGCGGTCACATCCAGCCGCTCTACGGCATCGGCCTGGAGCGGGAGCTGCCCGAATATTTCGTGCCGCAGCTGGCCGGCTACCGCGGCATGGGACCGGTGCGCGTGGGCAACCAGGCGGCGGAGCACTTCCAGCACGACGTGTACGGCAACATCGTGCTCGGCGCGGCCCAGGCCTTCCATGACCGGCGCCTGCTGCATCCGGCCGGGCCGGCGGAGTTCGCCCGCATGGAGCAGATCGGCGAGCTGGCGGTGAAGGTATATGGCACGCCGGACGCCGGCATGTGGGAGCTGCGCACGCGCGCGAGGGTGCACACCTCTTCCGCGCTCATGAGCTGGGCCGCCTGCGACCGGCTGGCCAAGATCGCCGATTCGCTGCAACTCAGCGACCGCGCCGGCTACTGGCACGGCCACGCGCGGCGCATGAAGGACGAGATCCTGGAGAAGTCCTGGAGCGACAAGCGCCAGGCCTTCGCGGAAAGCTTCGGCGGCAGCGAGCTGGACGCCAGCGTGCTGCTGATGGCCGAGGTGGGCCTGATCGACCCGCGCGACCCGCGCTTCGTGAGCACCGTGGACGCCATGGAGCAGACGCTCTGCGACGGCCCCTACATGCGCCGCTACGAGGCCGCGGACGACTTCGGCAAGCCCGACACGGCCTTCAACATCTGCACGTTCTGGCGCATCGACGCCCTGGCGCGCATCGGCCGCCGCAGCCAGGCCCGCGAGATCTTCGAGGCCATGCTCGCCGCCCGCAACCCGCTGGGCCTGCTGTCGGAAGACACGCACGCGCAGACGGGCGAGATGTGGGGCAACTTCCCGCAAACCTATTCCATGGTGGGCATCATCAATGCCGCCATGCGCCTCTCGGCGCCCTGGGACAGCGTGATCTGACGGGCGCCCGCCTGGATTGAAAAACAAGGAATTCCCATGAGCCGACTCGTCGTCATTTCCAACCGCATCGCCGATCCCCGCAAACCCGCCGCAGGGGGGCTGGCCGTGGCCCTGGGCGAGACGCTGAGCCGCACCGGCGGCATGTGGTTCGGCTGGAGCGGCACCATCACCGAGGACGGCGTGCCCGGCGAGGGCAAGCTGCAGACGCGGCAGGCGGGCGGCGTGACGCTGGCCACGGTGGACCTGTGCCAGGAGGACCACGACAGCTACTACGCGGGCTACAGCAACAGCGTCCTGTGGCCGGTGTTCCACTACCGTCTGGACCTGGCCGACCTCAACGCAGGCTATATCGCGGGCTACCGGCGCGTGAACCAGATGTTCGCGCGCAAGCTGCTGCCGCTGCTGAAGGAGGACGACATCCTCTGGGTGCACGACTACCACCTGATCCCGCTCGCGGCCGAGCTGCGCGCACTGGGCTGCAAGCAGCGCATCGGCTTCTTCCTGCACATCCCCGTGCCACCGCCGCTCATCATGGCGGCCATCCCGCAGCACGAATGGCTGATGCGATCGCTGTTCGCCTACGACCTCGTGGGCCTGCAGAGCGAGGCCGACGTGTCCCACTTCACGCAGTACCTGAGCAACGAGGGCGGCGCCGAGAGCGTGGGCCCGCAGCGGCTGCGCGCCTTCGGCGGCACGGTGCAGGTGGGGGCGTTCCCGATCGGCATCGACGTGGACGAGTTCGCGCGCCTCACCGCCGCGCCGGACGCGGTGCAGACCTACGAGGCGATGAAGGACGAATATTCGCGCCGCCGCCTGCTGATGGGCATCGACCGGCTGGACTACTCCAAGGGCATTCCGCAGCGGGTGCGTGCCTTCCGCGAACTGCTGGCGCGCTATCCCGAGAACCAGCACAGCGCCACGCTCATCATGATCGCGTCCCCGACGCGCGACAGCGTGAACGCCTATGCCGACCTGCGGCACGAACTCGAGGGCCTGTGCGGAGCCATCAACGGCGACCACGGCGACCTGGACTGGATGCCCGTGCGCTACATCCACCGCACCGTGGCCCGCAAGCGCGTGCCCGGGCTGTGCCGGGCCTCGGCCGTGGGACTGGTCACGCCGCTGCGCGACGGCATGAACCTCGTGGCCAAGGAATACGTGGCGGCGCAGGACCCGGAAGACCCCGGCGTGCTCGTGCTCTCGCGCTTCGCGGGCGCGGCGGAGCAGATGAAGGAAGCGCTGCTGGTGAACCCGTACGACACCCAGGGCATGGCCGACTGTATCCAGACCGCGCTGCGCATGCCGCTCGCGGAGCGCCAGCAGCGCCACCAGGCCCTGATGGACCGCATCCGCCGGCACGACATCCACTGGTGGCGGCGCACCTTCCTGGAGGCGCTGGAGAAGGCGCAGGACTGAGCCGGCACGGGCACAATCCGCACATGGCCCAAGGCAAACGCATCTCCGTGGACATCTCCGAGGACGCCCTGCAGGCGATCCGCGCCCTGGGTGCGGCGGCGAAGCAGGCACGACTGGCGGCGGGCGACGGCCAGTCCGCGGCCGCGGCGCGCCTCGGGGTGCACGTGCAGACGATCGGCCGCATCGAATCGGGCGAGCCCGGCGTCGCCATCGGGCACGTCGTGGGCCTGCTGGCGCTCTACGGAGCCGCCGTCACCGCCAGCACTCCGGCCGCCGGGCCCTGAGCCTGCCCGCGCTCAGCCGGCCATGGCAAGCGCCGCGTAATCCCCTATCTGGTGCCCCAGGCCGGCCGGCACCACCAGCACGCCGCCGGTGAGCGCGGGCAGGCGGCCCGATACTTCGGCCTGCAGGCGGGGCAGCAGGAAATCCTGGTGGTGCAGGAATACGCTCCCGCCGACGCTGATGCGCTGCAGGTCCAGGATGGCGACGAGGTTGTAGAGCATGCGGCCGAGCACGCGGCACATCTGTGCCACGGCCTCGGCGGCGGCGGCATCCCCCTGGCGCGCGGCGCCGATCAGGCCGCCGGCATCGCGGCCCCAGCGGCGCGGGATGGCGTTGCCCGCCACCAGCGATTCCACGTCACCCACGTTGCCGCAGCCGCAGGCGGCCTCGGGCGGGCCGTCGCTGGAAAAGCTGTGGCCCGCGTGCCCCGCGTTGCCGTTCTTGCCGCGCAGCACGCTGCCGTCCACGCACAGGCCCACGCCGATGCCGGTGCTCCAGGTGACGTAGGCACAGTGGTCCTGCCCCTGCAGCGCCCCCCAGCGGCGTTCGGCCACCAGGGCCGCCACCGCGTCGTTCTGCACGTTCACGCGGCCCAGGGCTTCGGCCAGCGGCGCCTGCAGCGGGATGCTCGTCCAGTCGTTGGGCAGCAGGCTGCGGTCGGCACCGGGCAGGCCGCCGCAGATGTTCGGCGTGGAGACCTCGACCATGCCGTCCTGCAGGATAAATGGCCCGCAACTCGCCACGCCGGTGGACTGCAATTGCGCGCGCGATATGCCGGCCTCGGCACAGGCCTCGTCCACCATGCGCAGGCACTGGCGCGCCAGCGCGTCGGGCGGCCCTTCCTTCACGGTCGGCTCGCTGCGCCGCGCCACGAGCGCGGCCCGGTCCGTTCCCGCGGGCGCCAGCGCCACCGCGACCTTCGTTCCCCCTATGTCGATACAAGCTCTCATCGCCACCTCGGTCGATCGGAAAAGGCGCCGCGCCATGCCGGCGCGCGCCGTGAAACATCGAGCCGGCAGTATGGATGCAACCGGCGTGGCTGCAGTGTAGGCCGGGGGCGCCGGGTGCACACTGCGGGTCGATACACCAACCCGCAGACAACCATGCAAGTCATCCATTGCACCCTCGAACAACTCGATGCCATCGCCGGGCTGTTCAACGAATACCGCATCTTCTACGAGAAGGACAACGACCTCGCGGCCTCGCGGGCCTTCATCCAGGCCAACCTCCGGGAGAAACGCTCCGAGATCTTCCTGCTCCTCGACGACAACCGCCAACCCGCAGGCTTCTCGCAGCTCTATCCAGCGACCTGCTCTCTGTCCATGCGGCCTTACTACTACCTTTCAGATCTCTACATGGCCAAGACCTGTCGGCAGAAGGGATACGCCCGGTATCTGATGAACCACATTACCGACCATTTCTCGAAGGCAGGCGCCCAGCGCCTGACGCTGGACACCGCCACGAGCAACAGGGCGGCTCAAAGCCTGTACGAGTCGCTGGGCTACGAACGGGAAGAGGTGTACATCACCTACCACCAACTGCTCGGGAATTCGCCCGCATGAGAGCTGCCGCTTTCTCCGATGCGGCAGGACCGCATCGGAGAAAGCGGGCTTCAGCCCATCACAGCGAGTAGCCGAGCATCATCGCCACACCCGCCTCCTTGTTGGGACGGCTGAAGCTCTCGCGCGTCAGCCGGCCCACCGGGATGGCGATCTGGTTGTTCAGGAACCACTTCTTGTAGATGGGATCGATCTCGCGGCTGGTGTAGAGCTTGCCGAGCGTGCGGTCCACCACGGTCATGAGCGCGGTGTCGTTCTTGCGCACCATGATGGCGTAGGGCTCCACGGACAGCACGAAGTGGCCGAGCGCCAGGGCGTCCTGCGCCTTGTTGCGGGCCACCAGGCCGAGCAGCAGCGAGTCATCCTGGGCGAACGCCTTCACCGTCCCGGCGCGCAGGGCCTTGAACGCTTCGTCGTTGTTGTCGAAGACCTTGACCTTGGCCTTCACCTCGTTCGCCGTGAGCTGGGTGAGCAGCTTCTCGGAGGTGGAGCCCTTGCTCACGGCCACCGTCATGCCGGCGAGGTTCTGCACCGTGTCGGCCTTGGTGCCCTTGGGCACGAGCACGCGGATGCCCGCCACGAACATGGTGGGGCCGAACGCCACCCGCTCCTGCCGCGCCTTGGTGTTGGTGGTGGAGCCGCACTCCAGGTCGATCTCCCCCGCTTCCAGCTTCGGGATGCGCTCGGCGGCGCTCACCGTGCGGTACTTGACCTCCAGGTCCTTGAGCTTGAGCGTGTTCTTGATTTCCTCGACCACCGCCTGGCACAGGTCCACCGAATAGCCGGCCGCCTTGCCGCCGTTCTGGGCGTCCACGAACGAGAAGGGCCAGGCCGATTCGCGCACCCCCAGGGTGATGGTGCGGGTCTGCTGGATGCGGGCCATCGTGTCGGCAGGCGCCTGGGCCAGGACGGGAGCGGAAAGGGCGGAAAAGGCCGCGGCGAGCGCCAGCAGCCGGAAAGAGCGGCGGATCATGGGAGAGGACCGGATCGAGAAGGAAGGAAAAGTAAGAGGAAGGGGTGGTGGAGCCAAAGCCAGGCAATCACTGTGCCAGGGGAAAACGCCGTGCATGTGACGCCCTCGCCCGTGCTCAGATCCACTTGGCGACCAGGCTGGCCAACGCACTGAGCAGCAGGGTGCTGGCCAGGGGCAGGTGCCACTCGCGCCCGAACAGGCGGAAATGGAAATCCCCCGGAAGGCGCCCCACGCCGAGCCGCTGCAGGAAAGGCGCCAGCCCCTGGAGCAGCACCAGGGCGAGGAAGACGACGATGAGCCAGCGCAGCATGCCGCGAGTGTAGGTGCAGAGCCGGTTCGACGCATCCCCCCCGGTGCGCCGGGACAACGGGTGGGTGGGCTGGGCTTTCCGCGGAAGGGAATGCACATACCACAAGGTTGTGACTTTCTCACCTGCCGATCAAGTCGCACCAGGTCCAGGTTCTCCCGGCAGCGCAGATTTAGACGCCGTGCGCCGCCGCGTCGGTCTTCGGGGGCGGAAGCGCTCCGGGCCCGCGGCACCCGCGGGGCGCTACAGCCGGTGCGTGCGGTCCCCGCGCGCGAAGCCCACCGGCGTCCAGGCCGGCACGCCCGCGCCCACGGCCAGCACCTTGAAGAGTTCGCCCATCTCGTGCTCCATCATGAGCTTGGCGGCCTGCGCGCGCTGCGCCTGCGGCAGCGGCTCCAGCAGGGAGAGCAGGCCGCAGTTGATCAGGAAGTGCGCCTGCGTGGTGTAGCCCAGCACGTCCAGCCCCGCCTCCTGCGCGGCCAGGGCCATGGCGGTGAAATTGACGTGCGCGGTGATGTCCTTCGCCCCCACGTCGGAGAGCGGGTCGGAATCGACCTGGTGGGCCCGGTGGCACACCAGCGTGCCCATGTGGCGCTGCGGGTGGTAGTACTCGGCCTCGGGGAAGCCGTAATCGATCAGGAAAGCCGCGCCGCGCGCGAGGCGCTGCCCCAGCATGCGCAGGAAGCCCTCGCCCTGCGCATGGATCTCGGTGAGGTAGTCCTGCGGGCCCTCGGGCTCGACGGGCGGGCGCAGGGCCGTGGGGCGGTCCTCCCAGGCGAAGCGGGGGACGCCGCCGTCAGCGGGTTCCACGACCACGCCGCGCTCGTGCCACGTGCCGCCTTCCGCGCCGCCGTGGCGGGCCAGCAGTCGGACCGGCATGGCGTCGAGCACCTCGTTGCCCACCACCACGCCCTCGATGCGCTCCGGCAGGGACTGGGCCCATTGCACGCGGTCGCCCCAGGGCGCGAGCCGTTCGCGCTGGCGCTCGCGCAGGCTGCCCGACAGGTCCACGATGGTGTAGCGCCGCACGCAGTCGCCCAGCGCCTCCAGCAGCTGGGCGGCCAGCGCGCCGGAACCGGCGCCGAACTCCCATACGTCGTGCGTGCCGGTGGCGTCCAGTGCCTCGCGCACCTGCCGCGCCAGGGCCTGGCCGAACACGGGGGACATTTCCGGCGCGGTCACGAAATCGCTGCCGGACTGCGGCAGGGCACCGAACTTCGGCAGCGCGTTGGCGTAGTAGCCCAGGCCGGGCGTGTAGAGGGCCCATTCCATGAACCGGTCGAAACCGGTCCAGCCGCCGGCCTCGGCGATACCGTCGGCGATGCGCCGGGCCAGGGCGCTCGATAAACTGGGGGGCTGTTCTGTCGTCGTCACGGCCCGATTGTCCCCCATGCCCTCTTCCGCTTCTCCCCGTACCGTGCTGGTCACCGGCGCCGCCCGGCGCCTCGGCCGCGAGATCGCCCTGGCGCTCGCCGCCGCGGGCTGGCGCGTGGCCGTGCATTACCGCGGCTCGCGCGAGGAAGCCCTGCGCACGGCCGCCGACTGCGCCGCGCGCACGCCGGGCAGCGCGGTGTTTGATGCCGACTTCCACGACGAAGCCGCCGTGCGCGCCCTGCTGCCGCGCGTGGCCGCGGAACTCGGCACGGTGGATGCCGTGGTCAACAGCGCCTCGCTCTTCGAGCACGACGATGCGGCAAGCTTCGGCTTCGCGGCCCTCGAAAAACACCTGCGCAGCAACACCGCCGCGCCGATCCTGCTGGCGCAGGCGCTGCATGCGCATCTCGCCGCGCGCAGCGGCGCGGGGGCCGATACCGAGGCAGCAGCCGGCGCAGAGGCCGGCGCCCGCCCTCTGCAGGGCGTGGTCGTGAACCTGCTCGACCAGAAGCTCTGGAACCCGAATCCCGATTTCCTGAGCTACACGCTCTCCAAGGCCGCGCTCGAATCGGCCAACACCCTGCTGGCGCAGGCCCTGGCCCCGCGCGTGCGCGTGGTGGGGGTGGCGCCCGGGCTCACGCTGACCAGCCACATGCTGTCCGACGAGAAATTCCGCGAGCTGCACCGGCAAAGTCCCCTGGGCCGCTCCTCCACGCCCGAGGACGTGGCCGCCGCCGTGCGGTTCGCGCTGGAGAACCGCTCCATCACCGGCACCACGCTGCTGGTGGACGGCGGGCAGCACCTGATGCGCTTCGAGCGCGATTTTTCGCTCATGTGACGCCGGCCCCGCGCCCTTTCCGCTCCGCCTTTTCCTTCTCCTTTTTCCTTCCACAGCCATCATGTCCATGCACCACGACGGCGGCCTGCAGATCCTCACGCTCACCGGACTGCGCTTCGATGCCAACCTGGGCATCCTCGACCACGAGAAGACCGCGCCCCAGCCCATCCAGGTGGATGCGGAGCTCAACCAGGGCCGCCAGCCGCTGCTGCCGCACGACGACGACATCGGCCACGTGCTGGACTACCGCAAGGTGCGCCAGATCATCATCGACGAATGCACGGCCGAGCACGTCAACCTGCTCGAGAGCCTGATCGGCAAGCTCACGCGCCGGCTGATGCAGTTGCCCGGCGTGCTCGGCGTGCGCGTGAAGATCGCCAAGCTCGAAATCTTCGACGACTGCGAGGTGGCGATAAGGATGGAATGCGGGGAATGGTGACCCCGGCGGCCTGACATTCAGCAGCAGCGGCCGATGCGCCCGTTGCCGCCATAGCGCGCGTCCTGGCGCTCCCGGAAGAACTCGGCGTAGCTCATGACCGGCTCTCCGGGATGCGTGCGCTCGCGGTGGGTCAGGTAGGCATCGTAGTCGGGCAGGCCCACCATGAGGCGCAGCGACTGCGCCAGGTAGCGCCCGCCCGTGGCGACGGCTTGCACGGCCCCGCGCGCTGCCTGCAGCGGCCGGCCCGCGGCGCTGCGGGCGCCGCTTCCGTTCCCGCTGCCATCGGCCGCCGGACTCACCGCGCGCCCTCCGGCAGGGCCTCGAACGGGGTCTCCTGCGCCGTGGGACGGTTGGCGGCGCGGGCCTGCAGGCAGGCGCGCACGCTATAGACCAGCACGCTCAGCACCACGAAGATGAACAGCGCGCAGAGCCCGGCGTTGATGCGGTCGTTGAGCACGATGCGCGACATGGCCTCGGCCGTCTTGGCCGGCGCGATCACCGTGCCCTGGGCGATGCCCTCGGCGTACTTCGCTGCGTGCGACAGGAAGCCGATCTTCGGGTCGGCCGAGAAGATCTTCTGCCAGCCGGCCGTGAGCGTGCACGCCAGCAGCCAGGCGGCCGGGGCGATGGTCACCCAGGCGAAGGCCTCGCGCTTCATGCGGAACAGCACCACGGTGCCCAGCATCAGCGCCACGGCGGCCAGCATCTGGTTGGAGATGCCGAACAGCGGCCACAGCGTATTGATGCCGCCCAGCGGATCGACCACGCCCTGGTAGAGGAAGTAGCCCCAGGCGCCCACGCACAGCGCGGTGGCGACCAGGTTGGCCGGCAGCGAATCGGTGCGCTTGAGCGCGGGCACGAAGCTGCCCAGCAGGTCCTGCAGCATGAACCGGCCCGCGCGCGTGCCGGCGTCCACCGCGGTAAGGATGAACAGCGCCTCGAACAGGATCGCGAAGTGGTACCAGAAGGCCATCATGGCCGGCCCGCCCACCACCTGGTGCAGGATGTGCGCCATGCCCACGGCGAGCGTGGGCGCGCCGCCGGCGCGGCCCAGGATGGTGTGCTCGCCCACGTCCTTCGCGGTCTGCACCAGCATGTCGGGCGTGATCACGAAGCCCCAGGTGGAGAGCGTCTGCGCCACCGCCTCGGGCGTGGTGCCCACGAGCGCCGCGGGGCTGTTCATCGCGAAGTAGATGCCGGGGTTGATGCACGAGGCGGCCACCAGCGCCATCACGGCCACGAAGGATTCGGCCAGCATGCCGCCGTAGCCGATGTAGCGGGCGTGGGTCTCGTTCTCCAGCATCTTGGGCGTGGTGCCCGAGGAGATCAGCGCGTGGAAGCCCGAGACCGCGCCGCAGGCGATGGTGATGAAGAGGAACGGGAACAGGCTGCCCGACCAGACGGGGCCGTTGCCCTGCGCGAACTGCGTGATCGCCGGCATCTCCAGCGTGGGCGCCACCACCACGATGCCGATGGCCAGCGCCACGATGGTGCCGATCTTCAGGAAGGTGGAGAGGTAGTCGCGCGGCGCGAGCAGCAGCCACACCGGCAGCGAGGCGGCGACGAAGCCGTAGCCGATCAGCATCCAGGTGAGCGTGGTGCCCGAGAAGGTGAAGGCCGGGCCCCAGGTGGGGTGCGCGGCCACGGCCTGCCCGCCGAAGATCGCTGCCATCAGCAGCACGAAGCCGATGATGGACACCTCGGCGATGCGGCCCGGGCGCAGGAAGCGCAGGTACACGCCCATGAAGAGCGCCACGGGGATGGTCGCCGCCACGGTGAACGCGCCCCAGGGCGACTCGGCCAGCGCCTTGACCACGATCAGCGCCAGCACGGCCAGGATGATGATCATGATCATGAAGGTGCCGAAGAGCGCGATCAGCCCCGGCACGGTGCCCATCTCCTGCTTGACGAGGTCGCCCAGCGAGCGGCCGTCGCGCCGCGTGGAGATGAAGAGCACGATGAAATCCTGCACCGCCCCCGCGAACACCACGCCGGCCAGCAGCCACAGCAGGCCCGGCACGTAGCCCATCTGCGCGGCCAGGACGGGGCCCACCAGCGGCCCCGCGCCCGCGATGGCGGCGAAATGGTGGCCGAACAGCACATGCTTGTTGGTGGGCACGTAGTCCAGCCCGTCGTTGTGGCGCCAGGCCGGCGTGGCGCGCCGGGCGTCCAGCCCCAGCACGCGCCGGGCGATGAACAGGCTGTAGTAGCGGTAGGCGATGAGATAGACGCAGACCGCCGCGACGACGATCCAGAGCGCGCTGACGGCCTCGCCGCGCGTCAGCGCGACGGTGCCGAGCGCCCAGGCGCCGAGCACGGCGATGCAGAGCCACACCAGGTGGCGGCGGATGAGGGGCATGGACTTGTCTCCTGAATGCGGGATCGGCCCCGGTGGCCCGGGGGCAGGCCAGTATCCCGGCCAGGGGCGCCGCGCGCATCCGCCCTGCCACGTAGGCGGGCCGGGTGGAATTTCGTAAGGGACAACCCTAGGACTGTCGACAGGCCCCGGGCGTCAGCGGCCCGTGTCGAAGCGCTTGGCGTGCTCGACGGCATAGCGGATCAGCTCCGCCAGGCTGCCCAGCTCCAGCCGCCGGCGGATGTTCTGCCGGTGCGCCTCCACCGTGCGCACGCTCAGGCCGAGATCGCAGGCGATCTGCTTGCTGGAGGCGCCCCGGCCCAGCGCCGCCAGGATCTCGCTCTCGCGCGGGGTGAGCAGCGGCTTGGGGGCCTGGTTGCGGAAGAGCCGCTGCGACACGGCCGGGCTGAGGAAGGTGCCTCCCGCGGCCACCGCCTCCAGCGCCGCGACCAGCTCGGACGCCGGCGCGTCCTTGAGCACGTACCCGCTGGCGCCCACCTGCAGGGCGCGCTGCACGTACTCGGGGTTGTCGTACATGCTCAGCATGAGTACCCGCGGGGCGCCGTCGCCGGCCAGCAGGCGGGCGGCGAAGTCCAGGCCGCTCACGTCCTTCATGCCCACGTCCATGAGGACGATGCCGGGCGCCAGCCGCGCGATCAGCGGTCCGGCCTCTTCCGCGCCCGAGGCCTCGCCCACGATCGCCACCCAGGGCAGGCTGCCCAGGCGCGCGCGCAGGCCGTCGCGCACCAGGGCATGGTCATCGACGAGGAACAGGCGGACGGGACGCTCCAGCGGAGCGATGGCAGCAGCGGTCATGCGGGCTCCATCCTATCCGCGGGCACCTCGGCCACCACGCGCGTGCCGCCCGCGCCCGAACGCACCTGCAGCCGGCCGCCGATGGCCGCCATGCGCTCGTGCATGTTGCGCAGGCCGATGCCGCGCCGCGGATCGTGCTGCAGCGCCGCGGGATCGAAGCCCCGCCCGTCGTCGCGCACCTCCAGCTGCACGCCGCCGCCCACGCATTCCAGCGTCACGTGCACCTGCCGCGCCTGCGCATGCTTGCGCACATTGGTGAGCGCCTCCTGGGCGACGCGGAACAGCGCGGTGGTGACGTCCTGCGGCAGCGGACCCGGCGGCTGGGCCACGTCGGCGGAGGCCGCCACCGGGCCATGTTCGCCGAAGGCGCGGGCCAGGTGCTCCAGCGCGGCGGGCAGGCCCAGGGTGTCCAGCAGCGCCGGGCGCAGCTCGTGCGACAGGCGCCGCACCTCGCCCAGGGCCTCGTTGAGGTGCTGGAGCGCGGTGCCGAGGGTGGCCGGCGCCGGGCGCTCGCGCTCGATCTCCTCCACCGCCGACTCGATGAGCAGCTTGGCGGAGACCAGGGTCTGGCTGGTGCCGTCGTGCAGTTCGCGCGCCAGGTGGCCGCGCTCCTCCTCCTGCGACTGCACCACACGGCGCGCGAGCAGGCGCAGGCGGGCCTCCGACAGGCGGTGCTCGCTGAGGTTGAGCAGCAGCCCGCAGGCGCTGATCGCCGCGAAGCCCAGGGCGGCGAACCCCGCGATCCACCACATCGTGGTGCCCACGTTGGAGCCCACCTGGCGCTCCAGGCCGGCCTGCGTGGCCTCGATGTCGTCCAGGTACAGCCCCGTGCCCACCATCCAGTTCCAGTGCGGCAGGGCGATCACGTAGCCCAGTTTCGGCGCGAGCTGCCCGCCGAGGGAAGGCTTGGGCCAGGAATACTCCACGAAGCCGCCGCCGGCCTGCGCCTGCGCGATGAGCTGCTGGATGGTCGGCCGCCCCTGGGGATCGCGCAGGTCCCACAGCATCCTGCCCACCAGTTCCGGCTGGCGCGAGTGCATGAGGGAGCGGCCCTGCATGTTGTAGACGAAGAAGTAGCCGTCGCTGCCGTAGTCCAGCGCGGCCAGGCGGCGCATCGCCTCTTCCCGCGCCTTCGGGTCGTCGCCGCCCGCCTCGTAGAGCGGCCGCACGGTGCTCACCGCCAGGTCCACGTAGCTGCGCAGCTCGCTGCGGCGCTGCTGCAGGTACGACTGCTCCACCAGGGCGCGCTCGCGCCGCGCGAGGTCCTGCGCCTGGTGGCGCACCAGGGCCGTCACCAGCGCCAGGGTGACGAGCAGCGGCACCACCGCCAGCGCCACGATCTTCGTGCGCAGGCGGGCCGCGGGGTCCGCCGCGCCGGCCGCGGACGCGCCGTCCGGCGGGGCTCCGCGAAATACGTCCTTGCCTGTTCCCATGCGCCTTCCATCCGTCCCGGAAATGCGTTCCCGCCGTAAAATCGGCGGTCCCCCGCCCCTTGAACGGGCGCCGCCGCACGGCGGCGCCGAGCGGAAGCGGGAAGCACCGCGCAGCCCGCGCGTGCCCTTCCTGCTTCCGCGGACCCGATTGTCTCCCTCCCATGACCGCCCTGCCACAAGACACCGACTGGACCGCCGACGCCTCCCGCCCCGCGCAGGCCCGGATCGAACGCGAGGCGCACAAGCTCGAGAAGCGCCTGTGCCGCGAGGTCGGCCGCGCCATCGTCGATTACCGCATGATCGAGGAGGGCGACAAGGTCATGGTGTGCATGTCCGGCGGCAAGGACAGCTACACCCTGCTGGACATCCTCATCAAGCTGCAGAAGCGCGCGCCCATCCATTTCGACCTGGTGGCCGTGAACCTCGACCAGAAGCAGCCGGGCTTCCCGGAGCACATCCTGCCCGAGTACCTGGCCGCCACCGGCGTGCCCTTCCACATCGAGAACCAGGACACCTACAGCATCGTCAAGCGGGTGGTGCCCGAAGGCAAGACCACCTGCGGCCTGTGCAGCCGGCTGCGCCGCGGCATCCTCTACCGCGTGGCCGACGAGCTGGGCTGCACCAAGATCGCGCTGGGCCACCACCGCGACGACATCCTGCAGACGCTGCTGCTCAACATGTTCTTCGGCGGCAAGATGAAGGCCATGCCCCCGAAGCTCGTCAGCGACGACGGCCGCCACGTGGTGATCCGCCCGCTGGCCTACGTGCCCGAGAAGGACACCACGCGGTGGGCCCAGCAGCGGCAGTTCCCGATCATCCCGTGCAACCTCTGCGGCAGCCAGGAGAACCTGCAGCGCAAGCAGGTGGGCGAGATGCTGCGCGACTGGGACAAGCGCTTCCCCGGCCGCGTGGACAACATGTTCAACGCGCTGCAGAACATCGTGCCGTCGCACCTGATGGATGGAACGCTGCACGACTTCCAGCATCTGAAGGCCACGGGCATCGCGAGCGACGACGGCGACAAGGCCTTCGACGCCGAGGAGTTCCCCCCGGCGCCCGCCGTGCCGGGCCTGCAGGTGGTGCAGATTTCCTGACACGCCGCGGCCCTCCGAGCGACCCGTGAAGCCCTCCCCTTCGTACCGGATTCCAGGAGACCGCCCATGAACGCCACCACCGCCGGGCTGCCCCGGCTCTTCCGCAGCCTCGGGCTGCTGCTGGCCGCCGCCGTGCTGGCCGGCTGCGCCACCACCCGCACGGTGGACAGCACCGTGTCCACCTATTCCACCCTGCCGGGGCTGCCCTCCCCGCCCACCTATCGCCTGGAACGCCTGCCCTCGCAGCAGGCCCAGGCCGCGCAGTTCGCGCCCATCGAGGCGCTGGCCCAGCAGTCGCTCGCGCGCGTGGGACTGCAGCGCGACGACGCCAACGCCCGGCTGGTGCTGCAGATCGGCGCCAGCGCCAGCACCACCTGGCCCGCCTCCTGGCCCTACTACGGCCCCGCCTATCCCGGCTGGGGATGGGGGCTGGGCTGGGGCGGCCGCGGCGGATGGGGGCTGGGCATGGGCACCGGCTGGATGATGGACCGCCCGCCCACGCTCTACCGCCGCGAGGCCAGCCTGGTTCTGCGCGACGCGGGCACGCAGAAGATCCTCTACGAAACATCGGCCGTCTATGAGGATGTCTGGGTGAACGATCCGGCCATCTTCGGCATCCTGTTCGATGCCGCGCTCACCGGATTCCCGGCGCCCCCCGCCGGGCCGCGCCAGGTGCGCACCACGTTCGCGCCGGCGGGCACGGGCCCCGCGACCGCCGCCCCGGCCGCCACCACGCCCGCCACGCCGGGAGTGGTCGTGGCCCCCTGAACCGGGGCAGTCCCGTCACCGCATGCAGCAAGCCACCCGCATCATCGCCATCCGCCATGGAGAGACCGCCTGGAACGTGGACACGCGCATCCAGGGCCACCTCGACATTCCCCTGAACGACACCGGCCTCTGGCAGGCCCGGCAACTGGGCCGGGCGCTCGCGGACGAGCCCGTGGCCGCGATCTACGCCAGCGACCTGCGGCGCGCCCATGCCACGGCCCAGGCCGTGGCCGACGCCACGGGCGCGCCCCTGGCCACCGACGTTCGGTTGCGCGAACGCGCGTTCGGCCTCATGGAGGGGCGCACCTTCCGCGAGATCGAGGCCGAGCTGCCCGAGCAGGCCCGCCGCTGGCGGCAGCGCGACCCGCAGTTCGAGCCCGAGGGCGGCGAATCGCTGCTGGCCTTCCGCGAACGCATCACCGCCGCCACGCACGCCCTCGCCCGGCAGCACCCGGGCGAACTCATCGTGCTCGTGGCGCACGGCGGCGTGATGGACGTGCTCTACCGCGCCGCCACCGGCCAGGAACTGCAGGCACCGCGCACCTGGCTCCTGGCCAACGCCGCCATCAACCGGCTGCTCTGGACCGAAGACGGACTCACCCTGGTGGGCTGGGCCGACACGCAGCACCTCGAGGACGCCGCCCGCGATGAAAACCATGCCTGACGCCGCCGCCGCACTGCACGCCACCATCGGCCAGCGGGTGGACCTGATCGACACCCCCGCCGCGGTCGTGGACCTCGACGCCATGGAGCGCAACATCCAGCGCATGGCCGAGTTCGCGCGCAAGCACCAGGTACGCTGGCGCCCGCACGCGAAGATGCACAAGTGCGCCGAACTGGCGCTGCGCCTGCAGCAGGCCGGTGCCGGCGGCGCCTGCGTGCAGAAGGTCTCGGAGGCCGAGGCGCTCGCCGCCGGCGGCGTGACGGACATCTACATCAGCAACGAGGTGATCGCGCCGGCCAAGCTGCTGCGCGTGGCGCGCCTGGCACGGCAGCTCGCCGGCATGGGCGGGCGCCTCGCGATCGCCGTGGACAGCCTGGAAGGCATCGGCCGCCTGGCCGAAGCCATGGAGGGTGCGGGCGCGGATGCCGGCATCGACGTGTTCGTGGAGATCGACGTCGGCCAGGGCCGCTGCGGCGTGCCGCCGGGCGGGGCGGCCGTGCCGCTCGCGCAGGCGGTCGCCGGCCATGCCCGGCTGCGCTTCGCCGGCCTGCATGCCTACCATGGCCAGGCCCAGCACCTGCGCGGCGCGGCCGAACGGCGCGACGCGGTCGCCGCAGCGGTGGAGGCGGCCCGCGCCACGCGCGATGCCATCCAGGCGGCGGGCCTGCCCGTCCCCCTCGTCACCGGCGCGGGCACGGGCACCCTGGTGCACGAGGCCGCGAGCGGCGTGTACGGCGAGCTGCAGGCCGGCTCCTTCCTGTTCATGGACGCGGACTACGCGGCCAACGAGCGCGAGCCCGCGCAGCCGGCTTTCGAGCATGCGCTGTTCATCAAGACCCAGGTCATCTCCAGCCGCGACACGCACGCCGTCTGCGATGCGGGCCACAAGAGCCACGCCATCGATTCGGGGCTGCCGCAGGTCGCCTTCCTGCCGCCTGAACGTGCGCTGCGCTACGCCAACGGCGGCGACGAGCACGGCCTGCTGTTCGCGGACAGCCTCCGTGCCCGGCTGCCCGCCATCGGCCGCATGCTCTGGCTCATCCCCGGCCACTGCGACCCGACGGTGAACCTCCACGGCCACCTCATCGGCGTGCGCGGCGGGCTCGCGCACGGCGTGGTCGAGCGCATCCTGCGCGTGGACGCCCGGGGCGCGGTGACCTGAGGGCGGGCTCAGTCGGGCCGGGGCGGAAACAGCCCCTGCACGCAGATGATGAAGGCCACCGTCAGCGACGGCTGGAGCGTGCCCACCGTCCCGGACGCTGCCACCGGCAGGCTCAGAGGCTGCTGGGCACCCACCGGGGCGACGGTCACGGGGGCATCGAACGGCTTGAGGTTCGCATTCGGGGCATCGCTCGTCCATTTCCTGACGTCGAAGTTGCCTCCCTTCCCCTTGCACTGCACGACCGCGGGACCGGGCGTATCGGTCACGTTGGCCGGTGTCGGCGCGCTGTTCGCAGGAATGCCCAGGGATACGTTGCCGCCCACCGGCGGCAACTGGCTGGCGGAGACCATGCCCGCCGCCGCTCCGTTGAGCACCACGGAATGCGACGCGGCGCCCGTCGGGCCGGGCGGCTGATCCACCGTCTGCAGGCCCATGGGAACGCGGTTGCGCAAGTCGGGCAACTGGAAGGTGGTGCGCCCGTCGCCGCCGAAGCGGTTGCCCAGGATCGCGAACAGCGCCGGGTTCTGCGTGATGTTCAGGACCGACCCGTCGCACAGTGCCCAGCCGCGCGGCACGAAGGCCGCGGTCCACAGCAGCACGGTGCCGATGTAACTCTCATCCATGATTTCCCTCTTTCCTCAAGATGTCTGGAACGCTCCGCAGCCCGCGGCGCAGTCCTGCCGCTGGCGGCATGCGGAGCCCATGGGACACAGCCGGCCCGTCAGGGCCGGTCGGGATACAGCCCCAGCAGGCAGATGATGAAGTTCAGCGTCAGCGAGGGCTGGAGGGTGCTTACCTGGCCCGACAGCGACACCGGCAGCGACAGGGGCTGCTGCGGGGAACCCTGGCTGATGGTGACCGGCGCGTCGAAGGGCTTGAGGTTGGTGTTGGCAGCGTCGCTCGTGTAGATCTTCGCGCTGAAGTTGCTCGCCACACCCTTGGCCAGCACGGCATTGGGGCCCGGGACGTCGGTGAGATTCGCCGCGACCGGCGCGTTGTTCGCGGGAATGGACACCGACGCCTTGCCGCTCATCGGCGGCAACTGGTTGGCGGCGATCACGCCGGTGGCGGAGCCGGTCACGGTCAGGACCTGCGACGCCGCGCCCGTGGCGCCGGGCATCTGCGACGCCGCCTGCAGCCCCATCGGCACCCGGTTGCGCAGGTCGGGGAGGTTGAACGTGGTGCGCGCATCGCCACCGTAGCGCACGCCGATGAGGGAGTACAGCGCCTGGTAGTCCATGATATTCAGCTGCGTCCCGTCGCACAGCGCCCAGTTCCTCGGTACCCAGCTGCCGGCCCACAGCACGATGGTGCCGATATACGCTTCATCCATGGTTTCCCTCACTTTCGGTTGGACATTGATTTGAGTGGTCCCGTGCGCATGGCGCGGGACGCACCGCTCCGCTGCCCCCCGTGAAGGGGGCGGGTGAACGGTTTCGACGGGACGCCGCGGACTCCGGCCGGGCCGGAAAGACGCGTGCGCCGGCCCCTCAGTTGCGCGAGGGGTAGATGCCTTCGGTGGCGATGATGCAGTTCAGCGTGTGCCCGGCTGCAACGTGATCCCCGTGACGGGAATGCTCACGGGTGCCGCGGGCGTGCCGGAAGCCGGAGTCCACGGCGTGGCCCAGAAAATGATCTGTCCAAGAATCGGATCCATCGTGATTTCCCTCTCATCCGTTCATTGATTGCTCTGAACCCGGCCTTGGCGGAAGGCATTGTTTTCAATGCATCGCATAGTGGCTGGTTATCCCAGTAGACACCAGGCGCATGGCAAAACGCACGGGATTTCCCCGAATGACGCCTTGCGGCAACACCGGAAGTGGAACGCTTGCGGCCCGCTCCGGGAGGGCCCAAGATGGAAGGCGGACACCGCAATGTCCGCGGCCGGTCAGGCGGCCGGCAGCCCGCCGAACAGGTCGGTGTGCTGGCGCGAGGGCGCCACGCCCAGGTGCCGGAACGCCGCGAGGGTGGCGATGCGGCCGCGCGGAGTGCGCTGCAGGTAACCCTGCTGGATCAGGTAGGGCTCGATCACGTCCTCGATGGTGCCGGGCTCCTCGCCGATGCTCGCGGCGATGTTGTCGAGCCCCACCGGGCCGCCGTCGAAGCGGTGCACCACGGCCTCCAGGAGCTTGCGGTCCATCACATCGAAGCCCTGCGGATCCACGTCCAGCATGGCGAGCGCGCGCTCGGCGATGTCCTGCGTGATGCGGCCGTCGCCCTTCACGTCGGCGTAGTCGCGCACGCGGCGCAGCAACCGGTTGGCGATGCGCGGCGTGCCGCGCGAACGGCGCGCGATCTCGAACGCGCCCTGCGCGTCGATGGGGGCGTTCAGCAGCCCCGCGGACCGCGTGACGATGCGCGACAGCTCCTCGGGCGTGTAGAACTCCAGCCGCGCGACGATGCCGAAGCGGTCGCGCAGCGGGTTGGTGAGCATGCCGGCGCGGGTGGTGGCACCAACCAGCGTGAAGGGCTGCAGGTCGAGCTTGATGCTGCGCGCCGCCGGCCCCTCGCCGATCATGATGTCGATCTGGTAGTCCTCCAGCGCGGGGTAGAGGATTTCCTCGACCACGGGCGAGAGGCGGTGGATCTCGTCGATGAAGAGGACGTCGTTCTTCTCGAGATTGGTGAGCAGCGCCGCCAGGTCCTTGGGCTTTTCCAGCACCGGACCGCTGGTCTGGCGCAGGTTCACGCCCAGCTCGGCCGCGATGATGTGGCTGAGCGTGGTCTTGCCCAGGCCCGGCGGGCCGAACAGCAGCACGTGGTCGAGCGCCTCCTCGCGCTTGCGCGCGGCGCCGATGAAAATCTCCAGCTGCTCGCGCGCCTTCGCCTGGCCGACGTACTCCTGCAGCAGCTTGGGCCGCAGCGCGCGCTCCAGCGCCTCCTCCTGCGGGGAGGTGGGGGCGGCGGAGACCACCCGCTTGGGCGGGGGCACGGGGGCGAAGTCGTCGGTCTGGATGCTCATGGGTTCGGGAAGCGGGAGAGGAAGGCCAAGCGCCGCCGGGCCGTCAGTTCGTCCAGGCGTAGTACACCGGGCCTTCGTACTTGAACACCGGGTAGGTCGCGATCACGAAATCGCGCTCGCCCTGGCTGATCGTGTAGAAGTGCGTGCCGGTTTTCGTGTTGAAGAAGCGGTACATCGCCGTGGAGCCATTGCCGGCCGCCGTCTGGGCATACCACGCGGGGCCTTCGTACTGGAACGCCGGGTAGGTGGCGCGCACGAAATCGCGCTCGCCGGCGTCGATGGTATAGAAGTGCGCGCCCGTCGAGGTGTTGAAGAAGCGGTAGACCGCGTTCTGGCCCGCCGTCGGGCTGCCGTAGGCATAGAAGACCACGCCTTCGTAACTGAACGCCGGGTAGGTCTGCTGCACGAAGTCGCGTTCGCCCGCGCTGGACGTGTAGAAATGCGCGCCCGTGCTGCCGTTGAAGAAGCGGTAGACGGCGGTGCGCCCGTTCGAGCTGGTAGCCGGGGAGAGCCACTGCTGCAGCGCCGCACCGTAGGCCACGTCGAAGCGGCCGTAGTAGTCAGAGCCGTTGCGTGCGGAGCAGGTGACGCTGCCGCCGTACAGGGTGCCGACCAGCGCGCCGTTCACGAAGAGGCCCGAGCCGCTGCTGCCGCCCTCGGTCACGCCGTCGGTCCAGCCGACGCGGTAGTAGTTGCCCGACGTGCCGCTGCAGGAGAAGCTGGTGCTCGACTCGCTCAGTGCGCTGCAGGAGCTCAGCGACGTGATGGAGCCGAACGAGATCTTCTGCAGATCGCCCCGGGGGTGGTGGATGCCCACCGCCGCGCTGCCGAGGGGCTGCGTGCCGGCGTTCCACGCGGCGAACACGGCGCCGGCCGGTGGCGTCTCGTTGAGCCGGACGAACAGCGTGTCGGTGCTGGAATTGGCATACAGCAGCGTGGCGCCGCCGGTGCGCGCCGTGGCGTTGGCCGACAGCGTGCGGCTGTTGCAGCTCGGCGAGCGGTAGAACCAGTCGGTGCGCAGCGTGGAGGCCACGGTCTGCGACGAGAAGCAGTGGTTGGCCGAGATGAAATACGGCGTGCGCGTGCCGTCGCGGTCGTTCAGCAGCGTGCCGGTGCAGACGTAGGCGTTGCCGTCGGGCCGCACGAAGACCATGCGCGCCACGGCGTTGCGCTGGCTGGCATAAGTGTCGTAGCAGGTGGAGTCGAGGTTGCAGGTTCCCGATTCGTTGATCTTGGCCTGCTCGCCGTCGTCGGCCGAGGGCAGGGAGAGATCGGTGTAGATGTGCGAAACCCGCGGGATCGCGATGTTCAGCGCGCTGGCGGGCGTGCCGGGCGGCAGCTCGATCTCGAGCGTGGCCTCGTCGCCGCCGGCATCGGGCGTCCACCAGGTGCGGGCCGCATCCGACGTGTCGCCGGCCGCGATGTTGCGGTCGATCGACTGCAGCACTTCCTGGCCCGAAATCTCGTAGACGGCGGAGGGGCGGTCCTGGCGGTAGACGCGCAATTGCGCGCCGCCCGGCAGGGCACGCACCAGCACGCCTAGGCGCAGGCCATGCGCATCCTGCGCCGAGACGCTGATCGCGGCAACGCGGCCGCCAGCCGGCGTGGGCGTCCATTGCAGCTGGGCCGACAGCTCGGCGGGGGTGGCCGTGGCGGCCACCGCACGCACGCTGCCGATCTGGCGAGCGCCGGTGCCCGTGGCCGCGGCATCGCTGCGCGCTTCCAGCATCGCGCCGAGCGACACGCGCGCCGGCACCACCGCAGGACGCGCGCTCATGTCCTTCACGCGAACGGTGTCCTGCGCGGCCGTGGCGGGCTGCTCGAGCGAATCCACGCTCCACACCACCGCCCGCGCCGTCGCCGCAGCGGGCGTGGCCGCGGCGGCTGCCGTGTCCGCTCCTCCACCCCCACCGCAGGCTGCCAGGAGCGCCGCGGCCCCCAGCAGAATCACCGATCGAACGCTCGCCAGTCTCAGATCCATGGCCATCCTCCTGTTGTATTTCGGCGGGCACCATGCACCGCCTTGACCCGACAATGTGCCACGGCCGCGTTGCAGTGCCGCCGGGCTCTCCGGTTTTTTCTCACTTCGCCAGCGCCTTGAGCGCCAGCTTGATGCCGTCGCTGACGCCCACGTCCTTCGGCAGGGCCTTCAGCGCGGCGGCGCCTTCCTTGTCGTTGTAGCCGAGCGCCAGCAGCGCCTGCAGGATGTCGGCCTGCGCGTCGTTCGCGGCCTCGGGGCGCGCGCCGATGTCGGCGCCGAGCTTGCCCTTGAGCTCCAGCAGCAGGCGCTCCGCGGTCTTCTTGCCGATGCCGGGCACCTTCACCAGACGGCCGACCTCCTGGAGCGACACCGCCTGCGCGAGATCATCCACCCCCATGCCCGAGAGGATGGACAGCGCCGTGCGCGGCCCCACGCCCGAGATCTTGATGAGCTCGCGGAAGGCCTGGCGCTCCGGCGCGCTGCCAAAACCATAGAGCAATTGCGCATCCTCGCGTACGATGAACTGCGTGAGCAGCTGCACGCGCTCGCCCACCGCGGGCAGGTTGTAGAAGGTGCTCATCGGCACCTGCACCTCGTAGCCCACGCCATGGCAGTCCACCAGCACTTCGGGCGGGTTTTTCTCCAGCAACGTGCCGGTGAGTTTGCCTATCATCTTCGTCCTGTCTTTTCGTCCTGCCGACGTACAACCGGAATTATCCGCGTGATCCTGCGCCACACCTTCACCCCCCACAACAACACCCGGCTCACGCACCTGTGCGGCCCGGCCGATGCCCACCTGCGCACCATCGAGGCGGCGCTGTCCGTCGGCATCGCGCACCGCCACGAGCAGTTCAAGGTGGACGGTCCCAAGGCCCGCGCCACCCAGGCGATGGAGCTGCTGCAGGCGATCTACGAGATCGCCGACCGGCCCGTGACCGAAGAGCAGGTGCAGCTCATGCTCGCGGGCGACGGTGCCCTGCGGGAGGCTCCCGACGGCGCCGTGGTGCTCAACACGCGCCGCGCCGACCTGCGCGCGCGCACGCCCACGCAGAGCGTGTACCTCGACAACATCGCCAGCCACGACATCACCTTCGGCATCGGTCCGGCCGGCACCGGCAAGACGTATCTTGCGGTGGCCTGCGCCGTCGACGCGCTCGAGCGCAGCGCGGTGCAGCGCATCGTGCTCACCCGCCCCGCGGTCGAGGCCGGCGAGCGCCTGGGCTTCCTGCCCGGCGACCTCACGCAGAAGGTCGACCCGTACCTGCGCCCGCTCTACGACGCGCTCTACGAATTGATGGGCTTCGACCGGGTGCAGAAGGCGTTCGAGCGCAACGCGCTGGAGATCGCGCCGCTCGCCTTCATGCGCGGGCGCACGCTCAACAATGCCTTCGTGATCCTCGACGAGGCGCAGAACACCACGCCCGAGCAGATGAAGATGTTCCTCACGCGCATCGGCTTCGGCGCCAGGGCGGTGGTGACGGGCGACGTGAGCCAGATCGACCTGCCCAAGGGCGCGATGAGCGGCCTGATCGACGCCGAGCGGGTGCTCAAGCGCGTCAAGGGCATCGCCGTGACGCGCTTCACCAGCGCGGACGTGGTGCGGCACCCGCTGGTGGCACGCATCGTCGATGCCTACGACGCCCAGCGCAGCAGCCGTTCCGGCGCGGCTTGACCGGCGGATCGCTACAGATAAAAGAGCGTCCAACGAAACCCTTCCAGCGCCGCTGCCGCATCTCGTCATTCGGGCGTGGACTGCCTGCGATGCAGAGCCTCGCCAGAACCGCGGCGATGAGACCGCTTCCTCACCACTCCAGCGCGATCGGAAACGGAAGGCGCACGCGATGCACTTGGCGCCTATCGGGGACGGTCATGCCGGAGGCTCCGTATTGGGGCAACCCGGTATCTGCGCCGCCTCCGTGCATTCCTGCGGGATGTTCTCGAAGACAACCTCCTTGCCCACATAGACTTTGTTGGCTTGCTCGGGCGGGTCGAGCTGCCAGCGGATCTCACGGCCGGCCGCAAGGTCGACCACCTGGCTTTCCCTCAGCCGCTCCCGGGGGTCGATCCGGTAGAGGCGGACGACGGACGGAACCTTCTGGTCGCGGTGCACGATGCGCTGCCACGGCGATGCGTGGTAGATCTCCAGCCGATACACATAGTGGGGGCTGTTGTAGCTGTTGAACAGTGTCGGCGTGGTCATATACCAGCCCAGCGCCACGCAGGCATCCAGCGCCAGGTACCAGACGATGCAGGACACGTTCTTGAGTCGGGGCAGTTTCATCACCACTCCAGCGTGATCGGGAACGCAAGGCGCGCAGGGCGCTTGGCGAAAGTGTTCATTCCGCAGCCTGGGTGCGGGGGCAACTCGGTATCCGCGCCGCCTCCGTGCATTCCGGTGGGATGTTTTCAAACATGACGCTCCCGGCATAGACTGTATTGAATTGCACAGGCGGATCAAGATGCCAACTGACGTCGCCGCCGCCGATGAGATCGACCACCTCGCTTTCTCCCAGCAGTTCTCTAGGCTCGACCCGGTACAGGCGGAAGATGGCCGGGTACTTCTGGTCGTAATGCACGATGCGCTGCCACGGCGATGCGTGATAAGTCTCCAGCCGGTAGACATCATGGGGACTGTTGTCGATGGTGAAAAGCGTCGGCCGGGTCGCATACCAGCCCAGCGCCACGCAGGCATGCAGCGCCAGGCACCAGACGATGCAGGACACGTTCTTGAGTCGGGACAGTTTCATCACCACTCCAGCGTGATCGGAAACGCGAGGCGCACGCGGTGCACATCGGAGACGATCATGAAATCCCCGCCCCGACCATGCAGGGCGCGCCATTGCCGGAAATGCCGGTTCTGCACCAGATAGCTCTGGCGGCTCGCGTCGTCGGCATCGGCGTATATCCACTGCTCGTCGAGGGGAATGTCCATCGCGGACCGGGGGGAACGCTTCACGCCGAGAGGCCCCCAGAAGCCCAGCGGCTGCGACAGTAAGGAATCGTCGTTGAAGTCATAGGAGTCGCGCAGGTAGAAGGCCAACTCGTCGATCGCGATGGATACCTTGCCCGATCCCCTGGGCCCTGCGGGCGTCACCAAGCCCGACACCGCGATCTTGAGCGTCGCCTCGCCCATGGCGCCGTAGAAGTCGTCCAGGGGGTCGCCGAATCGGCCTACGTTCAGGAAATTCACCTGGCAGGTGTCGTCCAGGATCTTGCCCGGCTGGTTCAGATCGCCAAAGCGCCAGGGCGGGGTTCTACCTATCGCCTGCTGTTCAACACGTTTTTTTAGCTCCACCATCCCCGCAGGGCTGTTCCATCGCGCCTGCAATTGGGACACGGCGGCCCGCACACGGGAAAAGCCCAAGGCCCAGCCCATGGTGACCACGTTTTCTTCCAATTGCAAGGCAGGCAACTGGTGTAGCTTGTTTGGCGACTTGCTGATTTTGATCGGCAGGCTGATCGTAAACCCCACGCCCCTGAACCACCGCTCCATCAGTGCCGCCGCCACCGGCCACCCCAGGTGCGAGCGCATCACACCCGGAATCTCATCGAGCCGGAAGCGCCGGATCTTGGGCGGCAGTTTCTTTTCGAGTTCCGAGCGAAGCTTCTCTATATCGTCGAATGGATGGAGCGGCGGCGTGGTGACGGCGTGTAACGGTGCCGGGCAGCCGCGCCGATGGGTGGGAGCGGCCCTGCCGAGAATCGCTTCTTTTTTGGTAGCGAGCTATCGATATTTTTCAGCGGCACGGGGGCAAAATGGCTGGACGCGCTTGGGCACACCCGCGACAGCCGGGGGACGCCCGGCGCACTCCGCCGCGCCGCCTGCGATGCAGCGCCTCGCCAGAACCGCTTCGCCGGGTTTGGCTTTCGCACCAAATAGCGAATCATTCAATCCATACGACGACGCTAGGCTCCCATGGCCCTGAACCAGCTCTCCCTCTCCCTGCAGTTCGCCCGGTTTCCCGGCGTGGAGGCGCACCGCGCCGCCCTGCCCCGGCATGCCGTCGTCCGCTGGATCCGCCACGCGCTCTCGCTGGACGCGGAGATTACCGTGCGCATCGTCGATGCCGAAGAGGGCCAGGCCCTGAACCGCGAGTACCGGCACAAGGACTACGCCACCAACGTGCTCACCTTCGACTACGCGCAGGAGCCCGTGGTCATGGCCGACCTGGTGCTCTGCGCGCCCGTGGTCGAGCGCGAGGCCCGCGAGCAGAACAAGGCGCTGCACGAGCACTACGCCCACCTGCTGGTGCACGGCACCCTGCACGCCCAGGGCTGGGACCACGAGACAAGCGCCGAGGACGCGGACGAGATGGAGGCCTACGAGACGGCCATCATGCAGGAGCTGGGCTTCGCCGACCCCTACGCGGACTGAGAACGGCCCACAGAGCCCTTCTGGCGTCGTTGCCGCATCTTGCCGTACCGGGCGTACCGCCTGCCGATGCGACGCCTCGCCAGAACCGTTTCGCCGGGCTCTATGGGCCGTTCTGGACCGTGCCCGGCGGGGCGATCCGCAGCGGGATCGTCACCGGCCCGTCGTTGACGAGGTGCACCTGCATCTCGGCCGCGAAGCGCCCCGTCTCCACCACCGGGTGCAGGGCGCGGGCGCGCGCCACGAAGTGGTCGTAGAGCCGGCGGCCGTCGTCCGGCGCGGCCGCCTGCGTGAAGCTCGGGCGGTTGCCGCCGCGCGTGTCGGCCGCCAGAGTGAACTGGCTCACGAGCAACAGGCCCCCGCCCGTGTCCTGCACGCTGCGGTTCATCTTGCCGGCCTCGTCGGCGAAGATGCGCAGCCTGAGCAGCTTGTCCAGGAGGCGGTCGGCCTCCGCTTGCGTGTCGCCGCGTTCGGCGCACACCAGCACGAGCAGGCCGGGGCCGATGCGGCCCACGGTCTCTCCGTCGATCTCCACGCGCGCCTCGCGCACGCGCTGCAGCAGGCCCATCATGGGTGCAGGCTCCTCGTTTCGTCGTCTTCCATGGGGGTGGCCACGGCTTCCATGCCCGTGGGCAGCAGTTCGATGGTGGCGCGCAGGCCGGGCACGGCATCCACCAGCGCCTGCTCCACCGCGCCGCGCAGCCGCGCGGCCTCGGACAGGCTCCAGTCGCCGGGCACGTGCAGGTGCAGTGAAACATGGCGGCGGCGCCCGGCGCGGCGCGTGGCCACGTGGTCGAACCGCACGCCGGGCTGGCGCCGGGTGAAGGCGGCCAGCGCCGCATCGATCGCCGCGCGCTCCTCGGGTTCCACGGCCTCGTCCATCAGGCCCTGCGATGCGCGCCAGACGAGGCGCCCGCCCTCGCGGCCGATGTTGAGCGCCACGGCGATCGCCACCACCGGATCGAGCCAGAGCCAGCCCGTGGCCATCACGCCCAGGATGCCCGCCACCACGCCGGCCGACGTCCACACGTCCGTGATCAGGTGCCGGGCATCGCCCTCCAGCGCCACCGAGCGGTGGGCGCGTGCGGAGCGCAGCATCATCCAGGCGAGCAGGCCGTTGAGGGCCGAGCTGGCCACCGACAGCGCCAGGCCCCAGCCCAGCTGCTCGATGGGCGCCGGCACCAGCAGCCGGTGCACGGAGGCCCAGAGGATGGCCAGCGCAGCGCCCAGCACGAGGATGCCCTCGAAGCCGGAAGAAAAGTATTCGGCCTTGTGGTGGCCGAAGGGATGGTCGCCATCGGCCGGGCGCTCCGCCACCGTGACCATCATCAGCGCGAACACGGCACCCGCCAGGTTGACGAACGATTCGAGCGCGTCCGACAGCAGCCCGACGGAGCCGGTCAGGTACCAGGCCGCGCCCTTGAGGCCGATGGTGGCGAACGCCACGCCGACCGAGATCCAGAGCAGCGTGCGCGGCGGCAGCGGCTTCATGCGCGGCCTCCAGGGAGGCACGAGCATGGGGAACGGTTCGGCGACAGGGCAGCGATCATGAGCGGACGGGAATGTAGAGCGATTCTGCCCGAGCATGCACCGTCCCAGCCAAGCGCCATGGGACCGTGCCGTGAACCTTTCAGCCCGCGCCGTCCTCGACCAGCCGCGCCTTGACGCTGCGGCCCTTCACGCGGCCGGAGGAGAGGCGCTGCGCGGCCTGCCGGGCCACGCTGCGCTCGACCGCCACGTAGGTGGAGAAGTCGTTCACGTTGATCTTGCCCACCTGCTCGCGCGTGAAACCCATCTCGCCGGTGAGCGCGCCCAGCACATCGCCCGCACGGATCTTCTCCTTGCGCCCGCCGATGATCTGGATCGTGGCCATGGGCGGCTGCAGCGGCCCGCCCGGCGCGGGCGTGAGGCCGGAGAGCGGATGCCATTCCGACGGGCGGCCCTGCAGCACCTCGATGCGGCCCACCTGCCCCATCTCCGGCAGGCTCGCGAGGCTGAGCGCCAGGCCTTCCGCGTCGGCGCGGCCGGTGCGCCCGATGCGGTGGATGTGCACCTCCGGGTCGGGCGCCACGTCCACGTTGATGACGGCCTGCAGACCGGCGATGTCGATGCCGCGCGCGGCCACGTCGGTGGCCACCAGCACGCTGCAGCTGCGGTTGGCGAACTGCACCAGCACCTGGTCGCGGTCGCGCTGCTCCAGGTCGCCGTGCAGGGCCAGGGCGCTGAATCCCTGCGCGCGCAGCACCTCCACCAGATCGCGGCACTGCTGCTTCGTATTGCAGAACGCGATGGCGGATTCCGGCCGGAAGTGGTTCAGCAGCTGCGAGACGGCATGCAGGCGCTCGCGCTCCTGCACTTCGTACCAGCGCTGCCCGATCTTGCCCTCGGCATGCTGGGCCTGCACCACGATGCGCTGTGGATCCTTCATGAACTGGCGCGCGATCCGCTCGATGCCTTCGGGATAGGTGGCGGAGAACAACAGCGTCTGGCGGGTGTCCGGGCAGCGGCGCGCCACCTGGGCGATGTCTTCGGAGAAGCCCATGTCGAGCATGCGGTCGGCCTCGTCCAGCACGAAGGTGGCCAGCGCGTCCAGGTCGAGCGTGCCGCGCTCCAGGTGGTCCATCACGCGGCCGGGCGTGCCGACGACGACGTGCGCGCCATGCTCCAGGCTCGCGGCCTGCCCGCGCAGCGGCACGCCGCCGCACAGGGTGACGACCTTGATGTTCTCCTGCGCGCGGGCCAGCCGGCGGATCTCGGCCGCCACCTGGTCGGCCAGTTCGCGCGTGGGGCAGAGCACCAGCGCCTGCACGGCGAAGCGGCGCGGATTGAGGCGCTCCAGCAGGGCCAGCCCGAAGGCGGCCGTCTTGCCGCTGCCGGTGCTGGCCTGCGCGATCAGGTCGCGGCCCAGCAGGGCGGGCGGCAGGCTGGCCGCCTGGATGGGCGTCATGCGCTCATAGCCGAGCTGGCGCAGGTTGGCCAGCACTTCGGGGGAGAGCCCGAGGGCGTCGAAGCCCGCGGACGCCGCGGCGGCCAGGGGAGCCGGGGAAGGGGGGGAGGGTTGCATCGCCCGATTATCCCGGCCCGGCCCTTTCCCGGACGCGCCATGCGGCGGGCGTGGACAATACGCCCATGGCCCAGATCCCAGAATTCACAGAGCCCACCTTCCACTCCGATCCCGCAGAAGCGCTCGCCCAGGTCCAGCGCATCTACCAGGAACAGATCGGCCACCTGCGCAACGCCATGCAGCGCTTCGTGGCCGGCGAGACGCCGAACGGCCACGTGCGGGCCTTCTACCCTTTCGTGCGGGTGCAGACCACCACGGTGGCGCGCGCGGCCACGCAGCTGGCCTACGGCTTCGTGGAAGGGCCGGGCCGCTACGAGACCACCCTCACCCGCCCCGACCTGTTCGCGCGCTACTACGCCGAGCAGTTCCGGCTGCTGCGCGCCAGCCACAACGTCGAGCTGGAGGTGGGCATCAGCAGCCAGCCCATCCCCATCCACTTCTCCTTCGCCGAGCATGACCACATCGAGGGCACGCTCACGGCCGAGCGCCGCATGCTGATGCGCGACGTGTTCGACCTGCCCGACCTCGCCGCCATGGACGACGGCATCGCCAACGGCACCTGGGAGCCGCGCACGGGCGAGGCGCATCCGCTGTCGCTGTTCACCGCGCCGCGCGTGGACTACTCGCTGCACCGCCTGCGCCACTACACGGGCACTGCGCCCGAGTGGTTCCAGAACTTCGTGCTGTTCACCAATTACCAGTTCTACATCGACGAATTCGTGCGCCTGGGCCACGCCGAGATGGCGAACCCCGACAGCGAATACGTGGCCTTCATCGAGCCCGGCAACGTGGTCACGCGCCGTACCGGCCTGCCCGCCGAGGCCGGCGACGAGCTCGGCGTGCCGCCGCCGCGCCTGCCGCAGATGCCCGCCTACCACCTCGTGCGCGCCGACCGCAGCGGCACCAGCATGGTCAACATCGGCGTGGGCCCGTCGAACGCCAAGACCATCACCGACCACATCGCCGTGCTGCGCCCGCACGCCTGGATGATGCTGGGCCACTGCGCGGGCCTGCGCAACAGCCAGCAGCTGGGCGACTACGTGCTGGCCCATGCCTACGTGCGCGAGGACCACGTGCTCGACGAAGAGCTGCCCCTGTGGGTGCCGATCCCGGCGCTGGCCGAGATCCAGCTCGCGCTGCAGCAGGCGGTGGCGGACGTGACCCGCGTGCCCGAGGACCAGCTCAAGCGCATCATGCGCACCGGCACCGTGGCCAGCACCGACAACCGCAACTGGGAACTGCTGCCCGACAACATGCCCCAGCGGCGCTTCAGCCAGAGCCGCGCCGTGGCGCTGGACATGGAAAGCGCGACGATCGCCGCCAACGGCTTCCGCTTCCGCGTGCCCTACGGCACGCTGCTGTGCGTGTCCGACAAGCCGCTGCACGGCGAGATCAAGCTGCCGGGCATGGCCAACCACTTCTACCGCGAGCGCGTGGACCAGCACCTGCGCATCGGCATGCGCGCCATCGATATCCTGCGCGCCGGCGGCGTGAGCCGCCTGCACAGCCGCAAGCTGCGCAGCTTCGCGGAAGTCGCCTTCCAGTAGGCGGGACGCCGCGGCGGCCACGCCACCACGCCGATGCCGCCGATGGCACTGGATTTCGTCACGCTGCTGGCCGTCACGGCCACCAACCTGTTCATGCTCTCGATCGCCCTGCCGCTCATCATGGGGCGGGAGGTGAGCCGTGCCGCGCGCTTCGCGCAGGCCAGCGTGGCGCTGCAGGCCCTGTCCTGGGGCGCCATCATCGCCTCCTCCCGGCTGTGGGACCAGGCCCTGTCCACGCTCTCCGTCGGTTGCGCGGCGGCGGCGCAATGGGCCTTGTTCGCGGCCCTGCAGGAATGGCTGGGGCCACGGCCCGGGCGCCGCTGGCTGCCCTGGCTGGTCGCCGCGATACCGATCGGCTACACCCTGGGTTTCGGCAGCTACCCCTTCCGCGTGGGCTGGGCCAACCTGCTGCTGGCCGTGCTGCTGGCCACCGTCGCGCGGGCCACGCTCGCGCCCTGGCGGCCGTCGCCCCGGCACTGGCGCGTGCTGCTGTGCGCCTGCCTCGTCGCCATGGCCGGCTTCACGGCCGCGCGCGGCGTGCTCGGCGCCTTCACCGAAGCGTATCCGAGCTTCCGCGCGCCGCATCCCGTGAACATCGCCGCCGCGCTCGCCGCCAACGTGACACTGGTGCTGGGCACCATGGCAGTGCTCGTGGCATGGCGCACCGAGGCCGAGGACAAGCTGCGCGCACTGGCCAAGACGGATGCGCTCACCGGCGTGCTCAACCGGCGCGGCTTCGACGTGCGGGGCCGCGCGCTGCTGGCGCATGCGCTGCGGCACGGCCTGCGCGTCACCGCCGTGATGCTGGACGTGGACCACTTCAAGCGCGTGAACGACACCCATGGGCACGGCACGGGCGACCACGTGCTCGCGTTCTTCGCGCGGCTGCTGCAGGACGCGACACGCACGGGCGACGTGGCGGGCCGCATCGGCGGCGAGGAGTTCGCCGTTCTGCTCGCGCATGCGCCGGGCGACCGCGCCGCCGAGAGCTTCGACCGCCGGCTGCGCGCGCGGCTGGCCGCCGACAGCCCGCAGGCCGTGGGATTCCCGGTCAGCTACAGCGCGGGGGCCGCCACCCTGGAGGCCGGCCTGCCGGACCCCGGCGCCATGGCCGTCGCCCCGCTGCTCGCGGACCTCATGGCGCGCGCCGATGCGACTCTCTACGAGGCCAAGCGCGCGGGGCGGGGGCGGCTGCAGGTGCAGCAGGGCACCACAGGCTGAACACCCGGCGATCACGGCGCCTCGATGTATCCACCGGCAAGGTTATGCAACTTCAGGAAACAGATGTTTACACATCGAGTCACGCCGATAGCATGGCCCGTTCACACAAAAGGAGGAACAGGCAGGGCATGGACATCGACAAAACCGGAAAAGTGCAGCATCCGCGTGTGCGGCTGGCGATCCACGGGGCCATCCAGCGCGGCGAGATGAAGGTGATCAACGGCATCATCGTCCACCAGACGGGGGCCTCCACGGCGCAGTCTTCATTCAACAGCTACAAGACGGCCAACCCCAACGGCGCGCACTTCCTCATCGACAAGGACGGCACGATCTACCAGACGGCCTCCGTCTACCAGAAGACCCACCACGTGGGTTTCATCAAGTCGCGCTGCATGGAGGAGCACAAGTGCACGCCGGCCGAGGTCGCTGCGCTCAAGGGAAAGACGGTGGGCCGCCAGATCGGCACGGTGGAAAAGCACAAGCCCTTCCCCAGGCGGTACCCGGACAACAGCGACTCCCTCGGCATCGAGATCGTCTCTGGGGTGCAGGGCCAGACCTTCGAAGCCGTGACGGGCGCGCAGCAGGTCTCGCTGACGTGGCTGACCGCGCAGCTCACGTCCACGCTGGGCATCTCCACGCGCGAGATCTACCGGCATCCCCAGGTTTCCTGGAAGAACGCAACCGAAGCGAGTACGGCGCAATGGTGAAACGACACGCAACCCTTCTCGCACTCGCCTGCTGCGCGGCAGTGCCGGCCGCCACCCAGGCCGCCGAATCCTGGATGCGCGCGCAGGTGGAGGCCCTGCCGGCCTCCGTGCGCCAGGTGCTGCCCTGCGGCCAGTGGACGGAAGCGTCCCGGCAGGGCACCTACCGCGTGGTGGAGGCAAACGTGAACGAGGGCGCAGGCAGCGAGCTCTATGTGCAGTGGGTGACCGACCCGCTGCAGGGCGATCCGTCGCGCGTCACGAAGACCATTGCCTTTTCCGAGCTGAACGACGACCACAGCCAATACCGCTTCGAATCCGTGCAGTGCCGCGCACGCGGCGCGGCGATCGAGATCACGGTGAAGGCCCGCTACGAGCACGACGAGGACGACCGGCTGCGCACCTTCAACGTGCGCGTGGAGCCGGGCGGGAGCTACCGCCTGGGCGAAGTCGGCGCGCGGAGGCGCAAGTAGCAGGGTCCGGCCGGTGCAGCTGCCGCCGTGGCGGCAGCCCCGGCGGGCGCCTCAGCGGGCGGAAGGCTGCAGTTTTTTCTTGAACAGGCCCAGCGCCAGGGCCGTCACCACGGTGCCGGCCAGGATCGCGGCCGCATACAGGACCACATGGTTCACGGCGTTGGGAATGGCCAGCACGAACACGCCGCCGTGCGGGGCCTGCAGGCCGATGTTCCAGGCCATCGAGAGGCCCCCGGCCACCGCGGAGCCCAGCACGCAGGCAGGAATCACGCGCAGCGGATCGCGCGCCACGAAGGGAATGGCGCCTTCGGTGATGAAGGCCAGGCCCAGCACGGCGGAGGCCTTGGAGGCTTCGCGCTCTTCGGCGGTGAAGCGGTTCTTGAACAGCCAGCAGGCCAGGGCGATGCCCAGCGGCGGCGTCATACCGGCGGCCATGGCGGCGGCCATGGGGTTGGCCACGCCGCTGGCGATCAGGGTGGTGGAGAAGACGTAGGCCGCCTTGTTCACCGGCCCGCCCATGTCGAAGGCCATCATGGCGCCCAGGATCACGCCCAGCAGCACGGCGCTGCCGGTCTGCAGGCCCTTGAGCCAGTCCGTCAGCGCGCCCATCACGGCGGCCATGGGCGCGCCGATCACCATCATCATCAGCACGCCGACGATGGCCGCGCCCAGCAGCGGCAGGATCAGCACGGGCTTGAGCCCGTCCAGCCCGCGCGGCAGGCGGATGAAGCGGTTCAGCCAGTGCACCGCATAGCCGGCGATGAAGCCTGCCGCGATGGCGCCCAGGAAGCCCGCCCCCACCGTGCCGGCCAGCATGCCGCCGACCATGCCGGGCGCGATGCCGGGCCGGTCGGCGATGGAGTAGGCGATGTAGCCCGCCAGCGCGGGCAGCATGAGCGCGAAGCCCGCCTTGGCCCCGACCTGGAACAGCACCCAGCCGAGCGTGCCCTTGTGGGCGTCGTCATAGACGTAGATGCCGCCCAGCGCGAAGGCCAGCGCGATCAGCAGGCCGCCGGCCACCACGAAGGGCAGCATGAAGGACACGCCCGTCATCAGGTGCTTGTAGGCGCCGGAGGATTCACGCTTGCCGGCCGCTGCCGGGGAGGCCGTGGCCACGCCGCCGGCCGCGGGGGCAGGCGATGCGCAAGCGCCCCACGCCTGGGCCTGCGCCCGTGCCTGGGCGAAGACCGCCGCCGCATCGTGGATGGCGGCCTTGGTGGAGGTGGCGTAGAGGCGCTTGCCGGCGAAGCGGTCGCGGTTCACCTGCGTGTCGGCCGCGATCACCACGAGGTCGGCCTCGGCGATCTCGCCGGCAGTGAGCGCGTTCTGCGCGCCCACCGAGCCCTGTGTCTCCACCTTGATGGTGTGGCCCAGCGCACGCGCGCCCTGCTCCAGCGCCTCGGCGGCCATGAAGGTGTGGGCCACGCCCGTGGGGCAGGACGTGATGGCGACGATGCGCAGGGGGCCGTCCTGGGGCGCGGCGGTTGCGGGCGAAGCCGCAGCGGGCGCGGCGGGTGGCAGCGAAGCAGCGGCCCGTGCAGGCGCACCGCCCGCGCGGGCCAGCGCGGCGCGCACCACGCGCTCCGCATCGGCCAGCACCTCTTGCGGGGCGGCTTCGTGCACGGGAGCCGCGGCCGTGCCCAGCAGGTCCTGGCGGTCCACGGGCATGTCGGCGGCGATGATGGCCGCCGCGGCGCCCGCCAGTTCGCCGTCGCTGAAGCCGCCCTGGGTGCCCAGGCTGCTGTGTACGCTCACGGCGATGCGGTGGCCGAGCGATTCGGCCGCGGCGCGCAGCGCCTCGGCCACCATGAAGCTGTGCGCCGGGCCGGCCTGGCTCGCGGCGATGGCGATGAGTTGGGCCATGGGGTGTGTCTCCTGATTGCTTTAGAGCGGCGTGGCCTGGATGGATGCGGCCAGGGCATCCACCTCGGCGCGCGGGGGCAGTCCCGGCGCGATGCGCTGGATGCGCGCGGCCGCGCAGGCCATGCCGAAGATCGCGGCGGCGGGCATGGCCCGGCCCTGCGACAGGGCGGCGAGCGTGCCCGCCACCAGTGCGTCGCCCGCGCCCACCGTCGTGGCGACGGGCACGCGGGCGGCCGCGGCCTGCCAGCAGCCTTCGGCCGTGGCGATCACCGCGCCATCGCCGCCCAGGGACACGGCCAGCTGCCGCACCCCGTGCGCGCGGCACAGCATGCGCGCGGCCTGCGCCACATCGGCGGGCGTGGGCAGTTCGCGCCCGGCCAGTTCTTCCAGCTCCGCCCGGTTGGGCTTGATGAAATCCACGGGCACCACGGCGCCGCGCGCCGGATCGGCCAGCGCCTGCAGCAGCTGCCGCAGCACCGCGCCACCCGTGTCGATGGCGATGCGCGCCCCGCGCGCCGCCACGGCGCGGGCGATGCGCTCCCACACGGCGACATCCGCGCCGGGCGGCAGGCTGCCGGCCAGTTCGCACCAGTCGCCGGGCCGCGCCTGGGCGCACAGCGCGGCGGTCAGGCCGGCCTCGGCGCGCGCGAGGGCCGCGGGCTCCAGGGCCAGGCCCGGCAGGTTGATGTCGGTGGAGTCGCCGCGCGCGGCGTCGGCGATCTTGATGTTGGTGCGCGTGGCGCCCGGCAGGCGCAGCATGCCGTCCGCGATGCCGCGCGCGGCGAAGGCGGCCGCGAACACCGCGTCGTTGTCCGCGCCCAGCCAGCCGGTGGCCGTCACCGGCACGCCCAGCGCCGCGAGCACGGCCGCGACGCCCACGCCCTTGCCGCCGGCTTCCACCTGCTGGCCGAGCGCGCGGTGCACGCTGCCGGGCACGAGGGACTGGACCCGCACCGTGTGGTCGATGGCCGGGTTGAGGGTGACCGTGAAAACGCGGGGCAGATGGTTCTCAGCCATGGTCCGCCTCCTGCCCGGGTGCCTGCGGGGCCGGGCGCAGCGCGGCGCCCAGGGCGCGCACTTCGTCGGCCGTGTCCACGTCGAGCGCGCTGCGCGCCAGCGCCTGCAGCTCGGCCAGGGAATGGCGCCGCAGCAGCGCCTTGACGGTGCCGATGTCGCCGGCGCTCATGCTCAGTTCCTGCACGCCCAGGCCCACGAGCAGCGCAGCGCCCAGCGGCTCGCCCGCCAGGCCGCCGCACACGCCCACCCAGCGGCCGTGCCGCGCCGCGCCGGCCACCGTGCGCTCCACGAGGCGCAGCACCGCGGGATGCAGGCTGTCGGCCATGCCGGCGAGTTCGGGATGCTGGCGGTCCACCGCCAGCGCGTACTGGGTGAGATCGTTGGTGCCGATCGAGAAGAAATCCACGTGGGCGGCCAGGCGGTCGGCGGTCAGCGCGGCCGAAGGCACCTCGATCATGATGCCGACCGGCACCGCGGGCGCCTGCAGCTCGGCGCGCACGGCTTCCATGCGCGCGCGCAGTTCGCGCACCTCTTCCACGGTGCTGATCATCGGGAACATCACCTGCAGCGGGCCGTGCCGCGCGGCGCGGTAGAGCGCGCGCAGCTGGGGCACCAGCAGGTCGTCGCGCCGCAGCGCCAGCCGCGCGCCGCGCACGCCGAGGAAGGGGTTCTCCTCCACGGGCAAATCCAGGTGGGGCACGCGCTTGTCGCCGCCGATGTCCAGCGTGCGCACCACGAGCGGCCGGCCCTGCAGCGCCTCGACCATGCCGCGGTACGCCTGGTATTGCGCTTCCTCGTCCGGCACGGTGTCGCGCTCCAGGAAGAGGAATTCGGTGCGCATCAGGCCCACGCCTTCGGCGCCGGATTCCAGCGCCTTCGCGACCTGGTCGGCGCGGTTCACGTTCGCGGCGATCTCCACCGTGTGGCCGTCGGTGGTGGTGGCGGGCTCGCGGCGCGTGCGGGCCTCCTCCTCCTGCCGGCGGGCCAGGCGCGCCATGCGCTCGCGCGCCTCCACCAGCGCGGTTTCGCTGGGCGCCACGTACAGCCGGCCGCGGTAGCCGTCCAGGATGGCCGGCGTGCCGCCCAGCGCCGGGCCTGCGCCGTCCCGCCCGGGCAGCACGCCCGGGCCGGCGGCCACCACGGCGGGCAGGCCCAGGGCGCGCGCCAGGATGGCCGTGTGCGCCGTGGGGCCGCCGCGCGCGGTGCAGAAGCCGCGCACGCGTTCGGTGTCGATCTGCGCGGCCATCGAGGGAGAAATGTCGTCGGCCAGCAGGATGGCATGGTCGGGCCAGGCGGCCCCGGCCGCATCCGGCCCGGCCGCCTCGCCGCCCAGGCCCAGCAGGTGGCGCAGCACGCGCTCGCCCACGTCCTGCAGGTCGGCCGCGCGGGCGGCCAGGGTGGCGTCCGGCAGCGCGCGCTGCGCGGCCACGCGCTCGTGCACCGCGTGGCGCCAGGCCCAGGCGGCGCCGTGGCGCTGCACCACGGTGCGGCTCACGGCCTGCATCAGTTCGGCATCGCGCAGCAGCCCCTGGTGGGCCGCGAAGATGCCGGCCTGCTCGGCCCGGCCGGCGGCTTTCGCCCCGGCGGCCAGTTGCTCCAGCTGCGCCTGCGCGGCGGCGAAGGCCCGGTCGAGCGCCGCGGCCTCGGCGGCCACGGAAGTGAAGCGGTCTTCCACGTCCAGGGCGGCCGCCTCCGCATGCACCAGGGTGCCCACGACCAGGCCGGGGCTGGCGGCGATGCCGGTGAAGGTGTGCCGCGCCGCGGGCTGCCAGTCGCCCAGTTCGCGGCCCAGGCCCTGGGCCTGGGCCTGTCGCGCGGCCGACAGTTCGGCCTGCCGCGCCTCTTCCTCGCCGAGCCGCACGATGGTGGCGGCCAGCGTGGACAGCGCGGCGGCCGCGTCCGGGCCCTGCGCGGACACGCGCAGCTGCGCGCCACGCCCGGCACCCAGGCCCAGCAGAGCGGCCACGCTCTTGGCGTCGGCCACCGAGTCGCCGCACCGCACGTGCACCCGCGCCTGGAAGCGCCCGGCCACGCGGGCCCATTCGCCGGCCGGCCGCGCATGCAGGCCGCTGGGGTAATTGAGGGAGAGTTCGCGCCCGAGCGGGAAATCCTCCAGCGCCGCGCCCTGGGCCCCGGCGCCCCCAGCGCCCTCCGGCGCATCGGCCGTGAGCGCGCGCACGATCTCCTGCGCATCGCCCGTGGTGGCCAGGCGCTGCATCAGGGCGGAGTCGCGCATCACGCGCGTGAGCCGGCGCAGCACCTGGATGTGCTCGTCGGATGCCGCGGCGATCGCCACCACCAGCTTCGCCTGCTTGGCGTCGTCGCCCCAGCGCACGCCGGCCGGCACCTGCAGCACGGCCAGCCCCGTGCGGCGCACGAGGTGCTTGTCTTCCACCATGCCGTGCGGAATGGCCAGCCCTTCGCCCAGGAAGGTGTTGGCCACCTTCTCGCGCTGCAGCAGGCTGTCGACATAGGCGGGCTGGATGTGGCCGGCCTGCGCCAGCAGTGCGCCGGCGGCGCGCACGGCATCCTCGCGGTTGTGCGGGGCCGCCCCGAGGCGGACCTCGACCGGAATGGTGGACATGGGCATGTCTCCTGAATTTGGTATCGATTCCAGACACGATTATGGAACGGTGGCTCGCGCCCGGGCAAGCCGCACCGCCCCCCTGCCGCCCTGAAAACCAGGGAAAACACCTAGAAAATCACAGTGCACAAGCATTTCTGCGTGCACATCGATGCCACCGGCAGCCATGGGATGGAAAACCGCTGCCGCACCGCTTGCCAGATGAATCATGGAATCGTTACCATCCAGCGAACCCTGTACCGGCGCCCGTGTGCCCGGTACCCGCCCCGTTATCCCAACCGCCTTGCCCAGGAGTCCGGATTGGCCAGCATCAAGGACGTCGCCCAGCGCGCCGGCGTCTCCACCACCACCGTCTCGCGCGTGCTCACCACGCCCGGCGCCGTGCGTTCCCCGCTGCGCGAGCGCGTGGAGCAGGCCATCGCCGAAATGGGCTACCGGCCCAACCTCGCGGCGCGCCGGCTGCGCCAGCGCCGCGCCTCGATCGTCGGCCTGATCGTCTCGGACATCCGCAGCCCCTTCTTCACCGACGTGGGCCGTGCCGTGGAGGATGTGGCCTACCGCAACGGCCTGCGGCTCATTCTCTGCAACAGCGACGAGAACCCCGCCAAGGAGCAGTCGTACCTGGAACTGATGGCCGACGAGCAGGCCAGCGGCGTGATCCTGTCGCCCACCATGGAGGGGCTGCAGCGCCTGCGGCCTGCGGACTGGCCGTTTCCGCTCGTGCTCGTGGACCGCGCGCTCGAAAGCTCCCACGTGGACCGCGTGGTGCTGGACAACCACGCCGCGGCGCGCCGCGCCACGGAACACCTGCTGCAATCGGGCTGGCGGCGCATCGCCCTGCTCGCCGGCATCCACAGCACCACCGGCCAGCAGCGCCATGCGGGCTATGCGGACGCCCTGGCGGCGCACGGGCTCGCGCCGCGGCCGCTGTGGCTCGACCCCACGCGCGACGCGGGGCAGCGCGCCACCGCGCAGTGCCTCGCGGCGCCGCCCGCCGAACGCCCCGACGCGCTGCTCGCCACCAACGGCCTGCTGCTGCTCGGCGCCCTGCAGGCGGTGCAGGCCGCCGGCCTGCGCACGCCGCAGGACATCGGCATCGCCGGCTTCGACAACAACGACTGGACCGCCCTGCCCGCGCTGGACGTGACCACCATCGCCCAGCCCACCTACGACATCGGCCGCACCGCGGCGGAACTGCTGCTGCAGCGCATGCAGGACCCGGCGCGGCCCGCGCGGCGCGTGGTGCTGGAGGGGGAACTGGTGGCACGGGGCTCCAGCGCAAGGTCCTAGGACTTCGCGCGCCACGGCCCCGCTTCGCACCGCGGGCACGGTGGCACGGGGCCTGCGGCTACCGTCGATGACAGCCACGTCCGCTCCACGCGGCATGGCCGCTCCATGCTCCGTATCCTGCGAACCTTCCCGATTACGTCCGCGCGGCACACCGCCTCGCGTGCAACCCCGGACCCTGTCCCGAGTCCTGCCGGCTCGGCGCCACGGGGCACCACCCTCCGGCAGCTGCTCCGCGAGCCCGAGGCGGCACCCGGGGCTCCGGCCCCCCGGCAGGCGCCGCCGAGGCCACCGGAGCAGCCACGCCACCGGGCCACGCTGTGGGAGCTGATGCACGCCGAAGGCGGGAGGGTGGGCGCGGGCCTGCATCCGCCCACCGGGGTCCTGTCGCGGCACAAACCCGCGGCGGCGCCCGGCCCGCAGGGGGCGGCCCATGGCGAACGCCTGCGGAAGTCGGCCGCCGATCTGCAGGCCGTGGACCCGGCTTCGGCCGAGGCGTTCCGGCGGTGGACCCGCGGCCTGCAGGACCAGGCCGCGGTACTCGACCATCCACTGACGGAGACGGACCTGGAGCTGGTCGATGCCGTGGTGGCCGAGGCCCTGCGGTCCACCGCCTTCCGGCGGTCCTTCACCGACTTCCTGGTGGAGCATGCCCCCGGCGACCACCACCTGGACGGATCACCGCGCGACGAAGGTTTCCAGCGCATCGCGGGCGACGCCCGCACCGCCTATGCGTGCATGCTGGAGCACCGGCTCATGAGCGGCCTGGACCAGGACGAGGCACGGCGCCTGCTGGTGGACGCATTGCGCGATCCCCGCCTGGGCCTGTCCCGCGACACATTGCTGCACGAAAGGCCACCCACCGGCGGCCCCGAGCGGATATGGCCGCCATTGCGGGCCTACGTGGTCCTGCACGACGCGGTGGGCTCCGCGGCCCAGGAAGAAGCCGCCGACCTGGCGGTCGATGCTTTCGAGCAGGCCCTGCAGGGCTACATCGACGAAGCCGAGGCCGTCGCGCGGACCAAGGCAGCGCAAGCGCACGCGAACGGCGTGACCGAGCGGCGGGCCCCCGAACTGCTGGAGGCCTGGGATTTCGGCGGCACCGCCCCTGCGGCGGACGGAGCGAACGCCTCCCTCAGGGCCGGGGCCGGAACGTGATCACCATCTCCGGGGGAAACTGCCCCTCGTCATCCGCGGGCACCCGCTTGACGCGGGCCGCCGCGCGCAGCACGGCGTCGTCCCAGGCCTTGCTGCCGCTGGGCTGCACCAACCGGTAGCTTTCGATGGCACCCTGAGCGCTCAGGCGCAACCGGAGCTCGGCCGCGGGATTGCCGGAAAGCCCCTCCGGCAGGACGATCTGCGGCTGGAAAGCGTCCCGGATCCGCTGGGCATGGGCGCGCGGCCCGGCCGAGGCGTCGGCAGCGGGCTTGTCCGACAGCTCGAAACGGAACGGGATGCGGTAGCGTGCGTCCACGGCGTGCCCCTGGCTGTCCCTGGCGGGGTGGAAGGTGGCATTGCGCACCGCGGCCAGGGCCGACTCGTCCAGTTCCCGGTGGCCGGAGCTCTGGGCGATGGAGACGTCCCGCGTCTGTCCCGTGACACCGATGGCGGCGGAGACGACGACGCGCCCTTCGAGCCCCCGGCGACGGGCCTCGGCGGGATAGACGGGCTGCAGGGGCTTGACCGGGACGGGCCGGGCGGAGAGCGACGGAGGCACGGCACCCACCGGCTCCCGGGGCGGCAGGCCGGTGGAAGCGCCGGACGCCCCGGCTCCGGAAGGCAGGCTGCCGTGCACGGGCGCAGGTGGCGAAGGCGACGCCGGCAGCGAGGTGTTCTGCAGGCACATCCGCAGCAGGGTACAGACGACCAGCACGGCGAAGATGATCCAGCCGTTGCCGATGCGGCCGGGGGAACGGGACACCGAAGACGGTGCGCAAGCCGGCCCGGGTGCCCTCGACGGCGCATAGGTCAGCCAGCGGCGCCACCGCGGCACGGCATCCGCCCACTCGCTCCACTGCTCCACGTTGCCCACCGCGGTGATCACGTGCAGCCAGTGCGGGAACAGCCTGCGCAGATGCAGCGCCCCGGGAAGCTGCCGCAGCAGGAAGCCCGTGCGCGGACGCCGGCCGTCCCGCAGCCGGCGGATGAGGTCCCGCTGGGCGGTCCGCACCTTCTTCGGCTGCGCGTCGTAGAAGTCGAGTTCATCGATGGCGGACGCGACCACTGCCCCGGCGTGTCCGAACGCGGCCAGCCTGCCGCGATCGTTGCGCCAGCCGAAGCACTCCATCGCCGGACCGAACAGATACTCGTGGCCCGGCCGCCAGCCATCCGCCAGCAGGGACACCACGCCGCCTTCGAACAGGAAACGGGCGTCCATGTCGATGAGGCGCTCGCTTTCCAGCGCCTGCGTCAGCCAAGCCCGGACCTTCTCGAGGGCGCCACGGCGCCGCTGCGGCAGCATCGCTCGCATTTCCTCGAAAACCCCGCGGGCCGCGCTTGCCGCGGCCCGGGCGGCGGCATGCCGGAGCACGGCCGCATCGCCAGGGCCGCCGCCCGGCTCCCGCCCGGCCGGCACCGGCCCGGTGCGCGCTGGCGATTGCGCTGGCGATTGCGCTGGCGATTGCGCGGGCGCAGGGGGGCCAGCGGGCACCGGTGGCACGGCGCGGGGCAGCGGCTCCGCCTGCCGCGGCCCGCCGTACTGAGCGCCGTCTCCCGTGCGTGCAGCGCCCGCGCCGTCCCGGGCGGCGTCCCCGGCCGCATCCGCTTCGGCCGGAGCCACCGGCACCTCGTCCTCTTCTTCGCCCTCTTCCTGCTGGCCATGGGCGAACCATTGCAGGGACAGCTCGTACGCCTGGCGCAGGGACTGGAAACCGTCGGGGTCCTGCTCCTGGTCGATCTGCTTGAGCAGCCGTGCGTAGGCGCGGCGGATCGCCCGGTCGTCCGCCGCCTCGTCGAGGCCGAGGTGGGCGAGGAACGGCGGCGGCCTGCGGCGTTCCGTGCTCACGGCTCGTCGTCCGCCAGGACGGCCCCCGTGCGCTCCAGGTGGGCCAACTGGTCCTCCAGCAGCTTGCGCGCCTTGGCGACGACGCGGCCGTCCTGGGTGGCCAGGGCCCCCTCGAAACGCAGGATCTGCTCCGCCAGCCACTCCCGCGCGCCCCCCCGCAGTTGCTGGTAGATGCGCTCCGCATGCGCCATCACGGTGCGGTTCTCCAGCGCATCGCGCGGATGGATCTTCAGGGCGTCCATCGCCGCGAGGCGCTCGGCGATCTCGGCTTCGGTGAGCAGGCCCGGATTGCCTTCGATGACGACGCTGAAGGTCTTTTGCGTACTGGGCACCGTGGCTTCCACCTGCAGCAGGCCATTCACGTCGTAGCTGAAACGCACGTCCACGGAAGACTCCTCCCGGCTTTTGCCCGGCAGTTCGATCCGGAGATTGCCCAGGTGGATGTTGTCGTGCACCATGCGCGACTCACCCTGGTAGATCTCCAGGTCGATGCTCTCCTGGTCCTCCCGGGCGGGCACGTAGCTCTTCATGCGGCTGGCCGGCACGACGGTGTTGCGCTCGATGACGGGATCGAAATGGCCGGGCGTGGAGGTTCCGTCGGGCAGGCGCTTGTTCACCGCCACGCCCAGGGAGTACGGCGACACGTCGGTCATCACCACTTCGTTCAGGGCCGCGTCCTTCGCCTTCAGGCCGGCCTGGATGGCCGCGCCCAGGGCGACCACCTCGTCCGGGTTGAAATCGATGGCGGGAAAGCGGCCGAACATCGTCGTCGCGAGCCGCCGGACCATCGGCATGCGGGTGGCGCCGCCGGCCAGCACGATGTTGTCCAGCATGACGGTGCGCAGGTTCGCGTCGCGCAGGGCCCGCTCCACCGGCAGCCGCAACTGCTTGAGCAGCGTGGCGCAGGCGCTTTCGAGCAGGGCCTCGTCCACCTCGAGGGACAAGGGCTTTCCCCCGTGCTCCACCGAGAGCACGGCCTGTGCGTGCTCGCTGAGCGCCCGCTTCGTCCGCTCGGCCGCCGCGAGGAGCCGCTGCATGAAGTGGCTGTCCCGGCGCAGGGATTCGGAGAGCTTCAGGCGCTCGAAGAACAGGTCCACCAGGGCCTGCAGGAAATCCTCGCCGCCGAGGAAGTTGTCCCCGGCGGATGCCCGCACTTCCATCACGCCGTCGAACATTTCCAGGATGGAGACATCGAAGGTGCCGCCGCCCAGGTCGAAGACGAGGAACCGGGTCTCGCTGTCCTGCTGGTGCAGCCCGTAGGCCAGCGCCGCCGCCGTCGGTTCGTTGAGCAGCCGATCGACCCGCAGCCCGGCCAGCGCACCCGCGGCCCGCGTGGCCTTGCGCTGCGCGTCCGAGAAATAGGCGGGCACGGTGACCACCGCTTCCTCCACCGGTTCGCCGAGGAACGCTTCGGCATCGGCCTTGAGCGCGCGCAGCACCAGCGACGACAGCTCCTCGGGCCGGAACGCGCGCCCGGCCAGCGCCACGGTCCTGTCGCTGCCCATGTAGCGCTTGAAGTTCGCGGCCGTCCGGTCAGGGTGGGTCTGCAGCCGCTCGCGGGCCGCGCGCCCGACCAGCACCGTGACGTCCTCGTCCAGGCTGACGCAGGACGGCGTCAGCGTCTCGCCGAGCGCGTTCGGAATCAGGACGGACCGCCCGTCCTTCCATGCCGCCACCAGGCTGTTGGTGGTTCCCAGGTCGATGCCGATGATCATTTTCTGCTCCATCTCCTTGGCATTCAGGCATCGCTCGAACCGTGCGCGGAGCCCTCCGGAAACGGCGGTCGCGACGCCGCATTGCCGCTGCCGGCGTCAAAAGACCGAGCTTGCCATAAAGTGACGCGAAGCCTTGGCGGCTTGGCACCTCATCGGCCGCCATGGGGCCTGCCACGGCGGCCTTCGCGGCGCCTCAGGGCCGGTCGCGCAGGGCCATCGCCCGCTTCACCGCGCGTTCGGTATCGACGAAGCCCTGGCCCGAGCGAACGTCATAGCCGGGCGCGCTGAGCGGGTCGCCGGGGTCCGCCATGTCGCGCGCCGTCTCGCGCAGCGCCCGCCCCACCTCGTCGGCGCGCATCTTCATGCCCGAGGCCTGCAGCATCAGGGCGGCGATGCCGGCCAGGTGGGGCGAGGCGGCGGAGGTGCCGAAGAAATTCGGCCAGCCATTGCCGTCCGTGTCCACGCCGAAGACCGAGTTGTCCACCCCGTCGGGAGCGCAGAGATCCGGCTTGTGCGTATCGAGCGGACGGGACAGCACCACCCCGTCCGCGTCGCGTGTGCGCGCGAAGCCGCCGGTGGAAGAGAACGGCTCGGCCAGCGGCCCGCGCGGCGTGTTCATCTGCGAATGGCGCACGGCGCACGCGATGATGGCGCCCTCCGACGCGTTGTGGCCCACGGCGGTCGCGGAGTGGAAGGCCGCATCGCGCGGCCAGTCCACCAGCGCCATGTCGTTGGGCTGCGCGATCAGCTTGAAACGGCCGGGCAGCCGGCCGATGCCTTCGGGCATGCCGACGCCGATGTGGATGGTGAAGGCCGCGTCGGCCGCGTCCGGATTCAGGAAGGCGAAGACGAACTCGAACGGATCACCGCCGACGTTTCGCGTGGCGGAGACATAGGAGATATTCCCGCTGTGGTCGTCGGCGAATACGAACAGGTCCAGGTCGGAGGCCGAGCCGGAGCGGGACCGGGTGAACGAGGCGAAAGGCTCGTCCCATTGCATCACGATGCGCAACCGGCCGCCGCGGTGCAGGGTGACCGGAAAGGTGGTGTGCCCTCCGCCCCAGTCGTGCATCCGCCAGCGGCCCGCCGCCGCCCCTCCCATCGTCAGCCCGCGTGCGGGCAGGGGCTGGAACCGGCCTTCGGCGGACCAGTCGGCGAAGTTGGTCGCGGCACTGATGGAGAGCACGTTCCCGCTGGCAAGAAGCTCCCGCTGGGCAACGCCGATCGGGCTCTCCTGGAACCAGGGGTCGTTGGTCCAGAACATGTCGTCGCTGATGACGTTGGCGCCTGCCTTCGCGAGGGCGCGCAGGCCGTCGGCATGGTCCTGGACGCTCTCGGGGATATAGACCGCCAGGGAAGCGCCGGGGGCGACGTCGTGGATGATCTGCGCCATGGCGCGGCCCTCGTCGCTGTCCCTGCCATCGCGGTCCTTCAGCACGCGCACGGGCTGAAGGCGGCCGTTGGGATTGCCGCGCCCTGGCAGGTCGCCGCGCGCCACGTCCGTGGCCGCGCCGCCCTGCGTGTCGTAGCCGGTGGAGGTCACACCCACCACCACGCCCGATCCATCCACGCCGAAGGTGCGCCGCGCGCGCTCGGAGCCCTGCACCGCGTCCCCCTGCGACGTCACCGCGCCCACGCTGCCGAAAGGCTCAGGCGCCGGCCGCACGAAGCGCGCCGTGCGCAGCGACTGCAGCGCGCCCAGGCTGGCCACGGGCATCCGGCCCAGCACCAGGTTGCCCTGCTGGCGCACATCCTTGGCACCCAGCCGGCGCAATTCGTCCGCCAGTGCGGCATCGTCGCCGAGCGACAGGGCCTCGATGCGCACCATGCCGTCCACCACCCGCGGGCCGACGAAGCCTCTCGCGGCATCCGCGGGAACGACCAGGTTGCCGCCGCGGCGCAGATGCTCTCCCCAGAGCATCTTCAACTGCGGATCGATGAAGGACCCCTCCTCCATCGCCGCCACCCCGGCGCTTTCCGGCCGGACCACCACGCCGCCCGCGGCGTCCGGCCCGGCCATCGCCCCACCTGCCGCCAGGGCGCACGCCAGCCCCGCGCCCCATGCCAACCACTGCCTGTTGTATTGAAATTGCAGCATCCGAGATACCTCGTACGGCGCTTCGCGCCATGGACATCCGTTCATCGAATCGTCCAGGCACAGCCTGCCGCCAGCGGTCACGCCGCGGCCCGGACGGCCGGGCGCACCATGCGCCGGGCGACGGATTCCATCACGCCACCGCCGGTATTTCTCCTGCATTGCAACGGATGCACATCGCTGTTGCACCCTGCGACTTTTAAGTCGGTTCGCTGACAGCCACGCGTGGGGGGCGGTGCCGCGGGCTGGCCGGCAGCCGCCAGCCGCTCACGCCGCGCGCGGCCTCACCCTGCCCGCCGCCAGCCGCGCATTGGCGCGCGCCGTGTCCACGTCGTCCGCCCGGGCCACGGCCACGCCCATGCGGCGCCGGGCGAAGCTCTCGGGCTTGCCGAAGAGGCGCAGGTCGGTGCCCGGCACGGCCAGGGCTTCATCGACGCCGTCGAAGGCGATGCCTTGCGCATCGACGCCGCCGTAGATCACGGCGCTGGCGCCGGGGTTGCGCAGCGACGTATCGACGGGCAGGCCCAGGATGGCCCGGGCGTGCAGCTCGAATTCGCTCTGGTGCTGCGTGGCCAGGGTGACCAGGCCGGTGTCGTGCGGGCGCGGGCTGACTTCGCTGAACCAGACCTCGTCGCCCTTCACGAACAGTTCCACGCCGAACAGTCCCTGGCCCGAGGGCTGGCCGTCCAGGCCGCGACCCAGGTCGTCCGTCACGGCCCTGGCGATGTCCCTGGCGCGCTGCAGCGCGAGCGGCGGCATGGGCTGGGGCTGCCAGCTTTCCACGTAGTCGCCGCTGACCTGCTTGTGGCCGATGGGCTCGCAGAAGGATGTCTGGATGCTGCCGTCGGCTGCGCGGGCGCGCACGGTGAGCAGGGTGATCTCGTATTCGAAATCGATGAAGCCCTCGACGATCACACGGCCATGGCTCACACGGCCGCCGGCCATGGCGTAGTCCCAGGCCTTTTGCACGTCGGCCGGGCCGTCCAGCTTGCTCTGGCCCTTGCCGGAGCTGCTCATCACCGGCTTCACCACGCAGGGAAAACCGATGGCGGGCTGGCCGTCGGTGCCGTCGATGGCGGCCTGCAGTTCCTCGGCCGAATCGCAGAAGCGGTAGGGGCTGGTGGGCAGGCCCAGCGTCTCCGCGGCCAGGCGGCGGATGCCTTCGCGGTCCATGGTGAGGCGCGCGGCGCGGGCCGTGGGGATCACGCGCACGGTGCCGGCGGCCTCCAGCTCTTCGAGCATGGGCGTGGCGATGGCTTCGATCTCGGGCACGACCAGGTGCGGGCGCTCGGCCTCGATCAGCGCTTTCAGCTGCGCCGGATCGCTCATGGTGATGGTGCGCGCATGGTGGGCCACCTGCTGGCCGGGCGCGTTGTCGTAGCGGTCCACCGCCGTGGTTTCCACGCCCAGGCGATGCAGGGCGATGAGCACTTCCTTGCCCAGCTCGCCGGAGCCGAGCAGCATGACTTTGGTGGCGGAAGGCGAGAGGGGGGTGCCGAGAGTGATGGGCATGTGATCGTCGAAGGAAGGTGAAGGAGAAGGGGAAGGCGAAAGGGCGGCCAATAATAGACGCCATGGCCACATCCTCCCCGCTTTTCGAGATCGCCCACCTGCGCAAGCGCTACGGCGGCACCGCCGTGGTGGACGACCTGTCGCTGTCCATCGCGCCGGGCGAATGCCTGGGCGTGATCGGGCCCAACGGCGCGGGCAAGACCACCACGCTGCGCATGTGCCTGGGCCTCACGGCGCCCGACGAAGGCAGCGTGCGCTTCCACCCGCCGGGCGGCGGCGCGCCGCTGCTCATGCCGCGGGACGCGCGCGCCATCAAGGCGCAGCTGGGCGTGGTGACGCAGTTCGACACTCTCGACCCGGATTTCACCTGCGCGGAGAACCTGCACGTGTTCGGCCGCTACTTCGGCCTGCGCGGACGGACGATGGACGAGCGCGTGCCGCGGCTGCTGGAGTTCGCCGCCCTCTCCCACAAGGCCGGTGCGAAGCCGGGCGAACTCTCGGGCGGCATGAAGCGGCGCCTCTCGCTCGCGCGGGCGCTGGTGAACGATCCCGCGCTGCTGCTGCTCGACGAGCCCACCACGGGCCTGGACCCGCAGGCCCGCCACCTGATGTGGGAACGCCTGCAGCAGTTGCTGCAGCAGCAGGGCAAGTCGATCCTGCTCACCACCCACTTCATGGACGAGGCCGAGCGCCTGTGCACGCGGCTGCTGGTGCTGGACCACGGCCGCAAGATCGCCGAGGGCCGCCCGCGCGAACTGATCGCCGGGCACCTGGAGAGCGACGTGGTCGAGGTGTACGGCCAGGGCGCGCTGGCGCTGGCCGAAGACGCCGCGCTGCGCCCGCTCGCGGCGCGCGTGGAAGTGAGCGGCGAGACGGTGTTCTTCTACACGCAGGATGCACGCCCGCTGCTCGCCGCGCTCGACACGCATCCGCAGCTGCGCCGCCTGCACCGCCCCGCCAACCTGGAGGACCTGTTCCTCAAGCTCACCGGCCGCCAGATCCGCGAGTGAGGGGCTGCCGCCCTCGTGCCCGAGCCTGCTCCCCTTTCCTTTTTCCGCCGCCTCCAGGACCGAACCCCATGGACTCTCCCACGCCTTCCACGCCCAGCCACTGGCGCCCGCCCGCGCCCACCGCGCGCTGGTGGCCCGTGTTCCTGCGCAACCTGCTCGTGTGGCGCAAGCTCGCGGTGCCGAGCCTGCTGGGCAACATCGCCGAGCCGCTGATGTGGCTGGTGGCCTTCGGTTACGGCATGGGGGCGCTGGTGGGCCAGGTGAACGTGGGCGGGCATGCGGTGCCCTACATCCTGTTCCTGGCCAGCGGCTCGATCTGCATGAGCGCGATGAACGCGGCGAGCTTCGAGGCGCTCTACTCCGCGTTCTCCCGCATGCACGTGCAGAAGACCTGGGACGGCATCATGAACGCCCCCGTGGGCCTGGACGACGTGGTGCTGGCCGAGATGCTCTGGGCCGCGTTCAAGGCGTTCTTCACCGTGACGGCGATCATGGGGGTGATGCTGGCGCTCGGCATCAGCCACAGCCCGAAGCTGCTGATCGCGTGGCCCGTATTGCTGCTGGCGGGCGTGATGTTCTCCAGCATCGCGCTCATCTTCAACGCCCTGGCCAAGGGCTACGACTTCTTCACCTACTACTTCACCCTGGTGCTCACGCCGATGATGTTCCTGTCGGGCGTGTTCTTCCCGCGCGAACAGTTGCCGGACCTGGTGCGCCGCGTGTCGGACTGGCTGCCGCTCACCAACGTGGTCGAATTGGTGCGGCCGCTCTTCATGGACCAGTGGCCCGCCCATCCGCTGCGCCACGGGCTGGTGGTGGGCCTCACCGCGCTGGTCTCGTTCTGGATCGCGCTCGCGCTCACGCGGCGGCGCTTCGCGAAATAGGTTTTTCCGCTGTCCTTTCTTTTGTCTTTTCCACTCGTTCTTCAGGAGGATTCCCAATGACGATCAACACCGTCGGCATCATCGGCGCGGGCACCATGGGCAACGGCATCGCGCAGGCCTGCGCGGTCGCCGGCATCGACGCGGTGATGGTGGACATTTCCGACGCGGCCGTGAAAAAGGGCCTCGCCACCGTGTCCGGCAGCCTGGACCGGCTCATCAAGAAGGAAAAGATCACCGCGGCCGACAAGGACGCGGCGCTGGCGCGCATCAGGACCTCGACGAACTACGACGACCTGAAGGCCGCGCAGCTCATCATCGAGGCCGCCACCGAGAACCACGAACTCAAGGTGAAGATCCTCGAGCAGGTGGACGCGATCGCCGCGCCCGATGTGATCGTGGCCTCCAACACCTCGTCGATCTCGATCACGCAACTGGCCGCCGCCACCTCGCGGCCCGACCGCTTCATCGGCATGCACTTCTTCAACCCGGTGCCGATGATGGCGCTGGTGGAGATCATCCGCGGCCTGCAGACCAGCGACGCCACGCACGACGCCGTGAAGGCGCTGGCCGAGCGCCTGGGCAAGAGCCCCATCACGGTGAAGAACGCGCCGGGCTTCGTCGTGAACCGCATCCTGGTGCCGATGATCAACGAGGCCTTCTTCGTGCTGGCCGAGGGCCTGGCCACGCCGGAAGACATCGACGCCGGCATGAAGCTCGGCTGCAACCAGCCGATCGGCCCGCTGGCGCTGGCCGACATGATCGGCCTGGACGTGTGCCTGGCGGTGATGAATGTCTATCTGGAAGAGTTCGGCGACAGCAAGTACCGGCCCTGCCCGCTGCTCAAGGAAATGGTGGCCGCGGGGCGCCTGGGCCGCAAGACGGGCCAGGGGGTGTACAGCTATTGAGGGGTGCCGCCGAGGCCGCGCGCCTGTGCCTCGCGGCCGATGTCTCCGGCCTGCGCCTGCATGGCCTGCACCACCTGCGGCAGGCGCGCCTCGGTCAGGCGCGAGGTGATCGCCGTGACGGCGATCGCCGCCACCGTGCGGCCGGCGGGCGTGCGCACCGGTACGGCCACCGCGCGCGTGCCGCGCACCACGCCCACGGGCGCATAGGCATGGCCCAGTGCGCGCGCCTGCGCGCAGCGCTCCAGCACGTCCGCGGCATCGAGCCGCAGGGCCCGCAGGCGGGCGGCGTTGCGCCCGAGGATCTCCGCGGCCTCCGCGGCATCCAGCGCGGCGAGCAGCACCACGCCGCTCACGCCCACTCCCAGCAGCCGGCGCGCGCCCACGTCGATGGACAGCACCTTGACGGGGTAGCTGCCGATGGCCCGATCCAGGCACACCGAATCATCGCCCTGGCGGATGGTGAGGAAGGCGGTTTCTCCCAGCGTTTCTCCCAGGTGCCGCAGGTGCGGCGCGGCGATCGCGCGCAGCGGAAAGCCCGCGGGCCGCGCCAGCCCCATGAGCGAGACCTCCCGGCCGATGCGGTAGCGGCGCGTGGCCGCGTCCTGCTCCACCGCGCCCTCCTGCACCAGCGCGCGCAGCAGGCGGTGCGCCGTGGGGCGGTTGAGCCCCGTGGCCAGCGAGACGTCGATCAGCCGCACGCCGCTTTCCTGCCCCCCCGCGACGATGCGCAGCACCGCGATGGCGCGGCGCACGCTCTGCGCGCCGTCGCGCGGGACGTCAGTGTCGGGAGGAGAGCGGGACATGCGCGCTGCCCCGCGCTCACTGCGCCGTGGTCACGGTCTTGGCGGTCTGCGGCATGGTGCGCAGCGTCACCACGCGCCCGAGCGTGGCGTAGTTCGGCCCACCGATGCGGCAGACGGGGTCGAGCGCGAGCGTGTCGATCTTGCCGTCCCGCAGCAGCCCCTCGCGCACGTGGAAGCGCAGCACCTCGCCCACGAAGAACTCCGCGCCCGTATCGCCGAACGGGATCACCTGCGACAGGCGGCACTCCATCGCGACGCCGGCGTCGGCGATCCGCGGCACCGCGACGGCCTCTCCCGGTGCCGTGGCCAGGCCCAGCAGATCGGCCTCGCTGACCTCGGGCGGGTGTTCCGCGCTGCTCTCGTGGATCTGCTGCAATTGCCCGCCGTGGCCGATGTTCACCACGAACTCGCGGCGCGCGAGGATGTGCGTGCCCGTGTCCTTGCGCCGCCCGGCCTTGCGCCCGATGTTCACGCCCAGCAGCGGCGGCTTGTTGGAGACGAAGGTGAAGCAGGAAAACGGCGCGAGATTCACCACGCCGGTTTCGGACAGCGTGCTGATCCACGCGATGGGGCGCGGCACGACGATGCCGCTCAGGAGGCGATAGGTGGCTTCGGGGCCGAGATCGGCGGCGTCGAGGGTATCGGTCATGGCAGTGCGGCGGGTGCAGTCGGGTGGGTAGGAACCCGCCGGGCGCCGCACTGGCGGCGGCAACCGGGGGCTGCCGGCATTGTGGAAAGGGTAGCCGCCGCCCGGGCCGCCCAATCGCCGATTTGTTCCACATCGCGGACTCTTGCGACGCGGGCGCATTGCTGCGGCAGGGACCGCTTCCTACGATGGGTCCAACGGCCGCGAAGACCCCGATGGGCACCGGCCGCCTGCAACGAGACAGGAGACAAAACCCATGCACAGACGCCTCATCCTGCGCGGCGCGGCAGGCCTCGCCGCCACCGCCGCGCTGCTGGCGGGCCCCGCGGCGGCACAGCCCGGCAACTGGCCCGACAAACCCGTGAAACTGGTGCTGCCCTACCCGCCCGGCGGCAACGTGGACGGCGCGGCGCGCATCATCAGCGAGCAACTGCAGGCGCGGCTGGGCCAGCCGTTCGTCGTGGAAAACCGCCCCGGCGCGGGCGGGCTCATCGCGGGCGAGGCCGTCGCCAGGTCCGCGCCCGACGGCTATACGTTCTTCATGGGCGCGAACGGGCCGATCCTGTTCTCGCCGCTCATCTTCCGCCGCAACGCCTACGACTGGAAGAAGGATTTCGCGCCGGTGAGTTCGGTGTCCTTCACGCCGCTGGTGCTGCAGGTGCATCCGTCCACGCCCTACCGCACGCTGGCCGACCTGCTCGCAGCGGCGCGCGCGGGCGGCGGCAACATCACCATGGCCTCCCCGGGCGCGGGCACCACCAACCATCTCGTGAGCGAATACCTGCAGCGCGAGAGCGGCGCGAAGTGGCTCACCGTGCACTACAAGGGCAATGCCCCGGCCACCACCGACCTGCTCGGCGGGCAGGTGCAGTTCAACTTCGACCAGATCTCGGTAGCGCAGCCCTTCATCCAGGGGGGCCGCACGCGCGCCCTGGCCGTCACCTCGCGCGAGCGGTTGCCGCAACTGCCCGACGTGCCCACGCTGCGCGAATCGGGCTTCGCGGATTTCAGCGCCGAAACCTTCACCGGCGTGCTCGCGCCGCGCGGCACGCCCCAGCCGGTGGTGGACCGCTTCTCCGAAGCCCTGCGCGCCGTGCTCGCCGATCCCGCCGTGCAGGAGAAATTCCGCGTGCTCGGCTCCGAGGCCCGCGGCAGCACGCCCCGGCAATTCACCCAGTACCTCACCCAGGAAGACCAGCGATGGACACCGATCATCCGGCAGGCCGGCATCACGGCGGAATGACGCCCGCGCAGACGGCAGCGCAGGGGGCCCCGGCGCCCGCCGCGCGCACGAGCATCTACGTGGAAGGCTTCAGCCACAGGAACCCCATCCCCGCGGCCTGCCGCGTCGGCCCGCTCGTGGAGAGCGGCAGCGTGCTGGGCACCGACCCGGCCACGGGCGCGGCGGCTCCCACGATCGAGGCGCAGTGCCGCTTCATGCTGGACAACCTGCGCCGCATCGTGGAGGCCGCGGGCGGCAGCACGGCCGATGTCGTGAAGGTCACGGTCTGGATGAAGGACCGCAGCCAGCGGCCCGCGCTCAACGCGCCCTGGCTCGAGATGTTCCCCGACCCGGCCTCGCGCCCCGCGCGCCACGCGATCCACGCGCCCGATCTCGACATGGGCAAGCTCATAGAGTGCAGCTTCACGGCCTATATCGCCTGAGAGCGGCTCCCGCGTCCCTTCTGGCGTCGTTGCCGCATCTTGACCGCCCGCGATGCGGCGCCGCGCCCGTGCCCTCTCAATCGTCCACGCATTGAAAACGACCCGATGCCCGACTACCTTCCCTTCGATCCCCATCCCCGCGCGCCCGTGCCGCTGCCGCCGCCACTGGCCTGCGACAGCCAGTTCCACGTCTTCGGCCCGCGCGACCGCTACCCCGTGCGCGCCGGCGCGGCCTACGAGATGCCCACGGCCACGTGGGAGGTCGCGCAGCGGCTGCACGCCACGCTGGGCATCGCGCGCGGCGTGATCGTGCAGGCCACCACCTACGGTGCCGACCATGCGGTGGTGCTGGACGCACTCGCCGCGCTCAACGCGGACGGTCCGCGCCGCTACATGGGCTGCGCCAACGCCGCCGTGCTGCTGGAGCGCGACGACGCCTACCTGCAGACGCTCCACGATGCGGGCGTGCGCGGTGCGCGTTTCACGCGCGGTGGCCTCGGCATCCAGTTCACGGCCGACCAGATGGACCGCGCCCTGTCGCGCGTGCGCGAACTGGGCTGGTACGTGAAGGTGCAGCCCGAGCCTTCCGGGATCGCCGGGCAGATGCGCGCCTTCGACGCGCTGCGCGACGTGCCGGTGGTCATGGACCACATGGGCCGCGCGGACCCGGCGCTCGGCGAGGCGGACCCGAACCTCGCCTGCATGCGGGAGCTGCTCGCGCGCGGCAATTACTGGGTCATGCTGTCGCTGTCCGAGAAGCTCTCGCACGAGGGCCCGCCCTGGAACGACGTGGTGCCGCTCGCGCAGCGGCTGATCGCGGCGGCGCCGGAGCGCTGCATCTGGGGCAGCGACTGGCCGCATCCCGTCTCGGTCAGGCAGCCGCCCAACGAGGGCAGCCTGCTGGAACTGCTCTACCGCTTCGCGCCCGACGCCGCCGTGCGCGAGCGCATCCTCGTCACCAACCCGGCACGGCTCTTCGGATTCGACACGCCATGAAGCTTCTTTCCTTTCTCACAGGCGGCCAGGTACGCTGGGGCGCCGCCACGCCGGACGGCATCGTCGATCTGGGCCGGCGCCTGCCCGCGTTCGGCAGCGTGCTCGCGCTGCTCGAAGGCGGCGAGGCGGCGCTGGCGCAGGCGCGCGAGGTGCTCGCGGGCGCGACCGCTCCCGACCATGCGCTGGACAGCGTCACGCTGCTGCCGCCGGTCCCAGCGCCGCGCAAGATCTTCTGCATCGGCGTGAACTACGCGCACCGCAATGCCGAGTACCGCGACGGCAGCGATCTGCCGCGCTACCCGAGCATCTTCCTGCGCGTGCCGGATTCGTTCGTCGGCCACGGAAGGCCGCTGCTGCAGCCGCACGAATCGCGGCAACTCGACTACGAGGGCGAGATCGGCCTCGTGATAGGCCGCGGCGGTCGGCGCATCGCGCGCGAGGACGCGCTGCGCCACATCGCCGGGCTCACCTGCGTGAACGAGGGCACGGTGCGCGACTGGGTGCACCACGCCAAATTCAACGTCACGCAGGGCAAGAACTTCCATGCCTCCGGCGCGATGGGCCCCTGGATCGCCACGGCCGACGAATTCCCGCAGGGCTACGGACGGCTGCGCGTGCGCACGCGCGTCAACGGCGAGACACGGCAGGACGACACGACCGAGCACCTCATGTTCGATTTCGCGCAGCTCATCCACTACCTCTCCACCTTCACCACGCTGGAGCCCGGCGACGTTGTCGTGACCGGCACGCCCACCGGCGCGGGCATCCGCTTCGATCCGCCGCGGTTCCTGCAACCCGGCGACGTGGTCGAGGTGGAAGTGGACGGCGTGGGCGTGCTGCGCAATGCCGTGGAGGCCGAGGCATGAGCGCCGCGTCCGCTGCATCCTCTCCTCCCGCACCCGCCCTGTCGGCAGACCAGCTCGGCGAAGCGGCGCGGCAACTCGACGAGGCCGAACGCACGCGCGTGCCCTGCGCCCAGTTCTCGCGACAGTATCCGGACATGGGCATCGATGATGCCTACGCGATCCAGGACGCGTGGATGCAGCGCAAGCAGGCCCGGGGCCGGCGCGTCATCGGCCACAAGATCGGGCTCACGTCCAAGGCGATGCAGCGCGCCGTGAACATCGCGGAGCCGGACTTCGGCACGCTGCTGGACGACATGCTCTACCGCGACGGCGCGAGCCTGCCGGCCGACCGCTTCCTGCAGCTGCGCATCGAGGCCGAGCTCGCCTTCGTGCTCGCGCGGCCCTTGGCAGGCCCGCACTGCACGCTCTACGACGTGCTCGACGCCACGGCCTACGTCACCCCGGCGCTGGAGATCCTGGACGCGCGCATCCAGCGCGTGGACCCGGAGACCGGCCGCACGCGCACCGTCATCGACACCATCTCCGACAACGCGGCCAACGCCGCACTGGTGCTCGGCGGCCGGCCTTTCAGGCCCGCGCTGCTCGACGCGGATCTGCGGCGCATCGGCGCCATCGTCACGCGCAACGGCGACGTGGAAGAGACCGGGCTCGCGGCCGGCGTGCTGAACCATCCCGCCAACGGCGTGGCCTGGCTCGCCAACCGGCTGCACCGCCACGGCATCGCGCTGCAGGCCGGCGAAGTGGTGCTCGCGGGGTCGTTCATCCGGCCCATCGACGTGGCCCGTGGCGATACCATCGTGGCGGACTACGGCGAGTTCGGCACCGTTGCGTGCCACTTCGGCTGAGCGATTCCCCAGACCCCGCTCTCCGCGAAACCGCTTCCTTCCATGCCCCAGCCCAACCGCTTCAAGCGCGCGCTCGCCGCCGGCCAGCCGCAGATCGGACTCTGGTCCACCCTGGCCTCGCCCTATGCGAGCGAACTGCTCGCGGGCGCGGGCTTCGACTGGATGCTGCTGGACACCGAGCATTCGCCCAGCGACGTGCCGCACATGCTGCAGCAACTGCAGGCCGTGGATGCCGAGCGCGACGGGCGCACGGCCGCCGTGGTGCGGCCCGCATGGAACGACCCGGTGCTCATCAAGCGCTACCTCGACATCGGCGCGCAGAGCCTGCTGCTGCCCTTCGTGCAGAACGCCGACGAGGCGCGCGCCGCGGTGGCCGCCATGCGCTACGCACCGCGCGGCATCCGCGGCATGGGCGGGTCGGTGCGGGCCACCCGCTTCGGGCGCGACACCGGCTACCTCGCGCAGGCCGAGAACGAGCTGTGCCTGCTCGTGCAGGTGGAGACGGCCGAGGCACTGGAACGCATCGAGGACATCGCCGCGTTGGACGGCGTGGACGGCATCTTCATCGGCCCCGCCGACCTCTCGGCCAGCATGGGGCACGCGGGCCGGCCTCAACACCCCGAGGTGCGCTCGGCCATCGACGGCGCCATCCGCCGCATCCGCGCCTGCGGCAAGGCCCCCGGCATCCTCATGGCCGACGAGGCCCGGGCGCGCGAATGCCTGGACCTCGGCGCGCTCTTCGTGGCCGTGGCCATCGACATGCTGCTGCTGCGCCAGGGCGCCGACGCCGCGGCCGCGAGGTTCCGGGGCGGCGCTGGCGCGGCACCGCGGCAGCCCCCGGCCTCGCTCCCCTACTGAACCCCGCCGGCGGCGGGCTGCCGGCCCCACGCCTGTCATGGTCATCCGCCAATTAAATTGCACGCAATTTAATTGGCCGCAATAATCCAACCCATGCCTTCCCGCACCATCCCGGCCACGGCCCCGCTCCCCGCCCTCCAGCGGCTGGACAGCCAGGTCTGCTTCGCCCTCTATTCGGCGTCGCTGGCGATGACCAAGCTCTACAAGCCGCTGCTCGATGCCGTCGGGCTCACCTACCCGCAGTACATCGCCATGCTCGCCCTCTGGGAGCAGGACGGCATCACGGTGTCCGAGCTGGGCGAGCGCCTGTGCCTCGACTCGGGCACGCTGACCCCGCTGCTCAAGCGCATGGAAACTTCCGGGCTCGTCGCCCGCGAGCGCGATCCCCAGGACGAGCGGCGCGTGCGCATCACCCTCACGGCCGGCGGCCGGGCCCTGCGTGGCCGGGCCGAAGCGATCCCGCACTGCGTGCTGGAGCGCAGCCAGTGCACCATTCCCGAACTGGAGGCGCTGACCGCGCAGCTCACGCAGCTGCGCGAACGGCTCTCCCGCAGCCCGGGCTGACCGCCGCCACCGCGGCGCGCCCGTTCCTTTGTTCTTTCGTCCATCAACCCCAAGGAGTCCACATGACCACGCTCGACAAAGTTCTCTACACCGCCCGCGCCCACACCACCGGCGGCCGCGACGGCGCCTCTCGCAGCGATGACGGCCGCCTGGACGTGAAGCTGTCGTCCCCCGGCACCAGCGGTACGGGCACCAACCCCGAGCAGCTCTTCGCCGCCGGCTACTCCGCCTGCTTCATCGGCGCCATGAAGGCCGTGGCCGGCAAGGTCGGCGTCACCATTCCGCAGGACCTGGCCATCGACGCCGAAGTGGACCTGGGCCAGATCCCCAACGCCTATGGCATCGCCGTCCGCCTGAAGGTGTCCCTGCCCGGCGTGGACAAGGCCAAGGCGCAGGAACTGGTGGATGCAGCCCACCAGGTCTGCCCCTACTCCAATGCCACGCGCGGCAACATCGACGTGACGATCACGCTGGCCTGATCCCCGCGATCGCCGGCCGGCCGCCCGCCAGCCGGGCACGCGACAGCGATCACACTCCAGCACGCCACGCCGGCGGCACGCGCACGATGACCGCCTATCCCGACGAGAGCCTCCGCATCCAGGGCCGCGCCGCGGGCGGCGTCGGCTTGCAGGCCAACCGCAGGGCCATGGAAAGCGTGTACGCCGGCGGCTTCTCCGGCCCTCGGCGGGTCAAGGAATTGCCGATGCCGGAATAGCTATTTTCTTCAAGCAGAAATAGCGTCTCTGCCATTGCTGCGTTCATATCAGCCCCGCACCGCGCGTGCCGTGGCCCGAAAGTCTTCTTTTTTGCAGCATCCGTCCGCAGAAACGGACGTTTCCGAGCCATCATGTCGGGCTGCGCTCCCGCCTCTCCAGCATTCCACGCTCCCCGATCCACGCCGGCCTTCTGCGCCTGCGCCCGCCATGAAGATCGCCCTGCTGTCCGACATCCACGCCAACCGACAGGCGCTCGAGGCCTGCCTCGCGCATGCGCGCGCCCAGGGCGCGGAACAGTTCGCACTGCTCGGCGACCTGGTGGGCTACGGCGGCGATCCGGTGGCCGTGGTCGATGCCGTGATGGAGCTGGCCGCGCAGGGCGCTCCCTGCGTGATGGGCAACCACGACGCGGCCGCGCTGGACCCGCCCGTGGACTCGCCCCTGCTGGGCGAGCAGAGCGCGCAGTGGACGCATGCGCAGCTCGCGCCCCGGCACTGCGAGTTCCTCGCGGGCCTGCCGCTCACGCGCCGGCTGGGCGCATCGGCCCTGCTGGTGCATGCCAGCGCGGACGATCCCGCGCACTGGCACTACGTGCACGACGCGGGCGCGGCGGAACGCAGCATGGCCGCCGCGAGCCGGCTCGACCCGGCGATCCGCTACGTGTTCTGCGGCCATGTGCACGAGCAGGCGCTCTACTTCCTCACCCCCACGGCCAAGCTCATGCGCTTCGCGCCGCAGCCCGGCGTGGCCGTGCCCGTGCCGCCGCACCGCCAGTGGCTGGCGGTGGCCGGCTCGGTGGGCCAGCCGCGCGACCGCGACGTGCGCGCCATGTACGCGCTGTTCGACGACGGCGCCGCCACGATCACCTTCCACCGCGTGCCCTACGACCACGCGGCCGCGGCGGCGGCCGTGCGCGCCGCGGGGCTGCCCGCCTTCTTCGCGGACCGGCTCGAGGAAGGCCGCTGACCCGGCCGGCCCCTCCATGAAGCTGCTCGCTCCCGGCACCGCGGTGGACGGATTCGTGGTGCACGAGTGCCTGCACGCGGGCGGCATGGCGCATATCTACCGCGTGTCCTGCGCCGACCCCGCGCAGGACCCGGGCTTCCCGCTCGTGATGAAAGTGCCGCGCATGACGGCGGGCGACGGTGCCGAGAACATCGTGGGCTTCGAGGTGGAGCTGCAGATCCTGCCCGCGCTGCAGGGCCCGCACGCGCCGCGCTTCGTGGCCGCGGGCGACCTGGCCCGCCTGCCCTACCTCGCCATGGAATACGTGGAGGGCGACACGCTGCAGCACCGCCTGGACGCGGGCCATCGCCCCGGCGCGGATGACATCGCGCGGCTCGGCGCGGCCATGGCCCTCGCGGCGCACAGCCTGCACCAGCAGAACGTCTGCCACCTGGACCTCAAGCCCGCCAACGTGCTGCTGCGGCCGGACGGCAGCGCGGTCCTGCTGGACTTCGGCCTCTCGTTCCACGCGCACTACCCCGACCTGCTGGCAGAGGAAATGCGCGAGGCCGTCGGTTCGCCCGCCTGGATCGCGCCCGAGCAGGTGGTGGGCGTGCGCGGCGATTTGCGCAGCGACGTCTTCGCCATCGGCGTGATGCTCTACGAACTCGCCACCGGCGAACTGCCCTTCGGCGCGCCGGCCACCCGGGGCGGCCTGCGCCAGCGGCTGTGGGTGACGCCACGCCCGCCGCGCCAGCACCGGCCGGACATCCCGCCCTGGCTGCAGGAGGTGATCCTGCGCTGCCTGGAGCCCGAGGCCGCGCAGCGCTATCCGTCGGCCGCGCAGCTCGCGTTCGATCTCGCGAACCCGGAGCAGGTGCCGCTCACCGAGCGCGCGCACCGCCTGCGCGGACCGGGCCTGCGCGCCCACCTGCGCCGCTGGCTGCGGGCCGCGGGCATGCACTACCAGCCCAGCCCGCTGCCGACACGGCTGATCGAGGCTGCCCCCATCCTGATGGTCGCGCTGCCCGGCGAGGACGCCACCGACACGACGCTGCAGTCGCTGCGCGAAGCGGCCGCCCGGTCGCTGGGAATACGGCCGGGAGCGCGGCTGGCCTGCGTGACCGTGGTGTCGCCTTCCGCCAGCAGCGCGACCGATCCCGCGCGCAGCGAGACCACGCTGCACCGGCGCCACCTCGTGCGGCTGCGGCAGTGGGCCTCCGGATTGGACCTGCGCGGCCACGGCGCGAGCTTCCACGTGCTCGAATCCGGCGACGTGGCGCAGGCACTGGTGCGCTATGCCGCGGGCAACCGGGTGGGCGTGATGATCCTCGGCGCGGCCACGCACGGCGTGCCGCTGCAGCGCTTCATCGACACCATCCCGCTGCGGGTGGTGCGGGATGCGCCCTGTACGGTCATCCTCGTGAAGCCGCAGCAGCCCGCCAGCGACAATGCCGGCCATGCACCATCCACCAGCGCCTGAGCGCGACGACCTCCACCCCTACGCCCTCCTCACGCCCGACCTCGTGCTGGACGCGCTCGCGTCCATCGGCCTGCACGGCGACGGCCGGCTCATGGCCCTGGGTTCCTACGAGAACCGCGTCTATCAGGTACACCTGGAGGACGGCACGCGCGTGGTCGCCAAGTTCTACCGCCCGGGCCGCTGGAGCGAGGCGCAGATCCTGGAGGAGCATGCCTTCTCCGCCGAGCTGGCCGAAGCCGAGGTGCCGGTCGTCGCACCGCTCGCCGTGGAGGGCCGCACGCTGCACGCGCATGCGGGCTTCGCGTTTTCCGTGAGCCCCTGGCGCGGCGGCCGCACGCCCGACCTGGACGACTTCGAGGCCCTGGAATGGATCGGCCGCTTTCTCGCGCGCATCCACACCGTGGGCGCGGCGCGGCCGTTCGCGCACCGCCCGGCGCTGGATGTGCGCAGCTTCGCCGCCGAGCCGCGCGACGCCCTGCTGCAGGCGGAGGCGATCCCGCTGGACCAGCAGTCGGCCTGGACCGCCGCCTGCGGCGATGCCATCGCGCTGATCGAGGAAAAGATGGCGGGCACCGGTGCCACCGCGCCGTGTGCCGTGCTGCGCCTGCACGGCGACTGCCACCCGGGCAACGTGCTCTGGACGCCCGCCGACCTGCCCGGCGGCGGGCCGCATTTCGTGGACCTGGACGACGCGCGCATGGGCCCGGCCGTGCAGGACCTGTGGATGCTGCTGTCGGGCGAGCGGCGCCAGCGCACGCAGCAACTCTCGGCCCTGCTGGACGGCTACGAGCAGTTCCGGGACTTCGACCGCCGCGAACTCGCGCTGATCGAGCCGCTGCGCACGCTGCGCCTCATCCATTACAGCGCCTGGCTCGCGCGGCGCTGGAGCGATCCGATCTTCCCGATCAACTTCCCGTGGTTCGGCAGCAGCGATTACTGGCGCGGCCAGGTGGACATGCTGCGCGAGCAGATCGAGGCGATGCAGGAGGAGCCGCTGGCGGCGTGAAACGCAGGAAGCACGGCCGCGTCCACAGCGCACCACGGCCGCGCAGGAAACGCAAACAATTGTCAAATTCCACGCCTGGCGCACGCGGGACGTTAGTTTTGAACGCTTCGTATTTCCGCGAAGCGCTGCGGCCGGCCTGCGCGGCCGCGCCGTCGCTCCGCTCCCGTTTCCATGCGCATTGCAGTCCTCGACGACGACCTGATCCTTATCGAACTCATACAGGCAACGGCCGCCCGTGCCGGGCATTCCTGCTACCTCTACCAGGAAGGCAAGGAGTTCCTGAAGGCGCTGCGCACGGAAACCTTCGACCTGATGGTGGTGGACTGGCACTTGCCCGACATGGAGGGCCTGGAGGTGATCCGCACCGTGCGCGCGGCATCGATGTCCGTGCCCATCCTGTTCATCACCCGCCGCAATGCCGAGCAGGACCTGGTGGAGGCGCTGGCCAGCGGGGCCGACGATTTCATGACCAAGCCGCTGCGCATGGGTGAATTCATCGCGCGCTGCAGCGCCCTGCTGCGCCGCGCCTATCCGCAGGTGGTTTCCGGCACGCTGATGTTCGGGCGCTACCGGTTCGATCCGGACAAGCGCAGCCTGCTGGTGGACGACGTGCCGGTGGAGCTGAAGAACAAGGAATACGAGCTGGCGCTGTTCATGTTCCAGAACGCGGGACGGCTGCTGTCGCGCGAGCACCTGCGCGAGGCGATATGGGGCGGCATCCACGACGCACCCTCGCGTTCTCTGGACACGCACATATCCCGCCTGCGCGCCAAGCTGGCGCTGGCGCCGGACCATGGCTACGTGATCACGGCGGTGTACGGGGTGGGTTATCGGCTGGAAATAGCGGCACCCCCTGAGTCGCCTTCGGCGCCTTCCCCCTGAAGGGGGACGACGCCAGTGGCCCGGAACATGTTGCCCCCCTGTGTCGCCTTCGGCGCCTTCCCCCGAGGGGGACGACGCCAGTGGCCCGGCGGAGCCGGTTCCACGGCGTCTGCTGGCGTGGCCTGCTCCGCGGCCTTCTGACGGGAAAGGCCGTGCCTTAACGCATGCTGTCCATCGTTTTTGAAATGTTTGAACCGGGGGGCTGGCGCCCCCCGATCCACTCACCTCATCGGCCGCGCCGCTGGCCGGGCGTGGAGTGGCGCAGGGCCAGCAGGCCGAGCAGGCACGACAGCGCGATCAGGCCCCACTGCGACAGCGTCGGGATGGTGGCCACTCCGCCGGGCGGCGACTGCACCGTGGTGGTCTTGGACGAGCTGTTGTTGCCCGGATTGGTGTCGCCCGGCGCGTCCAGCGTGGCGGTGTTCACGAGCGGCCGTGCGCCGTCGTAGGGCGACGCGAGCTTCGCCTTGAAGCGGAAGTCGCGGCTCGCGCCGGACAGCAGTTCGCCGACGGTGCAGTTCACCGTGCCGGACGCGAACGTGCAGTCGGTGGACGACACGAAGGCGAGGCCCTGGGGCAGCGCGTCCATCACCTGCGCGCCCTGGCTCGTGAGCGGGCCGAGGTTGCGCACGGTGAGCACGTAGTCCACGTCGGCGCCGGGCGCGAGCGGGCCGTCCGGGCCGGTCTTGGTGAGGGACAGGTCGGTGGCGATCGCGTCGCGCTTGGTCGAGGTCTGGTCGTAGGTGGTGTTGTTCACCACCACGTCCTGGCCGCCGCGCAGGAACTCGGTCTCGCGCACCGCCACCACGGCCTTGTGGAACACGGTGCCCGACTCGGCGCCCGTCGGCAGGCTCAGCGCCTTCATGCGGAACGTGATGGTGGCGACCTCGTCCTTGGCGAGCCCGGGGAAGGTGCACACCACGCTGCCGGAGGTCGCGCCCACGGCGGGCTGCACGCAGGAGCCGCCCCGGTCCACCGTCAGGTTGCCGGTGTAGGCGAAGGTGGCCGAGGTGGCGCCGTTGGTCGGGTGCGTGACCGGGAAGGTGTCGGTCATCACCACGTTCGTACCGTACGAAGGTCCGGAGTTCTTCACCGTGATGGTGTAGGTGGTTTCAGCGCCGAGCGCGATGGCGTCCGCGCTGTGCGCCATCGACACCAGCACGTCCAGCTCGGGCTGGGTCAGCTCGACCTGGGCCTGGGCCCGGTTGTTGGCCAGGTTGGGCTCGTCGGTCGCGGTGCCGATCTCCACCTCGTTGTTCAGCGTCTGGCCGGCCGTCCACGCGGTGGTGGGCCGCAGGCGGTAGGTGACCTCGTACTGCCCGCCGTTCGCCAGCAGCATGCTCGCGCCCGTGGTGCCCCAGCGGCAGTTGAGCGTGCCGTCGCTGCCCACCGGATCGCAGGTGCCGCCCCCGGTGGCCGTGGGCGTGCCGATCAGCACGGTGCCCGCGGGCAGCGTGTCCTTCAGCCAGACGTTCTCGGCCGACGACGGGCCGTTGTTCTTCGCGCGCACCGTGTAGGTGACGGGCTCGCCGGAGATGGCGCGCGGCGTGGGCGACACCGTCTTGGAGGCGACGAGGTCCACGCGCGCCGTGACCTCGCTCTGCACGGTGGAGGTGTTGTTGCCCAGCACCGGGTCCACCACGTCGGCGGAGAACGCGGTGGCGGTGTTGCTGCGCTGCGCCGTGGTGGCCACGGTGGGCCGCACGGCCACGGTCACCGTGGCGCTCGCGCCGCTCGCCAGCGTGCCGAGCTGGCACAGCAGCGTGGACGAGGTGGCGTTGGTCGCGCCCGAGGGCGTGCAGGTGCCCGCCGTGGTGTTCACCGACACGACACCCGGCGAGCCGCTGCTCGACACCAGGCTGCCCAGCGCATCGCGCACGCTCACGTTGGTGGCGGGGTTCGGGCCCTGGTTGGTCACCACGAGCGTGTAGGTGAGCACGTCGCCCGCCGGCACCGAGGCCTTGTCGAAGGTCTTGACCACGCGCACGTCGGCCGACACTTCGCTGCCCGGCGTCTGGTCGGAGGCGCCCACGCCGATGCCCTGGCAGTTGATGCCGTGGGCGGGGTCGTTGATCCACGGGTCCTGGCGCGTGCCGCCGCTGGCGGGGCTGAAGTTCACGCAGGCGTTGTTGGTGGCGGAGCCCGCGGTGGTGCGCACGGCGTCCACCACGATGTCCGGCGCATTGCTGTTCACCGCCAGGCCGGCGACGCGCTCGCACGTGAAAGTGCCGGGGCCCACGAGCGGCAGCGCGCTGCAGGACCATCCCGCACCGGAGGCCGCGTTCAGCCCCGTGAGCGTCACGCCCGCAGGCACCGAATCGTTCACCACCATGGAAGGGATCTGCGGCGTCGCGCCCGAGGTCGCGGGCACGGCCAGCGGCCCCAGGTTGCGTACGCGCAGCCGGTACTGGTAGGTCTGGCCGATGGGAATGGCCACGCCCTGCCCGTTCTGGTAGTTGGACGCGGACTTGGTGATCTGCAGGTCGGACACGTCGGTGGCCGTGATGAACACGTCGGGCGTGGTGTTGTTGTTGGTGTTCGGGTCCGTGCGGCCCGTCATCGCCACCGTCGCGCTGTTGGCCAGCGTGCCCGTCTGCTGCACCTGCGCCCGCACGGTGATCGCCGGCAGGTTGGTGTAGTTGGAGGCCATGGCGGCGGGCAGATCGCAGGTGATCTGCTGGCCCGCGGGCGTGCAGGTCCAGCCGGAGCCGGAAGCGGACACGAAGGACAGGCCCGCGCCCAGCGTATCCACCACGCGCACGGGCACGCCGTCGAGCGCCATGCCGCCGTTGAGCCGGGGCGTGAGGGTGTAGGCCACCTCATCGCCGATCCCGTAGCTGGTTGCGCCGCTCACCGCCTTGGTGACGGACACATCCGAGCCCGTGCCGGCGACGTTGACCTCGGCGGTACCGGTGTTGTTGGACGGCTGGCCGTCGGGCATTTGCGTGGAGCCGTCCTTGTAGCCCTGCACGGAGAACGACGTGGTGATGGAGCCGGTCACGTTGGGCGCGGCCTCCACGCGCAGCCGCGGGGCCACGGCGCCGGCGGCGAGCGCTCCGGCGCGCGAGCAGGTCACCACCGTGGCCGGATCGGGGGCTCCCGGCGAGACCACCGGCGAGGCGTTCGACGCCGCGGGCGTGCAGCTCCAGCCATTGGTGCCGCCCGCGCGCGTCACCGCGGTGCCGGTGGGCACGCTGAACGAGACCTGGACGCGGCCGCCCGCGGGAATGTCGGTCGGTCCCTGATTGCCCACGTCCACGAGGTAGGCATAAGGCTGTCCGGGCGCGATCGGACTGCCCGGGGGCGCGAGCGGGTCGGTCGCCGCCGAGAGCGACAGGTCCGCGGCCTCGGTGGTGGTGATGCGGCGGTCCAGCGCATCGTTGCTGGGGTCGGAATCGGTCTCGTTGCGCGTCACGCGCGCGCTGTTGATCCAGTTGGTGGACACGGTGGGCAGCACCAGCTCGAAGTCCACGGTCTTGGTGGCGTTCACCGCCAGGGTTCCCAGGTCGCACTGCACGACCTGGTTCGCTGCCGTGATCGTCGTGCCGGGCGCGATGGCCGGCAGGCAGGACACACCGGCCGGGCTGGTCGTGACGGACCGGAACACCGCGCCCAGCGGCAGCGTGTCCGTCAGTTGCACGCCGGTGGCGGCGCTGCCGGTGTTGTGGCGCACCTTGACCACGTAGTGGAAGGTGCCGCCGGCCGGACCGGACGCGGAGGCGGGAACGGCATCCTGGTTGACGAGCACGTCCGTGCTCTGGGCCTGGGCCGCGCCGGCGGCCAGCGCCAGCACGGCCGTGAGGGCGCCGAGGTGAAGGCTGCGCGCGGCCCTGGCGGGCGTGGCGAACATGGCGCGGCGGGTGCCGGGCGGCGCCGAAGCGCCCGCCCGCCATGGAGAAGATTGATTCATGCCGGTCTCCCTGAGTGTGATGGACTGGACCCGGCCACACCGCGACACCACTGCAGCACCGCGAGGTGCGGTGGAGTGGGGGCGGCATGGCGCGAGGAGTTGGCAGAATCTATGGAATGGATCACCACGATTGCGGAATTCAACAATTGTTGACAATTCCTGCTCTGCCGTGCGTTGCCCGCCACACCACGTACTCCGTACGCTGTGCTGCCGCCCCTCCCTTGCGCCCCCATGCATTGCCCAGCCGACGACTCCACGACGCTTCCGCTCCGTTGCCCCGCCCCTGCGCCGCGGGGCCGCGCGCCGTGGCGCGGTTGCCTGGCGGGCATCGCGCTCATGGCGCACGCGGCGTTCGCGGTCCCGGCCCACGCAGGGGCGGACGGCGTCTCGGTGCTCCACTGGTGGGTGTCCGGCGGAGAGCGGGCGAGCATGGACGCGATCCGCGACTTCACCACCGGGCGCGGCATCGCATGGAGCGAGTTCTCCACCCCCGGCAGCGGCACGGCGCGCTATACGGACGTGCTGGCCGCGCGGGTGCGCGCGGGGCGGATTCCCACGGCCGCGCAGATGATCGGCTACGACATCCACGCATGGGCCCGCCGGGGCCTGCTCGACGACCTGGACGACATCGCCGCACGCGAGGAGTGGGACGAGGTCGTGCCCGACGAGATCCAGCGGCTGTCCAAATGGCAGGGCCGGTGGGTGGCGGCGCCCTTCAACGCGCATTCCACGAACTGGCTCTGGCTGAACAAGCACGTCGCGGACCGCCTCGGCATCACCCGGCCGCCCGACACGTGGGCGGACCTGATCGCCCTGCTCGACCGCGCGCGCGCCGCGGGTGTGCCGCCCATCGCCATAGGCCACGAAGCGTGGGAGCACACCCTGCTCTTCGAGTCGGTGGCGGCCGGCGTGGGCGGTGCCGCCTTCTACCGCCGGGCGTTCGTGGACCTCGACCCTTCAGCGCTCACCGATGCCGTGGCGACGACCATCTTCGACCGGATGCGGCAGCTGTCCGGCTATCTGGAGCCCGGCTACATGCAGCGACGCTGGGACGAGGCCACGGACCGCGTGGCGCGCGGCCGCGCGCTGCTGCAGGTGCAGGGCTTCTGGGTGGATGGGGAACTGCGCGTGCGCGGCCTGTACGCCGGCGTGGATTACCAGTGCTGGCGCTTTCCCGACACGCAGGGCATGGTGCTGTTCAACAGCGACCAGTTCATCTTCTTCCGCCGCCCGGCCGGCGAGCGTGCCGCGCAGCTGCGCTTCGCCTCCGCCCTCATGGACCGCGAACTGCAGACATCCGTCAACCTGCGCACCGGCGCCGCGCCCGCGCGGGTGGACGTCCGCAAAGCCCTTTTCAACACCTGCGGCCGCCAGGCCATCGCCGAGTTGCGCGGCGCCAACATGCGCCGGACCCTGCTCGGATCCATCGGCATGGGCAACGCCCACCCCTCCAGCGTGAAAATCGCCATCTACGAAGTGGTCACGCGCCACCTGCAGCGCAGGATCGACACGCCGGCCGCGGTGGCGGCGCTGCGCCAGGCGATCACGCCCCACCGCTGAGCCGCCCGGCCCGCCACGCCGCCCCGTCCCGCCCGCCATCCCTTCGCCACCTTTCCCGGAGCCGCCGCATGGTCCGCACCCGCCCGCTGTCTCATCTGCCGCTCACCGCCAAGATCGTGTTCCTCGTGGCACTGATGGGCGCGGTGTCCATCGCGACCGCCCTCTACACCACCCGGACGATGGGGCACATCACCGACGACTACCAGGCCCTCATCGACCGCGAGGCACAAAGCGTCCTGCACGTGAGCGACGCGGCCCTGCTGCTCGGCGAGTCGAGCCGCCTCGTCTATGCGGTGCTCACCGAACAGGACGAGAACACCATGCGCGCGGCCCTCGCCACGCTGCAGCGGCTGCAGGCGCAGTTCGAGACGCAGATCGATACCACCGAGCGGCTCGTGCCCGGGGATGCGGCCCCGCTGCGGTCGATCCGCGAGCAGGCGGCCCATGCCTTCACGCTGGCCGCCCGCATCGTGGACGCCGCCGCCCGCTGGCGTGGCGACCGGGCGCTGCAGATCATCCACGGCGAATTCGAGCCCGCGCTGCGCACGCTGCAGCAGGCCATGAACCGGCAGCGCGACGAATCCACCGACCGCTTCCGGACGGCGTCGGTGCAGCTGGGACACCTCACGAGCCGCACGATCCTCAACACCGCGCTGGCGGTGGCCGGCGGCCTGGCGCTGGTGATCGCACTGTCCACGTGGGTGGCCGTCTCCCAGATCTCGCGCCCCATCACGCAGCTCACGCGGCACATGGAGAGGCTCACCGACCGGCACTACGGCGACCCCATCACAGGCACCGACCGGCGCGACGAGGTGGGCACCATGGCCAAGGCCCTGAAAGTGTTCAAGGACAGCATGCAGCGCGAAGACCGGCTCGCCGTGGAGCTCGCGGCCAGCGCCGAGGCGAGGCGCCTGTCGGAGCAACTGGTCGATCTCACCAGCGCCATTCCCGGCGCGGTGTTCCAGTTGCGCATGGCGCCGGACGGCGGCGGCCACCGGTTCCTCTTCGTGAGCGACAAGGCCGAGGACCTGCAGGGCCGCAACGCCCAGGAGCTGCTGCAGATGCAGGGGCCGCTGCATGCCGCCTACGGCCTCGACGAAGACGCGGGAGCGCTGCTGCAGGGGGCCTTCGCCCGCAGCCTGCGCACGCTCGAGCCGCTGGATTTCGACGTGGAGGCGCTGCGCGGCGACCGCCCCCGGTGGATCAAGACACTGGCCACCGCGCGTGCGCTGCCCGACGGAGCGGTGCTGTTCAACGGGGTATGGCTGGACGTGACGGAGCAGCGCAACCAGGCCCGCGCGCTCGCCCAGGTGGCCGAGGAGAAGGCCACCTTCCTCGCCGTGATGAGCCACGAGATCCGTACCCCGCTCAACGCCATCCTGGGGCTGGCCCAGCTCGCCCTCCGGGAACCACTGCCGCCCGCCCAGCAGGAGCGGGTGGAACAGCTCTACCGCGCAGGCCGGCGCCTGCTGCGCATCGTGGACGACACCCTGGACTTCTCCAAGATCGACGGCGGGCACCTCGTGCTCGAACATGCGGAGTTCGACGCACGGCAACTGCTGGCCGACCTCTGCGAGCTGTTCGAACCCCGCGCCCGGGACAAGGGTCTGGCGCTGCGCGTCGGGTTGTCGGAAGACCTGCCGCCCCATCTCGTGGGCGATGCGCACCGCATCGCGCAGATCCTCATGAACTTCGTGAACAACGCCATCAAGTTCACCGAATCGGGCGAGGTGGCCGTCGCGCTCGAGGCCGAGGCGCAGGACTCCGAAGGCACGGTCGTGCTGCGGGGCACCGTGCGGGACACCGGCATCGGCCTCACCGCGCAGCAGCGCGAGCACCTCTTCCAGTCCTTCCACCAGGCCGACGCGACCATCACGCGCCGCTTCGGCGGCACGGGCCTGGGGCTGGCCATTTCCCGCCGGCTCGCGCGGCACATGGGCGGAGACGCGGGAGTGGACAGCACGCCGGGACTGGGCAGCACGTTCTGGTTCACCGTGCGGGTGCGGCGGGCGGACGGCACCGTCCGCCCCGCGGCACCGGCCCTGCCGCCGCTGTCCGGGGCGCCGGCCGCGCTGGCGGGCCGGCGCGTCCTGCTCGTGGACGACAACGAACTCAACCGGCTCGTGGCCACCGGCCTGCTGGAGGCGGGCGGACTGCAGGTGGACACGGCCGACGACGGCGCGCAGGCGCTCGAGCAATTGGCGCGGGCGCCCGACGGCACCTACGACGCCGTGCTCATGGACATGCAGATGCCCGTCATGGACGGCCTCACCGCCACCCGCCGCCTGCGCGCCCAGCAGCGGTTCGCGACCCTTCCGGTGATCGCGATGACCGCCAACGCAGCACCCCAGGACGTCGAGCGCGCACGCGCGGCGGGCATGGACGACCACCTGCCCAAGCCGGTGCTGGAACTGCCGCTGTGGGCGATGCTGGCCCGCTGGATCACGCCGTCCGGCCTTCGCGCAGCATCGTCCCCGCCAGAACGCACCGCCGCGCCGGGCACCCAAGCAGGCCGCGGCCTGCAGGAGGTCCTGGCCCTGCCCACCTTCGATGCCGCGCCGCTGGAGGAACTGGCGGGACTGCTCGCGCCCGGCCACCTCGACGCGCTGCGCGAACGCTTCGCCCGGGATGGCGATGCGCGGATGCGCCGGCTCGGCCAGGCCTGGGAGGACCGCGACTGGCCGGCGCTGCGGGAGGAAGCGCACGGCTGGGGCGGAACGGCCAGCAGCTTCGGGCTGCTGCGCCTGGACGCCCTCACGCGCCTGCTGGAAGAGGAAGCGGTGCGGTCACTGGCCGCGGGCGACGGGCATGCGCCGCCCGCCGTTCTGCTGGACGCCGTGCGCGAAGCCCTTCGCGACGGCCTGGCGCAACTGCAGGGCCACGCGCTGCAGGCCCGCTCCCCGCAGACCGGCGCCACGGCCTGAGCGCCATGCGCCGGAGCGCTCAGAACTCCGCGTGCAGGCGCACCGAGACAATATCCACCGGCCCGCGGTCGCGGTTGTAGCCCGGATTCCGGATGCGCTGCGCGCCCAGCGACACCGCCGAATGCAGCGCACCGGCGGCCGTTGGCACCGGCGGCATCACGGCGCGGTAATACACCTCCCACACCCGCTCGCGGCCGTAGTTCAGCGCGCCGTCGCCCAGGAACGCGCCCTGCCCGCCGGCCGCCAGGTAATCGCGGTGGCCACCCGACAATCCATTCACCGCCAGGGCCGCGCCCATGCGGTCCGCAGGCCGGCCCCAGGCCGCGCCGGACCACTGGCCGCCCACCGACAGTTGCCGGTCGATCTCGGTGAACGCGAACGTCTCCTGCCGCCCGCCGCTGCGGCCCGCGCGCACGAACACGCCGGCATCCTCGCCCAGCGGCGCCTCCAGGGTCACGGCCCAGCCGGTCTTGGTCTGCAGCCGGCGCACCGCGCCCACGTCCGGCACCGTGCCGGCGGCCTGCCCCAGCGCCACCGCATCGTCGAACGCGCCCATCACCGCCCGGTTGCGGAACCACAGCACGCGACCGCGCAGCGGGCCCGCCGGCAGGGCCACGGGCAGGTCGGATTCGGCCTCGATCTGGTCGCCGTAACGGCGCTGCCAGGCGCGGTCGAGCTTCGGTCCGTTGGATTCGCGCGGCTGCAGCCCCCGGCCGCCGCGCACGGCCCACTGCGGCGTGCGGTATTCGAGGATGCCGGCCCAGGTGTAGCCGCGCGCATCGGCGGCGTAGTCCCACGGCCCCGGCGCCAGGAACGACCAGTTGAAGAACTGCTCGCGCGGATCCTTGGCATAAGGGTTCGGATCGAAATAGTCCAGCAGGGAGACGTTGCCCAGCACCAGCGTCCAGCGCCGCGCGGTGGCCGTGCCGCCCATTTCGTTGAAATCCGCGTCGATCTTCTCCGTCTCGCCGCCCGCATTCCAGCGCTGCAGCCAGAAGAGCCGCGCCCGGTAGGCCTTGAGCTGTGACCCGGAAGAGCGCGCCAGCTCGCCGTTGGAGAGCCCGCCCGCGCCCGCGAGGTGGGACAGCGGCACGCCCCGGGCGGCCTCCGGATTGAAGTGCAGTTGCCCCCCTTCCCAGGGCCGCACCGCCAGGTCGGCCGTGGCGGTGAAGGAGTAGGAGCGCTCGCGCGTGGGCACCAGGCTGTTCGGGCCGGTGTAGGCCGCGTCGAAGGCCGGCTTGCGCTGCCAGACGTAGGTGGTCTGGGCGTGCAGGGCCACGCGGGGCTCGGGCGGAGCGTCGCCGTCCGCCGCGGCGGTCGCGGGCGCAGCGATGGGGGAGCCGTCCGGAGACGCAGCCCAGGCCCCGGTGGCAGGAATCGCCAGCAAGGCGGCGGTCAGGAAAGGAACGCGGAAACGGGTCGGCGCGGTAACGGACAGGGGCAGGAAGCTACGCATGGGCCGGCATTCTGGCAGCGCCCGGCGGCGCGGCCGTGTCGGCCTGCCCCCGGTGTGACTCGGCCGCCACACTGCCGGGCAGGAAGGTCAGCGCAGGGGCCGGCGCGGGGGCAGGCCCGCCGAGGCGCTGGAAGACACCGGAATACCGCCGACGGAGCGCTCCGGCGGAACCGGAACGCCGGCCGCGGGAGCCTCTGCGGCCGGGTCGGGAGAAGCCGGCGCCGCCGCGCCCGCGCCGGGCACCCCATCGGCGTCCGGCGCGGCCGTCGGCTCCTGCGCGGGAGCCCCGGCCTGCGCGGGAACCCCGGCGCGGGCGGCCATGGACCGCCGCCAGGCACCGATCACCACCTCGTTCACGAACGCCCGGTCCAGCCAGAGCCAGATCACGATCGGCGCCAGCGTCGGCACCACCAGCGATCCCAGCTGGTAGCCATAGACCAGGGCCTCCATCTGCCACTGCGCCACGCGCAGCGTGCGCACGTCGAACTGCGCCGTCAGCAGCAGTTGCATCAGCAGTTGCATGCAGAGGCTGAAGGCCTGCAGCGGCAGCAGCAGCGCGTAGCCGGCCAGCGCCCGCACCGTGCGGCCGGGCCCGCGCGCGGCCAGCAGCAGCGCCAGGAAGATCGGCAGCCCGTAGGCGTAGCGGCCCGGATCGGATTCGAGGGTGATCTCCACCGGCTGGTTGCCCGTCTGCGGCGTGGCGATGGCCACCGAGGTATCCACCTCCAGCCGCCCCGGGGCGAGGCGCGCCTCGCGCACCCAGCCGGACGCGGTGCGCTCCAGCGCCGCCCCGGCCACCAGGCCGACGGGGTAGGACGTCCAGGGCGACACCCGCGTCCACGCGAGCGTGAGCAGCACGACCCCGATGAAGAGGCCGATGACGAAGGCCTTCAGGCTGGCGGCGCGGCGCATCGCGGTCGCGAGGCTTCAGGCCAGGGCCGCGGCCGGGGGCGTGGCCGGCGGCGCGCCCGGGCCGGGCGGGGAACCGGCGGACGACGGCCTGCTGCCCGCGCGCACCCACAGCAGCCAGACGATGAGCACGTCCACCATGATCAACGCCTGCCAGAGGTACTCGTGCGCGAAATTGAACACCGACGTGCTCCACTGGCCCAGGTAGAACAGGCTGATCACCCGCACGATGTTGAGCGCCTGCACCGCCACGAAGCCCGCCGCCAGCCCGACCAGCTTGTGCCGCCAGGTCGAGGGGAAGGCCATCACCGCCGCGAACAGCACGATGCAGGCCTCGATCCCGTTGCAGCCCGCCTCGATCGACACGCCGAAGCCCGTCTGGTGGTTCCAGAGCACCTTGCCCGCCGCCGCGGCCGAGCTGTCGAACCACATCACCATCGTCGCGCAGATGCGCGCGAGCAGCGCCGTCCACGGCAGCACCAGGTGCTCCTGCACCCAGTTGAGCATGTTGATGCCGAACAGGGTGAGCTGGAGGGTGAGGAAGATGAGGAAGAAGCGCAGCATGGCCGTGGGGCTCCGCGGAGGACGTGGGGATCGCTGCGCATTATCCGGGAGCGGTGGGGAGCCGCCCGATCAGCGCCTCATGCGTGTTTGTACAGACGCAACCCATCAACCTTCGGGAACAAAAGTTACCCGGCGCAACTTTTTGATCAATTAGAGAAATTTATGATCCCGGCCGTTCGAAATGAACTCAGCCGCAACCCGGGAGGTTGCGCTCTATAAAGATAACTGACGAGGGGTATAACCATGAGCGGCAAACCCGCCGCCCGCCAGGGCGACTTGACGAAAAAAGGCGGCCCGATCGTCCAGGGCTCGGCGACGGTGCTGATCGGCTCGGCGGGAGGCGTGGCGTGCTCGGTGTGCCCCGGGGGCATGGCGGTGGGCAACCCGGTGAACCCGGCGCTGGGCGCGAAGGTGCTCACGGGGGGCGATGAACTGGACTTCGCGCTGCCCGGGCCATTGCCGCTGGCGTGGCAGCGGGTGTACAGCAGCTATGTGAACGCGGAGCATGGCGCGGCGTGCGGGCTGCTGGGGTATGGGTGGAAGCTGCCGCTGGAACTGCGGTTGGTACTGCAGGATGAGCGCGCGGTGCTCTTCGATGCATCCGG